>NZ_CP040608.1:0-1681003 GCF_012897595.1 Campylobacter sp. CFSAN093226
ATGAATCCAAGCCAAATACTTGAAAATTTAAAAAAAGAATTAAGTGAAAACGAATACGAAAACTATTTATCAAATTTAAAATTCAACGAAAAACAAAGCAAAGCAGATCTTTTAGTTTTTAATGCTCCAAATGAACTCATGGCTAAATTCATACAAACAAAATACGGCAAAAAAATCGCGCATTTTTATGAAGTGCAAAGCGGAAATAAAGCCATCATAAATATACAAGCACAAAGTGCTAAACAAAGCAACAAAAGCACAAAAATCGACATAGCTCATATAAAAGCACAAAGCACGATTTTAAATCCTTCTTTTACTTTTGAAAGTTTTGTTGTAGGGGATTCTAACAAATACGCTTATGGAGCATGTAAAGCCATAGCACATAAAGACAAACTTGGAAAACTTTATAATCCAATCTTTGTTTATGGACCTACAGGACTTGGAAAAACACATTTACTTCAAGCAGTTGGAAATGCAAGCTTAGAAATGGGAAAAAAAGTTATTTACGCTACCAGTGAAAATTTCATCAACGATTTTACTTCAAATTTAAAAAATGGTTCTTTAGATAAATTTCATGAAAAGTATAGAAACTGCGATGTTTTACTTATAGATGATGTACAGTTTTTAGGAAAAACCGATAAAATTCAAGAAGAATTTTTCTTTATATTTAATGAAATCAAAAATAACGATGGACAAATCATCATGACTTCAGACAATCCACCCAACATGCTAAAAGGTATAACCGAACGCTTAAAAAGTCGTTTTGCACATGGGATCATAGCTGATATAACTCCACCTCAACTAGATACAAAAATAGCCATCATAAGAAAAAAATGTGAATTTAACGATATCAATCTTTCTAATGATATTATAAACTATATCGCTACTTCTTTAGGGGATAATATAAGAGAAATCGAAGGTATCATCATAAGTTTAAATGCTTATGCAACCATACTAGGACAAGAAATCACACTCGAACTTGCCAAAAGTGTGATGAAAGATCATATCAAAGAAAAGAAAGAAAATATCACTATAGATGACATTTTATCTTTGGTATGTAAAGAATTTAACATCAAACCAAGCGATGTGAAATCCAATAAAAAAACTCAAAATATAGTCACAGCAAGACGCATTGTGATTTACCTAGCTAGGGCACTTACGGCTTTGACTATGCCACAACTTGCGAATTATTTTGAAATGAAAGATCATACAGCTATTTCACATAATGTTAAAAAAATCACAGAAATGATAGAAAATGATGGTTCTTTAAAAGCAAAAATCGAAGAACTTAAAAATAAAATTCTTGTTAAAAGTCAAAGTTAAGTGAAAGGATGTGAAAAATAAATTCTAGAGTGTGAAAAAAAGAAATTAAGCAAAGTATGATAAAATACAAATTTGATTATTTTGCTTTGAAGAATTTCACAATTTCAACAAGCTTATTATTACAACGAATTTAAAATTAAAATAAACCAAGGAGAAAAAATGAAGTTAAGTATCAATAAAAATACTTTAGAATCTGCAGTGATTTTATGTAATGCTTATGTAGAAAAAAAAGACTCAAGCACTATTACTTCTCATCTTTTTTTTCATGCTGATGAAGATAAACTTCTTATTAGAGCTAGTGATTATGAAATAGGTATCAACTATAAGATAAAAAAAATCCGCGTAGAATCAAGTGGTTTTGCTACTGCAAACGCAAAAAGTATTGCAGATGTTATTAAAAGCTTAAATAATGAAGAAGTTATTTTAGAAACCATTGATAATTTCTTATTTATAAGACAAAAAAGCACAAAATACAAACTTCCTATGTTTAATCATGAAGATTTTCCAAATTTTCCAAATACAGAAGGAAAAAACCAATTTGACATTGATTCAAGTGATTTAAGCCGTTCTCTTAAAAAGATATTACCAAGTATTGATACAAACAACCCAAAATACTCCTTAAATGGTGCATTTTTAGATATAAAAACAGATAAAATTAACTTCGTAGGAACTGATACAAAACGACTTGCAATCTATACTTTAGAAAAAGCAAATAATCAAGAATTTAGTTTTAGTATCCCTAAAAAAGCTATTATGGAAATGCAAAAACTTTTCTATGAAAAAATAGAAATTTTTTATGATCAAAATATGCTTATTGCCAAAAATGAAAATTTTGAATTCTTTACAAAACTTATCAATGATAAATTTCCAGATTATGAAAAAGTTATACCAAAAACTTTCAAACAAGAACTCAGTTTTTCAACTGAAGATTTTATAGATAGTCTTAAAAAAATCAGCGTTGTAACTGAAAAAATGAGACTTCATTTTAACAAAGATAAAATCATCTTTGAAGGTATAAGTTTAGACAATATGGAAGCAAAAACAGAACTTGAAATTCAAACAGGAGTAAGTGAAGAATTTAATCTTACTATAAAAATCAAACATTTACTTGATTTCTTAACTTCTATAGAAGAAGAAAAATTCACTTTAAGTGTAAATGAACCTAATTCAGCATTTATAGTCAAATCCCAAGGACTATCAATGATTATCATGCCTATGATTTTGTAATAAAACAAGTAAAAGATAAAGGAAAAATATGCAAGAAAATTACGGTGCGAGTAATATTAAAGTCCTAAAAGGCTTAGAAGCTGTTAGAAAACGCCCAGGTATGTATATAGGAGATACAAACATAGGCGGACTTCATCATATGATTTATGAAGTTGTGGATAATTCTATCGATGAAGCTATGGCAGGACATTGCGATACTATAGATGTAGAAATCACTACTGAAGGAAGCTGTATAGTTAGTGATAATGGTCGTGGTATTCCTGTTGATATGCACCCAACTGAAAATATGCCAACTTTAACTGTTGTTTTAACTGTCCTACATGCAGGGGGAAAATTCGATAAAGATACTTATAAAGTTTCAGGCGGTTTGCACGGTGTTGGGGTTTCGGTTGTAAATGCACTCTCTAAAAAACTTGTAGCTACAGTTGAAAGAAATGGAGAAATTTATCGTCAAGAATTTTCAGAAGGTAAAGTTATCAGTGAATTTGGTGTGATAGGAAAAAGTAAAAAAACAGGAACAACTATAGAATTTTGGCCTGATGATCAAATTTTTGAAGTGACTGAATTTGATTATGAAATTTTGGCTAAAAGATTTCGTGAACTTGCATACTTAAATCCAAAAATCACTATAAATTTTAAAGATAACCGCGTAGGCAAACATGAAAGTTTTCACTTTGAAGGTGGAATTTCTCAGTTTGTTACAGACTTAAATAAAAAAGAAGCTTTAACTAAAGCAATTTTCTTTAGTGTAGATGAAGAAGATGTGAATGTTGAAGTAGCTTTGCTTTACAATGATACTTATAGTGAAAATTTACTCTCTTTTGTAAATAATATTAAAACCCCAGATGGTGGAACACACGAAGCTGGTTTTAGAATGGGTTTAACTCGTGTGATAAGTAACTATATAGAAGCAAATGCAAGTGCTAGAGAAAAGGATAATAAAATCACGGGTGATGATGTGCGTGAAGGTTTGATCGCTATTGTGAGTGTAAAGGTACCTGAACCACAATTTGAAGGACAAACCAAAGGAAAACTTGGTTCAACTTATGTGCGTCCTATAGTTTCAAAAGCAAGTTTTGAGTATTTGACTAAATATTTTGAAGAAAATCCTATCGAAGCTAAAGCTATAATGAATAAAGCTTTAATGGCAGCTAGAGGAAGAGAAGCAGCGAAAAAAGCTAGAGAATTAACGCGCAAAAAAGAAAGTTTAAGCGTAGGAACTTTACCAGGGAAATTAGCTGATTGTCAAAGTAAAGATCCAAGTGAAAGTGAAATTTATCTTGTGGAAGGGGATTCTGCAGGAGGTTCTGCAAAACAAGGTAGAGAAAGATCTTTCCAAGCTATACTGCCTTTGCGTGGTAAAATTTTAAATGTTGAAAAAGCAAGACTAGATAAAATTTTAAAATCTGAGCAAATTCAAAATATGATTACCGCTTTTGGCTGTGGTATAGGTGAAGATTTTGATCTTTCAAAACTTAGATATCATAAAATCATCATCATGACAGATGCGGATGTTGATGGATCTCATATACAAACCTTGCTTTTAACTTTCTTCTTCCGTTTTATGAATGAACTTGTGGCAAATGGACATATTTATCTAGCACAACCACCTTTATATCTTTATAAAAAAGCTAAAAAGCAAATTTATTTAAAAGATGAAAAAGCTTTGAGCGAATACCTGATAGAAACGGGAATAGAAGGTTTAAACTATGAAGGTATAGGAATGAATGATTTAAAAGATTATTTAAAAATCGTTGCAGCTTATCGTGCGATTTTAAAAGATCTTGAAAAGCGTTTTAATGTGATTTCTGTGATACGCTATATGATAGAAAATTCAAATTTAGTTAAAGGAAATAATGAAGAATTATTTAGTGTAATCAAACAATTTTTAGAAACACAAGGACACAATATCTTAAATCATTATATCAACGAAAATGAAATTCGAGCTTTCGTTCAAACTCAAAATGGCTTAGAAGAACTTGTGATCAATGAAGAACTTTTCACTCATCCACTATATGAAGAAGCGAGTTATATTTTTGATAAGATTAAAGATAGAAGCTTGGAATTTGATAAAGATATTTTAGAAGTTCTTGAAGATGTTGAAACCAATGCTAAAAAAGGTGCTACTATACAACGCTATAAAGGTTTAGGGGAAATGAATCCTGAGCAACTTTGGGAAACCACAATGGATCCAAGCGTAAGAAGACTTTTAAAAATCACTATTGAAGATGCACAAAGTGCAAATGATACCTTTAATCTCTTTATGGGTGATGAGGTTGAACCAAGACGCGATTATATCCAAGCGCACGCTAAAGATGTAAAGCATTTGGATGTGTAAAAATTTATCATTGAAGAAATGATTTCTTCAATGAGTTTTGTTTTGTAAGAGTATAGCTAGAGGAATTCTTCTTCTTGTATCGTATTTTTCTCCATAATATTTTTCAAGATAATTTAAAATTTTTTCTTCATCTTCAGGTTCTATTTCCCAAAGTCCTTCACTATCTTGCATCCATCTTATAGCTGCTAACCAAGCTTTTCTACTTGCATGCATATTGGTAATGAGATTGGATCCATGACAAGCTAAACAATTTGCTTCCACTAAAGGTGAATCAGGATCGATAATCAATCCTGTATCAGGGTTAATTTCAAGATTTTGAGCCCAACTTGCACTTAAAAACAATGCTAAGATCAATATAATTTTTTTCATACTTAAACTCCATAAACATTAACTCTATGGCATGCATTATTGATATATCCTCCTGGATTCCACTGTGCTAAAACCATAGGTTGACTGTTACCTTGACTATCGATAGCTCTTGCCCAAATTTCATAATATCCTTTTGTTGGTATTGATATTTGAGCACTCCATTTTTGCCATGCTAATCTATTTAATGGTTTTTCTACCTTTGCTTTAGTCCATGTTACGCCATAATCATTGCTTACATAAACTTCACTAACTTCAAGTTCTCCAGCCCAAGCTTTACCTCTAACTTCAAATTTTTTATTTGCTTTTATTTCAGAACCATTTTTGATATTAGTAATTACAGATCTTATAGGCATTGATTCTATGATTTTCATCTCGCCTTTATAGTTAAAATCTCCTGGTTTTACCGGATTTACAGGAACTTTATAAGAACCTTCCATTTTTTCACCATCATGAATTTTATTTCTTACTGAAATTTTATAAAGCCATTTACCGCTTGTACTTGCAGGGTAACCACCACAAACAAGTCTAAGTGGATAGCCATTGACTAAAGGAATATCTTTGCCTTCATAAGCCCAAGCTATTAGAGTTTCATCTTGTAAAGCTTTAGAAATAGGAACTCCTCTACTAATAGGTGAAGTTTCTTCACCATTTAATTTTGTATCTATGCCATAATATCCGATATAAACCGCATCATTTTTGATGCCACAATCTTTTAAAATATCTTTTAAACGCACTCCTGTCCATCTACCGCAAGCTACTGCACCATAACCCCATTGAGTTCCTTTTGTGCTAGGTATAACTTCGGATCTACCATTTCCACCGCATTCAACTGTTAAGGCATAAGTATAGGTTTTAAATTTCTTTTTTAAATCTTCTATGGTGTAAGATTTTTTATTGATAATGCTTTCTCCATCGATTTCTAAAGTCCAACCTTTATGAAGTCTTTCTTTTATCGTTTCTAGGCTTGGTGGTAAGCCATTATTTCTAACAAAGAAATTTTCAGGTTTAGTAAAATCAGAATCAAGAGCATAAATTTCAGTTTCTGCTGTTAATGGTTTTTCGCCATGGTAGATAAGATCTTTTTTACCTTCTATTTTAAAATCAGGCAATTCTTTTGCCAAAGCCTTACTTCCTAAAAAATTCTCAAAAGAAAAATTTGACAATACACTAATGCCAAATAAACCAAGTCCTATATTTTTTAGAAAGTCTCTACGATTTTCTTTTTGATCGTTCTGTTTCATTGAAATATCCTTAAATATTTATATAATCTTTTATTTTATTATAAATTTTAAAAATTTAAATAATTAATTATATTAATTATTTAAATTAAAAAAATTAATTATTTTTATAATTTTACATATTAAAATAAAATCATCATATGTTCGAGTTTTATTACATTTTAACTAAGTTTTTTCTACAATTAAATTTTTAAAATTATTTAAGGAATGATTTTGACTTTACTTACTAATCCTATCATTATCAGTGTTGTTTTGATGACTTTACTTTGTTTGTTTCGTTTTAATGTACTTTTGAGTCTTTTGATCTCAGCTCTTGTTGCAGGTGTATTTTCTCATCTTGAACTCGTAGATACTATGAATATACTTATAAGCGGAATGAAAGAAAATTTAAAAACAGCTCTTAGCTATATACTTTTAGGGGCCATTGCCGCAGCGATTTCAAAGACAAATTTAACTGCATATTTGATTAAGATAGTAAGTCATTTTATATCTCATAAAAAATATTTATTGCTTTTGTCTATAGCTTTGATTTCTTGTTTTTCTCAAAATTTAATTCCTATTCATGTAGCTTTTATACCTTTGTTGATTCCACCTCTTTTAAGTCTTTTTAATAAACTTAAAATCGATCGTAGAGCGGTTGCTTGTGCTTTAACTTTTGGACTTACTACGCCTTATATGGTTTTGCCAGTAGGTTTTGGGCTTACTTTTCAAGATCTTTTAAAAGATAATTTAAATGCAAATAATGTAAGTGCATCTTTAAATGATGTTACAAATACTATGTATTTCGCTGCTATTTGTATGATAGCAGGACTTTTTCTAGCGCTTTTTGTGTTTTATCGTAAGCCAAGAGAGTATCAAGAAGTAGAAATTGCTAAAGTGGATTTAGAAAATCTTGAAATGACGCGTAAGGAATGGGGCGTTTTAGCTGGGCTTGTTTTAACTTTAATTTTGCAAATTTTGACTATGAATTTACCTTTATCAGGGCTTTTGGGTTTTGTTTTAATGGTTATTTTGGGTGGAGTTGAATTTTCAAAAGTCAATG
Organism: Campylobacter sp. CFSAN093226; assembly: GCF_012897595.1. Taxonomy (NCBI): domain Bacteria; kingdom Pseudomonadati; phylum Campylobacterota; class Epsilonproteobacteria; order Campylobacterales; family Campylobacteraceae; genus Campylobacter; species Campylobacter sp. CFSAN093226. The sequence goes on from NZ_CP040608.1 coordinate 7,538, forward strand.
AAGTTTTTGATGATGGGCTTAAAATGATGGGTTTTATAGCTTTTGTTATCCTTGTTGCTGCAGGATATGGAGAAGTTTTAAAAGAAAGTGGATCAGTAGTAGATCTTGTAAATTCAGTCGTTCCTTGGATGGAACAAAGTAAATTTTTAGCAGTATTTTTCATGCTTTTAATAGGACTTATCATCACTATGGGTATAGGTACTTCTTTTGGAACTATACCTATCATAGCTACGCTTTTTTGTCCTATTTGTTTGGAGCTTGGTTTTAGTACAGCACTTATTATATTTATCTTAGGAGTAGCAGGAGCTTTAGGAGATGCAGGAAGTCCAGCCAGTGAAACAACCATGGGAACTACTGTAGGATTAAATGCTGATAAACAACACGATCACATTAAAGATACTTGCATACCAACTTTTATTTTTTATAATGGTCCATTATTGATTTTAGGTAGTATTATCGCCATGTTTTTATAATTTTTGCAAATCTATTAAAATATTTTTTAATTTATTTATTTTTAAGATAAAAATTATATCGATTTTAAAAAAATGTATGCTATAATCCTTATAAAGCTAACAAAATTTAAATCAGTCTTATAAGGAGAGCAAAATGGATTTAGAAAATATCCTAGAAAATAATCAAAGCATAGGTTTATATCACCCAAAGAACGAACACGATGCCTGTGGTATCGCTGCAGTTGCTAATATACGCGGTATTGCTTCTTATAAGGTTATTTGTGATGCTTTAGAAATTTTGATGAATCTTGAACACCGAGGTGGTACAGGAGCTGAAGAAAATTCAGGTGATGGGGCGGGGATTTTAATCCAAATTCCACATGATTTTTTTAAAACTCAAGAATTGGGTTTTGAACTTCCTAAAAAGGGTGATTATGCTGTAGCACAGATGTTTTTATCACCCAATACTGATGCAAAAGAAGAAGCAAAAGAAATATTTTTACAAGGTTTAAAGGATAAAAAACTTGAATTTTTAGGTTTTAGAGAAGTGCCTTTTAATCCTAGCGATATAGGTGCAAGTGCTTTAAAAGCTATGCCTTATTTTTTACAAGCCTTTGTAAAAAAACCAAGTAAAATAAGTGCAGGACTTGAGTTTGAAAGAGTGCTTTATAGTACGCGTCGACTTATAGAAAAAAGAGCTATTAATGTGCCAAAATTTTATTTTTCAAGTTTTTCTTCACGCACCATAGTTTATAAAGGAATGCTTCTTTCAACTCAATTGAGCGATTTTTATCTTGATTTTAAAGATGTCAATATGAAATCAGCCATCGCTTTGGTGCATTCTCGCTTTTCGACTAATACCTTCCCAAGTTGGGAAAGAGCCCATCCAAACCGTTATATGGTGCATAATGGAGAGATTAATACCATACGCGGAAATGTTGATAGCATAAGAGCTAGAGAAGGCTTGATGCAAAGTGAGTATTTTGAAAATTTAGATGAAATTTTTCCTATCATAGCTAAGCTTAGCAGTGATTCTGCAATGTTTGATAATACTTTAGAATTTTTAGCTCTAAATGGTCGTACTTTAGAAGAAGCTTTTATGATGATGGTGCCAGAACCTTGGCATAAAAATGAAAATATGGAAAGCAAAAAGCGTGCTTTTTATGAATATCATTCTTTATTGATGGAGCCTTGGGATGGACCTGCTGCTATAGTTTTTACTGATGGAGTGATTATGGGGGCGAGTTTGGATAGAAATGGTTTTCGTCCTTCAAGGTATTATCTTACAAAAGATGATATGCTCATACTTTCAAGTGAAACAGGGGCTTTAAAACTTGATGAAAAAAATATCAAAGCTAAAAAACGCTTAGAACCTGGAAAACTTTTACTCGTTGATACAGCAAGAGGTAGGGTTATAGCTGATAATGAAATCAAAGAGCATTATGCTAATGCTAAGCCTTATAAAAAATGGCTTAAAAATTTAGTTGAACTTGAAAAACAAAAAAGCGGAGTTTATAAACATCAGTTTTTAAAAGAAGATGAGGTTTTAAAACTTCAAAAAGCTTTTGGTTGGAGTTATGATGAGCTTAAAATGAGCGTGGCTGCTATGGCTCAAAATGGTAAAGAAGCTATAGCAGCTATGGGTGTAGATACTCCTTTGGCTATACTTTCTAAAACTTATCAACCTTTGTATAATTATTTTAAACAACTTTTTGCACAAGTAACTAATCCTCCTCTTGATGCCATAAGAGAAGAGATTGTTACTTCTACAAGGATTTATCTAGGAAGCGAAGGCAATTTATTAAAACCCGATGAAAACAATGCAAAACGCGTAAAAATAGCCTTGCCTGTGATAAGCAATGAAGAACTTTTTGAAGTTAAGGCTTTAAATAAATTTCAAGTTAAAGAATTTTCTATACTTTATGATTATTCTAAAAAAACTTTAGAAAAGGCTTTAGATGAACTTTGCGTTAAGATAGAAGATGAGGTTAAAAAAGGTGTTTCTATTATCATTTTAAGCGATAAAGGAGTGGATGAAAAAAACGCTTATATCCCTGCTTTGCTTGCTGTTTCTGGAGTGCATAATCATCTAGTAAGAAAAAATTTAAGAACACATACAAGTCTTATCATCGAAAGTGGTGAACCTAGAGAAATTCATCATTTTGCATGTCTTTTAGGTTATGGTGCGACTGTTATTAATCCTTATTTGGTTTATGAGAGTATACAAAAACTCATTGCCAATAAAGATTTAAATTTAAGTTATGAAAAGGCGGTAGAAAATTTCATCAAGGCAAGTTCAAGTGGTATAGTCAAAATTGCTTCTAAAATGGGGGTTTCTACCTTGCAAAGTTATAATGGCTCTGCACTTTTTGAATGTCTGGGCTTAAGCTCTAAGGTGATTGATAAATACTTCACTTCTACAACTTCACGCATTGAAGGTATGGATTTAGAAGATTTTGAAAAAGAACTCATTGCTTTACACAAACATGCTTTTAACGATACACATAAGGCTTTAGATTCTAAAGGAATTCATGGTTTTAGAAGTGCTAAAGAAGAACATTTAATCGATCCGCTTGTGATTTTTAATCTTCAGCAAGCCTGTCGCAACAAAGACTATAAAAGCTTTAAAAAATACTCGGCTTTAGTAGATGAAAAACAAGTTAATTTGCGTTCTTTGATGGAATTTGATTTTAGTGAAGCTATCAGTATAGATAAGGTTGAAAGTGTAGAAAGTATAGTTAAACGCTTTAGAACAGGGGCGATGAGTTATGGTTCTATTTCTAAAGAAGCACACGAGTGTTTAGCACAGGCTATGAATAAAATAGGTGCTAAATCAAATTCAGGTGAAGGTGGTGAGGATGAAGAACGCTATGAAATCAAAGAGGGTGTGGATAAAAACTCAGCCATTAAGCAAGTAGCAAGTGGGCGTTTTGGCGTGGATTTAAACTACTTAAGTCATGCAAAAGAAATTCAAATCAAAGTCGCTCAAGGTGCAAAACCAGGTGAGGGCGGACAATTAATGGGCTTTAAAGTCTATCCTTGGATAGCTAAGGCTAGACATTCTACTGCAGGTGTGACGCTTATTTCCCCACCTCCTCATCATGATATTTATTCTATTGAGGATTTGGCTCAACTCATTTATGATTTAAAACATGCGAACAAAGACGCTAAAATTTCAGTAAAACTTGTAAGCGAAAATGGCATAGGAACGGTTGCTGCAGGTGTGGCTAAGGCAGGCGCGAATTTAATCCTTGTTTCAGGTTATGATGGAGGTACGGGTGCAAGTCCTAGAACTTCTATACCGCATGCTGGAATTCCTTGGGAGTTAGGCTTAGCTGAAACGCATCAAACTTTGATCTTAAATAAGCTTAGAGATAGGGTAAGATTAGAAACTGATGGAAAGCTTATGAATGGGCGTGATTTAGCCATAGCAGCACTTTTAGGAGCTGAAGAATTTGGTTTTGCAACCGCTCCTTTGATTGTTTTAGGTTGTACAATGATGAGAGTTTGTCATCTAAATACCTGTCCTTTTGGTATAGCCACTCAAGATACAGAACTTAGAGATCGTTTCAAAGGCAAAGTAGATGATGTGATTAATTTCATGTATTTTATAGCTGAGGAGCTTAGAGAATACATGGCAAGGCTTGGTTTTGAACGCCTAGATGATATGATAGGTCGCGTGGATAAACTCCGCCAAAAAAGTGTGCAAGGTAAAGCAGGAAAGCTAAATTTAGATAAAATTTTAAAATCCTTGCCTACTTATAATAGAACCGCTGTGCATTTTAAAGATTATAAAGACAATAAACTTGAAAAAACGATTGATTATAGAATTTTACTACCACTTTGTAAAAATGCTGTGGAGAAAAAAGAGCCTATCAAACTTTCTTTAGAAGTAGGAAATCAAAGTCGTACTTTTGCAACTATGCTTTCAAGTGAAATTTTAAAAACTTATGGAAAAGATGCTTTAGATGAAGATAGTATCCATATCAAAGCTATAGGCAATGCAGGCAATAGCTTTGGAGCGTTTTTGTTAAAGGGTATTAAACTTGAGATTATAGGCGATAGCAATGATTATTTAGGCAAGGGTTTAAGTGGTGGTAAAATCATAGCAAAAATTTCAAATGAAGCCACTTTTTCACCTGAAGAAAATATCATCGCAGGAAATGCTTGTTTATACGGAGCTACAAAAGGTGAAGTGTATTTAGATGGTATAGCAGGGGAAAGATTTTGTGTAAGAAATTCAGGGGCTTTGGCTGTGGTTTTAGGAACAGGCGTGCATGGTTGTGAATATATGACAGGTGGACAAGTTGTAGTTCTTGGAGATGTGGGTGCGAATTTCGCTGCTGGTATGAGTGGGGGCGTTGTTTATATCTTTGGAAGACACAATGAAGCTCATGTAAATACCGAGCTTGTGGATATTAAAGATCTTAATGCTAAGGATGAAAAAGAATTAAAAGCTGTGATAGAAAAACATATCACTTATACAGATTCTAAAAAGGCTAAAGATATTTTAGAAAAATTCGATAAAAAAGACTTTTTTAAAGTCATGCCAAGAGATTATGAAAAGATGTTAAAAATGCTTGATCTTTGTAAAAATGAAAAAGATCCAAATTTAGCAGCATTTTTGAAAATCACACAAAAATAAGGAGTAAAAATGGCAGGATTTCAATCACCAATAACAATTAATGAAGCAATGCAAAGAATAAAAAACAATGAATATTTACTTCCAGCATTTCAAAGAGAGTATGTTTGGGAGCCTTGGCAGATAGAAGAATTATTTGATTCACTAATACGAGGATATCCTATAAGTTCTATGCTTTTTTGGAAAGTAAAAGATGAAAGCAAGACAGCTTGGAAATTTTATAGATTTTTAGAATATTATCGTGAATCGTATCATACGCATAATGATTATTTTAACACCTCAAACCATAAAGATTTTTATGCGATTTTAGATGGACAACAAAGATTAACTTCGCTTTATTTTGCTTTGTTTGGAAATTATGATATTCACAGATCATATAATAAATGGGAGAACAATGATAGATATTTTAAAATTTGTCATTTTTATTTTAATCTCACTCAAAGCAAGAAACCAGAAAATGAAAATATTGAATATGAATTTTTATGGCTTGATAAATTAGAAACAAAAGAACAAAATATTTATATTGATAAATATCAGCAAAAATGGTTTAAGTGTCAGTATTTATATCAATATGATTCAGGAAGAGTAAGAAAAATAGCAAAAGAATTTAATTTAAACGAAAATGAAGAAGATAGATTAGATCTATTGCATCAAAAGATATTTGATAAGAATTTAATTAATTTCTATTTAGAAGAAGAACAAGATCCAGATAAAGCGGTTAATATTTTTATTAGAATTAATTCAAATGGTGAGCCTCTTGATTATTCTGATATTTTATTTAGTATTGCTATTGCAAATTGGAATAAAATTGATGCAAGAACAGAAATAAATAATCTTGTAGATAAAATTAATGAAAATTTCGATATCTCTAAAGATTTAATCCTTAAAGGATTTTTATATTTATTCCATAACAATATTAAATTTCAAATCAATAGTTTTGATAAAAATTTTATAGAATCCATAGAAGCTAAATGGGAAGGCATAAAAAATGCTTTTATTGAAACATTTAGATTGCTTAGAAGTTTTGGATTTGAAGCAAAAACACTTTCATCAAATAATGCTATTTTACCCATTTTATATTTTATTTATCATAAAAATTTGACAAATAATATAGTAGATTCTGTCAAGTGTAATGAAAATAGAGCTATAATAAAAAAATGGTTGTTAAGGGCAATTATTTTAAAGCCTTTTGGTGGAAGTAGTGATACGGTATTGTCTAACATGCGTAAAGCTTTTATTAAAGATTTTAAGCAAAATAGTGGCTTTTTTGATAGAGAAATAGAATTATTTCCATTGGAAGAAATTGAAAAAGAGGCAAAATATATACAAACAATAGATGAAGAATATTTAGAAAATAATGTCATAGAATGCCGTAAAAATAGTCCTGAAGCGTTTGCTGTGTTATCTTTACTTTATCCAAATTTAGATTATAAAAATAATAATTTTCATAAAGATCATTTGCATCCAGAGTCCGCATATAAAGAATATGAAAAACTTTATAAAGCTACAGATAATTGTATTTCTTTTAATATTTATGATTCTTTACCAAATTTACAAATGCTTGATGCAAATGAAAATGAATCTAAAAATAACAAACCTTTAAAGCAATGGGTAAATGAAAAATGTAATGGAAATAGAAAGGAATTTTTAGGAAAACACTTAATTCCTGATGTTGATTTATCTTTGGAAAATTTTAATAATTTTATAGAAGAAAGAAAAAAAATTATTATAGACAAGCTAAAAAGTATATTAAATAAGGAGTAAAAATGGGAAATGCAAGAGGTTTTTTGGACTTTAAAAGAATGGATTTTAAAAAAATTGCTCCTAAAGAAAGGATTTTAAATTACAAAGAATTTACTATACCTTTGGATAAAAAAGAACAAGAAGTTCAAGGTGGACGATGTATGGATTGTGGGGTAGCTTTTTGTCATACGGGTGTGATGAGCGAAGGAAAAGATGTGGGCTGTCCTTTAAACAATCTCATTCCTGAATGGAACGATCTTGTTTATCGTTCTTTATGGAAAGAAGCTTATGAAAGACTTGATCTTACCAATCCTTTTCCTGAATTTACCGGTCGTGTTTGCCCTGCTCCTTGTGAGGATTCTTGTGTGTGTGCGATAAATGGTGTTAGTGTGAGCATAAAAAATAATGAATTATCCATTATAGAAAATGCTTTTAAGGAAAATTTAGTAAGAGTAAATAAACCTAAGCAATACAATGGCAAAAAAATCGCTGTCATAGGAAGTGGGCCTGCTGGGCTTGCTTGTGCCAATACTTTAAATTCACTAGGTTATAAAGTAAGTGTTTTTGAAAGAAGCGATAAAATAGGCGGACTTTTGATGTATGGCATCCCTGATATGAAGCTTGATAAAAGTATAGTTCAAAGACGGGTGGATTTGCTTAAAAAAAGTGGGATTGAATTTAAAGTGAATGAAAATATAGACAGCAAAGATAAGGTTTCAAAACTTCTAAAAGAATTTGATGCTTTGGTGCTTTGTACAGGAGCAAGTAAGCCTATAGATCTTGATATAGAAGGTAGAAAGCTAAAAGGGGTTGAATTTGCCCTTGATTTTTTAACGCAAAATACCAAAACTTTGTTAAAAACAGGCAAGGGTGCAGATATGGCCAAAGGTAAAAATGTCTTGGTTATAGGAAGCGGGGATACAAGTGTGGATTGTATCGCTGTAGCGACAAGACAAGGGGCTAAATCTATAGTGCGTTTTGAAAGAAGTCCAAAAAGACCTTTGCAAAGAAGCCAAAACAATCCTTGGCCTTTAAAAGCTGACATTTTTACTACTGATTATGGTTTAGAAGAAGCCATTGCTGTATATGGCAAAGATCCTAGGGAATATCAAAAAATGACAAAGAAATTTTTAGGAAAAACTCATGTAGAAGGTGTTGAAGCAAATGATTTAAAACGCGAGTTTAAAGAAGGCAAAGCTATAAATGTCGAAATTTCAAATTCTAAAAAAACTTATAAAGCGGATTTAGTGCTTTTAGCTATGGGTTTTAGCGGGTGCGAAGAAGCTATCTCTAAAAATTTTGGAGTGAAATTAGATGAGAAAAACAACATAAGCACAGAAAATTTCCAAACCACTCATAAAAAAATCTTTGCTTGTGGAGATGCTAGAAAAGGACAATCTTTAGTTGTTTGGGCTATAAAAGATGGTATAGAATGTGCTTTGAGTTTGCATCAAAATTTAGCAAAATAATCATAAAAGTTTAAAACTTTTTCGGTGGAGTTTGCAAATTCCAAATTTAGCTATAAATTCTTTATGAGCTTTTGTGCCATAGGCTTTGTTTTTTTCAAATTCATAACAAGGAAAGTCTTTAGCTAAGAAATTCATCACTCTATCTTTACTAACTTTTGCGAGTATGCTAGCTGCACTTACTTGCAAAATGCTAGTGTCGGCTTTGATTTGTGTTTTTATCCCGTTTATACCTAGGTTGGTGTTTCCATCATATAAGAAGTTATTTTCTGTTTTAAAATGCTTTTTTATAAGTTTTAAGCCTTTTTTTAAACAAGTGCTTAAGCCTAGTGCGTCGATTTGTTCTGAAGAAAAAGCAAGTATGAGATAGTTTGAATTTTTGATGATGATTTCATAAAGTTCTTCGCGTTTTTTTTCGCTTAGTTTTTTAGAATCACACAACCCATCAAGTTGTTTGTTCAGTTTGCAAGCTGCCATCATCATAGGACCTGCTAAAGCACCGCGTCCTGCTTCATCAATACCGATTAAATTTATATCAAATTCGTTTAAAAGTTCTTTTGTGTCAAATAAAGTTTTCAAATTTTTCTAAAAAGAAGGGCAAAAATGCCCTTTTATTCTATTGTGATATCATTTTTGATTTTTTCAAAAAGCTTATCACCTATGCCTTTAACTTTTTTAAGATCATCAATACTTGTAAAATTTGCTTCTTTGCGGTATTCTAAAATCGCTTTAGCTTTAGCTTCGCCAATACCATTTAAACTTTTTAATTCTTTTAGTGTTGCAGTGTTGATATTTACAGCACCAAAGAGAAAAGCCGTTAAAGCAAAAAATAAAAATAGTAATTTTTTCATTTTCTTATCCTTTTATTAAAAAATAATTATAATATTATCTTAAAAAGGATAAGAATTTCTTAACTTAACCCAAAAATTCGCGTTTAAAATACTCTTTTGGTGCTTTACATAAAGGACAGGCTGCTGGAGCTTTTTTGCCACGATGTATATGTCCGCATACTTCACAAACCCATAATTCTTCTACTTCACTATTAAAAAATTCTTCTTCTTCGAGCATTTTTTTAAGCGCTAGATATTCTCTTTCGTGTTCGATTTCTACTTTACCAATAGCTGTAAATAATCTCGCTATAGCCTTTTTGCCTTCATCTTCAGCGATTTTTGCAAAATTTGGATACATAGTTGTGTGCTCATAGTTTTCACCTTCTGCAGCAGTTACTAGGTTTTTTGTAGTTACTTCTAAAGGTTTGCCATCAACGATTTCATGATAAGCTTTAAATTCTGCTCTTGCATGCCATTTTTCATTTTCAGCCGCTTCTCTAAAATGTCTAGCAACCGCATGCCAACCTTCTTCTTCAGCTACATCAGCAAATAAATCGTATTTGTTTCTTGCCATAGATTCGCCTGCAAAAGCTTTCATTAAATTTACTGCAGTTAAATCTGTAGTGATACATTTCATTTCTTCACCACAACAACTAAGCTTACCGCCACCTACATTTTGAACTTCTACTTCATTGCCACATTTTTGGCATTTATAGGTTTCATATTGTCTCATTTTGACTCCTTTTTTGATTATCAAAAAGTATTGTATTATAAAAAAATATTTTTGTCAATTAATAATTTTTATCATTTATGAAAATGTATATCAAAATAAATTTCACAAAAATTAAGCTTTGCTAAATATAATTTTAAAAAATTATTATCAGGAGTTACAATGAGAAGCGATGCGATAAAAAAAGGACATTTAAGAGCACCTAATCGTTCTTTACTTCGTGCTTGTGGTTTGAAAGATGAAGATTTTGACAAACCTTTTATAGGTGTAGCAAATAGCTATATAGATATAATCCCAGGGCATTATTTTTTAAATGATTATGCTAAAATCATTAAAGATGAGATACGCAAAAATGGTTGCGTACCTTTTGAGTTTAATACCATAGGCGTAGATGATGGTATAGCTATGGGACATGAAGGTATGCTTTATTCTTTACCAAGTCGTGAACTTATCGCAAATTCTATTGAAACGGTGATGAATGCTCATCAACTTGATGCTTTAATCTGTATTCCAAACTGCGATAAAATTACTCCTGGTATGTTAATGGGAGCTTTAAGGGTCAATGTTCCAACCATTTTTGTAAGTGGTGGGCCTATGGCTTCAGGAGTAACCAAAAAAGGAGAAAAGATCAGCCTTAGCTCTGTTTTTGAAGCTGTAGGGGCTTATGAATCCAAAAAAATTAGTGAAGAAGAATTTAAAGATATAGAATGTTCAGCCTGTCCAAGTGGTGGATCTTGTTCGGGAATGTTTACAGCAAATTCTATGAATACCTTATGCGAAGCTATGGGTATAGCACTAGAAGGCAATGGAACCATTTTAGCTTTAAGTAAAGAAAGAGAAGAGCTTTTAAGAAAAGCAGCGCGTCGTATTTGTGAAATCGCCCTAGATGAACGTTTTAAAATTCGTAATATCATCACTCAAAAAGCTGTGCGTAATGCTATGGTAGTAGATATGGCAATGGGTGGAAGTAGCAATACAGTTTTACACATGCTTGCCATTTCGCGTGAAGCAGGGGTAGCACTAGATATTAAAGATTTAAATTTCATCTCAAGCAAAGTTGCACACATAGCAAAAATAGCCCCATCGCTAAATAGTGTTTATATGGATGATATCCACAAAGCAGGCGGTGTGAGTGCAGTTATGGCTGAAATTTCAAGCAGACAAGGACATATTTTAGAACTTGATGCACTGACCATTACAGGAGAAAGTCTCAAAGAACGCTTAAAAAATGCCAAAATCAAAGATGAAAATATCATTCGTAAAGTAGATAATGCTTACTCAAAAGTAGGTGGGCTTGCCATTTTGTTTGGAAATTTAGCCAAGCAAGGTTGCGTTATAAAAACCGCAGGAATAATCGGAGAAAGAAAATTTAAAGGCAAAGCTGTTTGTTTTAACTCTCAAGATGAAGCTATAAAAGGCATTATCAAAGGCAAGGTGCAAAAAGGAAATGTTTGTGTAATACGCTATGAAGGTCCAAAAGGGGGTCCTGGTATGCAAGAAATGTTAAGTCCTACTTCACTTTTAATGGGTATGGGTTTAGGTGCTGATGTAGCTTTAATCACCGATGGTCGTTTTAGTGGGGCTACAAGGGGTTTAAGCGTCGGTCATATTTCCCCTGAAGCAGCTGAAGGTGGTCTTATAGGACTTTTAAAAGATGGAGATGAAATAGAAATTGATGTAGATGCTTATACTATCCATGCAAATGTAAGTGAAGAAGAAATTGCTAAACGTAAAAAAGAATTTGCATTGCCTCAAAAAGAGGTGTCTTCAAGATGGCTTAGAATGTATCAAAAACTTGTTAGCAATGCTAGTAAAGGTGCGGTTTTAGATATGGAATGAAAGGCTTCCTTTCATTCTTCTATTTCTTTGGTTATACGATTTCTTATATCTCTACGAACTATTTCCATGCCCCACAGCCAAACAATATGGCCAAAAATTTCAGACAGGTGTTCATCAAAAGGAATTTCAGAAAGTGGTGGAACTTCTGCAATTAAAGGCATTACAATAACATGGGCAAAAAGATAAACAAAAAATCCAAAAACTGCACCTTGCCACATAGTAATACGGTGCCATTTTTCCGCTATCATACAATAAGCCACTCCAAAAATAATAGAAAAACCGACATGTACTATAAAAATTGACAAAGGCATTTGCATACCCGAAAACATATAAGTCCAATCAGTAGGCAAGCCTAGTTGTTCTAGAAAAATTTTAGGTGGAGTAACACGTTCTAAAGCATCTGCTGGCCAAAAAACATTGGGATTTCTTGGAGGAAAAGGTACTTCCCAACCCCATTTAACAATAGCTCCGAAAATACCCGCTAATATACCTATAAAAAAGGCTAAAGTATAGCGCTTTTGAAAGTATTTTTTCATAATAACTCCTTTATATTTTATACAAAATAAAATTTGAATTTATAATATTTTTATTTAAAACATATTGAAAATAGTAGTATAAAAATCTTATTTAAATTTTAAAATACTCTCTTAAACTTTCACAAATTTCAAAAAAATTCACCCCATCTATGGTAGGATTTTCTTTAAAAAACTCATGCATTCCTAAAAAACCACTTTCAAGTTCTTTAGACTTTACACCATAACTTATACTAAGTCCTGCTTCTATATAAGCAGCAATTTTATCGCAGTATTTAAGCGCCTTACCATCTATAGCACCAAATTCATTTTCATTAAAAGAGCTTAAACTTCCGCTGCAAAGCTCGATTTTAGCATTTTTATAAGTGCGATTTTCAAACTCATTTTTTACAAAATTTGACTCACCGTTTCTACCTTCTCTAATGCCTAAAATATAAGAAAACTCAGCCCTTAAACCCTCAGGTACAAAGGGTAAAATTCTTTCATTAATAAGTTTCATTTCATAATCATTTATGATATCATGAAGTCCATCAATGCCGTATTTTACAGGGCTGATAATATCACGTGTTAAAGACTCTGGCAAATCATGAAACAAAGCACAATAAAAATTATTCTCAAGTCTTTTATCGCAAGCCTTGATTTTTAGTGAGTAAAAATATCCTAAAATCGCCACCACAAGCATATGTCCTAAAACCGCGGTTTCTGGTATGCGTGGAGTTTGAGCCCAACGTTTTTGAAAGCGAAGTCTTCCGCTAAGATCAATAATTTTGGCTATTTTTTGATTTAAAGCGATTTTTCTAGCTCCTATAAGCTCATAGTAATCTTCTAATTCTTCTTCAACTTTGTTTTTAATCTCATCAATATCATTTAAAAAAGCTGAGGTTTGATAAACTATGTTAAATTCCCATCTTGTAGCAAAATATGAAGCTGCTTTTAAGATAAGTCTTTCTTTAGCATAAGCATTACCGTTTAAATATGCTTCAAAACGCTTTAGAAATTCCCCATCTTCTATATCTTCTATCATAGGTTCGATTTTGCTTAAAACCCAAGCATTAACTTCAGCTTTTTTTTGACGCACGATTTCATGATACACATCAGGGCGTATATCAGTTACCACAACACGACTTAAAAACTCAAAAATTCCCCCTTCTATAATCACTCTCATATCCACATCTTTTTCCATTTTAGCGATAAAATATGCGATGATGAATTTATGAGCTTGTTTGTCAAGTTCAACCAAATTTGCCATTCTTGGATAATCATTCCAGCGACTAATAGAAGCGGCTTTAAAAATGTGTTCTATGAGTTTTATGTTTATCATGCTTTTGCCTTTTTTGCAATTTAAATTTAAAAATTTTCGTTAAAATTGTGAAATTATAGCAAATTTAAGGATAAAAATGAGTAAAAAAGCACTTTGTATCATAAGTGGCGGTATGGATAGTACTTTGTGTGCTTATCTGGCCAAAAAAGAAGGTTATGAAATCATCGCTTTGCATTTTGACTATGAACAACGCACTCAAGAAAAAGAAAAAGAATGTTTTAAGCAAATTTGCAAGGCTTTAAAAGTAGAAAAATCTTATATTTTAGATGTGAGTTTTATCAAAGATATAGGGGGCAATGCCTTAACCGATAAAAGTATAGACATCCCTAAAAATGAGCTTTGTACAAGCGATACTCCACCTATCACTTATGTGCCTTTTCGCAATGGAATTTTCTTAAGTATAGCAGGATCTTTGGCTGAAAAGGAAAATTGTGAGAGTGTTTTTATAGGGGTGGTAGAAGAAGATGGCAGTGGTTATCCCGACTGTACTGATGAGTTTATACAAAAGGCACAAGAATTTATCAATGAAGGTACGAGTAAGAATTTCAAAGTTTGTATAAAAACTCCGCTTGTTAGACTAAACAAAGCTAAAATTGTAGAACTAGCCTTAAAAGAAAATGTACCTTTAGAACTTACTTGGTCTTGTTATGAGAGTGAAGATGAAGCTTGTGGGGAGTGTGATAGTTGTTTGCTTCGTTTAAGAGGTTTTGAAAAAGCAGGATTTAAAGATAAGATTAAATATAAGTCCTAGTTTTCACTAGGACTTAAAGCTTAGTTTAAAGTATAAAGCTTGTTTGCTCCATCTTGATAAGAAAGAATATTGATTTTTCCATCTTTAAAGAAAATGCTTCTAGCATTAGTGATAGAGCTTGGGAAAGCGATAGTTTTCACTACTTCTTCTTTGACTGGATCAATTACGGCAATCACATTGTGATTTTTGCTAAGTGCATAAATTTCCCCATCTTTAAAAGTCATAGAAGTTACATAAAGATCGCCTAAAGTTTTACCTTCTTTAAGATTTGCTTTTGGAGTAAATTCTCCTGAAAGAACACGATCTTTTAAAGAAACTTTAGAGATTACAAAAGTTTTAGCGTCTTTGTTGTTTGGAACAGTTGCAAGATAAAGATAATTTCCATCTGTAGTCATACTTGCTACATGGTTAAATTTTGCTCTTACGGTATCAAGTCTTCCGCGACCTAAACTTTCGCCTTGACCTTTAAATTTATCATTGCCTTTTACAAAGTCAGCGTATTGTTTAGCGATATCTTCTTCACTTGCATTAGGATTTTTTGCAAATCTTAAGAAAGATTTGTTTGAGCCCATAAGAATGAATTTATCGTTCATATAAGGTATGATACCGATGATTGGATCGATAGAAGCTGAAAAATAAGGATCAAGTTCAAAACCTTCTTTAACGCTAAAATTATTATCTAAGAAAACTACATCCCATTTAGAACTTGCTACAAATTCGTTATTGATATAATCAAGAGTATTGATGGCTTTGTCAAAATTTATGGTTTGTTCATTTGTGATTTTAAGCTCATCATTGATTTTTGCAAATGGAGCATTGTTGATATCATTATCAAATTTTATGCCAAGTTTTTCACTTGCAGGTGCAAAAGCATAATCAGGAGCTTTAACATCGCGTTTTCCTAAGAAAGAAATATTTTGCCATAAACCATTCCAACCTTCTTTACTCCAAATGATGTATTTTGGATTTAAACTAAATCTTACAGGATCGCCTTGTCCTACATAAGGAGGAATACCTGTGCTAACAAAGGCTTGGAAAACATTTGATGCTACGATGATAGCACTGATTAAAACTGCTGCAAAGCTAAATTTAGTATATTTTCTAAACTTTTCTCCATTTAGTTCAGCTTCAAAAGCATTAAATTTAGGGGCAAAAGCAAAAATCACACCTAAGAGCAATACAACAGCCCAAAATACTACTTCAGCCCAAAAATAAGTATGGATACCAAAAACTGCTAAACCAAAACCTTGATCTAAATCTCTATGAGCGTGATTACCATAGTGAGCAAAAGATTGATAAAGTCCTACTGCTGTCATGATTAAAAGAGCAGCAAGGTATTTACCTTTCATACCATAACGAACAATGAAAAGCGCCATTACACCGATAAAGATCATTGCTTCTCTTTGTCCCCAGCAAAGCGTGCAAGGACTATCGCCCAACATATAACCAAATATCAAATTTGCAATACCTACAGGCAAGAGTATAATCAAAAAGCCTGCTAAACACATTAGTGTGTAGAAATTTTTTGTTTTATTGATTTCGTTCATTTAGCCCTTCCTTACAGATTCATTATTGTTAATAGTGCGCCTGTTTTGTGGCCAACATAGAAAAAAACCATTAAAAGCCAAGCTACCATTACCAAACCAAAAGCCAAATTTTCTTTTTCTGGTTTTTTGATAATCAGTATCAAGGCGATTAAAACTAATAAAAGTTCAAGAAACTCCATAGCATCTCCTTTGAAATAAAAACTGCTAATTTTACTTGAAAAACATAAATTAAAAATAAAATTTTTATTGAAATTTCACGTTAAGTTAAATTAACGTGAAAAAAGTTACTGAAAGCTACTTAATTTTTCGGAGAGTTTAGAGGCACCATTTAGAACATTTTGAGAGATATTATTGATTTCGCATGATAAATCTTTAACAGAATTTGCAAGTTCGTTAACTTTGTCTATATTTGTTCCTAGGATAAGCATTTTATCTTTTACTTCCATGCTTTTATCTTTCATGGTTTGGGTTGATTCTATAGAGCTTTCCAATTTATGCATAGAATTTACAAGTTCTTGTTGTAAATCATTGGTTTTTGAAGAGGTTTCTTTCATAGAATCATGGATAAGATCCATTAAGGCTTTGTTGTCATTGATTTGTTGGACTATAGTATTAACAGTAGCATTGATATTTAAAAGAGATTTGCTTGTTTTATCAGCAAGTTGTCCAACTTCATCGGCTACAACAGCAAATCCACGCCCATGTTCGCCTGCTCTTGCAGCTTCGATAGCTGCATTTAGAGCAAGTAAATTAGTTTGATCAGCTATATCTTTAATGGAATTTGTGATTTCTATAATATTATCCGCACTTTGGGTTAGACTATCCATATTGGCTACTACATTTTGTTCTTTTTCATTGTTTTCATTTATCAAATTTACAAGTTCAGATAGAGTAAGTTCTACTTTATCCATTAGTATGTGCATATCTTGCATATTTTCTATACTTTCTTGTGCTAAATTTCCCGCAAGATTGATATGATCATCTAAAACATGAGTGATTTCTTTAACTCCTTGAATTTGTTCATGTTGAGAATTAGAACTGTTTTCAAGCATCATAGAATTGTTTTTGAGTTTTTGTGAATTTTGATGACTTGATTTAGCATTTTCTATGGCTTCTATGATCGAGTTTTGAACGGTGGATATAAATGAATTAATATATTGAGCGCTTTGTCCAAGCTCGCTTTTTGGATCTATGTTTAAACGAGAATGTAGATTGGCTTCTTTGCTAGCTAAATTAGCACTTAGTTTTTCTAAAGTATGAATTGGTATGATGACTTTTTTAGTGTTAATAAAATAAAAAATACAAATAATACGATAGTAATTCCAAATACTGCCAAAGCGATATAAAATTTAAATAAATTAGATTGTTCTATAGTATTTTGGGTAAAAGTGTCAAGTTGTTTTAACTCTTTCATAAGGGAATTATTTTCATAAATAGAAGAATTATCTTGCATAATAGAAATTTGCTTTACAATCATTTTATAGTGTTTTAAAAAAAGTTGCAAATTTTCATTTTTTGCATCATTTTTGATTTCTTTCATAAGACTGTTGAGTTGATTTAATGTTGTTTTTTGTAAAATATTTTCAGTTGAAAGAACGCTTAACATAGAACTCATTGTTTTATAGTTGTTTTTATTTGTTTCATGGTTTTGTTCCAATTCTTCAAAATAATTTTTAGCTAGTTCAAATAAATAAAGTTTTGAATTTACTGCTATGGAATTTGCGGATTTAAAATAATTAAGCTGGATTAGTTTGACATTAAAAATTTCTTCTGCTTTGTTTATGTCAATCCCAAAAGTTTTAAGTTTTGTAAAGTTTTCTTGCATTTTTTTTATCGCTTGAACACTTGGATCGTAGTTGATAAAATTAAAACTATTTTGAAAAACAGAATTGATTTTTTCATCTGAAATTTCTAGTTGTTGAACTATGTTTATCAATTCTTTATTATCTTTAGATGAAGAATAGTTATTAAAAATAATACCTAATAAAACAAGAATGAAAGCTAAAACTAGTGTAGATAAAATAATAAATTTTATCAAAAATGAACTTTTTTTATTTGTCATGATATTCTCCTGTTAAGCTTTCTAAGAATGCAACTATATTGTCAACTGTTTCTTGATCTAAAAATTTTCCTAGTTGATAGTAAGCCATAAACTGAACACAAGCATCTAAAGTAGGTATAGATCCATCATGAAAATAAGGTGCGGTTTTGGCTATATTTCTAAGACTAGGAACTTTAAATACCATTTTATCAGCTTCTCTTTTTGTGATTTCATAGCGCCCTAAATCTTCTTGGTTTGGGTATTCTTCAAAAATACCGATTTTTTGAAACATATTCCCACCTATATTTTGACCTTGATGACAAGAGATGCAGCCATTAGCTTTAAAATCTTCGTAACCTTTTTTAGCTTGAGCTGAAATAGCATTTTGATCCCCGCTAAGATAGCGATCAAAAGGAGAATTTGGAGTGATCAAGGTTTTTTCAAATTCGGCGATTGCAAGAGCTATGTTTTCTACCGTAACTTCTCCATAAAGTTTTTTAAAAGTTTTTACATAATTTTCATTTGAATTAACTTTTTGTAAAAGAAGTTCAGGACTTAGCCCCATTTCTTTAGGATTGAAAAAAGGTACTGTAGCTTGTTCTGCTAAATCTTTAGCTCTACCATTCCAAAATTGCACAAAATTAAATACAGAATTAAAGGTTGTAGGAGTGTTAAAGGGTTTATCGAGTTGATTATCAACTCCTATTGAAAATTCAAGTCCATCAACGCCGTGTTGATCAAGCCTATGGCAAGTATTGCACGAAACTTTTCCATCTTTGGATAAACTTTTATCCATATAAAGACTTTTTCCAAGTTTAGCTTTTTCTTTATCATAAGAGATGGAATTTGGAATAGGGGTTATCATATCTACTGCAAAGACTATATTTGCATAAGATAAACATAAAATCATTATTATTTTTTTCATGGTAAATTTCTGCCTTAATTTAAGTTTTTAAAATGCCATTATAGTGTAATTTTAGTAAATTGTTTAATAATTGATATTTTTTATTTTATTGCAAAGTTCTCCTAAATTTTCTATGACGCAACGTACTTTATCTCCTGATTTTAAAAAAGTAGGTGGATTTAACCCCATACCTACTCCACTAGGAGTTCCCATAGATATAATACTTCCAGCTTTTAAAAGCATGCCTGCGCTAAGTTCTTCTAAGACATAAGCAATATCAAAAATAAACAATTGAGTGTTAGAGTTTTGGCGTAGTTCATCATTGACATAGCTTTGAAGTTGGAGTTTAGGAGGATAAGAAATTTCATCTACGCTTGTGATATAAGGTCCCATTATAGTGCTACCTTCAAGACTTTTTGCTCGGTAGAATTGTTTGTGGCGTTTTTGAAGTTCGCGAGCTGAAATTTCATTGATAATAGTATAGCCAAAGATATAATCTTTTGCATCTTTAGCTTTGATTTTATAAGCATCTTTACTTAAAATAAATGCAAGCTCACATTCATAATCAAGCTGAGAAGTTACATCTGCATGTAAAGGTATATCGCCAAAAGGTGCCGTAGCTTGATTGCAGCGTTTTCCAAAATATACAGGATATTCTCTTTCTTCAAATTTTTCACCCTTAAATTTGGCAGATTCTTTGGCATGATCTAAAAAATTAATCCCAAGACATATAATATCTTGGCGAGGTTCTATAATAGGGGCTAGATAATTTTCTTTTGGAATTTCATAGGCTATTTTAGAATCCAAGTCTGTAAGCTTGTGTTTAAATTTATCAAAATAGATAATAAATTCATTCATATCGTTAGTTTCAATGCCAAGATCAGTAAAACTTACAATTTTTCCACTAGAATTTAGTACTCCTAGATTGTGTTTTTGACCCTGTATAAAATTAACAAATTTCATTGGAAAATCTCGCTTTTTTATTTAATTATACTTAAAGTTTTAGCAAGAATTATTTTTTTGTTTTAAAATTTGGTAAAAAAGTGATTGATTGTAGCGTAGTGAAACATCATTTTATTTTATGGAATTGTTGAAAATTTCTTTTATGTTTATTTTTGAGTTGATATCAAAATTTTGATTTTTATATTGAAATTTCAAACGATAAGAATGCAAACACAAACGCAAGGCACCTGTAAGTTTTAAGCGTTCTTTAGGATTTAATTTTTCATCTAAAATACTTTCGATTTGTTGTTTGCTAAGCCCATAAAGTGGATCGCCTAAAATGGTATGATTTTTATAGTGTAAATGCACTCTTATTTGATGTTGTCTGCCTGTTAAGGGTTTACAAAGTAAAAGAGTAGCGTTGATTTTAGGAAAGTATTCTAAAATTTCAAATTCAGTGATAGCTTGTTTTCCTTCTTTGCAAATTTGCATTCTTGTTTTTACATCATCGTAGTTTTTAGTTAAATTTATAGCTTTATCAACTATAAAATTTTCTTCTATTTTTCCATGAGCTAGAGCAAGGTATTCTTTTTGAACTAGTTTTTTTTCAAACAAGCTTTTAAGATCAATTTGAGCTTTTTTATTTTTGGTTATAAGTATAAGTCCGCTCGTTTCTTTATCGAGCCTGTGTGCTACGCAAGCTTCTTTTCCCCAAAGATGCCAAATTTCATCACTAAGACTGTATTTGCAATGTCTACCATTTGGATGGCTTAAGATCCCACTTTCTTTTTCAAGTATGGCAAAGTCTTCATTTTCAAAGACAATTTCTACTCCTTTGGGATTGTTTTCATAGACTATAAGCTCTACTAAACCATTTAAAATTTTATTCTTTTCTTCTACTAAAATTCCATCACAAAAAAGTCTTTTTTTGTCTATGAGTTTTTGTGCTTCATTTATGCTAATTTTTAAATTTTCCATAAGGACTTGAAACGCCTTTTTTCCATTATTTGAGAGTTTTATTTTTATGTAAGCCATTTAATAACTTTCTTAGGATAATTTGATATAATTTCTGTTTTTTAAAATATAAAATTATAGCTAAAAAGGTTTCAAAGATGGTTGAAAGATATAGCAGAGAAATCATGGCTAAAAAATGGGACATGCAAGCAAAATACGATGCGTGGTTAAAAGTAGAATTAGCCGCTGTAAAAGCTTGGAACAAACTCGGTCTCATTGATGACACAGACTGCGAAAAAATTCTTAAAAATGCAAAATTTGATATTGCAAGAATAGACGAAATAGAAAAAACCACAAAACATGATGTTATAGCTTTTCTTACAAGTGTAAGTGAAAGTTTGGGAGAAGAGAGTCGTTTTGTGCATTATGCAATGACAAGTTCTGATTGTATAGATACAGCTGTTGCTTTACAGATAAAAGAGAGTTTGGAGCTTATTTTAGAAGATGTTTCTTTGCTTTTAGAAGCGATCAAAAAGCGTGCTTTGGAGCATAAAAACACCTTAATGGTAGGAAGAAGTCATGGAATTCATGGAGAACCTATTACTTTTGGTTTGGTGTTAGCTATTTGGTATGATGAAATTTCGCATGCAAAAGAGCTTTTAGAACATGCAAAAGAAGTGATAAGCTATGGAAAAATCAGCGGTGCAATGGGAAATTTTGCTCATGCTCCTTTAGAATTTGAAGAAGAAGTTTGTAAAAATTTAGGTCTTAAGGCCGCTCCTGTTTCAAATCAAGTGATCCAAAGAGATCGTTATGCTCAGGTTATTTCTGCTATTGCGATTTTAGCTTCAAGTTGTGAGCAAATCGCTGTAGCCATAAGACATTTTCAAAGAACTGAAGTTTATGAGGCTGAGGAGTATTTTAGTGTAGGACAAAAAGGAAGTTCAGCTATGCCACATAAAAGAAATCCTGTTTTAAGTGAAAATATCACAGGACTTTGTCGTGTGCTTAGATCTTTTGTAACTCCAGCTTTGGAAAATGTTGCACTTTGGCATGAAAGAGATATATCTCATTCTAGTGTTGAAAGATTTATTTTGCCTGATGCTTTTATCACGGCTGATTTTATGCTTATGCGTCTTACAAATTTGATTGATAAGCTTTTGGTTTATCCTGAAAATATGATGAAAAATTTAAATCTTACAGGCGGGCTTGTATTTTCAGGGAGGGTGCTTTTAGAACTTCCATTTAAAGGCATTAGCCGTGAAGAAGCTTATAAAATAGTTCAAAGAAACGCTATGAAAGTTTGGGCAGATTTGCAAAATGGCAAGGCTGCTATCAATGAAAAAAATGAAAGTTTGTTTTTGTTAGCGCTTTTAAGCGATGAAGATTTAAGAAAAAGTTTGAGCGAAGAGGATGTAAGAAAATGTTTCGATTATAACTACTATACAAAAAATGTTGATGCAATTTTTAAAAGAACATTTAAATAAAAAGCAAGGAAGGCAATGAAAGTTATTAAAAGAAATGGTCGTACAGAAGAATTGGATGTTTCTAAGATCAAAAAATGCACCTCTGATGCTGTAAAAGATTTAGAAGGTGTGAATTTAAGCGAACTTGAACTTGATGCAAAGATTCAATTTCGTGATGGAATTTCAACTGAAGAAATTCAAAAAACTTTAATTAAAACTGCAGTAGATAAGATAGATATTGATTGTCCAAATTGGACCTTTGTTGCAGCTAGACTTTTTTTATTTGATTTATATAAAAAAGTTAATGGTATGAATCGCTATAATCATTTGCGTGAGTATTTTCAAAAGGGTGAAAAAGAAGGAAGAATTTTACTTGGTCTTAAAGAAAAATATGATTTAGATGATTTAAATGCTTATATTAAACCTGAACGCGATATGCAATTTACTTATCTTGGTATTAAAACTTTATATGATAGATACTTGATTAAAGATAGTAAAGGTATGCCTATAGAACTTCCTCAACAAATGTTTATGGCCATTGCGATGTTTTTAGCGCAGAATGAATTTAATCCTCAAGAATGGGCGAAGAAATTTTACGATCTTATTTCTAAATTTGAACTCATGCTTGCAACTCCGACTTTATCTAATGCAAGAACAACGCGCCATCAGCTTAGTTCTTGTTATATAGGATCAACCCCTGATAATATTGAAGGTATTTTTGATTCTTACCAAGAAATGGCTTTGCTTTCTAAATTTGGTGGTGGTATAGGTTGGGATTGGTCTAAAGTGCGTGCTATGGGTGGAAGCATAGATGGGCATAAAAATGCCGCAGGAGGGATTATACCTTTCTTGAAAATTACCAACGATATTGCTGTGGCAGTAGATCAACTAGGAACCAGAAAAGGAGCTATAGCCGTTTATATAGAACCTTGGCACATGGATATAAGTGATTTTATCGATTTGCGTAAAAATTCAGGTGAAGAAAGACGCCGTGCTCATGAACTTTTCCCTGCTTTATGGATCAATGATCTTTTCATGAAGAGAGTAAGAGCTAATGATAAATGGACTCTTTTTGATCCTGCAGATACAGCGGATTTGTGTGATTTGTATGGTGAAGCTTTTGAAAAACGCTATGAAGAATATGAAAAAGATGAAAGCATTACCAAAGAAATCGTAGAAGCTAAAGAGCTTTGGAAGAAAATTTTGCTAAATTATTTTGAAACAGGCTTGCCATTTTTATGTTTTAAAGATAGTGCCAACAGAGCAAATCCAAATGCTCATGTAGGAATTATTAGAAGTTCAAATTTATGTACTGAAATTTTTCAAAATACCGAGCCAAATTATTATCAAATTAAAGTAGTTTTTGAAAATGGAGATGAGCTTCATTTTGATGAAGAGCAAAAGGTTGTGATCGATGGGGGATATGAAAAACCAGCCAAAAAAATCTCAACTTTAGATAGTATTGAAGGTAATAAAGTTTATATAGTGGAAAAATATAAAAATGATGGAAAAACAGCCGTTTGTAATTTAGCAAGTATAAATCTTAGCAAAGTATATACTAAAGAAGATATAGAGCGTGTTGTTCCAACAGCTATTCGTATGCTTGATAATGTAATTGATTTAAATTTTTATCCTCATAGAAAAGTAAAAGATACAAATTTAAAATCTCGTGCCATAGGTCTTGGAGTTATGGGCGAGGCACAAATGCTTGCTGAGGCTAAGATTCATTGGGGAAGCGATGAGCATTTAAATAAAATCGATGAGATTATGGAGCAAATTAGCTTTGAGGCTATTAATGCGAGTTCAAATTTAGCTCTTGAAAAAGGTTCTTATGAAGATTTTGAAGGATCAAATTGGAGCAAGGGGATTTTTCCTATTGATGTAGCAAGTCCTAAGGCTAAAGCTTTAACTTTAAGAGAAGGCTTATTTGATCAAAGTGAATGCGACTGGGTTAAACTTAGAGAAAAAGTTAAAAAAGATGGTATGAGAAATGGTTATTTGATGGCCATTGCGCCTACTTCTTCTATTTCTATCTTGGTGGGTACTACGCAGACTATAGAACCTGTTTACAAAAGAAAGTGGTTTGAACAAAATTTAAGTGGTATGATACCTGTTGTTGTGCCAAATTTAAGCCTTGATACTTGGCAATACTATACTCCAGCCTATGAACTTGATCAAAAAATTCTTGTAAAGGCTGCTGCTGTGCGTGGTAAATGGATCGATCAAGGGCAGAGTTTAAATATCTTTTTATCACTTGATAAAGCAAGTGGGGGATATTTAAATGAAATTTATCAACTCGCTTGGGAGCTCGGAGTAAAATCTACTTATTATCTAAGAAGCGAAAGCCCTGATAGTGAAAAAGTCAATGTTGCAGATCGTAGCATAGAATGTGAAGGTTGCCAATAAATACTAAAACCCAATGAAAAGCATTGGGTTTTAAAAGATTAAGAATTGTAAATTTCTTTATCTAGAGCTTTTAGATTTTTTGCAGTACAAAGTGCCGAAGTCATAGCTCCTGAGACATTGCTTGCTGTTCTTGCCATATCTATAATAGGATCTATGGCTAAAATCAAACTTAGCATGACAAAATTACTACCAAATCCAATCCCTGCTAGCATAATAGAAGCTGCCATAGTTGCACTTCCAGGTACCCCAGCTATACCCAAGGATCCAATAACAGCTACCAAAACTATCATTAAAGCAAATGTAAAATCAATATGTGTATGTGTAGCAAAAGCTACAAAAACTGCCGCTAAAGCTGGAAAATATCCCGCACAACCATTAAGTCCTGTTGTTGTACCTATAGATGCTACAAAATTAGCTATAGCTGAATTAACTCCAAATTTATTTTGCAAAGTTGAAGTGGTCATAGGCAAAGTGCCTAAAGAAGATCTTGAGCTAAATGCAAATAACCATACAGGAAAGGCTTTTTTTGCATATTTTATAGGGTTTAACCCTTGTGAAGCAAGAAGTAAAAAATGCACCCCAAACATTATAAACATGGCTATATAAATAAGCATTATAAAAAGTCCAGCTGTTTTGATAGCTTCAAAACCATTGCTTAAAAGCACATTAGCCATCATACAAACTACAGCATAAGGCATAAATCTAATGACTGTAGCAGTCATGTTCATCATAATATTATAAAAGGTTAGGATAAAATTATGAAAACTTTTAAAGGCTTGTTCATACTCTTCTTTTTTAGAAATTTTTTTAGCACTAATTCCTATAAAAAAAGAAAAAATGACAATAGCTATAATATTTTCTTTATTAATAGCTGTAATGATGTTGCTAGGTATTAGCCCTAGTATAATATTTGAAAAAGTTTGAATTTCGCGAATTTGTTTATCTCCTTCATATATAGCAAAATTACTTCCTAAATCAAAACTATAACCTAAAAATATACCCAAGGTTGCAGCTATGGCTGTGCTAAAGAGTATCCAAAAAAGACTTATTCCAAGCAAGGAAGATATTTTGATATTTTTATCAATTTCTATAATTACTTTTATAATGCAAATGCTTACAAGAGGAACAACTAGCATTTTTATAAAAGCTACAAAAACAGAACTTACAAATGCAAACCAATGTTTTGTTTCACTATACCAAAGAATATTGCTTGCTTCTTCAGCATCTGGAAAATTTGCCAAATATTGCAAAGCAAAACCAAACCCCAAACCCATTAAAAGCGCAAATAGCATGCGAAGAGAAAAATTGATTTTTATATCCCGCATTTTTTTTAATGCGTAAAAAACAACACAAAGTATAGCAAGAGTAGCTATAGTATGAGCTTGTGAAAGCATTAGAAAATCTTGAAAAAATTGTTTATCCATAAAAAGTCCTTATAAGAAACTGTAATCAAGCACAAGGTATATGAAAATATACTTGCATAAAGCTTGATTTTATAAATGGTAGCATAAAAATATTTTAAATAAGATAAAATTAGTATGATTTATTCTATATCTTTATGTAGGCAATGTTCAAATATAAATTTGTGTTCTTGTGGTAAGGCTTCAAATAAAGCATTTGCTAAATTTCTAATCTCCCAAAGAGCTGATTTTGAACTACGCAAAGATATAAAATTTTGTAAACTTCTTGCATTAATCGTTAGTGTAAGTTCGGTTTTATAGCTTTCTGGTAAGCAGTATTTGGCTATATCTAGACTAATGCTTTTTTGTAAAATAGTGCGTAAATTTTCTAAGGCTTTAATGCTTGCGTTATCAACCTCTTCATTACCACAAAGCACAAGATAACGGCTTGCATTTTCAAAATCTCCTATTTTAAATTCAGCTTCATTGCGAAGTTCTTTTAAGGTATAACGCGTGCTTTTTACACTAGGACTAGTGTGACGGTGTCTTGCAACTTCTTGTAAGCAAGCTCTTGAAATTCCTTGTATATAAAAAGTATAGTTTAGATGTTCTAAGGTTGAAGCGTGTTTGAATTTATTACCCACGCGATCGATAAGTTCTTTATCTTTTTCGCCACCGCAATCGCCTTTTTCAAAGCTTTGCCAACAAGTTCTTGTTGCATGAGAACAAACAGATAATGGAGTGTGAAAAAGTAAAGTGATTTGCATGCTTATTCCTTTTTTGATAAAAATATTTTTTGTAATTCTTGCATTTTTTACTTAAAATTCTAATGAAATAAAAAGTTTTATCAAGCTATAATTAGATAAAAAAATAAGGCTTATTGTCAATGAAACAAACAAAATATATTTTTGTAACAGGTGGAGTTTTAAGTTCTTTGGGTAAAGGGATAGCCGCTGCTTCTATCGCAACACTTTTAAAAAATTCAGGGCTTAAAGTGAGTATTTTAAAAGCTGATCCTTATATCAATGTTGATCCAGGCACTATGAGTCCTTTTGAGCATGGAGAGGTTTTTGTAACTGATGATGGAGCAGAAACGGATCTTGATTTGGGGCATTATGAGCGTTTTTTGGATGAGAGTTTATCTCAAGATAATAACTTCACTACAGGACGGGTTTATCAAAGTGTGATTGAAAAAGAAAGGCGTGGAGAATATCTTGGCAAAACCATTCAAGTTATCCCTCATATAGTAGGAGAAATCAAAGATCGCATTAAAAAAGCAGGAGAAGGCAAAGATATACTTATCGTTGAAATAGGCGGAACTGTTGGGGATATAGAAGGCTTGCCTTTTTTAGAAGCTATTCGTGCTTTGCGTTTGGAAGTGGGTAAAAATAATGCTATGAATATTCATCTTACTCTAGTACCTTTTATTAAGGCTGCAGGGGAATTAAAAACAAAGCCAACTCAACATAGTGTAGGCGAGTTAAGACGCATAGGCATTAGTCCTGATATGATTATTTGTCGTAGTGAAAAAGCTCTTGATAGAGATTTAAAAGATAAAATTGCTATTTCTTGCGGGGTAGAAAAAAATTGCGTGATAGAAAGTGTTGATGCGGCTAGTATTTATCAAATTCCACTTAATTTTTTAAAGCAAGATATTTTAAGCCCTATTGCTGAAATTTTGGATTTGAAAAATTTAAAACCTAATATGGAAAATTGGGACTCTTTGGTAAAAAGAGTTATAGCTCCAAGCAATGAAGTTAAAATCGCTTTTGTAGGCAAATATGTGGATTTAAAAGAAAGTTATAAAAGCCTTACTGAAGCTATTATACACGCAGGTGCAGCCCTAGATACTAAAGTGGAGTTAAAATGGGTAGATAGTGAAAAACTTGAAAATATGGAAAGTTCTGAAGTATTTAAAGATGTGAGTGGAATTTTGGTTGCTGGGGGATTTGGATATCGTGGTGTAGAAGGTAAGATAAAAGCCATTCAATACGCAAGAGAAAATAAAATTCCTTTTTTAGGAATTTGTTTAGGTATGCAGCTTGCTTTGGTGGAATTTGCTAGAAATGTATTAAAACTTAAAGATGCAAATTCAAGTGAATTTAATGAAAAATGCCAAAATCCTGTGGTTTATTTGATTGATGAATTTATGGATACAAATGGAGAAAAACAAATTCGTACTGCAAAAACTCCTTTAGGTGGAACTATGCGTTTAGGGGCTTATAAATGTGATATCAAGGAAAAATCCCTTTTGGCTAAGGTTTATAATGAAGTAAAGAGTGTAAAAGAACGCCATCGTCATCGCTATGAAGCAAATCCAAAATATAGAGCAGATTTTGAAAAACACGGTTTGATTGTAAGTGGTGAAAGCAAAGGATTGATTGAAGCAGTTGAGCTTAACTGTCATCCTTTTTTCTTGGCTGTGCAGTTTCATCCAGAATTTACATCAAGACTTGAGCATGTTAATCCTGTGATTTGCAGTTTTATCAAGGCAGCTATAAACTATGAAGATAATTAATAAAAATGAAATTAAAAAAATTTTGGCTTCACGCTTTGAAAAAGATTTGCATACCAAACTTTGTGATCTGCCTTTGCCATGCTGTTTAAAGGATGCATATAAAGCAGCTAATCGCATCAAAGAAGCTGTAGAAAAAAATGAGAAAGTCGCCATAGTAGGAGATTATGATGTTGATGGAATCATTTCTTGTGTTATTATGGCAGAATTTTTCGATGATATAGGTTTTGATTATATTATAAGAATTCCAAATCGTTTTAAAGATGGATATGGATTAAATGCTGAGATCATCAACGAACTTGATGTAAATTTAATAATAACAGTAGATAATGGAATAGCTGCTCTTGAAGCAGCCAAACTCTGTAAAGAAAAAAATATAGATTTGATTATCACTGATCATCATATGCCTCAAGATGTTTTACCTGATGCTTTTGCCATTATCAATCCAAAGCAAAAAGATTGTGATTTTCCAGAAATTGAAATTTGTGGAGCTCAAGTCGCATGGTATTTGATAGCGGCTTTAAAAGAGGTGTGCAAGCTTAAATATGACATGTGTAAATTTTTAGAACTTTTGGCGATTGCAATTGTTGCAGATATGATGGAACTTAGAGATTTAAATCGTGCTTTAGTAAGGCGTGGCATAGATCATATTAACAAATCTAAAAGGGCTGCTTTTAGGGCTATTAAGCATTATTATCAAAAGGATAAATTTGCTCTTGATAATATAGGATTTTTAATTGCTCCGCTTATAAATAGTGCTGGAAGAATGGATGATGCAAGTATTTCTTATGAATTTTTACACACTAAAGATTTTAATAAAGCTTTAGAATATCTAGAGCAAATTGTTAGTTTTAATGAAAGTCGTAAAGATGAAGAAAAACAGCTTTTTGAAGATAGTTTAAATCAAATCGATGAAAACGATTCTTGTATTGTGGTATCGGGTTTAAATTGGCATGAAGGTGTTTTAGGGATTGTGGCAAGTCGTTTAGCTAAACATTTTAATAAACCTGCTTTTGTATTTTCTCAAAATGAAGAACACTTAAAAGGCAGCGCAAGAAGTGTTGGCAAGATTGATATTTTAGCTTTAATTTCTAAGACAAATTCTATATTAAGCAATTATGGTGGTCATAAAGGTGCTGCTGGAATCAGTTTAAACTCTGAAAATTTTGAACAATTTAAAAATAAAATCAAAAAAGAATGTTCGCAAATTTCTGAAAGTGAATTTTTGGATACAGATGAAATTTTAGGAATCTTAGAACCTAGCGAAATTGATTTTGAAATGCTTGAAATTTTAGAATCTTTTGAACCTTTTGGACATAAAAATCCACGACCTTTTTTTGTTTTAGAAAATCTTTGTGTAAAAAATAAAAAACTTCTAGGTAAAGATGAAAAACACTTAAAGCTTGTTTTAACTAAGGAAAATAAAACCATAGAAGCTTTATTTTTTAATTTTGATAAAGAGCCAGAATTGAATCAAAATATTTCTTTGCTTGGAAGTATTTCTAAGAATGAATTTAGGGGAATGGTAACTCCACAGTTTGTTGTTAAAGAGATTTTATAAAAATTTTTACTTATAATTTGCATTAATAACATTAAAAAATTAATATACAAGAGATTAAAAAATTATTTATATGTTGTCTTTTTATAGGAGTATGTATGAAAAAAGCTAAATCAAGGATTGCTATTTTAGGAACAGGCGGAACGATAGCAGGCTTCATTGATAGCACTATTGCTACAACAGGATATACGGCCGGAGCCATTGATATAGATGTATTAATTAAAGCAGTTCCGCAAATTAGAGATTTAGCAGATATTAGTTGGGAGCAAATAGCAAATATTGATAGTTCAAATATGTGTGATGAAATTTGGTTAAGGCTTGCTAAAAAAATTGCTAAGCTTTTTGCTGAGGGGATAGACGGTGTGGTGATAACTCATGGTACTGATACTATGGAAGAAACTGCTTATTTTTTAAATTTAACCATTAAAAGTGATAAGCCCGTAGTTCTAGTTGGCGCTATGCGTCCATCAACTGCTATAAGTGCGGATGGTCCGAAAAATCTTTATAATGCAGTGGCATTAGTTGCCAATAAAGAAGCTAAGAATAAGGGTGTTATGGTAGCTATAAATGATAAAATTTTAAGCGCTAGAGGCGTAGTAAAAACTCATAGTTTAAATGTTGATGCTTTCTCTTCTCCTGATTTTGGGGATTTGGGTTATATAGTAGATGGTAAAGTCTTTTTCTATAATAATGTTACTAAAGCTCACACAAAAAACGCTCCTTTTGATGTAAGCAAACTCACAAGTTTGCCAAAAGTAGATATTCTTTATAGCTATTCAAATGATGGTAGTGGTGTCGCTGCAAAAGCTTTATTTGAACATGGAACTAAGGGCATAGTTGTTGCAGGAAGTGGAGCAGGAAGTATACACAAAAATCAAAAAGATGTTTTAAAAGAGCTTTTAAAAAAAGGGCTTAAGGTTGTTGTAAGTTCAAGGGTTGTAGCAGGTTGTGTTGCTGTGAGTGATTCAGATGAAAAATTAGGTTTTATTAGTGCTGAAGATTTAAATCCTCAAAAAGCAAGAGTTTTGCTTATGTTAGCACTTACAAAAACAAGTGATCCTAAAAAAATTCAAGAGTATTTTTTAAAATATTAAAATTTTTTAAATATTTCTAAACTTAGGGAACTTATCTTCCCTAAGTCAAGCCTTTCAATCCTATTAATAGTATATTATATCTTGTATTTTTTATTATCATTTAAAATCCCCCCCCCCCATTTTTAAACCCACCAAATACTTATATAAATACTTACACAAATATTTATACTATTTAATCCTTTATTTAATCCCCTTTTAAGTTTAATTGGTTATACTTTCATTTCCTTTTTTGAAAAAAGGACTTAAAATCTTTTAAATTATAAAGTTTCACTAGCTTAGTAGATTTTATAAATTAACTCTTTTGGTTTTTGTCTTATAAACTAAAAGCTTTTTTATAAATCTTGTTTTTTAATTTAAAAACTTTTCTTTTAAAAATGATTTTTTGTTTTGTTCTTTTAAATTAGTATTGTTATTCAAATCTTATTAGTCAATCTTTGAAATCTAAATAAGTGATCGATTGAGCCAGAACAGATTTAGGCATAAGCAATTATGTAAAATCTATTCAATCTAATAATTAAAAAGATTAAAAACTTTTCTTTTAATCTTTCATAACTTTTTCTTTGAAGAAAAAGATTAAACTATCTATAATTTTTTATGGAGAGTTTGATCCTGGCTCAGAGTGAACGCTGGCGGCGTGCCTAATACATGCAAGTCGAACGATGAAGCTTTTAGCTTGCTAGAAGTGGATTAGTGGCGCACGGGTGAGTAAGGTATAGTTAATCTGCCCTACTCAAGAGGACAACAGTTGTAAACGACTGCTAATACTCTATACTCCTGCTTAACACAAGTTGAGTAGGGAAAGTTTTTCGGTGTAGGATGAGACTATATAGTATCAGCTAGTTGGTAAGGTAATGGCTTACCAAGGCTATGACGCTTAACTGGTCTGAGAGGATGATCAGTCACACTGGAACTGAGACACGGTCCAGACTCCTACGGGAGGCAGCAGTAGGGAATATTGCGCAATGGGGGAAACCCTGACGCAGCAACGCCGCGTGGAGGATGACACTTTTCGGAGCGTAAACTCCTTTTCTTAGGGAAGAATTCTGACGGTACCTAAGGAATAAGCACCGGCTAACTCCGTGCCAGCAGCCGCGGTAATACGGAGGGTGCAAGCGTTACTCGGAATCACTGGGCGTAAAGGGCGCGTAGGCGGATTATCAAGTCTCTTGTGAAATCTAATGGCTTAACCATTAAACTGCTTGGGAAACTGATAGTCTAGAGTGAGGGAGAGGCAGATGGAATTGGTGGTGTAGGGGTAAAATCCGTAGATATCACCAAGAATACCCATTGCGAAGGCGATCTGCTGGAACTCAACTGACGCTAAGGCGCGAAAGCGTGGGGAGCAAACAGGATTAGATACCCTGGTAGTCCACGCCCTAAACGATGTACACTAGTTGTTGGGGTGCTAGTCATCTCAGTAATGCAGCTAACGCATTAAGTGTACCGCCTGGGGAGTACGGTCGCAAGATTAAAACTCAAAGGAATAGACGGGGACCCGCACAAGCGGTGGAGCATGTGGTTTAATTCGAAGATACGCGAAGAACCTTACCTGGGCTTGATATCCTAAGAACCTTTTAGAGATAAGAGGGTGCTAGCTTGCTAGAACTTAGAGA
This sequence comes from Campylobacter sp. CFSAN093226, assembly GCF_012897595.1. Taxonomy (NCBI): domain Bacteria; kingdom Pseudomonadati; phylum Campylobacterota; class Epsilonproteobacteria; order Campylobacterales; family Campylobacteraceae; genus Campylobacter; species Campylobacter sp. CFSAN093226. The sequence continues at coordinate 40,285 of NZ_CP040608.1, forward strand.
CAGGTGCTGCACGGCTGTCGTCAGCTCGTGTCGTGAGATGTTGGGTTAAGTCCCGCAACGAGCGCAACCCACGTATTTAGTTGCTAACGGTTCGGCCGAGCACTCTAAATAGACTGCCTTCGTAAGGAGGAGGAAGGTGTGGACGACGTCAAGTCATCATGGCCCTTATGCCCAGGGCGACACACGTGCTACAATGGCATATACAATGAGACGCAATACCGCGAGGTGGAGCAAATCTATAAAATATGTCCCAGTTCGGATTGTTCTCTGCAACTCGAGAGCATGAAGCCGGAATCGCTAGTAATCGTAGATCAGCCATGCTACGGTGAATACGTTCCCGGGTCTTGTACTCACCGCCCGTCACACCATGGGAGTTGATTTCACTCGAAGCCGGAATACTAAACTAGTTACCGTCCACAGTGGAATCAGCGACTGGGGTGAAGTCGTAACAAGGTAACCGTAGGAGAACCTGCGGTTGGATCACCTCCTTTCTAGAGTACAAAGTAATAAGTCTCACAACTATTACTTCAATATATAAACTCAATTGATTCTTGTTTAGATTTCAAAGATTGATGATAAAGCTAATTGTTTATGGGGAATTAGCTCAGCTGGGAGAGCGCCTGCTTTGCACGCAGGAGGTCAGCGGTTCGATCCCGCTATTCTCCACCATTTATTAAGGGCCTATAGCTCAGCTGGTTAGAGTGCACCCCTGATAAGGGTGAGGTCACAAGTTCAAGTCTTGTTAGGCCCACCATAAAAAAGATTTGAATAAAGAAGCTTTAAAATCTAAAGCAAGTATATAAAGTAGATTAAATATAAAATATAAACTCTAAATACTTAGATTTATTTTTATCTTTAGCTATAAAAGAATATACTTTAGATAGATATAAATAACATATACATTATGTATTTATATTTATAATGATTATATTAATATATATACTTCCTTTAGGTTTTAAACCTAATGTTCTTTTTAATTATCATTGTTAAGAGTCACAAGCAAGTTTTAATAAAAACAATTTTACAGGACTTGTTAAAGGATAAAACCTATTTATCTTTTCTTTAGTTTAACTTAACTTTTAGCTGTCTTTATTTCTATGAATAAAGAGAATATTAGATTTAAGGATTATAAATTAAAGACAAGTTTCAAACTCACAGCTTAGTTGAGACTAAATCATTTAGTTTTATATTAAGTGTTTGAATGCTTTCCGTCTTAAGATAAAGAAGTCTTATCATAAAAACTTTAACAAGGAAGTGATGCGTTTTAGAATCAATAATAAAAGGTAAAAAAGGTAAGCTACTAAGAGCGAATGGTGGATGCCTTGACTGGTAAAGGCGATGAAGGACGTACTAGACTGCGATAAGCTACGGGGAGCTGTCAAGAAGCTTTGATCCGTAGATTTCCGAATGGGGCAACCCAATGTATAGAGATATACATTACCTATATAGGAGCGAACGAGGGGAATTGAAACATCTTAGTACCCTCAGGAAAAGAAATCAATAGAGATTGCGTCAGTAGCGGCGAGCGAAAGCGCAAGAGGGCAAACCCAGTGCTTGCACTGGGGGTTGTAGGACTGCAATATGCAAGAGGTAAGTTTAGCAGAACATTCTGGAAAGTATAACCATAGAGGGTGATAGTCCCGTATGCGAAAAACAAACCTTAGCTAGCAGTATCCTGAGTAGGGCGGGACACGAGGAATCCTGTCTGAATCCGGGTCGACCACGATCCAACCCTAAATACTAATACCAGATCGATAGTGCACAAGTACCGTGAGGGAAAGGTGAAAAGAACTGAGGTGATCAGAGTGAAATAGAACCTGAAACCATTTGCTTACAATCATTCAGAGCCCTATGTAGCAATACAGGGTGATGGACTGCCTTTTGCATAATGAGCCTGCGAGTTGTGGTGTCTGGCAAGGTTAAGCAAACGCGAAGCCGTAGCGAAAGCGAGTCTGAATAGGGCGCTTAGTCAGATGCTGCAGACCCGAAACGAAGTGATCTATCCATGAGCAAGTTGAAGCTAGTGTAAGAACTAGTGGAGGACTGAACCCATAGGCGTTGAAAAGCCCCGGGATGACTTGTGGATAGGGGTGAAAGGCCAATCAAACTTCGTGATAGCTGGTTCTCTCCGAAATATATTTAGGTATAGCGTTGTGTCGTAATATAAGGGGGTAGAGCACTGAATGGGCTAGGGCATACACCAATGTACCAAACCCTATCAAACTCCGAATACCTTATATGTAATCACAGCAGTCAGGCGGCGAGTGATAAAATCCGTCGTCAAGAGGGAAACAACCCAGACTACCAGCTAAGGTCCCTAAGTCTTACTTAAGTGGAAAACGATGTGAAGTTACTTAAACAACCAGGAGGTTGGCTTAGAAGCAGCCATCCTTTAAAGAAAGCGTAATAGCTCACTGGTCTAGTGATTTTGCGCGGAAAATATAACGGGGCTAAAGTAAGTACCGAAGCTGTAGACTTAGTTTACTAAGTGGTAGGAGAGCGTTCTATTTGCGTCGAAGGTATACCGGTAAGGAGTGCTGGAGCGAATAGAAGTGAGCATGCAGGCATGAGTAGCGATAATTAATGTGAGAATCATTAACGCCGTAAACCCAAGGTTTCCTACGCGATGCTCGTCATCGTAGGGTTAGTCGGGTCCTAAGTCGAGTCCGAAAGGGGTAGACGATGGCAAATTGGTTAATATTCCAATACCAACATTAGTGTGCGATGGAAGGACGCTTAGGGCTAAGGGGGCTAGCGGATGGAAGTGCTAGTCTAAGGTCGTAGGAGGTTATACAGGCAAATCCGTATAACAATACTCCGAGAACTGAAAGGCTTTTTGAAGTCTTCGGATGGATAGAAGAACCCCTGATGCCGTCGAGCCAAGAAAAGTTTCTAAGTTTAGCTAATGTTGCCCGTACCGTAAACCGACACAGGTGGGTGGGATGAGTATTCTAAGGCGCGTGGAAGAACTCTCTTTAAGGAACTCTGCAAAATAGCACCGTATCTTCGGTATAAGGTGTGGTTAGCTTTGTATTAGGATTTACTCCGAAAGCAAGGAAACTTACAACAAAGAGTCCCTCCCGACTGTTTACCAAAAACACAGCACTCTGCTAACTCGTAAGAGGATGTATAGGGTGTGACGCCTGCCCGGTGCTCGAAGGTTAATTGATGGGGTTAGCATTAGCGAAGCTCTTGATCGAAGCCCGAGTAAACGGCGGCCGTAACTATAACGGTCCTAAGGTAGCGAAATTCCTTGTCGGTTAAATACCGACCTGCATGAATGGCGTAACGAGATGGGAGCTGTCTCAAAGAGGGATCCAGTGAAATTGTAGTGGAGGTGAAAATTCCTCCTACCCGCGGCAAGACGGAAAGACCCCGTGGACCTTTACTACAGCTTGACACTGCTACTTGGATAAGAATGTGCAGGATAGGTGGGAGGCTTTGAGTATATGACGCCAGTTGTATATGAGCCATTGTTGAGATACCACTCTTTCTTATTTGGGTAGCTAACCAGCTTGAGTTATCCTCAAGTGGGACAATGTCTGGTGGGTAGTTTGACTGGGGCGGTCGCCTCCCAAATAATAACGGAGGCTTACAAAGGTTGGCTCAGAACGGTTGGAAATCGTTCGTAGAGTATAAAGGTATAAGCCAGCTTAACTGCAAGACATACAAGTCAAGCAGAGACGAAAGTCGGTCTTAGTGATCCGGTGGTTCTGTGTGGAAGGGCCATCGCTCAAAGGATAAAAGGTACCCCGGGGATAACAGGCTGATCTCCCCCAAGAGCTCACATCGACGGGGAGGTTTGGCACCTCGATGTCGGCTCATCGCATCCTGGGGCTGGAGCAGGTCCCAAGGGTATGGCTGTTCGCCATTTAAAGCGGTACGCGAGCTGGGTTCAGAACGTCGTGAGACAGTTCGGTCCCTATCTGCCGTGGGCGTAAGAAGATTGAAGAGATTTGACCCTAGTACGAGAGGACCGGGTTGAACAAACCACTGGTGTAGCTGTTGTTCTGCCAAGAGCATCGCAGCGTAGCTAAGTTTGGAAAGGATAAACGCTGAAAGCATCTAAGCGTGAAGCCAACTCTAAGATGAATCTTCTCTAAGCTCTCTAGAAGACTACTAGTTTGATAGGCTGGGTGTGTAATGGATGAAAGTCCTTTAGCTGACCAGTACTAATAGAGCGTTTGGCTTATCTTTAATAAAGCATCACTTCCTTGTTAAGGTTTTTAGAAGACTTTGAATATAGATAATATTTAGAGTTTAATAGAAATCTTTCAAGTAGAGTTTGTATTAAAACTTGCTCTTAACATTGTTTTTTAAGTATTCTATATAAAGACTTATCAAAGATAAGTAAAGAAGAAAGAAAAATAAAAGAAGAAAGAGAATAAAGAAAAAAGTAAAGAAATAAAAGATTAGGCTTTATTCTTAAATTCAGTCTTTCAAAGAATATTTAAATAACAATGTCCGTGATTATACAGATGTGGAAACGCCTTGCTCCATCCCGAACCAAGAAGCTAAGCACATCGTGGGTGATGATACTACGCCTTACTGGCAGGGGGAAAGTAGCTCATTGCGGACTTGTTAATTCTACTTAACTTGCCTATAAAATTAATAATCAGTTTTTTTAGTTTGTAATTAAAAATTTATTTACATGTAAAATTGTATAAAATTTGGAAAGTGATACATGGAAAAATTTATTGAAAGGTTGCTTGAAGAAGATATTAAATTTGAAAAAGATGTGAATAATGGTTTGAGTGATATAAATATATTTGATGCTTTGAATATTGAAACAAAAGAAAATTATCATTCTAAATTTATAGCTTATTTAATTGATATAAATAAGGATCATTATCAAAAAAATTTTGCAAAGGTATTTTTAGAAAAACTTGGTAAGAGTTTAGTAAATACGAAATTTGAAAATTTAAACATAGAAGATATAAAAAGCGTAGAAACAGAAGCCTGCATAAAAGATAATAGAAGGATAGATATTTTAATAACATTAAGTGATAAAAGATATATTATAATAGAAAATAAAATTTATGCAAAAGATCAAAAAAATCAATTGAAAGATTATATTAATTTTGTAAGAAAAAATATCAAAAATATAAAAGATTGTTATAAAAACATATTGACTATATATTTGCATCAAGATGAGTGTGCTAGTCCTAGTGATTATAGTTTGGGAAATTTTACAATAAAGACAAATTTGATTAAAGATAAAAATGAAAATAATGTTAGCTATTATTTGAAGATGGATTATATATGGATTAAGGAATGGATTGATGAGTGTATAAAAATATATGAAGAAAAATCAACCAAAGATCAAAAATTTATTCTTGATATACAAAACATTATTTTTACTCTAAATCAATACAAAAGTATTTTACAATGGTATATGACAGATGAGTATACTCAAAGAGATGATGTACTAGAATTTATTTTTCAAAACAATATAAAAATGCAAAATTTAAAAAATGCGATGATTTTATATAGATATAACAAAAACAAATCAGAGCTTAAAAATTTAAATGAAGAAAACTATAAGAAAGCTAAAGATATTATCCAGCATAAATGGAGCAACATCTGCGAATATATAATAGAAGAATTTTTTGATAGTTTTGAACATAAGGAAATTAAAATAGGTGATATAACTTTTATCGGCAATAAAATAGAAGAAAATCGTGTTAATCATGGTGTGTTTATATTTTATCCTATTGATTATAAGAATGAAAGCATATATCCATGTATATATATTTATTTTAAAAAAAAATACTATGATATTATTGGTTTGACATTTGAAATTTCAAATGATGATGAAGAAGATATAGAAAATGAAAAATATAAAGAATGTTTAAAATTATTTAAAGATGTAAAAGAAGAAAATGTTAGAAAATATCAAAATCACTATTATTGTGATAAATTAATAAACAATGAAAAATTAGAAGGAGAATACGCTTTTATTTATTGGTTGATTGAAAATCAAAATTCTAAAAAAGATTTTATTCAAATTTTAAATGATTTTTTTATTAAAAAACCTATACAGGAAGCATATAAAGGTATTAATGATATATTAAATTCTTAAAAAATTTTATATAAAAGTAAAATTTGATAAAATACAAAATATTTTTTATAAAGGTTAAAAATGCATTTCACTTTGCTAAATGAAAAAGATTTTTTCAACCCATACTACCGCAAAAAGCAAATCATGCAAAATGAATTTGATATATTTAACAAGGCTTTAATGCAATATCTAGAAAGACTTGAAAGTTCGCAAAGTGAAAATGAAGATTATCTTGTAGCTAATGCACTTAGTCCATTTTTAACCATGTTAAATTTCAAAACCCACATCAAAACCAAGCAAAAAGGCAAAAGTGAGATTGACTTATCCATCTCTAAAGATGAGTTTAGTAAAGACTTAGAAGTTCTTATTGAGGCTAAAAAGCCAAATTCAAAAGAATTTATCACTCATACAAAGGTAAATTCTAAAGCCTTACACGAGACTATTTTATATTATTTTAGAAATAGAGAGTATAGTTTTAGCTTAAAATTTATTATCATCACAGATTTTTATAAATTTTACATTTTTAAAATTAGTGAGTTTGAAGAGCTTTTTTATAAAAATCCAAGTTTTAAAAAACTTTTTGAAGAATTTTGTAATCCAAATTCACTTTTCAAAGGTAATACTGAAGAATTCTATAAAGAAGTAGCCAAACTCATAGAAAATTCCAAAGAAAACTTAAAAGGCTTTTTGATTGACTTGACGTTTTTAAAAGACAAACAAAAATCAAATTTTAAAAACCTAGCAAGTATTTATAAAACTTTTCATAGAGACTTTTTGCTAAGTGAGTTTAACCCCAACGATGCAAATTCACTCAACAATGCTTTTTACAAAGAGCTTTTATATATCTTAGGGCTTTGCGAGAGCAAACAAAACTCAAAACTCATCATCGCAAAAAGTGAAGAAAGCAAAGAAGAGCAAGGCACTTTCTACACCGCTATAAACTCTAAGCTTAAAGAAGAAAATTTTGAAACCATCTTAAAACTTTTGATCTTATGGCTTAATCGCATTTTGTTTTTAAAGCTTATAGAGTCAAATTTGGTGCGTTTTAATGATGATAAAAATTTGAAATTTTTAAATTTCAAAAAAATCCCTGATTTTGACAAGCTTAGCGAACTTTTCTTTGAAGTTTTAGCCAAAGAAAAAAGCACAAGAAAGAAAAGCGAATTTGCCTATCTGCCTTATCTAAATTCTTCTTTGTTTGAAAAACAAAGCATAGAAAACACACTTGAAATTTCAAGCTTAAGCAATGACTTAAAGCTTTTTTACTATAAAAACACTGTGCTAAAAGATGATAAATGCAAGGCTAAAAAAGGACAAGTGGGGCTTTTAGAATACTTGTTTGAATTTTTGGATAGCTTTGATTTTGGTAGCGATGATGAGCAAAGCGAAATTTTAAGCCAAAAAGAACTCATAAGCTCAAGCGTTTTAGGAAATGTGTTTGAAAAACTCAATGGCTACAAAGAAGGGAGCTTTTACACGCCAAGCTTTATCACTTCTTATATGTGTAAAGAAAGCATCACAAAAGTTGTGCTTGATAAATTCAACGCTCAATTTGATCTTGATGCTAAAGATATAAGCGAACTAAGAAAGTCTTTAAGAAAAGAAGACAAAAAAGCACAAAAAGAGCTTTTAAACTCTATAAAAATTTGCGATCCTGCAGTGGGAAGCGGGCATTTTTTGGTTTCTGCTTTAAATGTTATGTTAAGCATTTATGATGAGCTAAATCTTTTTGATGAAGAATTTTATCTAGAAGTGCAAAACGATGAAATTCTCATCACGGGTAGAAAAGGTGAGTTTATAGAGTATAAACGCCCAAGTACGCCTAAAGATAAAGCCCATCTTATCCAACAAGAACTTTTTCACACTAAAAAAGACATCATAGAAAACAACCTTTTTGGAGTCGATATCAACCCTAACTCATGCGAGATCACGAAGCTAAGGCTTTGGATAGAGCTTTTAAAACATAGTTTTTATCAAAGCTTTGATGATGAGAATTATCACGATCTTAAAACCCTGCCAAACATCGATATAAACATAAAATGCGGAAATTCTTTGGTATCTTACTTTGAAACAGGCAAAAGCCTAAACCACTATCCTAACATCAAAGAACGTATGGGCAAATACAAACGCATAGTAAAAGACTATAAAGAAGGCTTTTACACAGATAAAAGCCACATCAACCAAGAGATAAAAAATCTCAAAATTTCTTTTAAAAATTTCTGCTTTGCAGATAAATTTAAAAAAGAAATGAAAAGCTTTAATGATAAATGTGAAAAATACTCTAAAAAATACGGAAATTTCTTAGCCGTAGATGATGAAAATTTGAAATTCTTTGTTAGTGCGAATTTGACTCTTTTTGACTTTGATGAAAAAGAAGCCACAAAAGAATTTGCAAATCTTAAAAAAGAATACGACAATATCTTTAACCTAGAAAGCAATCATCCTTTTGAATGGCGTTTTGAATTCCCTGAAATTTTGGACGATGATGGAAATTTCAAAGGCTTTGATCTCATCATCGGCAATCCACCTTATATAAGACAAGAAGAGCTTAAAGAACTCAAGCCCCATTTAGCTAAAAATTATAAGGTTTATAAAGGCACGAGCGATATTTATACTTATTTTTATGAACTAGGATTTAATGTTTTAAAAGATAATGGGGTATTAAGCTATATCACTTCTAACAAATACACGCGTGCAGGATATGGGGAAGCATTGCGTGAATTTTTGCTTAAAAATGTTAAGTTTTTAGAATACACCGATTTAAACGGCATAAAAGTTTTTGATAGTGCTACAGTGGATACTTCCATACTTTGTTTTGAAAAATCAAAAAGCAAAGATAATAAATTCAAATACCTTGCCCTAAGCAATGAAATTTTAAAAACTTGTGCCTATAACATCGGCTTATATAAGGACTTTGCAGAATTTTCGCAAAATTCTTTAAGTAAAGAAAGCTTCACTTTTAGTGATGAGAATACTAGTGCTTTAAAGGCTAAGATAGAACGCATAGGAACTCCGCTTAAAGAATGGCAAGGACTTAATATATATCGTGGAATTTTAACAGGCTATAACGAAGCCTTTATCATCACTACTGAAAAAAGAAATGAAATTTTAGCAAATTGCAAAGATGAAGCCGAAAAAGAACGCACCGCTAAACTCATACGCAAAATGCTACGCGGACGCGATATAAAAAGATATAGTTACGAGTGGGCGGGACTTTGGGTGATATTTATACCTTGGCATTTTCCAAATGTTGAAAAACCAAAGACAATGCTAGAAAATGAACAAGATTTAAAAGAACAATATCCGAGCTTATATAAGCACTTGTTGTCTCATAAAGAAAGATTATCTAAAAGAAATAAAGAAGAAACAGGAATTCGTTATGAATGGTATTGTTTGCAAAGATGGGGAGCAAACTATTATCAAGAATTTGAAAAAGAAAAGCTAGGTTGGCAAAGAATAACACAAGAGCCAAGTTTTATCTTGGAAAGAGAATGTATTTTGTTAGACTCTATGGCTTTTATGGTAGCAAATTCTAAAAATGAACTCAAATATCTTTTAGGGTTTTTAAATTCTAGTTTGATATTTTATTATTTTAAAAATATAGGACATTTGTATTCTGACAAAGGCTTTTTATTATCAAATCAATATGTAGAAAAGTTTCCTATACCAAAAATAAATTCTAAAAATCAAAAAATAGCCGATGAGCTTATAAATTTAGTCGATGAAATTTTAAAAGCCAAAGAACAAGACAAAAACGCAAATACCCAAGAACTAGAAAATAAAATCAATTCTTTGACTTATAAACTTTACAATCTCACCGAAGAAGAAATAAAAATCATAGAAGGGAAATAATGGATTTGGTAAGTAGTTTTTTATCTAAAAAAAATATCAATAATGAAGAAGATATAAAATTTGAAAATTATATAAAAGGTGAAGCAAAGTTAAATAGTGAAAAACAATATATTATAGAAAGTAGTTGTTGTTTTGATGGAAATAAAGATAATTTTAAGCGACATTATGACGAAAATAAGATTTTAGAAATACATTTAAATAATATGCTTTTTGAGCAAGATTTAGTTTTTGATAATGTGAAAAAACTATCTTTGATAATTAATGATAATGTCAAATTTAATAAATTGTTTATTAATAACTGTAATGAATTATATTTGCAATTTAATGGGAGAGTTGAAGTTATTGATAAAATTAGCATTAATGACTGCAAATTTAAACAAATATCTATCAATAATCATATAGATGGAAATATCGAATTTCAAAAATGTGAATTTAATGATTTTAATTTATATGGCTTTTCTAATGCTACTATAAAAGGTACTTTTACGTTTGATTTTTGTGAAATAAAAGAAAAAGTTAATTTTATGAACTTTGAATTTGAAAATAAAGTTAGTTTTAAAATGTCTAAATTTAAAGATAATGTTTATTTTAATAATTCTCATTTTAAAGATTATGTCGACTTTCACGAATGCGAATTTGAAAAAATAGCTTGTTTTTATGGAGTGAAGTTTTATAAAACTCCGAATTTTAGCGCTTGTTATTTTAAAGAACCAAAAGCTGTAAATTTAATCAATGTCGATATAGATAAGCTAGATTTTAAATCAGTGGAGAAATATATAGAAGATAACTATCAAGATGAAAGTTATAAAAACGAACATAAATTAAGATATGCTAAAAATTTAAAAGATTCTTTCAGGGTTATAAAAGATGTTTTAATCACTCAAAATAATACCTTAGAAGCTCAAGAGTGGCACAAGTTAGAGCTTTATGCGAAAGAGAAAGAGTTAGAAATTCAACTAGGTGGTGATAATAAAGATAGTATTAAAAATATTCAAAAAATAAAAAAATCAGTAATAAAAAAACCAAGCAACAATCCAAGCAATATACTTGCAAAGATTCAAAGTTTAAGTGACAAGTATATAAAAATTTGCGATTTTGTTGTTTGTTTTATAATGCTTATAGGAAGATCAATCTTTGGTTTTTTATTATCAATTATTGAGATATTTTGCAATGTTATAAAAAGTATATGCAAAATAATACAAATTATTTTATCTTGCATATTTTGTATAGCTTCAATCGACAGAATTTTAAAGCTTGAGTATTTAAAATTCTATAGAAAAATTAGTAGTCTTGGAAAAACAATGCTAGATTTTACTTTATGGTTTGATTGTGTTTTGTTACAAGTTTATAGGAATACTAGCAATCACCATACAAATTTCTTAAAAATTTTAAATTTTACGATTTTAATGATTTCATCATATGCTATTTTTGGCTTATTATTTTTAAATAATATGGATTTTATATTATCTTTTGGTCCAATGACAATAGCTGCAATGAATTATATCGTTTTATTAATGTTATTAATTATTTTTATTAGCCTTACAAGGCAATTATATCAACATGGTGCTATTTTATTATTTCTTATTTATGGTCTTTTTATAATCAGCATAGTATCATTTTTATCACCAATATACATTCCAGCTTTTTATTTTTTAATTTATTTTGTAGGTATATTAATTTCCTATCTTTTATTTATCTGTAAAATTAAACTTTTTGTTTTTATTTCGAGATTGTTTGCCTATATTTGTCTAATTGGGGTTGTTATTTTAAAACCTCAACTTATCAATCCTTTTGTAGGAATTTTTTCATCAGATAAACTTTATGAAAGTAAATTTGAAAAAAGGTTAAATGATTTAAATACGAGTGCTATTGTAAATCTAGCAAGCATATTGCAAAATGATTTTAATCTCCATTTAAAAGATCAAAATATTTCTTTTACAGAGTTAAATTCAGCTAAAGCTTTGATAATAGCAAATAAAGAAAAATTAAAAGAAATTTTATCTAAAGTGTATAATGATAAATATGTAAGTGATTATAAAAAGGTTTTAAATGAACTAGAAAATAACACATCAAATGTAAAAAATATCATAGAAGAGATAGACAATAAAAACAACAATAGCGTTGTATCTGCTCAACTTAATAAATTTTTAAAATTAAATTTTAATCAAGAAATAGATATTTTATATGCGATAAAAAGTAATTTTTCTATATCTGAAAAACTATCACCTGAGCAAATGGCTCTTTTTGATCAAAAAGACAGTCAAGATAAATTAAAAAGTGTCTTGGCTCTTTTGAAATTTAAATCAAGTTTTGAAGGGATTTTAAAGATTATAAATCAAGACGAGATTACAGAAAACACCATAAAATCCACTGGTGTTTTATATGGCATTATACTTTTGCTTTGTATATTCTCACTCCAAAAAACCGCACGAAAAAATTCCATAGTGCCAAGCTAAGCCTTAAAGCTTAGCTTGAAATTTTATCATCAGTCTTTTAAGTAGTATTCTATAGTAGAAACCACTCTTATAGTTTTGATATAAGGGGTGTTTTTATCTCTGTTGCTGATGCTAAATTGTCCTTGAGAAGCCTTTTTTATCTTGCCTAGATGGCTGTTTGAGTCTTGTGCGAATTTTATCGCTGCATTTCTAGCATTGAGCGTTGCTTCTTCTATCATTTGTGGTTTTATATCATTTAGCTTGGTGTAAAGGTATTCTATATCATAATCATCGATTTTTGTTACTATACCAAATTTTGCAAGACTTGAAATGTTTTCTAGTATGCTTTTTCCAAGCTTTACATTTTGAGTATAGATGAGTAAATTCGCAGTGCCTATGTATCGGTATGCAGCTTGAGTGTCGTTGCTATAAGGATCGCTTAAACGATCTATGATATTTGGCGAGTTGTAGCTGATCTCATCTTCTTTTATGCCTTGTTTTTCTAAAAATTTGATGATATTTTCTTTATCTTGTTCTAGTTCTTCGTATAAATTTGTAAGATTGTTGTTTGATCTTGTGAATTTTATAGGAAGTATCAAAGTATCTGCTTCGACTTCTTTTTGACTTAAACCCTTTACACTTACACTTCTTTCAAGTGTTTTAAAATCACTTAAAGCCTTGTTAAATCCAAAAGCTAGAATCAAACTTGCCAAAACTATGGCTAAAGCCATAAAGATATTATTTGTTTTCATTTTTTCTCCTTTATTTTGATTAGAAAATATATCATATTTGCAACCAATACGCAAGCACACATTACAAAAGCAAGGATTATCGGCGTATTTGCGTTAATAGCCCCAACCACAAAAGAAATAAGCCCTGCAAAACCAAATTGCACCGTTCCAAGCACCGCAGAAGCAGTTCCGCTATGTTCTTTAAACCTTGCCATAGCCAAAGTCGTGGTATTGGGTGCGATGAAACCAAGCATAGCGATACTTGTAAAAATACTAAGTTCAAAAAGCAAGAAATTTGGGTGAAAAAAGGCATTTGCAAGTAAAATCACAGTCGATATAAACATTATCATCAAAGCTTTTGCCAAAATTTTTTCGCTTTCGTATTTTAAAACCAATCTCGCATTGATATTTGCACAGACGACAAAACCTAAAGCATTTGCCCCAAAAAGCAAAGCAAATTTTTGCTCACTTAAGCTAAAAAACTGCGTAAAAACAAAGCTTGATCCTGTGATATAAGCAAACATCGCCGCCAAAGCAAAAGAAGCACATAGTATATAAACTAAAAAGCGTTTATCGCTTAAAACAAATTTGTAGCTTTTCATCGCTTCATGATGGGAAAATTTTTTGTTTTTAAGATGAGGTGCGGACTCTTTTAAACCAAAAAGTATCATCAAAAAAAGTAAAATTCCTAAAGCAAACAAAGTCGCAAAAATACTATGCCATGAAAAATACTCTAGCAAAATTCCCCCAAAAGTTGGCGAAAGCATAGGAGCAAGAGAACTAAAAACCATCATCAAAGCAAAAATCCCTGCAGCTTCTTTGATCTCAAACAAGTCATTGACAATAGCCCTTGCGATAACCACACCTGCACAACCCCCAAGTGCTTCAAAAAATCTCAAAGCGATAAAAGCATAAATATCATCGATAATCACACAAAACAAACTCGAAACGATGAAGAAAAATATCCCTACCAAAGCTGGAATTTTACGCCCAAAAATATCACTTAAAGGACCATATATAAGCTGTCCTAAGGCAAAAGCGATAAAAAAACTTGCGATACTAAGTTGGGTTAAAAAAGAATTAGTTTGAAAGCTTTGTTCTACATGAGAAAGTGCGGGTAAATACATATCTGTAGAAAGTGGCGCTATGCTTGACATCAAAGCAAGGATAATGATAAGTTTAAATTTGGCAAAGCCGTGAATTTTGGTGTGTTTTTGCATTTGTAATCCTAATTATTCTAAAAGAATGATTTTAACAAGTCAATCTTAGAATAATCTTTGTTTTTCTATGTTAAATTTAGGGAAAAATTCTAAGGAAATTTTATGCAAAATTTAAACCAAAATGAACAAATCAAATGCCCAAGTTGTGGAAGTTTTATCGATATTAGCACTGCTTTATATGTTCAAATTTTAGATAAAGCCAAGCAAGAAATGCTAAAACAAAAAAAAGAATTTGATGATGAGGTAAATGCTAAAAGAGCTGAATATACCAAAGCTTTAAATGATTTAAAAACTCAAAAGATAGAACAAGAAAAACTCATAAACGAGCAAGTAAGCCAAAAGCTTCTTTTAGAAAAGCAAAAATTTGAACAAGAACTTCTCACACAAAAGCAAAATTTCCAAAAAGAATTCAGCGAGAAATTTAACAAAGAGCATGAAAATGAAATGAAAATCATGCAAGAAGAACTCGAGAAAAAAAGCAAAGAGCTTAGCGAGTTTTTAAGCATAAAGGTTGAAAATGAAAGGCTAAAAAGAGAGCAAAAAGAAAATGAAGAAAGATTGAAATTTCAAGCCAAAGAAGAGGCTTTTAAAGAATTTAAAGAACAAGAAAGCAAAAATTTGGAATTTGAAAGAGAAAAAATGCGTCTTGAATTTCAAAAAAGCACTCAAGAGCAAGATCTTAAATACAAAGAACTAGAAACGAATTTTAAAAGTGTAGCCCAAAAGTTAGAAGACGCACAACGCAGGATAGAACAAGGCTCACAGCAACTCCAAGGCGAAGCAGCCGAACTACTCATAGAAGAATACATACAAAGTGAGTATTTAAGCGATGAAGTAAAAGAAGTACCAAAGGGCGTAAATGGAGCTGATTGTCTGCATATAGTAAAGGATAATTTTGGAAATATTTGTGGAAGTATTTTGTATGAGAGCAAACGCACTAAAGAATTTAATAAAGAATGGCTTGATAAACTTAAACTAGATAGTATAGCCGCAAAAAGTGATATAGCAGTTTTGATCACAAAAACTATGCCAAAAGATAAAGAAAAAACGCATTTTAAAGAAGGAATTTTGATTTGTACTTTTAATGAATTCAAAGGTGTTTTAGCAGTGCTTAGAGAAAGCATTATAAACGCTTATAAACTCAAAAATGCCCTGCAAAACAAAGATGAAAAAAATCACATTTTATACGAATACTTAAATTCCAAGGAATTTAACACGCAAATCACTTTTATACTCAAAACTTATCAAAATATGAAAGAAGAATTAGAAGCTGAAAAAAGGGCTTTGCAAAATATATGGAAAAAAAGAGAAAGAGCTATAGAAAATCTAAGTTTTAATTCCACTGCCATAGTGAGTTCTTTAAATGCGATATTTAGCGACTTACAAGGTGGAAATTTGATAGGCGAAGAAGGGATTAAAAGTCTTGAAAATTTAGCCAAAGATGAGGATTAATTTTGGGCTAAGCCCAAAATTAATCATTCTCCTGGGAAGTGATTTGGATTTTTCCAAGGTCCGTATTTTACTTTTATGTATTCTTTAGGGTCTAAATTTTGTTGTGGTGAAGCAAAATACTCAGGTTTTAATGATGGGGATTTGCTATAAGCTGTATCAAGTCCTGCACGATTTTCTGTAGTGGTTATAGGCATTCTTACAAAACCTGTATTGACATAAGCTGCTATATCTAGTGCATCTTCATCGCTTAATATAGGATTATCCGCACTCGCACCAAAAGGCATGGCTGATTTTAAAAATCTTGCTAAAAATGGTATCATAGCCATGTGTCCACCATCAGGATAGATAAGTAAAGATGGATATAAATGTCCGCTACCTTGTTTGTAATTATCATTTTTTACCCCAAGTCCTCTTTCGCCATGGCAAGCAACGCAATTTTCTTCAAAGAGTTTTTTCCACGCACAGGGTCAGCTGGGCGATTTGGAAAATTCATCTTAGCAAAAAAATCTCCTTCAAGCTTTACGCCGTCTTTGATGCCATAAGCTTCTTTTAACCACTTAAAATAAGCTAAAATTGCTTTCATTTCTTTAGAATCATTAGGAAATCTATGAGAGTCAGTTCCGCCCATTCCGCGAATTCTATCTTCAACAGAGATGATTTTCATCGTTTCTATATCAAGTCTTGGATAATTGTTTAGGACATTTAAAAATGGAATAACATATTTTTTTGTCCCTGGTAAACCATTGCCGTCATTGTCCATGTGACAGGAAATACAGTTTACTTCGTTGCTTGTCTTTTTTAGCTTGCTATAGGGTCCTAGAGTACTTTCTGTCTTGCTTAAAAGCTCTATGCCATAACGGATTAAATCCCCTTGCTTACCTTTTGGAACATTATTGATGCTTAAATTTTTATTTGGCCATTCTTGCACAGGTCTTTTGGAAAGTTCCTTAAAATACTCTACTCCTTCCTTGTCGCTTAATTCTTCTCCTACTTTGTAATCACTCACGCTTTTAGCGCTAAGACTCAAACTAAGACATAAACCAAGCAATAAAATGTGTTTTTTCATGATTTTCCTCCTTTTTATTTGCAGTTCAAATTGATTTTAGTGTATTTTTTCTTAAATATTAAGCATAATAAGAATAATTTAAATAAAATTAAATTTTAAAGTGTTACTAAAAGTAATATATTTTTAAAGTATATAATTAATATTTATTAAAATTTTATGATATTAACTTTATGTTAATTATTTAAATAGTTTGTTTTTTATAGAGTTTAGATTTTCTTCTAAATTTTTGAAATTGTTTTCTAAATCTTTTTTTATATCTATAAAGAAAGGATTGCTTAAAGTAGCGATAAGATAATGATTTTCTTTAGAAAAGATATGATTTAAAGTGAAATTTTTATCTTTAAGTTTGATATAAATTTGGTCTTCGTTTTCAAAGCTAGGATTTTTGTTTGCACTTAAAATTTCGAGTAAAATTCCGCAAAAAAAGCGTTTGTTTTCGTCCAAAAACTGAATATCATAAATTTTAAAATCCTTAAATTCAAAGCAGTTTTGACTTTTAAATTCTTTCAAATCCTTTGTAAGCCCTAGTTTTAAAAAGTCTTTTTGGCTTAAACTTTGCTTTTTAAATTTCGCCCCAAAACGACGCAAAAACAAATTTAAAGCATCAATTTGTAATTCTTTTTGTGCGAGTTTTAGTTTTTTGGCTGTAAAACGAAAGAAAAAAACACCTACAAAAACAGCTAAAATCACTGCGATTAAGGCATCTCTTATAAAAACAAAGGCTAAAAAACCTACAAGTAAGGCTTCGATAATGCTTAGGAATTTTAAGATTCCTAAGCGTTTAAGTATATAAAGTCTATTATTTTCTAAGCTTTTTAAATCCATTAAGATTTTGCTTTTTCCATTCTTTTTCTTTGAGTTGGATCAAGATAGCGTTTGCGAACACGCACATTTACAGGCGTAACTTCTACAAGTTCATCTTCTTCTATCCACTCTAAAGCTCTTTCAAGGCTTAATTTTCTAGGTGGCACAAGCTTGATTGCATCATCGCTTCCACTTGCTCTTACATTGGTAAGATTCTTTCCTTTGATAGGATTAACATCTAAATCATTTGGACGAGAGTGCTCACCTATAATCATACCGGTATAAACTTTAGTTTGAGGCTCT
The DNA here is from genome assembly GCF_012897595.1 of Campylobacter sp. CFSAN093226. Lineage (NCBI taxonomy): Bacteria > Pseudomonadati > Campylobacterota > Epsilonproteobacteria > Campylobacterales > Campylobacteraceae > Campylobacter > Campylobacter sp. CFSAN093226. Next base: position 58,209 of record NZ_CP040608.1, read on the forward strand.
ATGAAAAGTACTCCACGCTCTTGAAGGTTAAACAAAGAATACCCTAAAGCCACGCCATTTTCCATAGAAATTAACGCTCCATTATTACGCTTTTCAACCGCACCGCTAAAAGGACGGAATTCTAAAAAGCTATGATTCATCACGCCTTCGCCTTTGGTATCAGTTAAAAACTGACTTCTAAAACCTATAAGTCCGCGTGCTGGAATTTCAAACTCAAGCCTTGTTTGTCCATCGCCCGTTGGTGCCATGGTTTTCATTTCAGCTTTTCTTTTGCCAAGTTTTTCTATTACCGCACCGCTAAATTCTTCAGGCACATCGATAACTAAATGTTCAAAAGGTTCTGTTTTAACTCCATCTTCAACTTTTACGATAACTTCAGGTCTTCCCATGCAAAACTCAAAACCTTCACGACGCATATTTTCAGCTAAAATAGTGATTTGAAGTTCGCCCCTACCGCTTACTTTAAATTTACCTTCGCCTGTGCTTTCGTATTTCATAGCAATATTAGTTTTCATTTCAGCTTCTAAGCGTTCAGCGATTTTATTTGAAGTTACATGTTTTCCTTCAGTTCCTGCTAATGGTCCATCATTTACAGAAAATACTATGCTTAAAGTCGGCTCTTCAATGTGTAAAGGATCAAGTGGCATAGGATTGTTTGGATCTACAACGCTATCACCCACATCTAAAGCTTCAAAACCTGCTATAGCTACGATATCTCCACTTCCTGCTTCTTCGATGTCCATTTTTTCTAAGCCCATAAAGCCAATGAGTTTTGAAATTCTACCATTTACCTTGGTACCATCAGCTTTTGCAAGCATTACGCTTTGGTTTTTCTTCACAACCCCATTGAAAATTCTAGCAATGCCTATTTTACCTACGAAATTATCATACCCCAAAGTGAAAACTTGAAGCTGCAAAGGATTTTCATCACTACCACTTGGAGCTGGAACGCGTTCAAGTATGGTTTTAAAAAGTGGCTCCATATTATCACTTTCATCGTTTAGATCAAGCTTAGCATAACCATTTTTTGCTGCAGCATAAACTATAGCAAAGTCAAGTTGCTCATCGTTTGCATCTAGGGCTACAAAAAGATCAAAAATTTCATTGATCACTCTTTCAGGATCAGCAGCTGGTTTGTCTATTTTGTTGATTACAACTATAGGTTTAAGCCCTAAAGATAAAGCTTTTTTAACCACGAATTTAGTTTGCGGCATAACGCCTTCTTGAGCATCTACTAAAAGCAAAACTCCATCAATCATTTTTAAAACGCGTTCTACTTCTCCGCCAAAATCAGCATGCCCTGGAGTATCTATGATGTTGATTTTTGTACCTTTGTAATTGATCGCTGTGTTTTTTGAAAGTATGGTAATGCCACGTTCTTTTTCTATATCGTTGCTATCCATAACGCGTTCTGAAATTTGTTCTCTTTCGCTAAAGGTGCCTGATTGTTTTAATAATTCATCTACCATAGTGGTTTTACCATGGTCAACGTGAGCTATAACTGCTATATTTCTAATGTTTTCCAAATTTTCTTCTCCAAAGCTAAATTTTTAAAAGCTTAGATTATACAAAAATTTAACTTAAACTACAAAGCATCAAAACTTGGAACACTTCTTGCTTTAAAGACTTGTGAAATTAAAATTTTAAAAAGGAAGTTAAAATGTCAAAACCATTAAATGAAGAGATTTTTATTGAATTTAAAAGCGATTTAGCTGAGAGAAAAAATGAAGTTTTACTTCAAGTTTTAGAACTTTTAGAAACTTTTAGATCAGATAAAAATGAAAAAATGGCAAGAATTTCAAGTGAGCTTACAGAAATTTTAGAAAATGAAGAAAATTTAGAAAAAATTTTAAATGCTAAAAATTTAGAAGAGCTTTTAAATATTTTAATTGCTTTAAATGAAGATAAGATGATTAAAGTATATGAAGATTCTTATTTGAAAGAAAAATTTCCTAATGTAATGGTAGATAAATTTTTAAAATAATTTTTTTTGAAGGAAAAGTGATGTCAAATTTAGCTCCGCAAAATGATGTTTTAAATCTTACGCCGAGTAAAACTTCTACTACTAGCAGTTCTTTTAGTAAAACTAGTAAAAATAAAGAACATGAAAGTAGTGATAGTAAAAATTCAACTCAAGATGATACGGAAAGTTTTTTAAATTCTTTGCTTAATTCTATCAATGAAACCAATGAATTTTTACCTGATCATATGAAGATCAGTCAAAAAGAAGTTGTTAATGAAGCGATGAGCAGACTTCAAAAAGGAGCTTTTGATGAGAGCGATAAGATAAGCATTTTCGAATCTGCTTCTTTTATGCAAATTCTTTCTTTGTTAGATAAGCTAAAAACAGATACAGCAGATGTTAAACTAGCAAATCTTTCTACTCAACTTTCAAGTCTTATTAAAACAGAGGCTAATTTTAATGCTTTAAAAGGTGCATCAAATCTTAGTGAGCTTTTGGACATAGCTAAAGATCTGGGCTTAAATGTAAAAAATATTAAAGTAGATCGTCTTCTTGATCTTAAAGCAACTTTTCCAAATTTAGATAAGGCTGATTTTTTTAAGGGTGCTGTGGATAATGTTTTTAAAGAAATCATCAATAATAAAATTTCCAATGTGAGTAAAAATTTAAATCACAATTTAGAAAATACAACTCATACTACAAGCACTCATTCTATGCAAAAAACAAATTCTAAAGATAGCGGTTCTTTGCTTTCTCAAACTTTAAAAAATTTAGATTCCATACTTTCATCCAAAGAAAGCAAACACGAAAAAAACGATAAAGTTAAATCAAAAATAGAAGAAGATACCACAGATGCTAAAAATACTTTAAAAAATATCAAAAATGATGAGTTTGCAAAAAATTTAACAGAAGAGTTAAATATAAAAGATAAAAAAAACCAAGATAATTTAAATAAAGAAAGCAAAGACTTAAACAAAGATTTTAATAAAGAGTTAAATAAAAATCAAGAAAAAAACAATTTAAATCAAGAAAATATACAAGATCAAAATAAAAATTTAAAGAACAATGATCAAAATTTAAATCTTGATAAAAATTTAAATAAAGAAATTGTCAAAGATACTCAGAAATTAGTTTCAAATTTAACACAAAAAGATTTTAATCTAAATAAAGAGCCTAAAAACAACAACAAAGAAAATAAAGATATAAAACAAAATTTCTTTGATCAAAAATTAAATTTTGAAAATTTAAATAAAACTCAAGTAGTTCAAAACAAAGAGAATAATGCAAATTTTAATAATAATACTACTAATAAAGAAACTTTTACTCAAGAGCAAACAAAAACGCACAGTGAAAATGTAGATAAAAATAGCTTAGATGAGTTAAATTCTTTAGTCAAAGATTTAAATAAAGTAACACAAAACAATGCTCGCAATATCACTCCTAAAGAAACTTTGCAGTATTTTTCACAAGATTTAAAAGAGGCTGTGGATCAATACAAAGCGCCTATTACTAAACTTAGTATCACTCTAAATCCTAATAATCTTGGAGAAGTGGAGGTAACTTTGATACAAAGAGGTAATAACCTTCATATCAATTTCAACTCCAATGCCAATGCAATGAATTTGTTTATCCAAAATCAAGCCGAGTTTAAAAATTCTCTTGTAAATATGGGATTTACTGGACTTGAAATGAATTTTAGTGATCAAGGTAAAAGAGAGCAAAATCAAAATCAAGGAAAAAATCGTAGTGGATATGGTTTTAAAGATGCTTTAGATGGAAAAAATGAAAGTGAAAAAGTCAATCTAGAGCTTGTTTTAGCGAAGTATTTTTAAATTGGAACACTTATTGCTTAAATAATAAAAAACTAAATAAAAAGGAGTTTATAATGATATCATCATCGGATTGGAATTTAAATACCACTGCTACAACTTCAGGTACTACTTCTTCAGGAAGTACTAGTGGAACAACTAGAACAGATTCAAGCAGTAGCTCAGGAATAGTGAGCAATCCAAATGCTACCTTAGATAAGGATGCGTTTTTAAAACTTCTTTTGATAGAGCTTCAACATCAAGATCCAACAGATCCTATGGATAGCGATAAAATGCTTACTCAAACTTCACAGCTTAGTGCACTTGAAATGCAGCAAAATACCAATACAACTATGCAAAAAATGGTTGAAACTATGCAAAAGCTTTCTGATTCTTTTAGTACAAGTATGAGTACTTCAGCTTTAGGGGCTATTGGTAAAATGGCAACTGTTTCAGATAATAAAATCAAACTTACAGGTGCAGATGAGCTTATCGCTCTTAAAATGTATTTGCCTGAAGATTCTGATGAAAACGGTGTTACGCTAGAAATTTATGATAGCAATAATAAACTTGTTTTCAGTGAAAAAAGCGATGCTAAATCTATTTCTCAAGGTTTATTTACTATGGAGTGGCCAGGAAGAAATAACGATGGGGTTTATGCAGGTGATGGTGAGTACACTGTTAAAATGGTTTATAATAATAAAAATGGTGAAAAAATCACTGCAAATTACGGAACTTATCCTATCGAAGGTGTTGTTTTTAAAGATGGTGTTGCCTATGCAAAAATGGCTGGACAAGAAGTTCCTTTTGATGCAATACAAGAAATAACAGATTATAAGCTTGGTTCATCTTCATCTACTGGAGGAAGCGGTTCAAGTGGAGACTCAAGTGGTGGTTCAAGCGATGGAGATTCTTCTGGGTCTGGATCTACAGAAGATGGCGACAAAGAGGAAAAGGCATAAGCCATGATGAATTCATTTTATAATGGGATTTCTGGAGTAAAAAGCAATAGCTTTGGTATTGATATCACTGCTAATAACATAGCAAATGTCAATACCACGGGCTTTAAATACTCTGATGCTCAATTTAAAGATATTTTTTATACTACCATAACAACCCAATCAACCAACCCTGCTCAAGGTGGTTATGGTAGCGGTGCAGCATCTTCTCAAGTTGTTTTCGAACAGGGTTCTCCTGTTGCAAGTGATGGCGAATTTGATGTGGCTTTGCAAGGAAAAGGATTTTTTGGGGTTTTAGGGGCTGATGGCAATGCTTACTATACTAGAAATGGATCATTTAGAAGAGATGCCAATGGATATTTGGTAGATTCTTATGGAAATTTTGTTTTAGGAACAATGAATCCTGCTTTTACTGGTATTAACTATAGCGATAGAGTTGCTGGGCTTATGGGGGATTATCTTAACACAGGAACTCCGGTAAATAATGGTTTTACTGTAAATTCAAATAATTCTTTCAGTATAGGCACAACCGCTTCTCAAGGGGCTATTAAAGTACCTGTGAATATGTATTTACCTCCTCAAGTAACTCAAAATGTAAAATGGAGTGGAAGTTTAAATACTAACACAACAACAGAAGTAGTTAAAGTAGATCTTGATCCTAGTAAATTTAACATTACAAAAACTGAAGATGGAAAATATGTAGTTAGTGGTAGTGTTAGCAAAGAAGATGTGTTTAGTGCTAAAGCGGGTGATAGGATTATTTTAAATTTCACTGATGATAATGGCGTAAAAACAAGCTTTGAAGCGACTTTAGATGAAAATCTAAATTTTAAAAGTAACGAGCTTGATTTAAAAGGATTGGATGAAAATAGCATCAAGCTTGATACAGCTCAAATTTCAACAGAGCAACAAAAAGCCAATAAAGATATTTTAGAATCCCCTATTTATAATGCAGATGGAAGTAAAAGCACTTTAAGGGTTACACTTGAAAGAGTTTTACCGCAAGAAGGCGATAATATACAATATAAAGCTATTGCACAAATTTATGATTCTAATGGCAATGCCGTAGGCAATCCGACTGAAGGAAATATGGTTTTTGATAAAAATGGTGCTTTGCTTCAAAACAATATTACAAGCATTGCAAATCCAAATGGTGGAACAATTAATATTGATTTAGGTTCTCCTTATGATGCTAACAAGCCTGGTTCGGGTTATAGTGGGATTTATATTAAACAAGGCGTCGAAAAAAATGTAGTTACACAACAAGATGGTGTAGCTGAAGGGTTTTTTGAACAATATAATATATCCGATGATGGAAGTATTGTTGCGCAATTTAGCAATGGTAAAAATGCCATAGTTGGAAAGCTTGCTTTATATAATTTTATCAATGAGCAAGGATTAGTTGCTATGGGAGATAATATTTTTGCAGCAACGGCAAATAGCGGTGATGCAAGTTTTATTATGAAAGATGGTCAAGTTGTTAATACAGCTAAATTTAAAGGCGGATTCTTAGAACAATCAAATGTTGATTTAAGCGCAGAGCTTTCAAACCTTATCGTAACTCAAAAAGCCTTTGATGCAAGCTCAAAAAGTATCACTACAAGTGATCAGATGATACAAAAAGCCATTAATATGAAAAGATAATTCTTAGGAATTATCTTTTTCTAATTTTTCAAAAATAATTTTAATTTCTTCTATGTCGCTTTCGCTATAATTATGGCTTGATTTAATATAACTTACTTGCTGTCCTTTTTCAAGATATAAAACCTTTTCATAGTCTTTTAAATTTATATGATGTTTTAGTTCAAGGTTGGTGTTTGTGTTAGGATAAAATTTTAAAAAATTATCCTCTCCGATATTTTCGGCTTTTATGTATATTTTTACATTGTAAACCATTTCATTTAAGAAATTTAATTTCGCATCAATTTGATATTTTAATTTTATAAATTTTTTATACGAAATGCTAAGATGATTGTATTTTTTTATGATATCGTGATAAAGATTTGAAAATTTCATTTCTATGGCGTTAGGATTTTTAGTCTTTTGAAGTTTGATGATTTTGATTTGATTTTTGATTAGATAATCATAGTAATTTTGCATTTTGCTTATGGTGTCATCAAGCTTACTTTTTATTTTAAGGCTTAGATTTTTAAGATTTTCGCATTCTGTATCTGAGTTGTTTTCAATAGAAACTAGTGGTGAAACTACGATATTGTTTTTAAATTTTATATTGTTTGTTATGATTAGATTTTTTCTTGGATATAAAGTATTATCCGTTAGTAAATTGCAAATATAAATATTTTCTGCTTCTATTTTTCCACCCATGCAGTTTTCAACAAATACATTTTTAGCTATAATTGTCCCATTTTCTAAATTTTTTATATATACAGTGTCAGCTTGCAAAGTTCCTTTGTGTGTTGTAATAAAAATATCTTGTGCAAAAATTTCGCTTTTTGCATGAGTTAAGCCTTTGATACTGATATTTTTTCCATAAAGTTTTGTTGCTCCAACATTCCCATTTACTTTTATATTTGAAGCTTGAACATTTACAATACCTGATTTAATAGCATCATCACTTATATCAAAATTAGTGATTTCTAAGTTTATATTTTCATCGATATTTGTTTTGATTGAACCGGTTGTTTTAAGCCCTATTTGTGATAATTTTAAATTATTTGCGATACAATATCCTGTATGATCTTTGTTTAAAAATCCATAATTGGCGCTAAAATATTTAATTCTATCTTCTAATTCTTCTGTGTAAATGCTTTCATCTTTTATGATAAAAGGATTATCAAGAAAGGCTATTGGATTTAAATGAAGTATCTCTCCTCTTAAATTTCGTCCTTCTTTTCCAAGAATTCTATAAATGTATTCAAAAAGTAGCTCATTTTTTTCAATAGGTTTACAGTAGTTTCCTTCATCATAGTTAATATTTTCGTCAAAACATTCTTCGTTAACATCTCTATGATAAATAATTTCATCACTTTTATGTTCAATCTTATCTACACCTTTGGCAATTTCAAGCTCTATTTCTTTAATAGATGGACTTTTTTGTATTGATAAGATAAAATCATCAATCTTGTCAAATAAATTTTTATCAAGTCTTAAGATTAAAAATTTTTGTTTGATCATTATTTTGTAGATATTTTGTAAAATATCAAATTTTAAATTAGGATAATATTTAAAATTTTCTGTAAGGTTGATACTGGCTTTTAGATGGGTTAGGTTGGAGTTGGATCTAAGTTTGACTGTAAAAGGAAAACTTTGGGTTTTTGGGTAAATTTCTATAAGAAATTTTTGCACTATGGTATTGTAGTTTTTTACAAAAAAATCATCTGCATAAAATAAGTCAAAATCCTTTCTTTCATAAGTTTTTGTTTTTGCTGGTTTTACACTAGAACACAGAAGTTTAAAATCTATAACTCTAAAATCAAGAATTTGTTCTGTGTTTGCTTGTTCGTGATTTAAACTTTCGAAAGGATTGAAAGTTTCTAAGGTTTTTACTTGAAAATTCATCTATCCCCCCCCCCCATATCATTTTTTTGAGTCGTGAAATGGTGATTTTGTAGTGCATCTTCAAAAATAGCATTGAATTTTTCGAAATTTTGATTCAAATCAAAATAATCCAAATGAACTAAAATTTGCCCACATTTTTCGCACTTTAAGGTATTTTCTTTGCTAACAAGCTCTTGATGTATAGTCTGTGGAACTGCATGGATACGCAAAGAACAATTGCAAATATAATCATAGGTTTTTTCAGCTCTTAGGTCTTGTTTGATTGATTTTAGTTTTATGTATTGTTCTAAGGTATAATGGATTTCTTGAAGGTGTAGGGCTTTTTTTGTAAAATTAGCTATCCATAAATCTTCATTAGCAAAATGATCTAAAATCCAATCTTTGGTTAATATGGAAAGTTCTTGAGACATTTTTACAATATTATCTGAATGCTCTAAAAGCTTTTTGGTTTTTTCTACTAATATTTGATGAGATTTTTTATGTTCTTCAATCAAAGGAAAATCAATGCTTTCCATAAATTTTTCTTCATCTTTAAAATGAATTTTGATGTATTGAAATAGCTTTACAAGAATTTGTTTTAAATCATTTTTGTGTTGTGTATTATTATCTTGAATGTTTAGAGCTAAATCATTTGCAAGATTGGTAATTTCAAAAATTAGTTCGTGTTGTTTGTCTAATTGCATATTTTTAATGCTAAAATCTCTACTCCATTTAACTTCCATATTTTTCCTTTTTGGATGTAATAATTATTTTTATATCGTATTTTTTGAAAATAAAATAATAATTTGACAAATGAATTTTTAAAATTCTTATAAAAACAATGGATTGATTGCAAATTTATATATTGAATCTTAACAACTCAAGGCTTTTTAAGTATATTATGATATAATTTTTAAGCCTTTTCTTAGACCTGTGCAATGCTATTTTTAAGCACCGCTTCAGGGTGGGAACACAGCAGAGCACTTGATTTTAGTGTGTGCCGCAGTTATCTGGGGAAGGGTTTTATTCATTTTAAAATTCCCATTTTTCAATTAGGCTAGCTTTTTTATAAATTAAAAATTTATTTAAAAATTATAATTTTAAGATTTATTAAAATATTAGTTAACTAGAATTTAAGCATTGTAAATTACATTACCAATATCAAAGGATAAACAATGGATAGAAAGAAAATTCCCTTGTTGGTGCTGTGTATTTTAATTGCAGCTGTGTTTTGGCTTGTACCTACTCCTGTAGGTTTGGAAGATAATTCTTGGCATTTTCTTGGGCTTTTTATTGCTGTGATTATGGCAGTGATTTTACAAGTAATGCCTTTTATAGCTATTGCCATAGTAGCTCTTAGTGGGTATTACCACTACCCAATTGAAAATCTAAGTAAAATTTACACCAAAGCTACTTCGAAAACTTCTACGCAACAACTTATTGATGAGACTAAAATTTCCTTTAAATACTTCAGCACTTGATTTTTTATATCAAAAGAGCATAAGATGAAAAGGTAAATACTGCTATATCAAATTTAAAATCTAAAACGGGCATAAAAGATGCTTTAAGTGGTTTTTCAAATTCTCTTATTTGGTTTATAGTGATTTCTATTATTGTGGCTCGTGGAGTTATTAAAACAGGACTTGGAGAGCATTTGGCTTATCATTTTATCAGTATTCTTGGTAAAAAAACCTTAGGTATTGCTTATTCTATAGCTTTTTGTGAAACTATTTTAGCTCCAGTTACTCCTTCAAATACTGCAAGAGCAGGGGCTATCATAAATCCTATAGTTCAAGTTATTGCAAGAAGTTTTAAATCCACTCCTGAAGATGGAACACAAAATAAAATAGGCACTTATCTTTCTTTGGTAAATTATCAAGAGCCAATCCTATTTCATCAGCTATGTTTATTACAGCTACAGCTCCAAATCCTTTGGTGGTTGATCTTATAGCACAAGCTACAAATTTAGAAGTGTATTTAACTTGGGGGTAATAGGCTTTAGGGATGTTTTTACCTGGTATAGCTGCTATGCTTTTGATGCCTTTGATGCTTTATTTTCTCTCTCCGCTAGAAATTAAATCCACGCCTAATGCTTCTACTTTTGCTAAAGATAAATTAAAAGAACTTGTAAAAATGAAAAATAGTGAAAAAATCATACTCAGTGTTTTTGTCTCGCTTTTACTTTTATGGGCTGGAGCTTTGGGCTTGTTTTTTTGGAATTTCTCTTGATGCGACTAGTGTGGCTTTGCTTGGGTTGTCTTTGGTGTTGATTAGTGGAGTTTTAACTTTTGGGGAAGTTTTGGCTGAAAAAGCTGCTTGGAATACTTTAGTATGGTTTTCAGCTCTTGTAATGATGGCAACTTTATTTGGCAAACTTGGCGTTACACAGTTTTTAGCTGAAGCTTAAGGTGAATTTGCTTCTGCTATGGGACTTGGGGAAATTTCTATTATGATATTTTTAAGCCTTGCTTTTTTTATATACACACTATTTCTTTGCTTCCATTACAGCTCATATATCAGCAATGTTTTTTGTTTTTTATAGTGCAGCTTGCCTTAGGAGCACCACCACTTTTTTATGCTTTTATTATGATAGCTTCAGGTAATGTTATGATGGCATTAACTCACTATGCAATAGGAACAGCTCCTGTTATTTTTGGAACAGGCTGTGTAACTCTTAAAAAATGGTGGAGTATAGGTTTTGTGATTTCCATAGTTGATATAGTGGTGATGATAGCTGTTGGGCTTTTTTGGTGGAAAATTTTAGGATTTTATTAATAATTTCTAGGAATTAATTCCTAGAAATTATTCTATAAAACCACTTGCTATGACTTTATCATGATCATAAAAGACTGCCATTTGTCCGCTAGCAAGCCCATAAACAGGATCTTTTAGGATGATTTTTGCACTTTTATCTTCATAAATTTCTACCTTGCAAGGTGTGGATTTTGAACGATAGCGGATTTTTACTTCGCAATCAAGCTCTTTAGCGTCTATAAAAAGATTGATATTTTTTAGGTTAAATTCACTGATTTTAAGTTCTTCTTTGGTTCCTACGATGATTTGGTTTTGCTTAGGATTGATTTTTAAAACAAAATGCGGCTCATGCGCTCCACGCACTTCAAAGCCTCTTCTTTTGCCTATGGTATAGTGCATATAGCCCTCATGTTTGCCTACTACTTTTCCGCTACTATCTAATACTTCTCCAGGAATTTTTGTATCCATAAACTGATCTAAAACTTGCACATAAGTATCTTCAACAAAGCAAATTTCAGAACTTTCCTTTTGGGTGGCAAAAGATTTTAAAACCTCTATAGTGGAAGCAAATTTTTTCACATCTTCTTTTTTCATTTCGCCTAGCGGAAAAATAAGATATTTTAAAGCTTCTTTATCTGCACTGGCCAAAAAATAGCTTTGATCCTTGCTTTCATCTACTGCGGTTTTTATTAAGTTGTTTTCAAGTCTTGCATAATGCCCTGTGGCAAGTTTTTCACAACCTAAACTTTTAGCAAATTCTAAAAGTTTTCCAAGTTTGATAAAACGGTTACATAAAGCGCAAGGATTTGGTGTTTTACCCTCTTTATAAGTATCCACAAAAGGCATGTAAACTTTGTTTTTAAAATCTTCTTGTAAGTCTAAAATATGATAAGGAATTTGCAAAAAGTTTGCAACTTTTTCTACTTTTTTGATATTTTCTTCGTGATAATTTGGTTTGCCATGAAGTTTCATATAACAACCTATAACTTCATGACCTAAATTTTTAAGTTTATAAGCAGTGACTGTACTATCAACTCCACCGCTCATAGCGACTAGAATTTTCATTAAATTTCCTTTAAAGTATTAATTATAAAATCCAAGTCGTCAGTGATTTTATACTTTAACTCATCTCCTTTAGAAATCACTTCAAGTTTGAGTAAAGAATTTCTGACGAACTCATCAAAACCTCGCCAAAATTCACTCCCAAACAAAATAATAGGAACATCTTTTTTAAATTCTAATTGTTTTAATGTAAGAATTTCACACAATTCATCAAGTGTTCCAAAGCCGCCTGGGAAGATCACAAAAGCTAGACTCTTTTCAATAAGAGCCATTTTGCGTATGGCTAAGCTCTCAAAAGTAATATTATATTCTACAAAATCATTAAGTTTTTGCTCGTGAGGTAAAAATATATTAAACCCTACAGAACTCATTGAATTTGTATTATTTTTTTGTGAAAAAGCACCTTCGTTGGCTGCACGCATAATACCACCACCTCCACCACTTATCACACAAAAACCATTTTGAGCACATTTTTGTGCCAAAATTTTAGCCTGCTGATAATAAAAATTATCTTCTTTAAGTCTTGCTGAACCAAAAAAAGTTACGGCATTTTTTAGGTTTGGTATGTTAGCAAATTTTTCTAAATCTTGGCTTATTTTTTCATTCATTTTTCAACCTTTAGTTAAAATAAATTCCATTCTAGCTAAAAATTTATAATAAGTTCTTTATTATATAAGTTTTAATAGGTTTATTTTATTAAGATTAGGAATTTAAAGACTTTTAAATCCTTAAGCTTTAATATCTATACTTTTTGGTGTAGAATTTAAAGAAAGGATTTTATTAAATTCTCCTGCATCATCATCACTAAATTTCATACCAAAAAGAAGTTCTAATTCTTTACTAGTGCTAAATTTACCTTCTAATAGTTTTTTTACAAGTTCGTTTCTTGTGCTATCATCTTTGTAAGTTTCTTTGTTTTTACTTTCGCCTTGAATGGCTTTGAAGGGTTTTTCACTTTGTTGAGTGATAATTTCATCATCACTAGAAAGCAACATTTTATCACCCATAGCCATTTCGTATTCTTTCACAAATTCATCGTGTCTTTGCTTAAAATCTATGTATTTAGTTTTAAACTCATTTAAGCTTAAATCTTTACTTATAAGTGCGTCAAATTCTTTATAAAATTCATCGGCTTTTTTGATGATGTCGTAGCCCAAATGAAACATCTTAGAATAAGAAACAAAAAAACCTAACATCATTTTCTCCGTAGTTGGGTCCCATTTTGTATAAGCAGGATTAAAATCTTTTAAAGGGGATTTTTCTATTTTATTGGGGTCTTTTAAAGCATTTGACTTCATAAAGTTGTTAAATTCTTGCATATCTTTTTTGCTAATACTTTCATCAAGTCCGAATATTTTAGGATTATACTCAAATTTTTTTCCACGATAAGGCAAAGCACCTTCTCCTGTTATAACGGCTACTCCGTGTTTGTTGATTTTAAAATCAATATTTTTATCTTGTTTAAAATTTGAAGTGTTATAATCATAGTTTAAATTTGAGTTTAGACTATTTATCATTAGTTTTTCCTCTTTACTTGATAGAATACCCACCAAGATATCTTTCTAAAAAGTCTTTATAGTTTGAACTGATTTCCTTAACTACTCTGTAATTATTCAAAACAGGACTTGATTTTACTCTATACCAAGAACCTGATTGTTCGTTGATTACAGCCACTCCATAAGAAAAATACACAAATCTTTTTCCTAAATTAGAAATACCAATATTTCTTTTCACAGTATATCCAAGAAAGTTACGATAAGGGTCATCGCCCACTATACTCATAGTTTCCCAAAGTCTTTTTTGATTGATATAGGAATGCTTACCATTAACCAAACAATTTGTAGTTTCTATACCGCACATTCCACCAAATCGAACAAGTCCTTCTCTATTCCAATAATATTGATCTCCGTTACTATCTTGAAATAAAGTTAATTCCAAATTCCAATCAGGTTTGGCAAAGGCTATAACTTCATTATCACTAAGTCGTTTTAAATAGGTTATATACCCACCCTTCACTTCTTTCATCTCTTCAAGGCTGAGTTCTTTGACACCCGGGCTTGTATCGCTTAAGGCACCTTTTGTGAGTTTAGCTAAAAAATCCTCAGCAAAAACAGAACTAGTCAGTAAAGAAGTTAAAGCTAATAAAGCAAAAATCTTTTTTATTGAAAATCCTTTCATAAATTCTTTTTGTAAGTTCTTTAAAACTACTATCGACTTATTCTAGCAAAAGTTTAATCTTGCTTTGAAAGTTAAGTGAATTTTCTTTAAATACTTAAAATTTTATTCTCGGTTTGTTTGCTTTTGTAATAAATTTTCATTTTTATCTTAAATTATATTAAGCAAGTAAAAATATTTAAAGATTTTAAAATACTTTATTTAGAATAATAAACTTTTCAATATCAAGGATTAAATTTTAAAATTAACTTGAGCTGATTATTTAAAATGTAAGGATTGACAATGAAAAAAATTTTCTTAACATTTATGGTTTTAGTTAATTGTGTTTTTGCTAGCGATGAACTAAATATAGACAGTTTATTTAAAAAGCAAATAGGCTTAAGAAGCATTGCAAGCTTTTCTTTACTTAGCACAGGAAACGCAAACTCGTATTCTCTTTATCCTAATATAACAATAGGCGGAGATCCTACAATTTGGAATGATACAAAGCAAGTGTTTTTAACTCAAACTTTCATTTATACCCTAACACCTAAGTTTGACATACTTATTTCAGGGGGTGGAAGCTATGCAAGACAAGAATATACAAATTTTTTCACAAATGCATATTCCCATAAAGATCGCATAGGATTTGATAATCTATGGCTAGGTTTTATTTATACAGGCGATAGCATTGCAGATTTAATTCCACAAATTACCTTTCAAACTGCAGTTGTTCAAAGAGAAAAAGCAATCAATCAAACCAAAAACTTTTATCTGAAATCACAAAGCTTACAAGCTAGTTTGAGGGGATATAGCGATCCTGTTTTATAGTATTTATACAGGATTTGGTTATAATCAATCAAGAAAATTTAAAACCCTTAAAATAGAGTATGGAAATAGTATTTATGTGGGTGGGGATTTATCTATTATTCTAAGTCCTAAAATTACTTTAGATTTAGGAGCAGAGCAAAGATTTCAAATGAAACAAAAAATCAATGGCTATCAAAATTCTGAAGTGCGTTCTATTCCAACTTTAAGTTTAGGTTCTACTTATAGCATTAATTCAGATACCGCAGTTTCTGTTAATGCTAGTTTTGGAGGAAGCTCTGCTTCTCCTGATAGCATATTTGGGATAAGCTTATGGAAAAAATTCTAAAAATTTTATTATTTTTACCCATTCTTGCTTTGAGTACAAAAGCCGAATGGGTAGTTAAGTCTTATCAAGAAATTAAAAACGAAAGAGTAATAAGACAAACTTATGAGCAATCTTGTGGTGCTTCATCTTTAGCAACTTTACTTAATATACTTGATGATCAAAAAAAGTTTGATGAACTTGAACTTTTAAAGATTATGAGCGGACAAGAACTTTATACGGATATGGTAAGCTTTGCAGATTTAAACGATGCAGTTAAAAAACTAGACTTTCAAAGCAATTCATATCAAATCAATAGAGAAAACTTGGATAAACTTGTAAATATTCCAATGCTTGTAAAAATTGAAGATGATCCACGCTTTCCACATTTTGTTATAATTATCAATCATGAAGGTAATTATTTACAAGTGCTTGATCCAAGTCATGGAGAATATATAAGTTCTAAAAGTCAATTTTTTAGTATTTGGGATAGATATAATAAAGGTGGTTATGCTTTAATTGTTGCTCCTAAAAAAGAGCTAAAACCTTTTAAGTTAAACACTCCAAAATCTTTACATTTTGATTTCAGCCCTTTTAGTTTGTTTTAGTTTTAATTCGTTTATATTTATTATTCTTAATTTGTAGGCTAAAACTTTTTATCTTAGTTGTTCTAATCTTTCTTTTTTAGAACCAATTTCTGTAATTTGAACGCCGAAGTTACCATCGACAATTACTACCTCGCCATAAGCAATTCTTTTATCCCCAATTAAAATTTCAAGCGGATCGTTTGCAAGTTGATTAAGCTCCACAACTGAGCCTATATCCATAGTTAAAACATCTTTTAAAAGCATTTTTTTATTGCCTATACGCACACGAACAGGCAAACGCACATCCATGATAAGATTGATATTTTTAAGCTCTTCGCTAAGCATTATCGCTTTTTCTTCAGTATTGTGATTAGAATCAGTGCTTGTATTTCCTGTTTCAGCAGGTTTCCCGCTTAGGATGTTATGGAGTGTTTGATCCATGGCTAAAGAAACTTGTTCTTCTAAATCGCCTATTTTTACATCATATAAAAATAATTTTTTAAAATCTTTAAAATCTACGCTTTCAGGCACAAATTCACAAGATTCTATGCTAAAATCCATTTTTGGAATGTCTTTTTGGGCTCCTAAGGTTGTAGAAAATGCTGAAATGATATTTTGGATGGCTTCTTTAGCTGCATCCATTTCATCAGGACCTAGTTTATCGTTTTTGGTGATCTCTTCTTCACCCATCATCCATTCACCAATAGCACTCATTAAAACAGCACCAGCTAAAATTCCTATTTTTCCACCATTTGCTATATTAAATATAGCATACACTAAAGGTGCTTTTAAAGTATCGCTTGTATTGACATCAAATTCTTTATATTCGCTAAATTCAGCACTTTTTCCTGTTAAACCTTCAATGGTGCTGATGCATTCATTTGTAAACATTTTTAAAAAATCATTGATCATATTTCTTCATCCTCCTCTTCAGGCTCATCATAAACACTGGCTTTAGCTTTACGCTCTTCTTCGTATTTTTCCAAAATTTCTTTGATTTCATCTTTATCTGTGCGTATAAGTTCTAAAATTTTAATAGATTTTCTAAAACGATGCAATCCAATTTGTGCTAAGAAAACATCTTTTTTATCGATACTTACTATAGCTTTATCGTCTGCTTCTCTATCAAGCCTTAAAATATCGCCTTGTTTAAGTTCTAAAAATTCATGAACATTAATTAAGGTTTTTCCTAAAATTGCCTCATATACCACTTCAGCACGACCGATTAAAGTTTTAAGCTCTTTGTTACGTGATTTTTTGGCTGAGGTTTCACCCATCATAATATCACGGTTTGCTAAACGGCTTAATATACTTTCTAAATGTACTACAGGATAGCAGATATTTACCATTCCGCTTGAATTTCCTATGATGATTTCCATTACTACCATGATAACAATCTCATTTTGAGATACGATTTGCACAACATTTGGACTTGATTCTTTAGCTTCTATACTAGGATAAATTTCAGTTACGGTAGCCCAGCTTTCTTTAAGTCTTTGCATAATGATACGCAAAATAGAATCAAGTAAATTAAGCTCAATATCCGTAAGCTCACGCGAAGCTTCATAGCTATCGCCTTGACCACCTAAAAGCCTGTCTATCATAGGAAAAGCTATGCTTGGATTGATTTCTAAAACACAGTTTCCATCTAAAGGTTTGATAGAAAAAACATTAAAACTTGTTGGGCTTGGCAAAGACATTAAAAACTCTCCATAAGTCATCTGATCGACTGAATGAAGTTTAGTTTCAACAATACTTCTCATCATCGATGAAATTTGAGAGGCTAAATTTCTTGCTAATTTATCATGTATGCCTTTAATCGTCCTAAGTTGTTCTTTTGAAACTCTGTTGGGACGCTTAAAATCATATACAACGATATTTCTTTCATCTTTTTCATCTTTTGAATTTGAGGCTATGGGTGTGTCGGTGTTATCATCGACAACTTCAAGTAGAGCATCAATTTCTTCTTGGGAGAGTATCTCAGCCATTACACTAGCCTTTCTCTAAGTTTTTTAAGAAGTTTTTTGTGAATTTGTGAAATTCTGCTTTCACTGATTTGTAAAATTTCACTGATTTCTTTTAGGCTTAATTCTTCATAATAATAAAGCTGAATAATTAACTGATCGCGCTCTTTAAGATCATCTAGCACTTCGTGAATTTTTTCTAAAAGTTCTTCTTTTTCAATTTTTTCTAAAGTATTGTCTTCATTATAAAGTTCGATTTGCTCATCAATGGGCAGGGTATAGCTAATAGCATGAGCTGTTCTTACTTCTTTGATTTTTTCTACATCTAAATCAAGTTTTTTGGCTAGATACTCATCATCAGGTTCGCATTCATGTTCTAAAAAATATTCATCCATGATTGCATCAATATCTTTAATAATTTTACGATTATTTCGACTCATTACATCAAGACTTCTAAGATAATCAAGCATAGAGCCGTTAACTCTTTTTCTTGCAAAACCCCAGAAGTTATCATTTTGTTCTTTATCGTAACGGCGTGAAAGCTTTATCATTTCTTCAACGCCTATGCTAATAAGATCATTAACATCTATACTTGAAGGCAAGCGTTCTTTTAGTCTAAAAGCCATAGCACGCAGAGCTGGCATGTAAGAAAGCACAAGCTCATCTTGCTCTTTCTTTAGCATTTGTGCATAAGCTTTAGGCGGCTCTTTTAGCATTTCTTCGTCTTTCTTTGAATTCATTTTTCTTTAGCTCTTCTCTTTCTTCATTGAGCTTTTCTAAAATTATATCCATTTTCTTTTCACGAATAACTAAATCGTTGATAATATTATTGCTAGTTTTTTCATAATCGTGTTTATTAAAGATTCTGCCACTAATTTTCTTTACATCTATAAAATTCATAATAGCAATATGAACAAAAACATAAAACATAAAAGTAATAAAACAAGTAAAAATCAGTATATCAAAGGCTTCATCTATACTAATAATGCTAAATGCAAGTCCTATAAAAAATCCACAAACAGTGAAAAATGCTACGTAATTTTCTGGCCTCATAATCTCTTCTCTTTATTGCTAAAATCTTTCAATAATTTTTCTAAAAAAACTTGAAAAACTACGATTTGAAACATTATCAAGCACTTTCCGTTCCAATCTATATAAAAGCTTGGAAGCTAGGGCTTTAATCTCATCACTTGAGGCTGTGTTTTCATCGCTAAATAAAGTTCTTTTTTTAATACTACCACTTACATCTTTAGAAGCGCTTAAATGACCTAAGAATTCTAAATTTAAAGGATTTTTAATGTTTGCATCTGCAACTTTTTTAATATTTTCAAAAACTTTTAAAGCTTCATTTTCATTTTTTACAACATTAAAGAGCATTAGTAAATTTTCTTTTGTCTTAGAAGTTGTTTTTATGGTTGCATACGCATCAGTGATTGCTGCAGGATCAGGAACAGTTACTACTATAACTTCATCAGCCATTTCTAAAAAATTTAAAATATTTCCACCAATACCCGCGCCTGTGTCGATAATAAGAAAATCAAGTTCATCTAAAATACTTGCTTGATTTAAAAATCTCTCGTAAATATTTTTATCATTATATTTTAAAATCTCATCTCCACTTTCGCCTGGGATGAGCCATAAATTTGGCTTAACTTCTATTAAAATGTCTTCCAAGGAGCATTCTCCGCGTAAAACATGCAAGAGATTTTTTTGTATGCGTACATTTAAAATGACATCCAAATTTGCCAAGCCAATATCAGCATCAAAAAGCCCAACTTTATAGCCATTATTTGCTAAAACATTGGCTAGATTCGCGCTAATCGTACTTTTTCCAACGCCACCTTTTCCACTTGTAATAGCTATAAAATGAGTGTTTTGGGATTTTTTGGTTCCATTTTGACTCATGAGATTGCGAAGTTTATTTGCTTGGTTATTCATTATTTTTTCCTTTGTTAAACCCTTCTAAAATACAATGAACTAGAAAATCACTATTGGCTACTTCTAAATCATCTGGCACTTCTTGTCCTATAGAGAAAAAGCTTAGAGGAATATTTGTTTCATAAACAAGAGAGAAGATATTTCCAAAAACCTTTGTTTCATCAAATTTAGTAATAATCAAAGTATCAATATTTAAGAATGAAAAATTTTTATAAATTTCCATTAAATCTTCATGTTTGGTGTTTGCAGAAACCACTAAATTTACATCAATTTCTGCATTTGAGTGCATTAAAAATTCTTTAGTTTTAGCAAGTTTGCTTTGATCGTATTGTGAATTTCCTATAGTATCAACTAAAATTACTTCGCAATTATTTAAGCTTTTTATCGCTTCATCTAAATCCTTTGGTTCTATGCTATCAATAATAGGAAGTTTCATCATTTTTGCATACTGAAAAAGTTGCTCAACTGCACCGATTCTATAAGTATCAAGCGTAATAATACCTGTTTTATAACGCTTATCTCCATAAGCATAGCGAAAAGCTAACTTAGCTAAGGTTGTTGTTTTTCCGACTCCTGTTGGGCCTACTAGCATCATGATTTTTTGTTTTTTTATATCGCTTTCAACACGACAAGGCAAGATATTTCTTAAAAGTGAGTGAAAATATCTTTGAACCGCATCTTTGTTGGTTTTCATAGCAGCTGGCATATTTTCTATAGTTGCTTTCATAATCGCTTCTAGATGATTTTCAAGCATTCCACTTTCTTTGGCTTGTTTATAAATACTTGCAAATTCAGGAGGTATCATAAGATTTTTTCTAGCTTCAGCTTTATCGTCCCACATCATATCTGCAAGAAGATCTATTTTATCATTAAGCTTGTTGATTTGTTTTTCAAATTGCTTTTCAAAATTTTCTATTTTTTTATTATAATTTGGATTAGGGGTGTAATTTTCTAAAGGTGTGTTTGTGACTTTAGAAATTTCATTGCTAACTTCACTTAGTTTTTCTTTGAAATCATCAAAGCCTAGAGTCTTATTTTGATGAGGGTTGATTTTGTTTTGTGGAAAATCTTGATAGGTTTTTTTAGCTAAGTCATTGTTTTTTACAGTGTTTAAATTTGTATTTAAGCGAGTGTTTGAGAAATCCAAGACTACATCTTCATCTTCTTGAGGGATTTGAGATCTAATTTTTTCTTCTGCAAGAGAGGTAGAGGATGGTTTTGGCGAGCTTTTTTTTGCAGGTAAAGATTTTCCTTGTTTTTTTAAGTGTTCTTCATAGTCGCTTTCTTCTATGGCTACCATAACCTCATAAAGCGCACTGCGATTTAAGGTTTTAGGACGAATTTGTTTATTTGTTATAATTAAAGCTTTATCTCCGTAATCTTCTTTTACTTTGGGTATAATTTGTTCTGTATCTTCAACGGTAAAAGTATGTATAAGTTGTCCCATTTATATTCCTTATATCATGCCTAAAGGCAAAATTACACTCACTCTTTCTTTAGCCCCTTTATGAGGCACCTCACACCACTTATCACGCTTGACTTTTTGTGAAAAGTATAAAAGATCTAAATCAAGCGTTCTAGGAGCGTTTTTGAAAGTTCTCTTGCGTTTAAATTTTACTTCATAGTAAAGTAAAACTTTCAAAAGTGCTCGTGCATGCAAATTAGTTTGTATCAACATAACAGCATTGGTAAAATCTTTTTGCTCTTTAAAACCAAAGGCTTCATTTATCAACATAGGAGATGTGGATAAAATTTTAAATCTTTTATCATCCATCATTACTCGAAAAAGCATATCAAATCTTTTTTTTTCGGGTTCTATATTGCTTCCTAAGCCTATAAGAGCTAAATATTTAAAAGATCGTATATTTTGACTAAAAAAAGGAAAAAAACGACTTTTTTCAAAGTGTTTTACTCCTTGAATTTTTAGCATTATTATTTATTCGTTTGTTGTGCTTGTTGCATTGCGCGCAAATTTTTTATTTGTTCGCAAATTTGAATTATACCCATTAAAGCCAAGTGATAGCCAAAAGGACCAAAACCAACAATAGTTCCAGAACATACAGGCGCTATAAGACTTTTTTGACGAAATTCTTCTCTGCGATAAACATTGCTAATATGTACTTCAATTGTAGGCAAAGCTACTGCTGCAATAGCATCGCGAATAGCTACTGAAGTATGAGTATAGCCTGCTGCATTGATAATAATTCCATCAACTGTTCCAAGGCATTCTTGAATTTTATCTACGATTTCACCTTCAAAATTACTTTGGAAAAAGTCAAGTTCTACATTGTTTTGCGATGCTGCAAGTTTCATTTGCTCATGAATTTCTTCCATTTTCATAGCACCATAAATTCCCACTTCTCTTACGCCAAGCATATTAACATTTGGGCCTTGGATAATCATTATTTTCATGGATTTAACCTTAAAAATTTATTTTTAACCTTTTATTATAACATTTTAAAAATAAATTTTTGCTACAATGTAATTTTTGAAAGGAAAATCGTGTTTATAGTTGCTGCAAGATATCTTTTTTTATGCGATGAAGATTTTACAATACTAGAAAATCAAGCCTTTGTTTTTGAAGATAAAATTTTAGAATTGGGTGAATTGGATAATTTAAAAAAAAAATATCCTAAGGCTAAAATCATCAAAACACCTAAAAATTCGGTTATTTTACCTGCTTTTATAAATCCTCACACACATTTAGAATTTAGTGCAAATTCAACAACTTTACATTTTGGAGAATTTTTAATTTGGCTTAAAAGTGTTATAAATTCTCGTTCCATATTAAATGCACAGGCCAAAGAAGAATTAATACTTCAAAGCATTAAAAAAATGCAAAAAAGTGGTATAGGCACTATAGGTGAAATTTCAAGTTTTGGGAGTGATTTAGATCCTTGCTTAAAGGCTAGTCACAAGGGTATGCGTATAGTATTTTTTAATGAAATTTTGGGTACAAATGAAAATCAAGTTGAAGATAAAAAACAAGAATTTTTAAAAAGATTTGAAAATTCTTTGAAATTTAAAAATGATTTTTTTATCCCGGCAATTTCGATTCATTCTCCTTATTCAACTCATCCTAGTTTGGCTCATTTTGCTCTTGATTTAGCTAAAAAGCAAAATTTACTAGCTAGTACGCATTTTTTAGAAAGTAAGGCTGAAAATATCTGGCTTAGAGAGTCTAAAGGGGGTTTTAAAAAATGGCTTGAAAATTTCACACTTCATCCTAAGCCTCTTTATACACCAAAGGATTTTGTTAAACTTTTTAAAGGAGTAAGGACTCTTTTTACGCATTGTGTTTATCTAAAAGAATATGAATGGTTAGATAAAAATTTACATTCTATTACACATTGTGCATTTTCAAATCGCCTTTTAAGTCAAAAAAGCTTAGATTTAAAAACGGCTTTAAAAAGTGGATTAAATATCCATTTAGGAACCGATGGACTTAGCTCAAATATTTCATTGTCTTTACTTGATGAAATGCGCGCGAATTTGCTTATACATAAGAATTTTGATTTATTAGAGTTAGCCTCTAAGCTTTTGCAAATGGTAACACTTTATCCTGCAAGGGCTTTAAATTTAAATTTAGGAGAGCTTAAAAAAGGTAAAATTGCTGATTTTAACGTATTTGAGCTAGGAGAATGTGATAAAAAGCAAGCTCCTTTGCAGTTTATTTTAAATGCTAAGGAAGTGGATAAATTATTTATAAAAGGAAAAGAATGCAAATTTTAAAATCATTTTTTAAGGCTTTAGGATGCGGTATAAAATTTATCAATACTTATTTTAAAACCTTTGTTTTATTGTTGATTGTTATATGGATTTTAATACCTAGTGCAAATTCAAGCTCTAATCTTGCAAATTTAGAACGCATTGATTTAAAGGGTGAAATTTTTGACAGCTCTGCGGTTTTGGAAAAAATTATCAATGCTAAAAATGATAGCAATATCAAAGGAGTGCTTTTTGTTATAGACTCTCCTGGTGGAGCTTTTGCTCCTAGCATGGAACTAGCTCTAGCTATAAAGGATTTAAAAATTAAAAAGCCTGTGCTTGTTTATGCAAGCGGAACTATGGCAAGTGGAAGTTATTTAGCAGGAGTTGGAGCAAATAAAATTTTAGCCAATCCGGCAAGTTTTATAGGCTCTATCGGTGTGATTATGCAAGGAGCTGATTTAAGCGGATTGGCTAATAAACTCGGTATTAAAGAACAAACTATTCAAGCGGGTGAATTTAAAAGTGCTGGAACTTTTGCAAGAGCTTGGAATGAGAATGAAAGAAATTTTTTACAGGGTTTAATTGATCAAAGTTATGATCTTTTTACAGGTTTTGTTGCCAAGGAAAGAGCATTAGATCTTAACAAAAAAGATCAATGGGCAAATGCAAGAGTGTTTTTAGCTGCCAAGGCTAAGGAGCTTGGTCTTATAGATGAGCTTAGTAATTATGAAAATGCTAAAAAGGAGCTTGAAAAACTTGCTAATGTTTCAAATCCTGTTTGGAAAGAAGAAGATAAGATTGATAAATTTCTTAACCGCCTAGAAGGACAAACATCAAGCTTGATAAGTAAAAGCTTAATCGAAATCGCTTATAAAACTAATAGCAGTTTTATAAACGCTAGATAAAATATATAAATATTTTTATTTAATTTTTGTAATATTTTTATGCAATAATTATTTATATCTTAGATAAGGAGTAAAATAATGAAAAAAAATATTGTTTTTTTCGAAGTTAAAGGTGGGAGTGATAAAGGTGAAGATGGCTATAGAAAAGATACCATGCCTATGGTAAATGCCTTAAAAGCTAAGGGTTGGAATGCTGAGGTGATTTTTTTTGAAGTGGGTAAAAAAGATGAAATTTACAAATATGTGAAAGAAAATTTTGATGGTTATGTTTCTCGCATCAATCCTGGCAATCTTAAAGAAGAAAATGAGTATTTTGATATGTTAAGAAAACTTTGTGCCGATAAGCTTGTAGGTATGCCTCATCCTGATGCTATGATAGGTTATGGTGCTAAAGATGCACTTACAAAATTAGCAGATACTGATCTTGTTCCAAGCGATACTTATGCTTACTATGATATTAAGACTTTTAAAGAAAATTTTCCAAAAAGTTTGGCTAAAGGTGAAAGGGTTTTAAAACAAAATCGTGGCTCTACAGGAGAGGGAATTTGGCGTGTGAGTGTAGAGGGTAATGTTAGTGGAGATAGTTTGCCTTTAAACACAAAAATCAAATGTACAGAAGCTAAGGATAATCATGTAGAACATAGAGAGCTTGGGGAATTTATGGATTTTTGCGAGCAATATATCATAGGTGATAATGGTATGCTTGTGGATATGACTTTTTTACCGCGCATTAAAGAAGGTGAAATCAGACTTTTAATGCTTTATAACACCCCTGTAAATGTAGTGCATAAAAAACCAGCCGAAGATGCTGATGCTTTTTCTGCTACGCTTTTTAGTGGGGCAAAATATCGCTATGATAAGCCAGAAGATTGGAAAACTTTGGTGGATATGTTTTTAGGCGAGCTTCCTAAGGTAAGGGAAAAATTAGGCAATTACGACTTACCATTGATTTGGACGGCTGATTTTATTTTAGATACTGATGAAAAGGGCAATGATAAATATGTTTTAGGCGAGATTAATTGTTCTTGTGTAGGTTTTACTTCTCATTTAGAACTTGCTGATGAAGTAGCTTCAAATATTATTAATATTGTAAGTAAAACTAAGGCTTAGTCTTTAAGCTTAATGTCCATTTTATTATTGTAAAATGGACATTCTTTTTCTATTGTTTTTAAGTTTGAGCTATATTCTATCGAGAAAAAATTTTCACAAAATGAGCATTTTGTATCTTTGGTTAGTATAGGATAGGAATAGTCAAATTTATCCAAAATAAAATATTTTATTTTTTTATCCTTAAATTTCCTTCTTTGTCTAACTTATACTTTATTTATTATTTTAACGCATAAATAGTTAATTAGAAATTTTCTGAATATTTTTTATAAAACTGTATGGCTTCTTTGCATTTTTTACATTTAAATTTTACGCCCTTAAGTTGAATTTTTTGATGAATTCCAAATGGTACATCATGCATTTGTTCTACGCATTCGCATGTATAAAGATAAACTGTATTTTCATCATCTTTTTCTTCTTTGACTTCTTCAAAGCTTACTTCCCCATCATCTTCAGAAGTTAAAGAAGATCTTCTGTATTGTTCAACTTTCACATCTTTATAGAGTATATGTTCTAAAAGCCATTTTTTAGAAACTGTGTAAAGCTTCTCTTTTAAATCATTAGTGGTTTTTATGTTTTGTATAAGATAAGACATATCACGAATGATATTTTATGCATGATTTTGTGTTCATTTAAATAAGGATAATGAATTTCTTGCATATAATCTTCTTCATTACTAAAATGTTCTTTCATATAGTTAAAAAGTTCTGTTAAAATTTCTTTGAGTTCTTCTCGTTTTACAAATTTATAAACAGCACTTTCAACCTTGCTTGCAAGTTCACAAAGTTTTTGGTGTTGAATGTCAATCATTGTGTCATGAATACTGTATTTTTCATTCCAAGTTGGAATTAATTTATCTAAAAGCACCTTCTTTAATTTTTATATTTAAAATTAATTTAATATATTTGAGTGAAATATTACATAATATTTTATTAAAATATTATTAATTAGAAATTATTTATTTTATTTATATTTGTATAATATAAAAAATATATATAATTAATATTAAAAATTAAGACTTACTGATTCTAGTATAGAATCAGTAAATAATAATATGTGCAATTTGTGGCCCATGAACACCAAAAACAGTGATAAGTTCTATATCTGCTGTTCTTGAAGGCCCTGCTATAAATAAGATATTAGTAGGTAAAATTTCATTTTCTTTTTTTACTAAATTTAAAGCTTCGCTAAGACTTTTAACAACATTTTCTTTTTTAAGCAATACTATGCAAAGTTTAGGTGCAAGGCTTAGCATTCTAGGTTGGGTTTTACTTGAAGGTATAAGTGCAACTCCGTGAGAGCTTACCCCTGCTCTTGCGTGAATGATGGAAAAATCACTATGAAAAACTTCAGATCTTAAATTTTCGATTTCTTTATCAAAGCAAATCTTTTTTTCTGCTTTGATTTGTTCTAAATTTAAATTTAAATCCGCTCCATAAATCATACTTTTAAAGCTATATTTTGCGACAATTTCATTGATTTTTTCTTCTAAGGTATCTTTTGTAGCATTTTCAACGATGTATTTGTTATCGCTCATTTTTTGCTTCATTTCTGTAAGCATATCTTGGGTTGTCTGGATATGTTCTACAGGATCTATACTTTCAATGCGTGTGAAAGTTGTTTCTTTGTAAGCTTTTTTAAGATGTTCTAAAATATTTGCTTTGCTTTTGCTTGAAATTTCATCGATTTTACTCATAGCTTACTCCTTCTAGTTTTTGCACTTCTTTATAAAGATCCATTTTAATTTGAGGTAATTCTTTAAAAGCGTACCATTTTTTAATCACAGGCAAAATGCTTGCGAAATTTTGTACCGTCCAGTTGAAATAATGTGCTTTTGAAAGTGAAAAACGCCATTTATCGCCATTGGTTGCGATATTTTTAAATTGTTTAAAAGCAAAGGCTTCTAGGGCATTGTGATGAACATTATTTGCTCCTAAAGGTGGATTTTTACCTTGTCCTATTTTATCACATCTTAATTTGCGAATAAGATCAGCCAAAGGAATTTGGACTGGACAAACTTCAGAACAACGCCCACAAAGTGAACAGAAATTCAAAATATCTCCTGTATGATCTATACCAAAAATATTAGGACTGATTACTTCTCCTATAGGTCCTGGATAAGTGGTTTGATAAGCATGTCCGCCGATTTGATCATAAACAGGGCAAAAATTCATACAAGCCCCGCATCGAATACAACGCAAAGCCTCATAATAATCCTCATGAGCTAACATTTTAGAGCGATTGTGATCAAATAAAATCACATGTACTTCTTTAGGACCATCTAAATCTCCATTTTTTCTAGGACCTGTAATGATATTGTTATAAGTTGGTATAAATTGTCCTGTGGCTGAAGGAGTAAGTAAAGAAACCATAGTAGCCGCATCTTCAAAGCTTTCCATGATTTTTTCTATACCACAAAGTGCGATATGAATATCAGGTGCTGTAGTGCACATTCTACCATTTCCTTCATTTTCTATAAGCCAAAAAGCTCCTTCTCTTGACATGGCAAAATTGACCCCACTAAGTCCAAGTTTTAAGCCTTCAAAATCTTTTCTTAAATGTTCTCTAGCCACCGCATTTAAACTTTCGGGTTCATCGTTTTCTAAATTTGCTCCTAATTTTTCTTTGAAAATTTCTCCGATTTCATGGCGGTTTCTATGTATGGCAGGTACAACTATGTGTAAAGGGGGTTCTTCATTAAGCTGTAAAATAAGCTCTCCAAGATCGGTTTCTATAGCTTTTAAACCTTTTTTTTCTAGGTAGTGATTTAGGCCTATTTCTTCACTTGCCATAGACTTGCCTTTTAAAAGCTTGGTGATATTTTTTTCTTTCATGATTTCATAGACGATTTCACAGGCATCTTCATCACTACTTGCCCAATGCACCTTAATGCCATTTTTTGTAGCATTTTTTTCAAATTCTAAAAGTCTTTCTTCTAAGCTCATTAAGGCATTATTTTTAGCTTGCTTAGCTTTAGCTCTTAAGCCCTGCCAGTCTTTAAATCTAGCATCAATAACATTGAGTCTATTTTTTTGCAAAGTATGCATGGCAGTCATTAAATTTTCTTGCATTTGTTTGTCATTGAGTTTAATTTGAACGATTTGTTCGTGAGGAATTTTTTGACTCATAGTCTCCCTCCTTCTAAGCGTTTAAGTAAAAAGTCATATAAATGTATGCCTTTTATATCCAAACCCATTCTTTTCATTGTGCCATCTATATTTAAAAGACAACCTCCATCACCACTGATGAGATATTTTGCACCGCTATTTTGTATATCTTTGATTTTGCTTCTTACCATAGCATTTGAAATTTCAGGCTCTTTTACTGAAAAGGTTCCTCCAAAACCACAGCATTCTTCTTCGTATTGAAGTTCTACTAATTCTACGTTTTTTAGTTTTTTGATAAGATTTTTACTCGCTTGTATGCTTTTTTGCACTCTTAAAGCATGGCAATTAGAATGCCAAGTTACTTTTATAGGTACACCTTTATCTTCATAATCTACTTTTAAAACTTCATCAAGGTATTGTGAAAGTTCTATCACTCTAGAGCTAAAAGTTTTTATTTTGGAAAATTCAGGCCTGTTTTTAAAAAGCTCTTTATAGTCATGACTCATCATACCCGCACAAGAACCACTGGGTACAACGATGGGATAATCTTTATCAAATAAATCTACATTATATAAAGCGATCTCACGACTTTCATCGAAATAACCTGAGTTAAAAGAAGGTTGGGCGCAACAGGTTTGATTTTTTTTGAAAATCACTTCAATACCCTCACGCCTTAAAAGTTTTATCGCATTTAAAACGCTTTGTTGCATAGCAGTACTTCCTAAGCATGTGGCGTAAAAATACACTTTTTTCATCATTTTTCTCCTTTTAGGATAATTTAGGATAAATGTTCTAATCCTGTAAAAATAAAAGCAAAGTAAAATTTCTAACAAATATTCTAAAAACGAATATTTGTTGAAATAAAACTTAAATTTTTTTAATTATTTCACTATAACTTCAGGGATGATTCCTTGTAAGAAAAAAGCTATAATGCAAGTCCAAATTCCTATTAAAATAATAAAAGCTACAGAATATTTTAATGTGAATTTGAAAAGATCAGATTCTTTTCCCACAAGTCCAACCGCTGCACAAGCTATAGCAATGCTTTGTGGACTGATCATCTTCCCAACAACCCCACCTACTGAATTAGCTGCTAAAAATAAAGCTTCGCTAATACCTAGTTTTTGAGCGCTTACTTGTTGCAAGGTTCCAAAAAGTAAATTAGCACTTGTATCAGAGCCTGTTAAAAATACCCCTATCCAGCCAATGATTGGTGAAAAGAAAGAAAAAGCATCACCTGTGTGTGCAAAAGCAAGTCCTAAAGTAGTGCTCATACCACTATTTTTAGAGATAAAAGCAAAGGCCACAACCAAACCTATGGTGATACAAGGTATAGCCATTTCTTTTAAGGTAACCCAAAAGCATTCTGCAGCATCTTCGGCTTTGATTTTTAAAATAGCTATAGTTAAAAAAGCGGCAAGTAAAATCGCTGTTCCTGCTTGAGCTACGGTTTTTCCATTGATTAAATCTACACCCAAGGCCAAAGATAAAGGCTTAGCTTCTCCTATGCCTGTGATAGAAGGGCTTAAAATTCCAGTTGTGATATTGCTAAATTGTAAAGTAATACTTGTATAGCTTAAAATTCCGTCCTTATCAAAGAGAGCTTTAAACCAAGGTTGTGTCCAAATGATAATACAAACAATGAGTAAAATAAAAGGTGACCAAGCTTTTAAAATTTGATTAAAACTTAAGGTGTTATCTTGAGTGAAATTGCTTTCATTGTCAAATCTAAAAATATTTTTTGGTTTCCAAAATTTCAAAAATACAGTCGTAACTGCTAAAGAAACCACAGCTGAAATAATATCAGGTAATTCCGCTCCTAGGTGATTTGAGCTTAAAAATTGAGTAGTTGTAAAACTTAGCGCCGCAACTAAAATAGCTGGAAAAGTTTCTTTAATACCTTTAAATCCATCCATTAAAAAAACTATGAAAAAAGGTATAGTAAGGCTTAAAGGAACTAGCATTCTACCTACCATGGCAGAAACTGAATGCTGTTCTATGCCGACAAGATTTGCCATAGCAATAATAGGAATTCCCACCGCACCAAAAGCAACAGGAGCGGTATTTGCGATAAGACAAAGCCCTGCAGCTTGTAAAGGACGCAAGCCAAGTCCTACTAAAAGTGCAGCGGTTATAGCCACAGGGCCACCAAAACCTATAGCACCCTCTAAAAATGAACCAAAACAAAAACCTATTAAAATCACTTGAATTCTATGATCTGGAGTAATGCTCATCACGCTTTTTTTAATGATTTCAAAAGAACCTGACTTGATAGAAAGTTTGTAAAGAAAGATTGCCGCGATGATAATCCAAGCTATAGGCCACATACCATTTGTAAAGCCTTGAATAAAACTTGCACCCACTAAATTCCAAGGCATTTTATAGGCAAATAAAGCTACTAAAGTAGCAAGTATAACAGTTAAAAAACCTGCTTGATAGCCTTTAAGTTTTAAAACAACCAAACAAACTAAAAAACATAGTATAGGTAAAAATGCCACTAAAGCACTTAGCCAAATATTTGAAAAAGGGTCATAAATTTGTTGCCATGTTAAAATTTGTTCCAATTTTTCCTCCTTGATAATTATTATGTATAAATTTATTGTAACAAAAAATTACATTAAAATAAAAAAATTATAGAGCAAGGTAAATTACATTGTATTATTATTAATTATTTTGTGTATTTTAGTAATATCATAAATATTAAATAAATATAAAAATAGAACAAGATAAAAATCTTATTCTAAAGGGGTAGCAGCTGTTAAAGGTGGGGTTATAATCATTAGTTCATTTACTTCAGCAAAAAAAATAGGATCTAGGGTGCAAGGGGCTATTCCAAAGCGTTTTTGTATAGGAATATTTGGATTAAAAAAAGTTACTATACATTCATCAGATTCCAAAACTAAAGAACGAATTTGCACAGCTGAAGTTGTTGTTGGCATTATAGAAAATACAGTTTCTAATTTACCATCTTTTAGATCATCTTGACAAGATTTTGCTCCAAAGGTTCCATCTTCTAAGATGGCTAAACAAAGATCGCTTTCTTTTGGATTTGTAAATTGCACATAACCAAAAGGAAGTTCATCAGCTAATTTATCTTTTTGTTTTAACTCATCGCTTAAAACAATTTCTTTAATATTCCAATTTTGATCAATAGGATCTTTTGAGGTATCCCTAAAGGCGCTTAAAAAAATTCCCGTTTCTAAGCTTCTTATAGAAACCATTTCGGTAAAATCTTTCAAATCTCCAGTAGGAGTTGCAAAGGCTAAAGTTATAAACATAAAAAACAAAGTAATAATTTTTTTCATATTAAATGTCCTAAAATTTTCTAAAATTTACTGGAAAATGATCTGAAACTATATGAGATCTTAAACTTGCAAGCATTAAAATCGCAGCTAAAAGCGGTGGAGTATAGGTTTGTTGTCTATTTGAATTTCCTGTAATTGCATAATCAAGAGTCCCTCCGCTTGCTTGAGTTGCGCTAGTTGGAAAAACCACTCTAATTCTATTTGCTAATTCTCTATCCACTGTACTTGTTATAGTAGAAGGATCACGGTTAAAATCCCCTGCTATCATCCAGTTAACTTGAGGCATATTTGCAAAATGTGCATCTACAGCTGTGATAATTGCTCCTACATCTGTTCCTCCATTAGCTAAAGCATGGATATTGAAAAAAGCATCATTTCCATTGCGAATTCCTATAATGGGTCTTGAAACTGTAGTAGGTGGAGGTAAAACAATCACTTCTTCAGCTTGCATTCTTGAAACTATAGCTAAATTTACACGATTAGCTCCTACATCAACGCGAGAATAATAAATAAAAACCCTATCAGGCCTTGAAAGAGTTCCTAAATTCCACTCATATTCATCAATAGGTGTTCCACCTTGTTGCACATGGCGTCCTGTTGGAGTGGCTGTTCTTGGTAAAGTTCCTGCTTCTTGTATCATTAAGATATCTAAGGGGTTTGCTCCACTTACAAGTTGTCTTACACTAACACTCCATTTGCTTTCTGTGGCTGCGGATGAGCCTTGCAAATTCCAAGTGCCAACATTAAAATTTTCTAAATTTGCAAAAGCAAGGTTAAAAGATAAAAATAAACATATAATTTTTTTTCATCGTACCTCTCCTTGGCGATATAAAGGTTTTGCGGTAAAAGGCGGAGTAGTTAAAAACCATTGTTGATCAAAATTATCTTTTTTTGCACACTCTACGGTAAAAATTTTAAAAACCTTGTGAAAATCACCATAAAGATTTGTAATAGGTGCTTGTATGCATTTTCCATTTCCTAAATTTTTAATTTGAACCGCTGTATTGCTCATAGGGATAAGTTTCCACATTTGTGCGTGATTGCTTGCATCACAAGGATAATGGACAATTCCATTACCATAAGCATTAAGACAAGTATTGGTTTTGGCATTTTTAATCATTGCAAAATCATTAGGATAAAGCAAAAGTTGCCAAACTCTAGCATCGCCAAATCCTTTGCTATCGATTAAAGTATAGCCCCAAATCCAATTTCCTTGTGCTAAAGCCCAAACCGTTAAAGCTGCTCCGCTAGGGCCTAAAATGGTTAAAAAATCAGAAACCGCAGGGCGATTTTCAAAAATTAAAACATCATTAAAAGCTTCGTCTTTAAAGCGAGGATTGATCCCATTTGCTGCATTATTGTTGGCACTATTGCTTGTTCTAGTTAAAGGTGGGGTAATAGGAGTAATAGGTACTAAATCAGCACCGCTAATTAAACTTGGAATTTCTTGATTGGTAGGAAAAGTAGGTTCAAGTCCTAGTTTTAAAGGATCAGTATCTTCAAATTCTCCAAATGAACGCCCCAAAGGATTTACATTTTCAAATTTAGAAGAACATGCATAAAGAAAAAAAGTCATAAAACAACATAAAATAAAAACTATAATTTTTTGCATTAAAAACCTTGATATGTATTTAAATTTTTAAGAAAATAATAACATAAATTTCATTATAATTTTCCGCTTTTTAAAAATGTTTTATTTTGTTGTTTTTAAAGGTAGAATTTATATGTATCTTAAACACTTATATTTTAGCATCTCTCAAATTTTTAATTTTTACAAAGAAGGTTTTAAAAATTTAACTCTTGGAAAGACCCTTTGGAAAATTATTTTTATCAAACTTTTTGTTATGTTTGTGATTTTAAAACTTTTTGTTTTTGATGTAAATTTTAATTCTATTTTTAAAAGCGACAAAGAAAAAAGCACTTTTGTACTCAAAAATCTTACACTCGAAGGAAAATAAATGAACGAACTTAGTAGCGTTGATTGGTCAAGAGCGCAGTTTGCTTTAACTGCACTTTATCATTTTTTGTTTGTGCCTTTAACCTTAGGCTTGTCTTTTATGATCGCTATCATGGAAACCATCTATGTAAAAACTAAAAATGAAAGATGGAAAAAAATCACCAAATTTTGGCTTTCATTATTTGCTATAAATTTTGCTATCGGTGTAGCTACAGGCATTATAATGGAATTTGAATTTGGAACAAACTGGGCAAATTATAGCTGGTTTGTGGGTGATATTTTTGGTGCACCTTTGGCGGTTGAAGGTATTATGGCATTTTTTTTAGAGGCTACTTTTTTTGCAGTTATGTTTTTTGGCTGGGATAAAGTAAGCAAGGGTTTTCACTTACTTTCAACTTGGTGTGTGGCTATAGGAAGTAATCTTTCTGCTTTTTGGATTTTAGTGGCAAATGGTTGGATGCAATATCCTGTAGGAATGAGCTTTAACCCTGACACAGCAAGAAATGAAATGCAAAGCTTTTTTGAAGTAGCACTTTCTCCTGTAGCTATTTCAAAATTTTTACATACCATAGGCAGTGGTTATGTAATTTCAGCTTTATTTGTAATGGGAATTTCAGCTTGGTTTATGTTAAAAGGACGCCATATTATCGAGGCTAAAAAAAGCTTAGTTGTAGGAGCTAGTTTTGGTTTGGTTTGTTCAATCTTTTTGTTTTTCAGCGGAGATGAAAGCGCTTACCGTGTAACTCAAACTCAACCTATGAAACTTGCAGCTATGGAAGGGGTTTATCAAGGTGAACATCGTGCAGGACTTGTACCTTTTGGAATTTTAAATCCTAAAAAAACCATAGATAATAACGAAAGTGTGTTTTTATTTGACATTACTATACCTTACGCTCTTTCTATATTAGGAAACCGTGATCCAAATTCTTTTGTTCCAGGAATTGAAGATTTGATCTATGGAAATGAAAGCAAAGGTATAGAACCTATGCAAAATCGTATCGATAGAGGAAAAATCGCTATACAAACTCTAAAAGACTATAAACTTGCTAAAGAAAACAATGATACAATAGCTATGGCAAATCACAAATCCATTTTAGAAACTCATTTTAAAGATTTTGGTTATGGATATTTAGAAAAACCAAGCGATACTATTCCACCTGTGGCTTTAACTTTTTATAGCTTTCATATCATGGTTGCTTTAGGAAGTTTTTTCTTTTTACTTTTCATCGTTACGCTTTATCTTACCATGGCAAATGATATTGAGAAATTTAGAAAAGTACTTTGGGTGTGTTTGTTATCCATTCCATTGGGTTATATTGCCGCTGAAGCAGGTTGGATTGTTGCTGAAGTAGGCAGACAACCTTGGGCAATTCAAGACTTGCTTCCTGTACATATCGCAGCAACACAACTTGGAAAAGTCAATGTTCAAATTTCATTTTGGATTTTTGCAGTACTTTTTACAGCATTATTGATTGCAGAAGTTAAAATCATGCTTACTCAGATTAAAAAAGGTTTTGACGCACATGCAGGACATACTCCACTTATGGGCAAAGGAGAAAAATAATGTTTTTTGGTTTAGAACTTGAAGGTTTGCAAATTTATTGGTGGTTGATTTTAAGTTTACTTGGTGGACTTTTAGTTTTTATGTTTTTTGTTCAAGGTGGACAGACTTTAATCGATGAGCTTAGCAAGGATGAGCTTGAAAAAACTATGCTAGTTAATTCTTTAGGGCGTAAATGGGAGCTTGGTTTTACAACTCTCGTACTTTTTGGCGGAGCAGCTTTTGCAGCTTTTCCACTTTTTTATAGTACAAGTTTTGGCGGAGCTTATTGGGCTTGGCTTTGTATTTTATTTTGTTTTATTTTACAGGCTGTGGCTTATGAATATCGCAAAAAAGAAAATAATGTTTATGGCTCTAAAACCTATGAAATTTTTCTTAAAATTAATGGTTATTTAGGTGTGTTTTTAATCGGAGTTGCAGTAAGTAGTTTTTTTAGCGGTTCTGAATTTATCTTAAATGAGCATAATTTTGTTTCTTGGCAAAATCCTTTGCACGGCTTAGAACTTTTACTTAATCCTTTTAATTATCTCTTAGGCTTAGCTTTAGTATTTTTAGCAAGGCTTTTAGGCGCAGCGTATTTTATGAACAATATCAATGATGAGAATATCAAAATAAGAGCTATGAAAAAACTCATGATCAATAGTATTTTATTTTTACCTTTTTTCTTAGGTTTTTTAGCGTGGATTTTCTTAAAAGATGGTTTTAGTGTAGATACAAATGGAGTTGTAAGCATGAGTGCGAATTTATATTTATATAATTTCTTAAATCAAATGATTTTTGCTGTTTTGCTTGTTATTGGTGTGATTTTAGTGCTTTTAGGTATGGTTCAAGGAACAAAAGGTTGCTCTAAAGCTATTTTTACCCTAGGACTTGGAACGGTTTTAACAGTTTTTGCTTTATTATCAAGCATTGGTTTAGGTCAAAGTGCTTTTTACCCATCTTTAAGTGATTTACAAAGTTCTTTAACTTTAAAAAATGCAAGTTCAAGCTATTATACTCTAAGCGTCATGGCTTATGTATCTTTACTTGTACCTTTTGTTTTAGCTTATATTATCTATGTTTGGAATGCAATGGATAAAGTAAAAATCACACGCGAAGAAATCGCAAACGATGATCACGCATATTAAGGAGAAAAAATGTTACATGCTTTGTTTTTATTGGCTTGGCCTTTAGTAATTTATCTGAGCTATAAATT
This sequence comes from Campylobacter sp. CFSAN093226, assembly GCF_012897595.1. NCBI lineage: Bacteria > Pseudomonadati > Campylobacterota > Epsilonproteobacteria > Campylobacterales > Campylobacteraceae > Campylobacter > Campylobacter sp. CFSAN093226. Next base: position 94,876 of record NZ_CP040608.1, read on the forward strand.
TATAATGCTAAATATCAATCAATTAGAAAAAGATAGCAAACTATAAAGCAAGATAAGATTTAAACCGATATAAGTATAAATCTTTTCAAAATATTGCAATTTGCCCATTTTTGGGTATCTTTTAATCATAAATCTTTTAAAGCTTCATTAGCAGCATCAAGGGCGTGAATAAGGCTTGTGTCAAAAATTTTGATATTTGTATCATTTTTGGATATTAATAAACCAATTTCAGTGCAAGCTAAAAGCACTCCTTTTGCCCCTTTTTCTTGTAGTTTTTTTATAATATTTAAATATTTTTCTTTAGAATCTTGCTTGATTTCACCTTTGCAAAGCTCATTAAAAATAATATCATTAACGATTTTTATATCTTCATCACTAGGAGTAATAACGCTAATATTTTCTTCAATCAGCATTTTTTTATAAAAATCCTGCGTCATTGTGTATTTAGTACCCAATAAACCAATTTTTTGTATGTTTTCTTGTTTTAAAGCCTTAGCAGAACTTTTTGCAATATGTAAAATAGGGATATTTATATTTTGTTGAATTTCATCAAAAACCTTATGCATAGTATTAGTTGCAATTATTATAAAATTAGCCCCTGCAAGTTCTAATTTTTTAGCACATTGAGTCAAAATTTGTGCAGCTTCTTGCCATTTATCTTGGCTTTGTAAATTTTCTATTTCTTCAAAATTAACACTGTAAAGTAAAATTTTTGCAGAATTTAAAGATTTTAATTTATCATTTATAGCTTGATTTATTGTTTTATAATAAGTAATAGTGCTTTCAAAACTCATTCCGCCTATAATACCAATGGTTTTCATTTTTCTCCTTAAGAATTAATTTTTGAGTCGTTTTATTACAATATATTTCATAGAAATATGATTTATTTTTAAATAAATATATTTTAATATTTTTATTAAAGTTTAAAATAATTTTTTAAACTATTTTCCAATCTATAGGAATTTTACCAACTTTTTTTAAAAATTCATTAGCCTTTGAAAAATGCTTACAACCTAAAAATCCTGTTCTAGCTAAAGGGCTTGGGTGAGCTGCTTTTAAAATCAAATGCTTAGTATTATCAATCAAAATCTCCTTGTTTTTTGCGTAATTTCCCCAAAGCATAAAAACAAGCCCTGATTTTTCATTACTTAATTTATGTATTATAGCATCACTAAATTCTTGCCAACCCCACGAACTATGGCTAGCTGCTTTATTTGCTTCAACGCTAAGAATAGAATTTAAGAGCAAAACTCCTTGTTTTGCCCAAGAGCTTAAATCTCCGCTTTTTGCTGGAGTGATGTTTAAATCATTTTGCAATTCTTTAAAAATATTATTAAGACTTGGTGGGATTTTTACATTTTTTGGAACCGAAAAACTAAGCCCCATTGCTTGATTTGGTTGATGATAAGGATCTTGTCCTAGGATAATAATTTTAATTTCTTTTAAAGGACATAAATTAAAAGCATTAAAGATTAAATTCGCAGGTGGATAAATAATTATATTTTGATTAATCGCATTTAGGTATTGTTTTTTGATTTCTAGAAAATATTTTTTTTGAAATTCGTCTCTTAAAAATTCTTTCCAGTCATCATTTATTTTAATCTTATCTATGTTTATTGTAATTTCTTCCATATTATCCCTAATTATTTAAATTATTAAAAATTTTATTCTAACAAAAAAGCTTGCAAAAATATATTAATTTTTTTTGAAGTAAATAAAATTTTTTATATTAATAAAAATTAAATATAAAGACATAATAGGATATAAAAATACTTAATTTATCGTATTTGAAAGCAGTTTACTTATTAATCAACTATTAACTAAAAATGCGATATCATTATTTTATGATTTAAATCAAAAATTTTTGATTTAAAATTAAAATACTTTTATGAAAGGTTCAAAATGGGAACAAGAAAAGAACATGATTTTATTGGGGAATTGGAAATCTCTGATGAGGTTTATTATGGAGTGCAAACTTTTAGAGCTGTTGAAAATTTTGATATTTCTCATGATAGATTAAAAGATTTTCCTCGCTTTGTTAGGGCTTTGGCTAGAGTAAAAAAAGCTGCAGCTATGGCAAATCATGAATTAGGTCTTTTGGATAAAAATATCCAAGATGCGATTATTAAAGCGTGTGATAAAATTTTAGAAGGTGGGTATTATGATCAATTTGTAGTAGATATGATCCAAGGAGGTGCTGGAACAAGTACAAATATGAATGCTAATGAAGTTATAGCAAACATAGGACTTGAACTTATGGGTCATAAAAAAGGTGAATACCAATATCTTCATCCAAATGATCATGTTAATTTAAGCCAAAGTACTAATGATGCTTATCCTACAGCTTTACACCTTGCCTTGCATGATTATTTAAGTGATTTGGCAAAAGCTATGGAACATCTAAAAAAAGCTTATGAGAGAAAAGCTGAAGAATTTAAAGATGTTCTTAAAATGGGTAGAACCCAACTGCAAGATGCTGTACCTATGACTTTAGGTCGTGAATTTAAAACTTTTGCCGTAATGATAGGTGAAGATATACAAAGAGTATTAGAAGCTAGAAAATTGATTTTAGAGATCAATTTGGGTGGAACTGCTATTGGAACAGGAATTAATTCTCATCCTGATTATCCGAAGGTTGTAGAAAGAAAAATAAGAGAAGTGACAGGTTTTGAATATACTGTGGCTGAGGATTTAATCGAGGCGACTCAAGATACGGGAGCTTATGTACAAATTTCAGGTGTTTTAAAACGTGTTGCAACAAAACTTTCTAAAGTATGTAATGACTTAAGACTTTTAAGTAGTGGTCCAAAATGTGGTCTTAATGAGATTAATCTTCCAAAAATGCAACCAGGTAGTTCTATCATGCCAGGTAAGGTAAATCCTGTTATTCCTGAAGTAGTTAATCAAGTTTGTTATTTTGTTATTGGAGCAGACGTAACTGTAACTTTTGCTTGTGAGGGTGGACAATTACAACTTAATGTTTTTGAACCAGTTGTAGCATATAGCTTATTTAATTCTGTTGTAATGCTAGAAAAAGCAATGTATACTTTAGCTGATAAATGTATAGATGGTATTACCGCAAATGAAAAAATTTGTTCAGACTTTGTCTATAATTCAGTAGGTATAGTAACAGCTTTAAATCCTTATATTGGTTATGAAAATTCAGCTTCTATAGCCAAAGAGGCAATGAACACTGGAAAAAGAGTGGCTGATATTGCGCTTGAAAGAGGGCTTTTAAGCAAAGAACAAATTGATGAAATTTTAACTCCATCAAATATGCTAAATCCTCACATGGAAGCTAAAAAATAGCACTTAGGATTTAATATGGATATAATGATAATTTTGCAAGTAATCGTCCTTCTTGGGGCGATTTTTATCGGTATTCGCCTAGGTGGTATTGCTATAGGTTATGCTGGAGGATTAGGTGTAGTTATATTAGGGCTTGTTTTAGGTATGAAACCTGGTAATATTCCTTGGGATGTTATTTTAATTATTGCCGCAGCTATTGCAGCAATTTCTGCTATGCAACAAGCAGGTGGACTTGATTACATGGTAAGGGTGACAGAAAAAATTTTAAGATCAAGTCCTAAATTTATAAATTATTTAGCTCCAGCTTGTGGGTGGTTGCTTACAATTTTAGCAGGAACAGGAAATGCGGTATTTTCTTTAATGCCTGTTGTAGTTGATGTTGCAAAATCTCAAAACATAAAACCTAGTGTTCCACTTTCATTAATGGTTGTTTCTTCGCAAATTGGAATCACTGCTTCTCCTGTAAGTGCAGCTGTGGTTTATATGAGCGGAGTTTTAGAGCCACTTGGATGGAATTATCCAACTTTAATTGGAATTTGGATTAGCACAACTTTTGTAGCTTGTATGCTTGCAGCTTTTATAGTGAGTTTAATCACTCCTATGGATTTGAGTAAGGATAGTGTTTATCAAGAACGATTAAAAGCAGGACTTGTAAAGGATGCAGGAGCTGTTTTGCATGGCGAAGATAAACCAGGTGCTAAACTTTCAGTGGTAATTTTCTTGATCACTGTTTTGGCAGTTGTACTTTATGCAACCGCAATTTCAAGTAATATTAAATGGATTGATCCTGTTGTGGTTTCAAGAGATGCAGCTATTATGAGCTTTTTACTTACTGCAGCAACTTTGATCACTTGGCTTTGTAAAGTTGAACCAGGTAAAATTCTTGACACTAGTGTATTTAAAAGCGGTATGACTGCTTGTGTTTGTGTTTTTGGTGTAGCATGGCTTGGAAATACTTTTGTTGCAGGACACGAAGCTTCTATCAAAGAAGTAGCAGGCGACTGGGTTAAACAAACCCCTGCTATGTTAGCAGTTGCATTTTTCTTTGCAAGTATGCTTTTATATTCTCAAGCAGCAACCGCAAAGGCCATTGTACCTGTAATTATCACTGCTTTAGGAATTTCAGCAGCAAATCCGCATGATTCTTATATGCTTGTAGCTTGTTTTGCAGCAGTTTCAGCACTTTTTGTACTTCCAACTTATCCGACTTTGTTAGGTGCAGTGCAAATGGATGATACAGGAACGACTAGAATTGGTAAATTTATATTTAATCACTCATTCTTTATACCAGGGGTTTTAGCTATTGCAATTGCTGTAGCATTAGGCTTTGTATTAGCTCCTATGCTTATTTAAATCAAACCCTAGGTTTTTCTCTCCTAGGGTTAAAATTTTTTCATTAGTTTTTAAGTATATACTACGCTATAATATTCATTTTTAATTTTCTTTAAGAAAGGAATTTAATGAAGATAAAAGTTGGGTTGATTTTTTCAGGTATTGCTTGCCTTTTTTTAACAGCTTGTGTTAATCAGGTTAAACAAAATACAACATTTGAAAATACTTTAACACAAAAATATTGTGGTGATGATTTTTTCAATCAAAATTTAGAAAAAATTAAAAAAAATGATGATGTCATTTATACAGGATTAAATGCAGGTTTGATTGCTAGAAATTGTGGTGATTTTAATAAAAGTAATGTATTTTTTGATGCTGTAGAAGAATCTTATAAATATGATGTGGATTTAGAAAATGTAAGCCCTAAAGCAGCTAAATTTATTGGTACAACCTTGCTTAATGATAATATAGTAGATTATGATGGTTCTTTATATGAAAGAATTATGGTTAATATATATAAAGCTCTAAACTATATGGAAGAAGATGATTATGAAAATGCAAGAGTTGAGTTTAATCGTGTTTTAATGCGTCAAGATAAGGCAAAAGAATATTTTGCTAAAGAAATTGAAAAAAATCGTGCTGATTTAGATAAGGCAAAAGAAGATAAAAATTATGATAAAAATATGAATGAAAATTCAAAAGTTATAGAAGCGCAATATGACAATTTATTTAAAGAATTTGATACAACAAAAAATTTCATAAATCCTTATGCGACTTATCTTGCTTCAATATTTTTCTTTATGGATAAAGATTATAGAAAAGCTGCAGATTTATTTAGAGAAGTAGCTATTATTTATCCAAAAAACAAAACTATCAAAAAAGAGGCTAAAATTTTTAAAGAATATGCCACAAAAATAAAAGTCAAAAAAGCTAAAAAATATGTTTTTGTAGTTTATGAAAATGGATTTGGTGTAGTTAAGGATGAATTTGCTTTAACCTTACCTTTTATAGTGGATAAAAAAATTATTAGCACAAATATTGCTTTGCAAACCTTGAAAAAAAGGGAAGCTTCTTTTGCAAATTTAAATATAAATGGTCAAAATACAAATGATTTTGTAGATTTAGACAATATTGTCGCTACTGAATTTAAAATAAATATGCCTGCAATGATTGCTAAAGCCTTAGCTCAAACTATAATTAAAACCACTTTAAATGTAGCTGTTGCAAATAATGACTCTACAGGTGGATGGCTAAGTCTTGCAACAGCAGTAGCAACTGCTGCAACCAATAAAGCTGATGTGCGTTCTTGGAGAGGTTTACCAAAAAGTATTGCCATAGCAACAATAGAAAACGACGGAAATTTAGAAATCAAAGATCCACAAGGCAATATTTTGTTTCAAAAATCATTGGATAAAAATAAAAATGCTCTTGTGATAGTGCGTTCTTTTGCTCCGTATTTACCCGCAAGTGTTGCTATCATGGAAAAATAAGGCTAAAAGATGAAAAAAAATATTTTATTTATTTTAATGTTTTTACTTAGTGCTTGTGCACCAAGTTATCAAATAAATTCAAATCAAAATACTGTAATTTTAGGTTCAAATTTACCAAAAAGTTTAGTAAAACAATTTCAAAAGCGTATAAATAGCAATGGTTATTTAGAATTTGAAGTGATTTTGCGCAGTACTTTTGCTAAAGATGTAATTTATAAAGTAGATTGGTTAGATAAAGATGGTTTTGTGCTAAGAGATGTTTTAAATGAGGACTATCAAGCCCTTAGAATTCCAGCAGGACAAGAGGTAATTCTTCGTAAACTTGCATCTGATACAAGAGCGAATGATTTTAGATTAGAAATTAAAGCAAAAAATTAATCTCATTTTAGGAAGGATAAATCATGAAAAAAACAAAAATTTTAGGAACAGCTCTTATTGGAGCTTTGCTTTTTAGTGGTTGTGCGCAAACAGCTTATACAGATGGAAAGGCAAGTCAGGTAAAAAAAGGCGATGCTTTAACCTTGGGTCTTGATAGACAAGATTTTGAAAGTGCAGCTGAAACTATGATAAATAGTATGTTAAGCGATCCTGCTTTTGCAAATATTAAACCAGGTACAAGAAAGGTTATTGCTATTGGTAGGGTTGTGAATGATACCCCGCAAAGAATCGATACTGAAAAACTCACCGCAAAAATCACTTCTGCATTAAGAAAATCAGGTAAATTTGTTCTAACTTCAGCAGTTGCTGCAGGCGGAGCACTTGATAGCATGAGTGAAGATGTAAGAGAATTAAGAGATAATGATGAGTTTAATCAAAAAACCATAGCAAAAAAAGGGACATTGGTATCGCCTGATTTTTCTCTTGCGGGTAAAATTAGACAAGATAATGTAAAACTTAGCAATGGTAAAACTCAAGTAGAATACTTTTTCTTACTAAGACTTACTGATTTAACATCAGGTTTAGTTTATTGGGAAGATGAACAAACTATTGATAAAACCGGTTCTAGTAAATCAGTTACTTGGTAAAATAAAAATTAATTTATGAATAAAATTTTTTAGCTCAAGTGTTTAGCTTGGGCTTTTTTTATGATTTTTAAAAGGATACGAAATGAAAAAAATATTATTTATCGGCTCTTTAGTTATGGCAAGTTTACTTTATGCACAAGGTTCCCAGCCTGTAGAAATTACACAACAAGATATAAATACTCAAAATGAAATGTCTGACGCAAGTACTAAGGATATTACCCCAAAATCAATTGAAGATTTTTTTGAAGAATTTGCGGATAATTTCGGTATAGAATATGGTATAACCAAAGATGGAAAAACTTTTTATACAGGAAAAAGTACTGTTGCTGTAAATGATACTGATCCACAATTTGCACAAGCTTTACAAAATGCTTACCAAAAAGCAATGTTAAATTTGCAAAGCGAATTTATAAGAGATGCTTTTGGAAGAATTGCTACAAGCAAGATTCAAAATTATGAAGCAGATAATTCTACGAATGCTAAGGAATTTGATGAATTGCCAAAAGGTGATAAGGTTGATCAAATTTTAAATAAACTTACACAATTAGCTGGTGCTCAGCTTGATAAGGCATTAAAAGATTTAGGTATAGATACAAATTCTTTAAGCGAAGACAGAAAAAAGACTTTATTAAAGCAAGAATTTCTTAATAAAACTATGACAAATGCCATAGGTTCTATGAGTGGACTTGTTCCTGTGCAAACTATAGTTACACAAAGAAGAGGTGAGTATGATGTAGGTGTTGTTGCTGTTATTTCCAATAAAACTCGCCAATTAGCAAAAGATATGGCACTAGCAAGACAGAGTGCTATTAAGGGTAAAGGCAAGGCAATAAGTGAGTATCTGCCAAAAGATACAAAAGGCTTTTTAAATGAATATGGAATTCGCTTAGTTTATGATGAAAATGGTGCACCTATTATTTTAAGTTATGGAAACTGGGGTTATGTAGCAGATCCTAGCAATGCTAAAAAAACAAATATTTTAGAAGATAGAGCCAAAGAAACAGCACTTACTATGGCTGATGCTGCTATTATAGAGTTTATTAATACAAATTTAAGTCTTAAAGATGAAAGAACAACTGGTGATACTTACGAGGAAATCATCAAACAAAGTATTAATGTTAATGATAGTTCCACTCAAGAACAAACTCAAAACATAACAAATATTATTGACAAAGTAAATAGTAAAATAAAAGCAAGCGCAAGCGGTAAAATTCGTGGTATTCGTACTCTTAAAAAATGGAGCTATACAAGTGAAAATGGTATTGAACATGTAGGAGCTGTGAGATTTTATTCTTATGAAAATTTAGCTAACACAAATGAGGCTTTAAATTCAAAGTCAAATGCAACAAAAAATGAAGCTAAAAAATCTTCTAGCATACAAAGAAGTTCTAATGTTGTAAATAGCATGGATGATTTTTAAAGGTAAAAGATGAAAATAATTAAAATTCTTTTTTTAGGCTTATTTTTAAGCCTAAGTCTTAATGCTAAAGTTATAACCACAACTTCAACAAAATCAAGCACAGGTGAAGGCACAGGCTTGACTAGGGAAGATGCGATAAACAATGCCATTATAGAAGCTATAGGAAAAATGAGTGGAGTAAGCATCAATTCTCTTAAGAAATCTAACACTAGCGTTTCAACTGATAATTCAGGTTCAAATATACAAGATAATTACAGCGAGCAAATTTCAAAAGCCACCAAAGGTAGAGCTGATACTTATGAAATCAATAGTGTTGAACAAGATGCAAATGGTAAATATACAGCCAATGTAACGATTTTTAAAACCACAACAACAAAAAAGTATCAAGCTCCAGGTTTAAGTGCAGATAATAGAAGAAGTATTACTGTTTTTGATTCTACTCCAGATGCTGCAAAAAGAGGTATAGGCTCAGCTTTGCAACAAAAAATCATTTCTGATTTATTGCAAAGTCGTAAATTTAATGTTTTAGACCGTGATTCTAGTGGCTATTATGAAATGGAAAAAGCTTTAATCAAAAGTGGCGACGCAGCTAGCGATGAAGTTTATAAACTTAAAAATATGTTAGCAACAGATTATATTTTATTGTTTTCTATTTCAGGACTTGAAGGTAAACAAAAAACAAGCAATTTAACAGGAAAAAGCAAAACTGAAATTGAAGTTATCGTAGATTATCGTGTGCTTTTATTTGCTACAAGACAAATTAAATTTTCTAATACTTTAAGCATGAAAGTCAATCTTAAAGACAATAGTCTTAGTGCCAATGAAACCGCACTCAAACAAATTGCAAATCGTATAGCAGGAGATATTTTAAACGCAATTTATCCTTTGAAAGTTGCAAGTGTTGAAAACAATGAAGTAATATTTTCTCAAAGCTTAAATCAAGGTGATGTTTATGAATGTTTTGCTCTTGGGAAGGTTATAAAAGATACTTATACAAAAGAAAATACAGGAAGAGTAGAAAGCAAAACAGGAAGTATTGAAATCACTCGCACAAGCCCTAAATTTTCTTATGCAAAAATCACAGAAGGTAGTGTAAAAGTGGGCGATATTTGCAGACCTTTAAGTAATACTGGTAGTGGAAATGGCTACACTATAGGTCGTGATGCAAATTATCAAACCCAAGAAGGCGGCGGAGTAAATCTAGGCTTTTAAATTTTTAGAGTTTGATTTTTCTCAAACTCTAAACTCTTTCTTAAATTCATCAAAAATTAAAGAAAAATTTTGTAAAATCGAAATTTTATTAAACCACTAAAGCTTTTAAATCCGTTATTACGGTGCTTTATGGTACTACCAATTTATAAGGAAAAGCAATGTATGCTATTATCAAACACAGCGGAAAGCAATACAAAGTAAGTGTTGGCGATGAGCTAAAACTAGATCACTTTGAAGCTGAAAGCAAAGCAAGTATTGAAGTAAGCGAAGTTCTTGCTATCAATGATAAAGAATTAAAGGTAGGTGCGCCTTTCGTAGCAGGTGCAAAAGTTGTTTTGGAAGTGATCAATCACGGAAAAGATAAAAAAGTTGTGATTTACAAAAAAAGACGCAGAAAAGATTCTAAACTCAAACGCGGTTTTAGAAGACAATTTACTCGCGTTGTAGTAAAAGATATCAAAGCTTAAGGAGTAAAGAATGGCACACAAGAAAGGTCAAGGTTCAACTCAAAATAACCGCGATTCCATAGGTCGTCGTTTAGGTGTTAAAAAATTTGGTGGCGAGTTTGTTAGAGCTGGAAATATCATCATCCGCCAAAGAGGAACTGCAACTCATGCAGGTAACAATGTAGGCATGGGAAAAGATCATACTATCTTTGCTCTAATTGATGGTTTTGTAAAATTCGAAAGAAAAGACAAAGATAGAAAAAAAGTTTCTGTATATCCTGCATAAGTTTTTAGGACGCTTTTTAGCGTCTTGAAAACTTTAAATTTATAAATTTAACTTCTTTTATTTACTCAAATTTAGCTTTATAAATTTAAAGTCAAAGGCAATTTAAATGTTTATTGATAGTGTTAAAATTACTTTAGCTTCAGGCGATGGTGGCAAAGGTGCTGTAAGTTTTCGCCGTGAAAAACATGTTCCACTTGGTGGCCCTGATGGAGGAGATGGTGGAAATGGTGGTGATATTATTTTCGTATGTGATAATAATACCCACACTCTTGTAAATTTCAAAGGCAAAAGAGAATTACGCGCGCAAAATGGTGCTGGTGGAATGGGACGCAATAAAAATGGCAAAAAGGGTGAAAATTTAGAACTTATAGTGCCCGAAGGAACGCAAGTTATCGATGCACAAACCAATGAAATTTTACTTGATCTTACCAAAGAAGGACAAAGAGAGCTTTTTTTAAAAGGTGGAAAAGGTGGACTTGGCAACACCCATTTTAAACACGCCACCAATCAACGCCCCGATTACGCACAACCTGGTATAAAAGGAGAAAGTCGCTTAGTCAGACTTGAACTTAAACTTATTGCCGATGTAGGGCTTGTGGGCTTTCCAAATGTGGGAAAATCTACTCTTATAAGCGTTGTTTCAAATGCAAAACCTGAAATTGCAAATTATGAATTTACCACCCTTACTCCAAAACTTGGACTTGTAGATGTAAATGAGTATAATTCCTTTGTTATGGCTGATATTCCAGGGATTATCGAAGGAGCAAGTGGGGGTAAAGGCTTAGGACTTGCCTTTTTAAAGCACATAGAAAGAACGAGCTTTTTACTTTTCGTGCTAGATCCTATGAGGCAAATGCCTTTAAAAGAACAATTTATAGTACTAAGAAAAGAACTTGAAAAATTTTCCAATGAACTTTTTGGGCGTAAATTTGGCATCATGATTTCAAAAAGTGATAGTGTTCGTTTAGGAGAGGAATTTGCTGAGCAAATTGCTTTAAACATTAATGAGTTAGACAATTATCTCAAAGAAATAAATAATCCACAAAGCTTTTTAATCAAAGTCTCAAGCCTTGAAAAAACAGGACTTAAAGAACTTAAATTCATGCTTTTAGAAGAAATTAAAACTTTAAGAAATAACAAAAAAAATTTAACAATCTAGGAAGTGTTTTATATTAAAAATTTCAAACACTCCCTATTTTTTCAAAAATAACTAGTTTATATGAAATTTTGGCTAAAATTATAAAAATTTTTCAAGGAATAAGCATGAAAAGAATAGTTGTTAAAGTGGGTTCTCATGTGATTAGCGAAGAAAACACTTTAAGTTTTGAGCGTCTTAAAAATTTAGTCGCATTTTTAGCTAAACTCATGGAAAAATATGAAGTAATTTTAGTAACCTCGGCGGCTATTTCGGCAGGACACACCAAACTAGATATCGATAGAAAAAACCTTATTAATAAACAAGTTTTAGCTGCTATTGGACAACCTTTTTTAATCAGTGTTTATAACGAGCTTTTAGCCAAATTTAACAAACTAGGCGGACAAATTTTACTTACAGGCAAGGATTTTGACTCTAGAAAAGCTACTAAACACGCAAAAAATGCTATCGATATGATGATAAATTTAGGAATTTTGCCTATTATCAATGAAAATGACGCTACAGCTATAGAAGAAATTGTCTTTGGTGATAATGATAGTTTAAGTGCTTATGCTACGCATTTTTTTGATGCGGATTTGCTTGTGATTTTAAGCGATATTGATGGATTTTACGATAAAAATCCTAGTGAATTTAGTGATGCAAAGCGTTTAGAAAAAATCACTCATATTAAAGAAGAATGGCTACAAGCAACCATAAAAACAGGTAGTGAGCACGGAACAGGTGGTATAGTAACCAAACTTAAGGCAGCTAAATTTTTACTTGAACACAATAAAAAAATGTTTTTAGCAAGTGGCTTTGATTTAAGTGTGGCAAAGACATTTTTATTAGAAGATAAACAAATAGGTGGAACTTTGTTTGAGTGATTAATTTATTAAATTCTCTTTTAAAATCAAATAAGCTATAATTAAAACTTTTAATTTCACACAAAGCGAAAAAATGAAAAAAATTATTTTTATGGGCACTCCATCTTACGCAACTTGTATTTTAAAAGCACTAGTAGAAAATGAAAATTTTAAACTCGTAGCACTTTTTACTCAGCCTGATAAAGCCGTAGGTAGAAAGCAAATTTTAACTCCAAGTGATACTAAGGCTTTTTTAAGTCAAAATTATCCTAGTATTCCTATTTTTACTCCAAGTTCTTTAAAAGATAAAAATATTATAAGAGAGATTAAGGATTTAAATCCTGATTTTATCGTGGTTGCTGCCTATGGAAAAATTTTACCTAAAGCCATTTTGGATTTAGCGCCTTGTGTGAATTTGCACGCTTCTTTACTTCCAAAATACCGTGGTGCCAGTCCGATCCAAAGTGCGATTTTAAACAAAGATGAAAAAAGTGGAGTTTGCACCATGCTCATGGAAGAAGGGCTTGACACAGGTGCTATACTTGAAAGCTTAGAATGTGATATAAAAGATAAAAATTCAAGTGAAGTTTTTGAACTTTTAGCAAATTTGGCCGCTAAGATCATCCTCTCTACTCTTTTAAATTTCGATAAAATCACCCCTAAAAAACAAGAGGAAAGTCTAGCAACACTTTGTAGAAAAATCAAAAAAGAAGATGGGCTTATAAATTTGCAAAATGCAAGAGAACTTTATCAAAAATATCTAGCTTTCACCCCTTGGCCTGGAGTTTTCTTGGAAAATGGACTTAAATTCTTAGAACTTGAACTTGTGGATGAATTAAAACAAAATGCTAAGATGGGTGAAATTTTAGAATTAGAAAAAGAAAGTTTTTTGCTTGCTTGCAAACAAGGAGTTTTGCGTATTAAAAAACTTCAAGAAAGTGGAAAAAAAGCTCTTGATGGTAGGACTTATTTAAATGGAAAAAGGCTTAAAAGTGAAGATAGTTTGTGTTGAAAGTATAGACTCAACTCATCTTTTTTTATGCAAGCAAATACGCAATGGAAAGATTGATGAAAATTTTGCTATTTATGCTTTAGAACAAATAAATGGAGTTGGAAGTAGGGAAAATTCTTGGCAGAGCTCTAAAGGAAATTTACATCTTTCTTTCTGTATTAAAGAAGAAGACTTGCCAAAAGATTTACCTTTAGCTTCTGTGAGTATTTATTTTGCTTATTTACTTAAAGAAGTTTTACAAGAAAAAGGTTCTAAAATTTGGCTTAAATGGCCTAACGATCTATATTTAGATGATAAAAAAGCTGGAGGGGTTATAAGTGCTAAAATTTCAAATTTTATCATAGGCGGTATGGGTTTAAATCTGAAATTTGCACCCCAAAATACAGCTTTATGCGATATAGAAATTTCGCTTAAAGATTTAGTGAGTGAGTTTTTGCAAAAAGTAGAAAAAAAAATTTTATGGAAGAATATTTTTAGCAAGTATATGTTAGAATTCGAAAAATCAAGAAAATTTAGCGTCCATCATGAAGGTAAAGTTTTTTCACTTGAAAATTCTTTTTTGTATGAAGATGGTTCAATTTTACTAGGCGATAAAAGGGTGTATAGTTTAAGATGAGCGAAATTATTACAATAGCAAATCAAAAAGGTGGAGTAGGAAAGACTACAACAGCAGTAAATTTAGCCGCTTCTTTGGCTGTGGCTGAAAAAAAAGTACTTTTGATTGATGTTGATCCGCAAGCTAATGCGACTACAGGACTTGGTTTTAATCGTAATAATTATGAGTATAATATTTACCATGTTTTTATAGGAAGAAAAAAGCTTTCAGATATTATTTTAAAAACAGAATTGCCACAACTTCATTTAGCTCCTTCAAATATAGGTCTTGTAGGTATAGAACAAGAGCTTGCTAAAGGTGAAAATAATGAGAAAAAAATGCTGCTTAAAAATCAAATTCAAGAAGTGATTGATGAGTATGATTTTATTATTATTGATTCTCCGCCTGCTCTTGGAAGTATTACTATAAATGCTTTTGCAGCAAGTGATAGTGTAATTATCCCTATACAGTGTGAATTTTATGCGCTCGAGGGTGTAGCTATGGTTTTAAATACAATTAAAATTATCAAAAAAACTATTAATTCTAAACTCAGGGTTCGTGGATTTTTACCGACAATGTATAGCTCTCAAAATAATCTTTCTAAAGATGTTGTAGATGATTTGAAACAAAATTTTAAAAAACAACTTTTTACTATTAATGGAAACGAAGATGACTTTATTGTGATCCCTCGCAATGTAAAACTTGCAGAAAGTCCAAGTTTTGGAAAGCCTATAATTCTTTATGATATTAAATCACCAGGTTCTGTTGCTTATCAAAATTTGGCGTATTCTATATTAGGATAATTATAATGGGGTTAAATAAAGATAGGGGTTTAAGTAGTTTAATCAGTGATATGGATACTGTTTATAGTAAAGAATTGGGTTTTGATAAAAATCAAAGCACTATGATAGAAATTGATCAAATTTCACCCAATCCATTTCAGCCAAGAAAGAATTTTGATCAAGAAGCTTTAGATGAACTTGCTAATTCTATCAAAGAATTTGGACTTATTCAGCCTATTATTGTATTTAAAAAAAATAATAAATTTATTTTAATTGCTGGGGAACGTCGCTTAAGAGCAGTGAAAGCATTAGGAAAAAAAGAAATTCTAGCTTTTATTGCTGATATTGATGAGAATAAGCTTAGAGAATTGGCTCTTATTGAAAATATACAAAGAGAGAATTTAAACCCTATTGAGCTTGCTAATTCTTATAAGGATTTAATGCAAGTTCATAAAATTACTCAAGAGAATTTAGCAGAACTTATTCATAAGTCTCGTACTCAAATAACAAATACTTTAAGACTTCTGAATTTAGATATTAGAACTCAAGAGTTGATTGCTTCTGGAAAAATTTCTCAGGGTCATGCTAAAGTTTTGGTTGGTTTAGATCAAAAAGATGAAAAAATGTTGGTTGATAGCATAATAGGTCAAAAACTTAATGTTAGAGATACTGAAAAAATAGTTAAAAAAATAAAAAATAATGAAAGCTTACCTAATCAAGAATTTGAAGATGAAATAAAAAAATTAAAACAAATACTAAATCGCTTTGGATTTGACTGCAAAAATAAAAATAATGATTTTGTAATTCATTTAGAAAATATTGATAAAATTAAAAAATTAATCAAAATGCTTGAAAAGCTTTAACCAAAATCTTAGCTTTTTTATGGTAAAATAGTCCTTCAAAAATTCTAACCAAGGAGAATTATGTTTGAAGATATGCATCCTTCCATAATGCTTGCTACTATGGCTATTTTTTTAGCTATGATAGTTATTTTAAATAGTATGCTGTATAAGCCGCTTTTAAAATTTATGGATGAAAGAAATGATTCTATAAAAAATGATGAGAATAAAGTAAAAGAAAATTCTCAAGAAGTTTTAGGTGTGAATGATGAATTAGAAGCTATTCATATTAACACTAGAGAAGAAATTCAAAAAATTAAACAAAGTGCTATAGCTGCTGCTAAAGAAGAGGCAGAGCAAATTCTTAGAAGCAAGAAAGAAGAATTAGAAAGAAAAATGGCCAGTTTTTATGCAGATTTAGCCGTTCAAAAAAAAGAGTTGCAAGAACATTTAAACATACATTTATCTGAGCTTAAGCAAGCTTTGCAAAATAACATAAAGAAAATTTAAGAGGAGAGAAATGAGTAAGTTATTCTTTATTATATTTTTGCTACCTTTGTATGCTTTTGGTGCATCAAACGGTAGTGGAGAATATGATATTATTCCAAGGACTATTAATTTTCTAATTTTTGTAGCTATATTGTATTATTTTGTTGCAACTCCATTTAAAAATTTTTACAAAAACCGTATTGTAAAAATTTCTTCTAAACTTGATGAAATTCAAAAAAAACTTTTAGAAAGTAAAGCTAAGAAATTAGACACGATGAAAAAACTTGAAGAAGCTAAGGCAAGTGCTGCTGCCGCTTTAATTACAGCAAAAAAAGAAGCTGAAATTTTAGTTCAAAATATTAAGAAAGAGACTCAAGATGAGTTAGATTTACTTCAAAAACATTTTGAGGAACAAAAAGATTATGAATTTAGAAAAATGGAAAAAGAATTAGTATCAAATACTTTAAATGAAATTTTTTCTGATCCAAATATGACATTAAAACAGAGTGAAATAATAGAACTTATGATGAAGAAGGTATCTTAAATATGGAAAATATAATTGCAAGAAGATATGCAAAAGCGATAGCTTCAAGAGCTGATATAAATGATTTTTATCAGAATTTGTGTATTTTAAATTCTGCTTTTGTTTTGCCAAAATTTAAAAATATTATAGAATCTAATGAGATTAAAAAAGAAAGAAAAATGGAATTTCTTGATTCTTTTTTTGATATTAAAAATTCTAGTTTTCAAAATTTTTTAAGACTTTTGATTGAAAATTCAAGATTAGAATGCATTCCTCAAATAGTTAAAGAACTTGAAAGACAAAAAGCTTTTAAAGAAAATATTTTTGTTGGTATTGTATATTCTAAAGAAAAATTAAGTCAAGAAAATCTTAAAGATCTTGAAGTCAAACTTAACAAAAAATTTGATGCAAATATTAAACTAAATAATAAAATCAGTCAAGATGATAGTGTTAAAATAGAATTAGAAGAATTAGGTTATGAACTTTCTTTTTCTATGAAAGCTCTTCAAAATAAGCTAAACGAATATATATTGAAAATTATCTAAGGAGAAAAAGTAAATGAAATTTAAAGCTGATGAGATCAGTTCAATAATCAAAGAAAGAATTGAAAATTTTGATTTAAATCTTGAAATTGAAGAAACAGGAAAGATTATTTCTGTAGCTGATGGTGTTGCTAAGGTATATGGACTTAAGAATATTATGGCTGGAGAAATGGTAGAATTTGAAAATGGTGATAAAGGAATGGCCTTAAACCTTGAAGAGTCGAGTGTAGGTATTGTTATACTTGGAAAAGGAGAAGGTTTAAAAGAAGGTGCTTCTGTAAAAAGACTTAAGAAATTACTTAAAGTTTCAGTAGGTGAGGCTTTGATTGGCCGTGTTGTAAATGCTTTAGGTGAGCCAATTGATGCTAAAGGTGTGATCAATGCTAATGAATATCGTTTTGTTGAAGAAAAAGCAAAAGGTATTATGGCGAGAAAAAGTGTTCATGAGCCTTTACATACAGGAATTAAAGCTATTGATGCGCTTGTGCCAATTGGTCGTGGTCAAAGAGAGCTTATCATAGGTGATAGACAAACAGGTAAAACTACTGTTGCTGTTGATACTATTATATCTCAAAGAGGTCAAGGAGTTATCTGTATATATGTTGCAATTGGTCAAAAGCAAAGTACAGTGGCACAAGTGGTTAAAAGACTAGAAGAACATGGTGCTATGGAATATACTATTGTTGTAAATGCCGGTGCTTCAGATCCTGCGGCTTTACAGTACTTAGCTCCATATACTGGTGTAACCATGGGTGAATTTTTTAGAGACAACGCAAAACATGCTTTAATTGTTTATGATGATTTGAGCAAGCATGCTGTAGCTTATCGCGAAATGTCTTTGATTTTACGTCGTCCTCCAGGTCGTGAAGCTTATCCAGGTGATGTTTTTTACCTTCATTCAAGATTGCTTGAAAGAGCAAGCAAGCTAAATGATGAATTAGGTGCTGGTTCTTTGACGGCATTGCCGATAATTGAAACACAAGCAGGAGATGTTTCTGCTTATATTCCAACTAATGTTATTTCAATTACAGATGGACAAATTTTCTTAGAAACTGATTTATTTAACTCAGGAATTCGTCCTGCAATTAATGTTGGTTTATCAGTATCTCGTGTAGGTGGGGCTGCTCAAATTAAAGCTACAAAACAAGTTTCAGGCACATTAAGACTTGACCTTGCTCAATATAGAGAGCTTCAAGCTTTTGCACAATTTGCTAGTGATTTAGATGAGGCAAGTAGAAAACAACTTGAACGTGGACAAAGAATGGTTGAACTTTTAAAACAACCACCTTATTCTCCGCTTAGCGTTGAAAAACAAGTAGTTTTAATTTTTGCAGGAACCAAAGGTTTCTTAGATGATATTGCTGTTTCTAGAATTAAGGAATTTGAAGATGGAATTTATCCTTTTATTGAGGCAAAACATCCAGATATTTTTGAGCAAATTCGCTCTAAAAAAGCTTTAGATTCTGATTTGGAAGAAAAACTAGCTAAAGCCATTAATGAGTTTAAAGCAAATCATTTATAAGGTCTTTTATGTCTAATTTAAAAGAAATTAAAAGAAAAATTAAAAGTGTTCATAACACTCAAAAGACTACAAATGCTATGAAGCTAGTTTCTACTGCTAAGTTAAAAAAAGCAGAAGAAGCAGCTAAAAGATCAAAAATTTATGCACAAAAAATCGATGAAATTTTGAGTGAAATTTCATTTCAGATCAATAAAATTGTTCACAATGAAGATGATGTGCGTTTATCTTTGTTTCATAAAAAAGAACAAATTAAAACCGTAGATTTAATATTTATCACTGCAGATAAAGGCTTATGCGGTGGTTTTAATATTAAGACTTTAAAAACAGTAAGTGAAATGCTAAAAGAATATGAAGCAAAAAATATTAATATTCGTCTTAGAGCTATAGGTAAAACTGGGATTGAATATTTTAATTTTCAAAAAATAGAATTGTTAGAGAAATATTTCCATCTTAGTTCTAGTCCTGATTATGAGAAAGCATGTGAAGTAATTCATGCTGCTGTAGATGATTTTTTAAATGGAAATACAGATGAAGTGATTTTAGTTCATAATGGTTATAAAAATATGATTACGCAAGAACTTAAAATTAATCATCTTATTCCAGTTGAGCCAAAGAGTATTGAACAGACTCATAATTCTCTTTTAGAGCTTGAACCGGAAGGAACTGAGCTTTTAAAAGATTTAATGAAAACGTATTTTGAGTATAATATGTATTATGCGTTAATCGATTCTTTGGCGGCAGAGCATAGCGCAAGAATGCAAGCTATGGATAATGCAACTAATAACGCAAAGGCAAGAGTGAAACAACTAAATTTAGCTTATAACAAAGCAAGACAAGAATCCATTACTACTGAGCTTATAGAGATTATCAGTGGTGTTGAATCAATGAAATAGTAAAATTTTAAGGAGAAGATAAATAATGCAAGGATTTATTTCACAGGTATTAGGTCCGGTTGTTGATGTAGATTTTAACGACTATTTGCCTCAAATTAATGAAGCAATTGTTGTAAATTTTGAAAGCGAAGGAAAAAAACATAAACTTGTTTTAGAAGTAGCAGCTCATTTAGGAGATAATAGAGTTAGAACTATTGCTATGGATATGACAGATGGTTTGGTAAGGGGCTTAAAAGCTGAGGCTTTAGGTGCTCCCATTAGTGTTCCTGTTGGTGAGAAAGTTTTAGGAAGAATTTTCAATGTTACTGGAGATTTGATCGATGAAGGTGAAGAAATTTCTTTCGATAAAAAATGGGCAATTCATAGAGATCCACCAGCTTTTGAAGATCAAAGCACAAAAAGTGAGATTTTTGAAACAGGGATTAAAGTTGTAGATTTACTTGCTCCTTATGCAAAAGGTGGTAAAGTAGGTCTTTTTGGTGGTGCAGGTGTTGGTAAAACTGTTATTATTATGGAGCTTATTCACAATGTTGCATTTAAGCATAGCGGCTATTCTGTATTTGCAGGTGTGGGTGAGAGAACTCGTGAAGGAAATGACCTTTATAATGAAATGAAAGAAAGTAATGTTTTAGACAAAGTTGCTCTATGTTATGGACAAATGAATGAACCACCAGGGGCAAGAAATCGTATTGCTTTAACAGGTTTAACAATGGCTGAGTATTTTAGAGATGAAATGGGTCTTGATGTGCTTATGTTTATTGATAATATCTTTAGATTTTCACAATCAGGTTCTGAAATGTCAGCACTTTTAGGAAGAATTCCATCAGCTGTGGGTTATCAACCAACCTTAGCAAGTGAAATGGGTAAATTCCAAGAAAGAATTACTTCAACTAAAAAAGGCTCAATCACTTCAGTTCAAGCTGTTTACGTTCCAGCTGATGACTTAACAGACCCAGCTCCAGCAACTGTTTTTGCTCACTTAGATGCTACAACGGTTTTAAATAGAGCTATTGCTGAAAAGGGTATTTATCCTGCAGTTGACCCACTTGACTCAACTTCAAGAATGCTTGACCCAAATATCATTGGAGAAGAACATTATAAAGTTGCTCGTGGTGTTCAATCAGTGCTTCAAAAATACAAAGATTTACAAGATATCATCGCCATTTTAGGTATGGATGAGCTTAGCGAAGAGGATAAACTTGTAGTTGAAAGAGCAAGAAAGATTGAAAAATTCTTATCACAACCATTTTTCGTTGCAGAAGTTTTCACAGGTAGCCCAGGAAAATATATAAGCCTTGAAGATACAATAGCAGGATTTAAGGGAATTTTAGAAGGTAAATATGATCATTTACCAGAAAATGCTTTCTATATGGTTGGAAATATAGATGAAGCTATTGCAAAAGCGGATAAATTAAAAGGTTAATTTATGAACGATTTGATTAATTTCGAGATAGTTACGCCTTTGGGTGTAATCTATCAAGGAGAAGTAAAATCTGTTACTTTACCGGGTAGTGAAGGAGAATTTGGCGTGCTTAAAGGACATGCTGCTTTGGTTTCTTCTTTAAAATCTGGAGTAATTGATATTGAAAAAGCTGATTTAAACCATGAATTAATTGCTATTGATGCTGGACATGCAAAGGTAGATGAAGATAAGATTTGCGTGTTAGCAAAGGGTGCGGTTTGGGTTTGTGGAAGTGATGAAAGTGAGATTGAAAAAAATCTTGCTCAAGCAAAAGATTTGATTAAATCTATGAGTTCTGATAATGCAGCTTTAGCAGCAACTTTTTCAAAACTTGATAATGCAAGGATGCATTAATGAATTTTGAAGCTATATTTCATTTTTTCAATAGTTCAAGTATTATTACTTATATAGTTTTATTATGGCTTTCTTTATATTTTATTTTAGCATTTAGTATTTTGTTTGCTAGATTGACTTATTTGGCTACATGGAGAAATAAAGAAAAAGAAAGTTTAGAAACTTTGCTCTTGGGTGAGAAGGATTTAAGTCGTACTGATTCGATTTTAAGAAAATGTAATGATACAACTTCAAATCATTTAGAAATCTATAAAAATTTAGCAAGTCGCCGCGCTTCTGCTGGACTTACTTGGCTTAGTATTATTGCTTCAACTTCACCTTTTATAGGTCTTTTTGGGACAGTTATTTCTATACTTGAAACTTTTGGTGGGCTTGGAACTCAAAATTCTTTAAGTATCATAGCTCCTAAAATCAGCGAGGCTTTAGTTGCTACAGGTTGTGGTATTTTAGTAGCAATTCCTGCTTATACATTTCATCTCATCATTAAAAGAAAAGCTTTTGAACTTTTAAGCATTATTGATAGCGAGATTAAAGTTATAAGTTCGAGTAAATAAGGTTAAAAATGCCATTTGATGATGAAAAACCTGAACTTAATATCACACCTTTAGTAGATATTATGCTTGTATTGCTTGCGATTTTAATGGTAACAGCTCCAAGCATTACTTATGAAGAAAAAATTAATCTTCCACAAGGTAGTCAAAAAAATACCAGCACTCCAACTGTTAAGAGTTTAATTATTAGTATTAATGCAAAAAAAGAAATTTTTTTAAATCAAGAAAAATACGATTTTATAAGTTTTGCTGACAATCTTGCTCAAAGAAAAGCACAATTTAATACCGAAGATCCGGTTTTTATACGCGCTGATAAAAGCTTAAAATATGACGATGTTATTTCAGTCTTAAGAAGTGTAAAAAATTTAGGATTTAATAAAGTTGCTTTACAGACTGAATAATCATGAAAAATTATGGTTTGAGTAATTTAAATTCGTTTTTACTTGCTTTAGCAATATATATTAGTATAGTAATTCTTGTTTTTTTTAGACTTGTAAGCGAGGTTGAACCTGCTATACAATATACTGATATAAAAGATAGTTTTGTAGATATTGAACTTGCTGAACCATCAAAACAAGTTATTACTCAAAGCAACACTCCTAAAGAAATACAAAAACCAACAGAGCAAATTGATATAGAAAAGCTTTTTGCTCAGACTACAAATAAAACAGTTAAAACTGAAGATATTGACCAAAAGGCAAGTAATTTTAATGAGCTTTTTGGAAATATTAAAGAAATACAAGAAGAAAAGACTACAAAAATTCAATCAAGTGCTAAATCAGGAATTTCTAGTGCCCCAAAACCTCAAGCTTCTGAACTTGTAAAACAACTTAATGATAGTTTACTTCAAGAAGAAAGTTCAACGCAAGGCGAAAGCACAAAGGCGCAAAAGATTGGAATTTATGATGAATTTTTAGGGAAAGTTGTGCGTATTATCACTCAAAGATGGACTCAGTATTATCCAAATAGTGAAAAAATTTCTGTTAAGGTAAAAATTTTTATTGATGAAAATGGAAAATTTGGCTATACTTCAGTTGAAAAAAGTGGGAATCCTTTATATGATGCTAAAGTGGCTGAATTTTTAGAAAGTCAAAAAGGTAAATTTATTACTTATCCTCCGCAAAATAAAAATATAAGCATTACCATGAATTTAAGAGATGAAGTAAAAGTTAAAAATGATTAGGAGAAAAAAATGAAAAAAATTGTAGCAATTTTTTTAGTCTTTTTAGGAAGTCTTTGGGCAGAAGATCCAGTGATTGATGTTGTTAATTCTGGTGTAGTTTTACCAAAGATTATTGTTAAAGACAATTCAAATTTAAGTGATGAGAATTTAAAGAAAAGCTTTTATAATATCATTGTGAACGATTTGAAAGTAAGTTCAAACTTTGAAGTTGTTGCTAATGCAACTGAGACAAGTAATTATATTTTTGAATACACTTTAAATAAAAATGGTAACACTTTGAGTTTAAATGTAAAAATAAAAGCTGGCGGTTCTGATAAGTCAGAGCAAACTTATACTTTAAATGGTTTAGAGCAATATCCATTTTTGGCACATAAAAGTGTCAAAGCTTCTGTAAATGCGTTAGGACTTGCACCTGTTGATTGGATGGATCATAAAATTTTGATCGCGAGAAATTCTAGCTCTAAAAAAAGTCAAATTATTATGGCTGATTATACTTTAACTTATCAAAAAGTTATTGTTGATGGTGGACTTAATTTATTTCCAAAATGGGGAAATAAAGAACAAACTCTATTTTATTATACAGCTTATGATCATGATAAGCCAACTTTATACCGTTATGATTTAAATACCAATAAAGCTAGTAAAATTTTATCAAGTGGCGGTATGGTTGTAGCAAGTGATGTGAATGTAGATGGAAGTAAACTACTTGTTACCATGGCTCCAAAAGATCAGCCTGATGTTTATTTATATGACTTAAATACCAAAAATCTAACACAATTAACTAATTATTCTGGTATTGATGTTAATGGAAATTTTATTGGCTCAGATGATAGTAAAGTGGTATTTGTAAGCGATCGTTTAGGATATCCTAATATTTTTATGCAAGATTTAAATAGCAATAGTGCTGAACAAGTTGTTTTTCATGGTAGAAACAATTCGGCTGTTTCGACTTATAAAGATTTTTTGGTTTATTCAAGTCGTGAACCAAATCAAGCAGGTGTTTTTAATATTTATTTGATGTCAATTAATAGTGATTATATTCGTCAACTTACAGCAAATGGAAAAAATTTATTTCCAAGATTTTCTAGTGATGGTGGAAGTATAGTATTTATCAAATATTTAGGTGCGCAAAGTGCTTTGGGTGTTATTCGTGTAAATGCAAATAAGACTTTTTATTTTCCTCTTAGGGTTGGAAAAATTCAATCAATTGATTGGTAAAAATTTCAATTTTAGGTTAAAATTAATTAAAAATTAGATATAATAATAAGAATTTATTAACTTTGAAAGGTCATAAATGAAAAAAATTCTTTTTACTTCAATCGCAGCTCTTGCAGTTGTTATTAGTGGTTGTAGCACAAAAAGCACTAGCGTAAGCGGTGATAGTAGTGTTGATTCAAATCGTGGTTCAGGTGGAAGTGATGGTTGGGATATTGATTCAAAAATTTCTCAACTTAATGATACTTTAAATAAAGTATATTTTGATTTTGATAAATTCAACATTCGTCCTGATATGCAAAATGTTGTAAGCACAAATGCTAATATTTTTAACACTGAAGTAAGCGGTGTAAGTATTACTGTTGAAGGAAACTGCGATGAGTGGGGAACCGATGAATATAACCAAGCTCTAGGTTTAAAAAGAGCAAAAGCTGTAAAAGAAGCTTTAATCGCTAAAGGTGTAAATGCTGATAGAATTGCTGTTAAAAGCTATGGAGAAACAAATCCTGTGTGCACTGAAAAAACTAAAGCTTGCGATGCGCAAAATAGACGTGCTGAATTTAAATTATCAAGATAATTAATGAAAAAAATATTCACAGTAGCTCTTCTTGGAGCTACTTTACTTTATGCAGAAAGCTCAGCTTTTGGTGCAGGAGATATAACAAGCAATTCTTCTTATGGTTTAACTTCAAATGAAAAATTATTTAAAGAAAAGTTAGATAATTTAAATAATGAAAATATACAAACAAATGCTAGAATTAATGAAATTAACGAAAGAATCGAGGGTTTACAAAGCACTTTAGAAGGTATAAATTCTCAATATGCCAAATCAAATTCTAGATTAAGTCAAGTTGAAGAGAATAATCAAAATATTGAAAATAATTTTACTAGTGAAATTCAAAAATTAAAGGCTTATGTTGAAGAAAGTAGAAAAATTCAAGAAGCTAATAATAAGCAAGTAAAAAAAGTTTTAGCCGAACTTAGTTCTTTAGTAGATGCTATTAATGCAAATTATGTTTCTAAAAACGAATTAAATGATGCAAATTTAAGCGTTAAAACTATTACACCTAGTGTTGTTGTTTCAACTACAGATTCAAATAGTACCATTGAAAACAATAATACTCAAAATACCCAAGATGATAAAGCAAAACAAATTGATGAATCTTGGAAAAAGAAAAAAAATAATGAAATTTTAGAATTAGCGATAAAAGATGTTGATAAAAATGCTTTTGAAGATTCCAAAGCAAAATTAAATTTTCTCATAACAAAGCAGTATAAACCTGCAAGAGCAAATTTTTGGTTAGGGGAGATCGAGTATAAACAAAAAAATTATAACAATGCTATTGTTTATTATAAAAAAAGTTCTTCTTTGAGTACAAAAGGAGATTATTTCCCAAAACTTTTATATCATACTGCCATTTCATTGGATAAAACAGGTGATACAAAAACAGCAAATGGTTTTTATAAAGCTTTAAAAACTAATTATCCAAATTCACCCGAAGCAAAAGCTTCACCTAATAGAAAATAAATTAAGGAGATAAAATGGCTATAGAAAAAAATAGTGTAGTTTCAATGTTTTATGAGTTAAAAGATGCAAATACAAATGAAGTTTTAGAATCAAATTTATATTCTCAACCTATTTCTTTTATTTTAGGCAAAGGTCAGATTTTAGAAAGCTTAGAAGAAGAAGTGATGAAGCTTGATTGCCCTAGCAATGCTGATGTGGTAATTAAAAAAGAAAAAGGTTTAGGCGAATACGATGAAAATGCCGTTCAAACTTTACCAAAAGAGCAATTTGCAGGTATTGATTTAAAAGTAGGTATGGAGCTTTTTGGCGAAGGTGAAAATGGCGAAACCGTTCGTGTAACTGTAAAAGAAATTGGTGAAAATGATGTGACAATTGATTATAATCATCCTTATGCAGGTCGTGATTTGCTTTTTTCTTTAAATATCGTAGATGCTAGAGCTGCGAGTGAAGATGAAATTCTTACAGGTATTATCGCAGGAAGTCATAGTTGTGGTTGTGGAAGCGGACATGGACACGATCATCATCACGGACATGGACATGGTGGCGGCGGTTGCTGTGGTGGCGGCGGTTGCGGTTGTCATTAATGAATGCTGCGTTTATATTTCCAGGTCAAGGCTCTCAAAGTCTTGGCATGGGAAAAGATTTTTATGAAAACTCTATAAAAGCCAAAGAACTCCTTCAAAACGCAAGTGATTTTTGTAAGATTGATTTTAAACATTTGCTTTTTGAAGAAAACGAAAAACTCAATCAAAGTGAATTTACTCAACCCGCCATCGTTTTAAATTCCTTAATGGCTTATAGTGTTTTACTTGAAAAAAAACCTGATTTAAGTTCGAAATTTGCTTTAGGGCATTCTTTGGGAGAATTTTCAGCCTTAGCTGTCAATGGTGCTTTTGATTTTTTAGAGGCTCTTTCTTTGGTCAATAAAAGAGGGCTTTTCATGCAAGAAGATTGTGCAAAAGTTGAAGCAGGTATGATGGTGGTTTTGGGGCTTGATGATGAAAAGGTTGAAGAGCTTTGTCAAAAAGCACAAAAAGAAAACAAGCAAATTTTCGCTGCAAATTATAACTGCGATGGACAAATCGTTGTAGCAGGTTTAAAACCTGATTTAGCAAGTTATGAAAGTGTATTTAAAGAAGCAGGAGCTAAAAGAGCTATGCTTTTAAATATGAGCGTGGCAAGTCATTGTCCTCTTTTGGAAAATGCTTCAGCTAAGCTTTGTGTGGAGCTTGAAAAGGTGTTAAAACCAAATTTTAAAGCCGTAATTTCTAATGCAAATGCCAAAATTTATACAAGCAAAGAAGAAGCCCTTGAGCTTTTAAAAGCACAACTTATCTCTCCTGTGCTTTATAAACAAAGCATTAAGGCATGTGAAAATGAAGTAGATTATTTCATAGAATTTGGCGCAAGTGTGCTTAAGGGTTTGAATAAAAAAATCACTTCAAAAGAAACTTATGCTTTAACAAATATGAATGATATTGATGAATTTTTAAAGGTTGTATGATGAAAATAGCAATTTTAGGAGCCATGAGTGAAGAAATCACTCCTTTGCTTGAAACACTTAAAGATTATACGAAAATAGAACACGCTAACAATACTTATTATTTTGCAAAGTATAAAAACCATGAACTTGTTTTAGCGTATTCTAAAATTGGCAAGGTAAATTCTACTCTTAGTGCTAGTGTGATGATAGAAAAATTTGGCGCACAAGCTTTGCTTTTTACAGGAGTTGCAGGTGCTTTTAATCCTGAACTTGAAATTGGCGATTTGCTTTATGCAACAAAATTAGCTCAATACGATCTTGATATTACTGCTTTTGGACATCCTTTGGGTTTTGTTCCAGGTAATGAAATTTTTATCAAAACCGATGAGAAATTAAACAATCTTGCTTTAGAAGTTGCTAAGGAATTAAATATCAAACTTCGTGCAGGCATTATTGCAACGGGTGATGAGTTTATTTGCGATGAAGCAAAAAAAGCAAAAATTAGAGAAATTTTCAATGCGGATGCTTGTGAAATGGAAGGCGCAAGTGTGGCTTTGGTTTGTGATGCTTTAAAGGTGCCTTGTTTTATCTTAAGAGCTATGAGTGATAAAGCAGGGGAAAAGGCTGAATTTGATTTTGATGAGTTTGTGATCAATTCAGCTAAAATTTCAGCCAATTTTGTGCTTAAAATGTGCGAGAAATTATGATAAATCTTAGCAAAAAACTCATACGCCAAGTTGCACAAGCTAATGCTAAATTTGGACTTATTAAAGATGGAGATAGGGTTCTTTTAGGGCTTAGTGGCGGGAAAGATTCTTTGGCTTTAGCCCATCTTTTAAATCGTATGCAAGCTCACGCTCCTTTTAAATTTGAACTTGAAGCGGTAACTTTGAGTTATGGTATGGGCGAGGATTATTCTCATCTTCATGCACATTGTGAAGAACACGGCATTAAACATAGCGTGCTTGATTCAAATATTTATGAAGTTTCAGGCGATACCATAAGAGAAAATTCAAGTTTTTGTAGTTATTTTTCGAGAATGCGTCGTGGAGCTTTATATACTTACGCTCTTGAAAAAGGTTTTAACAAGCTTGCTATAGCTCATCATTTAGATGATGCAGCAGAAAGCTTTTTTATGAATTTTATTCATAATGGAGCTTTAAGAACCTTAGCACCTATTTATCAAAGCAAACGCGGTATAACTGTGATACGCCCTTTGATTTTTGTGCGTGAAAGACAGCTTAGAGATAATGCTACGCAAAATGAACTTAGCGTGATAGGAAATGAATTTTGTCCTGGTATGAAACTCAGTGAAAAAAATGTAAAATTTCCACACGCTAGAGAAGAAGCTAAACAGCTTTTAGCAAATTTAGAAAAAGATCATCCTAAGCTTTTTACAAGTTTAAAAACCGCTTTTGCCAATTTACACACGGAGAGTTTTTGGCTTCAAAAGGCATAAAAGCATGAAAAAAGCTTTTGTTTTAGTGGATTATCAAAATGATTTTATTGATGGAAGTTTAGGTTTTGATAAGGCTTTAAAAATCAAAGAAAATATTCTTAAAGCCTTAAATCAAATCGATTTTAATAACACGCATTTGCTTTTAACCTATGATACGCATGATGAGCATTATCTACAAAGTAAAGAAGGTTTAAATTTACCTGTAAAACATTGCATTAAAGAGAGTTTGGGTTGGCAAATGCCAAAGGAATTTGAACCTTTTTTACAAAAAGCTCATAAAATTTTTTATAAAAATACTTTTGGTAGCTTAGAATTAGCTAATTTCATACAAAAAAGTGATTATGAAGAACTTCATTTTGCAGGGCTTGTTTCTCATATTTGTGTGTTTTGTAATATCATTTTAGCTTTTGGTGCTAAGCCTAATGCAAGGATAATTTTACACCAAAATTTAAGTGCAAGTTTTGATGAAAATTTAGAAAAATCCGCTTTTGATATACTTAGGGCTTATGGTATTGAAATTGTTTAATGCAAGGCTTTATACTTCATACTCAAAAAGTTAAAGATGAGGATTTGATCGTTTATATTTTAAGTCCTAAAATGCTTATTAAGGCTTATCGTTTTTATGGACTTAGACATTCTAGTATTTTAAGCGGCTATAAAATCGACTTTGCTTTAGAAGAAAATCCTAGTTTTTTACCAAGACTTAAAGATGTATTGCATTTGGGATTTTTATGGATTATGCAAAGGGATAAAATGCTTATTTGGCAAGAATTTATCCGTCTTTTATATAGGCATTTAAAAGATGTGGAAGAGCTTGATAGTTTTTATTTTGATTTACTTGATGAGTGTGTGAAAAGGTTTGAAAAACAAAATCCAAAGCGTGTTATTGTTGATGCTTATTTAAAAATTTTGGAATTTGAAGGAAGATTGCATAAAGATTTTTTTTGTTTTGCCTGTGATGAGAAAATTCAAAATTCCATTACATTGCTAAGGGCTTTTTTACCTTCGCATTCTCAATGTGCTTTAGGATTTGAGTTTGAAGAGAAAAAACTAAAACAATTTTATAGTAGTAAAAATTGTGCGATTTTTGATGATGAAGAAATAGAAAATTTATATCATTTGATTAAGGAAGGTTTATGATATTAAGTGATGAAAAATGTGATTTTTTAGAATCTATAGCAAGTTTTTTAAGTCCTAAAGATGTGGAGCTTGTCTTTGTGGATAGTAAAGAAATGCAAGAAATTAACTTAGAGCAAAGAAAACAAGATAAAACCACTGATGTACTTTCTTTTCCACTTGAAAATATCGATGAGAGTTTGCCTTTGGGTTCTGTTGTGATCAATGTGGATTTGGCAAAAGAAAAGGCTAAAGAGTTAGGGCATAGCTATGAAGAAGAAATAAGCTTGCTTTTTATCCACGCTATGCTTCATTTGTTAGGTTTTGATCATGAAAATGATAATGGAGAAATGAGAGAAAAAGAGAAAGAACTTATAGAGCATTTTAATTTACCTAAAAGTTTGATTGTAAGGACTTTGGAAGATTAAGTAAGATTTTTTTCAAGGGCTAGAAGACTTGCGCTTTATATTTTAAATATATGAGTAAAAATATTAAAAAAAATCATTTTTGCCGATTTACTTTAGAATAAAATTTATTCCAAGGTGATAAAGATGATAGTATTTCCTCTAAGCTCTTTTAATAGATATTTTGGAAACAATCCTTTGCAAACACTTACCAAAATAAGAGATGAAAGTATTGAAAATGGAAATCCCGAGCTTACAAAAAAACAAAGAGAAGAATTAGGTAATGATTTGATAGATTTGTATAAGATTTCTAAAAAATTCAGCGATAAAATAGAATTAGTCGAGGGTTCAATAGAAGATAAGCTTAGAAACAATGAATTACCAGAATCAGAAGTTAAAAATTTATTTCAATGGATGGATGAAAATGCTAAACACCCTCGTTGGATGCATATTGATGGCGTGAGTTATGATGAAGCTTATGTTAAAATTTTTCACACAAGCAAAAGTATAGATGAATTTAAAGAAAAATATCTTGAGCTTCAAAAAAAATATTTTGTTGATTTTAACAATATTGATTCATCGCAGAAAAAACTGCAAGAAACTTCAGAAGAAGACAAAAAAGCTTTCAAACCTATACAAGTAGAAAGTAAAAGCGAAACCTACAAAGATGATAATAAAATGAATGAGCTTTTAAGAAAACTACTAGAAACTAAATTTGGCACAAGCGATGAGCTAGAAATTCTTTTTGGTATGAATTTTAGCAATGATAATGCAGGGGAATTTAATAAAATTCTTTCTCAAAACACTTCAGCAAAAATTATAGATATTAAGGCTTAAGATTTTTTAAATTATAAAAATCAATCAAGTTA
The DNA here is from genome assembly GCF_012897595.1 of Campylobacter sp. CFSAN093226. Taxonomy (NCBI): domain Bacteria; kingdom Pseudomonadati; phylum Campylobacterota; class Epsilonproteobacteria; order Campylobacterales; family Campylobacteraceae; genus Campylobacter; species Campylobacter sp. CFSAN093226. The sequence continues at coordinate 126,215 of NZ_CP040608.1, forward strand.
AACTAAAAAATTCTTCTATTTTTTTTCGCATTTCTTCGACATTGTCGATACGATTAACGGTATCTCTAAAGGTTGAAGCGTCTTTATGCCCTTTAGAATACTCGTGTAAATGCTTGCGAAATATACTTACGCCTTGATCTTTGTAGTGTTTTATCATTTCATCAAAATGAGTGAGTATGATTTCTTTTTTGAGTTTTTCATCTACACTTTTACCGCTTTTGATTTCATAAAATATCCAAGGATTTCCTACGCTTGCACGCCCTATCATGAGTCCATCACATTTTGTGATTTTATAAACTTCTTTAGCGTTTTGTGCGTTAATATCGCCATTTGCAATCACAGGAATTTTCACGCTCGCTTTAGCACTAGCAATGGATCCATAATCGGCTTTTCCGCTATAAAGCTGTTTTCTTGTGCGTCCGTGGATACTTATAAAATCCACCCCCAAGCTTTCACAAATTTTAGCCATTTTTTCAGGATATTTTTCATTAAATCCTAGTCGAAATTTCACACTTGTAAGGCTTTTTTTATTGTTTTCTTTAATCACTCCTACAAGATTTTTAAAAAGCTCTAAATTTTCTAGCAAAGCACTGCCAGCACATTGTTTAACAACTTTATTTACAGGGCAACCGCAATTAAAATCGATCCCATCTACAAAATCCATTTCATTTAGCATTTGCACTGCTTTTTTTAGCACTTCTTTATCTCCACCTGCAATTTGGACTATATAAGGATTTTCTAATTCAGCTCTTTCTAGCATATGTAAAGTTTTAGAACTTTCATAAACTAAGGCATTAGAACTTATCATTTCACTTATGGTAATATCAGCACCAAATTTTTTTACTACATTACGAAAAGGCAGATCTGAAAAACCTGCCATAGGGGCTAAAAACAGGGGTTTTTTGCTAAAATCTATCATTGTATGAGTTGATTTAGATCGATTTTGATATTTTTTTCACGCAAGGCTAAAAAGGCTTTAAAATCATTAAATTTTTTATCATCATTGTGAATTTGTTCTCTTAACTCATCTAAAAGTCCAAATTCAGCCAAAAGATATAAATATGCTCTTAAAGCTTCGCTTTTTTCATTTTTAATTTTGTTAAAAATTCCTAAAATAGCATCAGGATTTAAAAGTTTAGTACTTAGTTTTGCTGCGTTAAGATAGTCTTTTTCGCTTAATATGTTGTGTGAAAGTAAAACTTCATATTCTGCTACACTAAGTTCTAAATTTCCTTCTTTAAAACGCTTGATAAGTGTGAGAACTTCAGAAGGCTTTTTAGGGATTTTTACATTTTTAATTTGCTCATAACTAGCTTTTTCTATAAGAGTGTTAAAAGCAATTTCTTCAAATTCATCTTTGATTTCATTAAGGTTTTTAAGTTTGTTATAGGCATAATTTGCATCATTTTTGAGATGATTTTTTTCATTTTGCAAATATAAAACATTGTTATTTTCGAGTTTAAATTTGCTAAGGTTAAAAAATTCGTTTTTATTTAAACCATCAATAAGATCTAAAATTTCATTGATTTTATTTGAGTGTGGAATTTTTTCATGTGTTTTTATGGTTTTAAAAAGTTGTGCTACAGATCTAAATTCTTTTGTTTGAAAAGTGGTTTTAAGATCTTTTTCAAGGAGTAAATCTTGAGTATAAGCTTCAAATTTAGCTGCATCTTTAAAAAAATGCTTAAATTTTAAATAACGCAAAAATCCATAAAATGCTATGTGTAAAACGGCTAAAATCATATAAATAAATAAAGGAATAACAAGCCATATCATAATAGGTAGTTCAAAGGTATAAGTGCTGATATTTAGAGTATAGCTTCCTAGTTCTAGATGCCAAGCAAAGGCAAAAATAAGTGCTATATAAATAAAACTTGCAAGTAAGAAGAGTTTAATTTTCATGTTTTTTTCCTTGTTCTGCAATTTGACGGCAAGTGATACAATATCTTGCGTGAGGTTTGACTTTTAGTCTTTGAGAGTCGATTTCATCATCGCAAGATTCGCAAATTCCATAAGTGCCGTTTTTGATTTTATCTAAAGAATCTTCGATTTCTATAAGTTCTTCTTTGAGATTGGTGCTGATAGCAAAGTCAATTTGAGAGCCTGTTTCTATGACAGAAAAATCTACACTATCGCTTGGGACGCTATTGTGAAGAGCTTCGATTTCATTTGAATTGCTTTGCAAATTTTCTAAGATGGCTTTTTTTCTTTCTTCTAAAATATTTTTGAAATTTTGTATTTCATTTTTTTTCATTTTAAAACTTTCTATTTGTGATAAGGGTGATTGTTGTTGATGCAAAATGCACGATAAATTTGTTCTAAAAGTAAGGTTTTAACAAATTGATGTGCTAAAGTAAGTTTGCTTAATGATAGTCTAAAATCCAAACTTTGATTAAATTCTTCTCTTAAACCATAAGCACCTCCTATAAAAAAACTTAATTCATTTTTATCTTGGATGAGTTTTGCAAATTCTATACTTGTAAGATCTTTCCCTTTTTCATCAAGAGCGATACAATAGCCTTTTTTATAAGGCATAAAAGCTTCTTCATAGCTTTTTTTTGCTTCTATGGCATTTAAATTTTGAGCTAAGGCTATTTTTTTATTAAAAACATTTATTTCTTTTAAAGTGGCGTATTTGGAGATGAGTTTAGAGTATTTCTCACTACAAGTTTTAAATTCATCACTTTTTTGAATACAAAAGATATTAACTTGCAAATTATTTTCCACTAAAAAATTTTAGTACATCGCTAAGATATTGTTTTTGTTCTCCTCTTTCAACTATGGCATCTATAAGTCCATGTTCTAACAAGAACTCTGCTTTTTGAAAACCTTCAGGTAAATCTGCTCCTATAGTTTGTTTAATAACTCTTGCGCCAGCAAAACCTACTAAAGCTTCAGGTTCAGCGATGATTAAATCTCCAAGCCAAGCAAAAGAAGCACTTACTCCACCCATAGTAGGATCGGTTAAAATGCTAATATAAGGAAGTTTTTCTTTGCTAAGAAGTTTAAGTGCAGCACTAGTTTTGCTCATTTGCATCAAAGAATAAGTACTTTCTTGCATTCTAGCTCCACCGCTTGCACTTACGATGACAAGAGAAGTTTTGCTTGTGATAGCTCTTTGTATAGCTCTAACAATTTTTTCTCCTTCAACAGAACCTAAAGATCCGCCCATAAAAGAAAAATCAAATACAACAAGTTGGGTTTTTAAACCATTGATTTCACATTCTCCACTGATGACAGAACTTTTTCTACCTGTTTTACTTTCACCTTCGCTAAGGCGTTTTTTATAGGATTTGCTATCAACAAATTTTAAAGGATCTATAGCTTCTAAATTTGCATCATACTCAATAAAACTGCCTTCATCGCTTAAAAGTTTAATACGTTCATCAGCTGAAATTCTCATGTGATAATTGCATTTAGGACAAACATTAAAACAAGATTCTATTTCTTTATAATACATCAAAGCATGACAACTTTGGCACTTTACCCAGTGATTTGGCGCTTCTTTAACGCTAGGTTGTTGTCTTCTTATTTTTGAAAAAATATCTGCAAAATTCATATATTCACCTAATTATTTTTTAAAAATTCTAAGATTATATCAAAAATTTTTTTGTCTTGGCTTAGGAGAAGGAAATTTTCATTTTTTTCTATATATAAATTTTGATGAATTGCTAAAGCAGCTGCTGTATCAAAAATTCGTGTTTTTCCAAGAATTAATACAAAACTAAAATACGAAGCATAAGCAAGACTTAAGGCTGTTGCACCCAAAGAGCGAAATTTTAATTGATTTTTTGTTAAAAAATCGAGAAGTTCTGGATAAAGTGAAATTTTTTCAACTATACCTATTTTAGAAAATAGATTAGGTGTTAAGGGTGAGTATTTTGGATCGGAAAGATTGGATTTAAAAGCTTGTTTGTTATTAAAAGCAAAAATTTCTTGACTGACAAGATTGCAAACAAAAGCACTTTTTGCCTGATCTTTTTCCATAAGAGCTATAGAAGTTCCATAAAATGGTATTTTAGAAACAAAATTTGAACTTCCATCCAAAGGATCAAGAATCATTTGTTTTGGGCTAGCTTTTCCGATCAATCCGCTTTCTTCAGAAAAAATTTGTCCAAAACAACTAAGATATTTTATGAAAATTTGTTCACATTTTAAGTCAAGCTCATAGCCTTGATTTTTATCATAGCCTAATTTAGAGCAAAGTTTAAGATCATTTTGTGGGATATTGTTTAGATACTTGCGTATTTGCAAATTTGCATTCAAGCAAGCATCTAAAAATTCTTTCATTAAAAGCGTGTTCCAAGATTAAATTCAAAACTATTAGTATCATCACCTTTTTTATCATTAAGAGGTTTGGCAAATACAAGTTGTAAAGGTCCAATAGGTGTAATCCATTCAATGCCTATACCTGTACTCATTCTTTTTATTTCATCTAAATTTTTACGCCCTATCATACCATAATCAAAAAACACGCTACCACGAAGTTTGATTCTATCAATCAAAGGAAAACTAAGTTCTACGGAATTGGCAAAAGCTATGGTTCCGCCTATTTCATCTCCCCATTGATTTTTAGGACTTACTGTTCTGCTTTCAAAACCGCGTATCGATCTAATACCACCTAAATAAATTCTTTGGTTAATTGGTAAATAACCTTCATCCCATACTTTATAAAAACTCGCTTTATAGCGATAAATAAGATCATATCCTATATAGTCTTGCAAACCTTGATAAAAGTTAAATTTAGAGCTTGATGAAATAAATTCTTGATCTCCGCCAAGTCCAGCGTATTCTAAACTAGTTGAAGCAATAATACCTGATCGTGGCAGATAATAATCATCTGTATCGTTAAAGGTGATTGCTGGAGTTATAGAGCTTTTAATACTTTTGCCAAGTTCATATCCTGTTCTTAAAAGAGTTGGACTTAAGTGATATATATCGCTTTGTTCAAGATTATAAGTTAAGCTTACATTATAGTATCTTGCAAATTGGCGTCCAATTGTTATATCAAAGCCGTAATTTTTTTCTGAATAATTATCCCATTCATAGTCATTTGAATAAAGTGTTCCACCCAGACTATATTGACTATCAAGAACGCGTGGATTTACGAGACTAATCCTTCCCGATAAAGTATCATCGCTTTTATCTACGCTTACAGAGCTTTTTATTCCTGAACCAAAGATATTTGTATCCGATAAAGAAGCGTTAAGCAAAATACCATCGCTTGATCCATAGCCAATGCCTCCAGAAATAGCTCCTGTAGAAGCTTCTTTAACATCAACAATCAAATCAATATGTGTATCATCAACTTTTTCTTCTTTGATATTTACATCGTCAAAATAAGAAGTTCTTTTTAAAGCATTTTTTGACTCGCTTAAGTCTGTTCTATTGTATAAATTACCTTCTGTTATATATAATTCTCGGCGTATGACGCGATCTACGGTGCGTGAATTTCCTGAAATAATAACATTTCTTATATAAACTTTATCGTGAGGGATTACTTTAAATACAACGGTGGCTTCTTGAGTTTGATCATTTTTTTGAATATCAGGATAGACTTCTACAAACGCATAACCCAAATCAGCACTTTGTGTTTCTATGGTTTTAACATCTTTTCTAATGTCTTCGATATTGATAGTTTTGCCAGCGCTTGATCTTAAATCTTTTACGGTTTGTGCATTTTGCTTATCATCAAATAAAGGATTTTCTATGCTTATACTTTTAATTTTATAAGGCTTTCCTTCTTTGATAAAATAAGTCAAATTTGCTTGATAAGTATCTGTGTAGGTTTTAAGATAAGGGGAGGATACTTGAACATCTAAATATCCTTTTTTCATATATTCATCAGCAATTCTTGAACTATCGTTACTAAGTTCAAAAACTTTTAATTTTCCATCATTGCGTCCCCACATCCATCCCATAAATTCTTTTTCTTTGTTAACAACAGCAGGTTCTATATCAGAATATGAAAATTTCTTTGCTCCACTTAAATGAACATTATCAATAATGATATTTTCACCACGATTTACTATAAATTCAAGCTCTAGTCCATCAGTATTTTCTAAAGTCTTTTTTTTGTATTCTACAATAGTATCAAAATAACTTTTTGCTTCATAATAAGCTTTAATGCGTTCAATAGCTTCTTTTATATTTCCTTCATCAAGTAGTGTACCTCTTTTAATCCCTAAAATACTTTCAACTTGTTTTCTATCATTTGAAGCTATACCTGTGATAGTAACCTTTGCTATAGTTGGTTTTTCAGTAACTATAATTTCCAAAATTCCATTGTTGTTTTCTACTGCAATATTTTCGAAATAATTTTGTTTATAAAGATTAAGAATAGCAGTGTTGATTTTTGCAGGATTTATTTCCTCGCCTATTTTAAGCCCCGCGATATTTATAGCGCTTGTGTTCGATAAATGATTTAATCCGATAAATTTAATATCTTTAATGGTTGCTGCATTGGCCATAGCAACTAAAGCACAAATACTAATAAGATGTTTTTTCATTGATTTTTTACCTAAAGCTTTATTAAAAGCTGTATAATAGCAAAAAAAATTTAACAAAAAAACTAAGGTAGAAAGTATGAAAATAGCAATTATAGGGCTTGGGCTTATGGGTGGATCTTTAGGGCTTTGTTTGAAAGAAAATAAGCTTATTTCTTGTGTTTATGGTATGGATTTAAGCAAAGAAAATGAAAAAGATGCCCTGCAATTAGGTCTTATTCATGAGCTTATAGAATTTAAAGATTTAGCTTTATGTGATATGATTTTTGTCGCAACTCCTGTTGATGCTATTATAGAAATTTTGCAAAAGTTAGTTGATTTGCCTTCTAATGTAACAATTATAGAGCTTGGAAGTACAAAAAGAAAAATTATAGAAAGTTTGCCTAAGAATTTAATCAAACAAACTCTTTTTGCTCATCCTATGACAGGAACTGAAAATTCAGGTCCAAAAGCAGCTTTTAAAGAGCTTTATAAAGATGCAGTTTGTGTTCTTTGTGATAGTGAAATAGCTGATGATTTACATCAAAAAAGAGCGGTAGAAATTTTTTCTCATTTAGGGATGAAAATTGTTTTTATGGATAGTAAAGCCCATGATCATCATGCTGCTATTATTTCTCATTTGCCTCATGTTATAAGTTTTTCTTTGGCAAATTTTGTAATGAAGGAAGAAGATAAAAGAAATATTGTTCATTTAGCCGGAGGATCTTTTAAAGGTATGAGCAGAATTGCCAAATCATCGCCACAAATGTGGGAAAGTATTTTTTTACAAAATAAAGATAACTTATTAAGTTCTATTGATTTTTTTCAACAAGAATTAGAGAGATGTAAACAAATGATACAATTAGACAAAAACGATGAATTAAGAGAATGGATGAAACAGGCTAATACCCTAAGAGAAATTTTATAAATTTGCTAGATATTTACTGAAAATATAATAGAATTTATATTAAAAGCAACAAAAACATTGAAAATTTTTAAGGAAGGTTATGGCAAAAAGAAAAGGCAAAACTTATTTATCTGTTTTAATTTTAGTTTTAATAGCAATTTTGATTTTTTTTATTTCAAGATTAAGTATTTTTGAAAAAAATCCTCCTCAAATTTTAATGCCAGATGTTGTATATACTGATCTTAAAAAACCTATTTTAGTGCATATTAAAGATGATGAAAGTTCTATCAAAAACGTACAAATTATATTGCATAAAGACGACAATACTAGTGCAATGGTTATAGCAGATGAAAAGATTTCTAATTTAAAAGATATTACCTTACAAGTTGCTTTGCCAAAATTTGGTTACAAAGAAAATGTAAAATCTTTTGTTTTGGAGGTGATAGCTAAAGATTCTAGTTTTTGGAATTTTTTTAGTGGCAATGAAGCAAGAAAACAAATTGCGGTATTAGTAGATAATACGGCTCCAAAAATCAATATCATAAGCAATTCTTACCAAATCGAGCAAGGTGGTGCTGGGGCAGTTGTTTTTAAGGCTGATGATGCTAATTTAGATAAGGTGTATATAGAAACAAATAAAGGTAAAATCTTTAAAGCCACACCTTATGTAAAAGAAGGATATTATGCGGCTTTGATTGCTTGGGATGCAAGAGATGAGGAATTTCGTGCATTTGTTATCGCTACGGATAAAGCGGGCAATATTTCAAAAGAACGTATAAGGTATTATTTTGTTAATCGTAAATATCGTGTTTCAAATATCAATCTAACGGATAAATTTTTAGATGGAAAGATTGAGAATTTAGCAAATCAGTACGCTCCAAAAGATAATAATCTCAATCGTTATGAAAAATTTAAGTTTGTCAATGAAACTTTAAGAAATAGCAATGAAAAACTTATCCATGAAATCACTTCAAAAGTACCTGAGGAAAAAATTGATAATTTTGATTTGAATTTATTTTTACCTCTTAAAAATGGTATGAAAGTAGCGGATTTTGCTGATCATAGGTATTATTCTTATAATGGGCAATTTGTGAGTGATTCTTATCATATGGGGCTTGATCTAGCAAGCGTAGCACAAGCTCCTATCATAAGTAATAACGCAGGCAAGGTTGTTTTTGCTGCTGAAAATGGAATTTATGGTTTAAATTTAATTGTTTATCATGGTTTTGGAGTATATAGTCTTTATGGGCACTGTTCTTCTAAAAATGTTGATTTAGATGAAATGATTAATAAACAAAGCATTATAGGCAAAACAGGAACAAGTGGTTTAGCCTTAGGCGATCATTTGCATTTTGGAGTTTTGGTTCAAGGGGTTGAAACGCGTCCTGAACAATGGCAAGATAAAAAATGGATAGAAAATAATATTTACAATGTTTTAAATGATGGTAAAAAGATAATTTTAGGAAAAAATTAATGAAACAATTAACTTTAGCAAAAACTGTCAAAGGCGTAGGTATAGGACTTCATAAGGGTGAACCCATAGAAATTACTTTAGAGCCTTTAGAAGCAAATAGTGGTATAGTATTTTTTAGAAGTGATCTTAATGCAAGCTATAAGGCAAGTCCTGAAAATGTGATCAATACTCAAATGGCAACTGTTTTAGGAGATGAAAGAGGGTTTATTTCTACAATAGAGCATTTAATGAGTGCGATTAATGCTTATGGAATCGATAATGTACGCATAGTTTTAAATGCAAATGAAGCTCCTGTTATGGATGGATCAAGTATTAGTTTTTGTATGATGCTTGATGAAGCAGGGGTAAAAGAACTTGATGCGCCTAAAAAAATTATGGTAATTAAAAAGCCTATAGAAGTAAGAGATGGTAATAAATTTGTGCGTTTAACTCCTACTAAAGAACCCCGTATTAATTACACAATTAAATTTGACAATGCTGTTATAGGTGAACAAAGTTACAATTTTGAATTCAGCAAAAAAAATTATATAGAAAACATAGCAAGAGCTAGAACTTTTGGTTTTTTAAAAGATGTTCAAGCTCTTAGGAGTATGAATTTAGCACTAGGTGGAAGTTTAGAAAATACTATAGTGGTAGATGAAAATCGTATTTTAAATCCTGAAGGTTTGCGTTTCAAAGATGAGTTTGTAAGACATAAAATTTTAGATGCAATTGGAGATTTAACCTTACTTGGATATCGTGTTTTTGGGGATTATACTTCATATGCTGGGAGTCATCATTTAAATCATTTACTTACTAAAGAAGTTTTAAAAGATAAAGATGCTTATGAAATTGTAAGCCTTGAAAAAACAACCCAAAAAGCTTATGAAAAGGTATTTGCATAAAAACTTCTCTTTTACTTAATACTTTATCTAAGCCTTTAATGATCGGAATTTATCAAGATGATAAACTTATAAAAACTTATAAAAGTGAAGAAAAAGCAAGCGAATTTTTACCAAAAATTTTAGATGAATTGCTTAAAGAGTATGATTTTACAAGTTTAATCTATGCTAATGGTCCAGGTTCTTATATGGGGATTAAAATTTCTTATGTAAGTTTGAGTACTTTAAGTATAGTAAAAAATATTCCTTTATTTGCGGTGAGTGCTTTTGAATTAAATGGCTATAAACCCATAAGTGCAAATAAAAATTTTTGTTTTGTATATAAGGAAGGTGAAATTTGTTTAGAGCAAAATATCCCAGCAGAGTTTTTTTTACCAAAAAATTTACAAGAGCTTAAACTAAATAATGATAATCTTCCCTTTTATTTTTTAGATGCAATTTAGGATGAAATTTGAAAATTTTAGTTCCAGCTACGAGTGCGAATTTAGGGCCAGGTTTTGATTGTTTAGGACTTAGTTTAAAGCTTTTTAATGAAACTCAAATCCAAAAATCAGGTGTTTTTAGCATTAGTATTGGAGGCGAGGGAAGTGATAATATTTTTCTTAAAAAAAACAATATATTTGTAAATATTTTTTATGAAATTTATGAAAAACTAAGCGGAAAAAAAGATAATTTTCGTTTTATTTTTCAAAATAACATTCCTCTTTCAAGAGGATTAGGAAGCTCTTCAGCTGTGATTGTTGGAGCTATTGCCAGTGCTTATTATATGAGTGGATTTAAGGTAGAAAAAGAACGTATTTTAGATGAAGCTTTAATTTATGAAAACCATCCAGATAATATCGCTCCAGCTACTCTTGGTGGTTTTGTGTGTTCTTTGGTTGAAAAAAATAAAGTTTATAGTATCAAAAAAGAGATTGATAAAGATTTAGCTGCTGTGGTTGTGATCCCAAATTTGGCAATGAGCACGGAACAATCACGCCAAGCTTTGGCCAAAAATTTAAGTTTTAATGATGCGGTTTTCAACCTTTCTCATGCTTCATTTTTAACCGCTTGTTTTTTGGAGAAAAAATATGAATTTTTAAAATTTGCAAGTCAAGATAAGCTCCATGAAATCAATCGTATGAAAAACTTACCCGAGCTTTTTGAAGTGCAAAAATTTGCCTTAGAAAATAAAGCTTTAATGAGCACACTTTCAGGTTCGGGATCGAGCTTTTTTTCTTTAGCTTTTAAAGATGATGCTTTAGCTTTGGCAAAGAAAATACAAACAAAATTTAAAGATTTTCGTGTGCAATATTTAGAATTTGATGATAATGGCTTTGAAATTTGCTAAAAAATATAAAAAAAAGATATAATTTTGAAAAAACATATACCAATTAGAATGTGCATAGTGTGTAAAAACCGCTTTGAGCAAAATATGTTATTTAGATTTAAAGTTGTTTTAGGAGATATTGTGCCTAAAGCAGAACATGGAAGAAGCGGATATTTATGTCAAAATTGTATTGAGAGAGAAGATAAAGTCTTACAAAAAGCATTTTCTAAAATATGTAAAAATTTAAATACTAAAATTACTCAGCAAGGACTTAAGGAGATATTTTTAAATGGCAAAGATTAGAATTCATGAAATCGCAAAAGAATTAGGTTATGATAGTAAGGAAATTATTGAAAAGGCAAATGAATTAGGACTTGGAATTAAAACAGCATCAAATGCTGTAGAACCTGAGATTGCGGCAGCTATTTATGAGTATATACAAACAAGAGAAATTCCAGAAGCTTTCAAGAAAAATATCAAAACCCCTACGGCAAAAAAGCCTAAAAAAGAAAATATAAAAGAACAAGAAAAGCTAAATGAATCTGAAAAAAAAGAACCTAAAAAAGAAGAAAAGCTTAAACAAGAAGTTAAAAAAGAAGAATTAAAAACTGAAAAAGAAAATGCAAAAGAGGAAGAAAAACAAGAAATTATTGATACTCATAAGCCACAAAGCCTTGCTAGTGCAACTTTAGCCAAAAGACGCGGACTTGTTATTGTTAAAAAGAAAAAAGACGAAGAAGAAATTCAAGTTAAAAAAGAAGAAGTAAAAAATTCAAATGATATATCTATCAATAATGAAGAGCGCTTAAGTTTAAAAACTATGTTTTCAAATGCTGATGAGAGTTTAAAGAAAAAGAAAAAAGAAAAAAAATCTTTTGTTGCAAGTAAAAAAGAAAGTACCGAAAAAATGAATTTTTTAGATGAACATGATTTTGGTGATATTTCTTTAGATGATGAAGATGAGGTAGTATTACCTGATTTTAGTATAAAAGAACAAGAAAAACCACAAAATATCAATAAAAAACAACCTAATTTTATAAGACAAGCTGTTGGAAATTCTGCGGGTTTTGGGCTTGAAGGTGGAATTCAAAGAAGAAGTCGTAAAAAACCATCTAAAAAGATTGAAAAAAAGGAAGTAGAAGAAGTAGGTAGCGTTGCTATTTCTAAAGAAATTCGTGTGTATGAATTCGCTGATAAGATAGGAAAAAGCACTAGTGAAGTGATTTCAAAACTTTTCATGCTTGGAATGATGACAACAAAAAATGATTTCTTAGATGAAGATGCGATTGAAATTTTGGCTGCTGAATTTGGTATAGAGATCAATATCATTAACGAGGCTGATGAGTTTGATTATGTAAAAGACTATGAAGAAGAGACTGATGAAAAAGATTTAGTGACTAGAGCACCTGTGATTACCATCATGGGGCATGTTGATCATGGTAAAACTTCTTTGTTAGATTATATTAGAAAATCACGCGTTGCAAGTGGTGAAGCAGGGGGTATTACTCAGCACGTGGGTGCTTATATGGTAGAAAAAAATGGACGTAAAATTACTTTTATTGATACTCCAGGTCACGAAGCTTTTACTGCTATGCGTGCAAGGGGTGCAAGTATCACTGATATTGTAATCATCGTTGTAGCCGCAGATGATGGGGTAAAACCACAAACTAAAGAAGCGATAAATCATGCTAAAGCAGCAGGTGTGCCTATTATTATTGCTATTAATAAAATGGATAAAGAAGCAGCAAATCCTGATATGGTAAAAACTCAACTCGCAGAAATGGAAATCATGCCAGTAGAATGGGGCGGATCTTATGAATTTGTAGGAGTTTCGGCTAAAACAGGAATGGGGATTGAAGATTTACTTGAAATTGTGCTTTTACAAGCTGATATTTTAGAACTTAAAGCCAATCCAAAAAGTTTTGCTAAAGCAAGCATTATAGAAAGTTCTGTGCAAAAAGGGCGTGGTGCGGTAGCTACTATCATCGTGCAAAATGGAACACTTACTGTAGGAAGTACTGTGGTTGCAGGCGAGGCTTATGGAAAAGTACGTGCGATGAGTGATGATCAAGGTAAAGCCTTAAAAGAAATCAAACCAGGCGAATGTGGGGTTATCGTAGGACTTAGTGAAGTGGCTGATGCGGGTGAAATTTTAATCGCAGTAAAGAGTGATAAAGAAGCAAGAGAATACGCTAATAAACGCCACGAATACAACCGCCAAAAAGAACTTAGCAAATCTACTAAAGTTAGCATTGATGAGCTTGGAGCTAAGATCAAAGAAGGCAATCTAAAAGCCTTGCCTGTTATTTTAAAAGCTGATGTGCAAGGATCTTTAGAAGCCTTAAAAGCAAGTTTAGAAAAACTTAGAAATGATGAGATTAAAGTGAATATCATTCATAGTGGGGTAGGAGGAATCACGCAAAGTGATATAGAGCTTGCAAGTGCGAGTGAAAACTCTATAGTACTAGGTTTTAACATACGCCCAACAGGGGAAGTTAAAGAGCGTGCTAAAGATAAAGGCGTAGAAATTAAAACCTATAATGTGATTTATAATCTTTTAGATGATGTAAAAGCCTTGCTTGGTGGTATGATGAGCCCGATTATTTCTGAAGAGCAATTAGGACAAGCAGAGATTAGACAAGTGATCAATGTACCAAAAATCGGACAAATTGCAGGTTGTATGGTAACCGAAGGGGTGATTAACCGTGGGGCTAAAATTCGCCTTATCCGTGATGGAGTTGTGGTTTATGAGGGAAATGTAAGCTCACTTAAACGCTTTAAAGATGATGCTAAAGAAGTGGCAAAAGGCTATGAATGTGGCGTAGGTATAGAAGGGTGCGATGATATGAGAGTGGGTGATTATATAGAAAGCTATAAAGAAGTAGAGGAACAAGCAAGTCTATGAACCCAAGTGAGATTAAAAAACTACGCACTGAAAGTATCTTAAAAGAGCTGATCCCTGAAGCTTTAGCAAATTTAGATGATGAAAATTTGAAAAATTTGTGTGTAGTGGATGTAGAGTGTAAAAAAGGCAGATATGATGCTTTTGTGTATCTTGATAAGATGTTTTTTAATGTTCATGAGCAAGAAAAAATTTTATCTTCTTTAAAAAAGGCAAGTAGAGCTTTGCAAAATTACTGCATGAGTGAGCAGGGTTGGTATAGGTGTCCGAATTTTCATTTTAAATTTGATGATAGGCTTGAGTATCAAAACCATATGGATGCACTTTTTGAAAAAATAAAAAAGGATAAAAATGAATCTTGAAGCCCTTTGCAAAGAAGTGAATTTAGAGCTTTATGATAGCGAATTAACTAGCGAAAATGGCAAGAAAATTTACCGCGTTTATGTGATGAAGCCCTTAGATGAAAAGGGTGAAAGAAGGGGTGTAAATTTGGATGATTGTGCAAGGCTTAGTGAAATTTTATCACCTATTTTCGATGTGGAACCACCTGTAAGTGGCGAGTATTTTTTAGAAGTATCTTCAGCAGGACTTGAGAGAAAACTTAGCAAGATAGAGCATTTTGCAAAAAGTATCAATGAGCTTGTAAAAATCACAACAGGTGAAAAAGAAAAAATCGAAGCAAAAATCATCAGCGTAGAGGATGAAAATATCACTTTAGAAAATTTAGAAAATAAAGAAAAAACTACTATAAATTTTAATGATATAAAAAAAGCTAGAACCTTCATACAATGGTAAAAATTTAGATTTTTAATTTTTACCTATCTTTTATATAATTAAAATTAAACACAAAAATTCAAAAGGCATACAATGCTAGAAGATAAATACGATTGGAAAATAAGTAAGGCAGATCAAAATGGTAATGTGTATTATTATTTTCCAAAAGATGAAGATGAATTTAAAGAAGCAGTTGTAAAAAATGGCGGTATGAGTGTGTATGTTTATCAAGAAGGTAAATTTATAGATGAATTTCACACAAAAAGTCAAGGTGATAAATGGACTTCTTCTATTCTTAATTATTTAAAAACTATGAGTAAAGATGGAGAAATATTTTATAGATATTATAAAAATTGCAAATTTTTTGCTATACCAAAAAATACATTTTCTAAAGATGATTTTAAAATTATAAAGGATAATATAAATAATAATATATCCTTAAACCAAATTCTTTATGGGTCTCCAGGGACAGGAAAAACTTATCATACTATAGATAAGGCTTTGGAAATCTTGGGTGAAAATTTAGAAAGTAGAGATGAGAAAAAAGCTAAATTTGATGAGTATGTAAAAAATGGACAAATAGTATTTACTACTTTTCATCAAAGCTACGGATATGAAGAATTTGTAGAAGGTATAAAGCCTAGTTTAAATAGTGATGAAAATTCGCAAATTAATTATAAGGTTAAAGATGGAATTTTTAAAGAGCTTTGCAAGAAAGCTTTGGAGAATAGAGATGACATAGAAAGTTTTAATTTTTATATAAATGACTTGAAAGAAAAAACAAAAGAAGATGCCAATAATCCTGAAAAATATTTTCAATTGCCAAATACAAAATATTCTATTCAATATAGAGGTGGAAAAACATTTAGAATTAAATTTGATGATATGAGCAAAAATCATAAAGACTATCCAGTAAGTATAGATAATATAGAAAAATTATATAAAACTTCTAATATAGATGAAATATATAATTCAGCATATGTTAAAGCTATCTTAAACTATTTGAAATCACAAGGTTTAAAAGATTATAAAGAAAAAGATGAAAAAATAAATTTACCTTATATAATCATTATAGATGAAATCAATCGTGGTAATGTAAGTAAGATTTTTGGTGAGCTTATAACCTTGATAGAGCCTAGTAAGAGATTAGGAAATGAAGAAGCATTAGAATTAACTTTGCCTTATAGTGGTGAAAAATTCGGAGTGCCTAAAAATGTTTATATCATAGGCACTATGAATACAGCCGATAGAAGCATAACTTCTCTTGATACAGCTTTAAGAAGAAGATTTGAATTTGTTGAGATGATGCCTAATTCTGATTTACTTAATAATGTTTTTATTTGTAAAGATGTAGAAAATCCAAATGAAGACGAAGATTATTTAGGAGATGATGCTAAAACAGAGGGTTATGCAGAGATACTTCAAAATATTTTAATAAGTATAAATAAAAGAATTGAATTTTTATTAGATAGAGAAAAAACTATAGGGCATGCATTTTTTATGAGTGAAGCTGTTAAATTTAATAAAAATAATTGGATTAAGCCAGATGAATATGAAGAAGATTGGTATGTTTTAAGTATCTCAAAGTTAAAAAAAGTTTTTCAAAACAAAATTATCCCGCTTTTGCAAGAGTATTTTTATAATGATTATGCTTTGATTAATGCGGTTTTAAATGATAATGGTATGATTTTTGAAGATAAAAAAGACGATAAATATCTTCAAAAAATAAAAAATCTAGATAGTGTTAATAGCGAGAGAAGTATTTATAATATTGCTTCATTTGATGATAAAATTTGGGATAAAATAGAAATATATCAAGCAATTTATAATGATGAAATAGCAAATAAATTAAAAAACGAAAATGAATAGTATTTTTTCCATCATCGAATACCAAGCTTTTTCTAAAGAAGATTTAAAAGAAATTTTCAAAGAAAAGGCCGAAGGGTTTTATAAAGAGCTAGAAGACTTTGCAAAAAATAATGAAAATCTTCTAGGCTTTAAAAACAAAAATTCCTTAAAAGCTAAAAATTATGTCGGCATTATACAGACTAAAAGCGGGGTTTTGGAGATTTTGCCAAAATGCACGAATTTAGATAGTTATAAAAAAGAAGATAGTTCTTCAAATCATGACAAAGAAAAACTAAGAAGATGTTATGAATTAGACAATATTTCTAAAAATAATGATTTTTATGAAAAAGATTTTAAATTTAATCCTAAAAATCTTTTGATAAATATGCTAAAAACCTTAAAAAACTCCCCCTTTAAAAAATCGCAAATTTCATCTTTGCAAAGTTCTAAAATTCCTTTATTTGAAGTGTTTATCACTATGTTTTTAGATGAATTTGATAGCGTATATAAAAAAGGCTTGATGAGATCTTATCTAAGTTGCGAAGAAAATAGGGCTTTTTTAAAGGGAAAATTACTATTTAACGAGCATATCAAGCGAAATTTGATACACAAAGAAAGATTTTTTACAAGCAATGATGAGTTTGTTTTAGATATAGCACCCAATCGTTTGATAAAATCAACGCTAAATTTTTTAAAATCAAAAACAAGTTTGAATAAATTTAGACTTATAAAATCTATGCAAATTCTCGATGAGGTAGAATTTTCTAAAAATTATGAAAAAGATTTTAGTTATAAAATTTCAAGACATTTTGATTATTATGAAAACTTGCTTTTGTGGTGTAAAATTTTCTTAAAAAATGAAAGTTTTATGCCTTATCATGGTAAAAATGAAGCTTTTGCTTTGCTTTTTCCTATGGAGAAAATTTTTGAAGATTATGTAGCTTATATGCTAAAAAAAGTAAATCCAGCTCAAGATATTAAAGTTCAAAACAATGGAAAGTATTTAATCTCAAAAAATGATGAAAATTGTTTCATGTTAAAGCCTGATTTATATATAGAAAATAAAATGATCCTAGATACCAAATGGAAAATTCCAAATGATAGTGAAGATGAGAAAAAACAGGGTATAGAACAAAGCGATTTGTATCAAATGTTTGCTTATGCTTGCAAATTTAAAATTTATGATATTAAACTTGTGTATCCTTTATGTGAAAAAACTCAAGATTTACAAAGAAAAATCGCAGAAAAATTTTTTGTTTTTAAGGCAAGCGAACATTTGTATTTTAAAGAACAAGGGCAAAAAGATATAAAAGTGCAAGTGTGTTTTGCACCTTTACCTTTTTAAAAATTTGCCTATCAAATGCATTAAAAAACCAAAACAAGCTACAGCTATGATACAAGCACCGCTTGAGAGGTTAAGATAATAGCTAAGTATAAGTCCTAAAACACAAAAAATCATACTTAAAAAACTTGCTAAAACCATGATAAAGCCAAGTTTTTTGGTGAAATTTTCAGCAATAAAGCTTGGGATGCTAAGTAAAGCCATAACCAAAATAAGCCCTACAAGGCGTATAGAAATAACTATACAAAAAGCCATAAGGGCGATTAAAAGATAATGAAAAAAACTTGTATTGATACCACGAACTTTTGCAAATTCCGCATCAAAGCTTAATGCTTCAAATTGTCTATAAAATAAAAAGATCAAAAGCACC
Source organism: Campylobacter sp. CFSAN093226 (assembly GCF_012897595.1). NCBI lineage: Bacteria > Pseudomonadati > Campylobacterota > Epsilonproteobacteria > Campylobacterales > Campylobacteraceae > Campylobacter > Campylobacter sp. CFSAN093226. The sequence goes on from NZ_CP040608.1 coordinate 144,507, forward strand.
ACCACGCTATCAACCAAAGCCATAAGCCATAAATCTTGCGTCCCTACAGCTAAAATGCTCCCAAAAAGATAAGCCATTAAATCTGTGTTATAACTAGGGCTTAAATCGATTAAAATAATCCCAACAGCCATTCCAAAAGCCCAGATTACAGCGATAATACTATCACTTCTGTGTTCATAGCGTTTAGCTAAAAAAGCTACTAAAAAAGCCAAAAATAAAGTAAATATTCCCGTGCTTAATAAAATAGGCAAAGAGAAATAAAAAGCTATACCTATACCACCAAAAGCCCCATGTGTTATACCTCCAGCCATAGAAAAAAGGCGATTTATCATCACCAAAGTACCTATGATCCCACAAGCTATACTGACTAAAATCGCTCCTAGTAAAGCGTTTTGAAAAAAGGTGAAATTTAAAATTTCAAGCATTATTTTCCTTTGAAAATTTTAAACAAAAATTTTCTTTTTTAAATTCTGTTTTTTTCAAATTTCTTCTTGTAAATTCTTGTTCGCATAGTTTTTTGCTATCGCAATTTTTTTCATCGCAAAAACAAGTATTTAAACTCATTTCTACATCACAAAAATGAGAGTGATTTTCGTATAAATGTTTTAAAAATGAACTTTTTTCTTTTTCTTTAGTGTTAGTATGCAAGAAAAGTTCTTTGTTTAAATGTGCAATTTTATCGCTATAAGCTAATACAAGGTTGATATCGTGACAAATGAGTAAAATTCCCATGCCTTTTTGGTGCAAAGAGCTTAGAAGTTCAAAAATTTGTATAGCAGACTTGTTATCAACGCTTGCGGTAGGTTCATCTAAAATAAGCATCTTACATTCACTAGCTAAGGCTCTTGCGATAAAAACACGTTGTCTTTGTCCTCCGCTTAAAGAATCAATGGTTTTGTTCCAAAATTTTTCCATTCCTACACTTTTTAAAGCTTGCATAGCTTTTTCTTTATCTTTTTTCCCATAAAAACCAAAAATTTTTTTACTTACAAGTCCCATAAGAACGATTTCAAGTACTCTTGGGCAAAAATTAGGATTGGCTAGAGTGTGTTGAGGAACATAGCCTATTTCTTTTCTTTGAAGAGCTTTGAAATGGATTTCATTTTTGGATTTTAAAAGTCCTAAGATAAGTTTTACGAGTGTTGATTTTCCTGCGCCATTTGGACCTATGATAGAGAGAAAGTCTTTATTGTCATAGCTAAGATTGATGTTTTTTAAGATGATTTCATTATCATAAGCGTAGTTTAGATTAGAAATTTCAAAAAAAAGCATCAAAAAACCTGATTATAAATTATGAGAAAAGGCATCAGCAGTTTTTAAAAGCTCATTTTCCCAATCATAAGATAAATGATCTATTTTGTAAATTTTTGCATCACATTCTTTAGCAAGTGTTTTTGCTGCATTTTCAGGGAAACCATTTTGAACAAAAATGACTTTTAAATTTTTATCTTTCATTAGAGTGATAAGTTTTTGCAAATCTTTGCTTTTTGGTTCCTTACCTAAAATTTCTACAGGAATTTGCGTAAGATTATAGCGTTTTGCAAAATATGTCCAAGAAGGATGATAAACTACAAATTCTCTATTTTTTAATTTTTCTAATTTTGAGGCAATTTGTAAATTTAAACTATCTAATTCTGCTAAAAATTTATCTAAATTTTCTTTATATAAATTTTCATTTTGTGGATATTTTTGAATCAAGGTGTCATAAATATTTAAAGCCATAGTTTGGACTAAAATAGGATCTAGCCAAGTATGAGGATCAAAATGCTCATGTTCGTGGTGTTCATGCTCATGAGAGTGTTCGTGTGTATCATGAGTTTGAATCAAAGCTATGTTTTTTTGCATATTTACAACTTGAAGTTTTGAAAAATTTTGTTTAAATTTATCCGTAAAAACTTTTTCAAATTCTAAGCCTATAGTGAAATAAATATCACTTTTTTCAAGTTTTTTCATAGTACTTGGTTTAAATTCAAAATTATGCTCATTGCTATTTGGGGGCAAAATAACATTGACATCTAGAGTATTTGCAGCTATTTTTTTAACAAAAAATGCTTGAGGTGCTATACTGACACTAACTAAATTGCTACTAGTATTTTGTTCTTGCTCTAAATTTTTAGCTTGTGTGAAAGTATAAAATATCCCTAAAGATAAGATAAATAATAGAATTTTTTTCAAAATATTTCCTTCGATATAAATTTTTTAAATTATAACGATATTAAGCTTAATACATAGAATTTTCGAAGCGATATTTATTTAAATAAAAATAATAAATATAAATTAATTTAATATTTATTAAATGAAATTTTTTATCACTTTTATATTTAAGTAAAAATTTAGATTTTTTAATTTATAATTCTTAAGAAAATTTAGCATTATTTTATATTTTATAAAATTAATGTTAAAAGTTCTTTTACAAAAATTAATTAAATTTAAAAGGAAAATAATGAATAGTATTAAAATCAAACTTTCCCTCATTGCAAATTTAATTGCAATTTTTGCCTTAATTGTTCTAGGTATTGTAAGTTTTTATTTTACAAAAACCTCACTATATGAAAGCACTCTTAAAAATCAAACTGACCTACTTAAAGTCACACAATCTACCGTTGAAGATTTCCGTTCCACAAATCAATCTTTTACTAGAGCTTTAGAAAAAGATATCGCGAACTTACCTTATCAATCTTTAATCACTGAAGAAAATATTATTAACAATGTTGGTCCAATATTGAAATATTATCATCATAGTATAAATGCACTAAATGTTTATTTAGGTTTAAACAATGGAAAAGTTTTACTTAGTCAAAAATCTAATGATGCAAAAATGCCTGAATTACGTGATGATTTAGATATAAAGACAAAAGATTGGTATCAAGAAGCTTTAAAAACAAATGATATTTTTGTTACACCAGCATATTTAGATACAGTTTTAAAACAATATGTAATAACGTATTCTAAAGCTATTTATAAAGATGGTAAAATCATAGGGGTACTGGGTGTCGATATACCATCAGAAGATTTGCAAAATTTAGTTGCAAAAACCCCTGGAAATACTTTTTTATTTGATCAAAAAAATAAAATATTTGCAGCAACCAATAAAGAATTATTAAATCCATCCATTGATCATTCTCCTGTTCTAAATGCATATAAACTCAATGGTGATAACAACTTCTTCTCTTATAAGTTAAATAATGAAGAAAGACTTGGAGCTTGTACTAAAGTCTTTGCTTATACAGCTTGTATTACCGAAAGCGCTGATATTATAAATAAACCTATTTATAAAGCTGCATTTATTCAAGCCATTGTTGTCATTATTGTAGTAGTATTTAGCGTCATCCTCCTTTATTTCATCGTATCAAAATACCTCTCCCCACTTGCAGCTATCCAAACAGGTTTAACTTCATTCTTTGATTTTATCAACCATAAAACAAAAAATGTTTCTACTATAGAAGTAAAAAGCAATGATGAATTTGGACAAATCTCAAATGCTATCAATGAAAACATTCTTGCTACTAAAAGAGGCTTAGAACAAGACAATCAAGCCGTTAAAGAATCAGTTCAAACCGTATCAGTTGTAGAAGGTGGTAATTTAACAGCAAGAATTACTGCTAATCCAAGAAACCCACAGCTTATTGAACTTAAAAATGTTCTAAATAAACTTCTTGATGTTTTACAAGCTAGAGTAGGTTCTGATATGAATGCTATTCATAAAATTTTTGAAGAATACAAAAGCTTAGACTTTAGAAATAAATTAGAAAATGCTAGCGGTAGTGTAGAATTAACTACTAATGCTTTAGGTGATGAAATAGTTAAAATGCTAAAACAAAGTTCAGACTTTGCTAATGCTTTAGCTAATGAAAGTGGAAAATTACAAACTGCTGTTCAAAGCTTAACCACTTCTTCAAATTCTCAAGCTCAATCTTTAGAAGAAACTGCAGCAGCTTTAGAAGAGATCACTTCTTCTATGCAAAATGTTTCAGTTAAAACTAGTGATGTTATCACTCAATCCGAAGAGATTAAAAATGTTACAGGTATTATAGGTGATATTGCAGATCAAATCAATCTTTTAGCTTTAAATGCAGCTATTGAAGCAGCTCGTGCTGGAGAACATGGTAGAGGCTTTGCAGTGGTAGCTGATGAAGTTAGAAAGTTAGCTGAAAGAACTCAAAAGTCTTTATCTGAAATTGAAGCTAATACTAATTTACTTGTTCAATCTATCAATGATATGGCAGAAAGTATTAAAGAACAAACTGCAGGTATCACTCAAATCAATGATAGCGTAGCTCAAATTGATCAAACTACTAAAGATAATGTTGAAATTGCTAATGAATCAGCTATTATTTCTAGTACAGTAAGTGATATAGCTAATAATATCTTAGAAGATGTTAAGAAGAAGAGGTTTTAATTAATCATTCAAGCCCTTTCTTTGGGCTTGAATTTTAAAAATTTATGCTATGATTTTATATATTTTATAAAGGAAAGTATATGAATTTATGGGATAAAAAGGCTAAAACTTACGCAAGATATCAAAACACTTTAAACACTATACAAAAACAAACTTTTGAATATTTACAAAATTTAAAGATTTCCTTTCAAGATAAAAGTATTATAGATATAGGATGTGGAACTGGGGTTTGGACTTTACACTTAGCTAAAGAAGCTAAAGAAATTTTAGCCCTAGATAGTGCAAATGCTATGCTTGAAATTTTACAAGAAGATGCTAAAAAACTAAATCTTAACAATATAAAATGCAAAAATTTGAGCTTTGAAACTTGGATGCAAAACAATCCTAATGTTAAATTTGATCTTGCATTTTTAAGTATGTCTCCTGCTTTACAAAATGAAAAAGATTATACAAATTTCTTAAATCTAGCCAAAATAAAAATTTATCTTGGTTGGGCTGATTATAGAAAAAGTGATTTTTTAGATCCGATTTTTAAATATTTTAATACTGAATTTAAAGGTTTTTATAAAAAAGATTTAGAAAATTATTTACTAGAAAAAAATATATTTTTTCATAAGATTGTTTTTGATGAAACACGCAAAGTCCAAAGAACAAAAGAAGAGGCTATAGAAAATGCTCTATGGCATTTAAGTATGAACAAAATCACAGCTTCTAAAGAAACTGTAAGTTCTTTTGCTGAAAATAATATTACTGAAACTATAGAATCTAAAATAAAACTTTTAATTATAAATAACTTATAAAAATATTAAGCTTATATTGATTACAATTTCACTCATTATTTCAAAGGAGTTTTTAATGGTTAAAAATTTAATCATCAAATTTGGACGCTTGATTCTTGATGCAATTGCAGTGATAAGTTTTGTTGTAGCTTTGCTTTATTCTCTTTTTATGATGTTTAGCATTGGATTTTTAGCTGGTTTATTGTCATTGATAGTCAGTTTTATTGCTTTATTTTTAAGTTTTTTTTGTAATCTATCTTGTTATAGATATCAGAGATGCTCTTGTAAATAAAGCTTAAATTTTCCACCTTTAAGGTGGAAAATCAATGTTTTAATTGAAATTTCAAAATTTCTCCAGCCATATAAGGCACGACTTGATTGTATTTATCTTCATAAACATTTGGTACTTGCCATTCTTTTTCTTCTAAAGTTAAAATTTTATCTTCTTTAAATTTTAAATCATAAATTTTACAAGTATTATCGCTTAAAAATTTTTGCAAATTTTCTTCTGAGCTATTTTGCTTAAATAATTCAGCTAAAACAGGTAAAATCACTGGGGCACTAAATACACCTGCGGCACAACCGCAACACTCTTTAGTATCTTTTGGATGAGGCGCACTATCACTTCCAAACATAACTTTTTCATAACCACTAAAAGCAAGTTCGCAAAGGGCTTCTTTATCTTCGTAACGCTTGGCTATAGGCTTACAAAAAAGATGAGGATTCATTTTACCTCCGATAACATCATCTAAAGTGATGATTAAATGATGTAAAGTGATTGTCGCGTATAAATTTTCATAATCTTTTAAAAGTTCACATAAAGTTTTAGTGGTAATATGCTCCATAACAATCTTAAGTCGTGGAAAATGTTTGGCTAATTTTTCATAAATTTTAGCAAAATTACTTTCCCTGTCCATTACAAAATCATTGGTTTCACCATGCACTAGCAAAGGAATATTTAAATCACTCATAGCCTCTAAAGTAGGTTTTAAATACTCTATATCAAAACTTGAAACTCCACCATTTGAATTTGTTGTAATTCCTGCTGGATAAAGCTTAATGCCAAAAATTTCATCTTTAGCACTGTAAAGAAATTTCTCATCATAATTTTTAAAAAAAAGTGTCATTAAAGGAGTGAAATTTTCATCTTTACAAGCCTTAAGGATACGCATTTTATAAGCTTTTAGATCTTCTAAATTGCAAAGCGGAGGGATTAAATTTGGCATAATCACAGCTGCACAAAAATCTCTTGCACTCAAAGGTGCAATAAGTTCTAACATTTGGTTATCTCTTAAATGCAAATGCATATCTAAAGGATTTTTAAGTTTCATTTTTATCTCCTATATTTAGCTGATAAAATCCATTTTTAAGACGCTTAAAAAGTTTTTTTTCTTCTAAAAACTTAAAAGTAGCGATGATGGTAGGTTTACTTTGATGTAATTTTTCTTCAAGATCACTGATTTTAATCATAATAAAACCATTTTCATCGGCATTTTCACATAAAAATTTTAACAATTCAAAACGCTTTTTTCCTAAAATTTCTCGTATTAAATTTTCAAATTTCATAAGTAAATATTATATAAAATAAAGCCCCAAACAAAAAGAGCTAAAAGCACACTAAAAAACACTGCCGCACTCGCACAATCTTTAGAGATTTTTGCCTTTTCATGCCATTCGTTTGTAATCAAATCAACACAAGCTTCAATAGCCGAATTTAAAGCTTCTACAATTAAGATAAGTATTAAGACACTTATCAATAACAAATGCTCCAAAAAACTAATTTTTAAGAAAAAACTAAAAACTATCGCGGGGATAATAATGCAAAGTTCAATTCTAAACGCCATTTCATTTTTAAATAAAGCAAAAAGCCCTTCTAAAGCATATCTTGCGTTATTTAAAAAATGATATTTAGGCTTCATGGATTTGCCTTAAGTTTAGGATTTAATAAATCATATTCTGGTTCATAAACACTTGTTTTTACATCAAAATATCCTAAAAGAGTACTAAAAAGATTATCTTGAGAAAGTTTTAAACCTTTATACTCTTTAGCTAAATTCATTAAATTTTTATCATTGCTCCAAAAAATAGCAGGAATATGAGTTTGATAACTTGGTGCTATAGCATAAGGCATACCATGAAGATAAATACCATTTTCACCCAAACTTTCACCATGATCTGAAAGATAAAACAAAGAACTTTCATAGCTTTTTTGCTCTTTTAATAGTTTTATAATCTCACTTAAAAGATAGTCTGTATAAAGCAAAGTATTATCATAAGTGTTGATTAAAGCCTCGCTATCACATTTTGAAAGTTCATTAGTATCACAAGTTGGAGTAAATTTTTTAAATTCGCTTGGATAGCGTTTATAATAAGTTGGCCCATGAGAACCTTGCAAATGAAGAACTATTATATTTTGATCACTTAAATGATTTAATTTTTCTTTAAAAGGGGCGAGTAAATTTTCATCCAAATCACTAGAAAGCTTTTGCTTATAAGCTAATCTATCACAAACCCCTTTACAACCACCAGAATTATTATCAAACCATACAGCATCTACACCTGTTTTATAAAGCACATCCATCGCATTTTCTTGAAACTCTGAACTTGAATAATTTTCACGCTTAGAAATAGAAAACATACAAGGCAAACTTACCGCTGTTGCTGTTCCACATGATGAAAAATTATCAAAAAAGACTACATTATCTTTTTTGGTATAAAAATTGGTATCATTTTTAGTATATCCACCCAAAGAGTAATTTGCCGCTCTAGCGGTTTCACCCACCACCAAAACCAAAAGTTTTTTAGTGTGATTGTTTTCTCTATAAGCATCATTAGCTATAGTTTTAAATTCTGGCTTAGCTTTTACAAAACGAACATAATAGCGATATACGGCATAAATTTGATAAAAAGGAGTATTATACATTCTTATTTCATTATAGTTTCTAAAAAAAGGCAAGAAAGTTTTACTTAAAGGGATTAAAACTGCACAAACAACAATCAAACCTGATATTATATTGATAATTTTAATTTTTATATGGGATTTAAAACTACCATAATAATCAATTTTTACTTTAACAACATAAAAAACCAATAATAAAGCCAAAACAACAAATAAGATCAATTTTAAATTTAACAAATCTTTTACTTCTTTAATGTCTGTTTGAACAACATTTTGCATCATATCAGAATCTATAAGCACCCCATAAAAACTAATAAAGTAAACACTTAAAAAAGATGATATTATAAATAATATAGAAAAAAATTTAGTAAAAAACTTTATAAAAAGCAAAGAGCAAATCACGTGAACAAGTGCAAAATAGGCCACAATAAAAACAAAAGTTATAAGCCAGTTTTGTGTATTTTTTTCATACACAAAATAAAATAAATTAAAATTCAACAATACAATCATCAAAGAATTAAAAAAAGTAAACTGAAACCAAGTTAATCTAAGCATATAAATCCCACCTTCAAATTTAAGCTTTTAATTTTATTGAATTTTTTTAAATGGATTGTAGTTTTAAATCTTTTTATGTTATGATTTACACTTTTAATGAAAATTTTAAGGAAAATAATGAAACTACTTTCATGGAATGTCAATGGCTTAAGAGCTATTTGTGATAAAAATGCACTTGATTGGATAGCACAAGAACAAATTGATTTTATAGGTTTTCAAGAAATCAAAGCACATGAAGATAAATTTCCTAAAAAAATTTATGAATATCCTTTTAAACACATGTATTTTAATTCTGCTAAAAGAGCGGGGTATTCTGGGGTAATGAGTCTTTGTAATTTTAATAGCGAAGTAAAAAAATGCGAATTTTTTGATGATGAAGAAGGTAGGGTTTTAGAACACCGCTTTAAAAATATTGCACTTTTTAATATCTATTTTCCAAATGGTCAAAAAGATGAAGAGCGTTTAAATTTTAAGATGCAATTTTATGCAGATTTTTTAGTGTATTTGGATAAGCTTTTAAAGGATGGATTTGAAATTATCATTTGCGGTGATGTCAATACCGCTCATAAAGAAATCGATCTTACTCATCCAAAAGCCAATGCCAACACTTCAGGTTTTTTACCTATAGAAAGAGCTTGGATTGATGATTTGCTAAAGCTTGGTTTTATAGATACTTTTAGAGAAATTAATGGCGAAATCAAAGAAAAATACTCGTGGTGGAGCTATAGAATGAAAGCAAGAGAAAGAAATGTAGGCTGGAGGATTGATTATTTTTTCATTTCAAAGGGTTTAAAAGATAAACTTAAAAACGCTTTCATAAGAGATGATATTTTTGGCTCTGATCACGCACCTGTAGGTATAGAAATAGATATTTAATATCCCAAAAATGGGATATTATTTTTTAACGAATTTTTTTGCTTTTTCCCAAAGTCTTACACCGAGCTTTTTAGCTTTTTTGGAATTTAAATCTTTGTATTTTTCACTAGCAATTTTTTCTAATTCAAAAATTTCTTGTTTAAAACGATTTAATTTTCTTTGAGTAAGTTTGTTAAAATCATTAATCTTTGGATTTTTCTTAATATCATTTAAAACTAATATTAGTTGCTCTCTGCTTTCACCTGCAAGACGTCTAAATTTAGCAAAAAGATTATCAAGTTCATGTTCTAGCAAATTCTCAACTATACTCTTACAAGGATCATTTTGTAATTGAATCTCTTTTTTTAAAAGAGCAATAAAATCATCTTCTATACCTATTAGTTCTTTGCTTTTTAAACTAACATCTTCTTCAAAATTTGCATAAGTTAATGAAGCTTTAAATTTTTCCATTGCCAAAACAATACCATCCCTTGTGCCTTTAATCACGCCTAAACAAAGATCTTTTGCATAAGCCATAGATTCATTAGCTATTTCAAAAGCGGTATTTAAAATAATACTTGAAATTTTTAAAATTCTTTCTTTTTCAAAATGAGCTTCACAAATGGCATTATATACGAGATTTTTAGCTATTTCACTACTTGTAAGTTCTATATCTTCAGCCTTTTCTAATGTAGTTAAAAAAGCACTTTCAGCGGTTTCTTTTAAAATTCCAAGCATTTCTATATCAAATAAAATAGCATCATTTAAACCACCACTAAATTCATCACAAAAAGAACATTCTTGTAAAATATTCTCGAATTCAAAAAAATTATCGCTGATTTGATTTTTAATCAAATTCTTTTGATTTTCAATCTGTTTGTTTAATAATTCAGCTTCGCTAATATACTCATAAAGTGAATTTTGAGCATCTACAATACTCGCCTTAACCAAAGCTTTGATAACCTTTGTAACATTTTCATCATCAAAAAAATCAAGTTTTTTCAAAATAGTTAAAAATTCAACCAAAAGAGAATTTAAAACTTTTTTTGTTTCATGAGGATTATGTGAAATTTGCTTATACGCAAGATTAAAACTCAAGTCTTCAAGTAAATCACTTGCTTCATCTTTACCGAGATTTGATAAAGAATTTTCAAAAATAATTAAAGTATTTTTCATTTTTCCTTCTTTCTTAAAGTACAAATTTTGCTTTAGCTTTTAATTTATCAAATATATCCAAACGATCTTTTTTGCTATCAACATAAACATTTAACAAATAACTTTGATATTTTCCACTCGCACTTGAATTCGAATGTTTAAATTTATATTCTCTTTGACCTAAAATTTCTTCAAAAATTTCACTTGCCTTAACATGCACCTCAAAAATCACCTTATAATCCCAAAAAGTAGGATAATTGATCTGAGGTTCTTTTTTAAGATCGCACAAATTTACCACTTTTACCTCCTTCTTTGCTTTCAAGCACTATATCCGTAATTCTCATTGATTTATCTATAGCCTTGATCATATCATATATAGTTAAAAGTCCTATACTAACTCCACTTAAAGCTTCCATTTCAACACCTGTTTTACCTTCACACTTAACTGTTACAATAAGCTTAAATGCACATTCTTTAACAAATTCCACAATATTAGTTTCAACTTTAGAAAGCATCAAAGGATGGCACATAGGAATAATTTCACTTGTTTTTTTAACCCCCATTATAGCCGCAACAATAGCTGTTTGAAGAACAGGACCTTTTTTTGCGGTATTGTTTTTAATTACATCAAAAGCTTCTTGACTCATATATATTATACCACTAGCTGTGGCTATTCTTAAAGTAATATTTTTATCGCTTACATCTACCATTTTAGGATGATTTTTTTCATCTAAATGACTTAATTTCATAAATTCACCTTTTAAAAAATTATAAAAATTATAGCAAAACCAAACAAATTTAAGATAAAATAAGCTTTGTATTTTTATTTAAGGAGAAAACAATGGCTTATGAAGATGAAGAAGATTTAAATTACGATGATTATGAAAACGAAGATGAAGAATATCCACAAAATCACCATAAAAATTATAATTACGATGATGATGATTATGAATACGATGATGATAACAATGATGATGATTTTTATGAGATGGATTAAGAATGAGCAAAACCCTTAACCAAAAAGATATAAAAGTTTTAGGACTTTCATCATTAGGTGGAACTTTAGAATTTTATGATTTTATTATTTTTGTATTTTTTGCAAATTATATTTCAACAAACTTTTTTCCAAAAGATTTAAGTAGTTTTTGGCAAATGTTTAATACTTATGGAATATTTGCAGCTGGATATTTAGCACGTCCTTTAGGGGGTGTGATACTGGCACATTTTGGAGATAAATTTGGACGCAAAAGAATGTTTATGATTAGTATTTTGTTAATGGTTATTCCAACTTTTACTCTAGCTTTTATTCCAAATTATGAAAGTATAGGTTTTCTTTGTATTGTGCTTTTAGTTTTTATACGCATTTGTCAAGGTATAGCTATAGGCGGGGAACTCCCTGGAGCTTGGGTTTTTGTATACGAACACGCACCACAAGGTCAAAAAAGAACTTATTTGGGAATTTTAACCGCTTCGGTTGTAGGTGGAATTTTATTAGGTAGTTTGGTTTTTTTAATTATGAATAAAATTTATACCCAAGAAGAACTTCATGAATGGGCTTGGAGAATTCCATTCTTTTTAGGTGGAATTTTTGGGATTATTTCTGCTTATTTGAGAAAATTTTTAAGAGAAACTCCTGTTTTTGAACAAATGAAAAAAGACAAGGCTTTAGAAAAATTTCCTTTAAAAGAAGTGTTTAAAAAAGCTAAAATGGGAATTGTTCTTTCTATGATGATTACTTGGGTTTTGACAGGTTGTATTGTTGTAATGATTTTGCTTATGCCTAGTTATATGGCAAAAATACTTCAAATTAATACTTCTATACAAACCTATCTTCAAATAGGTGGAATTTTGCTTATTTGCCTAGGGTGTATTATAAGTGGAATTTTAGCGGATAAAATAGGCGTTATTAAATCTTGTGTATTTTTTAGTGTTTTTTTTGGAATTGCAAGCTTGCTTTATTTTAATACTTTATATAGACAAAATGCTGATTTTAACCTAGTAGCTTGCTTATATTTACTTGTATGTTTTTTTAGCGGAGTGATGAATTTTTGCCCTTTAATAATGAGTGAAGTATTTGATGCAAAAATTAAATTTTCAGGACTTTCTTTTTCATATAATATTGCTTATGCTATAGCTGGAGGTTTAACTCCGCAACTTGCTTTTTTCTTGCATAGTTTTGCCTTAAATAATTTAAGTAATTTTTGGCGTTTTTCTTTGGGACTTTATGTTTTCTTTTTGGCTATTATAGCTTTGCTATGTGCATTTATTTTTTCTTATCTTAATAATACCCAACGCACATACTCTCAGTGATTTTAATACGCTTTTCAAAAGGAGCTGGGCTAAAAAAATGGCATTTTTCTATATAAATATGCTGATGATAATTTAGCCCTAAAAAATCATAAAATTTTTTTAAATTAACAAATTTAATCCCACAAATTTCCTTAAGCTCTAAAAGTTTATAAATAGAAGAATTATTTTTTTCCACTAAATGAGAGGGAGCTAATCCAGTAAAAGAACAAAAAGCACTTGCCAATACAAAACCATTTAAACCACTACATTGCCTTAAAGCTTGCTGATGTTTTTCTAAAATGCAATTTCTATGCAAAAATATAATTCTTGTTCCTTGATATCTACCTATTTCTGCATTTTTCCAAAATTTATAAGCATTTTTTGAAATTCCAGCAAAACGATGAAATTCAGCGTTTAAAATATAGTGATCTAAAAATTCATTAGGAGGTAAGATTAAACTTTTCATCACTACAATTTAGAGCCTTAAAAAGGCTCTTTAATCTTCTTTGTTTAAATTTTCCTTAGCTTTGTTAGGAAGCTTAGATAAAAGATTGTTTAAATCAAAATTAATTCCTTGAGTTTTTGCCTCTTTAAGTAAAGCAACTGCAGCTTTTGCGTTAAATGGAGAAGAACCATCATGCGGAGCAAAAAGATGATCTGTTATTGCTAAAGCATAAGCGGATTTTTTCACTTTTTCGCGAGCAGCATGAGGAGTGCGAACAAAACATATACTTTCAATCAAAACATCATCAAAATTCCAACGATGTAACAAAAATCCCAAGAAAGAAATATGATCTACGCCTAAAAATTCATTCTCCGCTAAAGCAAGATTTTCATTTTTATTTAAAAAAGCTAAAAAATCCTTATCCTTATGATTTTGTATAAGAAAATTTGAAAAAATAACAATACCAAGCCTTAAAAGCATTGCACAAGGAACTAAAAGATGAGAAAGTTTTTTATCTTCATCATTAAGCCAATTTGCGATAAAAGTTGCCTCTTCATTGCACGTTTTTAAAAAATTTTGAGTATTTAAACCATAAGGTGAAACGTCTATTTTAAAATTATCTCTAATGGAGTCAGCCATAACTATATTGATGATATTACCAACGCCTAATAAAGTAATCACTTGATTTATGGTTGTAATTTCTCTTGTAAAACCATAATAAGGAGAATTTGCTAATTGCAAAAGCTTAGCCGTCATCAACGGATCGCTTGAAATGATTTCAGCAACTTTCATAGTTTCTATATTTGAATTAGCCTCGCTCACATATTTTCTTAACTTACTTACAGTATCAGGTAAAGGTGGCAATACTTCAACGCTTTTTAATAAAAGCTCATTCATATCTCCAATCATATTTAATTTATCCTTAATTAATATTATTATAATTTGCAATTATATCTAAATTTTAATTTACTTATTGCATTTTTTATGACTTAAGGTATAATAAAAATTACAAATAAATGTCGAATTTATGGTGTCTTGATTTAGTTAACTAGTAATTAAAAAATAGTTTTAATGGAGTAAAATTGATGTTTTTTTAATTTTAAAAATAAAAGCTCAACAAAAAAAGAAGAAGTAAAAAAGTTTTAGAAGCTCTATATCTTCAATAAAATGAACTTGAAGAAAAATTAAAAAAAATAAACATCAAGCCAAAATTAATTATAGGCTTTGTGTCAATCAACTTAATCTAGCGATCATAGGAAATAAGATTCAAAATTCTATAAATGAGCAATGTGATATCATCTTAAGCAGTGCTACTGATTTATTATGCAACCTTGATTCTAACTCAAACATTGAAAACAGTCCTTATAAACAAAATATCCAAGGAATAAGCTTGATACTTTTTAGTGAAGATATGATAGAAAATCTTTGCACAAATAAAATCAAGCTTTTTAGTGATATAAAAGATTATACAGAAAGAAAAAAACTGATAGAAAAAGAAGTTTTATTTATAAATATACCTTTTGAAGCACACTGCATAAATACTTTGTATTATTTAATTTATGATGGTTTAAGTCAAAGCGAAAGTTCTCTTTTAGAACTTTTGTACAAACACAACCCCTATCCTTGTGCTTTAGTAGGGGGTGGGTCTAGCGGAAACATGGACTTTAGCGGAGCATTTATATTTTATAATGGAGAAATATTAAAAAATCAAGCTTTAAGCATACATGTTCAATTTAAACCTAAATACCGTTTTAATTTAATGAAGTCTCAAAATTTTAATCCTCAAAGCAATATCACCTTTACCATACTTGATGTAAGCTTATATGATAAAACCGTACGCGAATTGATTAATAAAAAACCTTTCCGGTTGAAGCTTTATGTAATTATTTTAACTGCACTTTTGAAGAACTTAAAAATAAAATGCAAGAATATACTTTTGCTTTAAAAATTGGAGAAGACTATCTTATTTCCCCTATGGAAATCAACCCAAATAAAACATTATTTAGTTATTGTGATATAGAAAGCGCTCAGGAATTAAGCTTGCTTAAAAAAACAAATTTTATTGAAGCTATAAAAAAAGATTATGAAAAATTTTCTCTTAATAAACCAAAACCACTAGGAGCAATTTTTAACGATTGTATCTTAAGAAGGCTTCACAACAAAGAACATTTAAATCAAATCCATTTTAATGATTTTCCTATAGTTGGTTTTTCTAGTTTTGGAGAAATTTATGGAGTGGGAATTGCAAAAAGTTTAGTGGCAATATTTTTTTATGAAGTTGAAAATTTTAATGATTTCAAACCTAGATATTTAAAAACTTTCATACAAAAATACAGCGATTTTAAATACTATTATCTTAATATAAGAGCTCAAAAACTAGAAATGACAAATGAGATTAATAAAATAATCTTAAATCAACTCAAACAAAATACATCAGAAATTGATAAAAATACAAGTATATTTAAAGAAATTTTTGAAGAACTTGAAAATATAAGAAGAAGTCTTACAACTATTAGTGAAAGTTTTACCAATTTCACTAACTACCTAGAATACAACCTTTACCAAAGCGAAGAAAAAATGAATTTAGAAAAAGAAGTACAATCCTCTTTGAAAAATATAGATCAATTAAATAGTATTTTAGATCTTATTTCAGGGATTGCTGAACAAACTATCCTTTTATCTTTAAATGCAGGTATAGAAGCTGCTAGAGCTGGAAAACTTGGTCGTGGATTTGCAGTTGTAGCTGATGAAGTTAGAAAACTTTCAGAAAATACCCAAATGGGTCTAGGTGAAATGGAAGGAGCTATCAAATTAGTTATTCAGACCATACAATCCATTGCAAAAAGTTCCAATTCTAGTACTCAAGAAATGAATTTTATAAGAGATAAAACTAATGAATTTTCCAAAATCATTTCAAATCTTATAAATTCAGGTAAAGAAATTTCAGATAAATTGGAACAAAGAAGCAATGTCAGCGAAGATTTTGAAAAAAATGTAAATCAACTCAAATGTTATGAAGATGTTCTAGCTAAATTAAATCAATACTGAAAAAATTAAGAATTTCAAGAATCAAAAATCTTGAAATTCTTATACTAAAAAATCAAAGTGCTTTTTTTGCAGCCTCTGCAATTTTTGCAAAAGCAGCAGCATCATTCATAGCTAAATCTGCTAGAATTTTTCTATCAAGTTCAATGCCTGCTTTTTTAAGACCATTGATAAATCTTGAATAACTTAAATCATTGAGTCTGCAAGCAGCATTGATACGCACAATCCAAAGACGACGGAAGTCTCTTTTTTTGCGGCGTCTATCACGATAAGCATAGACTAGACTTCTTTCTAATTGTTCTTTTGCTTTTCTAAAATGTTTGCGGCGTCCACTATAAAAACCACGCGCTAATTTTAAAACTTTTTTATGTCTGCGGCGTCTAACAACACCTGTTTTTACTCTTGCCATTTTTATTTCCTTTCATAAAGTGGCGTCCAAATTTGGAGCTTACCCTTGAAATTTTATCTCAGAGGGGAGTTTGAATGACTTTTAGTCAAAAACTTAAATTCCTAGCATTTTTTCAACAGCTTTTACATTTGTGCTATGCACATATTTAGCTGTGCGAAGACCACGCATTCTTTTTGCAGGTTTTTTAGTCAAAATATGACTTCTAAAAGCTGAGCCTCTTTTGATTTTATTTTTACCTACTTTGAAGCGTTTAACTGCGCTTTTAACGCTTTTCATCTTTGGCATACGCTTTCCTTATTTAGATAAATTTTTATTTTTCAAATTAAAAGAAAAGCTAAATACTATCAAATTTTTTCTAATTTTTGACTGAATTTAATTTTTAAAAAACTTGGCACACCTTTTGCTTATAAAAAATCAGCAATATTTTGGAAAGATTTAAAATGACTATAAATTCGGCAAATCCATATCAAAATTTAACCTTATCTAATCCTTTGCAGAATAGCTCTGCTCTAAATTTGATTAAAGATAGTAAAGCTTTGGATCAAGAAGGAAATGAAAATAGCTTAGAACAATTAAGTTATATTTTTAATAATACCACTTATGCTAGTGAATTTGGATTTAGAATCAATGAAGAAGGTTTTTTTGATAAAGATTTAAATAAAATTGCAAATATACCAGAATCTTATGATATCAACATTAAAAGTGTTAGAAGCATAGCAAAAGAACTCGCAAAACAAGACGAAAATTTAAACTACAATAAAATTGATCTACCTTATCTTTTAAATAGCTATCATAGTTCATTAAAATCTATAAATTCAGAATTTTTACAAGATGATAATGCTTATTTAAGTCGCGATCTTATTTCAAAACTATCATCAGGTTTTTCAACAGATAATGGAGAATTTTTAGGCCAAATTTCAAGAATTTACAACAATCAAGAAGAAATTGATTTGGCATTAAGCAATATCACAAATTTAAATACTTTAATGTTAGATAATAAAATAACTAATTTTCATTTTGATAAAGCCATAGAAAACACTTCTTCTAATGAAATTTTAAAACCTTATTTAACTAAAAATGCAGAAGTATCAAAATCTGGTCTTTTAATGAATTTTATCTACCATGATATAAAAACTCAAAACGAAAAAGAATTTAACTTTTTTATGAAACCTGCCACTTTAGAACTAAGCTCTCATCAAAATTTACAAAAAATTCTCAAGGGCGAAACAGATATAGAAGATTACATCAAAAAAGAAAATGAAAAAAAGATGAGTTTTGATCTTTATCTTTATATTAATGGCGTAGATAAAAAAACAAGCACTCAAGACAAACTATCTGTATTTTTTCAACAATATATTAACTACCAAAAAGATATGGATTTAAGAGAATTTGCAAATTCAAGTTCAATATTTCAAATTTATATCGATCAAAATCGCAATGATTTTGATGCTCTTAAAAAACAATATCAAAACCAAAGCCAAGATACGCAAAGATTAGAAGAAGCAAATCAACTACGTTCTAGCTCTATAGAAAATTTTTTAGATCGTCGTCAAAAACAAGCAAATATAAATAAAATTCTAAATTCTTATATGTCTGTAATGGTTTAAAATAATTTTTTAAAAAATATATAAATTATAAATACTTTAATAATAATAATTTTTATATAATTAATTAATAAAATTTTAAGTATTATAGCATTATAATCCGCTCTCAAAAAATATAAATATAAAAGTACTCAAAACCATGACTTATAATGAAAAAATTATTTCAATGAATAATGATCTTTTAGATCATCAACATAAAGAACTTTTTGAAATTTCTAAAAAACTCTCTTTAATGAACCAACGTCATGTTGGAACAAAAGAATTAAAAATTGTCTTAAGAGAGTTGTTAATAATGATCAATAGACATTTTTCAGATGAAGAAGCCTTTATGAGAGAAATAGAATATCCTTATATCAACCATCATACAAGAATTCACAGAAAAATTATCTTAGAAATTGAAGAAATTATCATCAGTGAAGCTAAATTTGTAAATATAATGACCGAAAAATTAAATCTCGTTGTTCAAGATTTTATCTTTAAACATACAGCCAAAGAAGATTCAAAAATAGTAAAGTATTACGAAGAAAAATTTAAGAAATAGTATTTCTCATTTTTGCTATATAAAATTCACAAAATATTTCACTTTAAAATTTTACTTTAGCATTTTATTTTTGTTATAATTTTTAACCTAATTTTTATAAATTTTTGTTATTATCCGTTTTTAAATAAAGATAAAAAATATCCTAATTAAAATTAAGGATAAATTAAGGATTTTAAAGTGAAAGTATATTTAGATAACAACGCAACGACAATGCTTGATCCTAATGCTTATGAGTTGATGCTACCTTTTTTAAAGGATATGTATGGAAATCCAAATAGCCTTCATCAATATGGTAGCGCAACACATCCTGCCTTAAGAGAAGCTTTGGATAAACTTTATGCAGGACTTGGAGCAAATGACCTAGATGACATAGTTGTAACCTCCTGTGCGACAGAAAGCATTAACTGGGTGCTTAAGGGTGTGTATTTTGATCATATTTTAGATAAAGAACGCAATGAAGTGATTATTTCTAGTGTAGAACACCCTGCTGTTACTGCTGCTGCTTATTTTTTAAAAAGTCTTGGAGTAAAAGTTATAGAACTTCCTGTAAACGAAGAAGGGGTTTCTACTGTAGAAGATTTGCGTAAAGTGATTAGCGATAAAACAGCACTTGTAAGTGTTATGTGGGCAAATAATGAAACAGGTATGATTTTTGATATTAAAGCGATGGCAGAACTTGCGCATGAATTTGGTGCTCTTTTTCATACAGATGCTACTCAAGCAGTAGGTAAAATAAAGGTTAATTTAACTCAAGTAGGAGTTGATTTTGCTTCATTTTCGGCACATAAATTTCATGGACCAAAGGGTGTGGGTGGACTTTTTATAAAAAAAGGACTTAAACTTACTCCACTTTTACACGGTGGAGAACACATGGGTGGTCGTAGAAGCGGAACTTTAAATGTGCCTTACATAGTGGCTATGGGCGAGGCTTTGCGTATTGCAAATACTATGCTTGATTTTGAAGATTCTCATATACGCCGTTTAAGAGATAAACTAGAAGATCAAATTTTGGCCTTGCCCGATACAACAGTGGTTGGAAAAAGGGAACACCGTGTGCCTAATACAATCTTAGCAAGTATTAAAGGTGTTGAAGGCGAAGCAATGCTTTGGGATTTAAATAAAAATGGTATAGCTGCAAGTACGGGCTCAGCCTGTGCAAGTGAAGCTTTAGAAAGCAATCCTATTATGGAAGCTATCGGTGCGGAGCATGATTTAGCGCATACAGCTTTAAGGCTTTCTTTGTCACGTTTTAACACTGAAGAAGAAATTGATTATGCAGCAAAACAAATTAAAAATGCAACACAGAGATTAAGAGCAATTTCTTGTACTTATGCTTATAATCCAAATAATTACAAATAAGGATGAAAAATGGGAAAAAATAGTTTAATTGGTGGATCCATTTGGGATGAGTATTCACAAAAAGTTCAAGATAGAATGAATAATCCTCAACATATGGGAGAATTTAGTGAAGAAGATGCTAAAGCACGCAATGCAAAATTGATCGTAGCTGATTTTGGTGCAGAAAGTTGTGGCGATGCAGTAAGACTTTTTTGGCTTGTAGATGAAAAAACTGATAAAATTATCGATGCAAAATTTAAAAGTTTTGGTTGTGGTACAGCTATAGCAAGTAGTGATACTATGGTGGATCTTTGTATAGGAAAAACTGTAGATGAAGCAGTAAAAATCACAAATTTAGATGTGGAATTTGCTATGCGTGATAATCCAGAAACTCCAGCTGTTCCACCTCAAAAAATGCACTGTTCGGTTATGGCTTATGATGTAATCAAACAAGCAGCAGCGCATTATAAAGGTATAAGTCCTGAAGATTTTGAAGATCAAATTATAGTTTGCGAATGCGCTAGGGTAAGTCTTGGAACTATTAAAGAAGTGATTAAACTTAATGATTTGCATAGCGTAGAAGAAATCACACAATACACTAAAGCGGGTGCTTTTTGTAAATCCTGTATCAAACCAGGCGGACATGAAAAAAGAGATTATTACCTTGTAGATATTTTAGCTGAAACTAGAGCTGAAATAGATAGAGAAAAACTCAAAAATACAATGAAAAGTGATGTAGCTTTTGATGAAATGACCGTAGTGGGACAATTAAAAGCAGTTGAAAGTGTTTTAGATGCTGAAATTCGCCCTATGCTTCATAATGATGGCGGAGATTTGGAAGTGATTGATATACAAAAGGCTGAAGGTGCAGCAATTGATGTTTATATTCGTTATCTTGGTGCTTGTAGTGGTTGTTCTAGTGGAAGTGGTGCAACACTTTATGCTATTGAAACAATTTTACAAGAAGAATTAAGTCCAAATATACGCGTTATGCCGGTTTAAAAAATAGCAAGATAAAATCTTGCTATTTTATAGCTTTTGCTTGCAAATCAAGGGGTGGTAAATTTTCTATATAAATACTACGACTTGGGAAAGCAAAGGTTAAACCATTTTTTTCAATTATACGCATAAACTCAAGCATTAAACTTTGTCTAGCTTCTCTAAAATCTTTTCCACCTATTTCTTTGATATAAAAATAAAGCTCTATATTAATACTACTATCTGCAAATTCACTTAAAGCCACATAACAAGCATTTTTATAGCCTTCTAAATCATTAATAGATACAAGATTTTGACGATATTTTGTTGTATGATCGCCATATTTTAATGCGCTATCCTCATCGTGAGCTACTAAATCACTTGTATGCAAAAATTCTCTTAGATCTTTTACACATTGTTCTAGTTTTTCAGGAGTAGCATCATAACCAACACCCAAATACATTCTAACATGGCGACCCATGCGTCTTTTGCTCCAATTTTTGATATTAGCTCCCATAATAGTTGAATTTGGTAAAAATACAAGACAATTATCAAAAGTTCTAATAGTAGTTTTTCTAAGTCCTGTTTCAACCACAGTTCCTTCTATGCCTGAAACCTCTACCCAATCTCCTTGATTAAAGCTATTATCAAAAAGTAAGAGTATAGAAGCAAAGAAATTTGCAATGATATCTTTCGCCGCTAAAGCAACAGCTAAACCACCAATTCCCAAAGATGCAATAATAGCCGAAATATTAAAACCAAGTTGAGCAAGAATATATAATAAAGCTATGATAATAATGACAAAATATAAAATTTTAATAATTAAATTTACAACTTCTTTTTTTCCACTTTTTTGAGCAAGTTTAGAAACCAATACCACGCCATAACCATCAAGCATTCTTAAAATAAGCCATGCAATTAAAACTGCATAAACTATATGAAAAAAATTACTTAAATTTACACTCAAAGGTGCAGGATAAGTTGCTATAGTAAGACAAAGAGAAATAGCATAGACAATCAACAAGAAACCTACGGGTTTTTTAATATTCTCAATAAAAATGACTTTAATATCATCTACATCATTTTTATTTCTATAAAAAAGCTGAACAAGGAAAAAATATACTATATTTGCAAAAAAACGTCTTAAAGATATAAAAAATACTAAAACCAAAGCAGAAATTACTATTTTTCCGATATTAACAAAACTTACCCCAATTGCCTCATTTATACGATCTATCCAAACTTGAAGCTCGAGTAATGAAAAAATATAATTACTTTCAAGCAAATCTGCATTTGAACGTAAATACTTAAGAATTTCAGAATAAGAATCTACGGCATTACTGATATATCTTTCTTTTAGGGTAATTTTTTCTAATTCTTCTGGATTTGTAATTTTGCTTTTAAAACTATCTAAATTAACATTAGAAGAATTTTGTAAATTTTCCATTGCCTTATCAACAGTAGCAATCAAATCTTCACTGCTTGCTGTATTTTTAAAAAGTTTTTCCACTTCAAACAAAGAAGAATAAAAACTTTCCACAATGTTAAAATAAACTAGATTAAGAGTGGCATCTGTATAAATGTAAGGCTTATTAATATTCTTTTTTTGAACATCTAGTAATTTTTCTTTTGCTTTTAAAAATCTAGCCACTGCCTCTTCATTAATCTTTTGTCCTACTATCATATCGGGTATTTTTGCTAAAATAGTCTTTTTGTCTTTTTCAAATTCACTTAAAATACCATTAAAAGTGCTTGAATTTTCATCATTGTTTTTCTTAAATTCTTTAATTTGATTGTTAAGATCAACATATTTTTCAACTAAAGCATAAATTCCTTCATCTTCTTTACTAATATTCGCATCAATAAATTTAAATTCTTGTGCTCCAAGGTGTAAAATAAAAAAACATAAACTAAAAATAATTTTTTTCATTGAACTTTCCTATCCTGTATTAAAGTAAAAATTTTTGCTTTAAAATCATACTCATAAATTTCACCTGTCTCTATAATATAATACCAAGCATGTACTTCTATTTTTCCTTCATCTAAAGCTTCTTGCACGCCTGGATAAGTAAGTATATTTTGCAAAGAATTTACTAAATTTAATTTTTCTGTAAGCCATGAACGCATAGCCAAATCGTCTCTTGCAAAAATCATCACATCTTTTTTTATCGGATCTAACATAGTAAGCCATTTTTTCACGTTAGGAATTTTATTTAACTCTTCATCAGAATAATAAAGAGCATTGCAACCTCCACAATTACTATGGCCACAAACGACGATATTTTTAATATGCAATGAATTTAAAGCATACTCTATTGCTGAAGTTGTCGCCAAGTAATCTTCTCCAACGCGATAAGGTGGAACTATATTTGCAATATTTCGTATTACAAAAAGCTCACCTGGACCCGTATTAGTGATCAAATTTGGAATTACTCTAGAATCAGAACAACCTATAAAAAGAGTATGGGGATTTTGCTTATTTTTTAGACTTTCAAAAAGTTCTTCATGCTCCTTAAAGTCTTCTTGCATAAACTTAATCGCACCGCTAATAAGATTTTCCATAAAACCAACCTGAAACTAAAATCTTGAAATTATAACAAAATTTCAGCAAAGATTTCATTTAAGCATAAGATATTATATAAATTAACTTTTTATTTAGTCTAATATGTTAGATTTCGCTCAAGATTTTAAAAAATCTAACAATTTTGCAAGGAGAATTTTATGAGTCTTTATGATAGAGACTACTCAAGATCAAAAGAATTTGAAAATACACGCTCAAGCGAATTAAGTATTTTTATTAAACAAACTTATCAACTTTTTGCTGCTTCATTATTAGCTGCAACAGTAGGTGCGTATGTAGGAATTTTTGCTTTAGCATCATTTTTTATACAATCACAAGTAACTTTTTGGATCCTTTTTGCTGTTGAAATCGGACTTTTATTTGCTTTGCAATGGAAAAAAAGAGAAGCTCCATTAAATCTTGTTTTACTTTTTGGTTTTACTTTCTGCTCAGGTTTAACGCTTACACCTTTACTTATTTCAGTTTTAGCTCTACCAGCTGGAGGAATTATCATCGCTCAAGCTTTTGCTTTAACAACAGTTGCTTTTGCAGGACTTAGTGTATTTGCTATGAATACAAAAAAAGATTTTACTGTTATGGGTAAAGCTTTATTTATAGTATTAATCGTTATTGTAGCAGCATCTTTACTAAACCTTTTCTTCCAAAGCAGTATAGTTAATCTAGCTATTTCAGCAGTAGCTGCAATATTATTTTCATTTTACATTCTTTATGATACGCAAAATATTATCCGCGGAAATTATGAAACTCCAATCGAAGGTGCAGTAGCACTTTATCTTGATTTTGTTAATCTTTTCGTATCTTTACTTAATATCTTAAGAAGCTTCAATAGCAGATAAGTTTTTGTGGGATTTTTCTCACAAAAACTTTTCAAGTTTCAAAACTTTTCAAGTTTTATTTAGCTAAAATAATCATTTAAAAATTAACTTTTAGGAAATTTCAATGATCACTCTTTTAATCATTTTACAATTTATCATCGTTGTAGTTATTTGTATAGCAGTTTTACTTCAAAAAAGTTCAAGTATAGGACTTGGAGCTTATAGTGGAAGCAATGAAAGTTTATTTGGCGCCAAAGGACCGGCTGGATTTTTGGCAAAATTTACCTTTGTCATGGGAATTTTACTTATTGCAAATACTATTGGTCTTGGTTATTTATACAATAAAGCTAGCAAGGACTCTCTAGCAGAGAAAATTAAAGTAGAAAACAACAACACTACTATTCCAAGTGCTCCTATTGTGCCTACTACCCCAAACACAAATTCTATCGCTCCAAGTGCACCACAACTTCCAAGCGATGTTAATTCAAGTAAATAATTAAAGGAAATGATAATGCTAAATGAAATTTTTAACAAACAAAAAACCCAAAGTGAAAAATCTTTAGAAGCCTTAAAAAAAGACTTTACCACTTTAAGAACTGGAAAAGTTAATATCCATATTTTAGATCATATTACAGTGGATTATTATGGAACTCAAACTCCTTTAAATCAAGTAGCAACTGTTTTAGCAAGTGATGCTTCAACTATTAGCATCACTCCTTGGGAAAAACCTTTACTAAAAACCATAGAAAGCGCTATTGCAGCTGCAAATATCGGTGTCAATCCAAACAATGACGGCGAAAGTGTAAAATTATTTTTCCCTCCGATGACTAGAGAGCAAAGAGAAGAAAACGTAAAACAAGCTAAAGCTATGGGTGAAAAGGCAAAAGTTTCTATAAGAAATATACGCAAAGATGCCAACGATGCAGTTAAAAAACTAGAAAAAGATAAGGCAATAAGCGAAGATGAAGCAAAAAAAGCTTATGATGAAGTGCAAAAACTTACCGACACCTATACAACAAAAATTGATGAGGGTGTAAAAAGCAAAGAAAGTGAACTTTTAAAGGTTTAACGATGAATTTAGAGCAAATTTATAAAGATTGTGGTGCTTATTTAGAAGGGCATTTTTTACTAAGTTCAGGTAAGCATTCGCAGTTTTATCTTCAAAGTGCAAAAGTTTTAGAGGATCCAAAATTAGCAGCAAAACTTTGTGATGAACTTGCAAAGATTATTGCAAGCTATAAGATAGAATTTGATAGCATTTGCTCTCCTGCTTTAGGTGGAATTTTAGCAGGTTATGAGCTTGCAAGAGCTTGTAGTAAACGTTTTATCTTCACTGAAAGAGTAAATAAAGAAATGACTTTAAGACGTGGTTTTGAAGTAAAAAAGGGTGAAAAATTTATAATTTGTGAAGATATCATTACTACAGGTGGTAGTGCTTTAGAGAGTGCAAAAATCATTGAAAGTTTAGGTGGTATTGTTGTAGGTTTTGCAGCATTGGCAAATCGTGGTTTTTGTGCAGTAGAAAATTTAAAATCTCCAAGAAAAGATAATGCGAAATTACCTGAAAATTTACCACTCTTTACTCTAGGAAATTTTGAATTTGAAATTTACGATGAAACAAATTGTCCACTTTGTAAAAAAGGGAATAAAGCTATAAAACCAGGAAGCCGTGGAAATTAAATGAAAACTAAAGCAAAAATTAGCTCTAGATGGCTAAGATTTAGAGCTTTGCTTATAGATATTTTTCTTATTTATGTTCCTATTTTGTATTTATTTTATTTTTTATTAGGCTCTAAAGAAGCTTTTTTAAACAACCATTTTATCACAACTTTATGTACTTTTTTATTTGGTTTGATTCAAGCTATTTTTTTAACAAAAAAGGCACAAAGCCCAGGTCTTAAAGCATATGATTTATATCTTATTGATATAAAAACGGGAAAGAAACTAAGTTTTCTTAGAATTTTACTAAGATATGTGATATTTATTATAAGTTTTGGCTTACTCTTTGGTTTATTTGTCAGTTTTGTAAGAAAAGATCGTTTAAATTTACACGATATTTTAACTCAAAGTTGTATAGCTACTAAAGCATAAAGAAAGGTTAAAAATGCAAAGAAAAAGAATTTACAATCCAAGTTCAAACGAAACCCTAGGAGATCGTAAAGTTTTTGATGGCAACCCACATGGAATTTTAAATTTCACTAAGGCAAAATATACTTGGGCTTTAAAACTTTGGGATTTAATGGAGGCAAATACTTGGTTTCCAAAAGAAGTGGATACAACTAAAGATGCACTTGATTATCGCTGTAATTTAACTGCAGGTGAAAAAAGAATGTATGATTTGGTTTGGAGTCAGCTTATTTCTATGGATAGTTTCCAAACCAATAATTTAGCAGATAATATCAACCCTTACATCACAGCTCCTGAAATCAATGCGGTTTTGGCACGCCAAGCTTATGAAGAGGCAAACCATTCAAAATCTTACGCTGTTATGGTAGAAGCGATTTGCGATAATACAGATTTGATTTATGAAATGGAAAAGCATGATGAAACTTTGCGTGAAAAAAATGACTTTATTTCAAGTATTTATGAAGAATTAGCAGGCGATGTAGATGATAATAAACTTCTTTTGGCTATGGTGGCAAATCAAATTTTAGAAGGAGTATATTTTTATAGTGGTTTTACTGCCATTTACGCACTTGCACGTGCAGGAAAAATGCTAGGTTCAGCACAAATGATCCGCTTTATCCAAAGAGATGAAATCACACATCTTTTATTATTTCAAAATATGATCAATTCAGTACGCAAAGAAAGACCTGATTTATTCCATGATGAAAATATCAATAAAATTTATGATATGTTTAAAAAAGCTGGAGATCTTGAGATCAAATGGGGTAAATACATCACTCAAAATCAAATCATGGGCTTTACTGATGATATCATAGAAGAATATATCCATTATCTTGTAGATCAAAGATTAAGTGCGATCAATTTAGATAAGTTATATAATGCAAAACATCCTATTAAATGGGTAGATGATTTTTCAAAATTTAACGATCAAAAGAGCAATTTCTTTG
This sequence comes from Campylobacter sp. CFSAN093226, assembly GCF_012897595.1. Classification (NCBI taxonomy): domain Bacteria; kingdom Pseudomonadati; phylum Campylobacterota; class Epsilonproteobacteria; order Campylobacterales; family Campylobacteraceae; genus Campylobacter; species Campylobacter sp. CFSAN093226. Next base: position 172,268 of record NZ_CP040608.1, read on the forward strand.
AAAGTAAAGTAACGAATTATTCTAAGGGTAGTATAAGCTTTGATGACTTCTAAAACTTCTTTAGCCTTGCTTTGTGATTTTTATGAATTTACAATGTCTCAAGGCTATTTCAAAAACAATAAAAAAGATCAAATTTGTTATTTTGATATATTTTTTAGAAAAATTCCAGATTCAGGATCTTTTGCTATTTTTGCAGGTCTTGAAGATATTTTAGACTTTGTTGAAAATTTGAGTTTTGATGCAGAAGATATAGAATTTTTAAGAAAACAAGGTATTTTTGATACAGAATTTTTAGATTTTTTAGCTAACTTTAAATTTAAGGGTGAAATTTATGCTATGCGTGAAGGAGAAGTGATTTTTCCAAACGAACCTTTGCTATGTATTAAAGCTACAACCATAGAAGCACAGCTTTTAGAAACTTTTTTACTTTTAAGTTTAAACCACCAAAGCCTTATTGCTACCAAAACCAATCGTATCGTGCGTGCAGCTAAAGACAGTAAAATTTTAGAATTTGGTTCACGCAGAGCACAAGGAAGTGAAGCAGCCTTAAAAGGAGCAAGAGCAGCTTTTATAGGAGGTTGCATAGGAAGTGCTTGTACTTTAGCAGGAAAAATTTATAATATCCCTATCAATGGAACTATGGCACATTCTTGGGTGCAAATGTTTGAAAATGAACTTGAAGCTTTTAAAGCTTATGTGAAAATTTATCCAAAAAATCCTGTTTTTTTGATTGATACTTATGATTGTCTAAATAGCGGACTTAAAAATGCGATTAAAGTTTTTAAAGAATTTGGTATTCAAGAAGGCGGCGTGAGAATAGATTCTGGAAATTTACTTGAGTTGAGTTTGAAAATCAGACAAGAGCTTGATCAAGCAGGACTTCAAAAATGTAAAATCATAGTTTCTAACGCACTTGATGAATGGAGCATTAAAAAACTCAAAGAACAAAATGCACCTATTGATATCTTTGGTGTAGGTGAAAGATTGATCACTGCTTCAAGTGACCCTATTTTTAGTTGTGTTTATAAACTCGCAGCCTTAGAAGATCAAGGCATAAAACCTAAAATCAAAATCAGCGAAAATAACGAAAAATCAACCCTACCTCATTTTAAAAAGCTTTTTAGAGTTTATGATAAAAACACGCAAAAAATCCTTTTTGATGAACTTTATGTTTTTGACGAAAACCCAAATCAAGATGAAAATTTAGAACGCAAAGAACTTTTAGAATTAGTCTACAAAGAAAAAAGACTTCTTAAAAAGTCATCTTTAAATACTATTCAAGATTATACAAAAGAGCAAATTTCAAAACTCGATGAGAGTTTTTTAGATCTTGATCGTTTTGTGAAATTTGAAGTAAAACTCTCGCCTAAACTTCAAAATATCACTGAAGATCTTTTAAAAACTCGTTTTTAAAATCCACATAATTTAAAGCGGATTGTTTTAGAAAGCTGACTTCTTCATCGTTTAATTCACGCACAAATTTTGCAGGATTTCCAAGTATCAAAGAGCGTGGCGGAAATTTTTTACCCTTTGTTACAACGCTTCCAGCACCCACTATGCTATCTTCTTCTATCAAAGCATTATCCATGATAACAGCATTCATTCCGATTAAAACACGATTTTTTATCACACAAGCATGGATAACGCAATTATGTCCTATAGTTACATCATCTCCTATTATTGTAGGAAAACCAGCATCTTTTAACTTTCCTTTTTCATCAAATTCCCTATGCCAAACATGAACTGTGCTAAGATCTTGAATATTGGTTCTTTTGCCAATTTTTATAAAATTAACATCGGCTCTTAAAACACAATTAAACCAAATACTACTTTCATCTCCTATTTCTATTTCTCCTATGATTTTAGCGCCCTCTGCAACAAAAACATTTTGACCTAGTTTGGGACTATGATTTTTAAATTTTATAAGCATTTTTTTCCTTTTTATTTAAGTATAGCTAAGTTTAACTCTATTTCAACTTTTTTAGTTACAATTTTTATTTAAATTTATAGGAGAAGTAATGAACGCATTTGAACAAAAAAGATGTCAAAATATGGCTGAAGAAATTGCACAAAAAGTTTTTATCAATGAAGAACTTTTTAATGCTTTTTGTCAAATTCCACGTGAAATTTTTTCTCCTTTAAAAGCCCATGCTTATCGCCTTGATGCTTTGCCTTTAGCAAATTCTCAATGGATTAGTTCACCTTTAACTGTAGCTAAAATGACTATGGCTTTAGATTTTAAAAATGCTGATAGTATTTTAGAGATAGGTTGTGGAAGTGGCTATCAAGCTGCGATTTTAAGCAAAGTCATAAGGCGTGTTTTTACCATAGAACGCATAGAAAATTTAGCCAAAAAAGCCGCTCAAACTTTCAGAGAATTAGAACTTTTTAATATCAATGTAAAATTTGATGATGGACAAAATGGCTGGAAAAATTATGCTCCTTATGATAGGATTTTATTTTCTGCTTATGCGACACAAATTCCTGAAATTTTACTTGATCAATTAAGCGATGACGGTATTTTAGTCGCTCCTATTTTACACAATGGCAAACAATTCATCACACGCCTTAGAAAAAATGGCACAAATTTACAAAAAGAAATTTTAGAAGAATGTTTATTTGTGCCTATAGTAGATGGAAAAGAATAAATTTTTTTACAAAATTTATTAAAAACTCTTTAGAGCCTTTCTTAACTTTTCACTCATTTCATCAATATGTTCTTTTTGTAAAATCAAAGGAGGTAAAAATCTCAAATCATTCTCCCCGCAACTTATTAATAAAAGTGCATTTTCTTGACATTTTTGAATGACCTTAGCTACTTTTACACTTTTATCAAGACTCAGCCCTTGCATAAACCCTAAGCCTTTACGTTTTTTACAAAAATCAAATTCATTTATCAACTCATCTAAACTTTGCTCTAAATAAGGCGTGAGTTTATTGACATTTTCTAAAATTTTTTCTTCTTTAAAAATTTCAAAAACCGCATTCACTCCTGCACAAACTAAAGGATTTCCACCATAAGTACTACCATGATCGCCTGCTTCTAAAGAATTGCTTGCTACCTTTTGATTTATTACAAAAGCACCCACACTAAGCCCACAACCTAAGGCCTTAGCTGAAGTCATGATATCAGGCAAAATTTGTGCGTGCTCATAGGCAAAAAATTTTCCACTTCTACCCATGCCACATTGAATTTCATCAGCGATTAATAATATATCTTTTTCATCGCAAAGCTTTCTTAAGGCTTTGTAAAAATCTTTATTTGCAGGATTTATTCCACCTTCTCCTTGCACGCTTTCTAAGATAATGGCACAAGTTTTTTCATTCACCAGTTTTTCAACGCTTGAAATATCATTATATTTTGCAAATTTAACCCCTGAAATTAAAGGTTTAAAAGGCTTTTGATATTTTTCATTAGCAGTAAGCGATAAAGCCCCTAAAGTACGCCCATGAAAAGAATGCTTAAAAGCGATAAATTGTCCACCCTTAACACCTTTGTTAAAGGCGTATTTTCTAGCTGTTTTCATCGCTCCTTCTATACTTTCTGTACCAGAATTTGTAAAAAAAACACGCTCTAAAGCACTAGCTTTGGCTAAATTTTTAGCTGCAGCAGCTATATTTTCATTATAATATAAATTGCTAGTATGCAAAAGCTTATCCACTTGCGCTTTGATTTTAGCATTAAATTTAGCATGATTATATCCTAAAGCACAAACACCTATGCCACTTGAAAAATCAAGATATTTTTTAGCCTTATCGTCAAAAAGATAAACCCCCTGCCCTTTTTCTAAAACTATATCAAAACGCTTATAGGTAGGGATAATATGACTTTGTTCTTTATAATCCATTTTCATCCTTTAACCCACCAAAGTGCCTATACCTTCATCGGTAAAAAACTCAAGCAACAAAGAATGTTTCACACGCCCATCTAAAATATGTACCTTTTTGACTCCATTTTCACAAGCATCAATGCAAGATTTTAATTTTACATGCATACCACCTTCTATTTTAGGAGCTAAAATTTTAGCCTGTTCAAGGCTGATTTTAGAAATTAAAGAATTTTTATCATTAAAATCCTCATAAAGCCCTGCAGTATCAGTTAAAAAAGCAAGTTTTTCAGCCCTTAAAGCCTTAGCGATCGCACAAGCTGCGTCATCAGCGTTGATATTATAAGTATTAAAATTCTCATCCATGCCAATAGGAGCAATGATAGGTAAAAAATCTTTTTCCAAAAGCTCTTCTAAAATTTTCGAATTTACCTTTTGTATCGTGCCAACAAAAGCTAAATTTTCATCTTTTTTCACACATTCTAAAAGCGCGCCATCTTTACCACAAAGCCCTATGGCTTTAACTCCTAAATTTTGCAAACTATGGACTAAATTTTTATTGATATGATTTAAAACCATGCTGGCTACTTCAATAGTGGCTTTATCACTAACCCTAAGACCGTTTTTAAACTCACTCTTTACGCCTAATTTTTCACACATAGCAGAAATATCTTTTCCCCCACCATGTACAATAATAGGCTTTAAACCCACGAGTTTTAAAAGAGCTATATCTTGCATCACACAATGCTTTAGCTCTTCATTTTCCATAGCTGATCCGCCGTATTTTATAAGTATAATCTTAGAATTAAATTTGCGTATATAAGGCAAAGCTTCGATTAAGACATTAGCTTTTTCTAAATATTTTTGCATGATCATTCCTTAAGCATTAAAGCTAGTTTGATTATACTCATTTAAAGAAAGATCGTAATAATTCGCATCCTCTCTTAAAGTAAAACCATAATGTTTCCAAAACTCATTGCCTAAATCATTGTTTTTAAAAGCGATTAAGGCGATTTTATTAATCTTTTGAGCTTTTAAAGCCTCAAGACAAAATTTTGCCATCTCGTGCGCTATGCCCTTTTTTCTATGATCTTTATGTACACATACATGATAAAATCCTCCTGTGCGTCCATCATGCCCGCAAAGTATACTTCCTACAATTTCTTCATCAATCACTGCTACAACGCTAAGATTTGGGTTTCTATCTAAAAAATTTTCTATATTTTCTTTGCTATCATCAATGCTTCTTATCCCAAAGCCTTTTATCTCACACCAAAGCTTATAAACGGCTTCATAATCGCTTTTTTGCATAGCTCGTATTAACATTTTTATCCTTTACAAATTTGCAAAGAATTTAAGTCCTTCATCTTCATCAAAATCAAACATTAAATTCATATTTTGAACAGCTTGTCCTGCTGCACCTTTGATTAAATTATCAATAGCACCAAGCACAATAACACGCTTTGTGCGTTGATCTACACTAAAATTTATATCCGCAAAATTGCTTGATTTAACCCACCGAGTCTGCGGAAGCGACTGCGGCGGTAAAAGCCTTATGAATTTATTGTTTTGATAGTATTTTGTATAAATATCGCGTATATCTTGTTCTTGCAAGTCCTCTTTTAAATTTGCATAAGCACTGATTAAAATTCCTCTTTGCATAGGCACAAGATGAGGGGTAAATTGTAGAGTGATTTTCTCTTTGGCCGCATAGCTTAAATGCTCTTCAATTTCAGGAGTATGGCGATGCAAAGCTAAATTATAAGCTTTGATATTTTCATTAACTTCACAAAAAAGATTTTCCACCTTTGCACTTCTTCCTGCTCCACTTACTCCACTTTTTGCATCAATAATAACTGAGCTAAAATCAATGATCTTTTCTTTAAAAAGCGGATAAAGACTTAAGATAGAACAAGTGGTATAACAACCTGGATTTGCCACTAAACTTGCTTTTTTTATCTCTTCTTTATAAAGCTCACAAAGTCCATAAACCGCATTTTGCAAAAGCTCTTGATTAGGATGAGTGAATTTATACCAAAGCTCATAATCTTTAGGATTTTTAAGACGAAAATCCGCACTTAAATCAATGATTTTCATCTTTTTTAATAAATTCTCATTTAAAAGTTTAGCACTAAATTTATGCGGAGTAGCCAAAAACAAAAGATCAAGTTCAAGTTCATCTAAATTTTTATTTTCAAAACATAAATTTAAAGGGGTGTTAGGATAAAGATCTTGATAATTTTGCCCCACGCTAGAACTCGAACCCAAATAAGAAATTTCAACCTTGGGATGATTAAGCAAAATGCGAACAAGTTCATTTCCCGCATAACCACTCGCTCCTAAAATCCCAACTTTTATTTTCATCTTTATCCTTTAAATGTAAAAGCAAGTATTATAAACAAAAAAGCTTAAAATAAAAATACAATTTTTAAATTATTTTTTATTTAAAAACTATATCTTAAATTAGCATTTGCACTCCAATCTACATTTAAATCGCCAAAAAATGTCTTTTCAAATTCAAAATTAAAGCGTGTTTTATCGTTAAGCTTATAATCATTTCCTAAATTTATAAACATTCTTTGATCTTTTTTCCTTCATATCTTCTCTGACTTGCTTGATCCTCTAAAATTTGATCTCCTGCTTTAATCGGATCCGCATACAAACCAAGTCCTGTTCTAAAATTTAAATTTTAATTTTGACTTCCTATGAAAAATGCTGTTTTTACGACTAAAGGAATATAAGAAAATCGTTTTAAACTAGCAATATCTCCTTTTAGATCCATAGCTCCTACATAACCACTGATAAATTCCAAATCGGCTCAAGATAAAATTTATCATAAGCTTTTCTATAACCTAACTCAGCACTTAAGATAATATTATGCGAACCATCATTATCATCTAATCTACCTTGATTTCCTGGAATAAAATTTGCATTTATTTCATTTTGATAATAAATATATCTAAAACAAAATCACTATAAAAACCTTACTCCACTGTAAAGCTCGAAATTCGAATACTCGTTTAATTTATCATGTCCGCTTTGAATTTCAAAGTATTTTCCACTATTATACTCATCACTCGTACCCCATCCAAAAGTTCTTAACCATACACCACTTTCATAAGGATTATTGCGTAATTCCCCCATTCTTTTATGCATATTATTCCACTCCTATCATGGAGCCTAAAATAGCTTGAGCAAGTATAGATTTAGTTTTTACAATAGCTTGAGTATTATCATTAGTAAAAAAATATTCATCTTTAATCTTAGAATCAATTTTTTCTAAATTCCACTCTGGGCAAAATTTTCCTCATTATGAGAAAAAACAACATTTGGGGTATACGTACTAAAACCTTGCTCACATTTGGCATAGTAAAAAATTCCTTTGTTAAATGTTTATTTTCATCTTTTAAATGAGCTAGTAAGATATTTAAACCCGCTTTTTACTAGGATTATTAAGAAAAATTAATACTAAAGTATTATTTACTCCTTGTGTGCTTTCCTTAGAATTAATATAATCTGATTTAGAATTTTCAAAATCCGCATTGATTTTAAATATTGTATTATTTGCACTTAATTTTTTTGCATCAACTTTCCTATAAATAGCACTTTTTTCTACTTGAAGATTGCTCATTTATATATGAGACTCAAGCAAAGAATCTTTAATCGCAAGATTTTTTTTGCGTATCATTGATACCTTTGATATTACCACTAAAAAATGTGTTTTGCAAAGTAACATCAGAATGATCAAGATTTAAATTTACACTAAAATAAACCTTTTCTATCTTAGCATTTTGGGTATTTTAAAGCTTTTGCTCAAAAGCCATTTCTTTGCCAACTCCTGTTTATACAACATCTCCATAAGAATAATCATCAGTCTTATCAATAATATTTTCCCCATCTTTTTCATCGATCCACAAATTTTTACTTCCAAGCTCTATTTTGGAATTTTTAGCATTAAGGTTTTCTACTTTTAAGCTTACATTACGCCCTAAATAAAACTCGCTTTTTTTCTAAATTAAGCTCTTTTAAAACAAAAACCCTATCTTCCCAATCTTCTTGTGTAAAACTTACAGGCTTAGTTAAAGCACTTAAACCATGTTCTTGAAGTTTTTTAGCTTGTTCTTTGCTTACATAAGCGTGTATTCTAGCATGTCCTTGAAAATTTAACTTGGCATTTTCTGTCCTAAAAACACCTTCTTTATTGTAAATATTACCATCAAAAATCAAAGCTTTGTCTGTATTGGCACTCATTGTTACAGCTTCATCTGAAAAGATATTGCCATGATAAAGATAATCTTGCTTGTTTTCTAAATTTAAATGTATTCCTGATTAAGAACTTGTGATAAAAACATTATTAGAGTCAGTTTTAATTTGATCAAAATTTAATGTTAAGCCTGATAAATCCAAAGTTCTGCCATTCATATAAATTTCGCTAAAACTTAAACCTTCACCCTCAAGACTTACCTTGGTCCTCACCCATTCTAAGTCCTGTATCCACACTTTGACTTTTGACAACAAGCTCTCCTTCACCCATTTTATTAAAGAAAATCATCTTTTTTGGTTTTAACATTATATTCTACCTTGAACCCTTATCAGCATAAATTCCGCCATGTATAAGCCATTTATCGCCTGTTATTTGCCAATTTGAATTTTTATCAAATTTAAAACACTAGCGCCTAAATCCACATCGCTATTTAAATTTATACTTCCATTTTGAGAAAAATACAAATCCTTGCTATTTTGCATTTCTTCAATTCTCTTATCACAATTATTTTATCATCAAAAGAATTTTTATAGCTTACATAACCCACATTAGTCTTAGAAATCAAACTTACATTTTCTATTTTTTTACCATCTTTCATCAAACCATCGCTACTAAGTGTATAAGTTCCAGATCCTATGACTACTTTATGAGCATTTTAAAATTCATTGATCTTTGCTTGATTGATCAAAGCATAATCAACCTGCAAACAAGTATATCCATAGTAAAATGGACATTACAATTACTCGTACTTACTACACCTACTAAATACCATTTTTTATCCATCTTATCATAAACATAAACTCTACTTCCAGAATCCCCGGATATTGAAGAACTTGTAAAAGGATTTCTTTTATCATTGGTATAATTAAGAAATTGCAACTTAAAACGCTTATCTTCAGTATTTTTAGGAGTTAAACCGACAAAACCTCCTAAATTGATTTCATTAGAATCAAAAATCTTAATGGGTACTTTATTTGTATCTTCAAAACCTAAAGCTACAATACCACTTCCCTCTCTTGCAAAGTACTCATAACCCGAACTATCAAAAAGCTTGCCTTTACCTTTTGAATAATCACATTTTCCACTTTGACAACTATCCCAAAATGGATCCTTGTATTCATAAATATCTCCACCATCGCCAGAATTTTTTCAATAAGATTTAAATCTTTACTCAAATTTGCACTTTTATTGAGACTAATCTTACTCATTTTTAAAACAGCAAAATCCACATTTTCTTTTTTATAAGTAAAATTATCACTTGAGCTTACGATTCTATTTGCTACCCCTCCAAAGTGTAAAACACTACCTTGTTTCACATAGTCTTTATTTACTTCCCAGTATTTAAACTTGTACTCATATGAGAAGCGCTGACTATATAAGATTGTCCTATATTGGTAAATTCTCCTTGGAATTTTCCTCCACGATTTGAAGTAGAAAAATCAATCATAGGCACATTAAAAGAGATATTTTGACTAGGATTTTTTGCTAAAATTTAAAAGCCAATTTGACCTACTTGAAATTTGCCTTTATTACTGGCAAAATCAAGATATTCTTGAAAATAACTTTGGATCAATAGCTGAAGCAAAAAGATAGTTAGAAAAACCAAATGCCATTAATGTACAAAAAGATAATTTTAGTTTCATAAATCCCTCCTCATTTTTAAGTGCAATTTTAGCACGAAAAACTAATTTTTAACTAAAATATAAAGTTGCTCATGAAGATGGATATTGCGATTTTTAAGATTGCGAGAAGCTCTAAAAGTATTATATTTTTGCTCTAAAATCCGGCATTTTCCAAGAGTGCTTAAGCGCTTTAAAAAAATTTCTTTTTTTACAAAACCTTCACAATTATAAGAAAGTAAAATCACTCTTGCTTTTAAATCATTAATAAGTTCAAATAAAGCATCTTGGGCAAATTTTGACTTATTAAAAGTACTGCGGTTCCAATCCTTTGGAATGCCACTGATTTTAGAAATTTCTTCAGGTTTTTTATAATTTGCAATTAAATTTAGCATAAAATAATTAGAACTATAAGGGTGCTGATTATAAGGGGGGTCAAGATACACTACATCAAAAAAATCAAGTTCTTTTGCAAGCATGTTTGCATCCTTTTGCATCACTTCAAATTCACAAGAAAAATTTGAAAAAATAGGCATTTTAAGCTCTATTTCTCCTTTAATGCGTTTAAGTGCATTTTGTCCTTCGCCACCAAATTTTCCGATGCCATCCTTACCCTTATAAAAACCTTTAAAAACTCCGCTAGTATTTGAATGAACACTGGCTTCATAAATCAAAGGAGCTATAAAGAAATGCCTCAATTCTTTTGGAATTTCATTTTCGATTTTTTGCCTTATAGTATCAAGATATAAAGCATTTTTAAAAGTATAAAAAACCCTTTCATTTTTTTTAATATCATCATCATCTTTTGGAGCATAAAGCTCACTGATAAAACCTTTTTGAAAATCTAAATTTTGGATTAAATTTTTATAATACTTTTTTATATTTTGAAGTAAATCTTTGTCTTTATTAGCAAGATAACACTCATTGATGAGTTTTGAATAATCTTCTAAATCATTGGCTAAAATATAATTTGAGTGTGCTTTTGCAAAACGACTTACAACACCTGAGCCACTAAATATATCACAAAAACTAAATTTATCTTTACCAAGTTCTTTTTTAGCTACCTTAAAGCCATTATTTAAAAAACTTAAAAGTGCTCTTTTATTTCCAAGATAAGTTATAATTTGCTCTTTTAAAAAAGAAGGATTTTCTTTCAAAATTTAAAACCTTTAAAAGCTTTATCCACAAAAGTGGATTAAGCTTTTTTTGGAGTTACAAGCATATTTACATAACGACCTTCAAAATTTGGCTCTTTGTCACGATTAGCTTCATTTTCTATCATAGTCCAAATTTTTTCAAGCAAAGCTACACCTGCTTCAGGAGTTGCCATTTCACGTCCTTTTAAGAACACACGAAATCTCACATGCTTACCTTGTTCTAAAAATTCTAAAGCATGTTTTACCTTGTAATTAATATCATTTTGAGCAATTTTTACAGAAAGTTTGATTTCTTTTATATCAATCACTTTTTGTTTTTTCTTTGCTTCTTTTTGTTTTTTCTCTTGTTGATAACGGAATTTACCATAGTCCATGATCTTGCAAACAGGTGGCTTAGCATCTGCAGCTATCATTACAAGATCAAGTCCTAAACGATTTGCAATTTCTAAAGCTTCATCACTACTGATAATACCATAAACTTTGCCATCATCGCCAACACATCTGATTTCATCCGCTCTTATTTCTTCATTGAGCAATACTTCTTTTTCTTTACTCAAAAGTGTACCTCACTCATTTTCTCCTTAACTAATTTAATAAATTCGTCCAAGCTAAGATTTTTTTGTTCTTTAGCTCTTCTATCTCTTAAAGCAACGCTACGCTTTGCCACCTCATCATCGCCTAAAACTAAAATCATAGGTAATTTTTGCTTTTCAGCGATACGAATTTTTTTACTTAAGCTCTCATTTTTTTCATACACCTCGCTATCGATATTAAGCTCTAATAATTCTTTTTGAATTTCTTTTGCGTAAGCAATATGTGCTTCGCCTATTGGCACTATACCCACCGCAGTTGGTGCGATAAAAAATGGAAACTCACCCGCACAATGCTCGGTTAAAATTCCTATAAATCTTTCAAAAGAACCTAAAATCGCACGATGCAACATTACAGGTTGTTTTTTTTCATTATCACTATCAGTGTATTCAAGTTTAAAACGACTTGGCAGGTTAAAATCTACTTGTATGGTTCCGCATTGCCACTTTCTTTTTAAAGCATCGGTGATTTTAATATCAATCTTTGGCCCATAAAAAGCCCCGCCACCTTCATCAATACCGTATTTTAAACCTTGTTCATCTAAAGCTTCTTTTAAAGCCTTAGTCGCTATTTCCCAAATTTCATCATCACCTATGGCTTTTTCAGGTTTAGTTGAAATTTCCATTTCATAGCTAAAATCAAATAATTTCATCAAATTATCCACAAAAGCTAAAATTTCTAAAACCTGCTCTTTAATCTGACTTGGCATACAAAAAATATGTGCATCATCTTGAGTGAATTCTCTCACTCTAAAAAGTCCATGCAAAACGCCACTTTTTTCATGACGATGTACCACGCCGTATTCAAAAAATTTCAAAGGCAAATCACGATAACTTCTTACATCACTTTGATAAATTTTAATATGTCCCACACAGTTCATAGGCTTAATGCCATATTCTTGTTCATCAATTTGTGTAAAATACATATTTTCTTTATAGTTTGCATAATGCCCACTGATTTTCCATGCATCTGCTTTTAAAAGTTCAGGCCCACGCACAGGCTCATAACCACGTAAACGATGGATCTTATAAAGCATATGTTCAAGTTTAGATCTAAGTCTTGCACCATTACTCAACCAAATAGGAAGACCTCCTCCGATCTCATCATCAAAAGTAAAAAGCTTAAGCTCTGTTCCAAGCTTTCTATGATCGCGTTTTTTAGCTTCTTCAATAATGGTTAAATACTCTTTTAAACTTTCCTTATCTGCAAAAGCAGTTCCATAAATTCGAGTAAGCATTTCTCTTTTTTCATCGCCACCCAAATACGCTCCTGCAACACGAGTGAGTTTAAAAAAGCGTAAAAATTTCGTATTTGGCACATGAGGACCACGACACAAATCTTCAAATTCACCTTGTTTATAAATACTTACAGCTCTATCAGGAATACGCAATAAAACTTCTTGTTTTAAATCATCATTTTGAAATTTAGCCAAAGCTTCGCTTTTTGTGATTTCATATTTTGAAATTTCAATCTTTGCTTCAGCAAGTTCTTTCATCTTTTTTTCAATTTTTACCAAATCTTCTTCGCCAATCTTACTTTCCACACGAAAATCATAATAAAATCCATCTTCTATAACAGGACCAACGAAAAATTTAGCTTCAGGATACAAACTCTTAATCGCCTGTGCCATTAAATGCGCACAAGAATGACGGATTACTTCTAAACTTTCTTTAGAATTATCAAAATAAATTTCTTTTAAATTTGTATTTTTCACACTTTGAGAGTCAATTATTGTCTCATTGTCCAAATACGCAATAACTTCTTTTTCCATATTTTTAACCCTTTGTCGCTCACTTACCCTGTGAGTGTTTATAAAGTTCTAATTTTAACTTTCTAAGACTTAATTATTTTTGAAATTCAGCTTATTTTTAAAAAAATCTTAGAATAAATTTAATATTTATTTATAGCTTAAATTCACTTCCAGCATTTAAAATCCCACTATAATACAAATAAAAGAAAACAAATCCTAAAATAATACGATAAATTCCAAAAGGGATAAAGTCGAATTTAGAAATAAATTTTAAGAAAAATTTTATAACTAAAACTGCAACAATAAAAGCAGTGATAAAACCTATGCCTAAAGGAATTAAAGAATTTGCATTGCCAAGAAGCTCAGGCTCTTTATAAATGCTATAAGCTGTAGCGATAATCATCGTTGGAATGGCAAGCAAAAAACTAAACTCAGCCGCAACTTTTCTATTAAATTCTAGCAAAAGTCCACCAATAATACTTGCTCCACTTCTTGAAGTACCAGGAATCATGGCTAAAGATTGAAAAATACCTATGCAAAAAGCTTGTTTAAAACTTATTTCTTCTAAAGAATTGATACGATATTGTTTATTTTTATGTGCAAGTTCTATAAGAATAAACACAACACCGCCAAAAATGAGCATTCCAACCACAACCCAACCATTAAATAAAGCATTTAAGTATTTTGCCACAAAAAGCCCTATAACTCCGGTAGGAAAAAATCCAACTGCAAGTTTTAACCAAATATCAAGCCCTTGAAACAATTTACGCCAAAATACAAAAATGACCGCCAAAATAGAACCAAGCTGGATGATAATCAAAAAGCTTTTCCAAAACTCATCTATATCGATACCTAAAATAGTCGTACCTAAAATCATATGTCCTGTTGAAGAAATAGGTAAAAACTCAGTCAGACCTTCTATAATTCCAAGTATTAAAGCATATAAATTTTCCATTTTAATCCTTGAATGATAATTGCAAAAGAAAAATTATATCAGAATGGATTAAATGGGGTTTTAACCCCAAAAATTAAGCATCTTTTTTAACAATACGCTTAATGAAATATAATACAACTCCCACAAAAAAGATAAGTGCGAAAAGCTCGCTATCATGAAAATTTGCTAAATTTAAAGCTAAAGGATTTTTACTACCACCCATACTTACTGAAAATACAGTAATTCCTGCGATAATTACCCCAAAAATACTTTCACCCACTATAAGCCCTGAAGCAAAAAGCGTGCCTCTTTGCTCACAACTTGCAAGTTTTTCTTCTTTATGAGAATTTTTTGCATATTTTTTAGTCAAGTGTTGCATTACAATATATTTTAAAATTCCGCCTATAACTAAAGGTATATTTACAGCAGGGGGAAGGTAAATACCTATTCCAACGGCTAAAGGCGGCAAAGACATTTTCTGTGTTCCTTTTAAAATTTTATCTATAATAATCATTAAAATTCCTACAAATACACCAAAAGCCATATAACCCCACTCTATATTGTGATGAAAAATTCCTTGGGCGATAGTGCTCATTAAATTTGCTTGCGGTGCTGCTAAAGCTGATGAAGCATCCATACCTTCTCTTGGCATTGCTCCGACAAAACCATAGGCTTGATAAAGCAAATTTAAAACAGGAACTATAGCCAAAGCACCAAAAACACAGCCTACAAGTAAAGCAACTTGTTGTTTCCAAGGAGTAGCTCCGACTAAATGTCCTGTCTTTAAATCTTGTAAATTATCATTCGAAATAGCAGCTGTAGCTAAAATAACACTAGTAGTAAAAATAGCTAATGCTACTGCAAATTTAGAAAGCATAGGATCTTGAAAAAGTTCCACACCTAAAACCAAAAAAACAATAGAAGAAATAATAACACCAATAAGTCCGATTCCAGAAATAGGACTAGAAGAAGATCCTACAAGTCCTGCCATATATCCGCAAGCTGCTGCAACAAAAAAACCTATTAAAACAGAAACTAAAGTTCCAACAAATGAAAATAGCATTTGATAATAAATACTTAAGTTAGCATCTTCAACAAAACTATAAAAAGTAATAAATAAACCCACAACCATTAAAACAAAAAGTATAAAAATACTTTTTAAAGAAAGGTCTATATTTGTTCTTTCATTTTTTTCTTGATTAGTAATTTTAACATTTTTAACAATTTCTTTAATACCCTCAATAACGGGTTTTAAAAGTTCTATTAAAGTCCAAAGCGCTGCTATAGCAATAGCTCCTGTTCCTATAAGCCTTACTTTAGAACTCCATACACTAGAAGCTAAATCTACGGCATTTTTTGTACTATCGAATTCAAAATTTGAAAGATAGGGAGTAAAAATACCCCAAGCTAAAAACATACCTACAAAAAGAGCTATAGCACCTGCTAAACCAACTAAATAACCTGCCCCTAAAAGTGCCAAAGAATATCCCATAGAAAAACCAAAAGCCATTTTATTCCAAATAAAAGCAAAATTACTCTCACTTGCAGCGAGTTTAAAACCATTGCTTAACAAACTAAAAATAGCAGCTATAAAAGAGCCTAATGCTATTTCTTTAATGCCTTGTTTTCCTTTTTTACTACTCTGATCTTTATTGGCTACTTTTAAAATTTCAGCTGCGGCTCTACCTTCAGGATAAGCAAGCTTGCTTTCAACCACCATAGTCCTTCTTAATGGTATAGTAAAAAGCACTCCAAGTCCGCCACCACAAAGACATATCATAAAAGTTTGCCAAAGTGGAAATTCACTCCAATACCCACACATAAAAAGCCCTGGGATAACAAAAATAACTGATGATAAAGTTCCTGCTGCTGAAGCTTGAGTTTGAACCATATTATTTTCTAAAATATTTGAAGTCTTAAAAAGACTCAAAACCGCCATGGAGATGACCACAGCTGGAATTGATGATGAAAAAGTAAGTCCCACTTTTAACCCCAAATATACATTTGAAGCTGTAAAAATAATAGTTAAAATACTTCCCAAAATCAAACCCCTTAAGGTAAGTTCTGGTAAATTTTGTTTTTTGTACATCATTTCTCCGTTTTAAAATTTACTTTCAACTTAAAAAATATTCTTATAAGTTTAAATTTATAATTTTTCTCTAAAGCAAAATAAAATAATACAAAAAAACGCTTATATTTTTATAAATTTTTGACTCAAAAATATCATAAAACAATGAACCAATCATTGAAAAATCAAAAGTTCTTTTATTTTAATTATATTATCCCAGCTACCTCAGCAAAAATCAAGCAAATAATACTTATACCCCATATATAAAAAAAGCTTCTTTTGATATGATCTTTAATATTAACCTCTGCTAAACCACAACCTAGCAAAGTTGCAGGCACAACAGGAGAAATAAATGTCGCACAATTTCTTGCTATCACCATGATAATAGCTATAGTCAAAGGTTCAGCGCCAAAAGCCTTAGTTACACTCAAAACTATAGGCATCACTCCATAAAAATAAGAATCTGTACAAAAAATAATTGCCATTGGAACAGCCAATATCCCTACCATCAAAGGAATATAAGCGCCTAAATAATCTGGAACAAAATTTAAAATCAAAACACCCATTTTCTCCATAATACCACTTTTATCAAATACGCCTATTAATATCCCAGCACCAATTAAAGTAATATACATAAGCATTGCACCAGCACTTGCACGATCTAAAACTTTTTTAGCTGTTTTTAAATTAGGATAATTAAGCGGTAAAATTATTGCAAGTCCTATCATAAAGCAAATATAACTAGGAATAATACCGCTAATTAAAAGCCCAATAACTCCAATAGCTACAAGTAAATTTAACCAAAACCATTTTTCATTATGGTGTTCGCTTTTTTCTATATTTAAATTTATTCCAGACAAGTTACCTGCGCCTGCACCTCTTTTTATTTCTATCTTAGCAATCCAAATTGCCAAAAGAAGGGATAATACCAAACCTACAATCTGAATAGGTATAATATGGTGCCAAAGCAAATTTGCATCCATTCCTATATTAGTAGCCGCTCTTAAAGTAGGACCACCCCAAGGAATAACATTCATAACCCCCATAGCCGAAGTAATAATCAATAACATTGAAGTCTTTCTTATACCTAAACGCTCATAAATAGGTAATAATGCAGGTATTACAATAAGAAAAGTAGAAGCACCTGAACCATCTAAATGCACAGCAGCAGCAATAAAAACAGTAAGAATGCAAACTTGATATACATTAGCTTTCATTTTTGATAAAAATGCATTTAAAATTTTAGTAAAAAAACCACTTGCATTTAAAACACTAAAAAAGAGTATAGAAAAAACAAACAAAGCTGCCGTATCCGTTACGCTTTTGACTCCATCTTTAATAAAAACAACCAATGTTTTAATATCAAAAACACCTCCTTTAACCCCTAAAGCTACACCCACGCCAAAACCAAGCCGTTCAAGAATAAGTAAAATACAAGCTACACTAATACTTACACTTATAAAAGCTAATGCTGGAGTAGTATAATCTTTTAGCAAAAGCCAAACTATCAATCCTAACGAGAAAAAACCCAATAAAGCTAAAAAAATTTCCATATCCTATCCTTTTGTATCATTTTTATTCGATAATAAAATAGGATATTTTAACTCCAACTTATATGTGTTTAAATTTATAGCTTTTTAAAAAAATATATTTTCTAATGTAACCATTATAAACAAGAATAAAAAAATAATTTTGAATTATTTTGCTATAATTATGAATATTTTAATTTATACTATCAAAAGAAAAAAATGAAATTTTTTAAACTTTCTTTCTTGGCTTTAGTTGCCTTTTTTTAGTGGCTTACGGTTCTTCAAATCCTGAAGATTTAGCTAAAAATTTTACAAAAGATCTTTACAGTGGTGATACTAAATCTGTTATGAGTTACATTGATCTTAGCGAAGCTAAAAGCGATGAAGAAAAAACATTTGTTAGTGATAAAATCACTCAAGTTGTTGCTGAAAATGCAGCCAAAGCAAAAAGAATGGGTGGTGTTAAAGATATTCAAATTGAAGAAAAAACAATCAATAAAGATTCTGCTAAAATCAGAGTTTTAGTGTTATTTAACAATGATAATAATCAAAGCAGCAATGTTTTTCTTGCTAAAAAAGATAGAAAATGGCTTGTTTTACTTAAATAAAATTTTATATTTTTTCTTAATTTTATTTTTATTGATTGGAATTTTGGGTTTCTTTATAAATTCCAATCCTTCAAATCAAATCATCAAAAAACCCTATCTACCTTTTCTTGAAATAGGTGATCTTGTCTTTCGTGCAGGAATAGGAAGTGAAAGTTTTTTAATAGAAAATTTAAGTCAAAGCCCTTATTCTCATATCGCTATGGTAGTTAAAACTTCTCCAACTATACTCATACATGCTACAACAGATGATGACAAAAATGCTAAAAACCAAGTTATCTTAAGCTCTATGGATGATTTTTTAAAACTGAGTCATAAAATTGCTATTAAAAGATTAAAATTTGATGAAAAAACCAAACAAAAAATAGTTGCTAAAGATTTGGAACATTTAGGCAGAAAATTTATCATAAGTACAGATAAAGATGCTTTTTACTGCACTACTTTTTTAGAACAATCTATTAACTCCATTACCCCATTTCATCTTCAATATACTCTAATCAAAGCTCCTTTTAATGAAGGTTTATATCTTTTTCCACAAACTTTTTTTGAAAATAATCAAAGCGTATTAATTTATGAAAGTCAAAATTTTTAATTTCACATTCACTTCACTTAAAAATTTTATAATGTCATCACTTTACATTAAGGAGAAATAATTATGAAAAAAAGTATTTTATTCGCATCAGCACTTTTAGCTAGCTCAATGCTTTTTGCAGATAGTCTAAAACTTGAAGGTACTATTGCACAAATTTATGATAACAACAAAACCTTGCTTATTGACTCTATTTATGGCGGACAAATGGCTATAAAAGTTCTACCAAATACCGAAATAGAAATGGATGATTGTGGTATTTTTGGAACAGATAAAGATGGAACTTTTAAAGATTTACAGGTTGGAAATTTTTTAGAAAGTAAAATTTCTTATGGAACACCTGCTACACCAAATACTCAGGCTATTCCAGTAGCTAGAAAAATTGAAATTCAATGTTATAAAAAAGCTTATTAATATAAATCCCTTAACAAGGGATTTATAAAAATCATTCTTCGGCAAACTACTTCATTACTCTTAAATAAAAATTTAAACTCTTTTTTAACAAGCAATTTATAAAATAACACTTATATTTTCATCTAAGGCAAATAATGAAAAAATGGATTTTTATTGTTTTTTGTTTTATATTAGGTTTTATTATTCATATATTTTATATAGGATACACTAACGAACTTTTATTTAATAAATTTATTAAAAATAGCAATCCTGATTATACAATTACAGATATTTACTTCAAAAAAGGTTTTTTAACCTCTAAAGGAAGTTTTACTTTAAATCACTCTCATACACAGCTTTCAACCAAAATCAACCTTAAATTTAATAATTATTTTTTCTTAAATAAAATTATAAAAGGAAATTTTACAAATCCTTTTGATTTTTTAGATGAAGTGTTAAAAAACAATAAATTAGGAACTTTTACTCTCAAATTACACGATAATAACTCTAAAATATTTCTAAATATTAAAGATATAAATTTAAGCAATGAAGGCGGAGATACCATCATAAACGGCGGATATATTGAAGTTTTAATGAATAAAAATTTAGAAATTAAAAACATGAAAATACATTTTGATATGATTAATTTTTCTCAATTTTATACTAAATTTGTATTACAAAATTTAAATTACGAACAATTTTTTAACAATCCTGTACAATTTTATGAGTTAAATTTATTTAGCGATAGCCAACAAGAGATCAACTTTGATTATCTTGTGCTAGATAACAATAAAATCAATTCTTTTTACAGCAAAAACCAAGTAAATTTTAATGAAGAAAATTCAGCAGTAAACTTAAACATACAAGGAAAATCCAATGAAATTGATCTTAAATCTTTATTGGGTCAGAATTTGAATTTTGACAAAACAAAATTTAATATAACCATAAACAAATTTTTTAATTCAAATTTCAATATCTCTCATTTTATTCAAAAAAATCTTGATCTAAAAATACAAAATTTAATCCTTGAAAAAAATAAACAAAATATCAGTTTACAAGGCAATTTAAATATTAACAACTCTTATCAAGCAAAATTACAAGTTATCAGTTCAGACGAGCCTGATGAAATTTTTCCTTGGACAAAGGATTATGGAGGTTTAAATCAATATTTTTTAAAAGAAAATAATAACTTTTTTCTAAATTTATCTTATGATAGCTTGGCCAATCCTCAACTAAAAATTAATGGTAGTGAATTTTCAAATATGGATTTAAATTAATGAGCCTAGCTTTGACCTTTCGCCCTGAAAATTTTGATGATATTTTAGGACAATATGAGCTTATAGAAATTTTCAAAAAATTTACTGCTTTACAAAAACTTCCTCATAGTATTTTTTTTGGAACAGCAGGTTCTGGAAAAACAACTTTTGCTAGAGTTGTAGCAAAAGAATTTGGCTTAGATTTTTATGAATTTGATGGAGGAAATTTTAAACTCGAAGAACTAAGAAAAATTTTAGATAATTATAAAAATAGTCTTTATAAGCCTTTAATTTTTATTGATGAAATTCACCGCCTTAGCAAAACCCAACAAGAAATGCTTTTAATTCCTATGGAAAATTACCGTTTAATTTTAATTGGTGCAAGCACTGAAAATCCCTATTTTGTTTTAAGTTCTGGTATAAGAAGTCGTTCCATGCTTTTTGAATTTAAATCTTTAGGGGCAAAGGAACTTGAAACTTTACTCTTACGCGTACAGGAAAAAATGAAATTTAGTATTGATAAAGAAGCTAAAGATTTTCTACTTAAAAGTGCTGATGCAAGAGCTATGCTAAATTTGCTTGAATTTGTCTTGGTTTTAGATGAAAAACATATCAGTCTTGAAAATCTTAAAAAACTTCGCAACACCATAAATAGTGAAGGTGTTAGCTCAAAAGATACACATTATATTTTAGCAAGTGCAATGATAAAAAGTTTACGCGGAAGTGACGTTGATGCAGCTATTTATTATCTTGCAAGACTTATTGATGCAGGAGAAAGTGCGGATTTTATCGCTAGGCGTTTGGTGATTTTTTCAAGTGAAGATGTCGGAAATGCCGATCCAAATGCTTTAAATTTAGCAGTTTCGACTCTAGATGCTGTTAAAAATATAGGTTATCCTGAAGCAAGAATTATCCTAGCCCAATGCGTAGTTTATTTAGCAAGCACAATCAAATCCAATGCAAGCTACAAAGCTATCAATGAAGCTTTAAACTATGTAAAAAATAATGAAGCTTTAGAAATACCTAATTATCTTAACAACAATCATCAAGAAAAACAAAACTATCTTTATCCACATGATTTTGGTGGCTGGGTAGAGCAAAAATATCTTGGTAAAAATTTAAAATTTTATCATAGCAAGGGCTTAGGAGAAGAAGCAAAATTGTTAGATAATTTATATAAATTAAAAAACCATAAAGCTTAATTTTATTATTTAAAATTTACAAAATAAATGCTAAAATCAATATTTTATTTTCAAGGAAAAAGATGATTAAAATAGGAATTTATGGCGCTAAAGGACGAATGGGAAAACAGATTGAAGAATGTTTAAAAAGCGAAACACAAGCACGAATTTCGATACTTTATGATAAGGGTGGAAATTTAGGAGAGCTTTTTGAAAAAAGCGATGTGATTATTGATTTTTCTTCCCCAAGTGGAACTCATGAGCTTTTAAATTATGCAAGAACTATGCCTAAACCTTTGGTAATAGGTACAACAGGGCTTGATGAGAAAATTTTACATTTGATGCAAAGTGCTAGTGAAGTGATGCCGATTTTTTATGCGACCAATATGTCTTTAGGTGTTGCGGTTTTAAACTATCTTGCTAGTAAAGCCAGTCAAATGCTAAGAAATTTTGATATAGAAATTTTAGAAATGCATCATCGCCATAAAAAAGATGCCCCAAGTGGTACAGCTATGACTTTAGCTCAAAGTGTAGCAAAAGCTAGAAATTTAGAACTTGAAAAAGTAAGAGTAAGTGGAAGAGATGGCATTATAGGTGAAAGAAGTAAAGATGAGATTGCCGTGATGAGTTTAAGGGGTGGCGATATAGTAGGACGCCATACGGTAGGTTTTTACGAAGATGGTGAGTTTTTAGAACTTAATCATACCGCTACTTCAAGGGCGACTTTTGCTAAAGGTGCGATTAAAATCGCTATTTGGCTTAGCAAGCAAGAAGCAAAAATGTATTCAATCAATGATTTTTTAGGAATTTAAAATGTGTGCAGTTGTAGGAGTTATCAATTCAAAAAATGCTAGCACTTATGCGTATTATGCGCTTTTTGCTATGCAACACCGTGGGCAAGAAGCAAGTGGCATTAGTGTGAGTAATGGTAAAAATATTAAGACTATTAAAGCTAAAGGTGAAGTGAGTCAAATTTTTAATCCTGATAATCTAAAAACTTTAGAAGGTGAAATCGCTATAGGGCATAATCGCTATTCTACAGCAGGAAATTCAAGTTTAAATGACGCTCAGCCCATAGCAGCTACTTCGGTTTTAGGTGATATTGCTTTAGCGCATAATGGAAATTTAGTCAATAAAGAAGAGGTAAGATCAAGACTTATTCAAGATGGAGCTATTTTTCAAACCAATATGGATACAGAAAATGTTGTCCATCTTATCGCAAGAAGTAAGCAAGAAAGTCTAAAAGATAGATTTATTGAGAGTTTAAAAGAATGTATAGGAGCTTATTGTTTTGTTTTAGCAAGCAAAGATAAACTTTATGTTGTAAGAGATCCTCATGGGGTGCGTCCTTTGTCTTTAGGGCGTTTAAAAGATGGAGGCTATATAGTTGCTAGTGAAACTTGTGCTTTTGATCTTATAGAGGCTGAATTTATTCGTGATGTTAAACCAGGGGAAATGCTTATTTTTACTCAGGGAAATGATAAATTTGAAAGCATAGAACTTTTTTCTCAAACTCCTAGAATTTGCGCTTTTGAATACATTTATTTTGCTAGACCTGATAGTATAGTAGAAGGCAAAAGCGTGTATGAAGTGCGTAAAAAAATGGGCGAAGCTTTAGCTAAAAAATTTGCTTATAAAGCAGACTTTGTCGTGCCTGTGCCAGATAGTGGAGTAAGTGCAGCTATAGGTTTTGCGCAATATTTACAAATCCCTCTTGAAATGGCAATAGTAAGAAATCATTATGTAGGAAGAACTTTTATAGAGCCAACTCAAGAGCTTAGAAATTTAAAAGTAAAATTAAAACTTAATCCTATGCGTAAAGTTTTAGAAGGCAAAGAAATCGTAGTCATTGATGATAGCTTGGTGCGTGGCACTACTTCTAAAAAAATAATTTCTTTGCTTCGTGCTGCAGGAGCGAGCAAAATCCATCTTGCCATAGCTTGTCCTGAGATCAAATTTCCTGATACTTATGGCATAGATACTCCAACTTTTGAAGAACTTATCAGTGCAAATAAAAATGCTGAAGAAGTGCGTGAATATGTAGAAGCTGATACGCTAAGTTTTTTAAGCATAGAAGAGCTAACTCAAAGCATAGGCGATGAAAGGAAATATTCTTTAATCAGTTTTGATGGAGATTATTTTATTAAATAATTTTATTTTAAATTAGGATTAGGCAAAGTTGCACTTGCACTTCCTACATTTATATTTTGAGTTGGTGGCAAAGGAGTATTTGGTGTATCAATTTGACTTAAAAGCTCTAAAGTTTGATTAAATTCGAAGCTTTCTTCAGGATTTTGTCCTAAGAATTTTTGCATAAATTCTTTTTTAGAAATAGCTTCATCAAGTTCTTTATCACTTCCTTTCTGATAAGCACCGATGCGAAGCAATACTTCATTTTCTTTTAAAAGCGAGTTTAAACGCTTAAATTTTCTTGCCCAAAGTTTATGTTCAGGACTTATAATGTCACTCATCACCCTTGAAGCAGAGTTTTGTATATTAATAGGAGGATAAATTCCAAAGTCTGTTAATTCACGGCTTAAAACAATGTGTCCATCTAAGATAGAACGACTTTGATCGGCGATTGGATCGCTCATATCATCACCATCCACTAAAACGGTAAAAAAGGCTGTTATAGTGCCTTTACCTTCTTCTTTACCGGTTCTTTCCATGAGTTGAGGCAAAAGACTTAAAACACTTGGTGGATAACCTTTGGTTGTAGGAGGCTCTCCAAGAGCTAGTCCAATTTCTCTTTGTGCCATAGCAAAACGCGTTACACTATCCATGATAAAAAGTACATCTTTGCCCTGTTCTTTAAAGTATTCTGCCACACTCATTGCGCAAAAAGCACCGTATTTACGCATCAAAGCACTATCATCACTTGTAGCAACAATAATCACTGTATCATCGAGCTTTCCGCCTAAATTTTTTTGTATAAATTCAGGAATTTCACGCCCCCTTTCTCCTATGAGTGCCACTACTTTTATAGGAGCTTTGGAATTTTTAACTATCATTCCCATAAGAGTGGATTTTCCTACCCCACTTCCTGCAAAAATACCAAGTTTTTGTCCTACACCACAAGTTAAAAGCGCGTCTATGGTTTTAACACCCACGGGAAAAACTTCTTCTATAAGCCCTCTTTTCATTGCATCAATAGGTGCACGCATTATAGGCATATATTTGGTTGCTTCTATAGCTCCTTTACCATCTTTTGGACGCATAAAAGGATCTACTACCCTGCCTAAAAGTTCATCGCTAACGCCTATTTGCATACCTGCATCACTTATAAAAGCACGATCGCCTATTTTAAAACCTTCTATAAAAGAAAATGGGCTTAAATAGCTAAATTGTTCTTTGATTTCTACAACCATAGCTAGAGTGTTTAAATTTTCATTTTCATTAGAAACTAACTTCACTATATCTCCAACCCCTGTTTTAAGCCCACGAATTTCTATACTTGTAGCAGAAATTTTTGTAATCTCTCCAAAAATAGCACTTAAATTTTCTTTGCCAAGTTTGGAGCGTAGTTTTTCAAGATTCATTAAAATCTTACCTGTTTAGCAGAGTTTATGAGAGAAAAAAATTCCTCTCTGGTTTTTTCATTTTTTAAGAAAATTCCACGTAAAGCTGAAGTTGTAGTGGTGGAATTAGCTTTTTGCACTCCACGCATTTCAACACACATATGTCTTGCTTCTATGACTACACCCACACCTTTTGCATCGACATTTTCCATTAAAGCTTGTGCGATTTGTTCAGTAAGTTGTTCTTGAATTTGAAGTCTTCTTGCAAACACTTCTACAAGGCGTGGAATTTTGCTTAAACCTACTACTTTTTTATTAGGGATATAGGCTACATGAGCACGCCCAAAAAAAGGCAAAAGATGATGTTCGCAAAGACTGTAAAATTCTATATCACGCACTAAAACCATTTCATTATTAGAACTTTCAAATAAAGCGTCATTTAAAATTTCTTTGACATTTTGCGTATAACCACTAGTAAGAAATTCATAAGCTTTAAAAACACGATTTGGCGTTTTAATAAGCCCTTCACGATTTGGATTTTCTCCTATAATTTCAAGCATGGTTTTAACACAATCTTCAAATTTTTTTTGCACATTTTTCTCCAAAAATATTTTTTATATTTTAATAATAATGTAATATTGCAATTTTATCATAAATTACTTTAAAATTTTATGCAAGTAATAAGGAAAAATTTGCTATCATTGAAGGCAAATTTTATTTTATAAGGAAAAAACTATGGAAGTAAAGGCAAAGCAACTAGATTCTGTTAATGCGACTGCTAGTGTAAAAATTCCTTCAGGAATGATCAAAAGTGAAGTAGAAAATTTAGCAAAAAAAGCTTCTAAAAGTGTAAAAATGGATGGGTTTAGACCAGGAAAAGTTCCTGTAAGTGCCGTACTTAAAAGATATGAAAGAGAGCTCACTCAAGATGCAGAACAAAATCTTTTTAAATCCGCTGTAAATAGCGCTTTACAAGAACTTAAAAAAGAAAATAAAGAGCTTGTAGGTGAGCCATATTTTGAAAAATTTGATCGTAAAGATGGAGAAATTATTGCTGAATTAATACTTTCTTTTAAACCTGAAATCAAACTTGAGGGTTATGAAAAACTCATCCCTGAATATCAAACTCCAAAAGTAAGTAAAAAAGAAATTGATGAGAAAAAAGATGAGCTTTTAAAGCGTTTTGCTACTCCTGAAGCTATAAAAACAAAAAGAGCTTTAAAAGAAGGTGATTTTGCAAAATTTGATTTTGAAGGTTTTGTAGATGATAAAGCTTTTGAAGGTGGTAAAGCTGAAAATTATGTTTTAGAAATTGGTTCTAAGCAATTTATTCCAGGTTTTGAAGATGGTATGGTGGGAATGAAAATAGGTGAAGAAAAAGATATCAAAGTAACTTTCCCTAAAGAATACGGCGCAGCGCATTTAGCGGGTAAAGATGCAGTATTTAAAGTAAAACTACATGAAATTCAAGAGCTTAAAATTCCAGAACTTGATGATGAAATGCTTAAAAAACTTTTACCAGGAGAAGAAAAAGCTAGTGTTGAAGTTTTAGATGAAAAATTAAAAGAGCAAATCAAAAATGAAAAACTTTTCAAACTTGTAAATGATGAATTAAAAGGCAAATTTGCAGATGCTTTGATTGAAAAATATAATTTTGATTTACCTAAAGGCATAGTAGAACAAGAAACTGATATGCAGATGCGTGCGGCTTTTAATACTTTTAGCGAAAAAGAAATTGAAGAGCTTAAAGCAAGTAAAGAAAAATATCAAGAAAAACGTGATTCTTTTAAAGAAGAAGCACAAAAAAGTGTAAAACTTACTTTTATCATTGATGAACTTGCAAAATTGCGTAAGATTGAAGTAAATGATCAAGAATTGATTCAAGCGATTTATTTTGAAGCATATCGCTATGGTATGAATCCAAAAGAGCATTTAGAAAACTATAAAAAACAAGGAGCTTTGCCTGCTGTGAAAATGGCTTTAATTGAAGAAAAACTTTTTAATGATATTTTTATACCAAAAACAGAAAAATCAGAAAAAGTGAGCAAAAAAGAGAAAGAAGATAAATAATGTTTATTCCTTATGTTATTGAAAAATCTAGTCGTGGTGAAAGAAGTTATGACATTTATTCACGCCTTTTAAAAGATAGAATTATTATGCTAAGTGGTGAAATTCATGATGAACTTGCCGCTTCTATCGTAGCACAACTTCTTTTTTTAGAAGCTGAAGATCCTACAAAAGATATTTATCTTTATATCAATTCTCCAGGTGGTGTAATTACAAGTGGTTTTAGTATTTATGATACTATGAACTATATCAAACCTGATGTTTGTACGATTTGTATAGGACAAGCTGCTTCTATGGGAGCATTTTTGCTTAGTTGTGGCGCAGAAGGAAAACGTTTTGCTTTGCCTAATTCACGTATTATGATTCATCAACCTTTAGGTGGAGCTAGAGGTCAAGCCACAGATATTGAAATTCAAGCCAAAGAAATTTTAAGACTCAAAACTATACTTAATGATATTTTGGCAAAAAATACTAAGCAAAAAGTTGCAAAAATAGCAAAAGATACAGAAAGAGATTTTTTCATGTCAGCACAAGAAGCTAAAGAATATGGGCTGATTGATAAGGTTTTGGAAAAAAGTTTTAAATGATTTCTTTGGAGATCATTTAAAACAAAGGTTTTTTAATGGTTAGAAAAATTATCACCTATCCCAATCCTAGACTTTTTTTAAACTCTGAAATTGTAAATAAATTTGATACAGAACTTCACACCTTGCTTGATGATATGTATGAAACTATGATAGCAAGTAATGGAGTAGGTTTAGCAGCTATTCAAGTGGATATTCCTTTGCGTGTTTTACTTGTAAATATTTTTGATGAAAACGATGAACAAAAAAAAGAAGATTTGCTAGAGATTATCAATCCTGAAATTATTCCTTTAGATGAAGAAATGATTACTTGCACAGAAGGGTGTTTGAGTGTGCCAGATTTTTTTGAAGAAGTGAAACGCTATAATCATATCTTGCTTAAATATCAAGATCGCTTTGGAGAATTTAAAGAACTTGAAGCAAAAGGTTTTTTAGCTGTGGCTATTCAACACGAAAATGATCATTTAAATGGACATTTATTTATAGAAAAAATTTCCTTTGCTAAGCGTCAAAAATTCGATAAAGAATTTAAGAAAAAGAAGAAAAATCATAAAAAAGAGAAATGAAAAAACTAAAGTGCATAAGCTTTCATGAAGGCTTAGACATTATAGAGGTAGAATCCACTTTTACAAGAGGTTTGCCAAATTTAAGCATAGTAGGGCTTGCAAGTACAGCGATTAAGGAAAGTGTCGAACGCATCAAAGCCACACTTTTAAGTTGTGATTTTGCTTTTCCTGCTAAAAAAATCACTATCAATCTTAGTCCTTCAGGCATCCCAAAAAAGGGATCGCATTTTGATTTGGCTATCGCTTTATTAATCCTTTTGCAAAATGAAGAATTAGATGACTTTTTTGTAGTAGGAGAATTAGGACTTGATGGAAGTATTAAAAGCACAAATGAGCTTTTTTCTTTGCTTTTGTTTCTCTCTGCTAAAATTAAAAAAGCTAAGATCGTTGTTCCAAAAAGTATAGCACAAAAAGCTTCCATGATACCAAATTTAGAGGTTTATGGACTTGAAAATTTAAATGAAGCAATAGAGTTTTTTAAAGAAAAAAATTATGAAAATTTTCGCTTTTCTCACAATCATCCTTTATTTGCAAACCCTTTACAAATAGAAAATGAAATTTTTTTACAAAATATGGATTTTAAACTTGATTTTAAAGATATCAAAGGGCAGGAAAAAGCCAAAAGAGCTTGTATGATAGCTGCTTTAGGTATGCATAATATCTTATTTGAAGGAAGTCCAGGAAGTGGTAAAAGCATGTGTGCTAAACGCCTTGTTTATATCATGCCCCCTCAAAGTTTAAGTGAAATTTTAATGCAAAATGCTTATATGTCTTTAGATTCAAAAGATTGTGAATTTACTAAAATTCGTGCTTTTCGTCATCCTCATCATACTTCTACAAGAGCAAGTATTTTTGGCGGAGGAACAAAAAATGCCAGAATTGGAGAAGTAGCACTTGCAAATGGTGGAGTATTGTTTTTTGATGAATTTCCACATTTTAACAAGCAAATCATAGAGAGTTTAAGAGAACCTTTAGAGGATCATAAAATTCATATTTCAAGAGTAAATTCTAAAATCACTTATGAAACAAAATTTAGCTTTATAGCTGCCCAAAATCCTTGTCCTTGTGGAAATTTATTCTCCAAAAATCTTTCTTGTGTTTGTAGTGAAAATGAGATTAAAAAATACAAAAATCACATTTCAGCTCCTATTATGGATAGGATTGATCTTTATGTAGCTATGGATGAGATCAGCAAGGATGATAAAACGAGTATAAGTTCTAAAGAAATGAGTGAAAAAATTTTACAAGCTTTTATTTTTAGTAAAAAACGGGGGCAAAAAGAATTTAATGGGAAATTAAAAGATGAAGATTTAAGTCGTTTTTGTGTATTGGAAAAAGATGCCAAAGATACGCTAGATTTAGCAATTTCACGTTATAATCTTTCTTTGCGATCGCTTAATAAAATTTTAAAAGTTTCAAGAAGTATAGCGGA
This sequence comes from Campylobacter sp. CFSAN093226, assembly GCF_012897595.1. Taxonomy (NCBI): domain Bacteria; kingdom Pseudomonadati; phylum Campylobacterota; class Epsilonproteobacteria; order Campylobacterales; family Campylobacteraceae; genus Campylobacter; species Campylobacter sp. CFSAN093226. The sequence continues at coordinate 202,198 of NZ_CP040608.1, forward strand.
TTTAGAACAAAGTCTTAATATTAGCAAAACCCATATTTTAGAAGCTTTAAGCTTTAGAGCAAGGAATTAAAATGGAAAATAAAAGTATAGCTATCTTTATAGATGCAGAAAATATCCCTGCAAAATACGCTAAAAGTATTTTTGATATCGCTTCAGATTACGGAGAGGTTATCATTAAACGCATTTATGGGGATTGGACTCAAAAAAATATACAAGGTTGGAGAGAGCAAATTGCTGAATATTCTTTAATCGCTATGCAACAATTTAATTTTGCAGCCAACAAAAACTCAAGCGATATGTATTTAATCACTGAAATTATGTCCATATTTTATGAAAAAAATATAGATATTTTTGTTATTGTTTCAAGCGATAGTGATTATACTTCACTCATTCAAAAATTAAGAGAAAATAAAAAACAAGTTATAGGAATGGGGCTTGAAAAGTCTATAAAATCTTATGTAAATGCCTTTAGTGAATTTTTTTATTTAGATAAAGATGAGAGTAAAAAAGAAGATATTTTAAGTAAGGATTATTTAAGAGCTTTAATCAATATCACCGAACAACTTATCGATGAAAAAGGGCGTGCCGAATACGCACAAATCCGTACTAATATGAACCGCAAATACTCGGATTTTCATCCGCAAAATTATGGTTTTAAGAATTTTCGTGCTTTGATCCAGAAATTTTTACCCAAAATGAAAAAATTTGAAGAAGAAAGAGAAAAAAATATATATTTTTTGGTGAAAAAAGATTATGAAAGCTATTATTGATAATATAAAAATTTTAGAACAAAATGCTATAAATAAAGGCTTAGATGAGCTTATTTTAATGGAAAATGCGGGATTAAATTTAGCCAAGCTAATTAAAAAAGAAGCTAAAAAAATTCGCATTCAACGCAAGATTAGAAAAGTAAAAATACTTTTTTTATTAGGCGGGGGTAACAACGCTTCAGATGGCTTGGTGGCTTTAAGAAATTTAAAACACGCTAAAGCTTATAAAATAGGCTTTAAAGAAAATACGCTTTTTAAAAAACAAGAGCAAATTTTACAAAATTATGCTTTTAAATTTTGTAAAAAAGAACCCAATTTTAAAAAATTTCATATTATCATTGATTGTATTTTAGGTACAGGTTCAAATCGTTGTTTAGATGAAAAAACAAGTTTAATTATTCAAAAAGTTAATCAAAGTAAGGCTTTAAAAATAGCTTGTGATATACCTACAAATTTGGGATTTTATCCTTGTTTTAAAGCTGATATTACATTTTGTATGGGAGCTTTAAAGGAAATTTTACTTGAAGATTTTGCTAAGGAATTTGTAGGAAGGATTAAAATAGCCAATTTAGGCATTAGATCTAAGAAATTTTACCCTAATTCTCAAGCTTTTTTGCTTGAAAAAAAAGATTTAAAAACTATAGATAGAAAAATCAACGCCAATAAAGGAAATTTTGGCCATATTTATATAGTTGCCAATGCAAGTGCTGGAACTTTAGCAGGACTTGGAGCCTTAAATTTTGGAGCAGGTCTTGTTTCTTTAGTAGCACAAAAAAGTTTCTCGCCTCTTTTGATGTTAAAAGAAAAAATTGAAAATAATGCAAGTGCTATTGCTTTAGGTATGGGGCTTGAAAATTTGGATTTTCTAAAAGATGAAATTTTGCAAAACACTCCTTTGATCTTGGATGCAAACTGCTTTTTAAGTGAAGCTTTGCTTTGGTATTTAAACAGAAAAGATGTTGTTATAACCCCTCATCCAAAAGAATTTATAAAACTTTATAAAATGTGCTTTGATGAGAATTTAGATATAGAAACATTGCAAAAAAATCGCTTTTTCTATGCTAGAAAATTTTCACAAAATTATGATTGTGTTCTTGTTTTAAAAGGAGCAAATCCTATTATTGTGCAAAAAGAAAAATTATTTGTTGTAAATTTAGGAAATCAAGCCTTAGCTAAAGGTGGGAGTGGAGATGTTTTAAGTGGAATGATTGCTGCACATTTAGGTTTTGGTTTTAGCGCTTTAGAAGCAGCAAAAAATGCTACTTTAGCTCATGGACTTGTTGCAAAAAAATATAAATTTAATAAAAATAGCTTTGACGCTTTAAAACTTATCAAAGGATTAAAATGCTTGTAAAATTAGCTGTACTTTTTAGTGGAAATGGAAGTAATTTAGAAAATATTTTAGAAAAACTTCATAAAAAAACCATAGGGGAAAATACCTATGAAGTAGTACTTTGCATTTGTAATAAAAAAGATGCTTTTGGTGTACAAAGAGCAAAAAAATTTGGTCTTGATACTGTCATTGTTGATCATAAGGCTTATAATACTCGTGAAGAATTTGATACGATTTTGGTACAAAAAATCAAAGAAAGTGGAGCAAATCTTACTGTATTAGCAGGTTTTATGAGAATTTTAAGTCCTGTTTTTACAAAAAATATTAAGGCAATTAACCTTCATCCTTCTTTATTACCCCTTTTTAAAGGAGCACATGCGATTAAAGAAAGTTATGAAAGTGATATGAAAGTAGCTGGTGTGAGTGTGCATTGGGTCAGTGAAGAACTTGATGGTGGAATGATTATAGCTCAAAAAGCTTTTGAAAAAAGAAATTTGAGTTTTGAAGAATTTGAAGAAAAAATTCATAGTCTAGAACATGAAATTTTACCCTTAAGTGTGATTGAAATTTTTTCTTAAAGAATTAAAGGTATTTGCTTTAAAACTATAAAATATCGCTTTAAAAAATTTTAAAATTTTCAAGGAAATTTATGTTTGAATGGATATTTAGTATTGATGCTTGGATTACTTTAGCTACTTTAAGTGCTCTTGAAATTGTACTAGGGATAGATAATATCATTTTTTTAGCTATTTTAGTAAGCAAACTACCCCCTGAACATCGTGATAAAGGACGTATCTTAGGTTTAGCTTTTGCAATGATTACAAGAATTTTACTTCTTTTATCTCTTTTTTGGGTAATGAAACTTGTAACACCTTTGTTTAGTGTATTGGGCAATGAAATTTCAGGAAGAGATCTAGTTCTTTTACTAGGTGGGCTTTTCTTGATTGTAAAGTCTATTAAAGAAATTAAAGAGCAAATTTCTCATCAAGAAGAAAGTCAAAGTCATTTTAAAGCAAGCAATAAACTTTGGATAGTTGTAGCTGAAATTGCTGTGATTGACATAGTGTTTTCGCTTGATAGTGTTATTACCGCAGTAGGAATTGCTCAAGATGTAACCATCATGATTATCGCTGTTATTATCGCAGTAGCTGTGATGCTTTTTGCTTCTAAACCTATAGCAGATTTTGTTGAAAAATATCCAAGCATTAAAATTTTAGCCTTAGCTTTTTTGGTGCTAATAGGCGTAGTTTTAGTTGCTGAAAGTTTTGATATTCATATTGATAAGGCATATATTTATACCGCTATGGCTTTTGCTTTAGTGGTGCAAATTTTAAATATTTTAGATCAAAGAAAGGAAAAAAATGGCTAAAGACGCTAATGGAATAGAACTTAACACAGGTGATAGCGTGAGTGTAATAAAAGATCTTAAGGTTAAAGGTGCAAGTACAACTTTAAAACGTGGAACTACTATAAAAAATATTAAGCTCACTTCTAAAGAAGGTGAAATTGAGGCTAGAGTAGATAAATTTGGCGTTATTGTTTTAAAAACTGAATTTTTAAAGAAAATCTAGGCAAAGAATGTGCGAATCTTACTTGTTTTAAGAGGGAATTATTACGCAGGACAAGAAGAATTTATCAAAAATAATAAACTTCAAAATTATACACTTGATTTAAATGCTTTGCGTCTTTTATCAGGAAGCGTTAAAAATATAGTCAGTGAATATAAAATTTTAAATGTTAAAAATGATGAAGATTTGAGTAAAATTTTACTCAAACTTCTAGAAATGCGTATGCAAAAAGGTGAGTTTAGCATCATAAACGCTTACAACGAAACATTAAAAATTTATAAAGACTTAGCTAAACAATATCGCTATAAAATATATGTTATTGTTTTTGATAGCTCTTTAAAACAATGTCAAGAAAAAAATCTTTTAGAAGCTAAAAAAAATGGATATATCATTCCTTATGCTCTTTTGGAAAAAACTCAAGATTTGCTCAAAAAAAATCCAAAAAAATACCCAATTTTAGACTCAAGAGACTGGAAAAAATGTCTTTACCAAATGCCAAATTTAAGCAAATACAAAAAAATTCATCATATAGGAGATTTACAAGGTTGCTATAGTGTTTTAAAAGAATACATTAAAACAATCAAAGAAGATGAATTTTATATATTTTTGGGAGATTATATCAACAGAGGTATAGAAAATGGCAAAGTAATAAAATTTCTTTTAAAAATTTGCGAAAAAGAAAACGTATGCTTATTAGAAGGAAATCACGAAAGACATCTTATAAAATGGGCTAATGGAGAATTGTCAAATTCCAAAGAATTTAATGAAAATACTTTAAAGGATTTTAGAAAAGAAAAACTTACTCCAAGAGATGCTAGAAAACTCTATCCTCATCTAAAAGAATGTTTATACTACAAATTCCAAAATAAATTCATATTTTGTTCACATGGAGGAGTAAATTTTATACCCTCCAAACCTGAAAAAATAAGTTTTATACCAAGCCATGACTTTATTTATGGTGTAGGTGGATATGAAGACAGTCAAAAAGTAGCAAATCAATTTTGTAATTTCACCTCGGACAATCTTTATCAAATCTTTGGACACAGAAATAAAGAAAAACTTCCTATGAAAATAGCCAAAAGAGTATTTTTATGCGAGGGTAAAATAGATGATGGTGGATATTTACGCGTAGTTACACTAGATGAAAAAGGTTTTGAGTGTATAGAAATTAAAAACCAAATTTACAAAAAGAAATAAGCCTAAAGAGGCTTATTCTTCATCTTTATTTGTTTTTTTAACCACCTTAACACGCTCTATAGAATTCCCATCCATTTTTTTAACTTCATAGTAACAAAGTTCATCTTCAATGCGATCTCCTACCATAGGCAAGCGTCCTAAAAGATTAAATACATAACCACCTATAGTAACTTGTTCTAAATCCTCATCATAGTTTATTACAAGCATTTCTTCAACAGTTTCTATATCGCATCGTCCTTGAAATTCATAGATATTTTCAGCAAGTTTTTTATAGCTGTCTTCTTCATGCTCGCTTTTAATTTCGCCAATAATTTCTTCCATGATATCTTCCATGGTTAAAATTCCAGCAGTTCCACCATACTCATCAACTACTAATGCAGTATGAGAGCGTTCTTTATTCATCATTACAAGTACTTTTGAAATGCTGATATTTTCAGGAACCAAAATCAAAGGTTTAACAAAAGTATCTAAATTTTGACTTTTATGGTTTAATTCATTTTGTATTATATCTCGTATGTGTATCATACCTAAAATAGTATCTTTAGAGCCATCAATATAAGGAAAGCGAGCATGTTTATGCTCACAAATGATTTGCATATTTTCTTCGTAACTTTTTTGTTTATTTAGACAAATCATATCTTTTCTAGGAGTCATAATCTCTTTAGCAACAGTATCTGAAAAATCAACAGCATTGCGTATGATCTCTGTTTCAAATTCATCTAAAACTCCACCTTTTTGACTCTCACTTGCTATGATTTTAATTTCTTCTTCGCTATGAGTTAGCTCGCTTTCTTTAGCAGGTTTTATTCCAAAAAGTTTCAAACTTATAGCTGCTAAAAAATCGAAAATTTTAATACAAGGCAAAAAGAGCATCCAAAACCAATGAAGCGGTCTAGCTATAAATAAAACCGCTTTATCTGCAACTGCAATAGCTATACTTTTTGGCACAAGTTCTCCTAAAACCACATGTAAAAGAGTAATAATGCTAAAAGCAATAATGAAAGCCATAGTATGGATAATAACAGTGCTAAAACCAAGATTAATAAGCGGAATTTCTAGCATTTTTGCAATAGCAGGCTCACCTATCCAACCAAGAGCTAGAGAACTTAAAGTGATTCCTAATTGACAAGCACTAAGATAAGTATCAAGTCTTGAAGTAACCTCCAAAGCTTTCTTGGCACCAGCTTTTTTTTCTTTTACCATCTCTTCAAGCTTGGAACGACGTACTTTAACAATACTAAATTCAGACAAAACAAAAAAACCATTTAAAAACACTAGAGCAAGTGCAACAACAACCATAAGTATAGAATATCCTGCATCAAAAGATGCTGTAGAAGTTTGGTTTAAATCCAAAACCTGACTGGGGTCCAATGAAGCTCCTTAAGAAATAAAATATTATTAAACCTTATTATACACAATTAAAAGTAAATTTAATATTTGAATTTTTTCTTGTATTTTATAAGAAAAAACTAAGACTTATAAGAAATATTTTTCTCAAATTCTTTTAAACGCTTATATATACTTCTAAGTTGAGTGATAGTTGTCCAGTTTGTGATAAAAATACTAAAAGAGCTTCGCACTTGATCAAATGCATTATTAATCTGCATTACAATACCAAGTCCTATAGCTCCAGCAAAAAGCCCTGGTGCCATGATTAAAAATGGCACTATAACTATCATTTGCTCAAATAAAATGAGCCAAATATTAAAATATCCATAATGTAAAAAAAGTCTTTTATAGTTAAATTTAAGCCCTGTAAAAAGCTCTATCATAGTCTCATTTTTAGCGTATTCTTTGCGATTATCCTCAGCATAAACAAGCTCTTTTCTAAAAGCTGCTTCAGCTTTTTGATTGTTATATTCAAGTCCAGGAAGCTTAATACCTACAAACCATGACACAACCAAGCCTCCTAAAGAAATCAAAAGTGCAATATAAACAAGCAAACCATCAATGTTTTTTAAAAAATAAAAAAAAGAATTTTCGCTTAAATTTGCAAATAAAGCTTTACTCACAACATCACTTAAACTCCATAAAATCGGAATAAATGCTACAAGGGTCATCAAAGCTTTTATAAAACTAAGTCCTAAACTCTCTACGATTTTAGAAAAATTATAAGTATCTTCTTGAATTCTTTGCGAACTTCCTTCTATATTATCATCTTTATTTTTCCAAAATTTTAAATAAGAAAAAGTCATAGCCTCACGCCACTTAAAAGCATAGACGCTAGCAAAATAGATATTAATTGTAGCGATTAAAACATAAGGAATAGCAATAGCCAAAAAAACTAAAATCAAAGCATAAAAATCACTTGCTGAATAATTTGGCTTTTCAATCATAGCCCTAGAGTTGAAAAAATATTCTAATAAATTTTGATAATAATACAATGCGCCTTTATTGATAAAATTAGCTTTTTGGAAATTTTGCTCAGCTCTTTGATTAGCCTCTTGGATTAAAGTGGCATTATTTTCAAGATTTTCTTCTATTTTTTGCGTAGAATTAGAATCCAAAAGTTCTATTTTTGGCTTTTGTAAAACATTGTAAAAATCACTATACCATGAATTGATCGCAACATTTAAGCTTGTTTGTATATATAAGAAAAATAACAGTAAAAAAAGTCCCAAATAAGCCCATAAAGCCCATTTTTTACTTTTAAAAAACGAAGAGAACATAATCATCACCTTTAAAATAAAAATTCTAATAAACTTTTTTTAATGAAAAGTTTATTTTTTACCTAAATAGTCTTTAATATTGTAATCAATAGGCATAACAAAACTGATTTTATCACCATTTTTTAACATTTCTTTAGGCGGTTTTGGCAATGGAGAAGCTCTTTTAAATAAACTTAAAGCTTCATCATTGAGCGCTGCATAAGGGCAAGATTTTTTAAGCTCTTTGCTTAAGACATTTCCGCTTTCATCAATGCTTACGCGAATTCTTACAACGCCTTCTTGTTTTTGCATTATCGCTTCTTGAGGATATTTTTTAAATTTAGTCAAATGAGCCATAAGCAAAGCTTGATAGCTTTTAACTTGTTCTTTGGCATTGCCACTTACTATAGTTTGTGTTTTATCTTTATTACTTTGTAGCGGAGCACTGAGCGATTCATTTTTAAATTTTGAATTTTCACTTGCATTAGCTATTTCTTTTTGAGCTTGGTTTTCATCTTGCTTTTCAATCTTTTTTTGAACTTTTAATACAGCATTTTTATCTTGAGAATTAAAACTTATTCTTTCGTCTTGTTTTTTGTTTTTATCTTGAGAATTACTCTTTTTTTGATCAATCGAAACTTCTTTTAATTCCCCGATAGGAAACTCTGATACCATCATAATGGAAGTAAATTCCGCTCCTTGTTTAAAATCAACACCACTTGATTTTTCTTGAGTATAAAAAGAAAAAAGGAAAAACATTAATACTAAAGTATGCAATATCAAACTTAACACAAACCCAAAAATCACACTAGACTTCATACTAATCCATCTTTTTACTTGAAAGAGCTATTTTTCCATAGCCATTCTCTTTTAATTTTTGCATTACTTGCATAATATCTTCATACTTTACACTTTTATCGATATGAAAATAAATAATTTCTTCTTTATTGCCTTTGGTTTTTATATCTAAAGCACTTGAAAGATTTTCTAGGCTTAATTTATCATCATTAATAGCCAAAGTATTATCAGTATTTAAATAAAGTATGATGGGATTTTTAAGCTTATCCTCTGCTTGCTGCGAACTCTTGGGTAATTCTATTTTGATAGAACTTGTGATAAGAGGAGTAACAGCCATAAAAACAATCAATAATACAAGCATAATATCTATAAAAGGAGTTATATTGATCTCACTTAACTCCTCTTCTTTGTGAGCCATTTCAGTTTTTATCATTAAAATAACTCCTATGAAAAAGTATATAGACAAAATTTGCAAGCTCATCTAAATGGTGCATAAGTTTTAAATTTTTTCTTGTAAGATAATTATAAAAAAGCACCGCAGGGATAGCAGCTATCAAGCCAAAAGCTGTAGCAAACAAGGCTTCAGCTATACCAGGCGCAACGACTGCCAAAGAAGCATTGCCAAGATTTGCTATACCTATAAATGCATTCATAATTCCCCAAACTGTTCCAAAAAGCCCTATAAAAGGTGCGCTAGCACCTATGCTCGCAAGCAAACTCAAGCCATTTTTGCTTGCTGTGATTTGCTTTGAGATGGTATTTTGCAAACGCAATTCTATACGCTCTTTTATGTGATCATTTTTATATTCACTTTTTTCAAGCTCATCTTGAATTTCTAAAGATAAAACACCTGCAAAATCTTTTGTCTGATCTAATTCATTGAGATTTTTTAATTCTTTTATCTTTTGTATAGACAAGTCTAGATTTTTTTTCATAAAATAAAATTGCATAAGCTTAGAAATAAAAACTGCCCATGCTAAAATGGAAAATAAAACCAATATATAAATAACACCTTTTACCACCTCATCAGCATTTTGATAAAGACTAGAAAGAGAAAGCTCTATTTTAGGTGCTTCGGTTTCTATCTTAGAAGAATCAAAAGATAAATTTGTATCTGTTGCATTTGCTTCTGCATTTAAATTTAACAATAAAAAAACAAAATAAAAACATTTTTTTAACATTTGTATATTCCTTAATATTTATATTCAAAACTTACTATAAAAGTACGACCGCGAGCAGAATTGCTAAAAAGATAGATAGGATCACCTGCTCCATTATATTGAAGCTGATTATCTAAGGAATTATAAGCATTTAAGGCATCCATGTAGTTTTTATCAAATAAATTTTGCACCTCTGCTCTCATTGTGAGGTTTTTAAACCATTCTATATTCCAATATAAATCTACTATAATAGGAATTTTTGGTAAGTCTTGTGTGGTTGGTTTAGGATAATAAGGATTGTTTGGATCCTTATTCCAATCATCTGTATTTGGATTTACCCTTTTTGCTTTGCCTGTGTATTTTGCTATACCACCAAAGCTTATTTTATCATTTAACCTAAAGCCAAGCTCTACATTTGCATAATCTTTTGGAAGCTCCATGATTTTACTTGCCGAAAAAGAGCCAAGAAGAGGTCCTGAAGTTTGAGAAATAGTCGAACTTGTATCTTGTCTTGAATACATAGCTTTAGCATAAGCAAAACCCAAGTCATAGCTTAATTCTAACTCCACACCCTTAAATATGGTATCATCAGCTGAATTTAAGTGCATATAAAATTGCGAGCTTGGAGGATCTTTACTTGGATCTTCAAGATAAAATTGTTCATTATAAATATAATCTTTTATTTTTGTATGATAATACACGGCTTTAAAACCAAAGCGATCATCATCTTTTAAAAGTCCATGTTTAAAAGAATTAAAACCTATTTGCCAAGTATTGGCTTGTTCTGGTTTTAAGAAAGAATTGATACCATTGCCTTCGTTATTTGAGAAAAACATTTCTTGCACATTAGGGGCTCTATTTGTTCTCGCAAAACTTACAAAGGGTGTAATAAGCTCGTGTATGGCAGCTGAAAGCATGACAGAAGCATTCAGGCGAAGTCCATTTTTATCTATATCTGTCGCCGCTTTTGGAAAACACATAAAATTTACTTCATCGCAAGCAGGTCTGTGTCCTTTGATATTCCAATCTAAAAGATTCACATTAGTATCAAGTGTAAAGATACCATAATTTAGACTATTATCAAGATAATAAGTAAAAAGATTTTGTTTTCCACGAGGCTGAAAAGGTATAGAATTTACTCCTTGAATTGATGTATTTAAGGTATTTTTATAATCATTAAGCAAAATATTTGCTCCAAAGCGTATGTTTAGATTAAATCTATGCCATTCACCCTCTAAAGTATCACTTATATCAAAAGTAGTGGCAGTATTTTTTGCCTTTGTGTTAGCTATGGCATCGTTTGCCGCAAAAGTAGATTTTGATCCATAGGTTTGTATGCCTTGATTGTAGGCAATAAGCGTATTTACATTAAGCCACTCATTAGGGTTGTGCCAAAAATCAAGTTGATAATTGTCATTGTGTATTTTTCTACTGGCAAGTTCGTTTTGATATCTACGATAAGAAAATATAGTGTTTGTAAAAGAATTTGGGACATATTCGAGTTTAAAAAGTTGAGAGTTTGGTTTTTGGGTTAAAAAATCTGGATCAAAAGGAGCGATATTGGTATCAGCTATACCATCTCCATCAGTATCAACCATACTACTACCTATCTTGCCACCCCCGCCTACAGTGTAATTTTGAGTAATTCTCTTTGCGCTATAACCAAAAAGCGCGCCCACATATCCATTATTTTCAAGTTCAGTCTTTCCAGCCACTGCACTCATATAACTTGGTCCGATTCCATTGCTTCCATAAGAAAATCGTCCTAAAAATCCAAAGATATTGCCATCATGTACAATATCATTTATACCTATGGTCTTAAAATTTGCTGATCCCATCAAGGCATTTGCTCCACCTACTCCTTCAAAAGTTCCCCTTGTAACATCAACTCCGATTAAGAAATTTGTATCAATAACAGCTCCAAAAGCTGAAGTTCCCGTTTGTGAATGAAATCTAGCTGGATCATCTGATGCACTACCATAAAAAGTTTGAGTAACACCGTCAATCATGGTATTAACACGCCCAAAACCACTCATACCACGAATATTTACTTGAACTGTGCCTTGAGCTTGATCTGTGTTTGTGTAGGTTCCAGGTATACTACGCACTATAGAATCTATACTTTGTGTATCTGAACCTATACCCTCTCTTGTGCTTGTTGCCCCAGGAGTTACAAAAGGTTTTTCATCGTTTTTGATTTTTGAACCTGAAATTTCAAGACTATCAAATTCTAATTCTTCAGAAAAAGCAAAACTAGCAAAACATAAACCTACAGCACAAAATAAACTTAATTTTTTCATTCCTCCCCCTTATAAATCAAAACATAATCACTGTCTTTTAAATCTATTTCTCCATAGCTTAAATTCACTACAACTATTTTTTTACTGCTTTTAAAATCTTGTATATGTAAAGGAATTCCTATTTTTTTACTTGTATGATAGCTTCCAGCTAGCAATAAAACTTTATTTACATGATGAACCAATACATCAGCCATACGCCTGTCTTTGAATTGTTGAATTTCCACCAATTTATCTAGTAATTCTTTATTTTCTTCAGGATTTAGCTTATGGCTTAAGGATATAATGTCAAAAAGTTGTTTTTTTACTTCATTTGTGGTTGAAACATAACCCTTTAAGGGCTGAGCCCCATTATAAATGCTTGTAATTTCTGAGCGTGAAAGATTTGCACCTAATATTTTTGACTTTGAATAAAAAACCACATTGACAAATTGCTCATAATCTTTCCATTTCCAGACCTTATCCCAATTTAATGCATTAGTAAGTTCATTGGCTTTAATGGTTTTTTTATTTTTAAAAGCTTTATCTAAGTGATTTTGCTCTGTGCTTGCTAACATTTCTAAAGCTACATCAAAGTTTATATTTTGAGAACTTAAATTTCCTTCTAAGGCATTAAAAATCATAACTTGACTTATCTTATGTTTAACCTCATCGTGTTTTTCGCCAAGCAGTATCACATCTGCTTTTAGCAATTCTAAAATCATATCTTCAAAAGAAATCTTTTTTTGAGTATGCGTATCAAGTATATAAAAATCTTTATTTTCTTGAAGTGGAGATGATTTTTGCAAAACAGCACAAGCGCTCAACATAAAGCTTATAAATAGAATGCTTAAAATAGTATAAAATTTCATTATTATTGTTACTTTCTTAGTGGTTTATTTTTGATATTGAATATTAATATTTTATATATAAAAATACTATTAAATATTTATATTAAAATTTAATTATTTATAATTATTATCAAAATTTATTATAATAAAATGAAAATATTTATCAGTTATAAAATTATTAAGTTACTTTATATTTACTTTTTAATATTAATATTTCTTATCAAAATATCTAAAAGGAATTAATGTCTATGAAAAAAATAATTTTATTTTTACTATGCGTTGGCTTTGCTTTTGCTTGCTCTGAACATTCTCATACCGATTTTAAAGATCTTAATAAAACCGAGTATAATTCTCAATTAAAGGATAAAATATGAAAAAAATCTTCTTTATGTTTTTAACAGCTGTTTCATTTTTAGGTGCTAGTGAGCTTAATATTTACTCAGCAAGACATTATAATGCTGATTTTGAAATCATCAAAAAATTCGAAGAAAAAACAGGTATTAAGGTCAATCATACTCAAGCTAAAGCTTCAGAACTTATTAAAAGACTTTCTCTTGAAGGAAGTAATTCTCCTGCTGATATTTTCATCACAGCTGATATTTCAAATCTTACAGAAGCTAAGAATTTAGGACTTTTATCCCCTGTTTCATCAAAATATTTAGAAGAATTTATACCCGCTCATTTAAGAGATAAGGATAAAGAATGGTTTGCGATTACAAAAAGAGCAAGAATTATTGCTTACAACAAAAACACAAATATCGATATTAGCAAAATGAAAAATTATGAAGATTTAGCAAAAGCTGAATTTAAAGGAGAAATTGTTATGAGAAGTGCTACAGCTCCTTATAGCAAAACTCTTTTAGCATCTATTATAGCTAATGACGGAAATAAAGAGGCTAAAGCATGGGCTAAAGGTGTGCTTGAAAATCTTGCGACAAATCCAAAGGGTGGGGATAGAGATCAAGCCAGACAAGTATTTGCAGGCGAAGCTAAATTTGCAGTTATGAATACTTATTATATAGGGCTTTTAAAGAATTCTAAAAATCCAAAAGATGTAGAAGTGGGGAATTCTTTGGGTATTATTTTTCCTAATCAAGACAATAGAGGAACGCATATTAACATTAGCGGTATTGCTATGACAAAATCAAGTAAAAATCAAGATGCGGCTAAAAAATTTATGGAATTTATGTTAAGTCCTGAAATTCAAAAAATTCTTACTGATAGTAATTATGAATTTCCTATAAGAAATGATGTAGAATTAAGCCAAACGGTAAAAGATTTTGGAACTTTCAAAGAAGATCAAATCCCTGTGAGTAAGATAGCAGAAAATATTAAAGAAGCGGTTAAAATTTACGATGAAGTCGGTTTTAGATAATGTATAAAACCTTAAAATACTATAAACTCGGGGCAATTTTACTTGCCCTTTTTCTTGCTTTACCTATTTTTGGTATTTTTGCTGAACTTTTTTATATTTTATTTCAAAATTTTAATACAAGTGATTTAACCCAATTTTCATCTATTAAAGAAAATTTGAGTCATTTTTTTGATTATTTATTTTTAAAATTCATCAAAGATACTTTTATAATTAGCATGGGAGTATTGTGTTTAAGCTTGATTTTGGGTGTGAGTTCTGCTTATTTGATTGCAAATTATGATTTTTATTTCTGTAAAATTTTAGAAAAATTACTCATTTTACCCTTAGCCATACCTGCTTATATTTTAGCCTTTGTTTATGTGGGAATTATGGATTTTCAAGGATTTTTTCACGAAAATTTTGGCTTTAGGATAGATTTTTTCAATCATTATGGTGTTATTTTTGTTTTGGCTATTTCTTTATATCCTTATATTTATTTATTTGCTAAAACAGCTTTTAAAAGTGAAGCTAAAGAGGCTTATGAAGTAGCTAAAATCATGAAATATTCTGAATTTAGAATTTTTACACGCGTGGCACTTTTGAGTGCAAGACCTGCCATTTTTTCTGGAGCTTTATTGGTTTTAATGGAAACTTTGAGTGATTATGGTGCAAGTGCTTATTTGGGAGTGGATACTTTTTCGGCTGGAATTTTTAAACTCTGGTATGATTTGAATGATTCTTATTCTTCTAGTGTTTTATCGGGTATTTTAATGCTTTTTGTATTTTTGATTATGTATGTGGATTATTATTATAAAAATAAACATCATTATAGTTTTAATCAAAATTTAGCTCTTTTTATCAAAAAAAGAAAATTAAATCCTATTAAACAAATTCTATCCTGTATTTATTGTTTTATGATTGCTTTTGTAGGTTTTATTTTACCTTTTATTTGGCTAGTTTATTGGGGGCTAAAAGATCATAAGCTTTTTGAATCGCAATTTTATATTATCAGTTTTCAAACTATAATCTTAGCTTTAATCACTGCTTTAATTACCACTTTTTTAGCTTATTTTTTGATGTTTAGCTCTAGGATAGTTAAAAATCATTTTTTTAATTTATTTATTTTAAAAATAAGTTCTTTGGGTTATTCTATACCTGCTGCTGCTTTAGGGATTAGCATTATAGTGCTTTTTGTATTTTTGGATAAATTTTTTCACATGAGTTTATTGGGAAATTCTTTACTTGTTCTTGTTTTTGCTTATATAATTCGTTTTTTAGCGAGTGCAATTTATTCTTTAGAGGGAGGATATAATAAAATTCATCTAAATATTGATGAAGCAAGTTTAAATTTAAGAACGAGTTATTTTATTTTATTTTTTAAAATTCACACACCTTTAATGAAACATTTTTTATTTTTGGCTTTTATTATTGTTTTTATTGATACGATTAAAGAACTTCCTTTAAGTAGAATTTTAGCGCCTTTTGGCTTTGAAACTTTAAGTGTTAAAGCTTTCTGGTTTGCAAGTGATGAAAGAATTTATGATGCAGCTTTGCCTTCCTTGTTTATCGTTTTTCTTTCTTTAATGGTTGTTGTTTGGATGGATAAAATCACAAGGAAAGATGATGTTAGAAATTAAAAATTTATCTAAAAATTTTGGAAAAATACAAGCTTTAGAAAATATCAATCTTCATGTCAAAGAAGGAGAATTTTTAAGCATTTTAGGAGGTAGTGGAAGCGGAAAAAGCACGCTTTTAAGGATTATTGCTAAGCTTGAACAAGCTAGTTCTTATGATTTGTTTTCTTGCAAAGGTGAAGTGGCTTTGATGTTTCAAAATTATGCTTTATTTCCTCATTTAAATGTTGAGAAAAACATACTTTTTGCACTTTATGATAAAAAAGATAAAAATCAAATTTTAAATCATTTGCTTAAAACTTTTGAAATTGAAGATTTAAGATATAAAAAAATCGATGAAATTTCAGGAGGACAAGCGCAAAGAGTGGCTTTTGCTAGAGCTATGGCAAGAGGATGTAAGCTTTTGCTTTTAGATGAACCTTTTTCTAATTTGGATCAAAATTTAAAACAGGATTTAAGAAGAGAATTGAAAAAAATGATAGAAAATCAAGGCATTACGGCTATTATGGTAACTCATGATATTGAAGATGCTTATTGTATGTCTGATCAAATCGCTTTTTTAGAAAAAGGAAAAATTTTAGCTCATGCAAATCCTAAAGAGCTTTATTTTAAACCTGATTTTAAAAGTGCACAAATTTTACCTGATTTAAATATCATAGAAGAAAAACTTGATTTAGAAGATGAATTTTTTGCTTGGATAGCTTCAAAAAATTATATTTTTGGTTATGCAGAGCTTAAAATAGGAAATCGCTTTGAGGCTAAAATTTTACAAAAAGAATTTTTAGGGGCTTTTTGTAGGCTAAAATTACTTTATAAAAATATAATTTTTTTTATTTTGGTGAGCTCAAGTTATGATTTAGAAGAGAAAATAAGTTTTGATATTATCAATTTTTAGTTTAAATTTGATAAAATCAAAAAAATTTTTGAAGGATAGGAATGAAAAATCTTTTAATCATAGGCGCAGGTGGGGTAAGTCGTGTGGCTACTGTAAAATGCGCAATGAATTCTGATACTTTTAGTAAAATCACTTTAGCTAGTAGAACAAAAAGCAAATGTGATGAAATCGCTGCTTTTATCAAAGAGCGTTTAGGGGTTCAAATTGAAACGGCGCAAATTGATGCTGATGATAGCAATGCAGTTGTAGAACTTATCAAGAAAACAGAAGCACAAATTTTACTCAATGTGGCTTTGCCTTATCAAGATTTGAGTTTAATGGATGCTTGTATAAAAGCAGGGATTGATTATATAGATACGGCAAATTATGAACATCCTGATTTAGCTAAATTTGAATACAAAGAGCAATGGGCGAGAAATGATGAGTTTAAACAAGCAGGAATTTTAGGACTTTTAGGAAGTGGAT
This sequence comes from Campylobacter sp. CFSAN093226, assembly GCF_012897595.1. Lineage (NCBI taxonomy): Bacteria > Pseudomonadati > Campylobacterota > Epsilonproteobacteria > Campylobacterales > Campylobacteraceae > Campylobacter > Campylobacter sp. CFSAN093226. Next base: position 219,147 of record NZ_CP040608.1, read on the forward strand.
TTGATCCTGGTGTAACTAATGTTTTTTGTGCTTATGCACAGCAAAATTTATTTGATGAAATTTCTTATATAGATATTTTAGATTGCAATGCAGGTGATCATGGCTATGCTTTTGCGACGAATTTTAACCCTGAAATCAATCTGCGTGAGGTTTCTGCTAAAGGGCGTTATTGGGAAAATGGCAAGTGGATAGAAACGCAGCCTATGGAAATAAAAATGGAGTGGGATTATCCAGAAGTAGGAGTGAAAGATAGCTATTTGCTTTATCATGAAGAACTTGAAAGCTTGGTAAAAAATATCAAAGGTTTAAAAAGAATACGCTTTTTTATGACTTTTGGACAAAGTTATTTAACTCACATGAAATGTCTTGAAAATGTTGGAATGCTAGGGATTAAACCTGTGATACACCAAGGTAAAGAAATCATTCCTATAGAATTTTTAAAAACCTTGCTTCCTGATCCTGCAAGTTTAGGACCACGCACTAAAGGTTATACCAATATAGGTTGCGTGATTCGTGGTAAAAAAGATGGAAAAGACAAACAAGTTTATATTTATAATGTTTGCAATCATGAAGAATGTTACAAAGAAACTGGCGCGCAAGCTGTGAGCTATACTACAGGTGTTCCTGCTATGATAGGTACGAAATTAATCGCTAAAGGAATTTGGCAAGGAAAAGGCGTGTTTAATATGGAAGAATTTGACGCTAAGCCTTTTATGGAAGAGCTGAATTCTCAAGGACTTCCTTGGAAGATTATCGAAATGACTCCAAGCTTAGGAGAGTAAGTGCTAGAGCACTTACTTTTGTCCTATATAAATAAAGTGCTCCACACTGCCTTCAAAATTATACAGATTAATTAATTCATAATCTCCCCAAAATAAAGGTTTAAAAGGTTTAAAATCTTCTTTTAATTCTTCTATGTCTTTAGTAAAGCGTATATATGAAGAACCACTCAATCTACCACTTGGACATCCTTTTACTTCACGCAAGCTATTATCCATAAGTTCTCCTCTTTCATACATACTATAGCCTTTATCGCTCATCATGGTTGCAAATATAATAGCTCCTTCATTGCATAGTTCATAAAATTCTTGCACAGCTTCTTTAAAAGCTTGTTTTGTAAGATAATATAAGCTTTGATTTGCAAATATAAAATCCATTTTTGTATTGAAGAGTTTTTTAAAGCTAGAATTAGGAGATATGATGTGAAAATTTTTAGAATCTAAGCAAGGATCTTTTTCCCAAACTTTTTTTAAACTAGGAACTATATCAATGCCATAAGGCTCTATACCCCCCCCCGGTTATATTTTTAAAATACTTAGAATGCACTCCATTTCCACAACCAAAATCAAGTAATTTTCCACTTGTTTTGCTTAGTTTGTATTTTAAGATTCTCTCGTAAAATCTTATAACATGACCATCAGGATATTGAAGTCCATAACCTTCTTTGTCATATTTTTGAGTATATGCAGATAAAGAATTATCCATTTTTGCCCCTTTTTGTGTAGAATGTTGACTTAATGTCAAAATCCATTCTAGCACAAAAAGGATTAAAGTTATTTTACAGGGTGAAGTTCATTTGCATAAAAGCTAACTGATCCCATGCCTTCTTTTAAAGCCCATTCGTAAGCTTTTGCAACAAATTCCCAGTTAATATGAGCATAGAATTTTTCTAAATAAGCAGGGCGTGTATTGCGATGATCTACATAATAAGCATGTTCCCAAACATCTACAACAAGTAAAGGAACTTTATCTTCAGTAATTGGTGTAGCTGCGTTTGAAGTACCTACAAATTCTAGTTTTTGATTTTTAGTATTATAAACTAACCAAAACCATCCTGAACCAAAAACTCCTGTAGCGCCTTTGATAAATTCAGCTTTGAAATTTTCTAAAGATCCAAATTCTTTTTCTAGTGCCGCTTGTAAATTAGCATCTATACTTTGACATGAACCGCCACAGCCACAGCCTGTACTTGGCTTAATGCAATCAAAATAAAAATCATGATTATAAACTTGAGCTGCGTTATTAAATACGCCCCCATTTGAAGTTTTGATAATACTTACAAGATCTTTACCTGCAAATTCAGTATCTTTAATAAGATTATTTAGATTTGTAACATAAGTATTGTGATGTTTTCCATGATGATAGCTAAAAGTTTCAGCACTCAAAAAATCACCAAAAGCATTGGTATCATAAGGTAATTTTCTTAATTCAAACATAATTTCTCCTTTATTTTTAGTTTGATATTGAAAATATTACCATAATAATATTAAAAAGAGTAAAAATATCTTAAAAGCTTAGTGGGTAAAATTTCTATTTATTTAATCTAAATAAAATAAGATACATTTATAATATATTTTAATAATAATTTAAATATATATAAAAAATTATATTTTTTTGAAATATTTTTACAAAAAATATCTATTTGTTGATTTTTAATAATTACAATTAATTTGCAACTAAAAATTATTCATAAGGAGGAAAATATGAAAAAAGTTGTACTAATCTCAGCATTACTAGGTGCTTTCGCAGCTAATGTTTTTGCAGCTAATACTCCAAGCGATGTAAATCAAACACATACAAAAGCTCATCATTCAAAAGCTAAAGCTGATAAAAAACATGAAGCTAAAACTCACAAAAAAACAAAAGAGCAAACACCAGCTCAATAATGCCCAGCCTTGATATAAGTCTATAATAGACTTATATCAAAAGCTATTCGTATTCTACAAAATAAATTATTAATATTTATTAAATTTCAATAGAAAAAATGAAAAAATTGTTATTTTAAAAGAAAAATTAAAAAGTGGTGACCCATACGAGACTCGAACTCGTGTTACCGCCGTGAAAGGGCGATGTCCTAACCGCTAGACGAATGGGCCACTTTTAAGGAGTAAAAAATAAAAATGAAATTGAATTATATATATTTATTTCTTAAAATTTAATTAAATATATCAAAATTATGTGATTTTTATCTTTGTTTGATTATAATTTCATCTTCAATTTTTTATAAAATTTTAGGATTTGTTATGGATTTTTATAGTCTTATTTTTTTATCCTGTGCTTTAGGAATGGATGCTTTTGCTGTATCACTATGCAAAGGTTTTAGTGTTAAAAAACTACATTTAAAACATTATCTTATTGTTGGAATTTATTTTGGTGGATTTCAAGCTTTGATGCCAACTATTGGTTATTTTATAGGCATAACTTTTGCATCTTTTATTGCGAGTATTGATCATTGGATAGCTTTTATTTTACTTTCTTTAATAGGATTAAAAATGATCAAAGAGTCATTGGAAAATGAAAATTGCGATAGTAATGCCAATCAATTTGGCTTTAAAACCATGCTAGCTTTAGCAATTGCTACGAGTATCGATGCACTAGCAGTTGGTGTGAGTTTTGCATTTTTAAATGTAAATTTATTATTAGCTATATTTTTAATAGGTATTATCACCTTCATTTTATGTATCATTGCTCTAAAAATAGGGAATAAATTTGGAATTTATCTTAAAAATAAAGCTGAACTTTTAGGCGGATTGGTTTTAATTATACTAGGAGTAAAAATTCTAATAGAACATTTATTTTTCGATTGAAAATTTCATTCTTAAAGTAGCTAAAGCTTTATCAAATTCCAAGGCTTTACTTTGAAATTTTTTATTAAAAGTTCTTTGTCTTTTGGCAAGTTGTGTAGTATGTATCGTGATTAAATTTTCAAGCTCTTTAAAGGAAATTTCTCCATCTAAATATTCTTTACACTCTTTCAAACCTATAGAATTTAATGCTTTAAGTTTATGATCAAATTTAGAAAAAAGAATTTTTGCTTCATCTAAAAGTCCATTATCAAGCATTTCTTTTGTTCTAGTTTTAATACGTTTTTTTAAAATTTCTTTATCCCACGCAAGCTCATAAATTTCTATATCTTTAAGCACCCCAGTTTTTTGTGTTCTTTTTAAAAATTCACTAGGAATTTCTCTTGTTTGTTCATAAATACCCAGCCATTTTTTTAATCTATAAGTATCATTTTTTTCTATTTTATAGTTTGGATCAATATTTAATAAAAGAGCATAAATTTCATCGTTATTTAAAGAACTCTTTGACTCTAAGGTTTTTTCACTTAAACCATCTATCATAGTTTTTAAATAAAATCCAGTTCCACCTACTATAATTAGAGGTAAATTTCTAGCTAAAGCAAATTCTTTTGCTTTTTGATATTCTCTTATGAATAACTCAACATTAAAATGTTCATTCACGCTCAATAAATTTACCCCAAAGTATTTTATACTCGCAAGATCATCTTGTGAAGGCTTGGCACTTGCTATATTAATCTCTTTATAAACACAAAGACTATCAAGACTTAAAACAACAGCATTAAATTCTCTTGCTAAAGTATTGGCTATGTATGTTTTTCCACTCGCGGTTGTTCCTATTAATGCTATTTCAAAAAACATTTTAATATTTATCCTAAAATTTATAAAAATTTTAGTAAAATCATAGCAAAAAATATTTTAAAGTAGAAAAATGAACACATTCTGGATAAAATTTAAAGATATTTTAGAACTTGTAGTATTTAAGCATTCTATTTTTGCTTTGCCTTTTTTATTTTCCTCTATGATTGTAGCATCAAAACTTGCAAATGACACTGCTTGGTTTGGTTTTAAGGCGTTGATTTTAGGCATTATTTGTGCAGTAAGTGCAAGAAATTTTGCCATGGCTACAAATCGTTTAATGGATGAAGATATAGATAAGGATAATCCTCGTTGTGCAAATCGCCCTAATGTCAGTGGAAAAATAGGTAGAAAAAGCGTATGGATTTTTATCATTATTAATGCACTTATTTTTATATCATGTTCTTATTTTATTAATACCTTGGCCTTTTATTTGTCTTTTCCTGTGCTTTTGGTATTGGCTATTTATTCAGCTTTTAAGCGCTTTAGTTCTTTAGCACATTTAGTTTTAGGATTTTGTTTAGGACTTGCGCCTATTGCAGGAAGTGTTATAATTATGGGTGAAATTCACATTTATAGCGTTATTTTATGTTTAGGTGTAACTTTTTGGACAGCTGGGTTTGATCTGCTTTATTCTTTACAAGATATGGAGTATGATAAAAAAATAGGACTTCACTCTATTCCTGCTAAATTTGGTTCAAAGGCTACTTTATTTATATCATCTTTTTGCCATATTTTAGCGGTATTATTTTGGCTTCTTTTTGTGTGGGAAGTTTGGGGTGTAGCACTTGGAAAAATAGCACTTATTGGGGTAATTATAAGCGGTATTATTTTAGCCTTGGAACATAAAATTGTTCATAAGAATTTTGCTCATATTGATAGAGCATTTTTTACTCTAAATGGTTATTTAAGTATTATCTTTTTTATTTTTATTTGGATTGATTTATTATGGAATTAGCACTTTTTAAAGCAGGATTTGAAGCTCATTTAGAATGTTGTGAAATAGAAAATAACCGTTTTCTTGGAGAATACCTAAAACTTGGAGCAATTTCTCAAATTTTAAAATGGAAAAAACTTGCTTTACGCATTGATTTTGACGAGGGTGAAAAAATTATTTTTGATCTTCTTTTAAGTCTAAAAGAAGATATTTTAAGACTTGAAAATTCTTTAGATAAAAATAAAGAACTTATACCACTTAAGCAAAAAGGGGTAATAGAATCTTTAAATTTTGAGTATCTAAATTTTTTGGATACTATTTTAGAAGAAGATAAAGAATATTATTTAAGATTTGATTTAAATAATCAAAAAATAGCTATTTTTATCAAAGCTCAAAGTCAAACATTGGCAAAAATTATCAAAATTAAGCCTGAAGACAAAATGGCTTTTGATGCTTTTGTTGTTGAAATCCAAAGAAATATGATAAGAAATAAGAAAGGCCAAGAATGAGTGATGATGTACTTTATTTAGTTTTTATAATTGTGCTTTTAATTGCAATGCTAGCCTACATGAATATCAAAGAAAGAGAAAATAATGCAAAAATAGCAAAACTTCAAAATGTGATAGAAGATATTACCAAAGAACTTCATTATTTTCGTAAAGAATTAGGAGTTAAAGATGATAGCGAAGAGGATGAAGACTATAAAACCTCTCTTTTAAAAGAAGAAATTATGATTGAACTTGATAAACAAATCAGTTCAAAAATCACTCCTGTTTTAAGAACACTAAAAACTATGGAACATATCATAGAAGATTTTCAAAATGAACAACAAAATCGTCTTTTAAATTTGGAACAAAAAGCACAAAGCATGGCTAAACTTACACCAAATTACGATACAGAAGAACAAAAAATAGAAAATCTTTTCAAAGAAGGAAAAAGCATAGAACAAATCGCTAAAGATTTACGCATTGGCACTGGAAATGTAGAACTTGTCTTAAAATTTAAGAAATTAATAAAATAGAATGGAAAATAAATGCTTATAGATCAATTCGGTAGAAAGATAAATTATCTTAGAATTTCAGTTACACAAAGATGTAACTTTCGCTGCCTTTATTGTATGCCAAAAATTCCTTTCGATTATCAGCCAAAAGAAAATTTATTAAGCTTTGAAGAACTTTTTTTATTTGTTAAAGCAGCTATAGACGAAGGAATTGAAAAAATCCGTATAACAGGTGGGGAACCTTTATTAAGAAAAGATTTAAGTATTTTTATAAAAATGATTAGCGATTATAAAAGCGATATTGACCTTGCTATAACTACAAATGGATTTTTACTAAAAGACTTTGCTAAAGACCTAAAAAATGCTGGACTTAAACGACTTAATATTTCACTTGATACCCTAGATCACAAAAAAGCAAAAACTCTTGCGCAAAAAGATGTATTAGATAGTGTTTTATCTGGAATTGATGAAGCTTTAAATCTAGATTTGAAAGTAAAACTTAATACTGTAGCTCTTAAAAATTTAAACGATGATGAACTGATATCTCTTTTGGAATTTGCAAAATCAAAAAAAGCTCAAATTCGCTTTATAGAATTTATGGAAAATACTCATGCTTATGGTAAATTACAAGGATTAAAAAGAGATGAAATTATACAAATTTTGAGTCAAAAATATCAAATTCAACTTATAAAAAAAGATGAAAAAGCACCTGTGAGTATTTACAAGGCAGATGATTATGAATTTGGAATTATAGATCCTCATAGCCATGAATTTTGCGATTCTTGCAATCGCATACGCTTAAGTGCTGAAGGCTTGTTAATACCTTGCCTTTATTTTGATGAAGCATTAAGCATAAAAGAAGCGGTTCGAAAAGGTGATATTAAAGCCGCTGTAGAAATATTACAAGAAGTATTAAGAAATAAACCAGAAAAAAATAAATGGAGTGTTGTTGATAATGAAACCTCATCTCGTGCTTTTTATCAAACTGGAGGTTAATTTTGCAACTTGTTGAAAGTTTCTTAAGCATTCAAGGAGAAGGCAAATATAATGGAAAATTAGCTATTTTTATGCGTTTTGCTGGTTGCAATTTCAACTGTTTAGGTTTTAATGTAAAAATATCAAAAAACGATAAAACTCTCATTGGATGTGACACGATAAGAGCTGTTTTCACAAAAGATTTTAAAGAAAGTTATGAAACTTTAAATGCTAATGAACTTTTAAAAAGAGTGATAAAATTAAAAAAAGACTTTGATCCTATAGTTGTTATCACAGGTGGAGAGCCATTAATCCATTATGAAAATCCTGAATTTATAGAATTTATCCAAATGTTATTAAAAAATAAATTCGAAATACACTTTGAAAGCAATGGAAGCATAGAAATTGATTTTGATAGATATCCTTTTTACAAAGAATGTATTTTTGCTTTAAGCGTTAAACTCCAAAATAGTGGGATAAAAAAAGATAAACGATTAAATTTTAAAGCTTTAAAAGCATTTAAAAATTACGCAAAAGATAGTTTTTATAAATTTGTTTTAGATGCCAATACTCTTGATAATTCATTTTTAGAAATCAATGAAATTCTAAAAGAAGCTCCAAATCAAATTTTTTGTATGCCTATGGGTGAAAATGAGCAAAACCTTAAAAAAAATGCTCAAAAAATTGCTGAATTTTGTATTAAGAATGGTTATAATTATTCTGATAGAATTCATATTCGTCTTTGGAACGATAAAGAGGGTGTATGATTATAAGAAAATTATTTGAATTTGAAAACGCACACATTGTTAGATTTTGTTCTTCTAAGCGTTGCAAAAGTAGCATTCATGGACATTCTTACAAAGTTGAAGTTTTACTTGAAAGCAAATATTTAGATAATGCTGGAATGGTCTATGATTTTGGACTTTTAAAAACCTATATACGCCAAATTATTGATAGTTTTGATCATGCTATCACTCTTTTTAAATATGATGACGCAAAATATTTAGAAGAAATGAAAAAATATTCAAGTCGTTGGATTTGCCTGCCTGTTAATGTAAGTGCTGAAAATTTTTGTCGTGTATTTTTCATACTTATAGATGCTTTATTAAAACAAACAAAAATGGTAAATGGAGAACAAGGAGTGACTTTACAAAGCATCATTGTTCATGAAACAAGAACAGGCTATGCACAAGGTTTTAGAGAAGATGCCTATAGTGAGCTAATGCCAAAAATTTCACTTCAAGACATAGAATTTTCCAATGGCATTAAAGCAGAATGGAATGATATAGATTTTTATAACAAATTAAAAAATGAAGAAATTTTTATAAATCCAAAGGAGATTTAATGCAAAAAGCTAAAATTTTAATTGCCTTAAGTTTTTTTTTATTAGTTTTATCTGCCTGTTCTAATGATGAAAAAAATATTTCCAAGACTCAAAATACAGATCAAGAAGTAGTCCAAATAGAACAAAACGATGAAAAAACAGAATTAAGTGACTCCAACCTGCCTTTACCTGTAGATGATGAAGCACAAAGTTCAAATGATGAACATGAAGTCAATCCTAGTATTATCAACTCTTTATATAAACAAAAATGCGCCACTTGTCATGGAGAAAAAGGGGAATTAAAACCTAAAAACAGCACGGCCATTAAAACCTTGAGCAATAAAATTTTTATACAAAAAATAAAAACGATAAAAGATAAAAACCATAGTTTTTTAAGTGATGAACAAATTCAAAATTTAGCTGATTTTATAAACAAAGGAAAATAATGGATCAAAGTTACGAATTCTTTTTAGCTTTACATCTTTATAGTCTTTATGCGAGCGGTTTTTTAATGCTTTTTTATCTTATACTAACACAAGGAAATTTTAAAACCGAATTCATTTTTATTCGCAGAATACGATTATTTTTACCAATTTATTATTTATTTTTAGCTTTGATTATTTTTACAGGTTGTTTGTTATCAGCAATGAAACAATTTCAAATGAATGTCAATATCTGGGTAATGATTTTTTCTTGGATCTTAATTTTTGCCTTAGCAATTTTTCACTTTGTTTGTTTTAAAAAAGCAAGAAGATTTAGAAAATATGCCACTTTTAGATGGATTAGTTGTTTGATTTTACCTTTTGAAATTTTTTTATTGTTTTTGCCTTTTTTAATAGAAAGATATCTATAAAATGCAATTTTTGTATAACAAGCAAGCTGGAGAAGAGTTTATACAACTTCAAGGTGAAAACTTTAACCATTTAAAAGTAAGAAGAGTAAAGGAAAATTCGGAGCTAAATCTTAGAAATTTACAAGATAATTTTCTTTACAACTATACAATCACAAATTTAACAAGAAATTCTTGCACTTTAAAATTTTTAAACAAAAAATCACAAAATATAAAACAAAGTGAATTAAACTTAGCCTTAGCCATTATAGATATTAAAATTTTAGAAAAAACTCTACCTTTCTTAAATGAACTTGGAGTAAAAAAGTTACATTTGGTTTTTACAAATTTTTCACAAAGAAATTTTAAAATCGATTTAGAAAGATTTGAAAAAATCATTATTTCTTCTTGTGAACAATGCGGTAGAAATACTAAAATGGATTTAATTATCCACCAAAGCACTCAAGAATTTGTTCAAAAATTTCCAAATGCAATTATGGTTGATTTTCAAGGAGAACAACAAAGTCATTTCGATGAAAAAGAATTATATTTTATAGGTCCTGAAGGTGGATTTAACAATGATGAGAGATTATTGTTTAACCGGAAAATCTCTCTTAAAAGCTCTAATATTCTAAAAAGTCAAACAGCTATTATAGCTATAGCTTCAAAAATTTTGCTTTAACTTTTCTTAAATTAATCTCTTTTTTATGTTAAATAATTTATAATCACGGCTTATTGTTTTAATTTTTAAGGAAAACTAATGAAAAAAGAAATTCACCCAGAATATGTAGAATGCAAAGTAAGTTGTGCTTGTGGAAATACTTTTACAACAAAGTCAAACAAAGCAGAATTAAGAGTAGATATTTGTTCAAATTGCCATCCTTTTTTTACAGGCAGTGAAAAAATTGTAGATGCTGCAGGTCGTGTAGAGAAATTTAAGAAAAAATACGCAATGCAATAATTATGCTTTATTTTATTCCTACTCCCATAGGAAATTTAAGCGATATTTCTTTTAGAGCCTTAGAACTTTTAAAGACTTGCGATCTTGTGTTTTGCGAAGATACAAGAGTAAGTAAGTCTTTGATTTCGTTATTAAATACCAAATTTCACACTGATATACATATTTCTAAATTTATAGCCTTACACTCCCATAATGAAAAAGAAGTTTTAGCAAGTATTGATTTAAAGATATTTGAAAAAAATGTAGCTTATTTAAGCGATGCAGGAATGCCAGGGATTAGTGATCCTGGCAAGGCTTTGGTAGAATTTGCACAAGAAAATAATATCACCTATGAAATTTTACCAGGTGCAAATGCAGCCTTAGTTGCTCTTGTAAGCTCAGCATTTTGTCAAAAAGAATTTATCTTTATTGGTTTTTTAGCAAATAAAGGCAAAGAAAGACAAAAAGATATAGAAAAAATTTTAAACTTTCCTTATCCAAGTATTATTTACGAATCCCCCAAGCGTATTTTATCTTTAGTAGAACAGATTATGATTCTAGACAACCAAAGAGAAATTTTTTTGATTAAAGAAATCAGTAAAAAATTTGAAAAAAAATTTAAAGGCAATGCTAAAGAGCTTTCTGAAATTTTAAAAAAGTCTAATTTAAACGGTGAATGGGTTGTAGTACTGCAATCAAAAGAGCAAAATTTTTTGCAAAATACTCTTTGTGAAAAAGATATTATGGATTTAGAGCTGTCTTTAAAAGCAAAAGCAAAATTATTATCAAAGATCAATGGAAAAAATGCAAAAGAAATTTATCAAAAACTGCTTTTAAGTCAAGATTAGGTAAAATTTTAATATGATAGTTTATGGGAAGCAAATATTTTTTTATATTTTAGAATATCATAAAGACTGTATCAATGAGCTTTATTTAGCAAAAGAATGTGATAAAATTACTTTTTCCAAAATCGCAAAATCAGGTTTTAAAATCAAAAAACTTGATTTTAAAACTGCTCAAGCTTATGCGAAAGGTGGAAATCATCAAGGTTTTTTGCTAGATATTAAAGAAAGTTCTTTTGCAAATTTAAATGAGATCAAAAAAAATGATTTTATTGTTATGCTTTATGGAATTAGTGATGTAGGAAATATAGGGGCTATCACGCGTACAGCTTATGCTTTAGGGGTTGGGGCTTTAATTTTTATTGGTGAAAAATTAGCCATGGAAGGAGTAATTCGCACAAGCAGCGGAGCGGCTCTTGATTTACCTATTGTGATAAGCAACGATGCTTTAAGTGTAATAAATGAACTAAAACAAGTAGGTTTTTATTTTTATGCGAGTGATGGCTCGGGAAAAGAAATTCACAGTGTAAAAATAAGCAATGGTAAAAAAGTTTTAGTTTTGGGTAGTGAGGGTTTTGGTTTAAGCTCTAAAATTGTAAAAAAATGCGATGAATGTGTGGGCATTGCGATGAAAAATAATTTTGATAGTCTTAATGTCAGCGCTGCTTTTGCAATACTTTGTGATAGGATGTTAAATGCTTAATTGGAAAAAAATACAAGAATTAAATTTAAAAGAAGTTGCAGCAAAAACGCAAATTGAACTTGATTTTCTTGAAGCTTTAGTAGAAAAGAATTTTGCTGTTTTAAGTCGTTTTAATGTTAAAGGTTTTGTTAAAATTTTGAGCAGAGAATACGAACTCGACTTTAGTGATTTTAACGAAGAGTATGAAGCTTATCTTAACGAAAACAATCCTACTCCACAAACAAAATCAAAAATGATAACCCCAAAACTAGATGCTTATAGTCAAAAATCCTTTAACACTTGGCCTTTTTTGATTGTTCTTATTGTTTTAGTGATTATAGGAAGTGGAATTTATTATTTTGATACACTTAAAACTTTTTTCAAAGATGAACAAAATAATACTAGTGCAACAGTTATAGATATCATAGGACAAGCACAAGAAAATTTAAAATCTTTAGGTGGAAACAATGTTGTTGTTATAGACAACAATAAAGCACAAGAAACAAATCGAACAGAGAGCGTTTTACCAAGCCAAAACATCTCATTACAAGAAAATGATAAAAACATAAGCATAGAAAATAATATCAGTGAAAATAACACAACCCTACTCGATGAAGAAAAAAATACCCAAATCCAAGAAGACACAAATACACCAAAAACTGATTCTTTAAAAGAAGCACATTTTAAAACCTCTACCAAGATTTGGATAGGTTTGATAGATTTAAAAAGCCTTAAAAAAACAAGCTTTGTTAAAGAAAAAGATTTTAATATTTCTTTAGATAAAGATCAGTTAATTTTAACAGGGGCTGCAGCTTTAACAATGTTTGATCAAGAAAATAAAGAACAAAAATTTCCTGCAGGAATTTCAAAACGTTTCTTGATTAAAGATGGAAAAATTACAAGTATTTCAGCTGCTGAATTTGTAAAATTAAATAAAGGTAAAGAATGGTAAAAAAAATTATTATTCTTACTTTTTGGGTTAATATATCTTTTGCAATCTCAAGTCTTGAATTAGCAAAAAATTTAGTAAACAATCCTAGTAAAAATTCTCAACTAGAATTATTATTTTCAAATAATTCTTACATAGATAATAATGGAAATTGTGATATTGCAAAAATATCTCAAATATTAAAAACCAATTCTTTAATTGCCTTAACACTATCAAATCCTCAAAGTCTAAGACTAAATTTTAAAGCAAAAGCTGATGAAGTTATGTTTTTTAAAATTTTATCCGATGTTTTAACAGATGCTGGATATATATATTTTATCCCTACAGATTTGATTTTAAGAGAAGGAAATATTGACTATACCATACAAGTAGAATCTCAATATGTTTTAGATCCTGGAACGCTTTACAATCTCTTAAAAGAAAATTCTGTCTATATAAATAATATTAAGCGTATTGGGGTATATGACTATGAATATGATTTAAATTTTTCCAATGCTGTATTAAAAACCAATACAAATGTTAATTTAAATACTCCAAAATCATTAGAAAAGCCCCTTAAAGACTATGTGCTTGATTTAAAAAATGCTACAAATTTGATTATTGATGCAAATGATTTAGACAATTGGTTTCCTAAAATCTTCTTTTTAGATAAAAATCTGAATCTAATTAAAGCAGTAAAAAGCGAAAATAAAAATAATCATTTTTCAGAACTTATTCCAAATGGTGCTATATATGCTATTGTAAGCGATATGTATAGTTTAGATAATATACGCAGGGGTTTAAAAATCACACTTAAAAAATAAAGGATTAAGAAATGTTTGATGAAATCCGTTTTAATACCATAGAAAGACTTCCAAATTATGTTTTCGCAGAAGTAAATGCGATAAAAATGGCAGCAAGACGTGCTGGAGAGGATATCATCGACTTTTCAATGGGAAATCCCAATGGTAAAACTCCACAACACATTATAGATAAACTTTGTGAAAGTGCTAACAAAGATAAAACCTCGGGATATTCTACATCCATGGGGATTTATAAACTTCGCTTAGCAATTTGTAATTGGTATAAAAGAAAATATAATGTCAACCTAGATCCTGAAAATGAAGTTGTAGCTACTATGGGTTCAAAAGAGGGTTTTGTAAATCTTGCAAGAGCGATTATAAATCCTGGAGATGTTGCTATTGTGCCAACTCCTGCTTATCCTATACATACTCAAGCTTTTATTATAGCAGGAGGTAATGTAGCAAAAATGCCTTTAGCTTATAATGAAAAATTTGAGCTTGATGAAAATCAATTTTTTGAAAATTTACATAAAACTTTAAATGAAAGCATCCCGTGTCCAAAATATGTCGTTGTTAATTTCCCGCATAATCCAACAACAGTAACTTGTGAGAAAAGTTTTTATGAAAGATTGATAGCAACGGCAAAAAAAGAAAGATTTTATATTATTTCAGATATTGCTTATGCAGATTTAACTTATGATGACTATAAAACTCCTTCTATTTTGGAAATTGAAGGCGCAAAAGATGTAGCGGTAGAAACTTACACTCTTTCAAAATCTTACAATATGGCAGGCTGGCGCGTGGGTTTTGTAGTAGGAAATAAACGCTTAGTCAGTGCGCTTAAAAAAATAAAATCTTGGTTTGATTATGGTATGTACACACCTATTCAAGTAGCAGCTACCATAGCTTTAGATGGAGATCAAACTTGTGTAGATGAAATCCGTGCAACTTATGATAAAAGAATGCACATTTTACTTGAAGCTTTTGAAAATGCAGGCTGGAAACTTCAAAAACCAAGAGCAAGTATGTTTGTTTGGGCAAAACTCCCTGAAAGCAAAAGACATTTAAAAAGTTTAGAATTTTCAAAGCAACTTTTACAGCGTGCTAGTGTTGCAGTAAGTCCTGGGGTAGGTTTTGGCGAAGCAGGTGATGAGTATGTAAGAATTGCTTTAATTGAAAATGAAAATCGCATACGCCAAGCTGCACGTAATATCAAAAAATATTTAAAAGAGTAAGTTATGAAAGTAGCGATTCTTGGTTATGGCACTGTTGGAAGTGCGGTGGTTAAATTTCTTTTAGAAAATGATAAACTCATTCGTGCAAGATGTGGGCAAAGCATAACTCCTGTGATCGCTCTTGCTAGAAGTCCTAAAAAAAATGCTTTAATTCCAATTACTCATAGCGTTGCAGAAATTTTAAATGCTGATGTAGATGTTTTTGTAGAATTAATGGGTGGGGTGGATGAAGCTTTTAAAATAGTGAGTGAAATTTTAAAAAAGAAAAAAGCTGTTGTTACTGCAAATAAAGCTATGCTTGCTTATCATCGTTATGAACTTGAAAATTTGGCTAAAAATTTAGCTTTTGGTTATGAAGCAAGTGTGGCTGGAGGAATTCCTATTATCAAGGTTTTAAAAGAAGGTTTAAGTGCAAATAATATTTTGGCTATAAAAGGGATTTTAAATGGTACGAGTAATTATATTTTAAGTTCTATGAGTCAAAAAAATATGAGTTTTAAACAAGCTTTGCAAATAGCTCAAAATTTAGGTTATGCAGAGGCTGATCCAACTTTTGACATAGAAGGGCAAGATGCAGCACATAAACTGCTTGTTTTATCAAGTATCGCTTATAATCTTAAAGCTAAACCTGAAGATATTTTGATCGAGGGTATTAGTGAAATTGCACCTGAAGATATGTATTTTGCTAATGAGTTTGAATTTACCATAAAACTTTTAGGTATAGCTAAGGTGCGTGAAAATAAAGTAGAATTAAGGGTGCATCCTACTATGATAGATAAAGAAAAAATGCTTGCAAAAGTTGATGGAGTGATGAATGCTATAAGCATTAATGGAGATTTGTTGGGTGAAAGTTTGTATTATGGAGCAGGAGCAGGAGGAGAGGCCACTGCAAGTGCTGTGATTTCAGATCTTATGGATATAGCAAGAGATCAGGTAAAAGCACCAATGCTTGGTTTTGTGAATACTTTAGAATACAAGCTTTTAAGCAAAGATGAAATTTATACAAAATATTATTTAAGGGTGAAAGTTGAAGATAAAATAGGGATTTTATCTAAAATCACACAATTGATGAGTGAAAATAATATTTCTATCGATAGTTTTTTACAAAAACCTAAAAAAAATGATGAAAATTACAGTACTTTGTTTTTTACTACACATTTAACTTATGAAAAAAGCATACAAAATTTGCTTGAAATTTTACGCAAACAAGATTTTATAAAAACCAAGCCTTTTATGATGCGTATAGAATAATGGGTGTAAAAGCTTATTTAGATGGAATTTTAGGGGAAGATAAGGCTTGTAAATTTTTAAAAAAACAAGGCTTTGAAATTTTAAAAAGAAATTTCCATTCTAAATTTGGAGAAATCGATATAATAGCCAAAAAAGATGAAATTTTACATTTTATAGAGGTTAAATTTACTCAAAATGATTATGAAGTTTCCGAGCGTTTGGATAGAAAAAAACTTGAAAAAATTTTAAAAACTATAGAATTTTATCATCTTAAAAATGGAATTTCATCGGATTTTCAGATTGATCTGATTTGCATTAAAAATGATGTGATACAATTTTGCGAAAATATAAGTTTTTAAGCTGATATTTAAAAAAATAAAATACAATTAGACAAAAATTAAAGAAAGGAAAAATTATGGGAAAATATATTGAATTAACAAGTGATAATTTTGCTCAAGCAAAAGAAGGTGTAGCTTTAGTTGATTTTTGGGCTCCATGGTGCGGACCTTGTAGAATGCTTGCTCCAGTTATTGATGAACTTTCAAATGACTTCGATGGTAAAGCTAAAATTTGCAAAGTAAATACAGATGAACAAGGTGATTTAGCAGCTGAATTTGGTGTTCGCTCTATTCCTACGCTTATTTTCTTTAAAAATGGTGAAGTTGTAGATCAACTCGTTGGTGCACAATCTAAACAAGCAATTAGCGATAAATTAAACTCTTTACTATAAACTAAAGGCTAGTATAACTAGCCTTCTTCTTAAAAATTTCAAATTTATACTAAATAATAATTTTTATTAACTACTATTAAGAATAATTTTTATATCATTATTAATAATAAAATTCAATATAAAGGAAATATAAATGTTAGATGTAGCAATCATAGGTGGAGGTCCTGCTGGACTTAGTGCCGGACTTTATGCAACTAGAGGTGGCCTTAAAAATGTAGTAATGTTTGAAAAAGGTATGCCTGGTGGACAAATTACCTCAAGTTCTGAGATAGAAAATTATCCAGGTGTAGCCCAAGTTATGGATGGAATTTCTTTTATGGCTCCTTGGAGTGAACAATGTATGCGTTTTGGTTTAAAACATGAAATGGTTGGAGTAGAACAAATTTTAAAAAATAGTGATGGAAGTTTTACCATCAAATTAGAAGGTGGTAAAACAGAACTTGCTAAAGCTGTGATAGTTTGTACAGGCTCAGCTCCAAAAAAAGCAGGTTTTAAGGGCGAAGATGAATTTTTTGGAAAAGGTGTAAGCACTTGTGCAACTTGTGATGGATTTTTTTATAAAAATAAAGAAGTTGCAGTTTTAGGTGGTGGAGATACGGCTTTAGAAGAAGCTTTATATCTAGCAAATATTTGTTCTAAGATTTATCTTATCCACCGCAGAGATGAGTTTAGAGCAGCTCCATCTACAGTAGAAAAAGTTAAGAAAAACGAAAAAATAGAACTCATTACTAGCGCAAGTGTAGATGAAGTATATGGCGATAAAATGGGTGTTGCTGGAGTAAAAGTAAAATTAAAAGATGGTAGTATTAGAGATTTAAATGTTCCAGGAATTTTTACTTTTGTTGGTCTTAACGTAAGAAATGAAATTTTAAAACAAGACGATAGTAAGTTTTTATGCAATATGGAAGAAGGTGGGCAAGTAAGTGTTGATCTTAAAATGCAAACTAGCGTTGCTGGACTTTTTGCCGCAGGGGACCTTAGAAAAGATGCGCCTAAGCAAGTTATTTGTGCTGCAGGTGATGGAGCTGTAGCTGCATTAAGTGCTATGGCTTATATAGAAAGCTTGCATTAAGATTTTATAAAGTTGCTAAAAGCAACTTTATTTTTATTTAGCTTCCTATCACTCCACCATCAAGTTTTCTTATCATCATTACACTTGATCTTGGTGTTTTTCCATAAGGAAAAGTACTACCTTTCAAACCTTCTCCTGGATGTTGTATGCCTACAAACATTGTAGTATAATCCTCACTAAAAGCAATCCCTGTTAATTCACAAGCAATAGGCCCTGTTAAAAAGCGTCTAATTTCCCCTGTTTTTGGATTTGCTGCTAGCATGCAGTTATTTCCCATACTTTCGTATTCATCTTTATTAGAATAAGATCCATCTGTTTGTATCCAAAGTCTTCCATCTCTATCAAATTTAAGTCCATCAGGAGAATTAAATTTATTTTCACTTGTAATATTATTTGAGCCTTTATATAAGCCTTGTTGGTTATCAGGATTTCCAGCAAGAGCAAAAATTTCCCAAGTAAAATCATCGTCTTTATGAGAATTTTTTGGCATCCATTTTAAAATTTGTCCATAAACATTTTTAGTCCTTGGATTTGCTGCATTAGGTTCTTGGCGATTTTTGTTGTTCGTTAGTGTTGCAAATACTTCTTTAGAACCACTTTGTTTATGGCTTGCTATCCATTCACATCTATCCATAGGAGTTGCACCTACAATACTTGCAGCAAGACGCGTATTGATGAGTACTTGAGCTTGAGACTTAAAACCATTTTTTTCATTTAAGCTGTTTTTGCCATATTCTAAAGCTATCCATTTTCCCTGTCCTTTAAAATCTCCCACATTGCCGTTAAACTGTCCTACATACAAAATACCTTCATCTAAAATTTTACTTGTATCAGCACCTTTTTTGTATTTATGTTTGCTAACAAATTTATAAATAAATTCATTCATCTCATCATCACCCATATAAACTATAACAGAACCATCTTTTTCTACGATAATTTCTGCATTTTCATGTTTAAAACGCCCTAAAGAAGTTCTTTTAACAGGTGTGCTTTGTGCATCAAAAGGATTGATTTCCACTATCCAACCAAAACGATTGGCTTCATCCATATTTTTAGCTAAATCAAATCTTTCATCAAATTTTTCCCATCCATAAAGACTAGTTTTGTTAAATCCATAGCGTTTAAGAGAGTCATTAAATTCTAGATTTTCATCTAAACTTCCAAAAAAATCATCAAAATTTTCTTCACAGGTGATATAAGTTCCCCAAGGTGTTTGTCCATTTGCACAATTTGCAAAAGTTCCATGAACAAATTTTTCATTTTTTAAAACTTCTTTTTTAGCTGCTCCACTTACTTGCATTTTAGTGTTTGCATCGATTCTGCGGTTATACTTAGAGTCTAAAACCACAGTCCAATCATCACCTTTTTTTTCGATTTCTAAGATACTCACACCCACACTGGCTTGCTCATATAAAATATCTTCTTTGCTTAAATTTTTACCATGATGATTAAACATGATTTCAGGATTTATATATTCATTATTAACGGCTAAAATTCCTCTGTTTTTTGAAAGTGGAAAAAAACTCATACCATCATTGTCATCTCCAAAAACCAAATGAGCATTTTTAACTGCATTCATGTCGATGATTTTATTTTCATCATAAGGTTTTGCTTTACTAAAAAGTGGATCACCCCAAGAAATTAAAACCTTTGCTTCATAACCTTGTGGTACTATAACTTTATCTTGTGTGCTTGCACTAACAGCTTTAAAACCTAGCAAATCCTTATCCTTAAGCATAGCAGCACTTAAATTTGAACTTGCAAAAAAAGCCACCATAGAACCTAAAGCTGAACCTTTTAAAAACAATCTTCTTTCCATTTGTTTTTACCCCATATTGAAATTTAAAACAATGGAAGTATAAAAATATTTGGAAACTTTTTAGAAACTTTGATGAAAAATTTAAATTGAAGAAAAAATTTATACCTAGTTTTTCACTAGGTATAAATGATTAATTAAAACCTCTTCTTCTTAACATCTTCTAAGATATTATTAGCTATATCACTTACTGTACTAGAAATAATAGCTGATTCATTAGCAATTTCAACATTATCTTTAGTAGTTTGATCAATTTGAGCTACGCTATCATTGATTTGAGTGATACCTGCAGTTTGTTCTTTAATACTTTCTGCCATATCATTGATAGATTGAACAAGTAAATTAGTATTAGCTTCAATTTCAGATAAAGACTTTTGAGTTCTTTCAGCTAACTTTCTAACTTCATCAGCTACCACTGCAAAGCCTCTACCATGTTCTCCAGCACGAGCTGCTTCAATAGCTGCATTTAAAGCTAAAAGATTGATTTGATCTGCAATATCACCTATAATACCTGTAACATTTTTAATCTCTTCGGATTGAGTGATAACATCACTAGTTTTAACTGAAACATTTTGCATAGAAGAAGTGATCTCTTCTAAAGCTGCTGCAGTTTCTTCTAAAGATTGAGCTTGAGAATTTGAAGAAGTGGTTAAGCTTTGAACAGCAGTTTGTAATTTTCCACTTTCATTAGCTAAAGCATTAGCAAAGTCTGAACTTTGTTTTAGCATTTTAACTATTTCATCACCTAAAGCATTAGTAGTTAATTCTACACTACCGCTAGCATTTTCTAATTTATTTCTAAAGTCTAAGCTTTTGTATTCTTCAAAAATTTTATGAATAGCATTCATATCAGAACCTACTCTAGCTTGTAAAACATCAAGAAGTTTATTTAGAACATTTTTAAGTTCAATAAGCTGTGGGTTTCTTGGATTAGCAGTAATTCTTGCTGTTAAATTACCACCTTCTACAACTGATACGGTTTGAACTGATTCTTTAACGGCTTGATTGTCTTGTTCTAAGCCTCTTTTAGTAGCAAGAATGTTTTCATTGATAATTTTACCCATTTGCCCCAATTCATCATTGCTTTTTACTTCTATAGTAGAAACATTTTTTGTTTTATGGTTGATAAAGTCAAAGAAATTTTGCAGGGAATTAACTATAATTGGAAGTTTAGATCCTACTATATTTTTTACACAAAAATACAGAATAATTAAAATAGCAATTAATACAATAATTGCAATACTAATTAGAATAAAATTCAATTCATATAAAGGCGCAAAAATAGATTTTTTAGGTGCTGTTACAACCATGCTCCAATGACTCGAATCTCCTAAGGTACTAAATGAAGCAACTCCTGCATAGCTTAAATTTCCGCTTAAGTCAACATAATTATCAATAATCAAATCTTTATGATTTTTAACAGCATCAATAATTAATTGCACGGATGCATCTTGATTAATTTCAGGTAAAGTTTTTAAAATAGCATCTTTGTTCTTATGAATAACAATAACACCTTGATCTGTTATTAAAAATCTTAAATCATCTTTATAAAAATCTAACTTCGGATCAAGTATTGTTTCAGATATTTCTAAAAAATCAAAAGTAAATCCAACTATACCGATAAATTTTCCTTCTTTATTAAATAAGGGCATTCCTAAGTTAATACCTAAAAATTCTGTTCCATCATAATTAAGTCTTGATGGAGATCCTAAAAATATAGTATCAAGATCACCATATCTTGCATTTTTTTTAATTTTTTCTATAATAGGTAGTTGTGAAAAATTGCTCGGAGCGTGTATGCTTTTAATACCGCCTGCCTTCCCTGTGGTTTCATCAAAAAAAATCATTGTTACACTTTTGCCATCAGAGTTTTTAAAATTTTTATCTAAAGATTCAACATGAGTTAGTATAGAAGAATCCTGTAAATAAAGAAAAGCATAAGCTGCATAACCGCTACTATCAAATGTATTTCTTAAAAGACTTTCTATTATACCAGCGTTCACTTGATCATTTTTTGAAAATATTTCATTTAATGAAGTGGCCATTGCTTTTGTTAATACAACCTCTTCATTTAAAATACCTTCCATGTAATTGACATATCTTTTTGAAGACAAAAATATTGAATCTTTAGCTTCTTTTTCCATACTTTTAGAAGTATATATAGATACGGTTAAAACAATTACAACTATGCCTAAGACTATTCCTATTGCTACAGATAAAATAAGCTTAGTACTTAAATTTAGAGAACGAAAATTCATATTTTTCCTTTTTGTGAGCTTTTAAATTTTTACAATAAAATTTCAGAGTTGCTATTCTATTTTATAATATTTTAAAATATTCTTAAAAATTTTAATATTTTTTATCTTTTTATCATATGTTAACTTTTTATAAATATTAAGTATTTAAAATATTAAATTTTAATTAGAAGTAAGAATTATTAATGCAATTTACATTTGAACAAATTTTTATAGCAATACTACTGACTCTTTTTGCAGGTTTTTCTACAGCTATAGGTTCTACAATAGCCTTTTTTTCCAGAAAAGATGATTTAAGAGTGCTTTCTTTAGGACTTGGTTTTTCAGCTGGAGTAATGATATATATTTCTTTCATGGAAATTTTACCTACTGCACTTAAAGATTTTAAAAATCACTATGATTCACATTGGGCTGAGCTCTTGGGACTAGCTTGTTTTTTTGGTGGAATTTTAATATCTTTATTGATTGATAAATTAATCCCCGAAGATGTTAATCCTCATGAACCTAAAGAAGATTTAAGCGAGTTAAAAATTTGTCCTTTACCTCAAAAAGGACAAAATCCTCCGAAATTTCATCCTGGAGAAAAGTTGCATCAGATCAATACTAAAGCTTTAAAACGCACAGGGATTTTTACAGCTTTAGCTATTGCTATACATAATTTCCCAGAAGGTTTTGCTACTTTTATTTCAAGTCTTGATAATCTTACTTTAGGAATTGCTATAGCTATAGCTGTGGCTATACACAATATCCCTGAAGGTTTGGCTGTGAGTTTGCCAATTTACCATGCTACAGGAGATAAGAAAAAAGCTTTTATTTATTCAGCTCTTTCGGGTTTAGCAGAGCCTTTGGGTGCTTTTGTTGGAGCTTTGATTTTATTGCCTTTTATAGGCGATCTTACTTTAGCTATAAGTTTTGCTGTGATTGCAGGAATTATGGTTTTTATATCCCTTGATGAGCTTTTGCCCGCTGCAAAAACTTATGATAAGGCTCATGATAGTTTATATGGACTTATCGCAGGAATGGCAATAATGGCTTTAAGTTTAAATTTGCTTGGACAATAGAAAGCCTTGCGGCTTTCTTAAATTTAATTCGCACCTTTTGGCACGCTGAAGGCAGTAAGTTTTGGTAGTTCACCTTTAAATTTTTCTATGTTTACGAGCCCTGTGTGAGAGATATTGCCATTGGCAAGTTTTGAAGTTGGTATATCCATGGTTAAAACATTTGCATTTCCACATTTGCAAAGTCCGTTTTCATTAGGATCATACCAAGCACCTTCGCAAAGTCTTACAACCCCTTGCATGATTTCATCATTTACAACCGCCCCTGCTAAAACTTCACCGCGTTTGTTAAACACACGCACTACATCGCCATTTTTTATACCAAGTTTTTTTGCATCTTTGGAATTGATTAAAATCGGCTCTCTATCTTTTATTGCATAAGTATCTCTTAAGCTTGTGTGGCAAAGTTGAGAGTGCAAGCGATCTCTTGGGTGATTTGTAAGTAAGTGGAAAGGTGCTTCTTTGCTTGCATTTCCAAGCCATTCAATAGGCTCAAACCAAGTAGGATGTGCCTTACAATCATCATAATTATAATTTTTAATCGTTTCTGAGTAAATTTCAATGAGTCCTGAATCTGTACCCAGAGCATTTAAGATAGGATCTTCTATAAATTCTGAAAAACGAGTCCATTCTAAACTTTCAGCTGTTGGTTCAAAAGTGATTGGTTTATTTTTAGCCCAAAATTCTTCAAAACTTGGCATAGGAGTGGCAAAAGCTTCGCCAAAACTTTGAGTTTGTTTTAGGGCACTGTTGTAGTATTCTTTGATGAAATCTTTAGCTTTTTTGCCATTTTCTGTGTAGGCATTAAAGACATCTTTTCCATAAATTTTACAAATATCAGAGAAAATTACATAATCATCTTTGCTCTCACCCACAGGCTCAACGGCTTGTTTCATAGGAGCTATATGCATATTTGAATAATCTCCTGTCATGGTAATATCATCTCTTTCGTAAGATGAAGTTACAGGCATGATAATATCTGCCATTTTAGCTGTTGGAGTCCAGTAAATTTCATTTACCACAACGGTGCGTGGTTTTCTCCATGCTTTTACATTAGTGTTGGTATCTTGATGATGCACTAAAGGATTTCCACCTACCCAGTAGATAAAATCAATATCAGGATAAGTGATTTTAGCACCATTATGATCTATGGTTTTTCCAGGATGAAGTAAAGCATCAGCGATTCTTGCTACAGGGAAAGAATAACTCGCTGCATTTTGAAGCCATTCTGCACCTTCGCTTGAAGCTTCTGCTTTGCTTAAGCCTTTAAATTTACCATTTTTCCAAATTCCTAAGCTACCTGCTGTCATACCACCGATCACTCCGCCTTTGCAAGTTGGAACACCGCCATTGCTATAATGGTAGCTTAGTCCAAAACCACCTCCTTTTGTGCCGATTTGTCCTAACATCGCACAAAGAGTAACTAGCATCCAGTGAGGCTGTTCTCCATGATGTGCTCTTTGCATACCCCAACCACTCATAATCATAGTAGGATTATCATAAAAAGTTTCAGCTAAATTTTTGATAGTTTTTTCATCGATACCACAAATTTTACTTGCCCATTTGGTATCTTTTTTAACTCCATCTTCTTTGCCTTCTAAATAGTCTTTAAATTTATCAAAGCCAGTGGTGTAAGTGTCTAAAAACTCGTAATTGACTTTTTTCTTAGCGATTAAATGGCTTGCCATACCCATCATTAAAGCCACATCGGTATTTGGGCGTGGAGCTATCCATTTGGCATTTAAAAATTTCGCTGTAGTGGTTTTTACAGGATCTATACAAATCACTTTGATTTTACTGTTTTTAAGTTTTTCAAAATACGCCAACCCTCTTTGTTCGTTTGAAGTCCAAGCTATGCGTAAAGTAGAAAGCGGATCAGCACCCCAAATCACAACATATTTAGAATCGCTTAAGATATTTTCCCATGAGGTTTGTTGCTCATAAACTTCAATCGATCCTACAACATAAGGCATAATCACTTGAGAAGCTCCTGTAGAATAGTCCCCTGTAGCTCCTACAAATCCACCTGTTACATTTAAAAATCTATGAAGCAAGATACGTGAGTTTTGCATATTTCCACTTGATTTCCAGCCATAACTTCCACCAAAAATCGCACTTGCGCCTTTACTATCTCTTGTTTTTTTAAGTTCTTTGGCGATGAGTTTGATCGCTTCATCATAACTTACGCGAACAAACTCATCTTTTCCGCGAAGTTCAGGTTTAGGATTGTCAGGATTTTCAAGGTAGGATTTACGCACATAAGGGTACTTCACACGAGATTTATAAACCATATCGGCGGTATAGTGCTGTAAAGGATTATCCATTTTTGTAACTTTTTCCCAAGGTTCACTTTTTACTATTTTGCCATCTTTTATAGTAAGTTTTAAAATCCCCCAGTGTGCTGCGGTGATCACTTCTCCATTTTTTACAAGTCCGAGGCTAACTTTTGAAGCTTCTACGGTTTTTCCTGCACTTAAGCTTGGAATGAGAGGTAAAGCACTTAAGCTCGCTCCAATTTTTAAAAATTTTCTTCTATCTAGCATGCTTTTCTCCTTATTTTGTTTTAAAATCTTTTGCGTTTTTTTGTAAGTATTCTATAACTAGCCATCTGTCTTTTTTATCAATACCTGTTCTATCAGCCATAGAACGGAAAATTGCAGGCCAAGCATTAGCTGTAAATTCTTTTTCTTTGTGGATAGCGTGGCAAATTCCGCAGTTATTTACAAAAAGCTCTTTGGCTCGATTTAACATTTCTTTATTGTCTTTGACAAATTCTTTTTTATCTGCCCAAATTTCAAGGCTTACCTTATCCCATTTGCCATTTTTTCCAGTTATTCTTTGAGAGAAATTTAATTTTGTATTTTTAGAAAAAGCTGCAACAATAATTCTTTGAGAGTCATTGAAATAAATCACAGAAGGTGCTTTAGGATTTACATAACCATCAATTTTTAGCAAAACCCTGTTATTTTCGCTTTTTAATACTTCAAAAGGATTTGTAGGTAAAAGTCTTCCTATGACTTTAGTATCATCTTTATTAAGATAAAGCGATACAACTTCATCGGTATAGGCGGTATTTTTTGCCCATAAACATGTCGCTAGGACAACAAAAGAAATGAAAATTTTTTTCATTACTAATTCCTTAATATAAATTTGATGTAAATGTATTTTAATACTATGCAATTTAATTATTACTTAATTGTATAATTTTTACTAAGATTACTTATTTTTGGTGCTTTAATATTATTCTTTATTGATATAATAAATTTGAGTTAATTATATTTTACTTATTGTTTTTTAGAAAAGATAAAACTTCAATTATAAAAAAAGTTTGTTTTGAGCCCAGATTAATACTTCTGAGCCCATTTCGATCTCGTTGAGTTTTAAGATATAAGCTTTTTATAGCTTTATTTTCCCTCCCATTTTTAACTCTCATTTAGCAAAGTGCTTTTAGATTTAAAGGTTGATTGACTCCTTATCTTCTATATTAATAAATATTATATTAATAAAACTTAAATTATTATTAATATTTATATAATTTATAGCGGAATTATTGTTTTGTTATGTGAATAATTAATGTATTTTAGAATTTTTGCTAGTTGATTTCTTGAATCAAATACATTTTAAGGTGTGATAAAATTCAGGATTATTAAAAGTTGGAGGAAAAGGAACGCTAGCTCTAAATTCTTTATAGGTATTACCCGGGAGTGTGTCTATGATTTCTATAGTATAAGAAACACTTGTATTTTGCATTTTAGCGTTACGGATATTTTTATCATTGAAAATTTCACCTCCTACTTGTTGTTGGTTTAATATGCTAAGTATCAAATAGCATTTTTTGATTTTAAATTTAGTAAGATTTTGAACTTTTCCACTTACTATAACGCTTTCATGTCTTAGATCTCTTGTGTAGGTTAGTTTGCTAAGATCGGCTTGAGTGGTGAATTGATTGATTGTTAGAAAAATAGAATATATCAAAAGTGCGGTAAAAATAGTAGCTATGGTATAAGAAATCAAAGCCATTTCTTTCTGTTTGACTTTTAGAAAGATTAAAATACAAATCAAGGCAAAGCAAATAAGTAAAATGATAAAAGCTATAATATGAAAAATCGTAAAATGCATTAAAAACACTCCGAAACTAAGCGTATGGTATAGTTATTTTCATAGTTAAAATTTTCAAAAGCAATTCTTTGAACTTGGGTTGCGTTTTTCTTTAGATCTTTAATTTCTCTACTTTTTTGTCTAAAAGGGATAAATTTCTTTTTATATTCTTCTATGATATTATCATTAGGTATTTTATCTGCAAAAATTTTAGCTGTAATTTTACATTCTTTAAAATTATTTTTTGAATTATTTGTAATGTTAAAATCAACAATTAAATCATTTGAGCTTTGTATCATTTTTTGATCTGTAATAGCGATTTTTCGAGTTCTTACTTCATTGTCTATTAGTTTATACCCATAGATATAAACTAAAAAACAAATAATAATATCAAATGCAATAATAAAAAGTGCTGCTATAGGTCTATGGCGTAAAAATACACAAAGAAGTAAAACACAAGTGAAGAGAAAAAAAACTAATAAAATCAGCATATAATCTACTAAATATAAATGAGTAGTGTAAAAAAGCACGATTTCTCTTAGTTTCTCCACTTGTGTATCCTTTAGTTCATGTTGGCAGCACTTTGCTTTTTAGCATCTTTGGTATCAACCCAAATGTTTGGCACTGCTCCACCTGGAGTTAAGAAAATTTTAGCATCTTGATTGACTTTTAAAGCTTCATTAAATTCTTTTTGAGTTTCAATTTGTTTTAAATTTAGCAAAGGGGTGTTTAGGCTGTTTGCGATTTCTTTGTTAGAATAAGCTTGTGCATCTGCTTCTATTTTAACAGCCATAGCTTTACCTTTGGCGCTGATTATGGTTGCATTTGCTTCCCCTTCAGCTAAAGCAGCTTTTTTTAAGGCTTCTTGATTAGCTCTTTCTACTTCATATTTAGTTCTTTCAGCCTCTTGTTTTGCAATTTGCACGCGTTCGATTTGTTCTTTTACTTTTGAAGGTAAAATAATTTCTCTAAGTTGTACAGCGCGAAGTTCTACAGGTTCATTTGGTTGGGCTTCTATGGTTTTTCTTATACCTTCTTCTATTTGAGTGGCTATTGTATTACGATTAGTAGGAAGTTCTTCGGCTGTGTATTTTCCTACAACACTTCGCACTACATCACGAACAACTGGATCGATAATTTTATTTTCCCAATTTAAGCTCCAAGTAGCTATGGTTTGAGGAACTTGCAAAGGATTTAAACGGTATTGCACTGTAACATCAATAGATACAGGCAATCCACGAGAATCAAGTACAGAAATACTATTTTTATTAATAACACCTGAACCTGAAGATAAATTTTCATTACTTCCCTCTATAGAAGCATAGTTGATTTGTCTTACTCTAGTATCGATTATGGTTATTTTTTGTACAAAAGGTAAGAAAAAGTGAAGTCCTGGTTCTAATGGATTTGGGTCATATTTACCTGTTGTTGATTTAATCCCCATTTCCCCAGAATTTATCACCATAAAAGGTTTTGCAACGATTAAAAATAAGATAATAATAATCACCCCATAAACAAATGGAGAGAATTTCCCAAAACCTTTAAAATTAAATTCTGGTGCTTTGAAATTGAAATTTTGACGGTTGTTGTTTCCGTTATTGTTAGAATTTCCATTTTTTTTATTGAAATAATCATTCAAATCAGCTGGCATTTATTTCCTTTTTTAAATATAAGTTAGCATAGATGCGTATTTTTCATTGCGTCCATAAACTACATCAAAATAAGCATCTTGAAGTTTTTTAGTTACAGATCCTCTTAAACCATTTCCTATTATTCTTGCATCGATATTGTTAATAGGTGTGATTTCAGCGGCTGTTCCGGTAAAAAATGCTTCATCAGCAGTATAAACTTCATCTCTTGAAATTCTTTGGCGAAGCACGGTGATACCAAGATCATGAGCGATTTTAAGCACTGTATCTTGAGTAATGCTTTTTAAAGAAAAATCATTTGGAGGTGTGATTAAAACCCCATCTTTTACAATAAAGAAACATTCTCCTGTTCCTTCTGCGATAAAACCTTCTTCATCAAGCATTAAAGCTTCTTCATATCCTGCTTCAATAGCTTCAAATTTTGCAATTTGAGAGTTAAGATAATTTGCACTTGCTTTAGCTTTTCCCATGCATGATTTAACACTATTTCTTGCAAAAGACGAAATTTTTACTTTTATGCCTTTTTCTAAACCTTCTTCTCCAAGGTAAGCACCCCATTCCCAAGCTGCAATTCCAACTCTTACAGGAGCTTTTATATGATAAAGTCCCATAACTCCATCGCCTAAGAAAATCAGAGGGCGGATATAGACATTGCTTTGAAAATTGTTTGCTTTTAAGAGTTCAATTTGTGCATTTTCAAGATCTTTTTGAGAAAAAGGACAATTTAAAAGAGTAATTTTTGCAGACTCTAAAAGTCTTTTGGTGTGATCTTCAAGTCTGAAAATTGCTAAGCCTTTATCTGTTTTATAGGCTCTAGTTCCTTCAAAAACAGCATTGCCATAATGCAAAGAATGGGTTAAAAAGTGCAAAGTTGCATCTTTAAAATCAACTAATTTTCCATCCATCCAAATTTTATCTGCTGAGATCATTTTTTTACCTTTTATAGTTGTTTATTTCTTAAAAAATATTATTTTAAGAATAAATCGGGATTTTATCAAAAATATACTAACAATAAGCTTTTATTAAATTAAGGTTTTTTGTTAAAAAAAATATTAGGTATTTTTTGAAATAATTATGAAAAATTATCGTTAAAAAGGAGAAATTATGCCATTAGTAAATATCAAATTAGCAAAGCCGTCTTTAAGCAAGGAACAAAAAGCGGAACTTATAGCTGATATTACCGAACTTTTAAGCACGAAATATAATAAAAGTAAAGAAAGAGTTGTTGTGGTTTTAGAAGATGTGGAAAATTATGACATAGGCTTTGGCGGAGAAAGTGTAGAAGCTATCAAAGCAAAGGCAAATAAATGAGTTTAAATATAGGAGATAAGGCACCTCAATTTGAGCTTTTAAATCAAGATGGGGTAAAAATAGCATTAAAAGATTTTATTGGCAAAAAGGTGATTTTGTATTTTTATCCAAAAGATAATACCCCAGGTTGTACTACAGAAGCTTGTGATTTTAGTGCAAATTATGATAAATTTGGTGGTAAAAATGCAGTGATTATTGGTATTAGTCCTGATAGTGTGACAAGTCATGAAAAATTTATTTCTAAATTTAATTTAAAGCATATTTTACTTAGTGATAGCGAAAAAGAAGTTGCTAAAGCTTATAGAGCTTGGGGGCTTAAGAAAAATTACGGAAAAGAATATGAAGGCATCATTCGTTCTACTTTTGTTATCGATGAAACAGGTAAGATTGCTCAAATTTATAGTAATGTTCGTGTAAAAGATCATGCTTTAAAAGTGCTTGAAAGTCTTTAATGCTGGTGCATATTTGTTGTAGTGTAGATAGTCATTATTTTATTGAAGAACTTAGAAAGACTTATCCTGATGAAAAAATCATAGGATATTTTTATGATCCAAATATCCATCCTTTAAGCGAATACGAACTAAGATTTTTAGATGTAAAAAGATCTTGTGATAAACTTGGCATTAAGTTATATAAGGGCGAGTATGAGTATGAAAAATGGCTTAATGCTGTGCGTGGTTATGAAGATGAGCCTGAAAAAGGTGCAAGGTGTGAAATTTGCTTTGATGTAAGAATGGGATCTAGTGTTAAATTTGCTGCTAAAATAGGAGAAAAAAAGCTTACTACTACGCTTTTAACTAGCCCTAAAAAAGATTTAGAACAGTTAAAAAATGCTTTACAAAAAGAATGTGAGCCTTATGGGGTAGAGTTTTTAGCTCCTGATTTTCGTAAAAATGGCGGCACTCAAAGGCAGTTTGCTTTAGCAAAAAAAGAAATGCTCTATCATCAAAATTATTGTGGTTGTATTTATGGACTTAAAAAACAAAAACAAGATAAGAATTTCATTGATGAATTAATGTCTTCTGTAAATAAGCAAATTTTACCTGCAAGTATAGAAGCAAGAATAGCTCTTTATAAAAAAGTAGTTTTATGGGAAAAAAAGGGTATAAAATTTGAAATTTTAAGAGAGAAATTTTTAAATTATCGTCTTTTAAGCGCTTTGATAAAATTAGATAAAAAGCCCGTTAAATCTCATATTTTATTTTATTCGCATTTTAAAAACGCTTATACAAGATTTTCTTTAGATGAGGAAAATTTAAAACAAAATTTAAAAGAAGGCTTTTATAGAAGTACCAAAGATGAAATGGTTTTTGTGGAATTTTGGCGTTTTAATGCGTTTTTTAAAAACAAATGGAAAAATTTTGAAGATTTTTTAAAAAAACCTTTAAGTATTCAAGCAGAAGTTAGATGGCGTAATCAAGTTTTTGGAGCTTATAATCTTAGCCCTGTGATTATACTTGAAGAAATTTTTCCTTCAAGATATGAAGTGATAGCAAAAAGTGAAATTTATCATGATAATCAAGAGGTGCTTGCAAAAATTTAAGAAATTTATTAAGAAAAACTTTTTTTGTTAATGTAATTTTTAATGATTTTTTTATATAATAAAATTTTTAATTGTTTTCAAGGTTAATTTAATAATGATAGATGTAATGCAAATTCAAGAAATCTTACCACACCGTTATCCTTTTTTACTAGTAGATAAAATTACAGAATTAAAAGTTAAAGAAGTGGTGCTAGGATATAAAAACATCAGTATAAGTGATCATGTTTTTATGGGACATTTTCCAGGGCATCCTATTTATCCTGGAGTTTTGATTTTAGAAGGTATGGCTCAAACAGGTGGAGTTTTAGCTTTTGAAAGTATGGAAGATAAAGTGGATCCAAAAAATAAAGTAGTTTATTTCACAGGCATAGATGGAGCAAAATTTAGAAATCCTGTGCGTCCTGGAGATAGGCTTGATTATGAAATGAGCGTGGTTAAAAATCGTGGTAATATGTGGATTTTTAAAGGGCAAGCTTTTGTAGATGGAAATTTAGTTGCAGAGGCCGAGCTTAAAGCTATGATAGTGGATAAATAATGAAAAAAATTCATCCAAGTGCGGTGATTGAAGAGGGTGCACAACTTGGTGACGATGTTGTAATAGAAGCTTATGCTTATGTAGGTAAAGATACTAAAATAGGTAATGATGTTGTCATCAAACAAGGTGCTCGAATTCTTTCAGATACAACTATAGGTGATCATTCTCGTGTATTTTCTTATGCAATAGTAGGCGATATTCCTCAGGACATATCTTATAAAGAAGAGCAAAAAAGCGGTGTTGTTATAGGGAAAAATGCAACTATTAGAGAATTTGCAACGATAAATTCAGGTACAGCTAAAGGAGATGGTTTTACTCGTATAGGCGATAATGCTTTTATTATGGCTTATTGTCATATTGCTCATGATTGTCTTTTAGGTAATAATATTATTTTAGCTAATAATGCAACTTTGGCAGGACATGTAGAGCTTGGAGATTTTACGGTTGTAGGCGGGCTTACACCTATTCATCAATTTGTCAAAGTAGGTGAGGGTTGTATGATAGCAGGAGCAAGTGCACTTTCTCAGGATATAGTACCGTTTTGTTTAGCAGAAGGAAATCGTGCAAGTATTAGAAGTTTAAATTTAGTAGGCACTCGTCGTCGTTTTGATAAAGATGAAGTAGATAGACTTAGTAGAGCTTTTAAAACTTTATTTAGACAAGGAGATTTAAAAGAAAATGCTAAAAATTTGCTTGAAAATCAAGAAAGTGAAAATGTTAAAAAAATGTGCCATTTTATATTAGAAACAAAGCGTGGAATTCCTGTCTATAGGGGTAAAAATAATGCCTAGAAAATGTAGTTTTTGCAATGAAGTGGAGAATCCACAAAGAAGAATTTTAGCAAATGAAAATGATGATGCTTTTATTTGTGAATATTGCGTTGAAGGTGCTTATAGTATTATTTATGGAGAAGAAAAAGAATTTAAAGAACCTAAACAAAGTCATAATACAGAATTTAAAGATATCACTCCAAAAGAATTAAAAGCTTATTTAGATCGTTATGTCATAGGACAAGATAGAGCTAAAAAAGTTTTTAGTGTTGGAGTATACAATCATTATAAAAGACTTTTTAAAGCTGAGCTTCAAGATGATGGTACAGAGCTTTTTAAGTCAAATATTTTACTTGTTGGGCCAACAGGAAGTGGAAAAACTTTATTGGCGCAAACTTTAGCTAAATTTTTAGATGTACCTATAGCAATTTGTGATGCAACTTCTTTAACTGAAGCAGGATATGTAGGTGAGGATGTAGAAAATATTTTAACACGTCTTTTACAAGCTGCAGATGGAGATGTGCAAAGAGCTCAAAAAGGTATAGTTTTTATTGATGAGATTGATAAAATTGCCAGAATGAGTGAAAATCGTTCTATTACTCGTGATGTAAGTGGAGAGGGTGTGCAACAAGCTTTACTTAAGATTATCGAAGGAAGTTTGGTAAATATTCCACCAAAAGGGGGGAGAAAACATCCAAATCAAGAGTTTATACAAATTGACACTTCAAATATTTTATTTGTTTGTGGTGGAGCTTTTGATGGTTTGGAAACTATCTTAAAAAGAAAACTTGGAGATAAAGTTGTAGGTTTTTTTGATGATGCAAAAGAAGAAAATAAAGCTTTACTTGAGAAAATTGAACCTGATGATTTGGTTCATTTTGGTTTGATTCCTGAGCTTATAGGTCGTTTGCATGTGATTGCATCTTTAAATGAGCTTAATGAAGAAGATATGGTAAGAATTTTAACTGAACCTAAAAATGCCATTATTAAGCAATATCAAAAGCTTTTTGCTATTGATGGGGTAAATTTAAAATTTGAAGAAGATGCTCTAAGAGCTATCGCACAGCTTGCATTGGAGAGAAAAACAGGGGCTAGGGGGCTTAGAAGTATTATAGAAGAAATGATGGTAGATTTAATGTTTGAGTTACCAGAGTATAAAAACTATGATATTGTAATAACCAAAGAAGTTGTTAAAGACAATGCAAAGGCATTATTAATAAAAAGAAAAATAAGTTAAAAAGGATAGAAATGATATTAGATCAACTTATAGGATTTTTTTCTAGTGATATGGGGATTGATTTAGGAACAGCTAATACGCTAGTTTTGGTAAAAGATAAGGGTATAGTGATAAATGAGCCTTCTGTTGTGGCAGTTGAAAGAGAAAGGTATGGTTCCAAAGCAAAAATTTTAGCCGTAGGTAAAGAAGCTAAAGATATGGTGGGAAAAACTCCAGGTAACATCGAAGCTATTCGTCCTATGAAAGATGGCGTGATTGCAGATTTTGATATGACTGAAAAAATGATCCGCTATTTTATAGAAAAAACACATCGTAGAAAAAGTTTTTTACGCCCTAGAATTATTATTTCTGTTCCTTATGGTTTAACTCAAGTAGAAAGAAAAGCGGTAAGAGAAAGTGCTTTAAGTGCAGGTGCAAGAGAGGTATTTTTGATCGAAGAGCCTATGGCAGCAGCTATTGGCGCAAGTTTACCTATACAAGAACCTAAAGGAAATTTGGTAGTAGATATAGGGGGTGGAACTACTGAGATCGGAGTGATTTCTTTGGGTGGACTTGTGATTTCAAAGTCTATTCGTACGGCTGGAGATAAGCTTGATATGAGTATAGTTAATTATGTAAAAGAAAAATACAATCTTATCATAGGTGAAAGAACAGGCGAAGAGATCAAAATCACCATAGGTTCAGCAATACAACTTCCAAAAGAACTTTCTATGGTGGTAAAAGGACGCGATCAAGTAAGTGGACTTTTAAGTCGTATTGAACTTACAAGTGAAGATGTAAGAGAAGCAATGCGTGAGTATTTAAAAGAAATTG
This sequence comes from Campylobacter sp. CFSAN093226, assembly GCF_012897595.1. Classification (NCBI taxonomy): domain Bacteria; kingdom Pseudomonadati; phylum Campylobacterota; class Epsilonproteobacteria; order Campylobacterales; family Campylobacteraceae; genus Campylobacter; species Campylobacter sp. CFSAN093226. Next base: position 254,198 of record NZ_CP040608.1, read on the forward strand.
CTGATGCTTTAAAAATGGTTCTTGAAATGATGCCGCCTGATTTAGCAAGTGATATAGTAGAAAATGGTGTAGTTTTAACAGGTGGTGGAGCATTGATTCGTGGTTTTGATAAATACTTAAGTGAAATTGTACGTTTGCCAGTTTATATCGCAGATGAACCGCTTTTAGCTGTAGCAAAAGGAACGGGTAAAGCTTTAGAGGAAATTTCATTATTGCAACAATTAACCAATGAAGAATAAGATTTTTTATGTTCTTGTCTTAGCCTTTTTGGTTTTTATATCTTTTTATTATGGAGGACTTATCAAGCAAAATGTTCTCCGTGTTAATGATTTTGTTATAGGTAATTTTTATAATATTAAAGATTATTTGGGAAAAAAAATTTCAGAACACTTTAATCAAGCAAATCAAATTCAGCAACTAAAAGCTAGAAATAAAGAATTAGAAGATATTGCTGTAAAGGTAACTAGTTTTGCAAATCAATTAAATCGTATTTTAGAGGATCAAAATTCTACAAAATATTTACCTCAAGTTTCTTTAACTAGAGTTATTTCTTACGTTCAATTGAATGATTATAAAAAATTATGGTTAGATTGGAGCAAAATTCCAGTTGGTAAAAATCGTGGTTTAATATATCAAGGATATACTGCAGGTATAGCTATTAATAAAAATGGTAGAGCAATGGCTCTTTTACAAGGTGATGATCAGTGTGTTTTTTCTGTTTATATAGGAAAATCCAAAGCTCCAGGTTTAATTCAGGGTGAAGATGGCAGGATTGTGGTTAAATTTATTCCAAAATGGGCAAAAATTAATACCGGAGATGAAATTTTAACAAGTGGACTTGATAATATTTTCTTTTCAGATATACCTGTCGGTATTGTGAATAGAGTTAATGATGAAGATATGTATCAAAGTGTAGAAGTAAAGCCTTATGTTAAGATTAGTATTCCTGCTTATTTATATGTAGTAGATAATTTATAAGTCAAGGATTAGACTTTTTAAAAATTTTCTATATTTTTGCTAATTATTATCACTTTGTTTAATGCTAAAAATTTTGTTAAATTATCAAATAAATGTTTATAATTGAATGAGAATTTTATAAAAAATCTTAAATTTCTTTATGTATTATTTCCTAGATTAAAAGCAGAGTGTTTATTTTTTAAAATTATATCGATAATTTCAAAGTTTATAAAACTAATTTTTGTTATAATCGGCCCAAATTTATGCTCTTAGGAAAATTTATGCCAAAACGAACAGATATTAAAAGCATTTTACTTATAGGAAGTGGTCCTATTGTGATAGGACAAGCTTGTGAATTTGATTATTCTGGAACTCAAGCCGCAAAGACTTTAAAAGAATTAGGATATCGTGTAGTATTAATCAACTCAAATCCTGCAACCATCATGACAGATCCCGAATTTGCAGATGCGACTTATATAGAACCCATAACAAAAGAAAGTATTTTAAGTATTATTAAAAAAGAAAAAATTGATGCAATTTTGCCAACTATGGGTGGACAAGTAGCGTTAAATGTTGCTATGGAAGTTTATGAAAGCGGACTTTTAGGAGATGTGAAATTTTTAGGCGCAAATCCTGAGGCGATTAAAAAAGGCGAAGATCGTCAGGTTTTTAAAGAATGTATGAAAAAAATTGGCATGGATTTGCCAAAATCGATGTATGCGTATAATTATGACGAAGCTTTAAAAGCCGTAGATGAAATCGGCTTTCCTTTGATGATCCGTGCTTCTTATACTTTAGGGGGTGCTGGAAGTGGCGTGGTTTACAATATGGACGAATTTAAAGAACTTGCCAATACTGCTTTAGCTTTATCACCTATCCATGAAATTTTGATTGAAGAAAGTTTGTTAGGTTGGAAAGAATATGAAATGGAAGTTATACGCGATAGAGCGGATAATTGTATCATAGTTTGTAGCATAGAAAATATCGATCCTATGGGAGTTCATACAGGAGATAGTATTACAATAGCTCCAGCATTAACTTTGACGGATAAAGAATATCAAGTTATGCGTAATGCTTCTTTTGCTATTTTGCGTGAAATTGGTGTAGATACAGGCGGAAGTAATGTGCAATTTGCTATCAACTCAAAAAATGGAAGAATGATAGTTATAGAAATGAATCCAAGAGTTTCAAGATCAAGTGCTTTAGCTTCTAAGGCAACGGGTTATCCTATAGCAAAGGTTGCGACACTTTTGGCAGTAGGTTTTAGCTTAGATGAGATTAAAAATGATATTACAGGAACTCCTGCATCTTTCGAGCCTGTGATTGATTATATTGTAACAAAAATTCCTCGCTTTACCTTTGAAAAATTTCCAGGAGCAAATACAACTTTAGGTACAGCTATGAAAAGTGTGGGTGAGGTAATGGCTATAGGACGCACTTTTAAAGAAAGTATACAAAAAGCACTTTGTTCGCTTGAGCGTTCTTTAAGTGGTTTTGATAGGGTAAAATTTGAAGATAGAAATGATCTTGTTTTTAAAATTCGTAATGCCAATGAAAAGCGTTTACTTTATGTTGCTCAAGCTTTTAGGGAAGGTTTTAGCGTAGAAGAACTTTATGAGCTTTGTAAAATAGATCCTTGGTTTTTAACACAGATTAAAGAAATTGTAGATTTTGAAGAACAAATTGATATGGATATTTTAAACAATAAGGCTCTTTTGAGAAAAGCAAAAACTATGGGCTTTTCAGATAAAATGATAGCCTTGCTTGTAAATTTGAAAGATAATTTAGAATTAAGCCAAAATGATATTTATTATGCAAGAATGAAGCAAAAAATCATCGCAGAATTTAGTGAAGTGGATACTTGTGCGGGTGAATTTGAAGCCTTAACTCCTTATCTTTATTCAAGTATCAATGTAAGCGAACTCACTCAAAGTAAAAACGATGCTAAGGATAAAAAAGAAAAAAAAGTGATGATTATAGGTGGGGGGCCAAACCGTATAGGACAAGGTATAGAATTTGACTATGCTTGCGTACATGCTTCTTTTGCGCTTAAAGATATGGGTATTAAAACTATTATGTATAATTGTAATCCTGAAACCGTTTCGACTGACTATGATACAAGTGATATTTTGTATTTCGAGCCTATTGATTTCGAACATTTAAGAGCGGTGATTGAGCGTGAAAAACCTGATGGAGTGATTGTGCATTTTGGTGGACAAACTCCTTTGAAATTTGCTAAGCGTTTAAGTGCTTTTGGAGCTAAGATTATAGGTACTAGCTCAAGAGTAATTGATATGGCAGAAGATAGAAAGAAATTTGCCGAATTTATTACAAAGCTAGGTATCAATCAGCCAAAAAATTCTACTGCAACAAGCGTAGAAGAAGCGGTTCTTAAGGCTAGTGATATAGGGTATCCTGTGCTTGTAAGACCAAGTTATGTTTTAGGTGGGCGTGCGATGCGCGTGGTAAATGATGAGGCTGAACTGAGACTCTATATGCAAGAAGCTGTGGATGTAAGCGATAAAAGCCCTGTTTTGATCGATCAGTTTTTAGACAATGCTACAGAAATTGATGTTGATGCGATTTGTGATGGCAAAGATGTTTATGTTGCAGGAATTATGGAGCACATAGAAGAAGCAGGAATTCATTCAGGTGACAGTGCTTGTTCTTTGCCGCCTTGCAATATCGATGAAAAAATGCAAGAATTTATTGCACAAAAAACCGCAGATATTGCTTTAAATTTGGGAGTTGTAGGGCTTTTAAATATACAATTTGCTTTACATAATAATGAGCTTTATATGATAGAGGTAAATCCTAGAGCTAGTCGTACCGTACCTTTTGTTAGTAAAGCTACGGGTATTCCTTTAGCAAAAGTGGCAACGCGTGTGATGTGGCAAGGAAATTTAAAAGAAGCTTTAAAATTTTATGATACTTTTAAAGTGGTTAATTTTGATACTAAAATTTTACGCCCTAAAACTCCAAAATATATGAGCGTGAAAGAAGCAGTATTTCCATTTGCAAAACTTAGTGGAAGTGATTTAGAATTAGGTCCTGAAATGCGTTCAACGGGTGAAGTTATGGGTATAAGCAAGGATTTTGCAAATTCTTATGCGAAAAGTCAAATTGCATCGTTTAATCATCTTCCAGAGCAAGGCGTGGTATTTATCTCCTTAAAAGATAAGGATAAAAAATATACCAAAAAAATCGCTGCAGAATATGTAAAGCTTGGCTTTAAGCTTATGGCAACAGGGGGAACTTGCAAGGAAATTTTAGAAAGTGGTTTTGAGTGCGAACTTGTACATAAAATTTCAGAAGGACGCCCCAATGTTGAAGATAAATTGAAAAATGGGGAAATTCACTTAGTTATCAATACAAGCGATAGTCACAGTTTTAAAGGCGATACGAAAAAAATTCGTGAAAATATTATTCGTTTTAAAATACCTTATTTTACAAATTTACGATCAGCTTTAGCAGGTGCAAAATCGATTAAAGCTATACAGAGTAAATCTTGCCTAGATGTAAAGAGTTTACAAGAGTGGCTTAAATCTTGATTTATTTAGCCCAAACAGATACTACGGTAGGATTTTTAAGTAAAAATTTAGAAGAGATTAATGCTTTAAAAGGTAGAGATAAAAATCAGCCTTGCTTAATCACTTCTGCGAAATTTTGCGAGTTAAAAAGTTTAGCAAGAATTCCAAAATCTTTTAAAAATTTAGTACGTCGTTCTAAAAAAACAACTTTTATTTATCCCAATAATCAGGCCATTCGTATTGTGAAAGAGTGTAAACATGCGAATTTTTTAAGTAAAAATGGCTATTTTTATTCATCTTCGGCAAACAAGCATGGAAAAGAATTTGATGAAGAATGGGCTAGAAGTGTTGCTGATATAATACTTGATGAGAAATTTTTCGAAAATATCCCATCAAAAATATTAAAACTTTCAAAGAATAAAATGATAAAAATACGTTAATTAAAGAGCTTTTAAAATATCTTCAAAAGCAATACAAAATTGCTCTAGGCCATCACTTAATAAATCATTGCAAGCTTTTTCTCGTTCACTTTGAGAAATGATTTGATTAAGTTCTGTATAAATTTCAAAATTCATTAAAGGTTTTTTAAAATGCGTTTTTCCTTTAAATGCCTCTATTGCATCAAGAGGAGCAGTATTAACAGAATTCTCAAAAAGAAGTTCTTTGATATAATAGTCTTTTGGCAGATCATCTCCTTTAACTCCGGTGCTTGCAAACAAGGCGCGAATATTAGGTTCATTTTTTGAGTAGATATTGTTATAAGCTAAATTTGCATTTAAAATTCCAATACGATTTTGCTCCTTAGCCTTAGGATTTAAAAGTCTATCAAAACGACTTACAAAAATACTTATAACAGCTTGTGGTGTTCTAGTGTTTTGTTCTTTTAAGGCTATATTGTTTTTTCTAAATTCGACTAAACCTGCATTTAAAGCTTCAAAACATTTTTGACTTTGTTCAAGAGAAAAAATTAAGGTAGCATTGACGCTAATACCATTTTTCATAAGTTCATACATTACTTCATAAGAAGCTTTTGTAGCTGGAATTTTAATCATTATATTTTCTTTGCCAATAGCACTATAAAGTCTTTTAGCTTCACCTAAACTAAGAGTTGTGTTATCATGAAGTCTTGGGTCTATTTCAATACTTATAAATCCATCATTTTTTTGATAAAAAAGAGGAGCTAATTTATCAGCTGCTTTTTGAATATCAGAAATTGCTAATTCTTCATAAATATCTTTTGTTTTTTTTTCTTTTAATTTAAGAATTTTATCTTTATAAATTGGAGAATTTAAAATAGCATTTTTAAAAATAGCAGGATTTGAAGTAGCGCCATTAATTCCATGTGATAATAAATTTAAAAATTCATTATCTAAAAAACTATTTTCTATAAAATCACACCAAAGAGAAAAATTTTTCATTATATTACCTTTATTATTTCTTTTAAGTCTTTTATATCTACGCAAATATCAGCTTGAGAACGTAAAATTTCTTTAGCACAAAATGCAATCTTTAATCCACTTTCGTTAAACATTGCCAAATCATTTGCCCCATCGCCAACACACATCACTTCATCTGTTTTCAAATTTAAAAAGTTTTTTAATCGTTGTAGCATTAAGCCTTTTGAATTTGAAAACATCATTTCCCCACCAACTAGCCCTGTTAAAATGTCATTTTTATGATGCAGATAATTTGCAAAACCGAGGTTAATTCCAAGTTTTTGCATAGCAGGATTTATGCCTTCATGAAAACCACCGCTAAAAATAACAATTTGTATATTTTTAGATTTTAAATATTGGATAAGTTCATGTGCTCCACGCATTAGTGGAAGTGTGCTACTTAATTCTAAAACTTTTTTATAAGACATACCTTTTAAAAAGCTTACTCGTTTTTGAAGACTTTCGAAAAAATCAAGTTCTCCAGTCATAGCATGGCGGGTAATTTCGCTTGTTTGATTACCCTTGCCATGCGCTGTAGCTAAAATATCAATGGTTTCACCATCCATTAAAGTAGCATCAAAGTCAAAAACACAAAGTTTAATCATTAAAATTCGCGCTTAAGCAAAGCTTCTACTTTGAGTATAGTTAAGATATTTTCATCTCTTTTTCCTATACCATAAATCATACCTTTGTCTTTAACTAAAGTTTCAGGTGGTGGATCGATTCTGTTTCTGTGAATTTTAATTGCTTCAGTTAATCTATCTATAACAAAACCAGCATTTCCTCCAACTCCAGTTCCATTTGTCTCACCTCTTAAAACAATATATCTTGTTTGAGGTGTCATTTTAGAACTTCCTAAATGAAAGCGTTGAGCTAGATCAATGAGCGGCATAACATTACCACGCATATTAAAAACCCCTAGAACATAATCAGGTACACTAGGAACTCTAGTATATTCTATAGGTTTGATGATTTCTTGTATATTAAGAATTGGAATCGCATATTCCTCATCTCCAACTACAAAGCCAACAAGTTGGATGATATCATCTTCTCTTTGATCGACATCAGGACCAGCCATCTGAGTTTGCTGTTTTTGCAAAATTTGCTCTAATTTTTCATTACTCATATTCTTATCCTAGTTTCAAATTTTTTCTAACCACATTTTCCAAGTATTCTGGAGAATAAGGTTTAGTGATATATTCAGTCATACCCACTTCAACACCTCTTAAACGGTCAGTTTTACTTGTTCTTGAAGTAACTGCTATCAATGGTAAGTTGCGATATTTAGAATACTTTCTAATTTCACCAGCTAAGGTGTATCCATCCATTCTTGGCATTTCGATATCTATAAGCATTGCATCAATATCATGTTCGCCAGATTTTATAATATTCAATGCTTCAACACCATTTGTTGCTTCGATTAAACTAACTCCTAGCGGTTCTAAAGCTTTTTGCATTAAAGTTCTATCCATTTTAGAATCATCTACAATTAAGACTTTATAATCACTTGGTTGTTCTTTAGGTTTTTTCGCACTTGATTCTAATTGCGCTTTAATATCAACTTTAATTTCTTTGGCCATATCCATCATAGCGCCTACATCAATGATTAATGTCACCCTACCATCACCACGGATTGTAGCTCCTGCTATACCTTGGATATTTTGTAAATAATCACCCATGGATTTAATAACTATTTCTTCTTGTCCTACAAGAGTATCTACTATAATACCAAGCTTGCTTTCTGCTACCCCTATAACAACGACATAAGTTTGATCACCGCTTTCAAGGACTTGTTTAACTCCAAATACATCTGAAAGTCTCACAAGAGAAAGCACTTCATCTCTTAAGCGTAATACATTTTTACCTTCGATAGTATAGATATCATCAATTGGCACTCTAACTGTTTCAAGAACGCTTGCAAGTGGAATTGCATAGAATTCCTCTTGAGTTCCTACAAGTAAAGATTGAATGATTGCCAAGGTAAGAGGAATTTTAAGTTTAAATGAACTTCCTTTACCTAACTCACTATCAATTTCAATTACCCCATTAAGTTTTTCGATGTTGGTTTTAACAACATCCATTCCTACGCCACGACCTGAAACATTTGTTACTTTAGCCGCAGTTGAAAAACCAGGCTTGAAAATCAAAGCAAAAGCTTCTTTGTCTGTCATTTGATCTGCTTCTCTTTCGGTAATCAAATTTTTCTCTATAGCTTTTGCTTTTAAGCCATTTGGATCAAGTCCTTTACCGTCATCTGTAATTTCTACAACGATGTGATTGCCCTCATTATAAGCTTTAAGTTGGACTATACCTTTTTCAGGTTTTCCATTCGCTGCACGAGTTGCTGGATCCTCAACACCATGATCACATGAATTTCTAATCATATGCATGATAGGATCGCCAATTTCCTCTACGATAGATTTATCAAGTTCAGTTTCTTCACCTGTAATTTCAAGTTCTATTTGCTTTCCTAATTCACGACTCAAATCACGAACAACTCTTGGGAATTTATTGAAAACTTTTGCTATAGGTTGCATTCTTGTTTTCATTACAGCAAGCTGAACATCAGTTGTAATAATACTTAATTGACTTACAACCTGATTAAGTTCTTCAAGGAATTTTTCTCCCTCATAACGCTCTTCAACATCATCGTAAATTTTAAGCAAACGGTTTTTACCTAAAACAAGCTCCCCAATTAGATTCATTAAGTGATCTAATCTTTTTACCTCCACGCGTATGGTTTGATCCATACTGCTAGCATTACTACCTGAAGCAGGAACTTTTTTCTCTCCACTTTCCGCAGGTTTATTTGCTGTATTGTTAGTCGGTTTAGGTGCCGCATTTGTTGTTTGTTTCTTTTGTGCGCGACGAGCTTGATCTTCAGCTTTTCTAACTTTCAAAAGTCTTTCTATTTCAGCTTCAACTTCAGAATCACTTAATTGATTAACATCTACTTCAGGTTCTGGAGCAGCTATTTCTTGTTTTGGTGCTTCTGGTTCTGCTTGTGGAGTAGATTTTTCATTTGAATCTGTTGCCACAACAGGAGACTCTCCCTCTGAAATAGCTGTTAATCTTGCGCAAATTGGTTCTATATCCATACCAATAGCAGTATCGTTGCCATTATCACGAATGGAATTAAGTAAAGTTTTCATTCTATCAATAGACTCTAAAACCACATCCATGATATCTGGAGTTATTTTTAACTCGCCATGTCTTGCTTTGTTTAAAACATCTTCCATGTGGTGAGTTAACTTTGTTAAAACATCAAAATTTAAGAAACTTGATGATCCTTTAACCGTATGTGCAACACGGAAAATTCTATTTAATAATTCTAAATCTTCTGGATTTGATTCAAGCTCTACTAAATCATGGTCGATTTGCTCAACAAGCTCAAAAGCTTCAACCAAAAAGTCTTCAAGTATTTCTTGCATATCTTCCATATTTTACCCCTGTTCTTGAGATTGATGTTTTTTAATAACCTTTGCAATTTCATTGAAGAAATCGCTAGCGTTAAATTTGACAAGATAGCCTTCTCCACCAGCTTCTTGAACACCTTTCTCATTCATAAATTCATTTGATAAAGATGAGTTAAAGACTATAGGAATATCTTTAAATCTTGGATCTTCTTTAATGCGTGCAGCAAAGTGGAAACCATCCATTTGTGGCATTTCGACATCGCTTACTATAATTTTTAAAGTATCGTTTAAACTTTCACCATAAATTTGGCTTAATTCTTCTAATTTGTTTATGCCCTCTACGCCGTCCTTAGCTTCAACAACTTGAAAGCCCATCTGTTGCATCATTTCTTTGACGCGTTTTCTAGCAGTCATGCTGTCATCAAGTATAAGTGCTGTTCCAGTAAATTTTTCTATTTTTCCAAAATCTATATCTGTTTTTGGAGCGTAAATTCCTAAATCTTCAACAACACTTTCAAGATCTAAAATTAGCAACACTTCATCATTTTCAATGCGTGTTACACCTGTAATTTTACCTTTATCTAAAGCACCTGATCCTGTAGAAAAAGTTGCTGGTTCTATATCTTTCCAGTTTATTCTACGAATTCTTTTTGCTTCGTGAACTATAAAACCAATAAGAATATTGCTAAATTCAGTAATAATAACTCTAGGTTTTAGCATAGTGCTTTCTGGCTCAGTGATTTGCATCCATTTGGCAAGATTGACTACAGGTATAACCACTCCACGAAGATCAAAGATACCTTCGATGTAATCAGGTACACCTGGAAGTTCTGTAAGGCTTGGGATTTTTATAATCTCCCTTACCTTAGAAACATTTACACCATAAATTCCTTCATAGACTTTATCGTGCCCTTGCTTAAAGATACGGAAATCGACAAGCTCCATTTCATTTGAACCCGTTTTCACGATATTTTCATCAAACATTTTGACCCCTCAATTTCTGTTCTCGAAATTTGATTTCTTGCTGATATTCTACTACAAAAAAACTTCTCTCATATGCAAAACTAGCTAAGTTAAGATATTTAATGTTTTCTTTGTTGATTTGATGATTTTGATGATAGTGTCCTTCACATACCCAAAATCCTAAATTTTCATATTTTTCATATCTTTTTTTCGCTAAATTTTCAAAATCTTTTATTTGATAAAAAAGGTTTTTTTTGTTTTGATTTTGAAGAATTTTATTTGAAATAAAATTACGAGTAATAATATTTAAAAAATTCAAAAATACAAGCAAATAATGATTTCTTAATGTTTTCAGAGTAAATTGTAAAAGAGGTGGTAAAAAAATATCTCCGTGAGCTAATTTTATAAAAGCATTATTTAAAACAAGATTATTACCTTTACTTGTATGCAAATTAAGCTTTATGGGCTGCTCTTGTAAGTTAAAAATTTTTACCCTTTTAAAAAAACAAGAAAGATTAAAATCATGATTGCCTTCTAAGTAGATAATTTCAATTTTTAAGGCCAATTCTTCTAAAAGTTCTATGTAAGGTTTAGCAAATTCATGTGTAGCAGAGATTTCGCCTATAAGCAAATCGAAAATATCACCCATAAGTATGAGTTGAGGGGTGGAAATTTTACCTTTTTTTAAGGCTTGTAAAAATTCCCAAAATCCCTTTCTTTGTTCATTTTCATGAGCATCTGCGATTAAAATCGCTCCATTTTGTAGTAAAATTTTTTATCCTTAAAATTTCAAAGGCTCATAATTTATAGAAAGGATTTCAAATTCACTTTCACCTTTTGGCAAACGCACTTTAAAATCATCTCCTTCTTTTTTTCCAAGCATAGCTTTTGCTATTGGAGATGCGATGGAAATATAACCCTTATCTAAATTTCCTTCGCAAATTCCTACTAGAGTATATTTGCTTTCTTTTTCTGTATCCAAATCCATGATCACAACACTTGAACCAAATTTCACACTATCGTGCTCATAGCTTGAAGGATCGATCACTTGAGCTCTTGCTAGCAAGTCACTAAGCTCTGCAATACGACTTTCTATCAAAGCTTGCTTTTCTCTTGCAGCATGGTATTCAGCATTTTCTTTCAAATCCCCATGACTTCTTGCTGTATCGATTTCTATTACAACGGCAGGGCGTTGATTGTCTTTTAAATCTTTTAATTCTGCGGCTAACTTATCATAGCCAAATTGACTCATTGGTTCTTTTTGCATGATTTATCCTTTTATATTTCGTTTAGGATTTTTGCTAAATTTTTAGCACTTCCAAATTGTAAATATTCTTTTAAAAAATCAACTTTAGCAAAAAATGCCTTATAATCATATTTATTGTAAGCTTCATATAAATTTAAAACATTGACTTTATCTTGTAAAAATTCAGGATTTAAAGCTTCTTTTCCAGCGAAATCACAAAAAATATTTGCAAGTCCTATATGTTTTAATTTTACAAAAAGTTTTGCGATAAAAATATCGATAGCCTTTGCCTTATAAGCAAGAACAAAAGGAGTTCCCACTAAAGCTGCTTCTAAAGTAGCTGTTCCACTACAAATAAAGGCAAAATCAGCTTTTTTAAGCACTTTTGGAGTGTTACTTTCTATCTTAAATTCGCTAATATCACCATAAACTTCTAATTTTTCAAGATTAAATGAGGGAACGCAAAGAATTTTTTTACCCTTAAATTTTTGAGAAAGTTCTTTAAAAATAGGCATTAAACGCCTAATTTCACTACGCCTTGAACCTGGTAAAAAGGCTATAGTTTTTTCATCATCTTTTTTTGAAAATGTATGATTAATGTCTTCTTGATTTTTAAATTCTTTTATCTCATCTAAAAGCGGATGACCTATATAGGTGCTTTTGTTAAAAAATTGATTATCAAAGGGCAAAATAGAAGCTAAAATATCAAAATGACTTTCTATGATAGGTATGCGACCTTTTTTCCACGCCCAAACTTGAGGCAAGATATAATAAATGCGTGGAATTTTACTGCCTGCTTTTTTTAAAGCTTTAGCAAAAGGTATGTTAAAAGCGGGTGAATCTATACATAAAATCCCATTTATTTTTTGAGTAAAGCTTAAATTTGCAAGTTCTTTTATAGCTTTTTTTGCTTTGAAAATCAAAGGTAAAACTTCTATAAAACCCATAGCACTAAATTCATGTGAGCTATAAAGTGGTTTAGAATTTAAATCAAATTCTTTGCATAAACTCTCATCATAAATCCCATGAAGTTCAAATTCACCAAAATCTTTTTTATAAGCTTTTAAAACTTCTTTTAAATGCAAATTTGCTGAAGGCTCTAAAGCACAAACTAAAAAGGTTTTCAAAAAATTTCCTTATCAATATTTTAAACATTTTATCTTATTTTGGCTTAATTAAAAGAAGTTATGCAAGAATACACGCTAAAAAGCGTGTATGAAGGTTTATTCTCTCCAGCCGTATTTTTTAAAAATTTCTTTAGCTTCCTTAGAACTTAAATAAGCAATAAAATCTTGTGTTTCTTTGCTCGCACCTTCTTTAGCTATCACATTAAAAGTTCTATAAACAACCAAATCTTTTTCTATAGCTACGGCAGTTCCTATGTCAGGATTGCTTTTTGACCAGTCAATCCAAGTGATCCAAGCATCGGCTTGATCTTGTGCGAAAAGCTTTCTTGCACTTCCACTATTTGGAACAAAGGCCACGATATTGTTTCTAAAATTTTGTATGGTTTTTATATCTTGAGTTCTACCTATCATATCTTCCCAAACTCCAGTTCCAGAAGTATTGCTCTTTCCAGCACCTTCAGGCACAACGATTCTTACTTTTTTATTAGCCAAATCTTTTAAACCTTTGATTTTTAAAGGATTGCCTTTTTGAGTAAGTATGATGGCTTCTCTAAAATATAAAGGCTTGATTTTACTCACATTAAAATCTTTTCCAAAATCACTCGCTATAGCTAAAGCCGATTGATCTGAAGCGCCAAATAAAATATCTGCATCTTTTTTAGCCTTTTCAAACCAAGTCGCTTGAGGGCCAAAATTTACATTTACTTTAACGCCTGTTTTTTCGCTATATTTGTTTGCTATATCTTTTAAGGCCGTGTGTGGGCCACCTGGTCCGTAAAGGTTTACATCTGCATTTGCCATACTAAAAGCTAAGGCACATGCACCAAATAAAGTAATAATTTTTTTCATAGTATTTCCTTTTATGATAAATTTTTATTGATTGAAGGTAAGATTTTAGAAATTGTATGTTAATAAATAGTTATAATGTAACAAAAATATTATTAAAATCTAACTTTTGCTTGGTATTTTTGCAAGCAAAAGTTAAAATTGTTATTGATGCTTCTTTTTAGCGCTAAAATGACATAAAGTAGAACAAAGTATACAAAGAATACAAGCACTAAGGAGCATGATAAGACCAGCATTCCAACTACCATAGTAATCCACAGCCCAACCTATGCTTTTGTTCCAAGTGAAGCGCCGACTACATAACTCATAAAGCCATGAAGTCCTACACAAGATCCTACTGCAAAAGCAGGAACGACTTCCATAGTTTGCATACTTGCTAAAAATTGTGGTATATAGACTAAACACCCCGCCATAGCTGCAAAGAAAATAACCATATAAAGATTATTTGAAGTAAAATATCCAATAATCATAAAGAAAATAATCACCATGGCGCCTATAGCAGGAGGCATTCTATAGCCTTTAAAAATTTTATCTGAAATATATCCTGCAAGTAAAGTAGAAGGTATAGCAGCCCATTCAAAAAGCCAAAAGGCAATACCTATTTGTTCTTTATTAAAGCCTTTTGTTTCTAGCAAGTAAATAGGAAGCCAAGAAATAAGCCCAAAACGCACCATATAAACAAAAGTATCCATCCAAGCCACATACCAAGCATTTTTGTTTTTAAGTACATAATGATAAAAAATTTCAAAACTGCTTAAATTTGGAGTTTCTATAGCTTTGATTTCTTCTGTTTTAATCCCTCGCATTTCATTGATTTCAGTAATATCAACCAAACCTTCATTTTTAGTTTCCTTTAACTGCATAAAGCGCATAAAGACTAATGATAACTGCACAAGCAGCAGGAGTATAAAAATGATTCATGTGCCAATATGTTTCGTTAAAATTTGCCATACTCACACCCAATAATGCTGCCAAAGCAAAACCTGAAAGCGAAACTATAGGAGCAACTATCCCGCCTCCTATATTATGTGAGATATTCCAAACGGCCGTGTAAATTCCCCGCTCTTTTTTAGGATACCAGTTTGCAAGAGTGATAAAAGAAGGACCTACCCCCATACCTTGAAAAACCCCAAGCGCGATAACAAAACCTACATAAGCGTAAAAAGAATTTGAAAAACCAAGTAAAACATTTACAAGAGCACATAAAATAAGACCTAAAGCCATGATTTTTTAGGATCAGCTTTGTCGCTTATAACGCTCATTGCACCCTTGCTAATCCCGTAAGCTATAAGCATTGAGCCTGTGATTGTTCCGATGTCTGATTTACTGAGATTAAGTTGATTTTGTATAAATGGAGTTGAAAGAGTGATATTATTTCGCACAAGATAATATCCCATATATCCTATAAAAACCCCACTTAAACTCCAAGTTCTCATTTTGTAATATCTAGGTAAAATTTCCTAAAGAGGAAATTTAATAGCTTTTGCCTTAGGTTTGAAAAAATCAAACATATTTAAACCATCCTTACTAACTTTATATTTTTATAGTTTAAATAATGTTAATCGATATAAAATAAAAAAATAATTAAAAATAATACGAAATTTATATAATTTAAAAATTAAAATTTTATACTATGAAGCTTTAAAAAAATATGTTAAAATCCAGATTTTTATCTTTTGCAAGGAAGACAATGAAAGAAATTCTTATCACTAATGACGATGGTTATGAAAGCGAAGGACTTAAAAAACTCATTAAGATGTTAACAAAAGAATTTAAAGCCAAGATCACCATAGTAGCTCCTGCTAGTGAAAAATCAGCTTGTTCGCACTCTATAACCCTAACCAAACCTTTGCGTTTTGTTAAAGTGGGAAAAAGATTTTACAAACTTGATGATGGCACTCCAGCAGATTGTGTTTATCTTGCTTTGCATGCTTTATACAAAAAGCGTTTGCCTGATCTTGTAATAAGTGGGATTAATAAAGGTGCTAATGTAGGCGAGGATATTACCTACTCAGGAACTTGCGCAGGAGCTATGGAGGCGGTTTTACAAGGAATTCCTGCTATCGCTCTTTCTCAATTTTATAAAAAAAGCGAAAAAGAACTAGACTATAAAAATGCTTTACAAATTACCAAAAAAATCATTCAAAATATTTTTGATAAAGGTTTTCCTTTGGAAAAAAAAGAATTTTTAAATATCAATTTTCCTGCAAAATCAAAAATCAAAGGCATTAAAATTTGTAAAGCAGGCAAAAGGGTTTATAATTTTGAAGCCCATTCAAATGTCAATCCGAGAGGAGTAGAGTACTATTGGCTTGCAGCGGCGAATTTAGACTTTGAAGATGAGAAAAATAGCGATATTGCCTTACTTAAAAAAGGCTACGCTACAATAACACCTATAATGCTGGATCTTACAGCTTATGAAAGAATGAAAAAAGTTAAAAAATGGTTAAAGGCAAATGATGAATGATAGATTTACACGTATAAAATGGCTAGTTGGAGAAGAAAAATTTCAAAAAATTTCACAAACAAAAGTTTTGGTTTGCGGACTTGGTGGAGTGGGTGGAATTTGCGTTGATGCGCTTTATCGTAGTGGTTTTAAAAACCTTACTTTAATCGATGCGGATAAATTTGAAATCACTAATCAAAATCGCCAAATTCATAGCGAAAATATAGGCGAAGAAAAGGCTAAAGTATTTGAAAGAATTTATAAGGTTAAAGGTATAGTCAGTAAAATCGATGAAAATTTTTTAAAAAATTTTGATTTAAGCGAGTTTGATCTTATCATAGATGCCATTGATGATATTCCTGCAAAAGTAGCTTTGGCTCATCTTATAGATTTTAAAAAACAAATTTTTATCTCCTCAACAGGTGGAGCTAGAAAGCTTGATCCAACACGCATTAAAACTACAAGTATTTTTAAAACTCACGGCGATGCTTTAGCGAAAAAATTTCGTTATGAGCTTAGAAAATCAGGCTTTAAGGGAAATTTTGATGTGGTATTTTCAGATGAGGAAGCGCATTGTAAAGATCTTGGATCTTTTATGGGTGTGACTGCATCTTTTGGTTTAGCCCTAGCCAGCTTGGCATTAAGAAAAGTTCTTGCTAAGAAAAGCTGATATTAAAGATTTAAATGCTTGTTTGTCGCTTTTTGAGCAAAGCGTAAAAACACTTTGTGCTAAGGATTATACAAAAGATCAAATTTGTGCTTGGATTAAAATTGATAGACAACAATGGGAAGAAAAATTTAAATATGATGAGATCTTTGTCTATGAAAAAAGAGGAAAAATCGCAAGTTTTATAAGTGTTAAACAAGAGCAGAAATTGCTTGATTTGCTTTTTACTCATCCTGATTTTGTTAGACAAGGTTTAGCACAAAATTTACTTGATTTTATTTTAAAAACTTATTTGCATAATGAAATTTACACTTTCGCATCCTTAAGTGCTAAAGATTTTTTCTTAAAAAATGGTTTTGAACTTATAAGGGAAAACAAGGTTATCAAAGAGGGACAAAATTTAAAAAAAATTTTAATGAAAAAAGATGTGATTTATAAAAACTAGAAGTTAAGATAAGCAAAAATAATGGATTAAAAGATATAAAAATCATTTTTTTCTATCTTAGATAAATGAATTTATCTAAGATAGAAAAAATTACAAAAATAGCTAGATGTTAGAAAATAGCTCCGTGTTTTTCATAATTTGTTATTTTTGTAGCAGTGTTATTTTCATCCACAAAAACAACTTTTGGTTTAAATGTTTTTGCTTCTTCTTCATTAAAATCAGCATAAGACATGATGATCACCTTATCTCCCACTTCTGCAAGACGAGCCGCAGCACCATTTAAGCATACAACTCCTTCTTCTTGCGTGGCTATGGTATAGGTTTCAAATCTAGCGCCATTATTGACATTGACTACTTGGACTTTTTCGTATTCTAAAATTCCACTCGCTTGCAATAATTTTTCATCTATACTTATACTTCCTATATAATCAAGCCTAGCTTCTGTTACGCTTGCGCGATGTATTTTTGATTTGAGTAAAGTGATATTCATTTTAATCCTTGTACTAAAAAATTATCAATGAGTCTTGTTTTTCCAACAAAAGCAGCCACCGCTCCTAAAACATTATCAGTGATATTTTCGATATTTTCCATGGTGTTAAAATCGACTAATTCTATATAATCGATTTTGATTAGTTTTTCTTTTTCTAAAATATCTTTCATAGCTTGGATGATCTTAGAAGTATTTTTTTCTCCCTCTCGGACTAATTTTTCAGCCAAAAAAATGCTTTGAGATATAGCTAGTGACGCTTTTCTTTCTTCTTTGCTAAGATATACATTTCTAGAGCTTTTAGCTAAGCCATCTTCTTCTCTAATGATAGGACAAATTTGAATTTTTAAATCAAAATTTAAATCATCAACCATATGCCTAACGACTACGCATTGCTGCGCGTCTTTTTGCCCCATATAGACTATATCAGGGTTTAGGATATTAAAAAATTTAGTTAAAACCGTGCAAACGCCTCTAAAATGCCCCGGTCTTTTAGCCCCGCAAAGTTTATCAGTGATCGTATTCATATCTACATAGGTGCTAAAATTCTTAAGATACATTTGAGTTGCATCGGGGATAAAAACCATATCAACGCCATTATCTTGACACATTTTAATGTCGCGTTCTAAATCTCTTGGATAACTAGAAAAATCTTCATTAGGCCCAAATTGCATAGGATTTACAAAGATACTTACTATAACCTTATCTTGTGTTTTGGCATGTTTGACTAAACTTAAATGTCCATCGTGTAAAAAACCCATGGTTGGAACATAGCCTATACTAAGTTGATGTGATTTCCAATCTTTTACAATTTGTTTTGCTTCTTTGACAGAAGTAATGACTTGCATATTTGTATCCTTAGTATAATTTATCTAATAATTCATCATCTAAATAATCAAAGCTGTGCTCTTGGGAAGGAAAAATACCGCTTTTAACTTCATCTCTATATTTTTCAACTCCTACTTGAGGATCAATTTTATCAAAATGCTTTACAAATTTTGCTTTAAAATCTTTATTTAAACCCAAAAGATCGTGATAAACTAAAACTTGTCCATCGCAGTATTTGCCTGAACCTATGCCGATTGTTGGAATTTCTAAAATAGAGCTTATTTTTTGTGCTAGTTTTACAGGCACACATTCTAAAACCAACATACAAGCACCCGCATCTTGCACAGCTTTTGCATCATCTATAATTTTTTGGGCTGATTGTAAATCTTTACCTTGAACCCTATAGCCACCTAGCATATTTACAGCTTGTGGGGTTAGTCCTAGGTGAGCAACGACGGGTATTCCTGATTGGGAAATCAATTTAATCTTACTTGCGATTTCTATACCCCCTTCCACTTTTACCCCATTTGCGTGGCTTTCTTTGATAAATCTTGAGGCATTTAAGATAGCGTCACGATCTGAACTTTGATAAGACATAAAAGGCATATCAGCAAGTACGAAAGACTTTTTAGCTCCGCGAGAAACAGCTTTGGTAAAAATCAACATTTCATCCATAGTAACACTTAAAGTATCTTGCATACCAAGTACCGTCATGGCTAATGAATCTCCAACCAATATAATATCTATATCGCTATTGTCTAAAATTCTTGCACTATGATAATCATACGCACTTACCATGGTTATTTTTTCATTTTTGGCCTTTTTTTCCAAAAAACTAATCATACTTTTTCTCATTTTGCATACCTCAATTTTTAGCTATAAAATAATAAGCAAAAAACTAGCATATAATTTTTCATAAATAGTAAATGAATGATAAAGTAAGTTATATTTAATCGATGGATTGCTTTAATGGTTACAATTTTAGAAAATTTCAGTTCATGTTAAAGGATATTTAAAGAAAATAAAGCTTTAAAAAGTATTTTGTTTAAAATTATTTAAATAGAAAGATATTTTATGAAAAAAATAACTTTATTTTTACTTTTCTTAAATTTAGTGTTTGGGCAAGATAAGATATTAAATAATTGGTTTAAAGAGTATAATACAAGCGGCACTTTTGTTTTTTATGATGGAAAAACTTGGGCGAGTAACGACTTTTCAAGGGCTATGGAGACTTTCTCTCCCGCTTCCACTTTTAAAATTTTTAATGCTCTAATTGCACTTGATAGTGGTGTGATAAAAACTAAAAAAGAAATTTTTTATCACTATAGAGGTGAAAAAGTATTTTTATCTTCTTGGGCGCAAGATATGAATTTAAGTTCAGCTATAAAATATTCTAATGTTCTTGCTTTTAAAGAAGTGGCAAGAAGAATTGGTATCAAAACTATGCAAGAATATTTAAACAAGCTTCATTATGGTAATGCTAAAATTTCCAAGATCGATACTTTTTGGCTTGACAACTCACTAAAAATAAGCGCTAAAGAACAAGCAATTTTGCTTTTTAGACTTTCACAAAATAGCTTACCTTTTTCTCAAGAAGCAATGAATAGTGTTAAGGAAATGATTTATTTAAAAAATATGGAAAATTTAGAGCTTTTTGGAAAAACAGGTTTTAATGATGAGCAAAAAATTGCTTGGATTGTAGGTTTTGTGTATTTAAAAGATGAAAATAAATATAAGGCTTTCGCGCTAAATTTAGATATTGATAAATTTGAAGATTTATATAAAAGAGAAAAAATTTTAGAAAAATATTTAGATGAACTTGTAAAAAAAGTTAAAAATGATGGCTAGTGAGTATTTCGTAAAATGCAAAAATACTTAATTGTATGATTTGCGTACACTTAAAGTACTCATTAAAAAATTAAATTTTTGCTCTTATTTATCAAGTTTTCCTACGATGATAGGGTTAAAGGCTTTTATGGATAGCAAAAGCGTATCGCCGATTTTTACATCTTGATAAGCTTTTAGAAATTCCTCTTCACTAAGAGTGATTTTAATAATATCTTGATTTAAAAGCAAGGTTAAAACCACTAAAATATCACTTTTTTTAATTTCTAGCAAAGTTGCACTTAAGCGTAATTTTGCGCTGATATTTGAATGAGTAAAAAATTCATTTTTAGGAAAATCTTTAATAATTTTTCCGTTTTTAAGCTCTAAAATTCTATGACTTAACTTATAAATTTCAGCTAGATCATGACTTACCAATAAAGTACTTATTTTAAAATACTCTAAAATCTTGGTTAATTCATCTTGTAAATTGGCACGCATTTTAAAATCCAAAGCACTCAAAGGTTCATCTAAAAGCAAGATTTTTGGTTCTCTTGCTAAAGCTCTTGCTAAAGCTACTCTTTGTGCCTGCCCCCCACTTAAATGTTTAGGATAAATTTTAGCTAAATTTTCAAGCTTCATTAAGGCTAAAAGCTCGCTAACCTTTGCTTTAGAACTAGCGGCATAGGCGATGTTTTCTTTTATATTCATATTTGGAAAAAGCGCATAATCTTGAAAAACAAAACCAATTTTTCTTTTTTGTAAAGCTAAACTAAAATTTTTTGAAGAATCAAACCAAAGTTCATTATCTACTTCTATACGCCCCAATTTAGGCTTTATAAGTCCCGCTATGATTTTTAAAAGAGTGGTTTTTCCTGCTCCACTTTCGCCAAAAAGTGCAGTAATTTTTCCTGATTCTATATCTTTTTTAAAATTTAAATCCAGTCTTCCTTTAGCGGTATTCATAGGATGATTGATATCAATTCTTATCATTGAAAACTCATTTTTTTATTGATAAAATAAAGACTAAAAAGTACTAAAAAAGAAAAAATAAACAATATAAAAGCATATTGATGGGCTAAGCTATAGTTTAAGATTTCAAGTTCATCATAAATAGCTATACTAGCCACTAAAGTTTCACCTTGTTTATGTCCTCCTATCATCATCACGACTCCAAATTCACCCACAGTATGGGCAAAACTCATCGCACAAGCACTAAAAATTCCTGCTTTAGAATTAGGTAAAATCACTCTAAAAAGAGTATAAATTTTACTTTTACCTAAACTATAAGAAGCATCGAGCAAATTTGGATTGATCGATGAAAAGGCACTTTGCAAAGGATTTACCATAAAAGGCAAAGAAAAAATCAAAGAAGCAAAAACAAGACCTTCAAAACTAAAAACCAAAGAAAGATTAAAATATTCTTTTAAAACTTGCCCTAAAAAACTATTAGCCGAAAAAGTTACAAGCAAATAAAATCCCAAAACACTAGGAGGTAAAATCAAAGGCAAGGAAATAAAGCTTTGAAGGATTGTTTTAAAAGGAAAACGCACAAAACTTAACAAATAAGCTAAAAAAACACCGATAAAAAAAAGGATAAAAGTCGTGATAAAAGCAAGTTTAAAAGTAAGATAAAGGGTTTGTAAAAAAGCTGGATCAAGCACTATGACTCCTTAATACAATATCATTTGCTTTTACAAAACAAAGCCATTCTTGATTTTCACAAATTTCAAGTTCTAAAGCTTTTTCTTTGGTGATAATACTAGAAAGTTCATTACCTTTAAAATCAAAAAATACCTGATATAAAAGTTTGCCTTTTTTAATTTTTGTAATTTTAGCTAAAAAAGAATTTTCAACACTTAAAAGAGTTTTGCTTGCGCTAAAACAAAGCTCATGCTCTTTAAAAAGAAGTTCTACACTCACACCAATTTTTAAATTTTCTAAAGATTTTAATTCAAGCATTAAAACACTAAAAATCACTTCTTTAGAAAGTATTTTAACAATAACTATATCCTCTTGATTTAAAAGCTCACAAATTTGTCCTTTTATAAGGTTCATGGTGTGCTAAATCCGTATTTTTTAAAAATTTCTTTTGCTTTTGAAGAGCCAATAAATTCGTTAAATTCAAAGGCTAATTTTTTATCCTTAGCGTATTTTGTGATGACATAACTTTGCTCTAAAGGGCTAAAATACTTTGCATCAATTATAACAGCCTTACCCTTAGGATGATTGATAGAAGAAACTAAAGAATAAGCCACTATAGCTATATCTGAATTTTTGCTATCTACATGTAAAACAGGCACTGAGATATTTTCGCCTAAAACGATTTTATCCTTAAGAAGCTCATTTAAACCCAAATTTTCAAGCACTTCTTTAGCTGCTACTCCATAAGGAGCTACTTTAGGATTGGCTATGCTTAGATGCGTGATTTTGTTTGCCTTTTCTTTTAAATTTTCAACGCCTCCTTGGAGTAAATTTTCATCCAAGCTATACAAAGCCAAAACTCCCAAAACATAAACTTTTGGTTTTATTAAAGCATTTTTATCATCATAAATAGCCTTAGCATATTTAGTATCCGCTGAAAAAAAGAGATCAAATTCTCTTCCTTGTTTTAAAAGCTCATAATATTTTCCAGAAGCACCAAAAACCAATTCTATTTTATCTTCTGGATGTGTTTTCAAAAACTCATCTTTAACTTCACTCATCGCCTTTGAAGCTGAAGAAGCTACAAAAATACTTAAATTTTGCGCATTTAAACACGAAACAAAAAGCAAAATCCCAAAAAATACTACAAACTTTTTCATTTAGTTTTCCTTGTGTAAAAATTTAATTTTTGGATTATAACACAAAAAATTCATTTTATATCATTTTTGCATAAAATAAATACAGGATGATAAGTGAGTTTGTTTTGAAATTTTTCTTCAAATTCTTTTAAAAAACCTTTATTTAAAGGATAAAATCCTAAAGAATTTACTCCGCTTAATTTTAAATGTCTAAAAACATCTAAAGCATTATCAAAGCTTAATTTTATGAGTTCTTGAGTAATTTTTACTTCATTAAAATAGACTTTAAAAATTTGCTCTAATTCATTTAAGCTAAAATAATTTAAACCAAAACCCGTGCTTTGCTTGATTTCTTTTAAATTTTGCTCTGCAAAAGTAGAAAGAAGTAAAATCCCATTTTGATTTAGCATATCTCTAAGACTTGGTATAATGCGTTTTAAATCAAGCCATTGCAAAGTTGCATTTGAAACAATAAGATCAAATTTCTCTTTACTTAAATCCTGTTTTGCAATTTCGTTCATATCAAAAATTAAAATACTAGAATTTTCTTTAAAATCTAAAATATCGTTTTTTAAATACTCATCAAAAGTAATAAAATTTTGAAGTTTTTTGCTCAATTCACCCCTGCCACAACCAAATTCAAATACTTTTTCAAAATGTGAAATTCTTAAATTTTTTAAAATTTCACAAAGTTTTAAACCCATAAAATCTTGCACTTTTGCATGTTTTTCATAATCTTTTGCTTTTAAAAAATTCAAAGCTCATCCCAAGTTTTAAAATGAAAAAAAGCAAAATGCGGTTCATTTAAAAAAATAAGTTTTGAAAAAGCATTTTTTAAAGCATTTGGTGGAAAAATTTCATCTTTTTTACTTGAATAAACCTTATCCCAAAGCAAATTTTCTTCTTGTTTTACTAAAGCAAAGTCAAAAAGTTTTTCAAGCTCTATTTTTAAAGCTTTTTCATCTTTAAAAATAAAATCTTTAGTTAAATTTTTGCGTTCTTTAAATAAAGCTTCTTTGAAATTTTCTAATTTGAAATTTTGCAAGGTTTTTCTAAAAATTGCAGGATGAATTCCTTTTGATTTATCTATGCCTAAATTTGTGCCATTTATGGCTATTTTTTGTTTAAAATTAAGCTCTTTTAAAAGTCTATTTGCCACACAAACCCCCATAGAAAAAGCGATTAAAAAAAGTTCATCAAAAGCTTTGAAATCAAAATTTAAATCAAAATTTTCATAATCATAAAATAAAATCACATTTTTATCGCTTTTTAAATGCGAAAAATGACTAGAATGTGAAGCAAATCCCCCAAATACCACTATAAGTTTTTTTGAATCAGGATTTTTACATAAAAATTCATATTTCATAAAAGCTCTATTATCCTTTCAAGTTCTTCTGTGTTAAGTCCTGCGTGCAAAGAAAAACGAATTCTGGCTGTATTTTTTGGCACGGTAGGTTCTTTGATCGCAGGAGCAAAAAAACCAGCTTTTTGAAGTTTTTGTGAAATTTCTAAGGCTTTTTTATTTTCACCTAAAAGCAAGCAAATAATATAAGCATCGCCTAAAACGATGTGATTTTTTTCTTGCAATTTACTTTTAAAAAAAGTGCTTAAAAGCTCTAATTTTTCTCTTTCTTTCTTAAAATAAGGCATTTTTTTAAAAATAAATTGCGTCCAAGCTACATTAATAGGTGGCAAGGCTGTAGAATAAATAAAAGCTCTAGCCTTGTTGATGAAAAATTTCTTATATTTTTCATCACATATTATACAAGCACCCATGGAAGCAAGGGCTTTTCCAAAGGTAAAAACCAAAAAATCCACTTCATTTTCTAAGGCTAGTTTTTTAACAAGCCCCAAACCCTCTTCATCAAAACAACCCACGCTGTGTGCTTCATCTATATAAAGCTTAATTTTATCATAACGCCTTTTAAGCTCACACAGAGTTTTAAAATCGCTAAAATCTCCATCCATACTAAACAAAGCTTCGCTTAAAACGATGATATTTTCATAATTTTCATAATGTTTTTGGATTAAACTCTCTAAATGATTCATATCTTTATGATGAAAACGAAAAAAATCAGCCCTGCCAAGTCTTAAGCCATCAATCATACTTGCATGAATAAATTTATCGGTTAGAAAAAGCGTCTTAGAAACGCTAGAAAGTGCTGCTATACAAGAGATATTTAGATGATAGCCACTATTAAAATGTAAAATTTCCTTATCTTTAAATTTAGTCTTTAAAAAACTTTCTAATTTTTCATAAATTTCAAAATTTCCACTCAAACTTCTTGAACTCGAACTTGAAAAAAACAAATCTTGTTCTTTTAGGGTGTTTAAAAACTCAGCTTTTAACTCTTTGGAAGACGCCAAATAAAGATAATCATTTCCTACTAAATTTAAAAGTTTGTGATCTTGCTTATAAACAAATTTATTTTCATGTTTTAAAGGTGTTAGAGTTCTTAGATTGTGATTTTGCTCTAGATCTTGCAAAATTTTTTCAAGCTTCATTTTTTTCCTGTAAATTTAAAAATTTAAAGTATTATTTTGCCAAAATATTTTTAAAAAAGAAGTTATAATGCAAAATCAAATCTTAAAAAATCTCGATTTAAAACACATTTGGCACCCTTGCACACAAATGAAAGATCACGAAACCCTACCTTTAATTCCTATAAAAAAAGCAAAAGGTGTATGGCTTTATGATTTTGATGATAAAGCTTATATGGATTGTGTGAGTTCTTGGTGGGTCAATCTTTTTGGTCATTGTAATGAAAAAATCGCAAATGCCATTAAAAAACAAGTTGATGAGCTAGAGCATGTGATCTTAGCAGGCTTTACACATGAGCCCATTATCAAGCTTTCTGCAAGACTTTGCGAAAAAGTAGGCAGGAATTTTAACAAATGTTTTTATGCAGATAATGGATCAAGTGCTATTGAAGTAGCACTTAAAATGAGTTTTCATTATCATTTAAATAAGGGAGTGAAAAAAAGTAAATTTTTATCTTTAAGCAATTCTTATCATGGTGAAACCTTAGGAGCCTTAAGTGTGGGCGATGTAGCGCTTTATAAAGATACTTACAAAGCCTTGCTTTTAGAGTGTTTAAGCACGCCTGTGCCACAAGGCAAAGACTACACTAAAGAGCTTGAAATTTTAAAAGATATTTTAGAAAAAAATGCAAGTGAAATTTGTGCTTTTATACTTGAACCCTTGGTACAATGTGCAGGAAATATGCATATGTATGAAGCAAGGTTTATTGATGAGGCCATAAAGCTTTGCCATAAATTTGGAGTGCAAGTGATTTTTGATGAAATTGCAGTGGGCTTTGGACGCACAGGAACTTTGTTTGCCTTACATCAATGCAAACAAAGCCCCGATTTTATCTGCCTTTCAAAAGGGATAACGGGTGGATTTATGCCACTTTCTGTAGTGCTTACAAGAGATGAAATTTATAATGCTTTTTATGATACTTATGAAAGCCAAAAGGCTTTTTTACATTCTCATAGCTATACGGGAAATACCTTAGCTTGCGCGGCAGCAAATGCGGTTTTAGATATCTTTGAGGATGAAAATATTTTAGTAAAAAATCAAATTTTAAGCGAGTTTATCAAAAAAGAATTTTCAAGACTTGAAAAATTTGACTTTTTGGGTAATTTTAGAACTTGCGGGATGATCAGTGCTTTTGATATTTTAAGCACCAAGTATAAACGCGTAGGACTTTTTGTATTTCAAAAAGCCTTAGAAAAAGGTTTGCTTTTAAGACCTTTAGCAAATACGATTTATTTTATGCCTCCTTACATCATCACAAAAGAACAAATCGTTTATGTACTAGAGAGTTTAGAGCAGATTTTTAAGGAATTTTAAGTTGTAAAATTTCTTGCATTTGCTCTTTAAAATCTTTATTTAAAATGCTATTTTCATCAAAAAAATCAAGATTGATTATAGGAATTTTTGCATAATTTTTTATAAAATCATCTTGTAAGATATCTTTTTTACCCATCATTACAAGGGCTAAAAGATTGATATTTCTTTGCTTTAAAGCTTCAATGCTAAGCAAGATATGATTAATGCTTCCAAGATAGTATTTTGCTACCAAAATCGTAGGGTGTTTGAAAATATTCACAAAATCAATCATAGTGTAATTTTCATCCATAGGAGAAAAAAGCCCACCCGCAAGCTCAATAAGTAGGTTTTTGCTTTTTGGTAAAATGATATCTAAGGCTTTATAATCAAGCTTTTCTTTGATTTTTCCAAGATGAGGAGAAGCTGGAGTTTGCAAAAAAATACCTTCTTTAAAAATCTTTGTTTTTGGGCTAAATTTTGCAATAAACTCACTATCTGTTGGAGTTCCTGCTTGAATGAGTTTAAAATAATCATAGTTAAAATTCGCACAAAAAGCTGCACTAAAATGTGTTTTTCCTACATCAGTATGTATTCCACTTACATAAATTTGCACAAAAAATCCTCAAGAAAGAAATTTTAAACCCGCTGTACAAGTAATAATCACAGCGATTAAAAAAAGTTTCAAAAAACTTTTACTTTCTTTATAAAAAAGCACTCCTATCATTACCCCACCAGCGGTTCCAGCTCCTGTCCATATAGCATAAGCAACGCTCATAGCGATATTTTGCATACTTAAGCTTAAAAAAGTAAAAGAAAATCCAAAACACACTATCAAAGCTAAAAGGTAAAGCTTGTTTTTAGTGCTTACAAGTTCTTTCATGATCACCACGCCAAAAATTTCACAGGCAGTAGCTAAAAACAAATAAAACCATTCCATAGTTTAAGCTTCCTTGCTTACCCATTTAAGGGCTATAATACTTAAAAGTAAAATTGCTATAAGCACAAGTTTAATTATAGAAACAGCTTCGTTAAAAATAAACATTTCATTTAAAACCACCCCAATAGTGCCAATGCCTACAAAAACACTATAAGTAATACTTACTTCAAGTCTTTCGCAAGCTTTTAAAAAGCAAGTAAAAGAAATACAAACCCCAATGGCTGTTAAAATATACTGCCAAATTTCTGTAGAATATTTAAGTCCACTTACCCAAAAGCACTCTATAATTCCACCTAAGATTATTAAAAACCAAGCTATATTAATATTGAATTTTTCATTCACATGAAGCCTTAAATTAACATAATATTTGTAAAACAAATTATATCTTAAAGAAATTAAAAGAAGCTATAAATTTACTTTTCCATAAGCCAAAATTAGATATAATCAAAGCTCATTTTTTAAGAAAGGATAAAAGATGTTAGAAGGTATCGTTAGAGAGAGTATCGGTAGAAAAGCTGCTAAAGCTTTAAAAAGAGATGGTTATCTAATTGCAAACATCTATGGAAAAGGATTAGAAAACATCAATGCCGCTTTTAAAGTAAATGAGTTTATTAAGGAAGTTCGTAAAAAAACTACTTTAATTTTTGATGTAAAAGTAGGTTCTCAAACTTTAAGCGTTGTAGTTGTGGATTATCAAAAAGATCCTGTAACTGCAGAACTTAAACATGTGGATTTAAAAGTTGCGCAAAAAGGTGTGATTTCTAAATACATGGTTCCAGTTAAAATCACAGGAACAGCTATAGGTCTTAAAAATAAAGGTGTTTTAATTCAATCAAAAAGAAGATTAAAAGTAAAATGTGCAGCTGAAAATTTACCAAATTTCTTCGAACTTGATGTAAGTAAACTTGATGTGGGTGATGCTTTACTTGTTCGTGATATTGTAGTTCCTGCGGGAGTAACTATGATTGATGCTGATAGAGTAGCGGTTGTAGGTGTAGAAAAAGCTAGATGATTTTAGTCGTAGGGCTTGGCAATATAGGCGTAGAGTATGAAAATACCCGTCATAATGTCGGTTTTATGCTAATTGACTTACTTTTAAAAGAAAGCAATTTTACAAATCTTACAAACTCTAAATTTAAAGGAGAGCTTTTTAAAATAGGTTCTTCTTTACTTCTTCTTAAACCTAGTACTTATATGAATAATTCAGGACTTAGCGTAAAAGCAGTGAATGATTTTTATAAATGCGAAAGAATGATAGTTATCCATGATGATATAGATATAAATTTAGGAGCCTTGCGCTTTAAAAAAGGCGGTTCAAGTGGTGGACATAATGGGCTTAAAAGCATAGATACTTTATGTGGAAATGACTATGAAAGAGTGCGTATAGGAGTGGGAAAGGGTGAAAATGTGATTTCCCATGTTTTAGGTAAATTTAAATCCGAAGAAGAAATAACTTTAAGCAAAGTTTTAGAGCATGCAAAAAAAGCTTTGCTTGAGCTTATTGAAAATGATGATTTGTCTGCTATATCATCCAAATACAGCCTAAAGGCTTAAGATGTGGATATTTTTTCGTTTTATTTCAGGGATTTATTTAAAAAATTTTTTTATTATATTTTTTTCTTTACTTGGTTTTTATTGCGGTATTGATTTGCTCTTAAATTTTAAAGATCTACCAAAAGCCGCAAATCTTGATTTGCTTTATGTTATGTTTTTATCTTTTTCGGCAGTGCCTTATGTATTACCCATTTCTTTGATTTTTGCTTTGGTAGTTTCTTTGATTTCTATGATCAGAGCAAATGAATTTGTAAGTCTTTATGCGTTAGGACTGAGTAGAAATTATGTTATTTTATTTCCTTTTTTATGGGCTTTATTTTTTTGTTGTATTTATATAGGATTGAATTTTACTTCTTTTGCTTATGCAAATGATTATAAGAGAAATATTTTGAAAAATGGCACTATTATGAATCAAAGTGGAGAAGTGTTTTTGAAATTTAACAATAATTTTGTTTATATTTCAAAGATAAACAATGGACAAAATAGTGCTCAAAATATAAAAATTTTTAATATTAATGATTTAAATTTAAGCTCTTTTGCAAGTGCTAAAAATGCCCATTTTGAAGGTGAAAGCTGGATTTTGCGAGATGGTAATATTACATTATTACCTAAAAATTATGAACTTGCTAATGATGGTTTAAAGATACAAGATTTCTCCGAGCTTAAATCACTTGAGGGTTTTAAACCAAAGATTATAGAAGGGGTTGCTAGTAATAGTGATTATTCAATATCTGACGCACTTGAAAGTTTTGAGCTTTTTAAGGCGCAAAATGTCAATACAGATACTCTTAAAATCAATCTTTATAAATTTGTTTTTACTCCTTTTTTTGCACCATTTTTAATGCTTATTATGTATTATTTTTTTCCTGTAATAGCAAGATTTTTTAATCTTGCTTTTGTAACTTTTATAGCTTTTGTAGTGACTTTGATGATTTGGGGAGTCTTGTTTTTGCTTACTAGATTAAGCGAAAATAGTGTGATTGCAAGTGAAATTGGCATTGTAGTGCCTATTATAATTTTGGGTTGTTTAAGTGCTTATATGTATTATAAGCATCGATAAATTAAGCTTTGTGTAGTAAAATTATAAAAATTAAAGGTTAAATATGGATTATAAACAATTAAAGCAAGAATTTAATACTCCTTTTTATATTTACAATTTTGATTTCATAAAAGAGCGTTTTTTAAATCTCAAAGAGGCTTTTAAGGCAAGAAAATCTCAAATTTTTTACGCTGTAAAAGCCAATTCAAATTTAAGTTTGTTGCAAATGCTTGCAAATTTAGATAGTGGATTTGATTGTGTAAGTATAGGCGAGGTAAAGCGTGCCTTAAAAGCAGGAGCAAAAGCTTATAAGATTATTTTTAGTGGAGTAGGAAAAACCAAAGAAGAGTTAAGACAAGCTTTAGAATATGATATTTTATATATTAACCTTGAAAGCGAAGCTGAAATGATGCTTTTAGAAAGTGTGGCTAAAGAACTTAATCTAAAGGCAAGAATCAGTATTCGTGTTAATCCAAATGTTGATGCAAAAACTCATCCTTATATTTCTACAGGATTAAATGAAAATAAATTTGGTGTTGAAATTGATATAGCAAGAAAAATGTATCTTTATGCAAAAAATTCATCTTTTTTAGAGCCTGTTGGAGTGCATTTTCATATAGGTTCGCAACTTTTAGATATTTCTCCCATTCATGAAGCAGCAGCCATTGTTGCAAAACTTGTAAGAGAGTTAAAAGCCTTGCAAATCGATCTTAAATTTTTTGATATAGGCGGTGGTTTGGGTGTGGCTTATGAAAAAAATGAGTGC
This sequence comes from Campylobacter sp. CFSAN093226, assembly GCF_012897595.1. Classification (NCBI taxonomy): domain Bacteria; kingdom Pseudomonadati; phylum Campylobacterota; class Epsilonproteobacteria; order Campylobacterales; family Campylobacteraceae; genus Campylobacter; species Campylobacter sp. CFSAN093226. Next base: position 285,330 of record NZ_CP040608.1, read on the forward strand.
GAACCTGATCTTTATGATTATGCACAAGGTATATTAGCACAACTTCATGGGCTTGATTTAACTATAGGAATGGAGCCTGGAAGGTATCTAGTTGCTAAAAGTGGAGAATTTGTTTGTTCAGTGCTTTATGAAAAACAAAATAAAACCAAGCGTTTTGTTGTAGTAGATGGAGCGATGAATGATCTTATACGCCCAAGTTTATACGAGGCTTATCATGAAATAATCTTACCTTATAATCAAGGCGAAGAGAGTTTATGTGATGTTGTAGGTGGAATTTGTGAGAGTGGGGACTTTTTTGCTAAAGCAAGGTCTTTGCCTAGCACTCAAAGTGATGATATAATGGTTATTAAAAATACTGGAGCTTATGGTTTTAGCATGAGTAGTAATTACAATACTCGTAATAAAGTTTGCGAATTAGCCCTTGAAGAAGGACAGGTAAGATTGATCCGTCAAAGAGAAAATTTTGAAGATCAAATCGCTTTAGAAGAGAAATTTTTAAAGGCTTAAAATGTTTTTTTTAGATGTTCAAGGGACTTTAATTTCTGATCATGATAAATCTTTAATCCATGGTGCTAAAGAACTGATCGATTTTTTAAATGCAAAAAATCTTCCTTATCTTATCATCACTAACAATACAAAAAAACTTGATTTTTTAGAAAAATTACAGCAAAAAGGATTGGTTATAAAAGAAAATGCTTATATTGATCCTTTCAGCGTTTTAAAACACCTTTTAAGACCTTGTAAAGTTGCGGCTTTTGGTGCAGATGAGTTTGTAAAAAGTCTTGAAAATCTTGGTTTTGAGCTCGATTTTGTAAATCCTAGTGCTGTGCTTGTGGCTAGTTATGATGATTTTAAATTTAAAGATTTTGCCACTATGATAGAATTGGCTAGAAGAGAAGTTAGATTTATAGCTATGCACGAAACTAGTATTTATAAAAAAGATGGTAGGCCTTATCCTGGTGTAGGTAGCATTATGGCTATGCTTAAAAATGCTATTGATTTTGAATACGAGGTTGTGGGTAAGCCTAGCATTGCTTTTTATAAAGAAGCTTTAAATTTAATAAGAAGACAAAATTCAAAAATTGATTTTGAAGATATTAAAATCATTAGTGATGATTTTAGGGGTGACTTGCTTAAGGCAAAAGAACTTGGCATGAAAACCTTGCTAGTTTTAAGCGGCAAGATAAGCGACACAAAAGGGCTTGATACGGATTTGCTTGATGGAGTTTATCCTAGTGTTTTTGAGTTTTTAAAGGATCTAAAATGCCAAATTTAGAAGAATTTAGAAATAAAATCGATGCGGTTGATGATAAAATTTTAGATCTTTTAAATGAAAGAATGACTTATGTTAAAAGTATAGGTGAGCTTAAGCAAAGTAGTGGGGGAAGTATTTATCGTCCTGAGCGTGAAAGAGCCATTATCAATCGTTTAAAAAATGCAAATTTAGGACTTTTAGATCAAAATGCCATAGAGGCAATTTATCAAGAAATTTTTGCAGTTTCAAGAAATTTAGAAATGCCTCAAACTATAGCTTATTTAGGGCCTGAAGGAACTTATACACATCAAGCAGCAAGAAGTCGTTTTGGTGCGATGAGTCGTTATATAGCCTTGGCTAATATCGAAGATGTTTTTAAAGAGTTAAGCAACAAAGAAGCAAAATATGGTGTTGTACCTATAGAAAATAATACCGAAGGTGCAGTGGGCATTACTTTAGATTGTCTAGGTAAGTATAATGAGCTTAAAATTTTTGGCGAAATTTATATGGATATTCATCATTCTTTTGTAGGAATTAATGAAAATTTAAAAGAAATCAAACGCATTTATTCGCATCCGCAAGGTTATAATCAATGTCGTAAATTTTTAGAAAGTCATGAACTTAGTGCTATAGAATTTGTTCCTTCAAAATCTACAGCTAATGCAGCTTACCTAGCTTCGCAAGATAAATATGCGGCAGCAATTTGTTCTAGAATAGCGGCTAAGCTTTATAATGTGCCTGTACTTTTTGATAAAATAGAAGATAATGCAGCCAATAAAACAAGATTTTTAATTTTAAGCGATATTAAAAATCCTAAAATGCCAAATTGTAAAACTTCTATTTTAGCACACACAGCACATAAACCTGGGGGACTTAGCTTTTTATTAGAGCAGTTTAAAAAAGAAAATATCAATCTTACTAAGCTTGAATCTCGCCCTGTAAAATCAAAAGAATTTTTACACAGTTTTTATATAGATTTTGAAGGGCATATTGATGATGAAAATGTAAAAAAAGCCTTAAAAGATATACAAGAGATTGTTTGGCTTGGATCTTATTTATCAGGAGAAAAAGATGAAATTTAATGAATTTTTAAATAATTTAAGCAATTATGAACCCGGCAAAGATATAGAAGTTATTGCTAAAGAATATGGCGTTAAAGAAGTGATAAAATTAGCAAGCAATGAAAATCCTTTTGGCACGCCACCAAAAGCTATAGAATGTTTAAGACAAAATGCAAACAAAGCCCATCTTTACCCTGATGATAGTATGATAGAACTTAAAAGCACATTGGCTCAAAAATACAAAGTTCAAAATGAAAATATCATTATCGGTGCAGGCAGTGATCAAGTGATTGAATTTGCTATACATTCTAAGTTAAATTCTAAAAATGCTTTTTTGCAAGCTGGAGTTACTTTTGCTATGTATGAAATTTATGCCAAACAATGTGGTGCAAAGTGTTATAAAACTCAAAGTATTACTCATAATTTAGATGAGTTTAAAAAACTTTATGAAACGCACAAAGATGAAATTAAACTTATTTTTTTATGCTTACCAAACAATCCTTTAGGCGAGTGTTTGGATGCAAGTGAGGCGACCGAGTTTATTAAAGGTGTAAATGAGGATTGTTTAGTTGTGATTGATGCAGCTTATAATGAATTTGCAAGTTTTAAAGATAGCAAAAAACATTTAGAACCTTGTGAATTGATTAAAGAATTTGACAATGTGCTTTATTTGGGAACTTTTTCTAAACTTTATGGATTAGGAGGCTTACGCATTGGTTATGGCATAGCTAATGCTAATATTATTAGTGCATTTTACAAGCTTCGTGCTCCTTTTAATGTGAGCAATCTTGCTTTAAAAGCAGCAGTTGCAGCAATGGATGATGATGAATTTACTGAAAAAACTTTAGAGAATAATTTTTCTCAAATGGAGCTTTATAAAGAATTTGCTAAAAAACATAATATCAAAATTATCGATAGTTATACAAATTTCATCACTTATTTTTTTGATGAAAAAAATAGTACAGATTTGTCTGAAAAATTGCTTAAAAAGGGTATAATAATAAGAAATTTAAAAAGCTATGGTTTAAATGCTATACGCATTACTATAGGAACATCTTATGAAAATGAAAAATTTTTTACAGAATTTGATAAGATTTTAAGATAGATAAATCAAATAAAAATATGTAAAATTCGCTAAACTAAGGGATGAGAATTAATGGATTTTAAAAATATGCTTCATCAAATTGGGCAACTTTATCAAAATTTAACTCGCAAGCAGCGTATAGTGATTGCTGCATCTATTATAGTTGTGGTTGGGTTTTTGGTTTTTTTAGCTTTATTTCATGGAAGTGGTAGTAATGCAAATAATGGATATGCAGTTTTAGTTGAAAATGTAAGCCCAAGTTCTTCTGCTGCAATTGTAGCTAAACTTGAACAAAATAATATTCCCTATAAATTAGAAAGTGAAAATAAAATTTTAGTTCCACAAGATCAGGTTTATCGTCAAAGAATGTTTATTGCAAGCGAAGGTCTTATAAAAGATAGTCGCGTGGGTTTTGAAGCTTTTGATACTCAAGCTTTTGGAGCTACAAATGAAGAGCAAAAGGTAAAATACCAAAGAGCCATAGAAGGCGAACTTGCAAGAACTATTGAGACTTTAGAACCTATTCGTAGCGCTGTTGTACACATAGCATTTCCTAAAGATAGTGTTTTTACTGAAAGGCAAATTCCGCCTACAGCTTCAGTTGTTGTTAATGTTCGCGAAGGCTTAAAGCTTACTAGAAAACAAATTGATGGTATAAAAAATATTGTTTCAGCGGCAGTTCCAAAACTTACTAAAGAAAATGTTAAGATTAGTGATCAAAGTGGTGTGCCTTTAGATGAGCAAGAAGCATATGAAGATGACTTGGTTCGTGCGCAAATTAAATTTAAAAGTGATCAAGAAAAAGCTTTAGAAGATAAGATTATAGAAAATTTAGCTCCTTTTGCAGGTGGCATGGATAAAGTAAAAGTGAGTGTAAATATAGATTTTGATTTTTCCAAGCAAGAATCTCAAAGTGAAATTTATGATCCAAATCCTATAGTACGTAGTGAGCAAACTTTAAACGAGGAAAGAACAGGTAGAAAAGATCCAGAAATTCAGGGTGTTCCAGGTGCTGTTTCTAATATAGGTCCTGTTGAAGGACTTGACAATAAGGGTCAAATTGACACTTATAAAAAAAATCAAGTTACTACAAATAATGAACTTTCTAAAACTATCACAAATACCAAAAAACAATTTGCAACAGTTTTACGCACTTCAGCAGCTGTTACTATAGATGGAAAATATCAAGATGTGGTTGATGAAAATGGGGATGTGAAAAGCGAATATGTCCCATTGACTAAAGAAGAGCTTGCAAGTGTTGAGAGTATAGTTAAAAATACTATTAATTTTAGCGCTACTAGAGGTGATAGTGTTGTGGTGCAAAATTTACCATTTCATCGTGAGTCGATTAGAGTTGAGAGTAAAGTTAAAACTTTTTACAATCGTTTTGTTGAGCCATTTATTCCGCCGGTTAAATACTTTATTGCAGCGATTTTACTTTTTATTTTTTACAAAAAAGTTATTGCTCCATTTACTCAAAAAATGCTTGAAGATGTCGCAGCACAAGAGGAAATGCAGCAAGGTCCAAATGCTGTTTTAGATGATGCTGAAGATGCTTTAGAGAAATTTAATGCAGCAAGGAAAAAAGTTGAAGAACAACTTGGTTTTGGGGATAACTTCAATGAAGATTCTATCCAGTATGAGGTTTTGCTTGAAAAATTGCGTGGTTTGGTAAGTGATAAAGGTGAGGAAATTGCAGCACTTTTGCAAAACTTAATTCAAAATGATAGCGAATTTGGCGAAAAGGATATGTGATGATAAAGCTAAGTGAAGAACAAAAAATGGTCTATGATGATTTATCGATGCCTGAGAAGGTAGCGATATTTCTTATACAACTTGGCGAAGATGCAACCACTTCTGTGTTTTCACATATGGAAATTGATGTAATCACAGAAATTTCACGTTATATTGCTATGGCTAAAAATGTTGATAGATCTGTAGCTACTGCAGTTTTAGAAGAATTTTACACTCTGCTTCAATCAAATCAATATATTAAAAGTGGTGGTTTGGAATATGCTAAAGAAATACTTTTTCGTACTTTTGGACCAGAGATTGCAAATAAAATTCTTGAAAAACTCACTAAAAGTATGGAGAATAATCAAAATTTTGCTTATTTGGCGCAAATTAAACCACAGCAACTTGCAGACTTTATTACCAAAGAGCACCCACAAACCATCGCTCTTATTTTGGCACACATGGATTCTATTCATGCGGCAGAAACTTTAGAGTATTTTAGCGATGAATTAAGGGCTGAGGTGGTTATAAGAATGGCAAATCTTGGTGATATTTCTCCAAGTATTATTAAAAGAGTTTCTGCAGTGCTAGAAAGCAAGCTTGAAAGTCTTACCTCTTATAAGGTTGAAGTGGGCGGCCCAAGAGCAGTAGCAGAAGTGCTTAATCGTTTGGGTCAAAAAGCAAGCAAATCAACCATTACTTATATTGAACAAAGTGATGAACGCTTAGCAGAGACTATTAAAGAGCTTATGTTTACTTTCGATGATATACAAAAACTTAGCACTCAGGCTATAAGAGAAATTTTAAAAGTAGCCGATAAGCGTGATTTAATGATAGGTTTAAAAGGTGCAAGTGAAGAGTTAAAGCAAAAATTCTTAGCCAATATGTCTACGCGTGCAAGCGAAGCTTTTCTTGAAGAAATGGGTTTTTTGGGTGCTGTGCGTGTTAAAGATGTTGAAGATGCACAAAGAAAGGTTGTTGAAGTGGTGCAAAAACTTGCAGAACAAGGTCTTGTTCAAACAGGCGATGCGGATGAAATGATAGAGTAGGTGAGAGATGGTTAATCGTAGTAATGTAATTTCTGGTGGGGCTTCTGATCAGCATGTTGTTGAAGGATATCGTTTTAAAGTTATTTCAGAATTTGATAATCATACAGGTGAAAAAAAACATACTCAAACTCCAGATGAAGAAAATACTAATATATCTTTAAATGACGAAAAACCAGTCGAAGAAAATCAAGTCATTGCCTCTACACAAGCTGTTATGGAAACTCAAATTCCAACATTTCAACCAAGCTTTGTTGAAGATTTACTTAAAAAAACAGATGAAATGTCAAGCAATATTATTAAACTTCAAATGCAAATAGAAAGCCAAGAGAATGAATTTAATAACCGCTTAAATTCAGAACTTGAAAATGCTAAAGAAAAATTTACCAAAGAGGGTTATGAGAAAGCAAAAGAAGAATTTCAAAAGGAATTGAGTGATTTTAAAGATAAGTATTTAAAAAGTATAGCCAAACTTGATAATGCTTGCGAAAATCTTGAAAATTTCATAGAAAAAAATGAGAAAGAATTAGCAGATACTGCTATAGATATCGCTAAAGAAGTAATCTTAAAAGAACTTGAACTAAATTCAAGTAAGATAGCTTATGCTTTGGCTAAAGATTTAATCGGTGAGCTTAAGGGTGCTAGTGCAATTGAGCTTAAGGTTAATGCAGAGGATTATGAGTATTTAAAAGAGCAATTTGATCAGAATGCTCATATTAAAATAAGTCTTGATGATGCAATTAGCAAAGGAAGTGTTGTTATTATAAGTGACGCAGGCAATATAGAATCCAATCTTAACTCTCGTCTAACTAAAATTAAAAAAATGGTGAATAATGAGTAAAAAATTTGCCCATACTCAAGAAGAGTTAGAAAAGCTAAGTTTAAAAGAATTAGAAAATTTAGCAGCATCTATGCGTGAAAAAATCATACAAGTTGTGAGTAAAAATGGTGGGCATTTAAGTTCAAATTTGGGTGCTGTAGAACTTAGTATAGCAATGCATTTGGTTTTTGATGCAAAAAAAGATCCTTTTATTTTTGATGTGTCGCATCAGTCTTATACACACAAGCTTTTAAGCGGAAAAGAAGAAATATTTGATACTTTAAGACAAATCAATGGTTTAAGTGGTTATACAAAACCTAGCGAGGGAGATTATTTTGTAGCAGGGCATTCTAGTACCTCTATTTCTTTGGCAGTAGGTGCTTGTAAGGCTATTGCTTTAAAGGGTGAAAAGCGTATTCCTGTTGCTTTGATTGGAGATGGTGCTTTAAGTGCGGGTATGGCCTATGAGGCTTTAAATGAATTGGGTGATTCTAAATTTCCTTGCGTAATACTTTTAAATGATAATGAAATGAGTATTTCAAAACCAATTGGAGCAATTTCAAAGTATCTTTCTCAGGCTATGGCAACGCAGTTTTATCAAAGTTTTAAAAAGCGTATTGCTAAAATGTTGGATATATTGCCTGATAGTGCTACTTATATGGCCAAGCGTTTTGAAGAGAGTTTTAAACTTATTACCCCTGGGCTTTTGTTTGAAGAATTAGGGCTTGAATATATAGGGCCTATTGATGGACATAATTTAGGTGAAATTATTTCTGCATTAAAACAAGCAAAAGCTATGCAAAAGCCTTGTGTGATACATGCTCAAACCATAAAGGGTAAAGGCTATGCTTTAGCTGAAGGAAAACATGCTAAATGGCACGGGGTGGGAGCCTTTGATATAGATAGTGGAGAGAGTGTTAAAAAAAGTGATACTAAAAAATCTGCTACTGAAATTTTTTCTAAAAATTTGCTTGATTTAGCCTCAAAATATGAAAATATTGTTGGGGTTACGGCGGCTATGCCAAGTGGAACAGGTCTTGATAAGCTTATAGAAAAATATCCAAATCGTTTTTGGGATGTGGCTATTGCAGAACAGCATGCAGTAACTTCTATGGCCGCTATGGCAAAAGAAGGATTTAAACCTTTTATTGCAATATATAGCACCTTTTTGCAGCGTGCTTATGATCAAGTGATCCATGATTGTGCGATTATGAATTTAAATGTGGTTTTTGCTATGGATAGGGCAGGGATAGTAGGCGAAGATGGGGAGACGCATCAAGGTGTTTTTGATCTTAGTTTTTTAGCTCCTTTGCCAAATTTCACTCTTTTAGCCCCAAGAGATGAACAAATGATGCAAAATATAATGGAGTATGCTTATTTACATCAAGGACCTATTGCTTTGCGTTATCCTAGAGGGAGTTTTATTTTGGATAAAGAATTTAATCCTTGTGAGATAAAACTTGGTAAGGCACAATGGCTTGTAAAAAATAATAGTGAAATTGCTTTTTTAGGTTATGGACAAGGTGTGGCAAAAGCGTGGCAAGTCTTAAGAGCCTTGCAAGAAATGAATAATAATGCTAATTTGATTGATTTAATTTTTGCTAAACCTTTAGATGAAGAGCTTTTGTGTGAGCTTGCTAAAAAAAGTAAAATTTGGTTTATTTTTAGTGAAAATGTTAAAATTGGCGGTATAGAAAGTTTAATTAATAATTTTTTACAAAAATATGATTTGCATGTAAAAGTTGTTAGCTTTGAATATGAAGACAAATTTATTGAACATGGAAAAACAAGTGAGGTGGAAAAAAATCTAGAAAAAGATGTCAATAGTTTGTTGACGAAAGTTTTAAAATTTTATCATTAAATAATAAAAAATATTATTTAATATAAACTTCTTTTAATGAAAATTTTATTATTATTTTTACTTAAAAAAGCAAGGAATAAATAAAATGGAATTACTACAAATGCTTAAAAAACATGAGTTAAAAGCTACTCCGCAAAGACTATGTGTTTTAAAAATTTTAAAAAGACATGAGCATCCTAATATTGATGAATTATATATAGAAATTAAAAAAGAATACCCTTCAATCTCTTTAGCGACGGTTTATAAAAATCTTAATACTTTACAAGAACAAGGTTTAGTTGTTGAAATCAATGTTTTAAATCAAAAAACTTGTTACGATATCTATGAAGAAGAACATATTCATGTTGTTTGCACCAAATGTGGTGGTATAGAGGATTTAAGTTTTAAAGATGCTAAGCTTTATGAATATCAAGAGCATTTAGAAAAAAAGATAGGCAATCTCGTCAATCATCTGTCTGTTTGTGCTTATGTTGATAATTGCAAAAAGTGTCATTAAGCAAAATAAGGTTAAAATAACCCATATATTTTAAGGGTTATTTTAATGGTTTATGAAATTCAAAAAAACTTTTTACTATCTGATTGCACTCTTTTAGAGAATTTAAAAAAAGATAATATACCTTTTCGAAATTCTAAATTTGAAACTTTTTATACTCAAATAACTTCAAATCATAGTGTTAAATTTCAAAGTTTTTGCAATGAATTTTATAAAATTACAAAATTTAATAATTCAATTTTAGAACAGAATCAAGAAGAGAAAATTTCTAAAAAAAAATTTGAAAAAGCTCGAAAAAAGATTATAGGAAAGAGCATTAAAAAAGAACGCTTCGAATTTAAATTTTGCTCTTTAAAAAGTTATATTGATATTTATGAAGAGCCTAAAATTTGTATTTTAAAAATATTTTTTCCAACTTTGGATAGTTCCAATGAATTTAAAATTCCTAAAGATTTTAAAATTCAAAAAGAATTACATCATGATTTAAATTCTAAACATATCGTTTTATATGGTTTTGAATATCAAAATTTTGATATAGAGAAATATTTTAAAATTATAGAAAAAAATCAGAATTTTAGCTTGGATTTTCCAAATTATATTAATGCTTATGATGGATTTAGAATTTTTTTATTTTATTTATTTAAAAAATTAAAATTTTATTGGACTTTATCTTTAGAGAGAAAAGATAAGCAAAGTTTATGCGAATTTTTATTTTATTCAAGAAGCTTGTATATAGTTTTATCAAGTATGAATACTATTTTAGATAAAAATTTGAGTAATATTTTGGCTTTAAAGTTTAAAGATATAACGAAAAAAACTCAAGATATTTTAGCAAGTGAAAATTCAAATCAAGATTTATTGCTATTTTTAAGCGATGAAAAAATCCAAGATTTGTTTAATGATTTTGATTTTTTCATAAAGGAAAATTCTTTTTATGAAGGCGATTGCAAAGATAGGTTTTTTAAACAACTTGTTGCGTTAGAACTTAGAAAAAAAATTATTTTATTTAGAAAAAATATACTAAAAAATTTTGATTTAGAGCTTTTTGAAAATAGTTTTTTTGAATTGGCAATATTTTTAGAATATTTTTATCATTTTTTAGAGATAAAAAATTTAAACAAACTTTATGAAAAATATTCCAAAGATAGGGATAAAAATATTTTTTCCAAAATAATCAATAATAAAAATAAATTTTGCAAATTGCTTAAAAAATCAAGTAAAAATTTGAAAATTTACAAAGGATAAAAATGCAAAAACAAGAAAAAATTATAGAAATGTTTAATCAAATTGCACCTACTTATGATAAGGCGAATAGAATTTTAAGCTTTGGAGCTGATGTAGCGTGGCGCAAAAAAGCTTGTCAAAGAGTGATGAGTTTGTATTTAAAAAAAGATTTAAAAATCGCTGATATTGCCTGTGGCACAGGGGATATGATAGAGATTTGGCAAGAGAGTGCTTTAAAAATGGAAAAAAATATTTTAAATATTAAAGGTATTGATCCAAGTAGTGGCATGCTAAATGTTGCAAAAGAAAAATTTCCAAATGTCGAATTTATAAAAGCAGGGGCGCAAAATTTACCTTTAGAAAGTCAAAGTTTAGATATTTTAAGTATTAGTTATGGCATTCGCAATGTTGTAGAAAGACAAAAAGCCTTAAGCGAATTTGCTAGAGTACTTCAAAAAGATGGTATTTTGGTAGTTTTGGAATTTACAAAAAGAGAAAAGGGTGGATTTATAGCAGCTTGTAGAGATTTTTATCTTAAAAATATTTTACCAAGTATAGGTGGGATAATCAGTAAAAATAAAAGTGCTTATGAGTATTTGCCAAACTCTATTGAAGGATTTTTAAGTAAGAAAGAATTCATCTTAGAACTTAAAAATGCTGGTTTTGAAATGCTTGATTATAAAAGTTTTAGCTTTGGCGTGAGTTCAATGTTTATAGCAAAAAAACTATGACACCAACAGAATTAAATCTTAAAGCAAAGGCTTTATTAGAAACACATTTTGATGATATAGTTTTAAGTGGAGAAATTTCAAAAATTACTTTGCATGGTTCAGGGCATTGGTATTTTGATTTAAAAGATGAAAGATCAAGCATTGCTTGTGCTATGTTTAAAGGAGCTAATTTAAAAGTCGGGTTTAAACCAGCGGTGGGGGATTTTTTAGAGCTTTGTGGAAGTGTGAGTTTATATCCTGAAAGCGGTCGTTATCAATTTATCGCTACTAGTATGAAAAAAGCAGGTTTTGGGGATTTGGAAGCACAGTTTTTGGCTTTAAAAGAGCGTTTGCAAAAAGAAGGACTTTTTGATCCACGCTTTAAAAAATCTTTGCCAAAATTTCCTAAAAAAGTAGGTATTATAACTTCAAAAACTTCTGCTGCTTTGCAAGATATGTTAAAACTTATTCATCAAAAAGAATATTTTTTGGCAAAAATTTATATTTTTGATGCTTTAACTCAAGGAAATAATGCTCCTTTTTCTCTTATACAAGCTTTAAAAAAAGCCGATGATATGGATTTAGATGTTCTTATTATAGCACGTGGTGGAGGAAGCAGGGAAGATCTTTTTTGTTTTAATGATGAAAATTTAGCAAGAGAGATTTTTAAAGCAAAAACTCCTATTATTTCAGCCATAGGACATGAGATTGATTATGTTATTAGTGATTTTGTTGCAGATTTTAGAGCTCCAACGCCTTCAGCTGCTATAGATACTTTGTTTTATTCTAAGTTGGATATAGAGCAAAGTTTGGATTTAATGGAAGAAAAATTAATGCAACTTTGGAATTATAAAATACAAAATTATGAAAATTTGCTTTTAAATTTAAGCAAATTTTTCAAATTTAATTCTTTGCCAAAAATAATAGATGAAAAAATAAAACAAAGCCATAATATAGAAAAGCAATTAAATCATCTATTGGCAAATCAAATGCGTTATAATGAATTAAAATTAGATAAATTGCAAAATGCTTATTTGCAACATGAGAATTTTTTTAATAAAAGCAAAAAGTTTATTTGTATCAGAAAAAATGGTAAAATAGCAAATTTAGAAGATCTTAAGAGTGATGATATCGTTATTTTAAGTTCTCAAACTTCTCAAAAAGAAGCAAAAATTTTATAAGGATAGATTATGAGAAAAATCAATTTCAGTGCAGGGCCATCGACTTTACCTTTAGAAATTTTAGAGCAAGCTCAAAAAGAACTCTGTGATTATCAGGGTAGGGGTTATTCTATAATGGAAATTTCTCACCGCACAAAAGTATTTGAAGAAGTGCATTTTGGAGCACAAGAGAAAGCTAAAAAACTTTACGAGTTAAATGATGATTATGAAGTATTATTTTTACAAGGTGGAGCAAGTTTGCAATTTGCTATGATTCCTATGAATTTAGCTTTAAATGGGGTTTGTGAATATGCAAATACAGGAGTTTGGACAAAAAAAGCGATTAAAGAAGCACAAATTTTAGGTGTCAATGTTAAAACCGTAGCAAGTAGTGAGGAAAGTAATTTCGATCATATTCCTAGAGTGGAATTTAGCGATAATGCTGATTATGCTTATATTTGTTCTAACAATACTATTTACGGCACTCAATATCAAAATTATCCTAAAACTAAAACTCCTTTGATTGTGGATGCATCGAGTGATTTTTTTTCTAGAAAAGTAGATTTTTCAAATATTGCTCTTTTTTATGGCGGAGTGCAAAAAAATGCTGGAATTTCGGGTTTAAGTTGTATTTTTATCCGTAAAGATATGTTAGAAAGATCTAAAAATAAACAAATTCCTAGTATGTTAAATTATTTGACTCATGCTGAGAATCAGTCCTTGTTTAACACGCCTCCAACCTTTGCCATTTATATGTTTAATCTTGAAATGGATTGGCTTTTAAATCAAGGTGGGCTTGATAAAGTGCATGAGAAAAATTCTCAAAAAGCTACTATGCTTTATGAATGTATTGATTTAAGTAATGGATTTTATAAAGGACATGCAGATAAAAAGGATAGATCTTTAATGAATGTGAGTTTTAATATTGCTAAAAATAAAGATTTAGAGCCTCTTTTTGTAAAGGAAGCCGAAGAAGCTGGAATGATAGGACTTAAAGGACATAGAATTTTAGGAGGAATTCGTGCAAGTATTTATAATGCGCTTAATTTGGATCAGGTAAAAACCTTGTGTGAATTTATGAAAGAATTTCAAGGAAAATATGCATGATAAAGCGTTTTGATGAGTGCGATAGAATGTCGCAAATTATTGTTTTTGATAAATATTTTAAGACTGCAGGACAAGTGGCTTTTGAACCTAGCGGAGATATTAAAAAACAAACTAAAGAAGCGCTTGCAGAACTTGATGCTTTGTTTGAAAAAATAGGCGCAAACAAAGGAGATTTGATTCAAATTCAAATCTGGTTAGCTAATATGCAAGATTTTGATGCAATGAATGAAATTTATGATGCTTGGATTAAAAATTATCCTAAACCTGTTAGAGCTTGTGTAGGAAGTGCTTTAGCAGAGGGTTATTTGGTAGAAATTCAAGCTTTTGGAAAGCTAAGAGAGAATTAAAAATTCTCTCCTCCAAATTTTAAAAGCGCAGATCCCCAAGTAAAACCACCGCCAAAAGCATCTAGTAAGATCAGATTTCCTTTTTTAAGTCGACCTTCTTCATAGGCATCATTCATTGCCATAGGTATAGAAGCAGCTGAAGTATTGCCATATTTTTGTACAGTGATCACACATTTTTCATCGCTTAGATTGAGTTTTTCTTGGACGGCTTTAATGATGCGTAGATTAGCTTGATGAGGAATAAAAAGATCAATTTCTTGTGCTAAAATGTTATTTTTAGCTAAAATTTCTACAACATCATTACTAAGCGTGTTTACTGCTATTTTAAAAACTTCATTGCCTTTCATTTGCATAGAAAGTGTTTGACATAGGCTTGATTTTTGCGATCTTTGAGTCATTAAAAGATCTCCATAATTACCATTGCTTGCAGTATGTACATCAAGGATATGATTTTCATTATCCAAACTTACAACTCCAGCACCTGCACCGTCTCCAAAGAGTATGCAAATACTTCTGTCATTGTAATCCATAATTGAACTTGTTTTTTCAGCTCCTATGATTAAAACATTTTTTTTCAAACCACTTTCTACTAAGGCTTTAGCTTGTTCAAGCAAATAGATAAAACCAGAACAAGCTGCTGAAATATCAAAAGCGCTAATATTTACAAGTCCTAAATTTGAAGCAATTTTACAAGCCGTTGAAGGCATAGTAAAATAATCAGGACTTAAAGTAGCTACAAGAATCGCATCAATATCTTCAGGTTTTAAATTTGCTCTTTCTATGGCTTTTAATGCAGCTTTTGTGCCCAAATCGCTAGTATTTTCATTTTCACTAGCAATGCGCCTTTCTTTAATACCTGTGCGTCTAGTGATCCATTCATCGGTGGTATCTACCATTTTTTCAAGATCAGCATTGCTTAAAATTTTTTCTGGAATATAAGAAGCTATACTTTTAAGACTGGCTTTAAGCATTGTATTTCCCAAGTTCATTTTCTATAAATTTATTGATATGAGATTGGCTAAAATTTATAGCTTGAAAAATTGCATTTTTAATAGCTCTAGAATCGCTTTTTCCATGACTTATGATCACGCAGCCATTAACTCCAAGAAGGGGTGCTCCGCCATATTCTTGCCAATCTGTGTGTTTTTTTAATTTTTTAAAAGATGGCTTCATAAGTAAAGCACCTATTTTAGAAATAAAAGATTGCTTTACTTCGTTTTTTAGAAGTTGAAAAATAGCTGTTGCCACACCTTCACAAGCCTTTAAGATAACATTTCCATCAAAACCATCGCAGACTAAAACATCTATTTCACCATTGAAAATATCTCTACCTTCAGCATTACCTATAAAATTTGGAATTTTTTTCATAAGCTGATGACTTTCTTTGGTAAGTTCATTACCTTTGCATTCTTCTTCACCATTAGAAAGTAAAGCAAGGCGTGGTTTTTGAATTTGCATGATTTCTCTAGCATAAACTTCACCCATTATGGCAAATTGAAATAAATTTTCAGCTTTACAATCTGTATTAGCTCCAACATCCAAAAGTAAAGTTTTGTTAACGATATTTGGCATTAAAGTGGCAATAGCAGGTCTTGAAATACCTTTAAGTCTTCCAAGCTTTAAGGTAGCCAAAGACATACTTGCTCCACTATGACCCGCTGAAACTACAGCATCTACTTTTTTTTCTTTTAATAAATTAATAGCTTTGTATATGGTTGTTTCTTTATTTTTTAAAGCATCTGTGGCATTTCCATTCATCGAAAAAATTTCACTAGCTTCTTCGTATTGTATATATTGTTCTAATTTTTTTGGTATTAAAGGTTTTAGAATTTTAGAATTTCCCACTAAGATAGCGTTAAAAGGTTTTGTTTCTAGTGCCTTTAAAACGCCTTCTATAATGGGTTTTTCTCCAAAATCACCACCCATTGCATCAATGGCAATGTTAATCATTGATTTTAATATTCCTTAGTTGTTGGATTCGCACGGTGAGGCATTTTGTAGCTTCCATCTTTGTCTTTTATAGGCATAGGAAGACTAACTTTATAGTGAGTTCTGCGTTTAGCTGCACGAGTTTTGCTCACTCTTCTCTTTGGTACTGCCATTTTTTCTCCTTTATAAAATTTAATTAATTATTGCAATTTATGCAATAAAAATAATCACTCAAATAAGCTTCAAGCTCGCTGATAGCAACTTCTATTAAATCAATATGTCCATCGAAAAATTCTATAGTATTGCTCAATTCGTTTGCTTCATCTTTAAAAATACCATCACTTGCAAAAAGTTCTAAATTTTCTTTAATTTCAAGTTCTAACTCAGTTCCACAACTATCACAAGGTCTATAGATAAAACCTTGCATAATAGCATTTATTTTAACAAGCTTAGGATTTATTTTTACTAAATTTCCCTCAAAAATAATATTTTCAAGATTAAGTTTAAAAGGATATTCCTTTGTATTAATCTTAGAAAAAGGGATTTTCATTTAGCAAATTTCATTTGGTTTAAAGAAAAATTCAATTTCTATTTTTGCATTTTCTAAGCTATCGCTTCCATGAACAGCATTAGCGTCAATACTCTCAGCAAAATCAGCCCTAATTGTTCCTGCTTTAGCTTCTTTAGGATTTGTTGCTCCCATTAAATCTCTATTTTTCAATACAGCACCTTCTCCTTCTAGTATAGAAACAACAACAGGACCGCTAATCATAAATTCAACCAAGTCTTTAAAAAAAGGTCTTTCTTTATGAACAGCATAAAAATTTTCAGCTTGTTCTTTACTAAGTTGAACTTTTTTCATTGCAGCGATTCTTAATCCATTGCTTTCAAAACGATCTAAAATTTTTCCTATAACACCTTTTTTAACAGCATCAGGTTTAATTATAGATAAAGTTTTTTCCATCTTTGTAATAACTCCTTATTTTAATAAAGCTTAAAATTATACTTGAATTTGTTTAAAGAAAGTTAAATTAAATTAAAAAGCTAGGAATCTCTAGCTTTTTAATTTTTTAAAATTATGCAAAAACTGGAGTGTCCCCACTTCTCATATCAGCACCAATATTATCACGACTTGGTTGTCCTGATTCTACAGCACTCCAAACTATACATCCATCTGTTGGGCAAGCACTAGCACAAGCTGGTTGATCATTATGTCCTACGCATTCAACGCATTTGTTTGCATAGACATAATATCTATCTTCACCTTCTGGATTGTTAGTATCATCAACGATAGCATTCACTGGACACTCATCAATACAAGAACCACAAGCAATACATATATCTGTAATTTTTACAGCCATTTTTTCTCCTTATTTAATATTAAGATTTAAAAGATTTTAGCATAAAATTCTTAAATAAAGTAAATTTTGATAATCAAAAATTTACCTTATTTGATAATAATTATAACTTTTTTAAATTTTTAATATTATCTTAGATATTTAAAAAAAAATAAAGATTTAAACGATATAATTTCGTTATCAATAAAATTTATTATTTAGGAGAAAATATGATAGTTACTAAAAAAGCTTTAGATTTTACTGCTCCAGCGGTATTAGGAAACAATGAAATTGTTCAAGATTTTAATCTTTATAAAAACATAGGTCCAAAAGGAGCGGTAGTATTCTTTTATCCAAAAGATTTTACTTTTGTTTGTCCTTCAGAAATTATAGCTTTTGACAAAAGATATCAAGAATTTAAAAACCGCGGTATTGAAGTAATTGGAATTTCAGGAGATAATGAATTTTCACATTTTGCTTGGAAAAATACTCCAGTAAATCAAGGTGGTATTGGTCAGGTTAAATTCCCACTTGTTGCTGATTTAACTAAGCAGATTGCTAGAAATTTTGATGTACTTTATGCAGAAGCAGTTGCCCTTCGTGGTTCGTTCTTGCTTGATGCTGATGGAACAGTTCGCCATGCTGTGGTTAATGATTTACCACTAGGTAGAAATATAGATGAAATGTTAAGAATGGTTGATACTATGCTTTTTACAAATGAGCATGGTGAAGTTTGTCCTGCAGGATGGAATAAGGGCGATGAAGGTATGAAAGCTAACCCTAAAGGCGTGGCTGAATATCTTGGCAAAAACGAAGCTAAACTTTAATTTCTTAGTATAAAGCCTCTTTACGAGGCTTTTTCTTCATTTTTATTCTTTAATTGAAATTCATAAATTTTCTACTATAATTTTACACACATATTAAAATTTTTATTTAGGCTAAAATATGGCAGGCGAAGATCAAGAAAAAACAGAAGAACCCACGTCCAAAAAGATAGAAGATGCGCGTAAAGAAGGTAATGTTCCAAAGTCTCAAGATGCGGCAGCTATTGTAACTTTGATAATTGGAGTAACTATAACTTTATTTATGATGAGTTTTATGGGCGAGAGAATTGTAAATTTATATAGATACTATCAAAGTTTTATTGGTGTTGAATTTGATTTGCGTATTATTCAAGCCATTATGATTAAAAGCATTTTTGAGGTTTTAATTATTCTTGCACCTATTGTTTTAAGTATTATGATTGCTGGGGTTTTGGGAAATATTATGCAATTTGGTTTTATTTTTACAACTAAACCTATTATGCCAAATTTAGGAAAAATCAATCCTCTAAAAGGTTTAAAAAACCTTTTTTCATTGAAAAAAATTGTTGAAAGTATAAAAATTATTTTAAAAGTGGGTATTGTTTTTACTATAGCTTTTATAGTTTTACTTAAATTTATGCAAGAGCTTCCAAGAGTTGAGCTTTATACTATGGTTGCACAGCTTACTTGGCTAAGAGACAGAGCTATTGTTTTAGCAGCTATTGTTATAGTTGCTTTTTTAATTATTGCTGTTTTAGATGTTTTTTTGGTGCGTTTTCAGTATTTTAAAGGTTTGCGTATGAGCAAACAAGAAATAAAAGATGAGTATAAACAAATGGAAGGAGATCCTCAGGTTAAAGGTAGAATTCGTAGACTTCAAATGGAAGCTGCGCGTCGTCGTATGGTTCAAGATGTTGCAGGTGCGGATGTGGTGATCACAAACCCAACGCATTATGCCGTAGCTATTCGTTATGATACAGGTAAAGAACAAGCCCCTAGGGTTGTTGCCAAAGGAGTGGATTTTCTCGCTCTTCGCATAAAACAAGTAGCCTATGAAAATAATGTTGTAGTTTATGAAAATCCTCCTTTAGCAAGAGAGCTTTATAAAGCTTGTGATGTTAATGATCTTATTCCTAGGGAAATGTTTAAAGCTGTAGCTGAGGTGCTAGGATTTGTTTATAATACAAATAATAAGAGTCGTTTAGCTGGTCAAGTAAAAAAAGGAAACTAAAACTTTTAAGGTGCTTTAGTTCCTATTTTGTTAATAAGCTCAAGAACCGATTTTTGAGTACTTGTATCTGCTGTATCGACTTTAAAATATATTTCTACTCTATTATTTTCTAGAGTTTGTGGATTTCCATTGATAGGATTATTAAGCCCGTAGCTTTTAATGCTAATATTTTTCAAATTTGCTCCACCTTCTATAAAATATTTTAATACATTTTCCGCTCTTTGGTAGGCGAGTTCATAACTTCTTATAATAGAGTCGCTATTGTCTGTATAGCCTCTAATTTCTATTTTTGCTTGAGGTGGCAAATATGTTGTTAGCTCAGCCATACGTTTTAAATAATCTTGTATATCAGCTGAAACGATTTGAGCACTACCTCTTTCAAATTCAACTTTAGATGGAAGGTTAAGAGCAACCTGATTATCGCTTTGATCTAGAGCTGCTTGAAGACGTTTGATAGTTTCTTGCTGTGTCATAGTCATTTGTTTTAACGATTTGAGTTCATCGCTTTCTTCTTTTGCTGCGCCTTTATATTTTTCTTGGGTTTTACTCTCTTCTTTGACTGTTTGAGTAGAGGTGTAATCAAAGATTTTAACAAATTCAGTTTTTAAAGCCTCTACTTTAGCAGGGTTTGTTTTAGAAATTGCCCAAAGAGCAATAAAAAGTGCCAAAAGCAAACTTAGAAAGTCTGCATAAGGCACAGCCCATTTTTCACCTGCTGGACATTCTGGGCATTTATGTTTTTTAGCCATTTTTAACCTTTGTCAAATTGTGAAATTCTTGGATCATCGTGACTTAAGAAGTTAAAAAGTTTAGCTTCTAAATCTCTAGGATTAGCACCTTCTGCAATTCCTTTTATAGCTTCAGTAATAACAATTTGCTCTTTTACAAGATCCATTCCATTAGCTTTTAATTTTTTCCCCCAAGGAGCAAAAAGTGCATAAGCGCCAAAAATTCCCGTAACTGTAGCTGTGAAAGCACCTGAAATACCCGCTGCCATTGCTTGAGGATTGTCTAGCAATTTAAGAGCTAGAATAAGACCAAAAACCGCTCCAACAAGCCCCATGGTAGGGCAAGTTTCTCCAAATACTATCCAATATTCTGCGCATTCTTTATAATGCTCTTCAAGTTGTTCGGTTTGTATTTCCATGCTTTCGTGAATTTCTTCAAAGCTTTTACCATCTACAAGCATCATCATAGCATTTTTTAAAAATTCATTTTCAATCTCACTGGTTCTTGATTCTAACGCTAAAAGACCATCTCGTCTTGCAATAATAGCAAATTCTATTAACTGGGCTATCCTTTCGGGTAAATTTACTCCAGAACCTTTAAAAACAACTTTGAGTTCTTTGTAGGCCGCTTTTACAATTTTTTTATGCGTAGAAGTCATTGCGCAAAATGCAGCTGTTGGCATAACTATGAGAAAGGAAGAAAGATGCACAACATGCAAAGGATTGCCTCCCTCTAGTATATCTCCTACCGAAATACTAGTAACTGCAAGCACCATTCCTAATATGGTTGAAAGATCCATTAATTATCTCCTTGATTATTTTAAATCGCCCCAATTTTTGGCGATACTTGAACTTGTTTTTAATTTTACTTTTAATTTTACTATATTTTCCATAATATCTCTAGTTTTTTTTACAAAATTTTCACACAAATCGTCTTTTACTTCAAAAATTAATTCATCATGAATTTGTAAAATAAGCTTTTTATCTTCATTTAATTCTTTATTGATTTCTAGCATTGCAAGCTTGATTACATCTGCTGCTGAGCCTTGCAAGATTGAATTAATGCTTTCTCTTTCATACATGGCAATTTGCATAGGTTTTGCGTTTTCAAAATCAAAATAACGCTTGCGACCGCTTAAAGTAACAATAAAACCATTTTGTTTAGCTTCGTTTTTAACTTTTTCAAAATATTTCTTAATGCTAGTAAAATTTTCAAAATATTTTTCTATGTAAGATTTGGCTAAATTAGCTTCTATTTTTAAATTTTGACTTAAGGTTTTATAACCCATACCATAAATAAGTCCAAAATTTATACTTTTTGCAACACTTCTGGTTTCATAATTGCTTTCACCAAAAATCATTATTGCTGTTCTTGCGTGTATATCTTCATCATTGGCAAAAGCATTTAAAAGTTTTTCATCTTCGCTAAAATGTGCAAGTATTCTAAGTTCGATTTGAGAATAATCAAGAGAGATAAAACTAAATCCATCTTTAGCTACAAAGCAAGATTTATAATCTTTTGCATATTGTCCGTGTGCAGGGATGTTTTGCAAATTTGGATCCTTAGATGAAAGACGTCCTGTAGCGGTTCCAGTTTGTAAAAAACTTGAATAAATGCGTGAATTTTTATCTTTTAACGCTAGTTTTAACAAAGGTTCGCAATAAGTGGAATAAAGTTTGGCAAGTTCTCTATAATCTAAAATTTTAGCAATTACAGGATGTTTATCTAAAAGTATATTTAAAACTTTTTCATCGGTAGAATATCCTGTTTTTCCTTTTTTTCCGCTTGGGAGTTTGAGTTTTTCAAAAAGTATATCACCCATTTGTTTAGGTGAATTTAGATTAAATCTATCCTCGCAAAGAGTATAAATTTCTTCACTTAAATTTTTGATTTCATTTTCAAATTTTTTCATAAGGATTTCAAGTGCATTTGTATCAAGCTTTATGCCATTTTCTTCCATCATCATAATGATTTTAATGAAATCAAATTCGCAGTTTTTAGCAAGTTCTAATAAAGGAGTTTCAAGATTTTTTAAAAAATAAAGATAAAATCTTAAAGTGATATAAGCATCTTCTGCAGCGTATTTACAAGCTTTTTCAAGTTCTACACTTGCAAAATTTTCTCCTTTTTTAACAAGGCTTTCAAAATGCAAGGTTTCGTAATTAAAAAGTCTTAAGGCTAAATCATCCATATTTACTCTTAAAGAAGGATTTTTAAGCCATGCCAAAATCATTGTATCTGCGTATTTTTGAGGTAAATTTAAGTCAAAATTGTTTTGAATGATTTTAAAATCATATTTGAGATTGTGCCCTATAACAAAATGATTAAAGATTACTTCTATAGCTTTTTTGGCACTTTGCAATGAGATTTGCTCACCTACTCCAAGATAATTATGAGTTAAAGGCACGTAAAAGGCTTCATTTTCATTCATGCAAAAACTAAAACCAACAATTTTTGCTTCTTTAGTATCAAGTCCTGTGGTTTCGGTATCAAAAGCAATAATACTTTCTTTATCAAGGGTATTTAAAATTTCAAAAAGTTTGTTTTCATCTTGTACTAAAGTGGCTTTAAAACCTAAATTTTTATCTTTATTATCAGGATTTTGACGCAGTTTTTTAAGCAAAGTATTAAGTTCGTAATGTTCTAAAATTTCAAGTATTTTTAAAAGAGGTTCTTCATCAGGATAAGTGGCTTTTTCTATGAGATTTTGTACTTCTAAATTGTCATACAAAGAAGCTAATTTTTTGCTTAAAAATGCATTTTCCTTACCCTCTAAAAGCAAGTTACGACTTCTTTCGTTACGTACTAGGGTTAAATTTTCATAAATTCCCTCTATGCTACCAAACTCATCAAGCAAGGTTTTAGCTCCTTTTGCACCTATACCTTTAACGCCTGGAATATTATCAGAACTATCCCCACAAAGAGCTAAAAAATCTCTGATTTGATTAGGTTTTACTCCGTATTTTTCTAAACACGCTGCTTCATCATAGTCGTTTTTAGAAATAGGACTGTAAATGCTTGTTTTACCATCTTTTATGAGTTGATAAAGATCTTTATCTTGAGTGATAATACGTACAAAAATATCTCTATTTTCACAAGTTTTTACAAAAGAAGCAATGATATCATCAGCTTCATAACCTTCTTGAGAAACGCTTATGAAACCCATTTTTTCTATCATCTTTATGCAAATTGGAATTTGTTCTAGAAGTTCAGGTGGCGGTGGAGTGCGATTTTGTTTATAGTTTGGATCAATTTCGCTACGAAAAGTTTTTCCTTTGGAATCTAATGCAAAAACAATATAATCACTTTTATATTCATTTTTTAAGCTATAAATAAAATTTGCAAAACCGCTAATCATTCCACTAGCTTGTCCTTGTGAATTTTTAAAACCTTTTAATGCGTAGTAAAGTCTGAAAAAAAATCCAAAAGTATCAACAATAGTTAAAGTTTTCATAATAATTTCTTCTTTTGATAAAATATATTTTTTGGTTATATTATTTCAAAATTTTGCTTAAAATGTCTCGAAATTTAAAGATATTTAAGCGAAAATACTTCAATTTTTAGTCATAATATCGAGTAGAGTAAAAATTTTATATGAATAATGTAAGGAAAATGTAATGACAAATCAGCAAATTGATGGAATTGCAGATAAGAATTTTAACACACCTGAAGGTAGAAAAGTTTTTAAAAAGGCAGTTTTTTCTTGCTGGTTGGGAACTGCTATGGAATATGCAGATTTTGCACTTTATGGTTTAGCAGCTGCAACAATTTTTTCAGAAGTATTTTTTCCTGAGCAAACTCCAGTAATTGCACTTTTGCTTAGTTTTGTAACTTATGGCATAGGTTTTATTGCAAGACCTATTGGGGCTTTGTTTTTTGGTCATTTAGGTGATAAACACGGAAGAAAAAATGTTATGATGGCTACAATAGCTTTAATGGGAATTTCAACTACTCTGATAGGTTTTATCCCAAGTTATGCAGTGATTGGTGTTTGGGCGCCTATTTGTTTGGTTGCATTACGTTTTATGCAGGGTTTTGGCGCAGGAGCTGAACTTTCAGGTGGAACAGTTATGCTAGCAGAATATGCTCCTAGCAAGAGAAGAGGGCTTGTTTCTTCTGTGATTGCTTTAGGATCAAATAGTGGAACTTTGCTTGCGTCTTTTGTATGGCTTTTGATGGTACAAATGGATGAAGCAAGTTTTAAAGAATGGGGCTGGAGAGTTCCTTTTATGGGAAGTATTTTAATCGCTCTTTTTGCTGTATATATTCGTTTTCATGTCAAAGAAACCCCTGTTTTTGAAAAGCAAAAAAATGAAATGATGAAATTGCGTCTTAATAACGAAAAGCATATGAAAAAAGATGAAAGAAGTTTTTGGCAAAGAAGTCGTGCTTTTTGGACTATGGTGGGCTTAAGAATAGGCGAAAATGGACCTTCTTATCTTGCGCAAGGTTTTATTGTAGGTTATGTGACTAAAATTTTACTTTTAGACAAATCAGTAGCTACTACAGCGGTAATGATAGCTTCATTGGTAGGGTTTTTAGTTATTCCTTTGGCGGGTTATTTAAGTGATAAATTTGGAAGATGTATTACTTATAGAATGTTTTGTTTGCTTTTAATGATTTATGCTTTTCCTGCTTTTATGCTTTTAGATAGTAAAAATGAAATTATTGTGATTTTAACTATTATTGTAGGTATGTCTTTAGCATCTTTAGGGATTTTTGGTGTGCAAGCGGCTTGGGGTGTGGAGCTTTTTGGGGTAAAAAACCGTTATACAAAAATGGCTTTTGCTAAGGAGCTAGGTTCTATTCTTTCAGGAGGAACAGCGCCTATGGTGGCTTCTGCTTTGCTTGCATATTATGGCTCTTGGTGGCCTATCGCGACATATTTTGTATTAACTGCAGGTATAGGTTTTGTGACTACATTTTTTGCGCCAGAAACTAGAGGTAGAGATTTAAATAAAATAGAAGATGCGATATGAGACTTATCTTAGACACGGACATAGGCAATGCTATTGCAGGAGCAAATACTGATGATGGTTTAGCACTTGCTTTGATTTTGTCATCTAAAGAAATCAAACTTGAAATGCTAAGCACAGTTTGCGGTAATGTTCCAAGCCTTGTTGCCTATAGTGTGGCTAAGGATTTATTTCAACGTTTAAATTTAAATATCCCCGTTTATTTGGGAGCGAATGAAGCCCTAAAAGAACCAAGTAAAGCTTGGCGTCAAAGACTTGATGAAAGTGTTAAAAATTTTAAACTTGAATATCTTTGGGAAAATATAAAAAGTCCTGAAATTTTAGAAAATATAAATCCTGATGCGATTTTTAAAATGGGTGAGTTGGTGAGTAAAAATCCTAAAGAAATTTCTATTTGTGCGATAGGACCTTTGACAAATATCGCTATGACTATGAAAATTTTTAAAGATTTTGATATAAATCTTAAAGAGCTTTTTATTATGGGCGGCAGTTTTGATATGCCTTATTACACTAAAGATACAAATTTTGGTTTTGATCCTGAGGCGGCTAGTATAGTGCTAAATTCAAGAGCTAAAATTACACTCATACCTTATAATGCAACCATGCAGACTTTATTAACACACGAGGATTTAAAAGAGTTGCAAGGTAAGAATATTTTATGTGATTTTATCGTTGAAACTTTAGGTGTTTGGATTGATTATGCCTCTAAAACACGTGGTACAAAGGGAACTTGGATACATGATGCTTTAACGATAGCTTGCGCATTAGATTCTAGTATTGCAGATTTTGATGAGTGTTATGCTGATGTTATTTGCGATAGTTCTTTGGCAAGAGGTATGAGTTGGCGTTGTTTTAGAGAACCAAAAATGAGTATGGGGGTGGATTTAAGCACTAAAAATTGTGTTAAAATTTTAAAAAATGTAGATAATGCAAGGCTTTTAAAACTTATAAAAGAGAGGCTTTTAAAAGGAGTTTGCTATGAAAATTATGAAAGTATAACGACTTAATTTTCCAAGTAAGATAAAAAATATAGTTTTTAAAAAAGAATATTTCGCAAAACCAAGTCCCAAGGCAAAAAGATCTCCCACTAAAGGTAAAAAAGTAAAAAAAGCAAATATACTTCCAAATTTAGCAAAATTAGCATTGAAATTTTCTAATTTTTTCAAGGATTTGCTAAAGTATTTTTCTAAAATTTTTTCTTTTCCAAAATACGCTAAAGCATAAGTACTTAAACTTCCTAAGGTATTACCCAAAGTGGCTACGATAAGTACCAAATTCGGATTAAAATCAAGTTTTATAAAGCCTAAAACAAAGGCTTCACTTGCTAAGGGTAATAGTGTGCTTGAAAGAAAACACACCATGAAAAGCCCCAAATAGCTAATATCATTATATAAAAAATCAAACATAAAATTATGATTTTTGTGTATTTTTAAGCTCTAAGTCTAGATAATATCCTGTGTAAGAACGGGTTTTTTTGTGTTCTTTAGCGACTTTTTCCACGCTTCCTGTGCTTATAACTTTTCCACCTTTAACTCCGCCTTCAGGCCCCATATCGATGATATAATCAGCATTTTTAATCACATCTAAATTATGTTCTATCACAAAAACAGAATTTTTAAGATCAACCAAATGTTGTAAAACTAAGATGAGTTTATTGACATCTTCAAAATGCAGTCCTGTTGTAGGTTCATCAAGTATATAAAGCGTTTTTCCTGTATCGCTACGGCTTAGTTCTTTAGCAAGTTTGATTCTTTGTGCTTCACCTCCACTTAAGGTGGTGGCATTTTGTCCTAGAGTTAGATAATCTAAACCCACTTTTACTAGAGTATCTAATTTTTGTTTGATTTTAGGAACGGCTGTAAAAAATTCACTCGCTTCTAAAACACTCATATTTAAAATTTCACTGATATTTTTGCCTTTATATTTGATTTCTAGCGTGGCATCATTGTAGCGTTTGCCCCCGCAAGTATCACAAACTACCATAACATCAGGTAAAAAATGCATTTCTATTTTGATTTCTCCATCTCCGCTACATTTCTCACATCTTCCACCCTTGACATTAAAAGAAAAGCGTCCGGCTTTATAACCACGCATTTTGGCTTCTTTAGTGGCGGCAAAAAGATTTCTGATTTCATCCATAGCACCTGTATAGGTGGCAGGATTTGAACGTGGTGTGCGCCCAATTGGGCTTTGATCAAGATAAATGACTTTATCAAGTTTTTCAAGTCCTTCTATTTGTACTCCGCCAAGTTTTTTAACTTTTTTCGCACGGTTTAATTCCTCTTGTGCAAAAGGAAGTAGGGTTTGAAGTATCAAAGAGCTTTTTCCAGAACCTGAAACTCCTGTTATAGCGACTAAATTTTGCAAAGGAAATTTTACGCTTAAATCTTGGATATTGTTAATATTTACATTTTTAAGCTCAAGCCATTCTTTCTGTGTTCTGTTTTGAAGTTGTGAAATTTGTTTTTTACCATTCATATAAAGTGCAGTTTCGCTTTTGCTTTTTAAAAGTTCTTTATAAGTTCCACTAAATACAACCTCACCCCCAAATTTTCCTGCTTTTGGACCAATATCTACAATAAAATCTGCTTCTTCTATGGTCATTTTATCATGCTCTACGACAATTAGGGTATTGCCCTTTTGTTGTAAATTTCTTAAAGTTTTAATCAGTTTTGCAGTATCTCTTTCATGAAGTCCTATGCTAGGCTCATCTAAGACATACATCACTCCGCTTAAACCACTGCCAATTTGTGAAGCTATGCGGATTCTTTGTGCTTCACCCCCACTAATCGTTCTTGCATCGCGCCCTAAAGAAAGATAACCTAGCCCCACATCATACAAGAAAAACAATCTTTCGTTGATTTCTTTTAGGATAGGTTTAGAAATAAGTTTTTGTTGCTCGCTTAAATAAGAAAAATTTTTCTCATCTGCAAAAAAGGCCGTACTATCTTCTATGCTCATATCTAAAATTTCACCCAAGCTTTTTTTTGCTACTTTCACGGCTAAACTTTCAGGTTTTAAACGATGCCCACCGCAGTCTTTACAAATTTTTTCACTCATATATTCGGCTAAATCTTTTTCATCTTTTAGCATTTCATAAGCCATTTTAACCACGCCTTCAAAAGTGCGTTTTAGGCGATTTCTTTTCCAAAGAAATTCTATAGTTTTGGCATTACCATACAATACAAGACGTTTTTGTACTTCGTTTAATTGCATAAAAGGTATTTTGATAGGAATTTCATTTTGTTCGCAAAAGGCGATTAGGAATTTATAATAATAACTTTTATTAAAACCATACATGATTTTAACAGCACCGTTTTCGAGACTTAAATTTTCATCGATGATTTTTTTCATATCTAAAGTATAACGAATTCCAAGTCCATCGCAAGCTTCACATGCTCCTTTTGGAGAATTAAAAGAAAAGCTTAAAGGCTCAAGTGGAACAAAGGAAATTTTACAATCAAAACAAGCTGAATGCTCGCTAAAATGATAGTGTTTATTAAGGTTTATTTCCTCATGATTTAAAACTTCTATTTCTATTTCTCCAAAGCTTTCCTGTAAACCTTTTTCTATATCGCTTGCAAGACGAGAAAGTAAATCTTCTTGAATTTCAAGTCTATCTATGACAAGTTTAATGGTGTGTTTTTTGGTTTTGGCTAGTTCAATTTCTTCATCAAGTCTTACCAAAACTCCATCAATTTGAGCTCTTACATAGCCTTTGTTGCGTAAATTTTCAAGCAAATCTGCATAAGTTCCTTTTTTTTCTCGTATGAGTGGGGAGTAGATGATGATTTTTGCACCTTTTGGAAATTTTAAAATTTCACTGACTATATCACTTACACTCATAGATGAAATTTTTTGTCCACATCGATGACAATGTTGAATGCCAACTCTTGCGTATAAAAGTCTTAGATAATCATAAATTTCAGTGATGGTTCCTACAGTAGAGCGTGGATTTTTAGAAGTAGTTTTTTGATCTATGGCAATGGCTGGAGTTAAACCTTCGATTTTATCGACATCAGGTTTGCCTACCTTATCTAAAAATTGTCTGGCGTAAGCACTTAAACTTTCTATATAACGGCGTTGTCCTTCAGCATAAAGAGTTCCAAAAGCAAGGGTTGATTTTCCACTTCCGCTCAGTCCTGTAAAAACAATGAGTTTGTTTTTGGGAATTTCAAGGTGGATATTTTTTAGGTTATTTTCTCTTGCGCCAATGATTTTTATGGTATCGTTCATAGTCTTTCCTAAACATTAAATAAATTTAAGATTTTAGCATAATAATATTAAAAGAACTTGGATAAATCCAAGTTAAAAATTTATAAAATTTAGCTTATTAAGCAAAGAGTGGGTGGTTCCAAGTATTGATAAGGCATATACGCAAAGTAAAATTTTTCTATGAGCTGAAATATGCATTTTTTCTATGATTTTAATTCCTATAAAAACTCCAACCATAGAAGCTATACCTACTAGTATTCCTTTATGAATAACTTCAGAGTCTATAACTCCAGAATTTGAAAAAGATATAATACCAGAGACTGAAGCAAAAATAACAAAAAACAAGGATAAGGAAACAACTTTTTTACTATCATAGCCTAAAAAATAAGCTAAAATCGGAGCAATTAAAAGTCCGCCACCAATTCCCAAAGAAATAGCAAAAATACCAGTAAAAGCTCCAGCAATAAATAAAATGACATTCTTTACCCAAACGCTTCTTTGATTTTGCACAATGTTTTCTTTAATTCCAAAAGCATATTTGATAAAAAATATACAACTTACCGCCAAAAATACGCTAGTAAGAGCTACATCACTTAAAGCTTTTAAAAGCATTCCGCTAAAGCTTGCTCCTATGAGCCCTCCAAAACCTATCATAATACCATCTTTAAGATTTAGATTTTTTTTCTTATAATTAATATAAGAGCCAAAAACTGCTGCAAAAATCATTTGCAATACTGAAATTCCGATAGCATGGTGAGCACTTGCTCCAAGTGCGAACATAGAAGGAACGATAATCATACCTCCACCAATGCCAAAAAGTCCAGAAGCAATACCTGAAATGATTCCTATGATTAGATAAGGTAAATCTGTGATTTCCATAGCTTTTCCTAAAAAATATTAAATATTTCAAATACGGAATAATTTTATCTTATTAAGCTAAGTATTATCTTAGTTTTTTTATAACAATAGA
This sequence comes from Campylobacter sp. CFSAN093226, assembly GCF_012897595.1. Classification (NCBI taxonomy): domain Bacteria; kingdom Pseudomonadati; phylum Campylobacterota; class Epsilonproteobacteria; order Campylobacterales; family Campylobacteraceae; genus Campylobacter; species Campylobacter sp. CFSAN093226. Next base: position 315,422 of record NZ_CP040608.1, read on the forward strand.
ATATTTTTTGGTAACTTTAAGCATCGTAAAAATGTTTCAAAATATTATAAAATATAAAGATTTTATAATATTTATTTTAAATTTAAAGCAAAATTTATATTTATTGATTAAAATTAATTTAGACTTTAAAAATTTTCATAAAAGTCTTAATTTTTGAAATATTTTATAAGAAAGGTAAAAGATGAGTGAAAATGGTTTTTTTAGTAATTCTTTGATTTTAAAACTTACACATACTCTTCGCTCTTGGCGTTTCTAAACTTCTTTTTATCTAAATTTTTTCTTTAATATTATTTTAATTTATTTTTTAAAAAAAGGTTTATTATGTTTGTTAAAAATGTAAATTTTTATTACAGACAAATCCTTGAAAAATTTGAAAATTCTTATTTTGCAGAGGATTTGACTAAGGTAATTATAGGGATTGATTGTGATTATTTAGATGCTAATGAATTATCCTTTAGCGAGTTTAAGGCAAAATATTATGAAGCTTTAAGCAAGAATAAAATTTGCGACTTTGCTGGATTTTTTGGAGTTTTTAGTGCAAATTTTGTATCTTTGTTTGAAAAAATTCCACTTTCTTCTAAGAAAAATTATGATTTTCCTTTATTTTTATTTGCCAATGCTAAGGCTTATTTGATTTATGAGAAAAATAGCAAGATGTTTTTTAAATTTGGTGCTTCAAAATATTTTGAATATTTAAAAGATGATATTGAACCAATGAAAAAGAAACAAAAAAATGATTTTGAAATTTTAAATTCTTTAGAAGATGAAAAAAATGATTTTTTAAAAATGTGCGAAAAAGCCAAAGAATATCTTTTAAGTGGAGATATTTTTCAAGTGGTCTTAAGTAAGCAACTTTGTATCAAACATCAAGTAAATGCTTTTGATTATTATGAGAGTTTAAGTGCTTTAAATCCAAGCGCTTATATGTTTTATTTTCCAAGTAAATATGGTGTTGTTTTGGGTTCTTCTCCAGAGTTTTTATTGAAAATTAAAAAAAGAGAGATTTATTTAGCCCCTATTGCTGGAACTAGAAATTTGGAAAATAACTGTGATCTTTTAGCTTTAGAAAAAGATCTTTTAAGCGATGAAAAAGAACTTAGTGAACATAAGATGCTTGTAGATTTAGCAAGAAATGATGCTTCTAAATTTGGCACTCAAACAAGAGTGGAAAATCTTTTTTCTATTATTAAAAATAAATTTGTAATGCACATAGTGAGTGAAGTGTATGCCAATATGAAAGAAGATGCGAGTATTTTTGATGTGATTGAAGCAGTTTTTCCAGCGGGAACTTTAAGCGGAGCTCCTAAAATAAGAGCTTTAGAGATCACTAGCGAGCTTGAAGATTGCGATCGTGGAATTTATGGTGGTGCGGTAGGATTTTTAAATTTTAACGAAGACATAACTTTAGCGATTTTAATCCGTTGCGCTTTTTTTACTCAAGATAAGGCTTATTTGGCAAGTGGGGCGGGTATTGTTTTGCAAAGTGAGAGTCAAAAAGAATATGCAGAAATTTGTGCTAAACGCAAGGCGCTTTTGGTAGCTTTTGAAAATTTAAAAAAGGAAAATCAATGATACTTTTAATTGATAATTATGATTCTTTTGTTTTTAATGTTAAAAGCATGTTAGAGCAACTCAGCAATGATGAAATTTTAGTAAGAAGAAATGATGCAATTTCTCTGAGTGAAATTAAAAATTTAAATCCTACTCATATTATTTTAAGTCCTGGTCCAAAGCATCCAAGTCAAAGTGGGATTTGTCTTGAAATTTTTAAAGCAAGGCTTAATATCCCTGTTTTGGGCATTTGCTTAGGACATCAAGCTTTAGCTTTAGCTTTTGATTCTTTAGTGGTTAAGATGCAAGAGCCTATGCATGCAAAAAATTCTTTGATAAAACAGTGCAGGGAAAATGAATTATTTTCTAATTTGCCTTCAAATTTTAGTGTAATGCGTTATCATTCTTTAGAGGTTAAACAGCTTAGTGATGAGCTTGAAATTTTAGCCCTTGATGAAAAGGGTGTGATTATGGCTTTGGGACATAAAAATTTACCTTATTATGGTGTGCAATTTCATCCTGAAAGCTATTTTAGTGAATATGGCTTGCAACTTTTTTCTAATTTTTTAAAACAAGATATAAAAAAACCACAAAAACAAGAAAATCCTTTAAGTTTTTATTTGCAAAAAATGAGTGAAAATCATTTTTTACAAAGCGATGATTTTGAGCAAATTTGTAAGATTATTATGTCTAAAGATTATGAAATTTTACAAGTAGTGGCTTTGTTGATTTTAATCACTGAAAAGTCCTTAAATGAAAAATCTTTAAGTGCTTTTGTAAGACAAATTTTAAGATATTCTCAAACTTTTAGTGATGAGAGTGAGATGATTGATATTTGTGGAACAGGTGGAGATGGTTTTAAAAGTATCAATGTTTCTACGACTAGTGCTTTTATTTTAGCAGCTTTAGGAGTAAAAGTAGCCAAACACGGAAATCGTGCCATTTCAAGTTCTAGCGGAAGTACAGATGTGTTAGAAGCTTTAAATATAACTACTCCAAACACTTTAGAATCAGTTTTAAAACAACTAAATAATCAAGGGCTTAGTTTTTTACATGCTCCATTTTTTCATCCTTTAGTAGGAGAACTTAAAGAGATCAGATCAAGACTTGGAGTAAGAACGGTTTTTAATGTTTTAGGTCCTTTATTGCACCCTAATTTAAAGTTAAAATATCAACTTATGGGAAATTATCACGCACCTGTGCATAGGCTTTTGATAGAGGTTTTAAAAAATTTAGGACGCAAAAAAGCTTTAGTGGTAAGAGGAAATGATGGTATGGATGAGCTTAGTATTTGCGATGAAAGTAAAATTTATGAGCTTTGTGAAGGAGAAATTTTAGAGTATTCTATCTGTCCTGAACAATTTGGTTTTAAAAGAGCTTTTCATAGTGAAATCATAGGATCTAGTGCATATGACAACGCTAAAGATTTAAAAGATATTTTAAGCGGTAGAATGCAAGGGGCAAAATTTGATTTGGTAGTTTTAAATGCTATGTTTGCACTTTATACAGCCAATAAAGCAAGTTCGCCTTTAGTGGCTAAAGATATGATTTTAGAAGCCATTTATTCAGGTAAGGTTATAGAATATTTTAAGGAGTATCAAGCTTATGCTAAAGCTTAAAATTTGTGGTATTAAAGATGAAAAAAATGCCAAAGATTTAGCTTTTTTAAATATTGATTTTTTTGGACTTATTTTTGCTAAAAGTCCAAGAAGAGTGAGTTTAGAACAAGCAAGAAATTTAAGTGCAATTTTTCATGAAAAAGATAAAAAAGTTGTCGGTGTTTTTGTAGATGAAAATTTGGAACAAATTTTAAGATGTATTAAAGAAGCTAAGCTTGATGGGATACAAATTTATCGCACTATTACCAAAGAAGAATTTGAAATTTTAAAGGTGCAAAATGTTTTTGTTTGGCAGGTGATTAGTGTGGAAAATAGTTTAGATTTAAAAAGTGAAATTTTTGCTAATTTAGTACTTTTTGATGCTAAGGGAATTTTAAAGGGCGGTAATGGAATAAGTTTTGATTGGACTTTATTAGGTTCTTATACTAAAGATTTTATATTAGCCGGAGGCATAGGTTTGGATAATGTTCATAAGGCTGTAAAAACGGGAGCTAAAATTTTAGATCTTAATTCAAAACTTGAAGATGAAAAAGGCTTAAAAGATATCAACAAAATAAAACAAATTTTAAAGGAGTTGAAAAAATGAAAAAAGCGTATTATGGGGATTTTGGTGGGCAGTTTTTGCCTGAAAGTGCAATGTTTGCTTTAAATGAGCTAGAAGGTGCTTTTTTGAAATTTTCTAAAGATAAACTCTTTAAAAAAGAATTAAACGAGCTTTTAAAAACTTATGTAGGGCGTCCTACTCCACTTTATTTTGCTAGAAATTTAAGCAAAAAATATCAGCATGAAATTTATTTAAAACGCGAGGATTTAAATCATACCGGAGCACATAAAATCAATAATGCCATCGCTCAAGCCCTTTTAGCAAAAAAAATGGGAAAGAAAAAAATCATAGCAGAAACAGGAGCAGGTCAACACGGGCTTGCAACAGCCACTGCAGCAGCACTTTTAGGACTTGAATGTGAAATTTATATGGGGGCAACCGATGTGCAAAGACAGGCTTTAAATGTTTATAAAATGGAGCTTTTGGGTGCTAAAATTCATGCAGTACAAAGTGGGCTTAAAACTCTAAAAGAAGCTACTACTGCGGCTATTCAAGCTTGGGTTGGAGATATTAAAAATATTTTTTATGTGGTTGGAAGTGCGGTAGGTCCTTATCCTTATCCTAAAATGGTAATGCATTTTCAAAGTATTATAGGAAAAGAATGCAAAATGCAACTTCAAAAACTCAATAAAAAAGTAGATTATATTATCGCAGCTGTTGGGGGTGGAAGCAATGCAGCTGGGATTTTTTATGATTTTATCAAAGATGAAAATGTTAAACTTATAGGTATTGAAGCAGGGGGGCTTGGTATTGATACGCCTTATCATGCAGCGACTTTAAATAAGGGAAAAACAGGCATTATTCACGGTATGAAAACCAAGGTTTTACAAGATGATTTAGGCAATATCTTGCCTGTACATAGTGTTTCTGCAGGGCTTGATTATCCAGGAATTGGTCCTTTGCATGCTTTTTTATTTGAAAGCAAAAGAGCGCAATATCATGCTATAAGTGATGAAGAATGTATGCAGGCTTTAAAATTACTTTGTAAAGAAGAAGGTATTATTGCAGCGATTGAAAGTTCGCATGCTTTGGCATTTTTAGAAAAACTTTGTCCAACTTTAAAAAAGAAAAGCGTGATAGTAGTAAATCTTTCAGGCAGGGGAGATAAAGATATGCAAATGATTAGAGATTATAAAAAAGGGGTGATTTATGGTTGATTTTAGAAAATTTTATAAAGAAAATGCAAATGTGGCTTATACGGTTTTAGGTTATCCAAATCTTCAAACAAGTGAAGCTTTTTTGCAAAGATTGGATCAAAGTCCTATTGATATTTTAGAACTTGGTGTTGCTTATAGTGATCCTATTGCCGATGGTGAGATTATTGCAGATGCGGCAAAAATAGCTCTTGATCAAGGCGTGGATATTCATAGTGTTTTTGAGCTTTTAGCTAGGATAAAAACTAAAAAAGCTTTGGTTTTTATGGTTTATTATAATTTAATTTTTTCTTATGGCTTGGAAAAATTTGTGAAAAAAGCAAAATCTTTAGGGATTTGTGCTTTGATTGTGCCTGAATTGAGTTTTGAAGAAAGTGATGATTTGATTAAAGAGTGTGAAAGATATAATATAGCTTTAATTACACTTGTAAGTGTTACAACCCCTAAAGAAAGGGTTAAAAAGTTAGTAAAACATGCTAAAGGTTTTATTTATTTATTAGCAAGCATAGGTATTACAGGTACGAAAAGTGTCGAAGAAGCAATCTTACAAGATAAAGTAAAAGAAATCAGATCTTTTACAAATTTGCCTATTTTTGTAGGCTTTGGCATTCAAAATAATCAAGATGTAAAAAGAATGAGAAAAGTTGCTGACGGAGTGATTGTGGGAACTAGCATAGTAAAGTGTTTTAAACAAGGAAATTTGGATATAATAATGAAAGATATTGAAGAAATTTTCAAAAAATAAAATTTTAAAACATATTTTTATTTTATATTTACTATAATTTTAAATTAAGTTTTTTATAAAGGCGGTAGTTATGTTAAAGATTCTTGAGTATTCCATCACTCATTTTTGCGAGCATATCTTAAGACTTCGCATTGAAGCAGCTCAAGATATAAGCGGTGAACTTTATGGAGCGAGTATTCCTATCATGGGCAAAAGCGAAGGAGAATGTAATTTTTATTTATTTTTTCCAAAAGAATTTTTAAAAAAAATTGCAGAAATTTTAATTAATGATGAAAAATTTAAAGAAGATGACTGGTGCGATTTAACTAAAGAATGTGCCAATCAGATTATAGGTTATGCTAAAAATTTGTTAAATGATGCCAAGGGTGATGACGAGTATAAACTCGGAATTCCGGAATATTTAGGAAAAGTTGATTTTTCTGAAATAGTTCTAGATGAAGCTTTAACTTATAAATTTGAAAATTGTTATTTTAGAATAGGATATTGCAAATAATGAGCGATGATATAGAGTTTAACATTCATCATGGGCTTTTACAATCTTATGAAGATATCTTAGATATTACAGTAGATTTTGTAAGCGAGCTTGGAACTACAAATATGAGTGTAGCGGAGCTTTTAAAACTTGAAGTAGGTTCGGTTATTGATCTTGAAAAGCCTGCTGGAGAAAGCGTTGAGCTTTATATCAATAAAAGAATTTTTGGCAAAGGCGAGGTTATGGTTTATGAAAAAAATCTCGCTATAAGAATTAATGAAATTTTGGATTCTAAGACTGTGCTTCAATACTTTAAAAAAGAAATTTAAATGAGATTGCTAGTATTATTTTTTTTAATTTTACCTTTATATAGTGTTGAGCTGATTAGTTTTAATATCTACGATAGAAATGATCGAGTAGATTTAATGCTTTCTTTTGATAATGCCTATAATGGCAAGATTTCTCAAAAAAAAGAAAAAAATTTAACTCTTTTAACTTTTAGTGATTTAACGTATTCTAAAGATGAATTAAAAGAACTTAACTCTCAACTTGTAGATAAAATTAGTATTAGTTCTAAAAATAATAATACCTATATTATGCTACAAAACAAACAAAATATTAATTTAGAACTTAGCTCTATCAATGATAAATTTGGAGTAAGGATACGAGCTATAGAGCAAGGAAAAGCAAATATCGAATCTGTACCTACAACTACTGTGAATAATTCTCAAGAATTAATGCCTAAACCAAAAAGTACAAGTTTAGAAGGGTATGATTATACAAATTATATCTTAGTAATGCTAATTTTAGTTATTTTGTTAATAGTGCTTTGGTGGTTTAAAAAGACTATGGTTTATAAAAATAACAATGTTTCTAGAGATTTTACTATGATTTTCCAAAGATTTTTAGATAAAAATAATCAACTTGTTATTTTTGATCACGCTAATAAACGTTATACAATGATAATAGGTAATTCCAATGTACTTTTAGAAAGTGTTGAAATTCCAGAGGAACAAACAATAAAACATACAGAAAAAACAGAGAAAAATTTTGATTCTTTTTTTGAAGAGAATAAAAAAAGAATTCAAAATCTTATAGAGCAGCGTCAAAAAGGTAAAAAATCTTAAATTTTTTGATTGATTGCTAATGCTATGGTAGCTGGTTTTGCAATTTTTTTGAGCTCATCTTTGGGTAAATTAAGAATTTTGTTTTCTTGATATATATAAAGAGTATTGTTTGCAAAAGCAAAATCAATCTTATCTTCATTTGTGCTTAAAGTTTTAGCTAAGCACAAAATAAAATTAAGCCATGAAATGGTATGAATATTGGGTAAAAGTTGTTTATAGGGTTCAAGATTATAAGGATTAACTTTTTTTCCATTAAGCTTAATAATACTAGCAATTAAAGCTTTTTCTTTATGCGAAAATCCATAATTTAATCCACCTAGTACAAAATGAGCAGAGTGTTCATTAGCAAAATAGAAATTTAAATATTCTCCAATATGGCATAATTTGGCAGCATTTAGTAAAGTATGCTTATAGTTATCGTTAAGTTTATGAAGATTTTTAAGGGTTGTAAAAATTTGCAGAGCAAAATGTGGAGTTTTATTTTTTTGTTTTGATTGTAAAAATTTATCTTGCAAACATTTTAAACTGGGATTGAAATTTGGTGGAAATGTGATTTTAGGACGAAGTAAATCTTGCAAATAAACTCCTTCTCTGATTCCAACCCCACTCGTGATAACTTGTTTGGCTTTTATTTTTTCCGCAATCTTTAAAAAAATAAATATACCCTCTTTAATGGTATCAAAACGATCCTTTTTTATGCCAAAATTGATTAAAGAGTCTAAGTTTGAATTAAAAATTTTTAAAATATGTCCTTTTTCTTCATCTAGCATATAGCGAAAATCATGTAAATTTTTCAGTGGATAGGAATTTTTTTGCATGATGGAATTAGATATTGCTCTTAAGCTTCCACCTATTGCAATAAGGTTTTGATTGTAAAATTCTTTAGGAATTTGTTCTAAAATTGGTTTTATAAATTCTTCTAAAGAATCCATTTTTCCAGTATCATAGAACAATTCTTTTAGCCTAACAGTGCCAATATCAAGAGATATGCAAGAAATAATTCTATTATTTTTTATTAAACACAATTCACTAGAACCACCACCTATGTCTAAAGTGGTTCCATCCTTAAAAGGACTTAATAAATTTAGAGCCGCAAGACCACCTAAGTAACTTTCGCTTTTTCCATCTATACAGCGTATATTTAAAGACAGATTATCTTTGATTCTTTTAATGAAATTTTTTGAATTTGGGGCATCTCTTAAGGCTGATGTGCCTACTATAAATATTTTTTTGCACTTATGCTTTAAAGCGCATTGTTTGAAAAAAGCTAAGGCATCTTCGGCTCTTTGCATGGCTTCTTCTTGGAGAATTTTGCCATTATTATAAGCATTTTCTCCAAGTCTTACTTTGCGTTTGTATTCGCAAGTTGTATAAAAACCATATCTAGAAGTTTTTTCAAAAATCACCATTCTAATGGAGTTTGAGCCAAGATCAACAACGGCTGTTTTTTTTGCCATTAAAATTCTCTATCTCTATGTTTGAGTTTTAATTCTTCTATAGTTTCTACATTATCAGGATCAGGAATGATACATTCATATGGGCAAGCAACAATACAGGCAGGCTCTGAAAAATCATTAACGCACTCTGAACAAAGATCAGGGTCTATTACATAAATTGGACTATTTTCATAAATAGCTTCATCAGGACATTCTTCTCTGCAAGCATCACAACATACGCAGTCTTTTGTAATTAAAAGAGACATCATAACCTTTCAAAAATTTAAAAAATAATTTTAGTTTATACAATAACCAAACTTAAATAAAATATAAAAATAGAAATAAAGATAAATTTTTTGCACCGAAGGTGCAAAATTGTTAAGATTTTTTAGGGAAGCAGAAACGGTATCCTCTACGACGAACTGTTTCTATGGTAGATATATTTAATGGTTTATCCATTTTTTGACGAATTTGATTGATAGCTACTTCGATAACATTTGGAGTTACTAGCTCAGGTTCTTCCCAGATGGCATCTAAAAGTTGTTCTTTGGATACAATTTGATCCGAATGTCTTGCTAAGTGCGTTAAAACTTCAAAAGGTTTTCCTTTAAGTTCTATATCTTGATCTTTATAAGTAATTTTTTCCTCATCTGGATCAATAACTAAGTCTTCAATTTTAATAACATTGGTTCCGCCAAGTCTTAGTCTTGCTTCAATTCTTGCGAGTAGAATATCAAAATCTAAAGGTTTTGTAACAAAATCATCAGCTCCAGCTTTCAAAGCTTTGATTTCTGTTTCTTTGTCTGTTTTTGAAGACATAATCATAACTGAAGTTCTTGGAGATTTATGCTTAATAGTGTTAACAAGTTCCGCTCCATCTCCATCAGGTAAAGTCCAGTTTGCTAAAACTAAATCATAATGTCTAATGCCGATAAAGTATTCTCCATCTTTAAAATTTTCAGAAGAATCAGTTTGATAACCAAATTCATTAAGATTGTCTATAATTGTTTTATTTAGGCTAATCTCATCTTCTATAACTAAAATTCTCATTTGTTCTATCCTTATTAAGAAAAATTTAAAGAATTATATCATAGCTTAAGTAAATGTTTAGATATCTTTAAAAAAAAATTAATATTTTTTTTTCAATTTAACCCCAACTGTAGCATTTTTTATTATATGGGGTTTGAAAATTTTTATGTTAAGATTGGTTAAATTAGGAAAATCTTTTTTTAAATTTAAGCTTACAAAGTCTAAAGACTCTTCAAGGGTGTAAAATTCTTCTTTTTTATACCATGTTTTAATTTTGGTAATTACTTCTGCATAATTTAAAAATTCATTTGCTTTAGCTTTAAGCTTGATAATAATTTTTTGTTTTTTCCTTCTTTCGAAATCTAATATACCAATGATACACTTAAAGTGAAATTTTATTTTTATATGACTTTGCATTCTTCTTTAAAAATCAATCTTTTAATATTAGGTAGATGTTTATATACTATAATAAAAGCGATAATGAAAACGGGTGCATGTGTATGAATTTCTAAGTCATAATTAAATATAAAAGAACTTACAACAAAAGCAAGTAACGCTGCTAAAGAAGCTAACGAAGATATTTTAAAAATTTTTCCTATAACTACCCATACAATAAATGCTGTAAGCACTTCCAATGGAAGCAAAACTATCATAGCACCTGCTCCTGTTGCTATGCCTTTCCCTCCTTCAAATAACAAGTAAATTGAAAAACAGTGTCCCAAAATAGCCAAAACTGCCACGCTCCAAAGCAAAGCTTGATCATAATGAAGAAATTTCAAGGTTAATAAAGGAATAGCTGCTTTTGCAAAATCTAAAATTATTGTAGCAATGGCAAGTTTTTTTGCTAGTTTGGGATTTTTTTCTTTTACTACTCTTAAAACATTGGTTGCTCCTATACTTTTTGAACCTTCTTTTTTGATATCAGTTTTAGCAAAAAATTTAGCTAGGATTAGCCCAAAAGGGATTGAACCTAAAAGATATATAAAAGCGTAAATTATTAAATTTTCCATAATATCCTTTTCAAATCATCTTAAAATTTTAAGATTTATAACTAAAAATTATATCTTATGAAAATAAATAAACAAAAATAATTTTTATAGGATAAAAATAGTATTAATTAATTGTAAATATTTTTTAATAATATTTATCTTTATTTAAGCTCTAAATAATTATTATTTTATTTTAATTTATCTTTAATAGGAGTTTATAAATGAAAGTAAAAGCATTGCTAATCGCATCCTTAGTTGCTTTTTCAAGCTTAAATGCTGCAAGTCTTATAGATGAAGCTAAAAATTCAGGTCTTGTTGCCTTGCCAAAAGATCAAAAAGGTGTTGATGAAATTTTAAAACAAAATGGAGTAAAGGCTAGTGAATTTACTCTTGAAAAAGCAGAGCTTGGCAAAAAGCTTTATTTTGAACCACGCCTTTCAAAAAGTGGTATCATTTCTTGTAATACCTGTCACAATGTAGGACTTGGTGGAACAGATGGGGTTAGTACTGCAATAGGTCATAAATGGACAGCAAATCCCCATCATTTAAATTCACCAACAGTTTATAATGCGGTTTTAAATAATACTCAATTTTGGGATGGTCGTGCAGGAACATTAGCCGATCAAGCTAAAGGTCCAATCCAAGCTGATCCTGAAATGGCAACTCCTGCTAAACTCGCAGTAGAAAAAATTTCATCATTGCCTGAATATGTGAGTGAGTTTAAAAAAATCTATGGTAAAAGTGGTGTAAATTTTGACAATATTGCTGATGCAATTGCAAATTTTGAAAGAACCTTGATCACTCCATCTCGTTTTGATAAATTTTTAGAAGGCGATGAAAAAGCTTTAACAAAAGAAGAGCAAAAAGGCTTAAAGCTTTTTATAGACAAGGGTTGTGTAGCTTGTCATAATGGTGTGAATTTAGGTGGCAATATGCAAGCGTTTGAAGTTGCTGGTAAATATAAATTTGCAAATTTAGGTGATTTTAAAGGTGATGCAAATGGCATGGTAAAAACTCCAACTTTAAGAAATGTTGCTGAAACTGCTCCATATTTTCATAATGGCGCTATTTGGAATCTAAAAGATGCTATTAAGGAAATGGGTAGTGTGCAACTTGGCATTAAAATTTCTGATAAAGAAGCAAAAAGTATTGAAACTTTCTTAAAATCCTTAACAGGAACAAAACCAGCAATTGTTTATCCACAACTTCCTATTTCTACTGAAAAAACTCCTAAACCTGAACTATAAGGTTCCAAACAAGCTCTATTTTTAGAGCTTGTTTAAATTTCTTTATCTTAGCTTTGTTATAATTGTCTTTAAATTTTGCTAGAAAGGTTTGCAATGAGACTTTTTGGAACTGATGGAGTTCGTGGAAAAGCGGGTGAATTTTTAGATAGTTTTTTGGCTATGCGTTTAGCAATGGCTGCGGGTATTTATTTTAAAGATAAAAGTATTACTAATAATATCTTAGTAGGAAAAGATACAAGAAGAAGTGGCTATATGATAGAAAATGCTATTGTTTCAGGGCTTACTTCTATAGGATATAATGTTATACAAATTGGTCCTATGCCAACTCCTGCGATTGCATTCTTAACTGAAGATATGCGTTGTGACGCAGGGATTATGATTTCAGCTTCTCACAATCCTTATTATGATAACGGTATTAAATTTTTTGATGCTCATGGAAATAAACTCAGTGAAGATATAGAGAAAAAAATAGAAGAAATTTATTTTGATGATAAGCTTATACAAGCCTCTAAGGTAGATATGGAAAAAATTGGTCAAGCAAAAAGAATTGATGATGTTATAGGAAGATATATTGTTTCTATTAAAAATTCTTTTCCAAAAGATCTTACTTTAAAGTCTTTGCGTGTTGTTTTAGATGTGGCTCATGGGGCAGCTTATAAGGTAGCACCTACTGTTTTTAAGGAATTAGGCGCTGAAGTTATAGTAATGAGTGATAAACCTAATGGACTTAATATCAATGAAAATTGTGGAGCTTTGCATCCTGTAAACTTAGCTGCTGAGGTAAAGCGTTTGCGTGCAGATGTGGGCTTTGCTTTTGATGGTGATGCAGATCGTTTGGTGGTTGTAGATGAAAAAGGCGAAGTGGCTAATGGGGATAGTTTATTGGGTGTATTGGCACTTTATCTTAAAGAACAAGGTAAATTACAATCAAGTGTTGTGGCTACTATAATGAGTAATGGTGCTTTAAAAGAGTTTTTAAATAAACATGGTATAGAACTTGATACTTGTAATGTTGGCGATAAATATGTGCTTGAAAAACTAAAAGCCAATGGTGGAAATTTTGGTGGAGAACAAAGTGGGCATATTATTTTTAGCGATTATGCAAAAACTGGAGATGGTTTGATAGCTGCCTTGCAATTTAGTGCTTTAATGCTTTCTAAGAAAAAATCTGCAAGTTCTATTTTGGGTCAAGTTAAACCTTATCCTCAGCTTTTAATCAATCTTAAAATTGCAGAAAAAAAAGATTTAGATAAAATTAAAGGTTTAAAAGAATTAAAAAAAGATTTAGAAAATAAAAATATTAATACCTTATTTCGCTATTCTGGAACAGAAAATTTGATAAGACTTTTACTAGAAGCCAGAGATATTAAGCTCTTAGAAAAAGAAATGAAAAATGTTGTGGAGTTTTTTAAGAAAGCTTTAAATGGCTAAAACTTTTAAATTTATTTTTTATTTTTGGGGTGCCTTTGTTTTGGTTTTTGCCCTTGATCAATGGGTAAAATCCTTAACTTTAGCAGGATTTAGATGGCAGAGTGAATACCTAGATTTAACTTATGCTCTAAATACAGGCGTAGCTTTTTCAATGTTGAGTTTTTTAGAACATAATTTAAAATATTTACATCTTGCTTTAATTGGCGTGCTTTTTATTTATCTTTTTTGGCAAAGAACACTTTTAAAAACTCATAGCATAGCTTTTGGAATGATGCTTGGTGCCGGCGTTTCAAATTTATTGGATCGTTTTATACATGGAGGTGTAGTGGATATGTTTTTTTGGCATAAATGGTTTAATTTTGCTATTTTTAATGTTGCAGATGTCATGATAAATATAAGTGTGGCTTTGATTTTAATACAAGAAATATTTAAAAAAAGGAAAAAAGATGACAGAATGGATTAATGATTATTATTTTTGGATTAAATGGGTGCATTATTTGGCATTTGTTTCTTGGATGGCGGGTCTTTTTTATTTACCTCGTCTTTTTGTGTATCATGCTGAACATAAAGACAATAAAGGTTTTGTCGAGGTTGTAAAAATTCAAGAAAGAAAGCTTTATTATTATATACAAACTCCTGCAATGATTGTGACTTTAATCACAGGAAGTTTAATGTTGCATGCTCATAAGGAAGTTTTAATGGTAGGTGCGGGTTTTATGCATGTTAAACTTACCTGTGTTACACTTTTGATTATTTTTCATATACATAATTATTATTGTTTAAAAGCTTTAGCAAATGATACTTCTACTAAAAGTGGAAAATATTTTAGAATTTATAATGAATTTCCAACTATAATGTTTATTATCATCGCTTTAATGATGGTTGTTCGTCCCTTTTAGTTTGTCTCCGCTTTAAATTCCATACTAGCGGAGTTAAGCGGATCAATATTTTCTTTCATGATATCGATATAATCTTTATTTTTAAGACGCTTATCATCTCTAAATACTGCGCGCACAAGATCCATTCCTGTGTAAAAATCTTTCATTAAAACCACAAAAAGATATTGACCAAATTCAGTTGCGATTAAAGCATTTTGATCTTTTATGATGGCACCACTTGTTTTAAGTCCTAAAAGTTCTATGAAAAGTTCTTTTTCGAGATTGCAATTTAGAGTTTTATTAAATTTATCAATTTCTATTTTCCCTGAAAAAATTTCAGTTAAAAAGACATATTTGATAATTTCTTTTTTATCAAAACAAGCTTTGGCTATATTAGCATTTTGTTTTTCTTGTATAAATTTAGCATAATCATTTAGATTAAATGCATTGATTAAAAGCTCCCCATCTAAAAAGCTAAAAGCCCCGCTGCCTACTCCTAGGTATTCATGATGAGAACTGACATATTCGTCATTAAGCTTGTTTTTTTCTAAAGAAAAACTCCAACCATTGTTTTGGGTATAGTCTTTAAAAAATTCTCGTATGATTTGATAATAAGTAAATTCATTATCTTTAATGCTCACTCCTAGACTTTTAGCGATATTATCTTTGGTAAGATTTGATTTCATTAAAGGATAGGTTGTGATTTGTTGCGGGGCTAAATTTTTAGCAATTTCTAAGTCATTTAAAAGTTGTTTTTCGTTTTGTCCTGGAAGATTGAAAATAAGATCTATACTAAAAATAGGTAAAATTCCTAAAGCTTTTGAAATTTTTTCTTGAAGTTCTTTAGATGAACCAAATTTATTATATCTTGCCACTTTTTTCAAAGTTTCATCATCAAAACTTTGAATCCCGCAACTTAAACGATCAATTATACCTTTAAACATAGAAAGCTTATTTGGATCAATATGATTTGGATCGCTTTCGCATGAAATTTCTTTTATATTAAATAACTTTTTACAAAGTTCTAAGGTTTTTAATAATTCCTCTTCATCAATCAGTGTTGTACCACCACCCACATACATGGAGGTAAAATCAAAACCTTTATTTTTCATGATTTTAATTTCTTCTCTAAGATTTTGAAAATATACTTTGGCTAAATTTTCATCATAATAATATTTATGAAAGCTACAATAAGGACAAAAAGTATGGCAAAAAGGTACATGGGCATAAAGCATATAGCTTTTGTCTTGTTTTGGAATTTTTTCTTCGGGTTGTTTTAAAAGTTCGACATTGAAACCTTTTTGGAGGGATTTTTCCATCATAGTATGAGAGTATTTTAAAGCTAAATTTTGAAATAAATTCATAAGTGGCCTATATATTAAAATATTTAAGACATAACTTTATCAATTTTTAGCTAAAATAGGAGTAAATTTTTTATTTCTTAAATAAAAAATGGGATTAAGTTTTTAAATTATTTAAAAAGGATATAAAAATGGATAAAGCCAAAATTGTTCAAAATTTAAATGCTTTGTTTAAACAAAGAGCAGAGTTTTACTCTTATTTTGATGAAAATATTGCCAAAATCAATAATACTGAAGTATTTGATTTTAAGAATGCTAAAAATTTAAATCCAGAAGAGGTATATAAGCAATTTTATCATTTTGATTATGCTATAAGAAAATTATTGCCTGCTATTTACAAGGCTTATGAAATTACAGATGCAGATTTAGACAAAGATTTTTAATTTATTTAGAGAATAGAACAAACTATTCTCTAAAAGACATATCTAAATTTTTTGATTCTTCTTTTATATTTTTACTCGTATCTTCACTTTGCTCAAATCCTCCACCAAATGCTTTGATTACATCTACTATGGAATTGGCATAAGAATATTTAATATTATTAAAAGCAACCGCAGCATTAAGCCAATTTTGACGTGCCTCTAAATAATCTTGCAAAGACATTTCTCCTATATCATAGCGTTCTTTAGCAATTTCATAGATTCTTTTGTAAGATTGTTCGCTTGCTTGTGCATTATCGTATTGTAAGCGTATAGTTTTTCTAGCTACTAAAGCATAGCGAATTTCTCCAAAAGCAGTAATCAAAGTATTTTGATAATTTACAAAAGCTTCATCTTTATTAAGCTTGGCTAAATTTACATTTTGGTAAATTTCACCCCAATGAAAAATAGGCAGAGTAAAGTTTCCACCTATATTCCAAGTCTTAGAACCTCCTTTAACCAAGGTATCTAAATCCCCGCTTTCAAATCCCAATAATCCTGTTAAAGAAAGGCTAGGTAAGAAAGCCGTGCGAGCTACTCCAACAAGATAATTTTGCTGAGTTAATTTTTCTAAAGAAGAGCCAATATCTGGACGTTGAAGCAAGATGGTACTTGAAATTCCAGTTGGAATGTCAAATTCTTTAAGATTAAAAACTTGATAGCTTTGATTTTTGTAAAGTATGTCATTTAAATCATTTGAAGTTAAAATTTTTAAAGCTTTAAGGTAATTTTCTTTATTTAACTTTGCTTCATTATATTGCAAAGCCATACTTTCTAAGTTGGCTCTTGCTTGAGCAAGTTCATATTCACCTACAGCACCAACTTGAAATTTTTCATCATTAATCCTATAAATTTCTTTTGCAGATTTATAGGCTTCTTTAAGAGCATTTTCATTTTCATAAGCATTTACAAGATTAAAATAAGTTTGAACTGTATTTGAAATAACAGAAAGTCTTGCAGCTTCATAATCATACTCACTTGCTTTAAAGCCTGATTTTGAGGCGCGATATGTATCGCGATATTTTCCCCAAAGATCGATTTCATAGCTTAAATTAAGTCCCATTTTAAAATCATTACCGTAACTTACTTCCCCAGTTCGATTGCTTGGAGCATTTATAGCTGTTTTTGCACGACTTCCGCTTGCGCTACCATCAAATTTTGGCAACAAACTGCTAAAATCTATACCTAATTGAGCAGCAGCTTGTTCCATGTGTATGAAAGCAAGTTTTAAATCATTATTATTTTTAAGTGCTAAATCAACCACTTTATTTAAATTTTCATCATCAAAGTCTTTCCACCAATTTTTTGTGATAGAGCTATTGTTTTCTTTTTCCCAAGATAAGGCTCCAAGCTTATTATCAATGCTATAGTTTGCTTCGGGAATATTTAAATTTGGACTTAAAGAGCAAGCTGAAATCAAAAGAGTAAAACTTGCTATAGCACTAATTGAAATTATTTTATTCATGAACCTTACCTCTTTTTTTTATCTAGCCATTCATTAAAATTTTCTAAAAGATAGAAAAATAAAGGCACAAAGAATATCGCTAAAGTTGATGCTGCGATCATTCCACCAATAAGCCCTGTTCCTAAAGAGTGTCTTGAAGCACTTCCTGCTCCTGTTGCGAAAATCATTGGCAAGACCCCAAAAGTAAATGCCAAAGAAGTCATTATGATAGGACGAAAACGAAGTTTTGCTGCTGCAACAGCTGCTTCAAAAACTCCTTTGCCTTTTTTAAAGCGCTCTTCCATTGCAAATTCTACGATTAAGATAGCATTTTTAGCTGAAAGTCCAATCAAGAGCAAAAGTCCTGTTTGAAAATATATGTCATTGCTAAATCCCCTTAAATATACCAATAAAAATGATCCAAATACCGCAAAAGGTACAGCTGTTACAACTGCTAAAGGTATAAGCCATCTTTCATATTGGGCAGCTAGAATTAAAAAGACAAATATCATACCTAAAGCAAAAGCATAACTTGCTGTTCCTTTACTAGAAACTTCTTGATAAGCTGATCCACTCCAAGCTATGGAATAATCATCCCCTAAAGTTTCTTTTGCTACTTGAGCAATCGCTTCTATAGCTTGACCTGAAGTATAACCTGGTGCGGGTTGACCTTGAACTTGTGCCGCTGGGAAAAGGTTGAATCGTTTTACATCATCAGGCCCTGAACTTCTTTGTAAAGTTAAGAAAGAATCAAGTGGTATCATTTTTCCATCATTTGATCTTACAAAAATATTTTTTAATGCATCTTGTGTATTTCTAAAATCACCTTTTGCGCGGATATTTACTTGGAAGTTTTTACCTAGCATAGAAAAATCATTAACATAATAAGTGCCTATAGTTGCATTCATCGTGTTAAAAACATCTTGCATGTTAAGATTGTAGTGTTTTAATTTATCTCTATCAATTATAAGCTTGTATTGAGGGAAAGTTGTATCAAGGGTTGTTCTTACTCTTGATAGCTCTTTTCTTTGGTTGGCCACAGCAACAAGTTTATTTACATCTTTTTGTATTTCATCATAGCTTTTTCCGCTTTTGTTTTGAACATACATTTCAAAACCGCCTGTGATACTTAATCCAGGTATAGGAGGTAGGCCTATAAATATACTTGAAGCATTGCGATCAAAAGCAAATTTTTTATTAAGCTCCATGGCGATTTCATCAGCACTCACATTTCTATCTTTCCAATCTTTCAAGCCTATAAACATTGCAGCGGCATTTTCTTTGAGTGAACTTGTAAAAAGATCAAATCCTATCATAGCCATTGCATCTTTAACTCCATTAGTTTTTAAAACTTCTTGGCTTATGTGATCAACTTCTGAGATTGTTCTATGGAGTGCTGAAGCCGAAGGAAGGTTGATAATGCCAATCATCAAACCTTGATCTTCTTCAGGAACTAAAGAGCTTGGTACAGCTTTATAGAGATAAAAAATTGCCCCAAGCATAATACAAAAAATTAAAACAAAACGAATGGTTCTTTTTAGAATATATGCTACTCCTGCGCTAAATACAGAGGTACTCCAATCAAAAAAATCATTAAATTTCTTTACAAATTTAAATGGCTCTCCTTCATTACGTCGCAAAAAGAGTGCACATAAAGAAGGTGTTAAGGTAAGAGCAACAAAACCTGATATGGTTACAGATATAGCTAAGGTAAGAGCAAATTGTCTTTGAATTTCTCCAACAAAACCTGATATAAAAGAAACTGGTACAAAAACAGCACAAAGCACAAGAACAATTGAAATAACCGGAGAGCTAACTTCTTGCATCGCTTGGATAGCAGCATCTTTTACGCTTATTTGCTCATTTTCATGTAAAATCCTATCAATATTTTCTACAACTATAATCGCATCATCTACAACGATCCCTATGGCTAAAATTAAAGCAAAAAGCGTAAGCAAGTTAATACTAAAACCTAAAACATAAAGTCCAGCAAAAGTTCCTAACAATGAAACAGGTACAGCTATCATAGGAATAAGTGTTGCACGGAAATTCTTTAAGAACATATACATAACAATGATAACTAAAATTAGAGCTTCAACAAAAGTTTTAACAACTTCTTTGATTGATTCTATTACAAATTTTGTTGTATCGTAAGGAATTTTATATGTTAAACCTTTTGGAAAATTTTTTGAAAGTTCTTGCATTTTAGCTTGAACAAGTTCTGCTGTATGCAATGCGTTTGCCCCTGATTGAAGATTGATCATAATTGGAACTGCATCATTGCCATTTAATCGTCCTTGTGAGCTGTATTGTTGTGATCCTATTTCCACATCAGCTACATCTTTAAGTCTTAAAAATGATCCATCATTATTTGTTCTTAAAATAATGTTTTCAAATTCACTAGGATTTTGTAGTCTTCCTTGCATAGTGATTGAATAAACATAAGGGGATTTTTGGGTTACAGGTTCTTCGCCAATTTTACCAGTTGCGTATTGGGCATTTTGGTCATTAACCGCAGAAATTACATCAGTAGCTGTGATTCCAAATTTATTTAATAAATCAGGCTTGAGCCAAATTCTTAAAGAATAATTACGATTTCCTATAGCGTTTGCATCTCCAACTCCTGGAACCCTTTTTAACTCATCTAAAACATTTAAAGTGATATAGTTATATACATCTACTGCACTCATTGAGCCATCACTTGAATACATAGAAATTGCAGCAAGTGTTGTTGAGGAAGTTTTTCTAACTGTTACTCCAAGTTTTTTAACTGCATCTGGCATTTTTGCAGTTGCGGCTGAAATTCTATTATTAACATCTATGGTGGCTTGATCAGGATCTGTACCGATATCAAAATAAACAGTCAAACTCATAGTTCCTGAAGAACTTGAAGTTGAATCCATGTAAATCATATTATCTGCGCCATTGATTGCATCTTCGATAGGACTTGCAACTGTTGAAGCAATGGTTTGTGCATCAGCTCCTGTGTAAGTTGCACTTACTTTAACTGTAGGAGGGGTTAAAGAAGGATATTGTTCTATAGGTAAATTTGTAAGACCTATAGCTCCAGCTAAAGAAATGATAATTGCAACAACTGAAGCAAAAACAGGTCTTTCGATAAAAAATTTAGAAAACATTATTGTGCTCCAATTTCTTTAACTTCGCTACCAACTTGAATTTTTTTAAAGTTATCTAAAATGATTTTATCGCCATTTTGTAATCCTTTGTCAATAATGGCATATTCATTGTTTTGGTAGCTTATATGTACAGAAGATTTTTCTACTTTTCCATTTTTAACAAGAAGAACATAAACATCATTTTGATTTTGTTTAACAGCTATTTGAGGCACTTTAAAGCCATTTTTTTGTATAAAACCTTCTGAAGTAATTGTTGCAAAAGCACCTGGTAAAAGTGTTGAGTTGTTGTTGTCAAATATAGCTTTGGCTTTTACTGTTCCACTATTAGCATCTATAACAGAATCAATAAAATAAAGTTTGCCTTGAACGGTTTCTCCATTAAGATTTAAATTTGCATGAATGCTGTCTAAATCCCATTTTCCATTTTGAGTATTGCGGACTAAATTTAGTTTATCTGTATCTGAAATAAAGAAATCTGCGTAAATAGGATTTAAATTTGTAACTCTAACTAGTTCAGTTGTTGAAGCACTTACATAATCTCCTATATTAACTAAAGCATCTCCTATAGTACCATCAAAAGGAGCTTTTATTTCGGTATGATCTAGATCAATTCTTGCATTTGCAAGCTGTGCTCTAGCACTTGCTAGACTAGCTTTTGAATTGTTAAATGTAGCAAGAGAAGAGTCGTATTCCTTTTGAGAGATTGCACTTTTACTAAAAAGAGCTTTAGAACGATTAAAATCCTTGCTTGCATTTTCGAAAGTTGCCTTAGCCATCAAAGCTTGTCCGTAAGCCGAATCAACACTAGCTTTAAATTTGTCTTGTTCTATAATAAATAATGTTTGTCCTTTTTTTACTTTATCTCCAGCTTTAAAAAGTTTATTTTCTATTACGCCACTAACTTGAGGCTTTATAATGACATCATAATCACTGACAAGTTTAGCAGGGTAAGTAAAACTAAGTGGTAAATCTTCAGATTTAGCACTCATGGTTGTTACAGGTTGAGGCGGCATTTGTATTTTTGGTGCTTCTTCTTTGCTGCAAGCAGTGAGTAAAAGCACAACACCTAAAGCTAAAATAGTATTTTTTTGAAATAATTTCATGGTTTTGCCTTGAAAAATTAAATTAAAAATTGTAATTTTTATTACAAAAATTTTTGGCTAATTATATCTTAATTTTGGTTAATAAAATTATTTTTTAAGCTTTGGAGCTATTGATTCCATTTAGAAAAACATTTACAACAAATTCAACATGTTCTTTTTGTTCTTTTTTATTTTTCAAAGGAGCGTTAATTAAAACATTAAGATGATGATAAGGTTCTTTTAACATAGTGCAAAAAAGAACAGCAAGTTTTTCTGCATTTTTTTTCATATAAGAATTATTTTGTTGCTTGAAAAAACCCATAAGTATGTTATAGGAAAAATTTTGTTGATTATTTTCTATCCAATTGGCAAGATGTCTATCTTTGTCATAAACTTGAGAATAGATAATTTTACCAAAAGCTACAGCTTCTGGTTGATTGAAAATTTCTATAAAAGCTAAACCAAAAGAAGTTAAAATTTCTTTTAAAGTGCCATTTTCAATTTCTTGTGTTTTGGAATAAATAAGATGAAAGTGTTTTTTACATATGTCATCTAAAATTTCAAAGAATAGCCCTTCTTTACTTTTAAAACCATCATAAATATTAGAATAAGATCCTCCAGATAATTTAATAATATCACTCAAACTTGTTTCTTGGTATCCTTTTGTTAAAAAAAGCTCTAAGGCCACTGCTTTGATTTTTTCTTGTCTGGCTAAAACTTTTTGTGATGGTGTTCTATTTGAGTTCATTTTTATCCTTTATAAGAGTGCTTTTAGGGTATACAAATATACTTTTTCTAAAAACCGAAATTTTTTCATTATCCTTTGCGTAAGCTTTTATATGTAAAGGAAAGATTACGTCTTTTTTATCATTATTTGCTAAATTTTTTGTAGCCCTGATAACAACTATTTTTTTGACTTGTTCTCCTGCTTTTAATTTAAAAGGTTTGTTTGGTCTTATGATTTCAATTCCATCATTTATTCCTTCTAAATTTGCTGTAAAATAATATTCATGAGGTTTAGAATCTGTATTTTGAAACAAAAAGGTATAAGCATTTGAAATGACTAATTCACCTTTAACATTTGAAATATTATATAATTCACTACTACGATTGATATTTAAAAGCATGCTTTCTTTTTTGCTTCCCATGATGATTAAAGCCAGTAAAGCAATTAAAAGAACTATAAAATATGCTATCGTTCTAAATCTTAAATAATGAACCTTAGAACGCGTTTCAATAGCTTTTGCACTTGTCCAATTGATCAAACTTGGACGATTAAATTTGCTTTGAACCTTAGAGCAAGCATCGGCACATTCAAGACAATTAATACATTCAAGTTGCATTCCTTTGCGTATGTCAATATGAGTTGGACAGATACTAACACAGGCTTCGCAACCTATGCATTCTCCCTCAGGCGGTTTTTTATGAAGTTTGGTGTGTCCATCATAGATCAAGCCCCCGCGTTTTTCATCGTAGATCACTTGCATTGTATCATGATCGAACATTACAGATTGTATTCTTGCATAAGGACAGACATAAACACAAAATTTTTCTTGTAAATAGGTAATATCCAAAGTAAAAAGTAAGCTAGCACAAAATAAAATTCCAAGTAAAAGTAGATGCTCGCCAGGATTTTGAATATAATTGAAAAAATCTTCAGGAGGAATAAAGTACCAAAGTAAATTACTAACAGCAACTAAAGATATAAAATAAAAAATTATCACTCCAAGAAATTTTTTAAAATATTGCCTCTCATATTCTTTTTGTTTGTTATTGATATTTTTGCGAATTTTAAGAAATTTAGTTTGTATGATATCTCTATATATAACTCTAAAAATCGTTTGTGGACAACTCCAAGCACACCAAATTCTTCCACCTAAAGTTGTAATAAAAAAAATAAATAAAAAAAGAAATATAAGAACAAAAGGCATGAGATAAAATTCTTGTGTTGAAAAAGAAATAAAAAATAGGTTTAATTTAGAATGATCAAAACTTAAAAGAAAAAAATGATTCTCATTAATTCTTATGAAAGGTAGGGAAAATATGATAATACTTGCAATTAAATATACAAAATATCGTTTTTTTGTATAGTTTGTAATGTGTCCTTGCATTTTTAGACCTTAATTATAATTTTTTAGCACTTTGTAATTAAGGATTATAACCGATAAAAACTAAAACAATTTTTAAATGCTTTCTAAGTTAGAATTAATAAGAAGTGTTTTATAATTATATTTCACAACAAAAATTTACACAGAAAGGTGGTGAGGACTGTGCCAGGAATCAAGGTGCATCCTAACGAGTCTTTTGATGAAGCGTATCGTAAATTCAAAAAACAAGTAGATAGAAATCTAGTTGTGACTGAAGTAAGAGCAAGAAGATTTTTTGAGCCTATGACTGAAATTCGCAAAAAACAAAAAATTTCAGCACGCAAAAAAATGCTTAAAAGACTTTATATGCTTAGACGCTACGAGTCAAGACTCTAACCCAAAAGCCCGAAAGGGCTTTTTTATATCTACAAACTTCATTTGGTATTAAATTAAAAAGTATTTATTATTTTTTGTTAAAATTTCTAATTTAAATTTTCTGTTTTTAGGATAAACTTATGAAAAAAATCAAAAAAATCATTCAAATTGGTATGATAGGTGGTTTAGCAGCTGTTGCTGGAGGTGCTTTAGCAGGTTGTGGAAGTAATAATGACAATGCAGATACTTTAAATCAAGCGGCTAATGCTCAAGGAGCTTTTGTAATTATCGAAGAAACAGCTCCAGGGCAGTATAAAATCAAAGATCAATATCCAAGTGATGAAACAAGGGTAGTTTTAAAAGATCTTAATGGTACAGAAAGAATTTTATCCAAAGAAGAAATGGATGCTTTGATTAAAGAAGAAGCAGCTAAAATTGATAATGGAACTTCAAATTTAACTAAAGACAATGGACAAATCAGTAGTGGGGGATTGAGTTTAGGGGAAACTTTACTCGCAAGTGCTGCAGGTGCTATTTTAGGAAGTTGGATAGGTTCAAAACTTTTCAATAATCAAAATTTTGCCAACCAACAACGCGGTGCTTTTTCAAATCAAAGTGCTTATCAAAGGAGTGTTAATAGTTTTAATAAAGCAGGCACAACAAGCTCTGCTTCAAGTGCTAAAAAATCAGGTTTTTTTGGTGGAGGCTCTAAAGCCACAAGTTCTAGTTCTTCTTTTGGCTCTTAAGGATAAATAATGCAATTATTACAAGTAGACAAACTTCAAAAAGATTATTTAGAAAATATAGGTTTTTCTTGGCATACAGATGAAGATGGAAGTGATTATATTAGCAATAAGTTAGTTTGTGTTAAGGAAAGTGAAGCTAATGCTTATTATGAAGCGGTAAATGAGCTTTATGATATGTTTATTGCTGCAGCGCAAGAAGTGATTAATAATGATCGTTTTGATGAGCTTGGAATTCCTTTTAATCTTATTGATGCGATTAAGATGAGTTGGGAAAATGAGGTTCATTGGCATTTATATGGGCGTTTTGATTTAGCGGGTGGACTTGATGGCAAGCCTATAAAACTTATAGAATTTAATGCTGATACCCCTACTGCTCTTTTTGAAAGTGCGATTTTACAATGGGCACTTTTAAAACAAAATGGAATGGATGAAAGCGCACAATTTAATAGCATTTATGAAAGTTTGATGGATAATTTTAAAAGACTTATTACCCTTGATGAAAGTGTTGAAGGGTTTGAAGAGCATTATCAAGGATGGAAAATTCTTTTTTCAAGTGTTGCAGGAAGTAAAGAAGAGGAAATCACTACAAAATTGCTTGCACATATAGCCAATGAAGCAGGTTTTCAAACTAATTTTTCCTTTGTAGATGAGGTAGAATTTAGTGAAGAAGGAATTTTTAAAGAGGGTGAAAATTATGAGTATTGGTTTAAGCTTATTCCTTGGGAAGATATAGCCATAGAAGAGGGTGAACTTGCTATGCTTTTAACTCAAATCATGCGTAATCAAAGAGCAATTATTTTAAATCCTGCTTATACGCTTTTATTTCAATCTAAGGGAATTTTAAAAATTCTATGGGAACTTTATCCAAATCATCCATTACTTTTAGAAACAAAAGATACTCCTTTGGAAGGTAAAAACTATGTTAAAAAACCTGTTTTTGGTAGAGAAGGTGCAAATATCAGTATAATTAAAGATGGAAAAACTTTGCATGAGAATGTAGGTCCTTATGGGAATAATAAGGCTATTTATCAAGAATATGTAGAGTTTAATTCATGTGAAAACGAATACTATCAAGCAGGTGTTTTCTTTGCTTATGAAGGGTGTGGCTTAGGATTTAGAAAAGGAGGACTTGTGCTTGATAATTATTCTAAATTTGTAGGACATATTATAAAGGATTAGAAATGAAAATTGTTTGTTTAGATGCGGCAACTTTAGGGGATTATGATTTAAGTGTTTTTGAAAAATTTGGTTCTTTGCAAATTTATACCACAACAAATAAAGAGCAAACCATAGAGCGTTTAAAAGATGCTAATGTCGCCATGACAAACAAGGTTGTAATTGATAAAGATGTGATTGATGCTTGTAAAAATTTAAAACTCATTTTGGAAACTGCTACAGGGGTTAATAATATCGATATTGAGTATGCTAAAGAAAAAGGTATTATTGTAAAAAATGCTGCTGGGTATTCTACTATGAGTGTGGTGCAACATACTTTTGCATTTATGTTTGCTTTTTTAAATCAAGTGCTTTATTATGACAAATGGAGCAAAGAGGGTAAATGGTGTGAAAGTCCTATTTTTACAGATTATAGTAGAATTTTAAACACCTTAAGTGGTAAAAAACATGGTATTATAGGTTTAGGAACCATAGGTAAAGAAGTGGCAAAAATTTCAAAGGCTTTTGGAGCCGAAATTTATTATTATTCTACGAGTGGAGCTAATAAAAACGCAGATTTTGTACATTTGGAATTAAAAGATTTATTAAAAACTTGCGATATTATAAGTATCCACGCACCTTTAAATGAAAAAACCAAAAATTTACTCGCCTTTGAAGAATTAAAGCTTTTAAAAGATAATGCGATTTTGATTAATGTAGGAAGAGGTGGGATTGTCAATGAAAATGATTTAGCTAAAATCATAGATGAAAAAAATATTCGTGTAGGGCTTGATGTTTTAGAAATTGAACCTATGATGAAAAATCATCCACTTTTAAGCATTAAAAATAAAGAAAATCTTATTATCACTCCTCATGTTGCGTGGGCGAGCAAGGAGGCTTTAAATGCTTTAATGGATATAGTTTATAATAATTTAAAAGAATGGATAGAAAATGGCAAGTGAACATAGTTTTGATATTTCAGCAGCTTTAGATAAACAAGAGTTAAAAAATGCTTTTGAACAAGCTAAAAAAGAACTTGATAGTCGTTATGACTTAAAAGGAATTAAGTGTGAGATTGATTTAAGCGAAAAAGAGAGTATTTTTAAACTCAGTTCTTCTAGTGAAGGAAAACTTGATGTTTTAAAAGATATAGTGATTTCTAAACTTATCAAAAGAGGAATTAATCCTAAAGCTATTAAAGAGCTTTCTCGTGAAAGTGGAGCAATGTTTCGTTTAAATTTGAAAGCAAACGATGCTATTGATAGTGAAAATGCTAAAAAAATCAATAAAGTTATTAAAGATAGCAAGCTTAAAGTTAATTCTTCGATTCGTGGTGAAGAAATTCGTGTTGCAGCAAAACAAATCGATGATTTACAAGCTGTGATGAAGCTTGTAAAAGAGCTTGATTTAGAGTTAAATATTAGTTTTAAAAATCTCAAATAAGGTCAAATTTGAAACATTGTTTAGCTCTATGTTTTGTTTTTTTTCTTTGTGCTTGTAGTGTGAAAAATCAAAATTTTTCAAGTCAAAGCTTGATGGTTTTGATTGCTTCCCCTATGATAAAAATCAATGATACAGCTTTTTTAAAAAAAGAAAATAATGCTTTAAATTTAGAAGTTTATAAACTAGGGCAAGCTTTTTTTGAACTCAAAATCAAAGATAAAATTTGTATCAATGCAGTGTGTTATGATAAACAAGTGTTTAATCAAAAATTTTTTAAAAATGTATATTATGATGATATTTTAAGTGATATTTTAAAGGCAAATCCTTTATGGCAGGGTAAAAATTTAGAAAAAACTGATTGTGGTTTTGAACAAAATTTAAAAGCAAAAAATTATGAAATTTTTTATCAAGTTTGTGATAATAAAGTAAGTTTTTTTGATAAAATTTCACATACTAAAATTATCTTAACGCATATTCAAAATTGAAGGATAGAGTTTGAAATTTTTTTTACTGGTATTTTGCTTTGTAAATCTAGCTTTAGCGAAAGTTTATAAAGGTGAATTGCATTTTTATCATTTACAGGATAAAGAAATTTTTGCCATAGTTTATGATAATGCACCTATGACTCCACTTTTTGACAGGGATAAAAATCAAACAAGTTCTAGTTTTTTAATTGTTGATGATATAAATGGAAATTTAGAGATTCCACTCGTTAAGATAAATGATTTTTGGCAAGATGAGCGTAAAAAATATAAAATCAATTCTTCTAAAATGCTTACATATGATAATAAAAATTTTCAAGGAGAAAATTTAGGAACAACTACTTTAGAACTTGTCGAAACGCAAGATGGCATTCGTATAAAGCGTAGTCTTGATTTTATAGGTTTTAATGATGATTTTAAAGAATTTCATCCTGTTCATAAGGGTGTATTTAGTTTTGAACAAATTCGCCAAAAACCTATTTTTTTACAAGATGGAAAAATTAGTTTTGAAGAATGGTATTATTTTTATGAAGATGGTATGAGTCGTGCTATTTTAGAGTTGAATAATTTTGTTTATGATATTAATGCTCACGCGTTTGTAAAACTAAATGATTTATATAATACTGAAAATCAAAAATTTCAAAATCTTTTACATGAGAAGCTTAAAAATACATGTGATGAGTGTTTTGAAGATCTGCAAAATTTACAATTTAATAATAATTTTTTGCTTAATAATGGAAAACTAAAAATTTGTTATCTACCTTTTGAAGGTCATTTTTTAGATGAAAATATTTGCGTAGAATTTAATGAAGATGAGCTTAAGGAATTTAAAAAATAATGGAAAAATTAAAAAATTTTTTAATTTTGAAAAATATAGAAGATACTCAAATTTATAAAGAGCTTAAGTGTGCTAAAAATGAGGCTTTGATTCTTAGGGAGCTTTGTAGAAATTATGTCGTTTCTATTTCTTCTATCAATGCCTTTACTTTATTATCGACAATTTTTGGAAATGATAAGTATCTTTATCTTGATGCTTTGGAGGATTTAAAAAAACTTATTGAAAGAGGTTTTGTAAATCAAAATTCGAGTTTTTTTAAAAGTTTAGAAAATAATAAAACTCAAACATTAACTCTTGCCTTATTGCAAAGTGAGCTTAGTCTAAGTGAATATTTTTTAGAATTTTTAGAAGCAAAACCTCGTTTAAACTTTGAGAAACAAGAGGCTTATGCAGATTATTTAGAATATTTAAAAGATGAATTTGCGCGTATTCAATTATATGAAAGATTAAGTTTTATACAAAAAAGTGCTTATAATAGTGAAATAAAAAACCAAATTAAACTTTATGAAAGACATATCAAAGAAAGACTAAAAAAAAGTAAATTTTATAATGTATTGGCTGATATTTTTAAAGAATATAATCTTGAACATAAAGAACAAATTATTTTTCTAGCACTTTTAAAAGAAGAATATGCCTTAAGTAATGAAAGTTCGATTTCTAGAGAAATGAATTCTTTACTTTCTTTAATCAGTGAAAATGATTTAGAAAGACATAAAAACAAAAAATTATTACAAGAAAATGCTCCTCTTTTAAACTTAATCGAGTGTGATGAATATTTAAATGCTTTTGGAGATATTTCTAAAAGTTTTTTTATTATTGATGAAATTTTACAAAGAATTATAAATTTTGAACCAAAACAAAGTAAAAAAATCAAAATTGAAAGTGTTTTAAAAGATCAAGATATTTTCGAGCTTATAGAACCAAGCACTGACATCAATGATATTATTATGCCTGAAAATACAAAAGAGCTTTTAGAAAATATTTTAAAACAACAAGATAAAAAAGTCCTAGAAAGACTTCATTCTTGGGGT
The DNA here is from genome assembly GCF_012897595.1 of Campylobacter sp. CFSAN093226. NCBI lineage: Bacteria > Pseudomonadati > Campylobacterota > Epsilonproteobacteria > Campylobacterales > Campylobacteraceae > Campylobacter > Campylobacter sp. CFSAN093226. The sequence continues at coordinate 345,304 of NZ_CP040608.1, forward strand.
ATAAAGAGTAATAAAAATATAGAAGCTAAAATTATTTTTTATGGTCCTGCTGGTACTGGAAAAACTATGTCAGCTTTAGCTATGGCTAAATCAATGAAAAAATCTGTTCTTAGTTTTGACTGTTCTAAAATTTTGAGCAAATGGGTTGGAGAGAGTGAGCAAAATGTAAGAAAAATTTTTGATACTTATAAAAATATCGTGCAAACTTGCAAACAAAGTCCTATTTTACTTCTCAATGAAGCCGATCAGTTTTTAAGTACGCGTGTAGATGGAAGTAGTGGTAGTGATAAAATGCATAATCAAATGCAAAATATATTTTTAGAGCAAATCGAGCGTTTTAGTGGTGTGATTATCGCTACGACAAATTTTTTAGAAAGCTTAGATAGTGCATTTTCAAGAAGATTTGATTATAAGATAGAATTTAAAAAACCTGATTTTAAAGATAGGCTTAAAATTTGGGAAAAATTTCTACCTAAAAAAGCATTATTTGAAAAAGATTTTGATATAAATATTTTATCAAATTATGAATTAAGTGGAGCACAAATTTTAATGGTGGTGAAGAATACAGCTTTGAAAGTAGCTGTATCAAAAGATGGGGTTTTTAAAATACAAGATTTTATAGAAAGTATACAAAAAGAATTAAATTCAAGTTTTGATAAAAGTAAGATTGTTGGATTTTAACTTTTTAATGTTTTTGTATAGCGAACTATAAAATAAAACAAAGCTATAATTAAAGCACTCCATTCCCAAAACATAGGAATTTTTGGGGTTAAAAAATAATGATAACTTGCCAAAATTAAGCATAAATATCCCAGTTTTCTGATTTTACTAAGTTTTTTAAAGATTTTAAAAGAACTTAAAAGCATTAAAAATATGATTAAAAATGCGATAAATCCAATTGCTTCTAATAAACGATGTGAAATATCATCAAAAAGCCTTAAAATTTGAGCATTTCTATCAAAAATAAAATAATTTAAAAAGTGCAAAATCGCCCAAAAAGCTGCAAAAATACCTAAAATTTTAGGATAATTTTTTGTTTTTTTAAATTTAAGTAAAGAAAATAAAAGACTTAAATTTAAAAAGATTAAAGCAAATATTCCGGTGTAAATATAGGCTTCTTTTACAAAATCAAAGGCTTTTATGATATGATAAAAGCCATAGATTAAACTTATGATAAAGCTAAAATAAGCAAGAAATTTAAAGTATTTTGTCTGCATTAAAAATTCACTTTCAAGTCCATGTTTTTATATAAACTTGCCACTTCTTTTTCATAACCATTAAACATTAAAGTAGGCTTGGTAAAGAAGTCTCCTAAAGCCCTTTCGTTAGCTTGAGACCATCTAGGATGAGAAACATTAGGATTGACATTGGCATAAAAACCATATTCACTTGGAGCGTAACTTTCCCAAGTGGATTTAGGCTGTTCTTTAGTAAATTCTATTTTAACTATAGATTTAATACTTTTAAAGCCATATTTCCAAGGAACAACAAGACGTATTGGAGCGCCATTTTGAGGCTTTAAGGCTTTTTTATACATTCCTACTGCAAGCAAGGTAAGAGGATGCATAGCTTCATCCATGCGAAGTCCTTCTACATAAGGATAGTCTATAGTTGGAAATAAAGCGTCTTGATCGGGAAATTGACTCTTATCTAAAAGAGTGGTGAATTTAACAAATTTTGCCTCGCTTGTAGGTTTTGCCATTTCAATCAAACGACGCAATTCAAAGCCTACCCAAGGTACCACCATAGACCAAGTTTCAACACAGCGAAAACGATAAATTCTCTCTTCTAGTGGAAATTTTAAAATATCTTCCATGCTTAAAGTTAAAGGTTTTTCTATTTCTCCACTGATATCGATTTTCCAATTTTGAGTATTGAAATTTTGTGCCAATGATACAGCCTTTCTTTTATCTGTTGAAAATTCATAAAAATTGACATAATTTGTAGCTAGTTCTTCATCGCTGATTTCAAGTTTGTTTGGATTAGTATCGCTTGTGAAATTTAAAGCAGATAGTTTAGAAGCAAGCACGCTTGAACTTATTAAAGCACCCGCTCCAAGTTTTAAAAAATTTCTCCTTTGTTTATAAAGTTTTTCAGGTGTTATAAGCATAATTTTTCCTTATTAAAAATTTTTATTATTAAACTATAACAATGTTAATACAGGATTAATTTTGTGTGATTTTTTCAAGTTCTATATTGTAGAATATTTCTTCGCAAAATTCTTTATAATGATTAAGTAGTTTAATTTTTGAAGTTTCTTGCATTAGAATTTTAAATTCTAATTTTTTTAATTTTCTAAGTTCATCCTTGAGCTCTTTATCTTTTGAAAACAATAAAAAATATTCTTTAAAGATGAGCTCATAAATTTCAAAAGTTCCATCGACAAGATAATTAATCGCTTTATCAAGATGCCGATTAGAGTCTTTAAAATTTAAAGGATTTAAAACCATGAAACAAAGATGAATCATGGCGAAGTGAAAATATTTAAGATGTTTTTCAGGTAAGGTGAACAAATCGCTTTTTTGAAAATTTTGAAGATTGTTAAAGTCAGAATTCAAGAAATGATAGCCAAAACAGTCATTGATATTTGAAATCAAATTTTTAATTTTTTGTTCTCCATCAAGTTTTTTTCTAAAGGCTACAAAATAAGCGAGAGCCTTGTAAAATATTTGAAAAAATTCAATATGTTTATTTTCTCTTAGACAAATAAGACTTAAATCTTTTGGAGAAGTGGAGTGCTCTTGCATATAATTATAAACTTTCAGGGAAATTTTATTTCTTACCTCAAGCAAGTAGCTCAAGTCTTTTTGTTTTAAAATTTGATAATAAAAAAATATAAAATCTTTAATTAAACCTTTATGATCTTTTTCAAATAATGAAATTTGAAAATCCACGCTAAGAAACTGATTGTAAAGATTAAAGTAATCGCATTCTAATTGTTGATAATTCAATATTTTATCCCACACTTAGCATAAAATTCTTTTAAAGCATGTTCTTTATCAGGCCGAGTTTTAATCCATTCTTCAAAGTGATTACACATATCCCATTCTTTTTGCTGAATTACTTCATAATTTTGCTCTATATCGTTTTCGCTTATATTTTTTCTGTGTATTTTGTTTAAAATTTTTTCACATACAGCCCTAGGATTTTCATTTTTATATATAGGCCTTCCCACAACGATATAATCACTCAAATTTTCTCTAGCCATTGCAAGATTAGCAACACGTTTTTGATCATCATTTGTTTCTCCAAAAGGACGAATTCCAGGAGTAAGGGTTAAGAAATTTGAACTTGTGTGCTCTTTAATTTTTTTGCTTTCAAAAACAGAGCATACCATACCATCAAGTCCATTTTCATAGGATATTTTTGAAAAATTAATTACAGCTTCTTCAATTTTTTGTCTATAAATACTAAAGAAATTTTCTTCATCAAAACTCGTAAGAGCAGAAACTGCTAAAACTAAAGGTCTTTTTGAAAATTTGCTAAGCCGTGTCATAACTTCTTGTATGGCTATTTTTCCAGCACTTGCGTGGATATTGATCATATCAACACCAAGTTTTGATACTTCTTCGCAAGCATCTGCCATAGTGTTGGGAATATCATGAAATTTAAGATCAAGAAATATTTTAAAATCATCAACTTTTTTAAGTTCTTCTATGAATTTAAAACCATCTCTTAAATATGCTCTTAAACCTACTTTTAACCATATGTCTAAATTTTTTAATTCTTTGGCAAGTTGTAAGCATTCTTCTTTTGTAGAAAGATCAAGTGCGACACAAAGCTTCATTTTTTAGCCTTTATTAAGGCATCTAAAACTCCATTTATAAATTTTGGAGAATTGTCATTAGCAAGTTCTTTAGCAAGTTCTATAGCCTCATTGATGACAATGGCGCTAGGAGTATCGGTAAAAAGTAACTCATAAGCTCCAAGTCTTAGTATAGCTCTTTCTACATGTCCTAAAGCTGTAATTTGATTATCATTTAGAAATGAATTTAAGGTTTCATCAATATTGTTTAAATTATCTAAAATTCCATTATATAAATTTAAAGTAAAATTTTTTTGTTCATTGCGTATTTTTTTTTCATCTAAAATTTCATCTACAAAAACGTTGTTTTGAGAATTTAATTCAAAAGCATAAAGTAAGGAGATGACGCTTTGGCGAACTTGATGACGCGTTGCCATTAAAGCTCCTTGCTTAAATTTAACATCTCGATTACAGTTGTCATAGCTTCAAAGCCTTTATTGCCTGCTTTGCTTCCAGCTCTTTCTATGGCTTGTTCTATTGTATCTGTAGTTAAAACACCAAAGCTTACAGGGATATTATGATTTAAACTCACATTGGCTATGCCTTTGGTGGTTTCTGCTGAAACATAGTCAAAATGCGGAGTTGAGCCACGAATTACTGCGCCTACGCAACAAATTGCATCAAATTTTTTGCTTTCTATAGCTTTTTTTAACGCATACGGAAGTTCAAAAGCACCAGGAACAAGTATAAGGCTTAGATTTTCCTCTTTGCCCCCGTGTCTTAAAAAAGCATCTTTTGCTCCTTCTACAAGGCGATCTGTGATGATATGATTAAATCTTGCATTAATGATAGCAATTTTTGTATTTGAGTCTAAATTTAATTTTCCTTCAATAATATTCATTTGTTTTCCTTTATGATATTTTGTATTTCTAGTAATGTATTAACGCAATTTTTAAGGCGTGTAAGATTAAGCATATTAGGTCCATCGCATAAAGCCTCGCAAGGATTAATATGTGTTTCAAAGAAAAAGCCATCTATGCCTACGGCTGCTGCCGCTCTTGCTAAAGGTTCTACAAATTCGCTTTTCCCTCCGCTACTTCCACCTGCAGCCCCTGGCATTTGTACGCTATGGGTAGCATCAAAAATAACTGGAGCAAATTCACGCATGATAACTAAAGAACGCATATCTACTACTAAATTTCCATAGCCAAAGCTAGCCCCTCTTTCAGCTACAAAAACACCATTTCTTTGAGCAGCTTCATAGCCTTCATCTTCTATACCACGGGTTTGTAGAACTTTTTTAACGCTGTATTTGATATCGCTTGGGTTTAAAAATTGTCCTTTTTTGATATTAATTTTTGCCTTAGTTTTTGCTGCGGCTACAAGTAAATCGGTTTGACGACATAAAAAAGCAGGAATTTGCAAGACATCAGCTACTTCACTTACAGGGTTTGCTTGATTGCTTTCGTGTATATCGGTTAAGATTTTCATACCAAATTCATCTTTTACGCTTTGTAAAATTTTTAATCCTTCTTCAAGACCAGGACCTCGAAAAGAATTAATACTTGTGCGATTGGCCTTATCAAAACTTGATTTGAAATAAAATTCTATATTTGGATTTTCATTAAAATTTTTTAACTGTTCAGCAACTTTAAAAATCAAATCTTTGCTTTCTATCACGCAAGGACCAGCAATGAGTATCATTTTTTTCATTTTTTTCCTTTGTTCTTAACTAAAATTAATCCACCAAAAATAATGCCTATTATACCTAAAAAAACCATAGTACTTGGTAAATTATCTCCCAAAATTATCCCAACTATCATACTAAATACTACATCAAGATAACTAACTCCGGCAACCACTCCTGCTTGTTTAGCGATACCATAAGCTTTAGTGACATGAATTTGATAAATGGTGCCTAAAGTTCCCATAATGGCAATGATAAGCCAAGCTGTAAGACTTGGCATCACAAAAGGTGCTAGAATGAAATCTAAATGTAAAGAATCAAGATGCTGTGGTTCAAAAAATTCAGCACTGATCATAGAAATTAAAGGCATTAAGGTTCCTAAAAGGATAAAAGAAAAGGCAATTTGTTCTGTAGTGTAAGATTTTCTAAGTTCTCTTACACTTGTAAGAGCTAAAGCGGCTAAAAATCCACTCGTGATACCTATAACTGAATTTTTTAAATCAAAGCCTGAATGATTTAAATTATGAGCCCAAGGCTGAGCGATTAAAAGCACTCCACCAAATGCTATTAAAATTCCTATCCAGCCTTTGATGCCAATATTTTCTTTAAAAACAACAAAAGCTATTAAAGTAATAAAAATAGGAGCAGTTTTTTGAAAAGCAAAAGCTCCACCTAGTGTAATATTTGAAACATTATAGAAAAACATATATAGTGAAAGCGTGCCTACTACTCCACGAAATACCAAGAGCCAAAAATATCCCCCTTCTTTATGTGCCTTAGATCGTTTTAAAAGATAGACTATGAAAAAAATTCCTATGATATTTCTAAAAAACATAATTTCTATAGAACTCATTTCCTTGCTAAGAATTTTTGCACAAGCTCCCATAAGTGCAAAATCCAAACATGCTAAAATCATGAAATAAATTCCTAAATTATGCTTGATTACTTTTAGCATTTTTTTTCCTTGACTAAAATCTGGGTTAATTCTAGTCTTTTTTTGCTTAATATTAAGCCAAATTTTATATAATTTTAAAAATATAATTTTCTAGGAAAAAAATGCAAAGCATTATACTTATAGGTAAGCCAAATGTGGGAAAATCAAGCCTTTTTAATAGAATGGCAAGACAAAGAATAGCTATTACAAGTGATATTTCAGGCACAACTAGAGATACAAATAAAACGCAAATTCATATTCATTCAAAAAAAGCCATGCTTATTGATAGTGGAGGGCTTGATGAAAGTGATGAACTTTTTAAAAATGTGAAAAAAAACACTTTAAAAGTAGCTAAAGAAAGCGATATCATACTTTATCTAGTTGATGGGAAATTAGCGCCTGATGATGAGGATAGACAGTTTTTTTATTCTTTAAAAAAACTTGGAAAACCTATAGCCTTAGTGATTAATAAAGTAGATAATAAAAAAGATGAAGAAAGGGCTTGGGAGTTTGCAAATTTTGGCGTAAAGGAAATCTTTAATCTTTCAGTAACCCATAATGTAGGCTTAGATGAACTTTATGAATGGCTTGAAAAATTTTTACATGAAGAGTTTTTAATCCCCGATGAAGAAGAAAATTTAGAAGATTTTTTAGAGTATTATGAAGAAGGAAAAGAATTTCAATTTAAAGAAGTCGATCAAAATCATATCAGAGTGGGTATTGTAGGGCGTGTAAATGTTGGAAAATCAAGTCTTTTAAATGCTTTGGTTAAACAAGAACGCAGTGTTGTAAGTTCTATTGCAGGAACTACTATAGATCCTGTTAATGAAAGTGTAGTTCATAAAGATAAAGTGATAGAATTTGTTGATACTGCAGGTATTAGAAAAAGGGGTAAAATTCAAGGACTCGAACGCTTTGCCCTAAATCGCACGGAAAAAATTTTATCTCATTCTCAAATAGCACTTTTGGTTTTAGATGCGCATGAGGGCTTTAACGAGCTTGATGAACGCATTGCTGGGCTTGTGGCTAAGCATTATTTGGGTGTGATTATTGTTTTAAATAAATGGGATAAAAGTGAGATGGATTTTGATAAGACTGTAAAAGAATTGCGTCTTGATCGTTTTAAATTTCTAGCTTACGCACCCGTGATTAGCGTATCAGCTTTAAGTGGAAAAAGGGTGCATGTTTTACTCGATAAAATTTTGCAAATTTTTGAAAATTTCACTCAAAAAATCCAAACTTCTAAGCTTAATACCTTGATAGAAAATGCCACAAGAGCACATCCTTTGCCGCATGATTATGGGAAATTGGTTAAAATTTATTATGCAGTACAATATGACTTAGCACCGCCAAAAATTGCACTTATTATGAATCGTCCTAAGGCCTTGCATTTTAGCTATAAGCGTTATTTACAAAATCAAATCAGAAAAGAATTTAATTTTGAAGGTGTGCCTTTAGTGATTGCTTCGCGTAAAAAGGGCAGTAAAGAAAATGATGAAAGCTAAAAATATCGTTTTTATAGGATTTATGGGTTCTGGAAAAAGCACTTTAGCAAGAGCTTTAGCTAAGGATTTAGATCTTGTTTTTTTAGATAGTGATTTTTTAATAGAACAAAAATTTAATCAAAAAGTCAGTGAAATTTTTGAACAAAAAGGGGAAAATTTTTTTAGAGAACAAGAGCAAAAAATGGCTGATTTTTTTAGTTCTTGTGAGAAAGCTTGTATTGCTACAGGTGGGGGTTTTGTTAATGTTTCAAATTTAGAAAAAGCAGGTTTTTGTATTTATTTAAAAGCAGATTTTGAATATTTAAAAAAGCGTTTAGACAAAGATGAAATTTCTAAAAGACCTTTATTTTATGATGAAATTAAAGCAAAAAAATTATATAATGAGCGTTTAAGCAAGTATGAACAAAAGGCAAATTTTATTTTAAATATAGAAAATAAAAATATAGATGAGCTTTTAAGCGAGATTAAAAAGGTGATAAAATGAGAGTATTAACAGGCCTTCAGCCAAGTGGCGATTTGCATATAGGTAATTATTTTGGTGCGATTAAGCAAATGGTAGATGCACAAGAAAAAAGCCAAATGTTTATGTTTATTGCTAATTATCATGCCATGACTTCTTCTCAAGATGGAGAAAAACTTAAACAAAATTCCTTAAAAGCTGCTGCGGCTTTTTTAAGCCTTGGTATAGATCCTCAAAAAAGCGTTTTTTGGTTGCAAAGTGATGTTAAGGAAGTTATGGAGCTTTATTGGATTTTATCGCAATTTACTCCTATGGGTTTATTAGAGCGTGCACATAGTTACAAGGATAAAGTTGCTAAGGGACTTAGTGCTTCACATGGGCTTTTTTCTTATCCTGTTTTAATGGCGGCAGATATTTTACTTTTTGATACACGAATTGTCCCTGTAGGAAAAGATCAAATCCAGCATGTTGAAATCGCACGCGATATTGCTTTAAAAGTTAATAATGAATGGGGTGAAATTTTTACCCTTCCAGAAGCGAGAGTTAATGAAGAAGTAGCTGTGGTTGTGGGTACTGATGGAGCAAAAATGAGTAAATCTTATCAAAATACTATAGATATTTTTAGCAGTGAAAAAACCTTAAAAAAACAAATTTCTTCCATAGTTACAGATAGTACCGCTTTAGAAGATCCAAAAGATCATGAAAACTGCAATATTTTTAAAATCGCAAAGCTTTTTTTAGATGAATCAGGGCAAAAAGAATTACAAATACGCTATGAAAAAGGTGGTGAGGGTTATGGACATTTTAAAATATATTTAAACGAGCTTGTAAATGCTTATTTTAAAGAAGCAAGAGAAAAATATAATGAGCTTTTAGAAAAGCCTTCGCATTTGAAAGAAATTTTGGATTTTGGTGCGACAAAAGCAAGAAAAATCGCCCAAGAAAAAATGCAAAAAATTTATGAAAAAATCGGACTTTAAGGAGTAGAAAATGCTAGATTTAAAAAATTTGCAAAATAATTTTGATGAAGTGGCTAAAAAGTTAAAAAATAAAAAAGTTGATGAAAATATCTTAAAAAAACTTGCTGAACTTTTTGCAAGTTTAAAAAAAGAAAAAATAGCCTTGGAAGAATTTCAAGCTTTTCAAAATAAATTCAGTAAAGAGCTTGCTACAGCCGAAGATAAAGAAAGTTTAAAAGCAAAATTAAGCGAAAATAAAAGCAAAATTAATGAGCAAAGCGCTAAAGTAAATGCTTTAGAAAATGAGCTTGAGGAAATCGCTCATGCCATCCCAAATATCCCTGATGAATGTGTGCCTGTGGGTGAAGATGAAAATGAAAATGTGGAGCTTAAAAAAGTTTTAAATCCACCTAGCTTTGATTTTACTCCAAAAGAACATTTTGAATTAGGCGAGAGTTTAAATTGGCTTGATTTTATGCGTGGGGTAAAAATTTCACAAAGTCGTTTTTGTGTGCTTAAAAATGAAGGAGCTTTATTAAGCCGTGCTTTGGTAAATTATATGATAGATTTTAATAGAAGTCGTGGATTTGAATTTGTTAATGTACCTTTTTTGGTAAATGGTGCTACTATGTTTGGGACGGGTCAGTTGCCAAAATTTAAAGAAGATATGTATAAGGTAGATGATGAGGATTTGTATTTGATCTCAACTTCTGAAATTCCAGTAACCAATCTTTACAGCGGAGAAATTTTAGCGAGTGAAACTTTACCTATAAAAATGACTTGTTATAGTGCTTGTTTTAGAAAAGAAGCAGGCAGTGCAGGGCGTGATACAAGGGGTATTATAAGACAACACCAGTTTGAAAAAGTAGAGCTTGTAAGTATCACTAAACCTGAGCAAAGTGATAGTGTGTTTAATGAAATGCTTGAGTGTGCAAGTGATTTGCTGAGTTCTTTAGGTTTAGCGCATAGACATTTGATGCTTTGCACTGGAGATTTGGGTTTTAGTGCAGCAAAAACTGTAGATCTTGAAGTGTGGCTTCCAGGACAGAATAAATATCGTGAGATCAGCTCGGTTTCAAATTGTCGTGATTTTCAAGCAAGACGCGCTAAAATTCGCTATAAAAACGAACAAGGAAAAAATGAACTCGTCCACACTCTTAATGGCTCATCTTTGGCAGTAGGAAGAACCTTGGTAGCGATTATGGAAAATTATCAAGATAAAGAAGGAAAAATTCATATTCCTGATGTTTTGAAAAAATATTTTTAAAGAGTATAGATGGCTGAACAAGAAGATATAATACTAGAAAAACCCGAAGATGGCTTAAATCAACCAAGACTTGATGAGAGTTTAGAGGGATTTAAAGGGCAAGAGGGGCAAGCTCCAGAAGATGAAGAATTTGCATCATTGCCAGAAGAATTACCTCAAGAAAATAGTGAAAGTGGTTTTAAATTTACAAGAGAAAGTGCGCCTGAAGATGTATCAACTTTTGAAGAAGTTGAAAGTCAAGAGCCTACGCCTTGGTATAAAGATCGTAAGTTTATGTCTCTTGTGGGTTTATCTTTGGGGATTATTTGTATTTTAGTTTTTACACTTTTTTATTTAACTTTTAGTGAAGGAAAAATTAAACCAGATATTATAGCTTCTAAGCCTTTAGAACAACCTGTTATTATGCCTGATGAATCATATAAATACAATGATATGCAAAGAATTGATGGTATGATCCAAAAAGCAAATGCTTTATATTTAAAGGGTGAGGTTGAACAGGCTTTAAAAGTTTATGAGCAAGTTGCCGTATATAATGAATCTTTATCTAATTATAATTTAGGCGTTTCTCAAATGAATGAGAATAAATTCCAAGAAGCTTTTGAAAGCTTCAAGAAAGCTATAGCCAATGGAGAAAATCAAAGTGTAGCTGCTATCAATGCTGCTGTTTGTGCTTTAAAGCTTAATGATAAGGAAAAATTTAGATATTATATTGATTTAGCTCAAGTGTATCTTCCAAAAGAAGGAAAATCAAAATTATATGATTATTATTTAAGCTTGATTAATTATTACAAAGGATATTACCCTGAGGCCTTACAAATGTTACAAAGAACAGATGTGGAGCCGTATTCTGATGTTGCAAAGTATTTGTCTGCTAAAATTTATGCAAAAATGGACTTTGATTCCAAGGCTATACAGCAATTAAATTCTCAAGGCAATTTTGAATCTAGTTTATCTTTAGGTCTTTTATACGCTAGAATAGGAGAATATGCTAAAGCTAAAGTCGCTTTAAGTACAGCGATGAAAATTGAAAGAGATTTTAATCAGAGTTTGGCGGCTTTAACATTGGTTGATATTAAAACAGGAAATTATCAAGATATGTTAGCGCGCTTGCAAAATTCTTATGATAACGATAAAGATAGATATAAGATTTTAGATACTTATAAAATTCAAGTTCGTTTAAATAAGGATCTTTTTAATATAGCAGTTGCTCAAAATTCTTTTTCAAAAGATTTGCTAAAAAAACAAAAAGATCAATTCGATTTGCTTTTTTATTTTGCACCTTATCAGGTTTTTGATAGTAAGCAGGCTGCTTTATATATTAAAAAAGCTAATGTTACAGATTTCGTTGATGATAGTACTGATGCGGGAATTTATCTTAATATAAGCAAGGCTCTTTCATCTACCAATGTAAAAATTGCCAATATTATTAACTATGCATTAAATCAGAAGTTACGCCTTGCTAACCAAGAATTTCAAAAACTTATCAAGGATTATCCAGAACATAGTATTTTACATTATAATTTGGCTTTAACTTATGCCCAAATGCAAAATTATGAACTTGCTTATAAGCATTTTTCAAGTTCATATCATCTTAATCCTAAAAATTACTTAGCAGGTGCTTTTGCTATGTTTTGTGCAAAATTAATTGATATTGATACAACTAAACTTTACAATGAAATTCTTGATAATATAGCTGCTGATTCTAATTTTAAAGCTAATATGCAAAAAAGTATGTTATTTTTAGTTAATAATAATTATATTTCTATGCTTCCTTATTTAGATGAAACAAAAAAAGATACGCCTTTGAGTTTGATTTTTGAAGCTATTGTTGCTAAAAATAATAACCTTAATAATCAAGTAGATGTGAAAATTGCTAAATTGCGTTCAGAGTTGCCTGAAGATATTTTGGCAAATATTTTGTATTTTAATTCTTTAAATTCAAATTTAAATATTAAAGAATATGCTCAAAATGCTCAAATTCATTTTAAAAATTTAAAACTTGATTATCGTAGTGTTTTTGGTGGGCCAAATATAGCTAGGGAATTTTATGTTAATTTAATGCATATTGCAGGGCTTTTAAATTTAGAAAGACAGAAATTTAAAGAGTTGATTAATGTTTCAGGAGCAAAAGATGAGGGTATTTTACAAACTTTAGCTTATTTGGATATTTTTGCACAGCAATACGAGGAGGCTTATGCGCTTTATAATTCTTTGATTGATGATTATGGAGCTAAAGATACTAAAACTTTATTTTTAGCAGCCGTAGCAGCCGTAGGTGCAAATAATCCAAATTCAGCTATAGCGCTTTTGCAGCTTTCTAAACTTACAGATAAAAATAACAAAGAGAGTAAAGCAGCTCTTGGTATGTTGTATCAAGAAGTAAAGAACTATGAAGCTGCGATATCTCAGTATAAAACTTTACCTAATAATTTTAAGAGTGAATTTTTTACTTTTGATATTAATAACAACTAAAAATGCTTAGAAATTTCTAAGCATTTTTAGTTAAGCTTGAAGATCTAGAGTTTTTCCGCCTAGTTCATCAATGCGATCGCTAACTTTTTTAAGTGCCGCATCTATTGTATTTTGACTGATTTGAGGAAGTTCTCCACCCCACATTTTTTCTGCTTGCTCAAATCCTTTTTTCATACCTTCAAGACCTTTTTTCAATTTTTCAACATCGTCGCCACCGCCTTTAATAACAAAATCCGCGATGCGATTGGCTGTATTTTCCACTCCAAAAAAACCATCTTCACTTACAAGTTGTTGAAGTTCATCTGTATTCATATCAAGTGGATTTTTGCTACTGTAGCCTAAGGATGCAAAATCAATATTTGTAAGTATAGATTTCGCAGTATCTAAATTGGCACCATTTAAAAGACTATCTAGTCCAGTTTGGGCATTGCTCGAACCTATTACAGCATTCATTGTTTGCTGTTGAAACTGAACTAGGTAAATTTGTGTAATGCCTTTTCCACCAAGTGCATTTAATTTTTCAAGGGTATTTTTATCTACATCCTTGCTAGAATTAGCACTTTGAACATTTTTGTCTTTTGTGTTTTCCTTAGCATCATCTGCCTTCTTATTGCTAACTTGTGTTCGTGCCATGCTAGCGATATTTGAAAAAGTATTCACTTGCATATTTGCTCCTTTGTGTGAGGCTTTAATTTATATCGACTTTTGACTTAAAAAATTTATAAGGACATTAAATTCCTTATTTTCAAAGGAATTTAATGTTTTATTGTAGATAATAAGCAATTTGCTCTTTATTGAGAATGCGGATAAGATTGCTAGTACCTTCTACTCCTGTTGGAAAGCCTGCAGTTAGAAGATAGCATTTATCTTCATCCATAAAACCTTTTTCAACACTTGATCTTACAGAGTCTTTTAATAATTCTGTAAGTTCATTACTTTTGTTAACCAAGATTGCAGGATTAACTCCCCAAACTATACTTAAAGAGTTTAAGGTTTTTTCAGAATGCCCTACTGCTATGATTTCTATATTTGGACGATATCTCGCAATCTTAATAGCAGATTTTCCGCTACTTGTTAAAGAAAAAATAGCATCAGCGTTAAGATCTGTTGCAAGATGAGCTGAAGAACGCATGATTTTATCTGTATTGTCTAAATCATTAAAATCATTAAATTTGTTATATGGATAGCGTTTTTCTGTTTCTATTATAGTTTGGCACATTATATCAACAGCGTTTGCAGGATCTATACCAACGGCACTTTCTTCACTTAGCATTACTGCATCTGTTCCATCTAAAACAGCATTTGCAACATCTGAAATTTCAGCTCTTGTGGCGGTTTTGCTTTTGGCTAATGAAAAAAGCATCTGAGTCGCAGTAATAACAGGCTTAGAGGCATTGTTTGCTTTTTGTATAATTTCTTTTTGGATATTAGGAACTTTATAATAAGGTACCTCAATACCTAAGTCTCCTCTTGCAACCATTATACCATCGCTAGATTTAATAATCTCATCAATATTTTCTACTGCATCAAATTTTTCAATTTTTGCAAAAATAGATATTTTTGCGTTATTTTGTGCTAAAATTTCACGAACTTCATCAATATCGTGCGCATTTTGTACGAAAGATATTGCTAAAAAATCTACTTCATTTTTTATACCCCAAAGTAAATCATTTTTATCTTTTTGTGTAATAACATCAATATTGATTTTAGTATTCGGAAAATTAATACCTTTATTTGAGTTTAAAAAACCATCATTTTCTATAATGGTTTCAATTTTTTGATTATCTATATTTACTACTTTAGCACGAATTGATCCATCATACAGATAAATATATTCATCAATTTTTAACATATCTAAAATGGATTTTTGATTGATACTGATTTTATAATGATTTTGAGCAATCTTCTCCCCTAAAATTGTTTCACGATAAAAATCAAGTCTATCACCCTTTTTTAATTCAAATGGTTCTTTAAGTTCACCTGTACGAATTTTAGGACCACTAATGTCTTGTAAAATTCCAATACGAGTATGCAATTCTTTAGCTACTCTTCTTATGGTATCTAAGTTTTTTTTATGATACTCATGTGTTCCATGAGAAAAGTTTAAACGGAAAACATTTACACCATTGATAATCATTTGGCGTAGAATTTCTTCCTTTTCACTTGCTGGACCTACTGTGGCTACAATTTTTGTTTTTTTAAGCATGGTAAACTCCTTTTGAAATTATTGTAGCTAAAAATAGAAACAAAATGATTACAATAATTCTGAAGAAAATTTATCTTCGTTAAATTCCATTCCTAGGTAATTACATACAAGCTTTGCATCTCTTTCAGCATTTCCTAGACAACTTGTTGCTCCAGGACTTGGAGTCATATTGAAAATAATACCAGGGGTTTCTGTGATGCTTGCTTCACCTAGCATTAATTCTCCTTTAGTTTTATCAATAACTTGCGGTCTTACGCCTCCAAAACCTTTCGCATAATAAATATCGCTTGCTTTAAGACTTGGGACTATTTTTTTGGCATCTTTAACAAATAAGCTTTTATCAACAAAAGGTAGTTCAAAAAGATAATTATAAAAGATGTAATTTCTAATTGTTGCATCTTTAAACATATTAAAAGTTACTTTTAAAACAGTTTTATCAAGTTTTAGTGCTTCAAAAAATTCTGGAACTGATTTTAGACCATGATAACGTTCTAGTTTTGGAATAACAAGTGCGGTAGGTCCAAAGCGGGTGTTCATATCAGCAAGCAAATCAGGATCTCCATGAAGAGCTGCAAATGGAAGTTTAGGATTTTGCACCATATAAACCTTACCATTTAAAAGTTTTTGTTTGGTTAAATAAAAACTTCCTGCAACAGGCCAACAAGACTTATCCATACCTAAGTTCATTTTATGTGCTAAATATAAAGAGTGCGCTCCAGCATTGACAACTACGCTTTTGGCATGGTATTCTTGATGATTTGAGGTTTTTAATATAAAAATATCATCCTTTTTTTCTATGTGAATAATTTCTTGATTAAAGGCAACGAAAGTATTTTTATTTTGTTTTTGAGCTTGTTCTATTAGATTTATACTCATTTTCCCAAAATCTACAGTTGTAAAAACCTCGCCGCTTTCAACACCCATGGCGCAGATATTTTCAGGTCTATCTTGATTGCAATCTTCTCCTAAAACAACTTTGGGTTCAATTTGTTTGATTTTTGCTTTATCGAAAAATTTTATATAAGGATAAAGTTCTTTAAATTCTTCATAGCGTTTTTTCATATAATCACATTCTATATCTCCAACAGCTAGAGCCATTTTTTGATGAGAAAACATGAAATTATTTTGCGCATTTTGCATGAGTCCATATTTAACTATCATATCAGCTGTTCTTTTTACTTTTCGCGCTTTTTCTAAAGTATAATTGGTTTCAATATCTCCACAATGAATGGTTTGAGAATTACTCGTTCCCTTAGAATTTAATGTTGCAGCTGTATTATATTTTTCTATCAAAGCAATATTTTTAATATTTGTATATCTTGCAAGCTCGTAAAATAATGCTGCTCCTGAAATTCCAGCTCCGATGACAAGCACATCAAATTCTTGTTGGCTCATTGTTTTTCCTTTTTTTATTTTAATAAACTTTTTTCTAAATAGAAGTTTAATTGAATTTGTTTTACAAAAAGTTAAATTTCATTAAGGTTTGATATTAATGAGAATTTTTGTAACATTTTTAATAAAGTAAATTGGGATTTTCTTTTATAATCTTTTTCATTCCTCGAAAGATTAAAAGTTTATCATAAATTGCGTGATCGAAATAATTTGCTAAAAATTGCCCATCTCCACCAGTGAAATAAAGCTTTTTATTTTGAGCGGCATCTTTTATCAGTAGGTAAATTCCTTTAAAAACACCATAACTTAAAGCATCCATGGTTTTTTGTGGGAATGCATCAAGACTAACTTGAGTGTTAAATTCACTTTTTAATCGTGGTGAAATATGGCTATAAATTTTTTTATAATTTGCAATACCTGGCAAGATAAAACCACCAAGATGTATAGAATTAGAAATAATATCAATTGTAATAGCACTACCTGCATCTACAACAACTCCATCTTCAATAGTATAACAAGCTGCTATGCGATCGATTCCTAATCCTTGATAAATTGTATCAAATAAAAAATAAGGTTCAAGATTGATAAATTTTTTTTGATTTTTTAAATGTTCTTTGAGATGTTCATTGACATTGATATAAAAAATTTTTTGTTCATTTTTAAATTCTAAAAACTGATCTATATTAAGAGTAAAATATTTGTTATCATCTAGGAAATTAGCATTTGAATTCCCAATATCACAGAGCAACATAGATATTAAATCCTTTCATTTCTAGATGATTTTTTGCTTTAGAGCAAAGAGAAGCCATACTAAAAAAATATTTGTTATTTATGTTAATTTGCTGTGCTAGATTTTCTAAAAATAAGGCATCTTTCATTAAAAATTTTGTTTTTCCTGTATACATAAAAAGAATGTTATTTTGATCTTTAGCACAAATATAACTTTTTTTTCTAGTCAACATACTTAAGTCATAGGGCTTTAAATTTAATTTTAAAGCCTTTATTGTTTGTTCTAAAATTTTTATCATAGCAAATCTAAAATTTTATCTCCGTAGTAAAATTTACCATTTCCCATGAAAGAAATTTTATCAACAGCTTCTGAAAGTTTAAATACTTGTGCATTATCTAAATTCAGATTCATTTTGATAAGATAGCCTGTTTTTTCAAAAATATATAAATAATTATTGTATATATTGCTTTTTACAAAAATAGCAAATTCAAATTTTTTTTCCGCAATTTTTCTTAAGTTATAATCAGTTTTAATAATAGTGCCATCTTTTTCTAGTATAAAAATACCATCATCGCTAAGTGCAACATCTTTTATGTCAGCGTCAAGATAAAGAGTTCTAGCAGGGCTTACAACAATGATTTTTTTAGCTGTTGCTGCTATAAGTTTATCTCCGATTACACTTAGATGGATTACATTGTTGAAAAAATTTTCTGCTGAAATAACCACATCTTTAATGATTTGAAGATTGTTTCTTGAAAGAATTAAAATTTTACCATCTAGTGTTGGATAAACGATGATATTGTCTAAAAATATAGGATTAGCGGTACGACTGTCTTGGGCTGGAGCTGAGGTTAGGGTTTGACTGAATTTAATACCCAAAGAACGATTTGCAAGAACTATAGTATTGTTTGCAAGTACAAGGGCTAAATCATCTCCATTAGAAGCTACTCCTACAACACTAGCGTCAAATTGAAAATTATAAATTTCATTATAAGAATTGTCAAAAATTTTTAAATTTCCATTATTATCTGCAGTAAAATATTCCCCATCTTGATAAGCTAGAAGCATATAATTTTTAGGAAGTTTAAACTTGTCTATGGAGATATTATTTTTTAAGATAGTTGTATTATTGCTAAGTTTTGCAGAAACTAGATTCCAATCAACGATTTTACTTTTTAAATTGCTATTATGACTTAAATCTCCATCGGTTTGTTTTGGTTCAAAATATTGTCTTTTGGTGCCACAAGCACATAGAAATATTAAACAAAATAGTGTTAAAAATATTTTTTTCATTGTGTAATGCCTTGATAATGTTTGAGGTTTTTAGCTATTTGATTTAAACTTGAATTTTCTTTTATCTGAGAAAGTAAAACATTAGCTTCTTCGATTTTATTTTGCTCTAAAAGTTTGTAAGCTTCTAATAATTTATCATAATTTTTTAAAAATATCGATTTATCCCCTAAAGATAATGCAATAATATTTTTAAGTAAAGTGTTTGTTTGAGCATTATTATAAATTTGTTTTAGTTCATTTTGGAGAGTTGTATTATTAAAATCATTAATATTTTCTTTTAGTAAAAAGATAGCGTAAAGATTGGTATTTTTATTTTTAAGTTGTTCTAAAAGATTTTTATTGCTAGGATCTTGTATTAGATTGGCATAAATTTCATTTGCTTCTTTTGTTTTATAATCGTTTATTTTTGAGATTATAAAATTTCCAGCAAACCAAGCAACTAAAATTATCACAACAGCAGATATATAAAATTTATACTTGCGTATAAATCTCTCTCCTTTGATAAAATTTTCTATAAATTGTTCTTCTGTGTTAAGTTCATTTTTAACAGCTTTTAAATTATCTTTTAGTCCCAAAATTTATCCTTGAAAAAATATTTTTATTTTTGTATAGAAAAATTATAGTATTGTATCATATAAATTGCAAAATATCCTAAACAATTTAAAGCTTTTTATGATATAATTTTCAAAATTTTAACTTTTTTATTAAGGTTTAAGAAATGCAAATAGATGAGAAATTATTAAGCAAGCTTGAAAAATTAAGTGCTTTACAAATAACAAAAAACAGAAATGAAACCATTGCACAGTTAAGTGAAATTGTGAATTTTGTTGAAAAATTAAACGAACTTGATCTAGATTCCCAAGAGATTACTGTGAGTACTATAAAAGGTGGAGCTCCTTTGAGGATTGATGAGATAAGAAATAGCAATGTTATTGATGAGGTTTTGGATTGTGCTCCAAAAAAACAAGAACATTTTTTTGTTGTTCCTAAAATCATAGAATGATTAACTTAGCATTTAGTGCTTATTTGTAGAATAAATTTAAAACAAAAAAAATCAGAGAGTGATTGAAATGAATTTTTATTGGTTTGATGCTTTTATTTTAGGATTTACCTTGCTTTTAGGGCTTAAGGGTATTATCAATGGTTTGATAAAAGAAATTTTTGGGCTTTTGGGTATTATTGGTGGTGTTTTTATTGCTTCAAAATATGCAACTCAAGCAGCTGAATTTATACAAAGTACTTTTTATAAGATAGAAAATCAAAGCTTAGCTGGATTTGCTGGATTTTTGGCCATATTAATTATTTTTTGGATAGCTTGTTTGTTGGCAGGTAATTTTCTTTCTAAGTTGATTAAATTAAGTGGCCTAGGTTTTTTAGATCGTATTGGTGGCTTTATATTTGGCGGGGCAAAAATCTTTTTAATTTTTGCAATTTTAGTTTTTTGTGTAGCAAGAATCGATTTTTTAAATGATAAATTAGATAATTTTGCTAAAAATAGCTATACTTTGAATTTGCTTAAAGAAACTGGATCTTTTATTATGAATCAACCTTTAACAGAAAATAGTCTAGATCATGCTAGTGAAAAGTTGCAAGATATTGTAAGTGATTTAAACAATACTCAAAAAGGGGAGTGATATGCTGATAGAAAATGTGGAATATGATGTTTTACTTGAGAGATTTAAAAAAATATTAAGACAAGGCGGACTTAAATATACTAAGCAAAGAGAAGTGCTTTTAAAAACTCTTTATCACAGTGATACTCATTACACACCCGAAAGTTTATATATGGAAATCAAACAAGCTGAACCTGATTTAAATGTAGGAATTGCAACTGTTTATCGTACTTTAAATTTGCTTGAAGAAGCAGAAATGGTAACTTCCATTTCTTTTGGTTCAGCAGGTAAAAAATACGAGCTTGCCAATAAACCTCACCATGATCATATGATATGTAAAAATTGCGGAAAAATTATAGAATTTGAAAATCCTATTATAGAAAGACAGCAAGCCTTGATTGCAAAAGAACATGGTTTTAAACTTACAGGGCATTTGATGCAGCTTTATGGTGTTTGTGGTGATTGTAATAATCAAAAAGCAAAGGTAAAAATATAAATGTTTGATAATATTTTAGAGCAGCAAAGAATAGAAAAAGCTAAGGAATTAAAAAATTTAGGGATCAATCCTTATCCTCATTTTTTAGAAAAAGAAATGTCTTTAAAGACTTTTAAGGATAAATTTTCTTATATTTTAGAGCAAGTTGAAAAAAGAGATGAAAGTGTCAATGCTGTTGTTGCAGGACGTTTGAAACTTTTGCGTATAGCTGGGAAATCGATTTTTGCAAACATTGAAGATGAGGATACAAATTTACAAATTTATTTTAGTAAAGATAGCGTAGGCGAAGAGCTTTATACGATTTTAAAAAAGAATTTAGAGGTGGGTGATATTGTTTTGGTTAAAGGTTTTCCTTTTGTAACTAAAACAGGTGAGTTTAGTTTACATGCAAGTGAAGTAAAACTCGCTACAAAAGCTATTGTTCCTTTACCTGAAAAATATCATGGATTAACAGATATTGAGCAAAGATATCGTAAACGTTATGTTGATATGATAATGAATGTCGAAGTTAGAAAAGATTTTTTAGTGCGTTCTAAAGTGGTGAGTTTAATCCGTCATTTTTTTGAAAATAAAGGCTTTTTAGAAGTAGAAACTCCTATGATGCATCCGATTGCAGGTGGAGCAAACGCTAAGCCTTTTGTAACTTTTCATAATTCTTTAGGCGTAGAAAGATTTTTAAGAATTGCTCCAGAACTTTATCTTAAAAGACTTATAGTAGGTGGTTTTGAGGCGGTTTTTGAAATCAATCGTTGTTTTAGAAACGAAGGTATGGATTTAACTCATAATCCCGAATTTACAACTATAGAATTTTATTGGGCCTATCATAATTATAAAGATTTAATGGATTTAACCGAAGAACTTTTTGCTTTACTTTTGGATAAACTTAATTTAGGAAAAACAATAGAATTTGATGGAAAAATGATAAATTTTTCTAAACCTTTTGAAAGAATAACCTATAAAGACGCACTTTGTAAGTATGGTGGTTTAGATAGGGATTTAATCGAAGATAAGGAAAAAATTCTTACTAAATTAAAAGCAGATGGTTTTGAAGCGAATGAAAAGCTTGAACTTGGACATTTGCAAGCTGAACTTTTTGACAATTATGTGGAAGAAAAATTGATCAATCCTACTTTTGTGATTGATTTTCCTATTTCCATAAGTCCTTTATCAAGACGTAGCGATGAGGATTCTCAGATTGCTGAGAGATTTGAGTTGTTTATTTGCGGAAGAGAATTGGCAAATGGTTTTAATGAGCTTAATGATCCTCTTGATCAATATGAGAGATTTTTAAAACAAATTGAAGCTAAAAATGCAGGCGATGAAGAGGCTTGTGAAATGGATGAAGATTTTGTAAATGCTTTGGGTTATGGAATGCCTCCAACGGCAGGGCAGGGCATAGGTATAGATAGACTTGTTATGCTTTTGACAAATAAAAAATCCATTCGTGATGTGATATTGTTTCCTGCAATGCGTCCATTAAAATCAGAACTAAAGGAGAAAGAATGAGTTTAGAAATGTTTGATAAAGAAATTTTTGATTTAACAAACAAAGAGTTAGAGCGTCAATGTGAAGGTCTTGAAATGATAGCGAGTGAAAATTTCACTTTACCTGAAGTAATGGAAGTTATGGGAAGTATCTTGACAAACAAATACGCAGAAGGTTATCCGGGTAAAAGATATTATGGTGGTTGTGAATTTGTTGATGAGATTGAAACTCTAGCTATTGAAAGATGTAAAAAACTTTTTAATTGTAAATTTGCTAATGTTCAGCCTAATTCAGGTTCTCAAGCTAATCAAGGTGTTTATGCGGCTTTGATTAATCCAGGTGATAAAATTTTAGGAATGGATTTAAGTCATGGCGGACATTTAACTCATGGTGCAAAAGTAAGTTCTTCGGGCAAAATGTATGAAAGCTGTTTTTACGGCGTAGAACTTGATGGAAGAATTGATTATGAAAAAGTAAGAGAAATTGCTAAAAAAGAAAAACCAAAACTTATAGTTTGTGGAGCTAGTGCTTATGCAAGAGTGATTGATTTTGCTAAATTTAGAGAAATTGCTGATGAAATAGGTGCCTATCTTTTTGCTGATATAGCACATATTGCAGGTCTTGTTGTGGCAGGTGAGCATCCAAGTCCTTTTCCATACGCTCATGTAGTAAGCTCAACTACACATAAAACTTTGCGTGGCCCAAGAGGTGGTATTATTATGACAAATGATGAAGAGCTTGCTAAAAAAATTAATTCTGCCATTTTTCCAGGTATTCAAGGTGGTCCTTTGATGCATGTAATTGCTGCAAAAGCAGTAGGATTTAAATTTAATCTTAGCGATGAGTGGAAAGTTTATGCAAAACAAGTAAGAACTAATGCTCAAGTTTTAGCTAATGTTTTAATGGATAGAAAATTTAAACTTGTTAGCGATGGAACGGATAATCACCTTGTTTTAATGAGTTTTTTAGATCGTGAATTTAGTGGAAAAGATGCAGATTTAGCTCTTGGAAATGCAGGTATTACTGCAAATAAAAATACCGTTCCAGGAGAGATTAGAAGTCCTTTTATCACAAGTGGATTAAGACTTGGAACTCCAGCCCTTACTGCCAGAGGTTTTAAAGAAAAAGAAATGGAAATTGTGTCAAATTATATTGCAGATATTTTAGATGATGTTAATAATGAAAAATTACAAGAGAATATTAAACAAGAATTAAAAAAACTTGCAAGTAATTTTATTATTTATGAAAGGGCTATGTTTTGATTTCACCAATGGATATGTCGCTAATTAAAATAATTGGCGATCATTATTATATAAGACGCGATAAAATTGTAAATAAAATTACACATAGAGGTCGCTTATTTTTTGATAAATTTGAAAGAGTTGATGCTCCTTTAAATTTAAATGTCATGAGAGAACACGCTGCTAAAAAAATTGTTGTCGCTCATGATTTAATAACAAAAGATAATAAAGTAGAAAATATTGTCTTTGATTATAATGGTTTTAATGCTGAAAGATTTTATCACCGTGCACAACTTATTTTAAGAGAAGAAGGTTTTATAAATTTCACAGCCTATAAGACTAAAACTCCAGGACATTTACATCTTTATATTCACAAAGGACACACGGCGTTAAACGAAGGTTATTCTTTAGCGTCTAAACTTTCAATGATGTTTGCAAGTAAAATGCCAGTAGAATGGAAGGTGTTTCCTAGCATGGATGTACCTAGGGAATTTAATATTTTAATATTGCCTTATGAGGTTTATCAAAAAGAACGAGGAAGTTCTTGGTCTAAGCATATGTAAGAAAGGACAAATTATGGAAAATCAAAAAAATGAATTTGATGATATTATTTTAGAAAAAAGTAATAAAAGTGAAAAAGTAAAAAAAATTCTTTTACGAGTTATTGCTTTAGTTATTTTGTTTTTAGCTATCATGATAGTTATGAAGCTTATTAATGGTAGTGGTGATGAAAATACGCAAAATCAAAGTGTATTGCCAAGTGAACCTATAGCAACTCAAGACAATAACAATGATACTTCTTTTGAAAGTATGCCAATTACAGATAATACTTCAGCAAAAGATCAATTTGAGGCATTAAGAAAACAATTTCAAGATGAACAAAATACAACTCAAAATACAACAACCTCTAGTTCAAATAACAATGATACTACAAATTTTGCTATGCCTGATCAAGAAGTTCCAGCAGAACCAACAGCAACTACTTCAGCAAATACCACTCCACAAGCAAGTACTCCTAAACAAGAAGTAACACAAACTGCAAAATCTAAAGAAGAAGCAAAAAAACAAACAGCTGTAAAAAAAGAAAAAGAAAGTGCAAAACAAACCCCTAAAAAAGAACAAAATGCAAATGATTTATTTAAAAATGTTGATGCTAAACCTGTACATCCAAGTGGTTTAGCATCGGGTATTTATGTGCAAATTTTCTCAGTAAGTAATTTGGATCAAAAATCAAAAGAACTTGCTTCTGTAAAGCAAAAAGGTTATGATTATAAACTTTATAAAACTACAGTTGGAAGTAAAGAAATTACCAAGGTTTTAATAGGACCATTTGAAAAGGCAGATATTGCAGCAGAACTTGCTAAAATCCGTAAGGATATTGCAAAAGATGCTTTTTCTTTTACTTTAAAATGAAATTTTTAGCAGTTATAGGCGATCCTATTTCTCACTCTAAATCGCCTAGAATGCATAATAATGCTATTAAAGCCTTAGGGCTTGATAGCATTTATACACGCTATCATTTAAGAAATGCTAACTGTTTAAGAGAAGATTTTTTTAAATTAGGACTTAGTGGAGCTAATATTACTTTGCCTTTTAAGGAAAAAGCTTTAGATATTGCTGATGTGAAGGATGATTTTGCTAGAAATATTGGCTCTGCAAATACTTTATGCTTAAAAGAAGATAAAATTTACGCTTATAATACTGATGCTTTAGGTTTTTTAGAAGCTATTAAGGATTTTGATAATATAAAAAAAGCTTTGATTTTGGGTGCTGGAGGTACAGCTTTGGCGCTTGCTTATGCATTAAAACAAAAAGGCGTAGAAGTGTATATAGCTAATCGTAGTAAAGAAAGATTTAAAGATTTTTTAGCTTATCCAACTTATCTTTATAAAAACTTGCAAGATTTTGACTTTGATTTGGTTATAAATTCAACTTCTGCTGGATTAAAAGATGAAAATTTACCTTGTGATAGGGAGCTTTTAGATAGAATTTTACCTAAAGCTAAATTTGCTTTTGAGGTAATTTATGGCAGAGAAACACCTTTTTATAGATTGTGTAAAGAGTATCATTTAAAAATTAAAGATGGACTTGATATGCTTTTATGGCAAGGAGTTTTTGCTTTTGAACTTTTTTTTGAAATACAAGATAAAAGAGAGATGATAAAAAATGCAATGCAACAGGCATTGATTTTAAAGTAGAATGATAGTTATTTTTCTTGTATAAGAAAATCTTATTTTTTGTGTGAGAAAGTTTAATTTTCCCACAAGTTTTATCATTCAAATATTTCTACCCCATCTTGATTTTTACTTTGATTATTTTGATTTGTTGAAGATGGATTTGTAGGAATATTTTGTGTAGGCGCGTTTTCAATTGTATTATTTTGATTAGAATTTGTTTGAGGTAAGCTTTCTTCAAAGGTAGCATCGCCATCAAAACTATTAAAACCACTGTTTGTATTAGGTATAGTTTTGCCTATGTCTGTTGCTTTTGGTAGATTGTTATAAAGTGTATTTAATGTATTTTTATAAAAAGCTAAAAAACTTTTATCAATTTCAAAAGCAGGTTGCTCTAAACCTTTATTGAGTTGAGTTGGTACGGTAGAGATAGTAGTTTTAAACATATTAACCCCATCATCATTTTTAATAGGATAGTTAAGCGCAACTAAAGAATCTAGTTTAGTGCTACTTGAAAGATTGGTTGAATTTTGTGGATTGTGTGCATCTATAAAATCTATTTTACCTTTAAAATTTATACCTAAATTGGATTTTACATAATCTCCACTCATAAAATTGCTTGTTTTTTGTACATTTTTTTCTTCCGTATAAATACTGATTGAACTTTTAAGAGTGTAGTCTGGATTAGTAGTAACTATTTTATAGCCTTTTAGTTGAGCGATGGTTTTGATCTGCTCTTCTAAATTTTGTTTTAAAAGATCAATTTCTTTTTCTATGCGAATTTTAAGCACTGAATTTTCAAAATAATCAGAATAATTGTTATTTTGTTCTATATTAATAGGCACAAGAGCAATGCTTACTCCAGAATCAATAGGTTCAACCTTTGTTGGAACTTGGGGTTTAAAATTTGGCATAGAAACATTGACAAAATTACTACTTGTACCCCCACAAGCTGCTAAAATTAACATACTACTAGCAAGTAAAATATATTTTTTCATTTTTTACCTTTATTTAATGTGTTTGTGTTAATTATAGCAAGTTAAAGTTTTTTTGTTATATTTTTATAAAAGAAAATTAGGAAAGATATATGGAATTTTGGCAGCATATTTATTCAAATTTTAATGTTATAGCTTTTAGCATCTTTGGTTTAAAGGTGCATTGGTATGGCATTATGTATGTTATAGCTTTGCTTTTGGCTTTGCTTTTGGCTAAATTTTTTGTAAGAAAATTTCAACTAGACATTAATGAAAAACATTTGGATAGTTATTTTATATGGGTTGAAATAGGGGTTATTTTAGGTGCAAGACTTGGATATATTTTGATTTATGATGCAAATACTATGTATTATATTACTCATCCTTGGCAAATTTTTAATCCTTATATTAATGGTGAATTTGTAGGTATTCGAGGTATGAGTTATCATGGAGCAATTATAGGATTTTTGATAGCTACTTTATTGTTTTGTAAAAAATATAAAACAAATCCTTGGATTTTTCTTGATTTGGTTGCTTTAAGTGTTCCATTGGCTTATGTTTTTGGTCGTATAGGAAATTTTTTAAATCAAGAGCTTTTTGGTCGCATTACAAATGTGCCTTGGGGAATTTATGTTGATGGAGTATTGCGCCATCCATCGCAACTTTATGAAGCATTTTTAGAAGGTATTGTTGTTTTTATTATAGTTTATTTAGCAAGATTTAAGCAAAGCTTTCAAGGGGAATTGATTCTTGTGTATGCTGGTGCTTATTCATTGGCAAGATTTATATGTGAATTTTATCGCGAGCCTGATTTTGGTATAGGTTTTGTTTTATGGGGTATGAGTATGGGGCAAATTTTAAGTTTTATAATGTTTATAACAGCTTTGTTAGTTTATATTTGTATAAAGTTTAAAAAAGTAAATATTTAATCTATCTTAAAGACTTTTGTAATATAATGAAATGGATTTTTTTTAATTTCTTTTTACAAAGGAGTAAAGATGCGTGAGCTTATCGAAGGTTATTTGGGTAAGAGCATTGAGGGCAAAAAAAGTAAAATGCCTGCGAAATTAGACTTTATCCAAAGTGCTTCAGGGCTTTTTTTAGGTCTTTTTATGTGGGTGCATATGCTTTTTGTTTCTACAATTTTAGTCAGTGAGGATTTTTTTAATTCTGTAGTGCATTTTTTAGAATTAAAATTTGTTTACGATAATCCTGTTATGAGTTATCTTACTTCATTTTTAGCCGCCTGTGTTTTAGTGGTTTTTTTCGTTCATGCTTTACTTGCAATGAGAAAATTTCCTATTAATTACCGTCAGTATCAAATACTAAGAACACACAGTAAAAAAATGAATCACAGCGATACTTCGTTATGGTGGGTTCAAGCTTTTACAGGTTTTATTATGTTTTTCTTAGGTTCTGCTCATCTTATTTTTATTGTAACCAATGCAGATAAAATCAGCGGCGATATGTCAGGAGATAGGGTTGTAAGTCATTTTATGTGGCTTTTTTATGCTGTTCTTTTAGTCTGTGTTGAACTTCATGGAAGTATAGGGCTTTATAGACTTTGTGTTAAATGGGGTTGGTTTGAAGGAAAAAATGTAAAAGAAAGTCGCAAAAAGCTTAAAACTGCTAAATGGATAATCAGTATTTTCTTCCTAGTTTTAGGTGTGTTAAGTCTTGCAGCATTTATAAAAATAGGTTATGAAAACTACCAAAATCAAACCCAAACTACTGCGATGATAAAAAACTACAATGGAGCAAATTATGAATATACAATATAGTGATGCTTTAGTAATAGGCGGAGGATTAGCAGGTCTTAGAGCGGCTATTGAAGTAGCAAAGAGTGGCCAAAGTGTAACACTTTTAAGTATTTGTCCAGTGAAGCGTTCTCACTCTGCAGCGGTGCAAGGAGGTATGCAGGCAAGTTTAGCAAATGGGGCAAAAGGTGAGGGTGATAATGAAGATCTTCACTTTGCAGATACAGTAAAAGGAAGTGATTGGGGCTGTGATCAAGAAGTAGCAAGAATGTTTGCTCAAACTGCGCCAAAAGCAGTGCGTGAGCTTGCGGCTTGGGGTGTGCCTTGGACTAGAGTTACTAAAGGTCCAAGAACTGTTGTAATCAATGCACAAAAAACTGTGATTGAAGAAAAAGAAGAAGCGCACGGGCTTATTAATGCTAGAGATTTTGGTGGAACTAAAAAATGGAGAACTTGCTATATCGCAGATGCAACAGGGCATTGTATGCTTTATGGTGTAGCAAATGAAGCTATTAAACATCAAGTAAAAATTATTGATAGAATGGAAGCAGTAAGAATTATCCATGATGGTAAAAAATGCTTAGGTGTGATCGCTAGAGATTTAACTAATGGACAACTCATTGCTTATATTGCAAGAGGAACCATGATAGCAACAGGGGGCTATGGTAGAATTTATAAACAAACTACAAATGCGGTAATTTGTGAAGGAACAGGTGCAGCCATCGCTCTTGAAACAGGGCTTTGCAGACTTTCAAATATGGAAGCAGTGCAATTTCATCCAACTCCTATTGTGCCAAGCGGTATTTTGCTTACTGAGGGCTGTCGTGGTGATGGTGGAATTTTACGCGATGTGGATGGATATCGTTTTATGCCTGATTATGAACCAGAGAAAAAAGAACTTGCAAGCCGTGATGTGGTAAGTCGTAGAATGATGGAACATATTCGTAAAGGCAAAGGTGTAAAAAGCCCTTATGGGGATCATTTATGGCTTGATATTTCTATACTTGGAAGAGCTCATGTGGAAAAAAATCTCCGCGATGTACAAGATATTTGTAAAACTTTTAATGGTATTGATCCAGCAGATGAGGGTCCAAAAGGTTGGGCGCCAGTTCTTCCAATGCAGCATTATTCTATGGGTGGAATTAGAACTAAACCAACGGGTGAAAGTCAATGGTTAAACGGACTTTTTGCTTGTGGAGAAGCAGCTTGCTGGGATATGCACGGATTTAATCGTTTAGGTGGGAATTCATGTGCTGAAACTGTTGTAGCAGGTATGATAGTGGGAGATTATTTTGCAGATTATTGTAAAAATAATGGTGAAGTAATTGACACAAATGTAGTAAAAGACTTCTTAACTAAAGAGTATCAATATTTAAAATCTTTAGTAGATAAAGAAGGTAAACATAATGTTTTTGAAATCAAAAACAGAATGAAAGAAATCATGTGGGATAAGGTGGCCATCTTTAGAACAGGTGAAGGTTTGAAAGAAGCAGTAGATGAACTTGAAAAACTTTATAAAGATTCTCAAGACGTTAAAGTACATTGTAAAGAACTTGATTGTGCAAATCCAGAGCTTGAAGAAGCGTATAGAGTGCCAAGAATGTTAAAAATAGCACTTTGCGTAGCTTATGGAGCGCTTTTAAGAACAGAAAGTCGTGGGGCGCATTATAGGGAAGATTATCCAAAAAGAGATGATTTAAATTGGATGAAAAGAACCAATACTTTTTGGGTAGAAGGCGAAACCTTACCACGCATAGAATACGAAGAGCTTGATATTATGAAAATGGAAATTCCACCAGCATTCCGTGGATACGGTGCTAAAGGAAATATTATAGAAAATCCTTTAAGTGAAAAACGCCAAGCTGAAGTGGATGCTATCCGTGAAAAAATGGAAGCTGAAGGCAAAGGTCGTTATGAAATTCAAAACGCCTTAATGCCTTATGAATTGCAAGCTAAATATAAAGCACCAAACCAAAGAATAGGAGTTGATTATGAGTAGAAAATTGACAATAAAGGCATTTAAATACAATCCTTTAAGCAAAATTTCTAAACCACATTTTGTGACTTATGAGCTTGAAGAAACTCCTTTTATGACGGTTTTTGTATGTTTGACTTTGATCCGTGAAAAAATGGATGCAGATCTGAGTTTTGACTTTGTTTGTCGTGCAGGGATTTGCGGATCTTGTGCAATGATGATTAATGGAGTGCCAAAACTTGCTTGTAAAACTTTGACTAAAGATTATCCTGATGGAGTGATAGAGCTTATGCCTATGCCTGCATTTAGGCATATTAAAGATTTAAGCGTGAATACAGGCGAGTGGTTTGAAGACATGTGTAAGCGTGTTGAAAGCTGGGTGCATAATGAAAAAGAAACTGATATTTCTAAACTTGAAGAACGCATTGAGCCAGAAGTTGCGGATGAAACTTTTGAACTTGATCGTTGTATAGAGTGTGGAATTTGTGTAGCTTCTTGTGCAACTAAACTTATGCGCCCAAATTTCATAGCTGCTACAGGGCTTTTAAGAACAGCTAGATATTTACAAGATCCGCATGACCATAGAAGTGTGGAAGATTTTTATGAATTAGTAGGCGATGATGATGGTGTTTTTGGTTGTATGTCATTGCTTGCTTGTGAAGATAATTGCCCTAAAGAATTACCTTTACAAAGTAAAATCGCTTATATGAGAAGACAACTTGTCGCTCAAAGAAATAAATAAATCTTTCCCCTTTTTAAGGGGAAGATTGTGAAAGAATTATTCCAAAAAATTTGGCAAAATGAACTCCAATTTTTAAATTTTGATGCTAAATTTCAAGATAAAAGCAAACTTGATACAGCCGAGTGTGCGATTATTTTAAGTGTCAATAAAGACAATTATGAAAGATATTTTCTCTTAAAAGAATTTCAAGAGCTTTGCAAAAAAATTGATTTAAGAGTGGATATTTTTAGTATGCAAAATGCTCAAATTTGTATTTTAAATCTTTTTAAATCAGGTTTTATTTCAAAGCAAGATTTACTTAAGGCTCTAAAAATTTTAGAAAAAATTTCGAAAAATACCGAAATATTTGATTTTATTTTACAAGAAAAAGTTCAAAGTATAGATCAAAAAGCTTTATTTCAAAATGATTTTAAAGAATTAAACACCATTAATTTAGAGCTTCAAAAGCTAAGTTTTGATGAAAATTTAAAATCAAGACTTCAAAAAACTTTGGAAAAATTTCAAAATTTAGAGTTTAATATAGCCATCACTGGCGTGATGAATGCAGGAAAATCAAGTCTTTTAAATGCTCTTTTAAAAGAAGATTTTTTAGGGGTTTCAAACATACCTGAAACAGCTAATTTAACAGTATTAAGCTATGGTAAGAGTGAAGAAGCAAAGATATATTTTTGGGATAAAAAAGAATGGCAAAATATACTTGAAAGTTCGCACTTTAATGCAGATTTAAAAGAATTTATTGATAAGCTGGATAAGAGTGTAAATATAGAAGATTTTATTAAAGATAAACCTTTGATACAAAATATCGCACTTTGTGAGCTTAAAAATTTCAGTTCTGCTAAAAATAAAATTTCAGCTTTAATTAAAAAAATAGAAATTAAAAGTCATTTAGAATTTTTAAAAAATAATATTTCTATAGTTGATACTCCAGGGCTTGATGATGTTGTAGTTCAAAGAGAAATTGTTACAAATGAGTATCTTAGAGAAAGTGATTTTTTAATTCATTTAATGAATGCTTCTCAAAGCTTGACTCAAAAAGATGCAGACTTTTTGGTGCATTGTCTTTTAAATTCAAGGCTGAGTAAGTTTTTAATTGTTTTAACTAAAGCGGATTTGTTAAGCAAAAAGGATTTAGAAGAAGTCATTGTTTATACCAAGGAAAGCTTAAAATCAAGACTTGTGGATTTAGATGAAAATTTAGTGGAAAAGATTGATTTTTTATGTGTGAGCGCTAAAATGGCAAGTGATTTTTATAAAGGTTTAGCGTCCAAGGAAAGCTTGCAAAAAAGTGGTATGCAAGAATTTGAAAACTATCTTTTTAACGAGCTTTATGCAGGAGAAAAAAGTAAGATTGCCTTAAGAGCTTACAAAAAAGAATTGCATTTAGAGCTTAAAAATATTCTAAGCGAATATGAAATGCAAAATCGTCTTATTAAGGAGAATAAACAAGGTGTAAGTGAAGAAAATCAAAAGCTTTTACTTGAACTTCAAAAGCAAAACACCTTATTAAAAGAAGCACAAGATGAAATTTCAAATTCCATTGCAAAACTTAAAAATATAGATAGTGGCATAGATAATCTTGTTTTACTTTTGGCTAAAAAATTAAAAGAACGCTTGATAGATGAGTTTAAATATTTGAAAAATAATGCACAAAAGCTTAATCTTTCTCGTATTTTAAATATAGTTGATATTACCACAAAAGATGGGATTAATGATATTTTAAGAGAAATTAAATTTGAAAATATTAAAAAAATCGAGGAGCTTAAAACAAATTTATCTTTAAAATATGATTTTTTAAAAGATGATTTTGATAATGGTTTTGAAGGTTTTAAAGATGGAATTTCAAAAAATATAGATAGTATTTTTCAAAGCGAAAAATTTGCACTTTTAAGATTGAAAATTGAAAAATTAAGCAATCTAAAATCAGATTTATATGAGCTTGAAACGAATTTAGATACGGTTATTTTTGATACTTTTAAAGAATTTAAAATGAGCGAAATTTTAAACTCTTTAAATATCAATGGAGCATTTTTTGAGTTTTTAAATGATAAATTAAAACATTATGAAAAAAATCAAAAATCAAAATTAGAAAGTCTTGAAAAAGTTTTACAGAGTCTGAAAAATCAAGATGCTAATATTTTAAATTCTTTTGAAGAAAATTTAGAAAAAATTGAAAAATTAAAACAACTTGAAATGGGGCTTTTAAATGCAGATTAATCTTTTAAATGATTTTATAAAAGCCTATGAAAATACCTATAGCGTGAGTTTTGATGATAGTTTTAAAGGGCGTATTCAAGAGCTTTGCAAGGAACTTAACGAGCCTTTTATGCACGCAAGTTATGCTTTAGAAAATGAATTAAAAGAGCTTGTGTTTTCTTTGGATAAGAATGTTAATATCGCTATTATAGGGCAGTTTTCAAGTGGTAAATCAAGTTTGCTAAATTTGATCTTAGGGCGTGATTGTTTGCCTACGGGTGTTGTTCCTGTTACTTTTAAACCTACTTTTTTACGCTATGCAAAAGAATATTTTTTAAGAGTAGAATTTGAAGATGGAAGTGATATTATCACAAATATAGAAAAATTAGCCTTTTATACGGATCAAAGAAATGAAGTAAAACAAGCAAAAAGTTTGCATATTTTTGCACCCATTCCTTTACTTGAAAAAATCACTCTTGTAGATACTCCAGGTTTAAATGCAAATGAAAATGATACTTTAACAACTCTTGATGAACTTAAAAATATTCATGGGGCGATTTGGTTAAGTTTAATTGATAATGCAGGTAAAAAAAGTGAAGAAGATGCCATAAAAGCAAATTTAGAACTTTTAGGAGAAAATAGCATTTGTGTATTAAATCAAAAAGATAAATTAAGCGCAGAAGAGCTAGATAATGTTTTAAATTATGCAAAAAGTGTGTTTTTAAAATATTTTAATGAGCTTATTGCTATTTCTTGCAAAGAAGCTAAAGATGAGCAAAGCTATGAAAAATCTAATTTTCAATCTTTGCTTGATTTTTTAACTCAGCTAGATACAACAGTTTTAAAAGAAAAATTTGTTAAAAGAAAAATTTTAAATTTATGCGAAATTTTAGAAGATGAAAACCAACTTTTTGTAGGTATTTTTGATCGTTTATTAAATCAATTTCAAAGTTATGAAAAGCATTTACTTTTAGCGTATGAAAATTTTTTAAAAGAGATTGAAATTTTAAATCATCAGATTTTAGAACAGCTTAAAAGCATTAGCGAAAGAATTTCTAGTGAAATTTTTGCAAGTGTTAAGGAAAAAGATGCTTATTTTTACAAAGAAAGCAAAGGATTTTTAAAGAAAGATTTATACACAAGATATGATTATAAAGCGCCTTATATTTCAAGCGACGATGCTTTTTTGGCGATGTTTTATAATAGTGATGTGATGAGTAAAGAGTTTAAAAAAATCAAAAATGAACTTTATAAATCTTTTGAAGAAATCAAGATGAAATTAAAAGATTTTATAAACATACTTGAAAGAGAAATTTTGCTTTTTAAAGCAGAATTTTCAAACATACAAAAAGATCACATTTTCCAAAGTGATAAAAATTTTAGTGAATTAAGAGCTTTTTGCAATGCAAGTGATGAGTACTTTTTGAAAGATTTTAAGGAGCTTTTATTTAAAAGTATTTTAGAGCTTGATTTATTTTTTGAAAAATTAAATCTTAAGGCTTTTACAAATTATGAAAATGCTACGAAACTAAGCCTTGCATTTTTTAGTCGTAAAATCAATGAAAGTCGTGTTCTTTATGAGCTTGATAGTTCTGAATTTGTACTTTTTTATCCTAAAAAAAGTGAAATTTATGAAAGAGTTTTAAATGAATTAAATGTTTATGAGTTTGAAACTTTGCTTATTAATAAGCCTATTTTGACAAAAATTGCAAAAAATTTTTTAGAACAAAGTCAAAATTTAATCCAAGAAAAAAATAAATTTTTAGATCTTAAAAAAGCAGAGCTTCAAAAAAGAAGAGCACAGATTTTAAATGTTAGAGAAAGTATAAAGGAAGATTAATGAGAATATTTTTAACTTTATTTTTATTTTTTAATTCATTATTTGCATTAAGTGAACTAGAAGAGGGTTTAAAACTTTACGAGGCAAATAAATTTGATAAAGCTTATGAAATTTTTAAAAGTCTTTGTGAAAAAGATATTTCTAAAGCTTGTTTTTCTTTAGCTTTTATGCATGAAAGTGCTAGGGGTGTGAGTAAGGATTTAAATCAAGCTTATAAATTTTATGATAAAGCTTGTAAATTGGGTTTAGCAAATGCGTGTTCTAATATGGCTTTGCTTTTGCAAAATCAAGGTTATGAAAATGAAGCTCTTTTGGCTTTTAATAAAGCTTGCACTTTAGGAGAATCATTAAGTTGTAATAATATAGCTTTATTTTATGAAAAAGAAAAAGATGGACAAATGGCCTCAAGTTTTTATAAAAGATCTTGTGATTTAAAAAATGCAAGAGCTTGTTATCAGTTAGGATCTTTATATGATAAAGGAGAGCTTGTTAAAGCAAGTGTAAAATCTGCTCTTGCTTTTTATTCTAAATCTTGCACTTTAGGTTTTGGTGAGGCTTGTTATTTGCTAGGACGCTATAATCAACTAGAAAAACAAGATCTAACAAAGGCAAAAAGATATTTTGGTATGGCTTGTGATCAAAAACATCAAGAAGCTTGTGCAGCTTATAAAGAACTTAATTCTAAAGATATAGAGCTTTATTAAAAGTTCTATTTTCATTACTTTCAAAGATATACTTAAATAAAATTAAGAATAACACAAAATTTATCGCTTTTTAAAGTTAAATTTATATTAATAGGACTAATATAGTCTTGTTTAAATTATTATCAAGGAGAAGTAATGCAAGACAATATTATTGATCGCAGAAGCTTTTTTAAACTAGGGCTTCTAGGTGGTTCTGTAGTAGCAGCTAGCACTATAGGTGGCGGTGCTGTTTTAAAGGCAGCAGAACTTACGCATTCGCATCAAGCTTCACAAGGAAAATCAAATAAAATTAGAGGTAGAATGTTTTTTCAAACTCAAACTGAATTTGATACCTTAAGTGCAGCCTGTGAAAGAATTTATCCTAAAGATGAGCAAGGAGAAGGAGCTATAGGTTTAGGCGTGCCTTATTTTATCGATAATCAGCTAGCTAGTGCTTATGGTTATAATGATAGAGAATATATGCAAGGGCCTTTCATGGAGGGCAAAGCCGAACAAGGCTATCAAACTCCTATGCAACGCAAAGATATTTTTTTAGAAGGCGTGCATGCTCTTGAAGAAAATGCTCAAAAGCGTTATAAAAAATCTTTTTCTTTGCTTAAAGGTGGAGATCAGGATAAAATTTTAAGCGATTTTGAAAAAGGAAAAATTCAAACTACAGGTTTTAAATCTTCTTATTTTTTCACACTTTTAAGAGATATGACAGTAGCTGGAGTTTTAGCTGATCCAATTTATGGCGGAAATGATAATAAAAATGGTTGGAGAATGATGCAATATCCAGGCGCACAAATGAGCTATGTGGATAAAATTGCAAGTGATGAATTTTTTAACATTGAACCTATGGGTTTAGCAGATATGGAGAGTTAAAATGGCTGAAGTATTAAAAAAAGTAGATGTAGTAACAGTTGGAGCAGGATGGACTGGAGGTATAGTGGCTGCAGAGCTTACTAAAGCAGGTTTGAATGTACTTAGTTTAGAACGCGGACATATGCAAAGTACTGAAAATTTTAATTATATCCATGATGAGTGGAGATATGGGATTAATTATGGTTTGATGCAAGATTGCTCAAAAGACACTGTGACTTTTCGCCATGATCCTAGTGGTTTAGCCTTACCTTATCGTAAAATGGGTTCGTTTTTATTGGGTAATAATGTTGGCGGTGCAGGGGTGCATTGGAATGGTTGGACTTTTAGGTTTATGCCTTATGACTTTGAAATTCAAACCCTAAGCAAACAAAGATATGGTAATAAATTAGGTAATGATTATACCTTGCAAGATTGGGGCGTGACTTATAAGGATATGGAGCCTTATTATGATAGATTTGAAAAAACCTGTGGGGTATCAGGTGAACCAAATCCTTTAGCGGAAAAAATGGGAGCTTTTAGATCCAGTCCTTATCCACAAGAACCTCTTGAAAATACTAAAATGCTTAAACGATTTGAAAGTGCAGCAAAAAGTTCAAATTTACACACTTATCGTTTGCCAGCTTCAAATTCTAAAGGTGGCTATACAAACCCTGATGGTCAAGATTTAGCTCCTTGTCAATACTGTGCGTATTGTGAGCGTTTTGGTTGTGAGTATGGTGCAAAAGCAAGTCCTTTAAACACAGTAATTCCAAAGGCTATGAGCACAGGTAAATACACCATACGCACTTATAGTAATGTAACGCAAATTCTTAAAAAAGACGGAAAAGTAACGGGGGTAAAATTTGTCGATACTAGAACGATGAAAGAGTATATCCAGCCTGCTGATATAGTTGTACTTACAAGTTATATGTTTAACAATGCTAAGCTTTTAATGGTAAGCAACATAGGTGAGCAATACGATCCAAAAACAGGTAAAGGAACTTTAGGTAGAAATTATTGTTACCAAATGAACATGGGCACAACAGCTTTCTTTGATGAGCAATTTAACACCTTTATGGGTTCAGGTGCTTTAGGAACTACGAGTGATGATTTTAACGGAGATAATTTTGATCATTCTAAGGAAAAATTCCTTCATGGAGCTATGATTTATAGCGTTCAGCTTGGAACTCGCCCTATACAATCAGCCCCACTTCCAGCAGGAGCTCCAACTTGGGGTGCCGAATTTAAAAAAGCATTAAACTATAATTTCACAAGAGCTATTACCGTAGGAGGGCAAGGTGCTTCTTTGCCTCATAAGAATAATTATTTAAGTCTTGATCCAACTTATAAAGATGCTTTTGGTATGCCACTTTTACGCTTAACTTATAATTTCACTGATCAAGATAGAGCTTTGCATAAATTTATCACAGATAAAACAGCTGAGGTAGCAAAAAGAATGCAAGGAGTAAAATCAATCAAAAAAGGTGCTTATCTTAAGGATTATAGCGTTGTGCCTTATCAATCTACTCATAACACAGGTGGAACAACCATGGGCGCAGATAGAGAAACTAGTGTGGTTAATACTTATTTACAACACTGGGATGCGGATAATCTTTTTGTTGTAGGAGCAGGAAATTTCCAACATAATAGTGGATATAATCCAACTGATACTGTGGGAGCTTTGGCTTATCGCTGTGCTGAAGGTATTTTAAAATATCATAAAAGTGGAAAAAGCTTAGCTTGATAATAACTTGAGAGTTTTTGAAAACTCTCAAGATTATAAATTTTTAATTTTCTTCCGATATAGTATATAATATCAAGGAAGGCAAAAATGATTAATGGTATAAATTCTTATTCAAACTACAATTATACAAAAAGGCAAATGTAGTCTGCTCTTGGAGGGTGGTATGCAAGATGATTACTTTAAGTTCTTTTAATAGATATTTTGGAAATAATCCTCTGCAGACACTTACTAAAATTAGAGATGAAAGTATTGAAAATGCAAAAATTTAAATTATAAAAAGGATAAAAAATGTTAAATATTTTACATGCAAATTCAAGTCATCGTTTCCATAAATGTATGCCTAAGGAAGTTCATCAAATATATGATACTTTAAAGCTTATGGAACAGCAAGAAGGTACAAAAAAAAGTAGAAGCCAAAAAAGAAGAGCAAAGTAATTCTACAAATACAGATAAAGCAGATAATAAAAAAATAAATTTTTAGACATGTCCGTTTAGTTTTAAAACAAAGCTTTATTTATAAGGAAGATTGGCATAATTTTTTTATTTAAATTAAGAATTTTAAGATGCGATGCTGAATTTAATGTCGTTATTTTGTGAATTTTGTTGATAAGTTCTAGTGACAAGATTTTTAAAGTCTTTATCAAAATTTGAATCTTTATCGTTGTTTTTTGAATCTTTATCTGTTTTTTCTAAGCTATTTTCTGAATTTTTGTCATCTTTTTCTTTATTTTCTTCTTCTTTTTCTTTGGCTTCTTCGGCTTTAAGTTTCATTGCTTCAGCTCTTGCTTCAAATTCCATTTTTGTAGCATTTGCTGCAACTTTATAGTCTTGTGGGCTAGGATCAGCAGGAGCCATAGCTGCTGCTGCGATTTGTCTTGCATTGGCTATAGTTTCTTCTGGTGTGTTTCCTTTTTGCATGCTGATAGGAACTTCGCCCGCTGTAGCATACATTTGATTATCAGGGCCTCTTGTGTAAGTAAAACTTGCAGCACCTGCTAAGCCGCCACCCGCTGCTTGATGTGCAGCTTCATGAGCCTTTACATTTCTATCGATACTTTGGAGTTCGCGAACTTGAGCTACTTCTTTTTGGCTTAGCTCTACGCCATTAACCATTTGGGTTTGTTCGCCATTTTTTTCTTTATCATCTTTATTTTCACTAAGATTTTTTTCATCTTTTTGAGTGGAATCAGATTGATTTGTTTTATCAAAAGAAGGTTTGCTAGAGTAGTAATCATAAGAGTTATAACTTGAACTAATTTGCATTTATCCTTCTTTTTGTTTTTTAAATTTTTAGGAATTTTAACGCATTTTGACTTAAAAATTTGATAAATTTTGTAAAATAATCATAAATACAATTTCAAAGGAATGTAATGATTTATGAAAATGATTTGATTTATATAGAGAAAGAGGAGGCTCAAGTGCCTTGGCTTAA
The DNA here is from genome assembly GCF_012897595.1 of Campylobacter sp. CFSAN093226. NCBI lineage: Bacteria > Pseudomonadati > Campylobacterota > Epsilonproteobacteria > Campylobacterales > Campylobacteraceae > Campylobacter > Campylobacter sp. CFSAN093226. The sequence continues at coordinate 385,167 of NZ_CP040608.1, forward strand.
AATTTTTACTAAAGAAATTTATAAAGAATTTAGCGATTGTCCTTTAGAGTTGCAAAAGGAACTTTTTGAAAAAATTTTATTTTGTGAAAAGGCTATGATAGAATTTTACAAACCTGAAAAAATCAATATCGCCTCTTTTGCAAATTATGTGCCAAGGGTGCATTTTCATGTTATGGCAAGATTTAAAGAAGATGCGTTTTTTCCAGAGTGTATGTGGGGAAAACAGCAAAGAGAAACAATAAAGCTTGATTTGCCTAAATTTGAAGAATTTGTAAAATTTTTAAATAGTAAAATTTTTTGATTTTTATTAATGATTTGTTATGTTTTATCTAATAAAATTTTTATATTGAAAATTACTATAAAAAAGGAAAAAAATGAAAAAAGTTTTATTGAGTTCATTGGTTGCGGTGTCTTTGTTAAGCACAGGTTTGTTTGCTAAAGAATATACTTTAGATAAAGCACATACAGATGTAGGTTTTAAAATCAAACATTTACAAATTAGCAATGTAAAAGGAAATTTCAAAGATTATTCTGCGGTGATTGATTTTGATCCTGCGAGTGCTGAATTTAAAAAGCTTGATGTAACTATAAAAATCGCATCTGTAAATACAGAAAATCAAACAAGAGATAATCACTTACAACAAGATGATTTTTTCAAAGCAAAAAAATATCCTGATATGACTTTTACAATGAAAAAATATGAAAAAATCGATAATGAAAAAGGCAAAATGACAGGAACTTTAACTATAGCTGGAGTTTCTAAAGATATCGTTTTAGATGCTGAAATCGGCGGTGTAGCTAAAGGCAAAGATGGAAAAGAAAAAATAGGATTTTCTTTAAATGGAAAAATCAAACGCTCTGATTTTAAATTTGCAACAAGTACTTCAACTATTACTTTAAGTGATGATATTAATTTAAATATCGAAGTTGAAGCGAACGAAAAATAATTTTTTAGTCTAAGAGTCTTGCTCTTAGACTTTGTAAATTTTTATCCAAATTTTCTTCACTTTCTTGCCAAATCAATTTAAAATCCGGTTTAAAATTTTCATTTTCTAAATTAAATTCCGTGTTTTTCAAGGTGGATTCTAAAAAAGCAAGATGATTTAAAGCTTGATTTTTATCATTAAAAATTAAAATAAAATCATTTTCTACGATAAAAATTTTTGCTCTAAAGCGTTTTAAAATTTTTGCAATTTGTTTTAAAATGAGTTTGGTATAGCTTTCTTTGGTATCTTTTAGTTCATTAAAATGAAGCAAGGCAATGATATAGTTGTTTTTTCCTTTTGTAAAGCGTGTAAGGCTTTTTTCATTGGGTAGCTTTGTTAAGGTGTCAAAAAAAGCTAACCTATAAGCGTGATTTAAAAGATAAAAACAAAAAACCAAACTTGCAAATTCAAAATATCTTATTCCTGCTCCTTCTTGGAATAAAAATTGAAAATACGCAGTAAAAAATGCGATAAGAAGATAATATTCTTTAGTTTTAAAGGTTTTGATAAAAATGAGTATTAAGCCGACTAAAAAAAATAAAAATCCTAATTCACTCACAGGTTTAAAAAAATCTAATGCAATAAAATGAAATTCTAAACCAGCACTATTAAAAGTAGTATTTCTAGGTAAAATGATACTTAAAATGCCTATAAAAATAAGGGTTGTAATTGAAGCGATATTTTTTTTATTTAAAATTAAAACATGATGTTTTCCAACGCAAAATAGAGTAAAAATCATAGGTAAAAATAAAGCTACAAATAAATTAGCTTGAAAAAAACTTGTATAAAAATAAGGCAACTTGGCTCCTAATAGCACTAAAGTTAAAAAGAAAATTTTTGAATTTTTAAAGTAAAAGGATAATACAAGTGCTGAAATTTCAAAAATAAAACTCAATGATATTAAAAAATCTAATAAAAACATTATCAAATCCTTGATTTTAATAAAAGTGATAATTGTATAGAAAAAAGCTTAAAAGCGGATTTTATTTAAATTTAGCAATTTCATCTTGTATGGTTTGTTCTATATGGAGTAATTCTTCATGAGTTTTTTTGCTATTATCTAAAAGTTCATCAAATTTAAAGCCAAGCATAACAATACGATATAAATTGGGTTTATATTTTCTCCAATTATATAAAGTGCTAACATCAATGTCTAGTTCATATGCCATATCACGCTTGCTCTTTTTTGTCATTTTTTACCTTAAAAATTTAGCCTTTAAAAAATTTTACATTAAAATTTCTTTATTAAAAACACTTGAAATATTCAATCTTTTATATAAAATATATTTAATATTTCAATATTAATTAAGTTATAGTATGGAATAATAGTTTTTATAAAATTTTTATTTAAGGAGAATTACATGGAAGGTGCAAGTGGCGGGTCTATTTTTGTAACAATATTATTGTTTATATTATACATGTTGCCCGCTATTATTGGTTTGAGCAGAAAGCATTCTAATTGGCTGATAATTTCTTTGCTAAATTTGTTTTTTGGTTGGACTATTATTGTTTGGCTTGTTTGTTTAATATGGTCTTTTACGGGAAGTTTTAAGCAAACTATTATTATTAAAGAAAAAAATGAGAAATAGGAGAAAAAATGACAAAATTTTTAAGCATTTGTAGTTTAATTGCGATGTTGTTAAGTGGTTGTGGAAGTGATTTTCCTGGACAACCTAGCGATGTGGCTAGAGTTCAGCAAAACAAATATCCAAATGGAAATTTAAAAGAAGAAATTCCCTATAATAAAGATTCAAGAATACATGGGTTAAAAAGAGCTTTTTATGACAATGGTCAGCTAAGAGCTGAAGAAAATTATAAAAATGGAAAAAAAGATGGAATTAGCAGGGAATATTCTAGAAATGGGCAATTACTTGAGGAGGTGCATTTTAAAGATAATCGCGGATATGGTGATTTTGCAAGCTATTATGAGAATGGAAATATGAGAGCAAAGGGAAAACTACTTGGCTATAATGAAGATGGTATGCCAGAATTTGAAGGTAATTACAAGGAATATTATGAAAATGGAACTTTAATGTGTGATTATAATTTTGATAATAAAGGTAAATTTGATGGAGTACAAAAGCGTTATGATGAAAATGGCGCCTTAGAAGACGAAGAAAATTATAAAAATGGACTTAAAAATGGAGTCTTTAGAGAATATAAAAAAGGGGAGATTGTAAGAGAAGAAGAATATAAAAATGGTATTTTAGTAGCAAAACCTAAAAATTAGAGGAGTTTAGATATGTTTAAAAAAGTAATTTTATTTTTCTTAATGGGGTTTGCCTTGCTTCAGGCCAACTCATTAGACAAATGTGATAATACGGCAGTTGTTTCAAATCTTAAAGAAAAAATTCCTAGTGAAATTTTTAAAAATCTTTATGAATTATCCGGACTTAAAGCCCAAGGGATTGATTATGAAGATTATGCAAAAGGCCTCAAGGAAATAGCCAAGCATGATGGAATGGTAAATTACACTGATATGATCGAAGTTAATTCCATTTCAAATTTTGATCTTAATTTTGATTCTTGTATGGCTACGATTAATGCTGCATTAAAAGGGGAACAGAGAAAAGGTCTTTGGAGTGTTGTTTATAAGGTTTCTAACATAAATCAAGTGAAAATTACAGATATAACTTATATCAATGGAGATTTCCAATAATATTTTTATTAAAGTAAGTCAATAGAATTAATTTCATGACTTACTAATATTTTATACTCAATTAATTTCAAGTCTTTTTTTGATACAATTTCTTAAAAATTTTTATAAGTAAAAAATTTAAGGAAAATCATGGTTGAAGTAAAAAATCTTACTATGCGTTTTGCAAATCAGCTTTTATTTGAAAATGTTAATTTAAAACTTGTTCGAGGACAAAGATACGGACTTATCGGTGCTAATGGTGCGGGAAAATCGACTTTTTTGAAAATTCTTTCAGGAGAAATTGAGTCAAGTAGTGGTGAAATAGTATTTGATGAAGGCTTGAAAATCGCAGTTTTAGGACAGGATCAATTTGCTTTTGAAAACTACACCATCAAAGATGCAGTGATGTGTGCAAATAAGCGTTTATATGAGGCCTTAAAAGAAAAAGAAAAGCTTTATATGAGCGAGGAATTTACTGATGAGATCAATGAGCGTTTAGGTGAGCTTGAGATAATAACGGCTGAAGAAGATCCAAATTATGATTGTGAAACACGTTGTGAAAAAATTTTAAGTTCTTTAAAGATTAAAGATTTCGATGCTTTAATGAGCACCTTACAAAGTGCGGATAAATTTAAAGTTTTGTTAGCTCAAGTTTTGTTTTTAGGTGCCGATGCGCTTTTTTTAGATGAGCCTACAAATAACCTTGATTTAGAGGCGATTTCTTGGCTTGAAAATGAACTTTTAAGACATGAAGGAACTTTGGTTGTCATCTCTCATGATAGGCATTTTTTAAATAAAATTTGCACAAGGATTTTGGATGTGGATTTTAAACAAATTCGTGATTTTGCGGGAAATTATGATGATTGGTATATGGCTTCAACGCTTTTGGCAAAACAAGCTGAGCTTAAACGCGATAAAACCTTAAAAGAAAGAGAAGAATTAGAAAATTTCATTCGCCGTTTTAGTGCAAATGCTTCTAAAGCAAAACAAGCCACAAGCCGTGCTAAGGCGCTTGAAAAACTAGAGCTTGAAGAGATTAAAATTTCAAGCCGTAGAGATCCTAGTATAGTATTTAGAACTAATCGTGAAATAGGTAATGAAGTTTTAGAAATTAAAGGTATAGGCAAGGCTTATGATAAACAATTGTTTTCAAATTTGGAGCTAAAAATAGAAAAAAATGATAAAATCGCTTTGATTGGGGCAAATGGTGTGGGCAAAAGTACTTTGGCAAAAATCATCGCCCATGCTATAAGTCCAGATAGTGGATCCATACATCTTGGGGCAACTATAGAGCTTGGATATTTTCCTCAAGATACAAGTAATTTAATTTGTGAAAATTTGAAACTTTATGAATGGTTGATGAGTGAAAAATTTAAAGATCTAGATGAAATCCGTAAGTGTTTAGGTAGAATGCTTTTTAGTGGCAGTGATCAAGAAAAGATGGCAGCAAGTTTAAGTGGGGGTGAAAAACACCGTTTAATGCTTTCTCGTTTAATGCTAGAGCGTCCAAATTTCTTGCTTTTAGATGAGCCTGATAACCATTTAGATCTTGAAAGTATTATTGCACTAGGTGAAGCTTTGTATAATTTCAAAGGTGTAGTGCTTTGTATCAGCCACGATAGGGAGTTAGTTTCTGCTTTTGCTAATAGAATTTGGCATTTAGAAAATGGTAAGCTTACGGATTTTCGTGGAACTTATCAAGAATTTTTAGGAGAAAATGATGGCTAAATTTAGAATTCAATACAGCGCAGGTTTTGGGCACTATACGCAAAATCACAAGGGTTTTGGACCTACGATTTATATAGAAGAGGTCGTAGAGTTTGATAATGGCAAGGATTATTTTGACTATATAGATTTTTATAAAACTTATTCAAAGAGCGATGATACTTATTTTCATATCAGTTTTTTAGAAGATAGACCTCTAAGCGATAAAGAAATCACCATTCGCAATGAATACCGCAAAATGCGTGATGAAAACTGTAAAAAAGCCAAGGAGGAATTTATAGCCAACAATGAGCTTGATGTGGAGCATTTGCCTACTCACCATGATTAAAAAACATTAATTTTTACATAAAAAGGAACGCTTTTTGCTTGTATAGTTTTTGCATATTTTGAAAGGAGAAAACTATGCAGGTAAATTATAGAACGATTAGCTCGTATGAATACGATGCTATTAGTGGTCAGTATAAACAGGTGGATAAACAGATTGAAGATTATTCTTCATCTGGAGATTCTGATTTTATGGATATGTTAAATAAGGCGGATGAGAAGTCAAGCGGAGATGCTTTAAATTCTAGCAGTAGTTTTCAAAGCAATGCGCAAAACTCAAATTCAAATTTAAGTAATTATGCTCAAATGTCAAATGTTTACGCTTATCGTTTTAGACAAAATGAAGGCGAGCTGTCTATGAGAGCTCAAAGTGCTAGCGTTCATAATGATCTTACACAACAAGGTGCAAATGAACAAAGTAAGAATAATACTTTGTTAAATGATTTATTGAACGCAATTTAATCAAAAGCTCCATTTTGGAGCTTTTATATTTACTTGCAAGAATTTATAATTTCTCTATTTCAAAAGGTGCAAAATTTTTACAAAAAATTTCAAATTCTTGCTCCTCTTTTTCATTTAATTTGATATGTAATATAGCTTTGCAATCCTTAAAATCTTTTGTGAAATTAAAAGAATAAGTTTTTAAAAAATGTTCAAAACGATTTAAATTTTTTAAATCAATAGCAATGGTTGTATTTTTTTTCAATTCGAATGAAAGTAAAGAAGAATTATTTATCACAGCATTTGCTGCATCGCTATAAGCTCTTACAAGTCCCCCTGTACCAAGTTTTATACCGCCAAAATATCTTACAGTGATTAAAGCCGCATTGATAAGATCATAGCCCCTTAGAACATTTAAAGTTGGCATTCCAGAAGTTCCTTTAGGCTCTCCATCATCACTTTTATCTTCTACAATTTGATTGAAATCATTTAAAACACGATAAGCATAGACAAAATGAACGGCTTTTGGATGTTCTTTTTTTAGTGTTTCTATTAAAAATTTAAAATCTTTAAAAGGGCAAAGAAAAGATAAGAAAGTAGATTTTTTAATATCGATTTGTGTTTGAAAAATTTGATCAATAGTTTGCATTTTTGCCTTCTTTTATTTAAAATTATACTTATAAAAACTAAAATCAATTTGATGTTAATTTTTAAGATATTTGATATTTGTATGATTTGCATTGATATTTTAAGTTTAATTTTGTAAAATTTTCATTATGGAAAAAATCAAAAATTATAAACTTATCATCATTTTACTTAGTCTTGATTTGTTGGCTTTGCTTTATGGAACTTCAACACTGAGTATTAGTGCTGATGAAGCTGATATTTATTTTGGTGAGCAGGGTAAATCACTTATTTTTTCTCATAGTTTGCTTTATTATATATCTCATTTTGGAACTTTTATTTTTGGGCAAAATGATTTTGGTTTAAGGCTTCCTTTTTTATTTTTTCATTTTTTAAGTTGTTTGCTTTTGTATTTGCTAGCTTTAAAATATACTAAAACTAAAATTGATGCTTTTTTTTCTTTATTGTTATTTGTTTTATTGCCGGGTACTGTTGCAAGTGCTTTACTGGTTAATGCCGCATCTTTGGTGATTTTTTTAACCCTTGCTATATTATGTGCTTACGAATATGAAAAAAAATGGCTTTTTTATATATTATTGATTATAGTATTATTTGTTGATAAATCTTTTAATATTTTATTTTTAACTTTTTTCTTTTTTGGGATTTATAAAAGAAATGCTATTTTATTTACCTTATCTCTTGTTTTGTTTGGAGCGAGTATCAGTTTTTATGGTTTTGATACAGGTGGTCGTCCAAGAGGTTATTTTTTAGATACCTTAGGAATTTTTGCTGCATGTTTTTCTCCTTTGGTTTTTGTGTATTTTTTTTATACTATTTATCGTTTGACTTTTCAAAAATATAAAAATTTATTATGGTTTTTAATGAGCGTAACATTTGTATTTTGTTTGTTGCTTTCTTTAAGACAAAAACTTTTTTTAGATGATTTTTTGCCTTTTTGTGTTATTTGCACTCCTTTGCTTATAAAAACTTTAATGCAAAGTTATAGGGTGAGATTACTAGTTTTTCGATTAAGGTATAAAATCTTTATAGAATGTTCTATAATTTTTTTGATATTTTGTTACTTTTTAATCGTCGCTAATCAATTATTGTATTATTTTATAAACAATCCAAATCGTCATTTTGCCAATAATTATCATTTTGCTAAAGAATTGGCACTAGAATTAAAAAAACAAGATGTTTTAGAGCTTGCAACAGCCCCAAGTTTGCAAAAAAGATTGCGATTTTATGGAATAAAAAATAGCAATAAGTTTTATTTAAAAGCTTTAAAACAAGCCGATAAGCATGATATGGACAAAAAAATTGTTAAAGTAAAACTTGGAAAATATGAAAAAGTATATCAGATTTTAAACTATGATTAAAGCTTTCAGTTTGTTGGAATTTGTGTTTATAATTCTCATTTTAGGTATAGTTTTTAATTTAGGCAGTCTTTACTTAAAAAAAGACAATCTACTAGAAGGTGCGATACAAATTCTTAATGATATCCAATATACCCAAAGTTTAGCCATGATGCAAGAAGGTATAAGAGTTGATGAGTTGACTATTGCAAAAAGAGAGTGGTTTAAAAGTAAATGGCAGATTTATTTTATAAAATCAGCTGCCACAGGTTATGATCAAACATATACTATTTTCTTGGATAAAAATGGCGATGGAAATGCTAATTTAGGTAAAACTGAAATCAATATAGATAGAGAAATTGCTGTTGATGTAATCAATCATAACAAATTAATGAATTCAGGTCAAAGTGGAGTTATTAGTAAAGATGATGAAAAAACTACACAAAGATTTAATCTTACAAAAAGATTCGGAATAGAAAAGGTTGAATTCAAAGGATCTTGTTCAGGATTTACTAGATTAGTATTTGATGAAATGGGCAGAGTGTATTCTCCGTTAAAAAATGCCAATTATGCCTATGAAAAAACTTTAGCAAAGAATAATTCAGATTGCATTATACGTTTGTTATCAAAAAAGCATGCTCTTTGTATCGTTATAGATACGCTTAGCGGTTATGTTTATATTCCAGATTTTAAAACACTTAAAAGTCAATTTGTTAATATAAAAAATAAAAATTACGAGTGCTCTAAAATATAGCCCCCATTATACTTATATAAATACTTACACAAATATTTATACTATTTAATCCTTTATTTAATCCCCTTTTAAGTTTAATTGGTTATACTTTCATTTCCTTTTTTGAAAAAAGGACTTAAAATCTTTTAAATTATAAAGTTTCACTAGCTTAGTAGATTTTATAAATTAACTCTTTTGGTTTTTGTCTTATAAACTAAAAGCTTTTTTATAAATCTTGTTTTTTAATTTAAAAACTTTTCTTTTAAAAATGATTTTTTGTTTTGTTCTTTTAAATTAGTATTGTTATTCAAATCTTATTAGTCAATCTTTGAAATCTAAATAAGTGATCGATTGAGCCAGAACAGATTTAGGCATAAGCAATTATGTAAAATCTATTCAATCTAATAATTAAAAAGATTAAAAACTTTTCTTTTAATCTTTCATAACTTTTTCTTTGAAGAAAAAGATTAAACTATCTATAATTTTTTATGGAGAGTTTGATCCTGGCTCAGAGTGAACGCTGGCGGCGTGCCTAATACATGCAAGTCGAACGATGAAGCTTTTAGCTTGCTAGAAGTGGATTAGTGGCGCACGGGTGAGTAAGGTATAGTTAATCTGCCCTACACAAGAGGACAACAGTTGGAAACGACTGCTAATACTCTATACTCCTGCTTAACACAAGTTGAGTAGGGAAAGTTTTTCGGTGTAGGATGAGACTATATAGTATCAGCTAGTTGGTAAGGTAATGGCTTACCAAGGCTATGACGCTTAACTGGTCTGAGAGGATGATCAGTCACACTGGAACTGAGACACGGTCCAGACTCCTACGGGAGGCAGCAGTAGGGAATATTGCGCAATGGGGGAAACCCTGACGCAGCAACGCCGCGTGGAGGATGACACTTTTCGGAGCGTAAACTCCTTTTCTTAGGGAAGAATTCTGACGGTACCTAAGGAATAAGCACCGGCTAACTCCGTGCCAGCAGCCGCGGTAATACGGAGGGTGCAAGCGTTACTCGGAATCACTGGGCGTAAAGGGCGCGTAGGCGGATTATCAAGTCTCTTGTGAAATCTAATGGCTTAACCATTAAACTGCTTGGGAAACTGATAGTCTAGAGTGAGGGAGAGGCAGATGGAATTGGTGGTGTAGGGGTAAAATCCGTAGATATCACCAAGAATACCCATTGCGAAGGCGATCTGCTGGAACTCAACTGACGCTAAGGCGCGAAAGCGTGGGGAGCAAACAGGATTAGATACCCTGGTAGTCCACGCCCTAAACGATGTACACTAGTTGTTGGGGTGCTAGTCATCTCAGTAATGCAGCTAACGCATTAAGTGTACCGCCTGGGGAGTACGGTCGCAAGATTAAAACTCAAAGGAATAGACGGGGACCCGCACAAGCGGTGGAGCATGTGGTTTAATTCGAAGATACGCGAAGAACCTTACCTGGGCTTGATATCCTAAGAACCTTTTAGAGATAAGAGGGTGCTAGCTTGCTAGAACTTAGAGACAGGTGCTGCACGGCTGTCGTCAGCTCGTGTCGTGAGATGTTGGGTTAAGTCCCGCAACGAGCGCAACCCACGTATTTAGTTGCTAACGGTTCGGCCGAGCACTCTAAATAGACTGCCTTCGTAAGGAGGAGGAAGGTGTGGACGACGTCAAGTCATCATGGCCCTTATGCCCAGGGCGACACACGTGCTACAATGGCATATACAATGAGACGCAATACCGCGAGGTGGAGCAAATCTATAAAATATGTCCCAGTTCGGATTGTTCTCTGCAACTCGAGAGCATGAAGCCGGAATCGCTAGTAATCGTAGATCAGCCATGCTACGGTGAATACGTTCCCGGGTCTTGTACTCACCGCCCGTCACACCATGGGAGTTGATTTCACTCGAAGCCGGAATACTAAACTAGTTACCGTCCACAGTGGAATCAGCGACTGGGGTGAAGTCGTAACAAGGTAACCGTAGGAGAACCTGCGGTTGGATCACCTCCTTTCTAGAGTACAAAGTAATAAGTCTCACAACTATTACTTCAATATATAAACTCAATTGATTCTTGTTTAGATTTCAAAGATTGATGATAAAGCTAATTGTTTATGGGGAATTAGCTCAGCTGGGAGAGCGCCTGCTTTGCACGCAGGAGGTCAGCGGTTCGATCCCGCTATTCTCCACCATTTATTAAGGGCCTATAGCTCAGCTGGTTAGAGTGCACCCCTGATAAGGGTGAGGTCACAAGTTCAAGTCTTGTTAGGCCCACCATAAAAAAGATTTGAATAAAGAAGCTTTAAAATCTAAAGCAAGTATATAAAGTAGATTAAATATAAAATATAAACTCTAAATACTTAGATTTATTTTTATCTTTAGCTATAAAAGAATATACTTTAGATAGATATAAATAACATATACATTATGTATTTATATTTATAATGATTATATTAATATATATACTTCCTTTAGGTTTTAAACCTAATGTTCTTTTTAATTATCATTGTTAAGAGTCACAAGCAAGTTTTAATAAAAACAATTTTACAGGACTTGTTAAAGGATAAAACCTATTTATCTTTTCTTTAGTTTAACTTAACTTTTAGCTGTCTTTATTTCTATGAATAAAGAGAATATTAGATTTAAGGATTATAAATTAAAGACAAGTTTCAAACTCACAGCTTAGTTGAGACTAAATCATTTAGTTTTATATTAAGTGTTTGAATGCTTTCCGTCTTAAGATAAAGAAGTCTTATCATAAAAACTTTAACAAGGAAGTGATGCGTTTTAGAATCAATAATAAAAGGTAAAAAAGGTAAGCTACTAAGAGCGAATGGTGGATGCCTTGACTGGTAAAGGCGATGAAGGACGTACTAGACTGCGATAAGCTACGGGGAGCTGTCAAGAAGCTTTGATCCGTAGATTTCCGAATGGGGCAACCCAATGTATAGAGATATACATTACCTATATAGGAGCGAACGAGGGGAATTGAAACATCTTAGTACCCTCAGGAAAAGAAATCAATAGAGATTGCGTCAGTAGCGGCGAGCGAAAGCGCAAGAGGGCAAACCCAGTGCTTGCACTGGGGGTTGTAGGACTGCAATATGCAAGAGGTAAGTTTAGCAGAACATTCTGGAAAGTATAACCATAGAGGGTGATAGTCCCGTATGCGAAAAACAAACCTTAGCTAGCAGTATCCTGAGTAGGGCGGGACACGAGGAATCCTGTCTGAATCCGGGTCGACCACGATCCAACCCTAAATACTAATACCAGATCGATAGTGCACAAGTACCGTGAGGGAAAGGTGAAAAGAACTGAGGTGATCAGAGTGAAATAGAACCTGAAACCATTTGCTTACAATCATTCAGAGCCCTATGTAGCAATACAGGGTGATGGACTGCCTTTTGCATAATGAGCCTGCGAGTTGTGGTGTCTGGCAAGGTTAAGCAAACGCGAAGCCGTAGCGAAAGCGAGTCTGAATAGGGCGCTTAGTCAGATGCTGCAGACCCGAAACGAAGTGATCTATCCATGAGCAAGTTGAAGCTAGTGTAAGAACTAGTGGAGGACTGAACCCATAGGCGTTGAAAAGCCCCGGGATGACTTGTGGATAGGGGTGAAAGGCCAATCAAACTTCGTGATAGCTGGTTCTCTCCGAAATATATTTAGGTATAGCGTTGTGTCGTAATATAAGGGGGTAGAGCACTGAATGGGCTAGGGCATACACCAATGTACCAAACCCTATCAAACTCCGAATACCTTATATGTAATCACAGCAGTCAGGCGGCGAGTGATAAAATCCGTCGTCAAGAGGGAAACAACCCAGACTACCAGCTAAGGTCCCTAAGTCTTACTTAAGTGGAAAACGATGTGAAGTTACTTAAACAACCAGGAGGTTGGCTTAGAAGCAGCCATCCTTTAAAGAAAGCGTAATAGCTCACTGGTCTAGTGATTTTGCGCGGAAAATATAACGGGGCTAAAGTAAGTACCGAAGCTGTAGACTTAGTTTACTAAGTGGTAGGAGAGCGTTCTATTTGCGTCGAAGGTATACCGGTAAGGAGTGCTGGAGCGAATAGAAGTGAGCATGCAGGCATGAGTAGCGATAATTAATGTGAGAATCATTAACGCCGTAAACCCAAGGTTTCCTACGCGATGCTCGTCATCGTAGGGTTAGTCGGGTCCTAAGTCGAGTCCGAAAGGGGTAGACGATGGCAAATTGGTTAATATTCCAATACCAACATTAGTGTGCGATGGAAGGACGCTTAGGGCTAAGGGGGCTAGCGGATGGAAGTGCTAGTCTAAGGTCGTAGGAGGTTATACAGGCAAATCCGTATAACAATACTCCGAGAACTGAAAGGCTTTTTGAAGTCTTCGGATGGATAGAAGAACCCCTGATGCCGTCGAGCCAAGAAAAGTTTCTAAGTTTAGCTAATGTTGCCCGTACCGTAAACCGACACAGGTGGGTGGGATGAGTATTCTAAGGCGCGTGGAAGAACTCTCTTTAAGGAACTCTGCAAAATAGCACCGTATCTTCGGTATAAGGTGTGGTTAGCTTTGTATTAGGATTTACTCCGAAAGCAAGGAAACTTACAACAAAGAGTCCCTCCCGACTGTTTACCAAAAACACAGCACTCTGCTAACTCGTAAGAGGATGTATAGGGTGTGACGCCTGCCCGGTGCTCGAAGGTTAATTGATGGGGTTAGCATTAGCGAAGCTCTTGATCGAAGCCCGAGTAAACGGCGGCCGTAACTATAACGGTCCTAAGGTAGCGAAATTCCTTGTCGGTTAAATACCGACCTGCATGAATGGCGTAACGAGATGGGAGCTGTCTCAAAGAGGGATCCAGTGAAATTGTAGTGGAGGTGAAAATTCCTCCTACCCGCGGCAAGACGGAAAGACCCCGTGGACCTTTACTACAGCTTGACACTGCTACTTGGATAAGAATGTGCAGGATAGGTGGGAGGCTTTGAGTATATGACGCCAGTTGTATATGAGCCATTGTTGAGATACCACTCTTTCTTATTTGGGTAGCTAACCAGCTTGAGTTATCCTCAAGTGGGACAATGTCTGGTGGGTAGTTTGACTGGGGCGGTCGCCTCCCAAATAATAACGGAGGCTTACAAAGGTTGGCTCAGAACGGTTGGAAATCGTTCGTAGAGTATAAAGGTATAAGCCAGCTTAACTGCAAGACATACAAGTCAAGCAGAGACGAAAGTCGGTCTTAGTGATCCGGTGGTTCTGTGTGGAAGGGCCATCGCTCAAAGGATAAAAGGTACCCCGGGGATAACAGGCTGATCTCCCCCAAGAGCTCACATCGACGGGGAGGTTTGGCACCTCGATGTCGGCTCATCGCATCCTGGGGCTGGAGCAGGTCCCAAGGGTATGGCTGTTCGCCATTTAAAGCGGTACGCGAGCTGGGTTCAGAACGTCGTGAGACAGTTCGGTCCCTATCTGCCGTGGGCGTAAGAAGATTGAAGAGATTTGACCCTAGTACGAGAGGACCGGGTTGAACAAACCACTGGTGTAGCTGTTGTTCTGCCAAGAGCATCGCAGCGTAGCTAAGTTTGGAAAGGATAAACGCTGAAAGCATCTAAGCGTGAAGCCAACTCTAAGATGAATCTTCTCTAAGCTCTCTAGAAGACTACTAGTTTGATAGGCTGGGTGTGTAATGGATGAAAGTCCTTTAGCTGACCAGTACTAATAGAGCGTTTGGCTTATCTTTAATAAAGCATCACTTCCTTGTTAAGGTTTTTAGAAGACTTTGAATATAGATAATATTTAGAGTTTAATAGAAATCTTTCAAGTAGAGTTTGTATTAAAACTTGCTCTTAACATTGTTTTTTAAGTATTCTATATAAAGACTTATCAAAGATAAGTAAAGAAGAAAGAAAAATAAAAGAAGAAAGAGAATAAAGAAAAAAGTAAAGAAATAAAAGATTAGGCTTTATTCTTAAATTCAGTCTTTCAAAGAATATTTAAATAACAATGTCCGTGATTATACAGATGTGGAAACGCCTTGCTCCATCCCGAACCAAGAAGCTAAGCACATCGTGGGTGATGATACTACGCCTTACTGGCAGGGGGAAAGTAGCTCATTGCGGACTTGTTAAATGTCTTCATTACTTACTTTATATATAAATCCTATGTTTATTTTTATTGTTGTTTTAGATGATACTTAGAATCGTGTTTAAAAAAGAGTTTGCTGCTGGTTAGGGTTTTTAGAGAGAATAGGGTGTTTTTAGGGGTTTGAAAATACTAGAAGGATAAAATTTAAAATTTTCTATGAAAAGTAAAATAAATTAAATTTTATTCACACATTCTTTAAAGACTTTTCCACGCTCTGCGTAAGAGTTGAACTGATCTAAACTTGCACAAGCGGGACTTAAAAGAGCTACTTCATTGACTCTTAAGTGATTTGAAATTTCATTTACAGCTTTAGATAAAACTTCGCATTTATAGGCTTTCAAATTCGCTTTTTTTGCATAATCAAGCATTTTTTCGGTACTAATACCTATAGCATAGAGTTCTATATCAAATCCTTTCATAAAATCAAATAAATTGCTAAGATCTACACCCTTATCATCTCCCCCTATGATAAGATGGATTTTTTTATCTTTATAGCGACTAAGTGCAGCCATTACAGCACTTTCATTTGTAGCTTTAGTGTCATTTACCCAAAGCCTATTTTGACTGTCTTTAAGCTCTTCGAGTTTATTTTTTTCCATTACAAAGCTATTTAAAAGCTTATAGCTTAAAGTATCAAGTAAAATTTTTTCTATAGCTAAAGCCATGATAGCATCGAGTAAAAAAGGACTTTTAAAGGAAATTTTTTCCGTATCAATGCCAAATTTAACAGCTAGATCTTTTTCATCTTCATAGCTTATTTTATGAGCTTTTGTTGGAGTATTTGCATAAATTTTAGGCAGTATTACTACATCACATTCATTCATTCTTTTTAAAACGCTTAGCTTATCTTGAACATAATTATCAAAACTTCCATGCCAAGAAAGATGATCAGGACTTATAGGTAAAAGTGCATAAATTTCAGGTTTAGCTTTATGAGTGTAGTGTAGGGTAAAAGATGAAGTTTCAAGTATCCAAAGTTTTGCATAAGGATTAAGCTCTGCTAAAGGAGTTCCAACATTTCCACCCATAACAGCACCAATGTGTGATAATAAATGTGTAGCCATTTGTGTGGTGGTGGTTTTGCCATTGGTTCCGCTTATCCAAACGGATTTTGGCATGATATCATAAAAAAAGTCATATTCGCTTTGTAAATTTTTTGCTTTTTGAATGAGTTTGTGCTTTGGTGGAAAACCTGGACTAGGAATTTCAATATCGCTTAAATTATCATCAAAATCATTAGGATTTAAAAGTAAATTTCCTAGTGTATCTTTTTTTGTTTCTGTAAAATGATCATCATAAATATCAAAAGGTCCAAATTTATCTACTAAATTTTCAGCAATAGCACGTGTGGTTTTTCCGTATCCAAAAAGTGAAATTTTCATTATCTTAGCTTTATTGATGCAAGTGCAAGCAAATTTGAAAGTAAGGCTATCATCCAAAAACGCACTATAATTTTATTTTCCACCCAGCCAACTTTTTCAAAATGATGATGAATAGGCGCCATTTTAAATACTCTTTTATTAAAAATTTTAAAACTTCCAACTTGTAAAATTACAGAAACAGTTTCAAGAACAAAAACAAAACCTATGAGTAAAAGTAAAATTTCATTTTTGCTAATAACGGCTAAAAATCCTATAAAGCCACCTAAAGCTAAACTTCCACTATCTCCCATAAAAACTTGTGCAGGATAACAGTTGTACCATAAAAATCCCATTAAAGCACCAATTAGCGCTGCACAAATAATCACTACTTCACCAAGTCCTTGAATTTTTGGCAAAAGTAGATATTCACTATAATTTAAATTTCCACTCAAATATAAGAATATCCCTAAAGTAGATAAAGAAAAAATGCCTGGAACTGTAGCTAAGCCATCAAGTCCATCGGTTAAATTTACAGCATTAGAGCTAGAAATTAAAACCAAAATCCAAAAAGCAATGGCAAAAATTTCCATATCAAAAAGAGGGTGTTTATAAAAAGGTATAAAAAGTTCCGTGCTAAGCTCTGAACTAAAATATAAAGGTAAGATGCAGATAAGTCCAGCGATGATTTGTGCTAAAAGCTTCATTCTTGGACTAAGTCCTGAATGATTATCTTTTTTTAGAACTTTGCCTAAATCATCTATGAGTCCTATCAAACAAAAAAGTATCAAACAAAGTAAAGCACTTATAGCAAAAATATTATCAAATTTGATACAAAATAAACTTGCGATTACTGCAGAACTGATGAAAATAAGCCCACCCATGGTTGGAGTATGGCATTTGGTTTTATGAGTTTCTGGGGCGTATTCGTAAATAGGTTGACTAGCATTTTTAGCTTTTGCCCAAGTAATAAATTTAGGCATTAAAAATAAAGACAAACATAAAGCGATAAAAAATGCAAATCCTGCACGCACACTAATATAAGTAAAAAAAGCATAATGACTTAAATCTGAAAGATAATACAAAACCTAGCCTTCTTTTTGGTTTTTAAAAGTTTAATTTTAGTAAAATCTAACCAAAAAAATTCTTATAAAAGAGAGAAAAATGAAGCAAAAATGCGTTTTAATTATTACAGATGGAATAGGGTATAATAAGAATAGTAAGTTTAATGCTTTTGAAGCAGCTAAAAAACCAAGTTATGAAAAGCTTTTTAAGGAAGTCCCAAATTCTTTACTAAAAACGAGTGGTTTAGCTGTAGGTTTGCCAGAAGGGCAGATGGGAAATAGTGAAGTAGGGCATATGTGTATAGGAAGTGGGCGTATTATTTATCAAAATTTAGTGCGTATTAATAAAGCCATTGAAAACAAAGAACTTGAAAAAAATGAGAATTTAAAAAAACTTTTAGCAAAATGTAAAAGAGTGCATATTATAGGGCTTTATAGTGATGGCGGGGTACATTCTATGGATACGCATTTTAAAGCCATGCTTGAAATTTGTGCGAAAAATGGCAATGAAGTTTTTGCTCACGCAATCACTGATGGGCGTGATGTAAGTCCAAAAAGTGGCTTAAATTTCATAAAAGATTTAAAAGAATTTTGTGAAAACTTAGGCGTGCATTTTGCTACGCTTTGTGGGCGTTTTTATGCTATGGATAGAGATAAGCGTTGGGATAGGGTAAAAGAGTATTATGAGTGCTTGTTAGGTAAGGCTTATAAAGTGCCAAATTTATTAGAATACCTACAAAAATCTTACGATGAAAATGTTACTGATGAGTTTATCAAAGCAGCTCAAAATGAGAATTACAAGGGCATGAGAGAAGAAGATGGCATTATCTTTATCAACTTTAGAAATGATAGAATGAAACAACTTGTTGAAGTGTTAAATTCTAAGGATTTTAAAGAGTTTGAACGCGAAAAAATCTTTGAAAATTTACTTACTATGAGTGTTTATGATGATAAATTTAAACTCCCTGTGCTTTTTGAAAAAGAAAAAATTGAAAATACTTTAGCGCAAGTGATTTCTAAAGCAGGGCTTAGTCAGCTTCATACCGCAGAAACCGAAAAATACGCCCATGTAACTTTCTTTTTTAATGGCGGAAAAGAAGAGCTTTTAGAAAATGAAACAAGGGTTTTAATCCCAAGCCCCAAGGTAAAAACTTATGATGAAAAACCCCAAATGAGTGCTTTTGAAGTGTGTGATGCAGTGAAAAAAGGCATAGAAAAGGGTGAGGATTTTATAGTGGTAAATTTTGCAAATGGAGATATGGTTGGACATACAGGTGATTTTAATGCTACTATAAAGGCTGTTGAAGCGGTGGATACTTGTTTAGGCGAGATTTTAGAATGTGCAAAAAAGCATGATTATGCTTTTATCATTACAAGTGATCATGGAAATTGCGAGGCTATGCAAGATGAAAAAGGAAATTTGCTTACCAATCACACCACTTTTGATGTTTTTGTTTTTGTGCAAGCAAGGGGAGTTTCAAAGATTAAAGATAATATGGGGCTGAGTAATATAGCTGCAAGCGTGCTTAAAATTTTAGACTTAGAAATTCCAAAAGAAATGAATGAGGCTTTATTTTAGTTTGTTTGCCTTTTTTATAAGAAATTTGTTAAGATTGCAATTTTTAAAATTAAACTTATTAAGGATAGATAATGAAATTTAGTGGAAAAAATGTTTTAATTACTGGAGCAAGTAAGGGAATAGGTGCTTCTATCGCAAAAACTTTGGCAGGTTTTGGGCTTAAAGTTTGGATCAATTATCGTTCAAAACCTGAACTTGCAGATGCTTTAAAAGATGAAATTATTGCAAGTGGTGGTGTTGCTGCTGTGATTAAATTTGATGCAAGCAAAGAAGATGAGTTTGAAAACGGCGTAAAAACTATAGTTGAGAGTGATGGAGAGTTAAGTTATCTTGTAAATAACGCAGGCGTTACAAATGATAAACTTGCTTTAAGAATGAAATTAGAGGACTTTAGTGGCGTTGTGGATACGAATTTAAGCTCAGCTTTTTTAGGTTGTAGAGAAGCTTTAAAAACCATGAGTAAAAAACGCTTTGGTGCTGTTGTAAATATCGCTTCTATTGTCGGAGAAATGGGCAATGCTGGGCAAGTAAATTATTCTGCTAGTAAGGGTGGAATGATAGCTATGACTAAATCTTTTGCTAAAGAAGGAGCAAGTAGAAATTTACGCTTTAATTGCGTAACTCCAGGTTTTATAAAAAGCGATATGACTGAAGTTTTAAGCAATGAAATCAAACAAACCTATCAAGATAATATCCCTTTAAAACGCTTTGCAGAGCCTAAAGAAGTAGCTAATTGTGTAGCGTTTTTACTTAGTGATTATGCCTCTTATGTGACAGGCGATGTGCTTAAGATCAATGGTGGTTTATATATGTAAGGAAAAATGATGGATTTAAAAGAAATAGCACAATTTTTAGATGATAATGCACCAGCATTTTTAGCCACTTTAGGAACTTGTGGAAATCCTAGAGTGCGTCCTATACAAAGTCCATTGCTTGTGGGAGATAAAATTTATTTTTGCACAGCAAATACAAAAGGACTTTTTAAGCATATAAAAAATTATAATGATATTGAATTTTGTTCTTGTGCAAAAGATGGGACTTTTTTAAGACTTAGAGCTAATGCGGTTTTTGAACCAAATTTAGAAGTTAAAAAAATGATGTTTAAAAAATATCCTTATCTTGTAAATCTTTATGAAACTCCGCAAAATCCAAAATTTGAAGTTTTTTATCTTGATCATTTAAGCGCTAGAATGCAATTTATGAATGGAGAATTTAAGCTTTTTAAGGCTTAATGATTTGATAATTTTATTAACTATATATTAATTAAGATAAATATTATCTTAATTAATATTAACTTTTTGTTATTTTTTTAAGGTATAATCATTCCGTTTAATTTGCAAGGAATAGATTATGATATATTGCAAAAATTTTTTAATATTTATTTTATTATATTCATCTATCTTCTTTGATTACTTATCTTATGCTTTTTTATATTTACTAAATTATAAATTTGTTTTTAATCCATTTTATATTGAAAGGAGAGTTTGTTTTTGGATTTTTGGCATGCGGTTATGTAAGATTGACTTACATTAAAAATTATTATTAATTTTTTTAAATAAGGAGAATGATATGGGTGAATTTTCTAGAAGAGATTTTATAAAAACAGCCTGTATTAGTGTAGGAGCTTTAGCTGCAAGTTCAAGTGGAGTTTATGCTTTAGATGATTCATCTAAGATGGATAAAGATATAAATTTACCTTCTTGCGATGTTTTGGTAATTGGATCAGGTGGAGCAGGTTTGTGTGCTGCAGCCGCAGTGAGAAAAGAAAATCCAAAATTAAGCGTTGTAGTAGCTACAAAGATGATGCCATCGCGTAACGCAACTTGTATGGCAGAGGGTGGAATTAATGGAGTTACTGATTTTTCTAATGGAGATTCCTATAAATTACATGCTTATGATACTATTAAAGGCGGAGCTTATTTGGTAGATCAAGATGCGGCTTTAAAATTTTGCGAATTAGCTGGAAAGGCTATTTTTAATATGGATTTTATAGGAACCTTGTTTTCAAGAAATGAGCAAGGTGGAGTAGCTCAGCGTTTAATGGGAGGAGCTTCTAAGAAACGCTGTAACTATTCTGCAGATAAAACAGGTCATATTTTAATGCATTCTTGTTTAGATGATGCTATTAGTAGTGGTGTGAAATTTTTAATGAATCATGAACTTTTGGATATAGGTGTTGTGGATGGAAAATGCGAGGGTGTCGTTTTAAGAGATATACAAAGCGGTGGAATTTATCCTGTGTTATGCAAAGCTTTGGTGATTGCTACAGGGGGATACACAAGGATATTTTATAATAGAACTTCAACTCCTTTTATTGCCACAGGAGATGGTGTGGCAGCTGCTCTTAGAGCAGGACTTGGTTTTGAAGATCCTGAGATGATACAATTTCACCCAACAGGAGTTGCAAATGGTGGAACTCTTATTACAGAAGCGGCGCGCGGTGAAGGGGGATATCTTTTAAATAATCGTGGTGAGCGTTTTATGAAAAATTACCATGAAAAAATGGAGCTTGCACCGCGAGATGTGGTTGCGCGTGCTATAGAAACAGAAATTCGTGAAGGTAGAGGTTATGGCGAGGGACTTGGAGCTTATGTTTTGTGCGATGTACGCCACTTAGGAAAAGAAAAAATTTTAAAAGATTTACCAAAAATTCGTCACACTGCAATGCTTTTTGAAAATATTGATTTAGTAGATACTCCTGTACCTATCCGTCCAACGGCGCATTATTCTATGGGTGGAATTGAAGTGGCTAAATTTGAAGATATGGGTACTAAAATTGCTGGAATTTATGTAGGTGGAGAAGCTTCTTGCATTTCTATACATGGAGCTAATAGACTAGGGGGAAATTCTTTAGCCGATGCAGTTGTAACAGGGCATTTAGCAGGCATTGGTGCGACAAATTATGCTAAAGATGCAAGTTTTGGAAAAGGGGCAAAAACTCATGAACTTGCTCAAAAATGGCAGGTTAGATTTAAAGAAATTACAAATAATGGCGGAAATGGTCAAGAAATGTATGAATTGCGAGAAGAGCTAGGAAGTCAAAATTGGGATAATATGGGGATTTTTAGAACTCAAGAAAAACTCGATCTTCTAGCAAAAAAATTAGAAGATATACAAGCGAGATATGAAAAAATTCGTATTCCAAATCCTAATGAAGTGATGAATACTGCTTTTACAGATTATGTAGAGCTTGGTAATTTGATTTTACTTTCTCGCTGTGCTTGTTTAGCAGCTAGAAATAGACTTGAAAGCCGTGGGGCTCATACTAGAGAAGATTATCCAAAGCGAGATGATAAAAATTTCTTAAAACATAGCATTGTAAATTTAGAAAATGATGAATTAAAACTTAGTTATAAAGATGTCGTGGTAACTGAGTTTTCACTTGATGGAAGGAGAGTACAATGAAAATTATCATAGATCGTTTTAATGGCAAGGAAAAATATGAACAAAGTTATGATATTGATGATAAGGATATACAAGGAAAAACTCTGCTCTCTCTTTTGCTTTTTATCAAAAAAACAAAAGATATTACTTTAAATTTTACCGCCTCTTGTCAATCTGCAATTTGTGGGGCTTGTGCAGTTCGTGTGAATGGGCATTCTTATCTTGCTTGTGATACTAAAATGCAAGATTTGTTAAAAGAATATGATAATCCTTCAAGTATACGCATTTCTCCGCTTGGAAATTTTAGAGTAATTTCTGATTTAATTGTGGATTGGGAACCTTCTATAGAAAATTTAAGAAAAATTCGTCCTGCCATGGTGGCAAAAAATGAATTTTCAGCGGAAAAGGGCTGTAAACAAAGTCAAGAAGAATTTGATCGTATTAGCAAGCAATGGGATTGTATTTTATGTGGTAGCTGTGCTTCAGAGTGTAATAAATTAGAAGCAGATAGTAGCGATTATATGCAACCTTTTGTTTTTACTCATGTTTGGCGTGCAGCGGCGGACTCTCGAGGTAAGGATCCTATGTTGCATGTAAAACCCAGCGTAATGAATGGACTTTGGCTTTGTGTTCATTGTCAAGAGTGCGCTGATCGTTGTCCAAAGGGTATAAGTTCAGTAAGTGATATAGCAAATTTAAGAGTGATGGCGATTAAAAAAGGTTTAAATGAAGGCTTAGGGCCTGATCATGCTGAAGCTTTTTATAAAGATTTAGTTGAAGGTTCAGGACGCTTGAATGAAATTTATCTTGCTTTGCGTTCTGAGGGTGTTATAGGTTCTATGGGTAAAACAGATATAGCTTTTAAACTTATGCGTGCAGGAAAAATGAATCCTATGCATGTTTTTGGCGAGGGTGAAATAGAAGGGTATAAAGATTTGGTTAAAATGATAAAGGCGGCACAAGAAGCTGCTGTTAAGGAGTAAAATATGCAAAAAGAGTACGCTTTTTTTCCAGGTTGTGTTTTATCTCAAGCTGCAAAAGAATCTAAAATTTCACTTGAAGCTATTGCACCTATTTTGGGTTGGAAGTTGAATGAAATTAAGGGGTGGAGTTGTTGTGGGGCTTCTCAAGCGCAGTGTGTTGATCCTATTGCGACTTTGGTAGCTAATGCAAGAAATATTGCTTTAGCAGAAGAGATGAAAATGCCAATGCTTACAACTTGTAGTACTTGTATGCTAACTTTAACTAAAGCAAAAAATACTCTTGATAAGGGTGCAAAAGAACGCATCAATATTTTTTTAGCACAAGGTGGAATGAAATATCAAGGTTCAACGCCTATTACAAGTCTTTTGTGGGAGCTTTATGAGGATTTGGATAATTTAAAAAGCAAGGTGAAAAAGCCGCTTTCAAATTTAAAAGTAGCTTTATTTTATGGTTGCCATAGTTTAAGACCTGAAGATGCTTTCGGTAAAAAAGAAAGTTCAACCAATCCAAAAAGTTTTGAAAGTGTAGTAGAAGTTTTAGGGGCTAAAATAGTTCCTTTTGAAAAACGCCTTGATTGTTGTGGTTTTCATGCTTCTTATCCTGCAGAAAAATCTGTGAAAAAAATGTCTAGTCAAATTGTCAATAATGCAAGTGAAAATCAAGCTGATTGTGTTGTAACACCTTGTCCACTTTGTCAAATGCAGCTTGATATCTATCAAGAAAGATTTCAAGATTATACTAATTCTAAAGCAAGATTGCCTATTATTCATTTATCACAATTAGTAGGACTTGCATTAGGACTTTCTAAAGAAATGGTTGGTTTAGATTATAATATTATTGATGCAAGTAAAATTGCATAAAAACATGGGCAAAAAGCCCATGTTTAAAGATTTAATTCCATTCTTAAAGAATGCTCCCAAAAAGCCACTTCTAAGCGTGTTACAGTATGAAAAATTTCGCTGAGTTTTTGGAATTTTTGTGCACCAACACTTGAAGTATAAGAATTAACAAAATCTTCAAATTCTTTAGCTTCATTTTGAAAATTTTCACTTCCATAGGTCAAAATCCATTCCTTGTAAGGATGATCTTTTAAATTTTCATTTTTTAAACGATTTATAATTTCAGCACCTATTTTTGCATAGCCTATAGCGCAAGCACTAAGAGCAACTAACATATCTAAAAAATCTCCATTTTCACCTACGCTTAACATATAACGCGAATAGGCTATATTGACTAAACTTTCATCTTTTATATCGAGTTCATCTGCATTAATGCCAAGAGATAAAATTGCACGATGAAGTTCCATTTCTCCTTCAACTATATAATTTTGAAATTTCATAGCAAAACGAAGTTCTTTTGCAGTATTTGAGTTAAGTGCTAATCTTGCATAACATTTTGCGTAATTAAGCAAATAAATATAATCTTGCTTGAGATAAAAAAGAAAATTTTCTTGCTTTAGGCTTTTATCTTCCAATTTTTTAACAAAATCATGATGTAGATAAGCATTCCAAATTTTTTGATTTTCTTTGATTAAATTAGAGAAAAGCATCATTTTTCCTTTATGTTTTAATATTTTATTTTCAAGTATAATGAAAAACTATAAATATTTTAAGCTTTTTATAGTAAAATACGCTTTATTTTAATTTTTTAAAGGAGAACAAATGGCAACATTTGATGATGTAAAAGCAGTAGTAGTAGAGCAATTAAGTATTGATGCAGATGCAGTTAAAATGGAATCAAAAATTATTGAAGATTTAGGTGCTGATTCTTTAGATGTTGTAGAGCTTATTATGGCTTTAGAAGAAAAATTTGAAGTAGAAATTCCAGATAGTGATGCTGAAAAATTAATTAAAATTGAAGATGTTGTAAATTATATTGACAATCTAAAAAAATAATTTTTTTTCTTGCAAGGAGCTTATTCTTGAAAAGAGTTGTAGTTACAGGTATTGGTATGATCAATGCCCTTGGTTTAGATAAAGAAAGTTCATTTAAAGCAATTTGCAATGGAGAAAGCGGAGTAAATAAAATTACTCTTTTTGATGCTACGGACTTTCCTGTTCAAATTGCAGCTGAAGTTAAAAATTTTGATCCATTAGAGGTTGTTGATGGCAAAGAAGTAAAAAAAATTGACCGTTTCATACAACTTGGAATTAAAGCAGCAAGAGAAGCAATGCAGGATGCTGGATTTAGTGAAGAATTAGATAAAGAAGAATTTGGCATTGTTTCGGCTTCTGGTATTGGAGGTTTGCCTAACATAGAAAAAAATTCCATTATTTGTTCCGAGCGAGGTCCGCGTAAAATTTCCCCTTTTTTCATACCTTCAGCACTTGTAAATATGTTAGGAGGTTTGATTTCTATAGAGCATGGACTTAAAGGGCCAAATATTTCTTGTGTTACAGCTTGTGCAGCAGGAACTCATGCTATAGGAGAAGCTTATAAAAGTATAGCTTTGGGAAATGCTAAAAAGATGTTAGTCATAGGTGCAGAAGCTGCGATTTGTCCTGTGGGTATAGGTGGTTTTGCTTCAATGAAAGCTTTATCAACTAGAAATGAAGATCCACAGCATGCTTCAAGACCATTTGACAAAGAAAGAGATGGTTTTGTCATGGGAGAAGGTGCTGGAGCTTTAGTTTTTGAGGAATATGAAGAGGCTAAAAAACGCGGTGCTACGATTTATGCTGAATTAATTGGATTTGGAGAAAGTGCAGATGCGCATCATATTACTTCACCAACTTTAGATGGGCCTTTAAGGGCTATGAAAAAAGCTTTAAATATGGCAGGGAATCCAAAGGTAGATTATATCAATGCACATGGAACTTCAACCCCTGTAAATGACAAAAATGAAACAGCAGCAATTAAAGAGCTTTTTGGCAATAATATCCCGCTTATAAGTTCCACCAAAGGACAAACAGGTCATTGCTTGGGTGCTGCAGGTGCAATTGAAGCAGTTGTTAGTGTTATGGTTTTAAGAGATGGGGTAGTTCCACCTACAATCAATCAGCTTGTAAAAGATGATGAATGTGATCTTGATTATATTCCAAATATATCAAGAAAAGTAGATTTAAAAGTGGTGATGAGTAATTCTTTTGGTTTTGGTGGCACAAATGGCTGTGTTGTATTTAAAAAAGTAGATTAATATGGCTTCTTATTTAGATTTTGAAAAAAATATTCAGCAAATTGACGAGGACATTATCAATGCTCAGATTAAAGGAGATACTGAAGCTGTATCAATTTTAAAGAAAAATCTTGAAAAAGAAATTTCTAAAACTTATAAGAATTTAAGTGATTTTCAGCGTTTGCAATTAGCGCGTCATCCAGATCGCCCTTATGCTCTTGACTATATTGAACTTATTTTAAATGACGCTCACGAAATACATGGTGATCGTGCCTTTAGAGATGATCCTGCTATTGTTTGTTTTATGGGTTATTTAGGAGAGAAAAAAATAATTGTAATTGGTGAGCAAAAAGGACGTGGAACAAAAGATAAAATCGCTAGAAATTTTGGGATGCCACATCCTGAAGGATATCGCAAAGCCTTAAGAGTAGCAGGACTTGCAGAGAAATTTCAAATTCCTATTTTATTTTTGATAGATACTCCAGGTGCTTATCCTGGAATAGGTGCTGAAGAAAGAGGACAAAGTGAAGCTATCGCTAGAAATTTATATGAATTAAGTGATTTGAAAATACCGACCATTGCTATAGTTATCGGAGAAGGCGGTAGTGGCGGGGCGTTAGCTATAGGGGTTGCAGATAAACTTGCAATGATGAAAAATTCTGTTTTTTCAGTAATTTCTCCTGAAGGTTGCGCTGCAATACTTTGGAATGATCCTGCAAAAAGTGAAGCTGCAACCAAAGCTATGAAAGTAACAGCTGATGATTTAAAATCTCAAGGTTTAATTGATGATGTGATAGACGAACCTACAAATGGTGCACATCGCAATAAAGAAGCTGCAGCAGTAGCTATTGCTGATTATGTAAAAAAATCCCTAAATGAACTTGAAAATATTGATGTACGAGAACTTTCTGCAAATCGTATGCAGAAAATTTTAAAGCTTGGAGCCTATCAAGAGGCTTAGGCTTTTACTTCGCTTTTTTAAATAATTTTATTATTTATAATTGTTATCAAAATTAAGTTAATTAAAAGTATTCTTTTTTTATACTCCAAAAATGATTTTAAATATCAAAATAATTTTTTTTAAAGGAATTAATTTGACTCAAATCAAAAATATGAAATTTAAAAAAAGTTTACTGTGTTTTTTAATTTTATCTGGAGCTTTGTTAAAAGCAGAAGAAACATATCAACTTAATGATGTTGTGGTTAGCGCTAGTGGTTTTGAACAAGATTTGGTTGATGCGCCTGCTAGTATTTCTATCATTACAAAAGAAGAGCTTGAAAAAAAGCCAATTAAGGATATAGGGGAGGCTATAGGAGATATTCCAGGTGTAGATGTGACTATGGATAAAACAGGCACTTATGATTTTAGCATACGAGGTTTTGGTAGTTCTTATACTCTAGTTTTAATTGATGGAAAACGTCAAAGTGTTGCAAATGGGTTTTATACTAATGTTTTTAAAGGCAGTGAGTCAGGATATCTGCCGCCTTTATCTATGATAGAGCGTATCGAGGTTATACGTGGTCCAGCTTCTACACTTTATGGCAGTGATGCTGTAGGCGGTGTGATAAATATTATCACCAAGAAAAATCCTGATAAAATCGAAGCAAATATAGAATTTAATACTCTTTTGCAACAGCACTCTAATCACTATGGCAATGCGGGCGTTTTAATGCTTATGTAGCAACTCCTTTGATTGAAGATACATTATCAATTTCTGCAAGGTTGAAGTATTATGATAAGGCAGCTTCTGATTTAAAATGGCCTACACCGGTTTGGAATAATAACAATCAAAAACCTGATAATTACCAACAAAGACCTGATAATTACCAAATTGCTATTCATAGTCCAGGTGCTTTTACTAGCTTAGGTTTTGGTTCTAGGCTTAATTGGACAGTAGATGATAAAAATAATATATATTTTGATATAGAGCGATATATTAATGAAATTTCAGTGAATTCTATAAGTAGTAGGGCTATTAAAAGTGAAAAACAACTTTTTAAGGATAATATTGTTTTAAATCATGATGGTAACTATGATTTTGATTCAACTAACTCATATTTACAATATGGTAGCACTAAGGATAAGGAATTACATAGTCAAATTTGGGTAGGAGAAGGTAAGGTTGTTTTACCTTGGAATTTAGGTCAATACGGTAATTTAGTAAATACCTTTGGTGCAAGGATTGATTATGAGATGTTAAAAAATGATCAAGCAAGCGCAGGTAGTTAAATAAGAGGTAAAAATCTTGATCAAACCATGGTTGCGCTTTATGGGGAAAATGAGTATTTTATAACCGATGATTTGATTTTTACTACAGGTTTGCGTTATATTTATAGCAATTTGTTTGATTCTGAATTTACCCCTAGGATTTATTTGGTTTATCACTTAAATGATAATATAGCCTTTAAAGGAGGTGTTTCAAAAGGCTATAAAACTCCTTCTGCCAAGCAGTTGACAAATGGATATTATAATTATGCCAATGGCAATGCTCTTTTTGGAAACCCTGACTTAAAACCAGAAGAAAGTATAAATTATGAATTGGGTGCTGATTTTAGGGTATTTGATTTTGCACATTATTCTATCACAGGATTTATTACTGATTTTACAAATCAAATCAGTAGTGAATATTTAACAGGTATGCAAAATGGTATTAATTGTAGCAATGGCACTGTTTGTAAGCGTCCTATTAATCTTGGAAAAACACAGACTAAAGGTATAGAATTTGCATTTAATACCAAAACTTACAATGGTTTTAGCCTAAATTCAAGTTATACTTTTATGGATAATCGCTATAAAGATAGTCAAAAAAATTGGTTTGGTGGTGATAGAATAGAAAATTTACCAAGGCATATAGCAATGTTAAAATTAAACTATGAGCGAGGTAAATTTAATTCCTATATAAAAACACGAGCAAGACTCGATACTATAGCTAAAGCAAGAGTTGGTGGTAATGGTAGTTTGCCATGGCAAAAATATAAGCCTTTTTATATAGTAGATTTAGGGATAAATTATAAAATCAATAAGCAATCTAGCTTAAGTTTTGCAGTGCAAAATCTTTTTGATAAAAATTTCTTTGATCCGCAAGTTACAAGATGGGATGGGGCTAATCCTGCTGGATATGCAAATCGCTATCAAGATTATACAGAAGGAAGAAGTTTTTGGTTAAGTTATAAATATGATTTTTAATTTTTTAAGGCTTTAATCACCTTTATATTTTCAAAAAAGCAAAAATAAAGTACAATGTGAAAAATAAATAAAAGGTTTTATTATGGCGTTTAAAAATTTAAAAGAACTTTCTTTTGAAAAATCAAATTATATTAAGCCTAAGAGATTTGCTTATGAAAGTAATGGTAGGCTTTGCACTTGGGATTTTATAGAATCTAAAGATAGTGTTTCAGTGCTTTTGTATCATAAAGAATTAGAAAGTTTTATTTTTGTACGCCAATTTCGTATACCACTTTGGTATCATCAAATGCATGATAAAGATTATGTAAAAGATGATGATATGGGCTATACTATAGAGCTTTGTTCTGGGCTTGTGGATAAAAAATTATCTTTAGAGGAAATAGCAAAAGAAGAATGTATAGAAGAACTAGGATATGCTCCTAAAAATTTAGAAAAAATAGGAGATTTTTATACAGGGTTTGGTTCAGGTGTAAGCAAGCAAAGCTTTTATTTCGTAGAAGTTGATGAAAAAGATAAAATTTCTTCTGGAGGTGGAGTTGATGATGAAGAGATTGAAGCTGTTTATGTTAAGGTGCAGGATTTTGAAAAAAAATGTAAAAATATGATAAGAACGCCTTTGCTTGATTTTGCTTATATGTGGTTTTTAAAGGAAAAGTGGGGAAAATTAAAGATTATTTAGGTTAAACCTTAAAAAGGTTCAACCTAGGATTTTAATGATCTGACTCATCAAGCATTTCTTTAAATACATTGAAAAGATCAAGCGATGCATTTTCAGCAACTTCGCATTTATTAATTATGCTGTGTTGAGTAATATCTTTGCTAATATCTTCTGTATTTGCTATTGTTATAGCATTATTCATATTTTCATGAACTTTTTCATGTGGCTCGTTAATTTTTAAGAAGCTTTTATTTTGCCCAAATCTTTCTTTTCCTGTGCTAGCAAGCCATTTTCCTAAGCGACAAGATGTATGATCGGCTAATTGCTTTCCTGATTTGGAAAAAATTTCTTTATAACCATTTAATTTAAAAGCTATATGATCTAGTTTTGCTAAAGATACGAAAGCTTCTGAAGCGATACCAACTGCATTTGAATTAGTAGAATGCGCTTCATTTACTAAGTGAGTAAATTTTTCGGAAAAACTCATAATATGAGCATTAGAATCTATAGAAATTTTTTCAACTTGCTCACTTTGAGTATACATTTCATTTGCATTTTGCTTTAGAAGGTTGATGTTCATTTCAACTTCTGTGGTTGCTTTTTGTGTTTTTTCAGCTAGTTTTCTTACTTCATCGGCAACAACAGCAAAACCACGCCCATGTTCACCTGCGCGTGCAGCTTCTATGGCAGCGTTAAGAGCTAAAAGATTGGTTTGATCGGAAACATCTTTAATTAGATTAATTACATTAGTAATTTCATCTACACTTCTATGCAATGTTCCTGCAACATCTCTTGTTTTATTGGCTGATTCTGTAATATTTCCCAAAGAGGCATTGATAGAATTAGCAATATGGTTAAGTTCATCCATTTCAGCAAGAGAAGTTTTAGAATAGCTAGAGATAACTTCTGCCTTATTTACATTTTCTAACATATCGCCTTGAATAATAGTAATATTTTTTAAAACCCCAGTTAATAAAACATTTAAAAGATCTGTTTTAAGTTTAGACTCTAAAGCCGCTTGTTCTAATGATGTAATTTTATTTTTTAATTCTAAATTTTCCGATTGAAATTTTTCAATTTTATGTGTAAGATTTTTATTTTCTTCTTCAAGTTTTTGAAGATCAGAATGGTTTATTTTACTTCCAAACATTGTTTTGCCTTATTTTTTATAATTTGCTAGATATTGGCTAAGTTCATCTTTTACATGAAGCTTTTCTTTTTTTAAAGTTGAAATTTCCATGCTGCTAAGAGAAGTTCTACCTTCTTCTGCATCTTTAATCATGTCATCAAGTTCATTATGACGATCAAATAGTTTATCAAAATGAGCATCTTTACCTTTTAGCTCTGACATTAATTCTCTATATTCATGTAGCATAAACTCTCCTTGTATTAGTGAAATTTAAAATTCATTTAATAAGGTATTTTACACTATTAAAAGATATTTTTAGCTTAAAAAATAATAAAATTAATAATAATTTTTAAATGTGTGTTATATAAGTGATTTGTTAAAGTTTATTTTTAAATTGGAAATTTTAAAATTGAGGAATAAATCCTCAAAATTATTTAGAATTTTGTTTTTTTAGAGTTCTTAGAGTAGAAGCTGCAATTCTCATTTTTCTCGTGGTGCCATCTTCTAAAGTTACACGAACTGTTCTGAGATTAGGTAAAAAGCGTCTTTTTGTTTTATTGTTAGCATGGCTGACATTATTACCCACCATTGGACCCTTGCCTGTGATTTGACATACTCTTGCCATTTTTTTGTCCTTATGAAAATTTTTAAATGGAGATTTTATCAAAATTAAGCTTAAAATATTCCATAATTTATAGTTTTTTTAATATATAAGTCGATAAAATATTATTTATCACATTTATATATAGTTTAAGGTTTTGATCATGTATGTAGCTCCAAGTTTATTGTCTGCAAATTTTTTGAAATTAGAAGAAGAAGTTAAAGCTATTGAAGCTGCAGGTGCGGATCTTTTACACATTGATGTAATGGATGGACACTTTGTTCCAAATTTGACTTTCGGACCTTGCGTGATCGAAAAAATTTCAACTATTAGTAAGTTGCCATTAGATGTGCATTTAATGGTTAAAGATGTAAGTAAATTTGTAGATCTTTTTATCTCTTTAAAACCGAAATTTATCTCTTTTCATATGGAAAGCGAAGTTCATCCTATAAGGCTTTGTGAATATATAAGAAGTCAAGGAATCCATCCTGCTATTGTTTTAAATCCACATACTCCTATTGATTCTATTAAACACATGCTAGAATTTGTAGATATGGTGCTTTTAATGAGTGTTAATCCTGGATTTGGTGGGCAAAAATTTTTACCTTTGATACATGAAAAAATCAAAGAATTGCGCCAAATGATTGATAAAAAAAATGCTAAAGTTTTTATAGAGGTTGATGGTGGTGTTAATGGTTTAAATGCTAGTGATTTAGAAGAATCTGGAGCTGATATTTTGGTGGCTGGAAGTTATATTTTTTCTTCCAATGATTATAAAACTGCAATTTCATCTTTAAAGCTTGAATTTTGAGTTTACAGCAAATTGATCAGATTATTTCTATATTAAATAAGCAAAGCAAGCCTTATGATTGGGTGATGCAAGAGTTTGCCAAAGTTGAAGAATTAAAAAATTTTGATTTAGATTTAGAAACTTTTGAGCTTTTGGGGTTAGGTTTAACTTTAAATAAAGATAATATTTTTACTCTTAAAACACGCACAACAAAAATTAAAGATGAAATTTTTTGCATAGTGGATATAGAAAGTACTGGTGGGGTGAGCAAGGGGGAAATTTTAGAAATTGGAGCGGTAAAAATTCAAAATTCTAAAGAAATTGGACGCTTTCAAAGTTTTGTTAAAGTAAAAGAAATTCCAAAAAATATAACTGAACTTACGGGTATTACTTATGAGATGGTGGAAAATGCTTCAAGTTTAGCAAAGGTTTTAAGTGATTTTAGGCTTTTTTTAAAAGACAGTATTTTTGTAGCGCATAATGTGCGTTTTGATTATAGTTTTATTTCTAAGGCTTTAAATGAGTGTGGTTTTGGCATTTTGCTTAATCGTCGTATTTGCACTATAGAATTTGCACAATGTTGTATAGAAAGTCCAAAATATAAACTAGAGGTTTTGAAAGAATTTCTTGGCGTGGAAAATATGCATCATAGAGCCTTAGATGATGCTTTGGCAGCTGCTGAAATTTTTAAATATTGCCTTGGAAAACTTCCTTATCATATAAAAACTACAGAAGAACTTATAAATTTTACAAAAACTGCACGTATAAAGCAAAAATAAATATTTAAAGTGTATAATTAAAACATAAATGACGGGAGCTTGTGTAACAGGCTGAGAGTAAGCTAAAAGCTTAGACCGAACCGGATCTGGATAATACCAGCGTCGGGAAGATTTATAAATTTCAATACTTTAAAAATTTATACTCACCCTTCATTTATCCAAATTTTTTAAAGGATAAATTTATGAAAACTCAAATGAATTATGCCAAAGAAGGTATTTTTACTAAAGAAATGCAGATTGTTGCGCAAAAAGAAAATTTAAGTAAAGATTTTTTGCTTGAAAATATTGCTTGCGGTAAAATTATTATCCCTGCAAATATTAATCATAAAAGTCTTGATCCAAATGGTATAGGTTTTGGACTGCGTACTAAGGTTAATGTAAATTTAGGAGTTTCAAATGATTGCGTTGATTATAGCGAGGAAATGAAAAAAGTAGAGCTTGCTCATAAATTTGGCATAGAAGCGATTATGGACTTAAGCAATTATGGCAAAACAAGTCGTTTTAGAGACGAGCTTGTTAATGTTTCAAAAGCTATGATAGGAACAGTTCCTGTATATGATGCGGTAGGATTTTTAGAAAAAGATTTAAAGCAAATTAATGCCAAAGACTTTTTAGATGTTGTATATCATCATGCTAAAAGTGGGGTTGATTTTATGACAATTCATGCAGGTATTAATTCTCGCGCAGCGCATATTTTTAAACAAAGTAAAAGACTTACAAATATAGTTTCAAGAGGAGGCTCTGTACTTTATGCTTGGATGATGATGAAAGATGCTGAAAATCCTTTTTTTGAGTATTATGATGATTTGCTTGACATTTGTTTAAAATATGATGTAACTTTATCTTTGGGCGATGCTTTGCGTCCTGGCTCTACTCACGATGCAAGTGATGGGGCACAAATTTCAGAACTTATAGAATTATCACTCCTTACTCAAAGGGCTTGGGATGTTGGGATTCAAGTAATGATAGAAGGTCCAGGGCATATGGCTATTAATGAAATAGAGGCAAATATGCAATTAGAAAAGCGTTTATGCAAAGGAGCGCCTTTTTATGTCTTAGGACCTTTGGTAACAGATATTGGCGCAGGGTATGATCATATTAGTGGTGCTATTGGAGGAGCTGTGGCTGCAGCTAGCGGTGCTGATATGCTGTGTTATGTAACACCTGCTGAACACTTAAGACTTCCAAATTTAGAAGATGTTAGAGAGGGTATAGTTGCGACTAAAATTGCAGCTCATGCGGGAGATATAGCTAAACTTCCAAAAGAAAGAGCAAGAGATGATGAGATGAGTAAGGCTAGACAAGAGATAGATTGGGAGAAAATGTTTAAACTTGCTATTGATGGAGAAAAGGCTAAAAAAATGTTTAATGAGCGTCGCCCTGATGATTTAAACTCATGTTCCATGTGTGGAAAAATGTGTGCAATGAATACTATGAATCAAATTTTAAAAGGCGAAGATGTGAGTTTAGCTTGAATAAACTTTGAGAGTAAGATCTATAGAGATACCTTGCTCTCCTGCTTTAAGATTAAGTGGATAATCAAGCTTGATTAAATTATTATAGTTTTTTAGAGCATCAATAAAATCATAAAGTCTTCTAGGATTATTCATTGTCGCTTTAATGGCTAAGCGGTTTTTTAGATATTTTTCTTGTTTTTCGGGCTTAGTTTCTTGAATTTTTACATTTTGAAAATATTTTTGTAAAAAAATATTAAAATTTCCTATATTAAAATTTTGCTCAAATTGCTCTAAACTTTTGTTGTTTTCGCTTCTTAGAGTTGATATTTTATCTTCGCTAAAGTCAAATTTTGATTTAGCAGCTTTTAAGATAGCAAGTTGTGAATTTTCTCTAAGATTTGCTTGTTTGTAATTTTTTAATGTCGGTAAAAGTAAAAATAAGATCAAGGCTGTGCAAACGCTTATAAAACTTAACGCGCAAATGATAAGCTTTAATAAATCAATTTCTTCTAGGCTTTTATCTTTCATCTGCAACTCCTGGAATTTGTTTGCTAATACTAACAAAACGATACCACCCATTATCTAAGCGATAATAGGTTGTGTAGCTTTGATCAAAGATGCTTTTTAAAGGGGTTTCTAAAAGTAGAGTAAACATTTCTCTTGTAGGAGTGACTCCGATAAGTTTTAAGGAATATTCGTCTTGTTCAACACTTTCAAGAGTAATATTATCAGTTTTTACAATAATATCAAATAGATTTCTTAAGCTTTCTTTAACAATTTGATTTTGAGTGTTAAAATTTTTCGCTATTTGGCTTTGATCAAATAAAATTTCATAAAGCATTTCATTTTGCTTAGTTTGATTTTGAAGCACTATAACTTGTTGTTTTTCATCATCGATAGAGCTATTGATTAATGCAATTTTTATTGTATATGTAAAATATACTAGTAAGATAAATAATATACTAAAACCAAAAAGTCCTAGCCAAATTTTATCAAAGAGTGTGAAAATAGGTTTTTTTCTTGGCTGTATAAAGCTATAAGTCATTTAACCTCCTTTCGCATCAATTCTATCATAAGATCTAAGGTGTTGATTTGTTTCGTTTTTATCTCTAAAAAAGTTTCACTTTCTAAAAAATCAATAGCATTTATGTTAATATCTGATTCGCTATATAATAAAATACCATTGATAAATACCCCAGCATATTTATCATCATTATAAAATTTTTCAATGCTCGTAATAATATAACGGCAAAGTTCCATATCATTGCTAAATTGATTTAATTCATCAAGATTAAAATTATCATTATTATCCAAAGTTTCAAGATTATTTTCTTGATCAAGTAGATCAAATTTATTATTTAAGGCTTCATTGAAGTTATCTAAGGTAACTTCAGTATCATCGTTGTTGTTTTCAATTTCTTGATTATCTTCTGATGGAAGTTCAAGCTCTAAACCTAATTCTTGCTCAAATATTTTAAAATCACCGTATAAAATAGTATTGCCTTTAGCAACAATAATTGCCAAAAGATATCCTTGCTTAAATCCATAAAGTAAAATTTGATCATCAGGCTGTTTTTCTTTTTGCATATTGTAGTAAAGAAGAGCAAAAGGGGAATATAAAAAATCTAAACCTCTATATTCTTCAAAAAGCTCGCTATAATATTCTACATGTTCGGTAGCCGTATAAACAAGGGCATTATTAAGCAAAATATGCTGTAAGCTGATTTTTCCTATATTAAAGTGCTCACAATCTTGAATATTTGTACTAGGTATTAATCCTTGTTCTTTGGCGTCTAAAAATAAAGCAGTGTGGTAAAATAAGAAATGCTTGCTTAAATTTTTTATGTACTCTAATAAATTTTCACTTTTATCAAAAGTTTTTTCATTGCTACTGATTAGTTTATTTCCTCTATAAATAGAAGCTTTTACAATATTTTTTTTATCTTCTAAAATAATACTAATAAAAAGTTGTGGAAATATTTTTTTAAGTAAAAATAACATTTCATTCCTTAAATTGATCAGCTAAGCTAATTTTATCAAATTGTTTCATTAGAAATTCTTTAGCTTTTTCTTTATCTAAAGATAAAATATCCAAAGGTTCACTTAGACTATAAGTAATCTTACTAAAAGGTTTTGGCAAGATCATCTTATCCCAACTTTTAAATTTCCAAAAACGATTTGCTTCATAGTTTAAAATTCTTATCTTTAGTTCTTTTTTTTGAGCCAAAATGATAGAACCATCTGAAATACTATGATAAGGCCCTCGTGGACCATCGGGCGTGATAACTATATCGTCATTTTGTTCTAAAACTTTAAATGCAGCTCTAAGTGCACTGCTAGCACCCCTTGAAGTGCTTCCTCTTACAGTATCAAGACCGAAAAGCTTGATGATTTTTGCAATTTGCTCTCCATCTTTATGGTGGGAGATCATGACATAGGCTTTTTTATTTTTTTGTCTATAATGTCTAAACGCAAAAGGCATGAGTGCTAATTTTCCATGCCAAAAAAGTATCACACCAGCTTTACGGTCAACTTTTTCACCTTTATAGTGCTTTTTACAGCTTAAAAAAATAAGCCATTGTAAGATGAAAATTATATATGTTAAGCAATGGATTTTAAACGATTTCCCCATATAAAACCATACGCTTTGCATTAGTTATTTTTACTTCTTTAAATTGCCCTAAAAGTTCTTCGCTACCTTCAACTTGAACTAAAAAGTTATTATCTGTTCTTCCAGCAATGCTATTGCCTGCTCTTAATTCTTCAAATAAAACTTTAAAAGTTTTATTTTCTTGTTTTTTTACAATTTTATCTAAAATTTCACTATGACGATTTTGTAAGGTGCTAAGTCTTCTTGAAGCTATTTCTTCATCGATTTGATTAGGCATGGTTGCGGCTTTTGTTAAAGGGCGTTTGGAGTATTTAAAAGAAAAAATTTGTTCAAAACGCACTTTTTCCAAAACATCTACAGTCTCTTCAAAATCTTTTTCACTTTCCCCTGGAAAAGCTACAATAATGTCTGTAGAAATGCTAACATTTGGACAAAGTTCTCTAAGTTTTAAAGCTCTATTTAAATACCATTCTTTAGTATAGCCACGCTTCATAGCTTTTAAAATTTCACTTGAGCCGCTTTGTAAAGGCATATGCATGGATTTGCAAACTTTTGGATTATTGGCAAAAACTTCTAAAAATTTATCATCCATGTGCAAAGGATGTGGACTTGTAAAGCGAATGCGTTCCAAACCTTCTATAGTGCTAAGTTCTTCTAAAAGATCTGAAAAGTCCATTTTTTTATGTTCGTTTCTAAATCTTTTGCCATAGTTATTGACATTTTGTCCTAGCAAGAAAATCTCTTTAGCGCCTTTTTCAATAGCTTTTTGAGCTTCTTTGTAGATGATGTTAAAAGGTATGGAAATTTCATCTCCTCTAGTATGTGGCACTATACAATAAGTGCAGTGTTTATCACAACCTATGGAGATATTAATATAGGATTTATAAATACTATTTCTAAAATCTGCAAAAGCAAATTCACTTTCATCATAGTCTATATCCACGCCCATAAATTTTGGAGTTTTTATAGCTTGAGTGATTTTGGAAATATTTCTTGCCCCTAGAACAAAATCCACATAAGGAGCACGTTTGAAAATTTCATTTCCCAAATGTGATGCAGTGCATCCACAAACTCCTATTTTAGCACCTTCTTTTTTAACTTTTTCAAAGCCACCCACTTCTGAGAAAAGTTTATGCACAGGTTTTTCACGCACTGAACAGGTATTAATAAGAATAAGATCTGCTTCTTTGATATCTTCTGTTAGTGCGTAATTTTCTTTTTGTGTTAATTCTGCGATCATATGCTCAGAATCTCTGACATTCATCGCACAACCTAAAGTTTGGATAAAAAGTTTTTTAGCACTCAAAGAATATGTACCTCATACATAAAATCATTATCATCAAGTCCGTATTTTACGGTTCTATGATAAATGCTTACTCCTTTTTTTTCAAAATGATTTACAAGGGCAATGAGTTGTTTGTGTGTATTATCTTTATCAAAATAAAAAAACTTTTGTCCTTCTTTTTCTATAGCCTCTTCGATTTTTTCTAGGCTAATATTTTTAGGTTTTTCATTAATCAAAGTTCTTGCCAATTTTAATTCCATAGCTAAATCCTTAAGAATTTTCATTTTAATCTATAATTTTAGCAAATTTTACTTTTAATTAAACTTATTAAGGATATAATTTTTATCTACATTATTTAAATTTCCCACAAAAAAGGTTTTATAAAATATGGAAAAGATAGCAGATATTATCGAATCTATTGCTAATGAAAAAAATTTAAACTTAGAGAATGTAAGAGAAAAGGTAGCTACCGCTTTAATCAATACTGCAAAAAGAATTTATGGACAAGAATATGAGTTTTTTGTGGATCCTAAAAATTTAAATCTTTATCAAAAAATTACCATAGTAGCAGATAATGACGAGAGATTGCAAAATAAAAGTGAGAGTTTTATCGCGTTAAGTAAGGCAAAATCAGAAGCTCCAGATGTTGAAATAGGAGATGAATTAACCTATGAATGTTCTTTGGAAAATTTAGGAAGAACTGCGGTAAATACCTTGCATAAAGAACTTGAATATCATATACAAAAATTATTAGAACAAACTATTTTTGAAAAGTATAAAAACAAAGTAGGGCAAATGGTTTTTGGTACAGTTGTTAGAGTGGATAATGAAGAAAATACTTTTATTGAAATAGATGAATTAAGAGCTTTTTTACCGAGAAAAAATCGCATTAAAGGGGAAAAGTTTAAAATAGGTGATGTGGTAAAAGCTGTGATACGCCGTGTTTATACAGATAAGGGTATTAAAATCGAGCTTAGTCGTACAAGTCCTAAATTTTTAGAATGTTTACTTGAAGCTGAGGTTCCAGAAATCAAAGATGGTTATGTCAATATTATAGGATGTGCTAGAATTCCAGGTGAAAGAGCAAAAATCATTCTTCAGGCCAATGGAACAAATATCGATCCTGTAGGAGCTACAGTAGGTGTTAAAGGTGTAAGAATTAATGCGGTAAGCAAAGAGCTTCATAATGAAAATATTGATTGTATAGAATTTACAAATGAGAGTGAAATTTTAATTTCTCGTGCCTTGGCTCCTGCTATTGTAAATTCTGTAAAAATTGAAGATAAAAAAGCTATTGTAAGTTTAAATAGCGAACAAAAAAGCAAAGCTATAGGAAAAAATGGTATTAATATTCGCCTTGCTTCTATGTTAAGTGGTTATGAAATAGAGCTCAATGAATTAAGCTCATCGCAGCTAAATAATGCCATCAGCAATGAAGAAGCAATGAAAAATCTTCAAGATTTGTTTAAAATTTAAAATATTTGTGAATTTTCACAAATATTTTTTATAAAACCACTTCCAATAAAATGCCGCAAAGATAAAAATCATACCCAATAAGCCTGTAATTAGTTCTAAACTCAAGCCTATTTCAAATAAAAAGCCCATAAGCATTGAAATAATAGCGCTAAAACTAAGATAAATCATATCTGTATAAGCGATCACTCTACCATGATATTCTTTGTCGGCATTTTTTTGTATCATAGTGTAGGTGTAAGCCCAAAGCGCTGAGGTAAAAAAACCTGCACCGATTAAACCTAAAAAAGAAATATAAAAATTAAATTGAGTTAAAGCCCAAAGTATAATACCCAAGCCTTGACCAAGATACATGTAAAATAAATTTTTATCATTAATAAATTTGCTTAAAACCATAGGTCCTATAGCTAAAGAACAAGCACGTACTGCATTTAAAAACCCTATTACTAAAGCAGCAGATAAAACTTCTTTATATTGATGTTGCGCTAAAAGCGTAACCAAGGTTTCATAAGCAGTTAAACCTATAAAAGCGTGAAGCAAGATAAGATGAAAAATTATCTTATTGTTTAAAACATAGAAAAATCCTTCTTTTATCATGGTAAAAAAGCGACTTTGTGTTTTTTGATGAAAATCAGGAATGCTTAATCTTACTAAAAAAGAAATGCCTATGAGTATAAGTATACAGTCAAATAGAAAAGCGGTTTTAACTCCTAGAAAATAAATAAAAATTCCCGCACTTGCCATACCTGCTGTATAAGAAATCGCCCAAATGACACTGTGCATTTCATTAGCGAGTTTAAGTTCTTGAGGAGTTAAAATTTTGGCCAATAAACTCATTTCAGCTTGAAAATAAATCGAAGCAACACAAAGTCTTATGAAAATTAAAATAAATAAAAGCCAAAGCATACTAAGACTTGTGACAAAAATAAGACAAAAAATAGAAATTAATTCTATGCTAATCATACTGAGTAAAAGTTTTTTAGGTTTATTTTTCTCTACTATGACGCCATTAATAGGAGCAAGTAAAACTCCAGGTAAAAAAGCAAGCATAGCACTTGTAGCTGTTGCCCAAGTAGGAGCATTAAGTTCGACTAAAAGGGTAAAAACTCCCGTTTGAGAAAACCATGCTCCAAAATATACTATAAACTGAACCGAAGCTAATATTCTGATATTTTTATTATTTTTTAATAGTTCAATGTAATTCATAAGCGAAACTATAGCATAATTTATATTTTAAATGCTATAATTATTTTAATTATGTAAAAAACAAGGAAAAATTTTGAAAAGACTGGATAAAAAAGAAGCTTTAGATTTATTACACCATGCAAGTTTAACAGAACTTGGAGAAATGGCTTATAAAAGAAAATTAGAACTTCATCCTGAAAAAATCACCACTTTTGTTGTGGATAGAAATATTAATTATACCAATGTTTGTTGTATTGATTGTTCTTTTTGCGCTTTTTATCGCCATCATAAAGAAGATGATGCTTATATTTTAAGCTTTGAAGAGATAGGCAAAAAGATAGAAGAGCTTGAAGCTATCGGGGGAACACAAATTCTTTTTCAAGGCGGGGTGCATCCAAAATTAAAAATAGAATGGTATGAAGAATTAGTTTCTTGGATAAAAGAACATTATCCAA
Organism: Campylobacter sp. CFSAN093226; assembly: GCF_012897595.1. Lineage (NCBI taxonomy): Bacteria > Pseudomonadati > Campylobacterota > Epsilonproteobacteria > Campylobacterales > Campylobacteraceae > Campylobacter > Campylobacter sp. CFSAN093226. The sequence goes on from NZ_CP040608.1 coordinate 427,195, forward strand.
ATATCACTGTGCATGGTTTTTCAGCAGTTGAGATCGCTTATATTGCAAAAGCATCTAAAATTTCAATCACTGAAGTGTTAAAAAGATTGCAAGCTAAAGGTTTATTTTCTATACCAGGAGCAGGTGCTGAGGTGCTAAGCGATAGGGTGCGTGATATTATCGCACCAAATAAATGTGATACAGCTACTTGGTTAGAAGTACATCGCCAAGCTCATAAAATTGGTATGAAAAGTACAGCTACTATGATGTTTGGAACGGTTGAAAATGATGAAGAAATCATCGATCATTTTGAGCATTTGAGAAAATTACAAGATGAAACAGGGGGATTTAGAGCTTTTATTTTATGGAGCTTTCAAAGTGATAATACTGTTTTAATCCAAAAACATCCAGAGATTATGAAACAAAGTTCTAACAAATATTTAAGACTTTTAGCTTTAGTAAGACTTTATTTAGATAATTTTAAAAATTTACAAAGTTCTTGGGTAACTCAAGGCTCACTTATAGGCCAGCTTGCTTTAAAATTTGGGGCCAATGATTTAGGCTCAACTATGATGGAAGAAAATGTAGTAAGTGCTGCAGGAGCAAGTTATAGAATGAATCAAGATGAGATGATAAGGCTGATTAGAAGTTTAGGCGAAAATCCAGCTAAACGCAATACCGCTTATGAAATTTTAGAAAGGTTTTAATGCAGTATTTAGAGAGTAGGGGTATTAAAATCCCTTTTATTTTTGAAAAAAATTCTGATTTTCCTATTGTTGTTTTAAAGCTTGTTTTTAGAAATTGTGCTAGAAGTTATGATGAAATAGCAGGCTTAGCTAAGATGTTTTCACGTATTTTAAATGAAGGCGTGGATGATAAATTTTTTAAGGATTTAGAATTTAGAGCGATAAATTTAGAGGCAAGTAGTGGTTTTGAAAGTTTGGAAATCAATCTTTCTTGCTTGAAAGAAAATTTTGATTTTGCTTTAAAGAGTTTAGAAAAATTGCTTTTAAAACCAAGAATAGAAGAAAAAACTTTGCAAAAATTAAAAATCAATGCCTTAGGTGAGCTCGCGAGTAAAAATAGTGATTTTGATTATTTAGCAAAAAATTTACTCAATGCTCAAATTTTTAAATGTAAAGAATTTCAAAGTCCAAATGATGGAGATGAAAAAAGTATAGAAACTTTGTCTTTAAAAGATTTGCAAAATTTTTATAAAAATTTTATCCATCTTAGTGATTTGGTTGTGATTTTAGGAGGAGATTTAGAAGAAAAACAAGCCAAGGAAGATCTTTTAAAACTCTTATCAAAACTTCAAATAGGCAAAAAAAATACTCCAAAAAAATATGAGTTAGGCAAAAACATCAAAGATGAAATTTTGGTACGCCCAGAAAGTGAACAAGCTTATATTTATTTTGCTACGCCTTTTTTTGCTGATTTTAAAGATAAGGATTTATATCTTGCAAAAATTGCCTTATTTGTGCTAGGGCAAGGAGGATTTGGTTCAAGGATTATGGAAGAAATTCGTGTTAAAAGAGGTCTTGCATACTCAGCTTATGCTATGCTTGATATGAATATGTCTTTTTCTAGAGTTTTTGGATATTTACAAACTAAAAATGAAAGCGCTAAAGAAGCTAAAAAAATCGTAAAAGAGCTTTTTGAAGATTTTATAAAAAATGGCATGACTCAAAATGAACTTGATCAAGCTAAAAATTTTCTCATAGGATCAACTCCTTTGCGTTATGAAAGCTTAAGCAAGCGTTTATCTATGTCTTTTAACGAATTTTATCAAGGTTTAAATTTGGGATATTATAAAGAAGAGTTAAAACTTATGGAAAAGGTTAAACTTGAAACCATAAATGCTTATATTAAAAAACATCAAGAGCTTTTAAATATAAGTTTTGCAAGCATACAAAATGAAAATTAAAGAAAGTGATTTTGAATTTTTTAAAAAATTAAAAATTAGAAGTGCTATTGATTTAGCGCTTCTTTTACCTAAAAAAATTGAAAATTTAAATCCAAGTAAAAATCCTAAAGAAAATGAAATTTGTACCCAAAAAATCACTATAAAAAGCGTTAGTTCAAGAAAAAATCAACTTTTTGGTTTAGGTTTTTGTGAGGAATGGCAAGAAAATATTTCTTTTGTGTTTTTTCATCCTAGAGCTTGGCATTTTGGTATTTGTAAGGTAGGAAAAGAGCTTATTTTTAATGCTAAACTCTCGCATTTTAATCACACTTGGCAATTTAACAATCCTAAAATTTTAACTTCTTTTGAGGGTTTTAGTCCAAAGTATCAAATTTTAGGTTTAAAAGATACAAAAATTGCTGCTTTTATACATAAATATCTTAATTATGAAAATTTAAAAGAAAGTGGCATAGAGGATAAATATATACATTTTCTTTTAAATTTGCATGCTTATGATGAAAAAAGTTTTTTTATGTTTGAAAATTTGCAAAATTTTAGCAAAGATTTAAAATATATAGAAATATATAATTTTTTAAAGCGTTTAAAAGCTAAAAAAACGCATTTTAAAGCTCATCAAATCAATGTTTTTAATATAGCCAATTGGCTTAAAGATTTGCCTTTTTCTCTTACTAAAGATCAGCTTAATGCCTTAAAAGACATAGAAAAAGATTTACACTCAAAAGAAGCCAAAAGGCGTGTGATTATGGGTGATGTGGGGTGTGGTAAAACCTTGGTTTTACTTGGTGCGGCTTTGATGGTTTATCCTAAGCAAGCTATTTTAATGGCACCTACTAGTATTTTAGCGTATCAGCTTTATGAAGAGGCTAAGAAATTTTTACCTGATTTTATGAATATTTTGTTTATTAAAGGGGGTAAAAAAGAAAAAGATTTAGAACAAAATATCCAAAAAGCAAATCTTGTTATAGGCACTCATGCTCTAATTCATTTAGAAAGCCATAATGCCGTACTTGTAATGATAGACGAACAACATCGTTTTGGATCAGCTCAGCGTGAGAAAATTCATTCTTTAAATAAACAAGAATTTGCCCCTCATTTTATACAGTTTTCAGCTACGCCTATTCCAAGAACTTTAAGCATGATACAATCTGAACTTTTAAATTTTAGCTTTATTAAACAAATGCCTTTTAAAAAAGATATTACAACTTATTGCATACAAAATGAAGGTTTTTCTAAGCTTAGCGAGAAGATCAAAGAAGAAATCGCTAAAAATCATCAAATTATCATTATTTATCCCTTATTGAGTGCTAGTGATAAGATTCCTTATCTTTCTTTAGAGCAGGCCAAAGAATATTGGCAGAGTCATTATGAAAAAGTTTTTGTAACTCATGGAAAAGATAAACAAAAAGATGAAATTTTAGAGCGTTTTAGAGACGAGGGAAATATTTTACTAAGCACTACAGTGGTGGAAGTAGGTATTTCTTTGCCAAGATTGAGTATGATAGTGATTGTAGGAGCGGAACGTTTAGGACTTGCTACTTTACATCAACTTCGTGGCCGTGTAGGTCGTGTAGGGCTTAAAAGTGCTTGCTATCTTTATACTAAGCTTAAAGAAATTCCGAGTCGTTTAAAAGAATTTGCTAGCACTTTAGATGGGTTTAAAATAGCAGAGCTTGATCTTAAAAATCGTTTGAGTGGAGATTTGCTCGATGGTTTTATGCAACATGGAAATGAGTTTAAATTTTTTGATTTTTCCAAGGATGAGGAGATTTTAGAAAAGGTAAAAAAAGATTTGGCAAAAAAATTGCCAAATTAATGTCCGCCGTACTTGTAAAGCATATTTTGAAAATGTGAAGCTATCATTTGTGCACGCTGTAAAATGACATTTTTCATTTCTTCATTATAAACTATATTTAAACTTTCTTCAAAAAGTTTTAGCCAAATTTCAAAAAACTCTTGAGGAAAAGGAGGTAGATCTAAGTGCTTTTTTAAGGGTTGCCCATTATAATCACCTTCGCCTAAAAGCATGCCTGCCCAAAAATTTCCTATTTTTGCTTTATGTTCTTTCCATTCTTCATCGCTTGTTCCAATAGCATTGTTAAAAATAGGACCTAAATCCTTATCTTTTCTAACTTTTTCATAAAATATTTCCATGAGTTTTGCTATGCTTTCTTGATTAATTGTTTCAAATTTCATATAAGCCTTTCTTAAATGTTAATTTTATGGCGTTAATATAGCAAAAATAAGATAAATTAAATTTAACATAAGTTAAGAATGGAAATATTATATAATGAAAGATTATTTAGAACTTTTATCTAGTGTAGGAAAATTAAAAAAATTTCAAAAAAATAGTATTTTATTTTATGAAGGCGAAGAGGCTAAAAATTTTTTTATTTTACTCAAGGGAAAAATACGCATTTATAAAAGTACAGCAAGTGATAAAGAAATTACTTTGCATTATTTTAATCCTCCAAATTTTATAGCAGAAATGCCTGCTTTTAAAAAATTAAATTATCCTGCTAATGCTGTTTTTGAAGAGGATGGAGAAATTTTGGAAATTGATTTTATTAATTTTCAAAATTTATGCAGTGAAAATAAAGAATTCAATTTTTTACTTATCAGTTCACTTTTTGATAAAATTAAAATTTTAGAAAAGAAATTATCTCAAAATGCATTAGATTTAAGGACGAGATTATTAAAGTATCTTTTGGAAAATGAAAAAAATTTAGATACAATTTCACAAAAACAAATTGCAATTGATTTAAATGTTAGAGCGCAATCTTTATCTCGAGTGTTAAAAGAACTTAAAATTTCAGAACTTATTGATACAAAAAAAGGTAGAATTGAAATTTTAAATAAAGATATGATCATGAAAGAACTTTGGTAAAATTTAAGGTAGAGAATGGATTTTGATTTTATATTAGCTCAAGCTCCTGCTTTTTTAACGGCTGCTTGGCTTACGATAAAACTAAGCTTTTTTGGAATTATTTTTTCTTTGATAATAGGTTTGTTTTGTATTTTAATGAGTTATTTTAAAATAAAAATTTTAGAAAATATTTGCAAGCTTTATATAGAGTTTTCAAGAAATACGCCTTTATTAATTCAACTTTTTTTCTTATATTATGCTTTACCTAAATTTAATATACATTTAGAGCAAATTCCACCGCTTGATTTGATTTGCTTAAGCGTAGAAGAAACTTTAAGGCCTTCTTTTGCTTGTGCTATAGTAGGACTTAGTTTTTTAGGAGGTTCTTATATGGCTGAAAGTTTAAGAGCGGGATTTGAAGCCATAAGAAAACAGCAGTTTGAAGCGGGACTTTCTTTGGGTTTTTCAAAATTTGGAAATTTGCGTTATGTGATTTTGCCGCAAGCTTTGGCTATTTCTATGCCAAGTATTAGTGCTAATATTATATTTTTAATCAAAGAAACTTCAGTCGTTAGTATTATTGCCTTGCCAGATTTGGTGAATTTAATGAAGAGTTTAAATTCCTTAACCTATAAGACAGATGAGCTATTGTTTTTGTTGTTTATGGGATATTTATGCATTATTTTGCCTTTGTCTTTTATTTTGCTAAAGTTTGAAAAAAGGTTGCTTCATGCTTGAACTTTTAAATACCGATACGCTTTTAAGACTCTGGCAAGGGCTTTTTGTCACTCTTGAAATTTCATTTATCAGCATTATTATTACTTCGATAGGTGGGTTATTTTTAGGAATTTTAATGAGTTTTAAAAATACCTATATCTATGCTTTTTGTCGTTTGGGTTTAGAATTTGTGCGTGTTATGCCACTTTTAGTATGGCTTTTTGTGGTGTATTTTGGTTTTCCTAGATGGTTTGGGTGGGATTTGAGTTCTGTAAGTGCAGCTATTATTGTTTTTAGCATTTGGGGTTGTTTTGAGATGATGGATTTGGTGCGTGTTTCCTTGCAGAGTATTCCAAAACATCAGTATGAAAGTGCATCATCTTTAGGTTTAAATACGGTGCAAAGTTTTGCTTATGTTATTATTCCACAAGCTATGCGTCGTTTAACTCCTATGAGCATGAATTTACTTACTCGTATGATTAAAAGTACAACCTTTGCTTATTTAATCGGCGCGGTAGAGCTTGTAAAAGTAGGGCAACAAATTATAGAATTTCATAATAGAAATGATTTTGCACCTTTTATTATTTATGGTTTGATTTTTTTTATCTTTTTTATACTTTGTTATCCTATCACTTTATATTCAAGAAAATTAGAGAAAAAATGGAGCTAAAATGAGTATACTAAAAATAGAAAATTTACAAAAGTATTATGGTTCGCATCATGCTTTAAAAGATATTAATTTAGAAGTTAAGGCTAAAGAAGTTGTGGTGATTTTAGGTCCTAGCGGATGTGGAAAATCTACGCTTTTGCGTTGTATTAATGGGCTTGAAGAGATTGCAAGTGGTAATATTTATATTGATAATGAGAAAATAGATAAAGATTTTAAAGAATGGCCAAGAATGCGTCAAAAAGTTGGTATGGTTTTTCAATCTTATGAGCTTTTTGAGCATTTAAGTGTTGAAGAAAATATACTTCTAGGGCCTATGAAAGTGCAAAAAAGAAAGAAAGATGAGGTTTTAAAAGAGGCTAAAATTTGGCTTGAAAAGGTGGGGCTTTTGCATAAAATTCATGCTTATCCAAGAGAACTTAGCGGAGGACAAAAGCAAAGAATTGCCATAGTAAGAAGTTTATGCATGAATCCTGAGTTAATGCTTTTTGATGAGGTTACAGCAGCGCTGGATCCTGAGATTGTCAGAGAAGTTTTAGAAGTGATGTTAAATCTTGCAAAAGAGGGTATGACTATGCTTATTGTTACTCATGAAATGGGTTTTGCTAAAGCTGTAGCAGATAAAATTATTTTTATGGATGAAGGAAAAATCATCGAAGAAAATGATCCTAAAAGTTTTTTTAAAAATCCAAAAAGCGAAAGAGCAAAGAAATTTTTAAATTTATTTGATTATCATAATATAGATAAAAATAATATTGGTTTATGATAATAAAATTTACAAGACTAAAATTTTATAGAAAAACTAAAAAAGTCTTGACAAAATTTTTTTTTTGAGTTATAATCTTACTTTTATTTTTGCTGGTTTAGCTCAGTTGGTAGAGCAGCTGCCTTGTAAGCAGCAGGTCGGGGGTTCAAGTCCCTTAACCAGCTCCATTTATTTTAGCAGTGTTTGACCAGAATATTGAAAAAGCAATATTTTTATGGTGAGTTACTCAAGTGGCCAACGAGGGCAGACTGTAAATCTGCTGGCTTTCGCCTTCCGTGGTTCGAATCCACGACTCACCACCATGCTTTGCGGGAGTAGCTCAGTTGGCTAGAGCATCAGCCTTCCAAGCTGAGGGTCGCGGGTTCGAGTCCCGTTTCCCGCTCCAATAATTTAAAAGAACTGGGAGCTGTATTTTAAAACCTTTAACTTACAGTATATATCCCATTTAAGAGTTTTTGTTGTCTGTTATTGTGTATAATTTTTCTGAGCGCTCGTATGGCTCAGAGGTAGAGCACTCCCTTGGTAAGGGAGAGGTCGCGGGTTCAATTCCCGCTATGAGCTCCATGAATTGAAAAAATTATATAGATATAAGACTTGCTTTGCTCAATTTATTTTTTATACGGAGGAAAAAAATGGCTAAAGAAAAATTTTCACGTAATAAGCCACACGTAAATATTGGTACTATTGGTCATGTTGACCATGGTAAAACTACTTTAACAGCTGCTATTTCTGCTGTTCTTTCTAGAAGAGGTTTAGCAGAGCTTAAAGATTATGATAATATCGATAATGCTCCAGAAGAAAAAGAGCGTGGTATTACTATTGCTACTTCTCATATTGAATATGAAACAGACAATCGTCACTATGCACACGTTGACTGCCCAGGTCACGCAGATTATGTTAAAAACATGATTACAGGTGCTGCACAAATGGATGGAGCGATCTTGGTTGTTTCTGCTGCAGATGGCCCTATGCCACAAACTAGAGAGCACATTCTTCTTTCTCGTCAAGTAGGCGTTCCATATATTGTTGTTTTTATGAATAAAGCAGATATGGTTGATGATGCTGAACTTTTAGAGTTAGTTGAAATGGAAATTAGAGAATTATTAAGCTCTTATGATTTCCCAGGCGATGATACACCTATTATTTCTGGTTCTGCTTTAAAAGCTCTTGAAGAAGCTAAAGCTGGACAAGATGGTGAATGGTCAGCAAAAATTATGGATCTTATGGCTGCAGTTGATAGCTATATTCCAACTCCAACTCGTGATACTGAAAAAGACTTCTTGATGCCAATTGAAGATGTTTTCTCAATTTCAGGTCGTGGTACTGTTGTTACAGGTAGAATTGAAAAAGGTGTTGTAAAAGTAGGTGATACTATCGAAATCGTTGGTATTAAAGATACTCAAACAACAACTGTAACAGGTGTTGAAATGTTCAGAAAAGAAATGGATCAAGGCGAAGCAGGAGATAACGTAGGTGTTCTTCTTCGTGGTACTAAAAAAGAAGAAGTTATCCGTGGTATGGTTCTTGCTAAACCAAAATCAATTACTCCACACACTGACTTCGAAGCTGAAGTTTATATCTTAAATAAAGATGAAGGTGGTAGACATACTCCATTCTTTAACAACTATAGACCACAGTTTTATGTAAGAACAACTGATGTTACAGGTTCGATTAAATTAGCTGATGGTGTTGAAATGGTTATGCCAGGTGAAAATGTGAGAATTACTGTAAGCTTGATCGCTCCAGTAGCACTTGAAGAAGGAACTCGTTTTGCTATTCGTGAAGGTGGTAAAACTGTTGGTTCAGGTGTTGTTTCTAAAATTATTAAATAATTTAATAAAGCCAAGTTAAAAGCTTGGCTTTAATTTTTTAAGGAAAATTGAAATGAGAATTAAAGTTGGTTTAAAGTGTGAAGAATGTGGTGATATTAATTATAGCACCTATAAAAATAGTAAAAATACTACTGAAAAATTAGAATTAAAAAAATATTGCCCAAGATTAAAAAAACATACACTTCACAAAGAAGTTAAGCTAAAAAGTTAAGCTTGCGCCCTTAGGGCAATAGCTCCAACGGTAGAGCGCCGGATTCCAAATCCGATGGTTGGGGGTTCGAATCCCTCTTGCCCTGCCATAATTAAGGTTTAAATAAATGGAAAAATTAATAACTTATTTTAAATTATCAAAAGCCGAATTAAGGAAAGTAATTTTTCCTTTAAAAGAACAGGTAAGAAATGCCTATATTACAGTTTTTGTGGTTGTTGCGGTGATTTCTTTGTTTTTGGCGTTAGTGGATTGGCTTATGTCCTCTATTGTTTCTGCGATCGTATAAGGAGAGTAAATGAGTACTCATAAATGGTATGCAATTCAAACTTATGCTGGCAGTGAAATGGCAGTTAAAAGAGCCATTGAAAATTTAGTAAAAGATAACGGAATTGAAGAACAACTTAAAGAAATTGTTGTTCCAACTGAAGATGTTATTGAATTTAAGAATGGAAAGGAGAAGATTAGCGAAAGAAGTTTGTATTCAGGATACGTTTTTGCACTTCTTGATTTAAATACAGAGCTTTGGCATCGCATTCAATCTCTTCCAAAGGTTGGTCGTTTTATTGGAGAATCCAAAAAGCCAACCCCTTTAACAGAAAAAGATATTAATTTGATTTTGGAAAAAGTTCACAATCGTGCAGCGCCTAAACCAAAGATTTCTTTTGAAGAAGGGGAAAATGTGAGAATCACAGAAGGGCCATTTGCAAACTTTACTGCAATTGTAGAAGAGTATGATATGGTTCGTGGTTTATTAAAATTAAATGTTTCTATTTTTGGACGTTCAACTCCAGTGGAGATCTTATATTCTCAAGTTGAGAAAATAATTTAATTTATATCAAGTAAGGAGATTTGTTATGGCTAAAAAAGTCGTAGGCGAAATTAAATTGCAAATTGCTGCCACAAAAGCAAACCCATCACCACCTGTTGGTCCTGCTTTGGGTCAGCAAGGTGTTAATATTATGGAGTTTTGTAAGGCTTTTAATGAAAGAACAAAAGATATGGCAGGTTTTAATATCCCTGTTGTTATCACTGTTTATGCAGATAAAAGTTTTACTTTTATTACAAAACAACCGCCAGCTACGGATTTGATCAAAAAAGCAGCTGGAATTTCTAAAGGTACGGATAATCCACTTAAAAATAAGGTGGGTAAGTTAACTCGTGCTCAAGTTTTAGAAATAGTAGATAAGAAAATTGCAGATTTAAATACTAAAGATAGAGATCAAGCTGCTAAAATTATTGCAGGTTCAGCTCGTTCTATGGGTGTTGAAATCGTAGATTAATCCTTTCACCGCCAAGGTAAAAGGCGGTAGCACTTTAAAATGCGGAGAAAATAAATGGCTAAGATAGCAAAAAGATTAAAAGAATTATCACAAAAAATTGATTCAAATAAAGAGTATGCTTTAAGCGATGCAATTGATACAATAAAGACTTTAAAGTCTGCTAAATTTGATGAGACTGTAGAAATTGCTTTAAAACTTAATGTTGATCCAAGACATGCAGATCAAATGGTAAGAGGATCTGTTGTTTTACCTGCTGGAACGGGTAAAAAAGTTCGTGTTGCTGTAATTGCAAAAGACGCAAAAGCTGATGAAGCGAAAAATGCTGGTGCAGATATTGTGGGTAGCGATGATTTAGTAGAAGAAATTCAAAAAGGTAATATGAATTTTGATGTTTTGATTGCTACTCCAAATTTAATGGGACTTGTTGGTAAAGTTGGTAGAATTTTAGGGCCAAAAGGTTTAATGCCAAATCCTAAAACTGGAACAGTGACTATGGATGTTGCTCAAGCAGTTAATAATGCAAAAAGTGGTCAGGTAAATTTCCGTGTTGATAAGCAAGGAAATATCCATGCAGGTCTTGGTAAAGTAAGTTTTTCCAAAGAACAATTATGGGATAATGTTAGCACTTTTGTAAAGGCAATTAACAAACATAAACCTGCTGCAGCTAAAGGTAGATATATTAAAAATGCGGCTTTATCTTTGACAATGAGCCCTTCTGTAAAGCTTGAAACACAAGAATTGCTTGATATGAAATAAGAGTTGCTTTTTTGCAACTCTTTTGTTTTAAAATAAACATTTGAAAAAATTTTTGATTTTTTGAAATGTTTATTTTAGATTGAAGATAGTCGAGGCGTAAGCTTAATTGGATTTCCACTCTACTTGAAATCTCAATCGGAAAGGAGAAAATGTGACTAGAAGCGAAAAAGTTGAGATTATTGCTAAACTTGAAGAAGGTTTTAAAGCTAGTGAAGCTATTGTAGTTTGTAATTACAGAGGTCTTAGCACAAAAAAACTAGAAGAGCTTAGAAATAATGCAAGAGAAAACAATGTAAAAGTTCAAATTGTTAAAAATACTTTGGCTAACATTGCTCTTAACAATTCCGGTAAAACAGGTCTAGTTCTTAAAGATACAAATATTTATCTTTGGGGCGAAGATCAGCTAAGTGTTTCAAAAGTAGCTGCTAAATTTGAAGAAAATAACGATAAATTTGAAATCAAAACAGCTCATATTGAAGGCGAAGTTGCAGATGTTGCTAAGGTTAAAGCTCTTGCTAAAATGCCTTCACGCAATGAGTTGCTTGCTATGCTTTTGCAAGTTTGGAATGCGCCAATTACCAATTTCACAATAGGTTTAAATGCGCTTAAAAATAAAAAAGAATCTGAATAAATTAAATAAAAGGATAAAAAATGGCAATCTCTAAAGAAGATGTATTAGAATATATTTCAAATTTAAGTGTTCTTGAGTTATCAGAACTTGTAAAGGAATTTGAAGAAAAATTTGGTGTGTCTGCTGCTCCTGTAATGGTAGCTGGTGGTGCTGTAGCTGGTGGTGCTGTAGCTGCTGCTGAAGAAAAAACTGAATTTGATATCGTTTTAACTGATGGCGGTGCTAAAAAGATTGAAGTTATTAAAATCGTTCGTGCTCTTACAGGCCTTGGTCTTAAAGAAGCAAAAGATGCAGTTGAGCAAACTCCTTCAACTCTAAAAGAGGGTGTGGCTAAAGCTGAAGCTGAGGAAGCTAAAAAACAACTTGAAGAAGCTGGTGCTAAAGTAGAACTTAAGTAATTTTAAGCTTTAAAGTTAGAAGAAGATTTGCCAAGGCAAGTCTTCTTTTTTTATTTTTACCTAATTTTTAGGTCTTCTTTTTTAAATTTACAAAATTTACCATGAGGTATGTGCGATATGTTAGATAATAAATTAGGAAATCGTTTAAGAGTAGACTTCTCAAACATTTCAAAACAAATAGAAATCCCAAATCTTCTACAATTACAAAAAAAGAGTTTTGATTATTTTTTAAATCTTGATAATGGTGAAAGTGGTATAGAAAAAGTTTTTAAATCAATTTTTCCTATTCATGATCCGCAAAATAGATTGAGTCTTGAATATGTTAGTAGTGAAATAGGCAAGCCAAAATATACCATTCGCGAATGCATGGAAAGAGGTTTGACTTATTCTGTAAATTTAAAAATGAAAATCCGTCTTACTCTGCATGAAAAAGATGAAAAAACAGGGGAAAAAGTTGGCGTAAAAGATATTAAAGAACAAGAAATTTATATCCGCGAAATTCCTTTAATGACAGATCGTGTATCTTTTATCATTAACGGGGTTGAGAGAGTGGTTGTAAATCAATTACATAGAAGCCCTGGTGTTATTTTTAAAGAAGAAGAAAGTTCAACGGTTGCAAATAAGCTTGTTTATACAGCACAAATTATTCCTGATCGTGGTTCGTGGCTTTATTTTGAATACGATGCCAAAGATGTTTTGTATGTAAGAATCAATAAGCGTAGAAAAGTTCCTGTAACTATGCTTTTTAGAGCTTTAGGGTATAAAAAACAAGATATTATTAAGTTGTTTTATCCTATTCAGACTATACATGTGAAAAAAGATAAATTTTTAACAGAATTTAATCCAAATGATTTTATGGATAGAATAGAATATGATATTAAAGATGAAAAAGGAAAAATCGTTCATCAAGCTGGAAAAAGACTTACAAAGAAAAAAGCAGAACAGCTTATTAAAGACGGTTTAAAATGGATAGAATATCCTGTAGAAATTTTACTTAATCGTTATTTAGCAAATCCTATTATTGATAAAGAAAGTGGAGAGGTTTTATTTGATTCTTTAACTTTGTTAGATGAGAGTAAGCTTGCTAAGATTAAAGAGCAAAAAAGTTTTGATATAGCAAATGACTTGGCTAATGGCGTTGATGCAGCGATTATTAACTCCTTTGCCCAAGATGGAGAAACTCTAAAACTTCTTAAACAAAGTGAAAATATCGATGATGAAAATGATTTAGCTGCGATTAGAATTTACAAAGTTATGCGCCCAGGTGAACCTGTGGTAAAAGATGCAGCGAAGGCTTTTGTAAATGATTTATTCTTCAATCCTGAAAGATACGATCTTACCAAGGTAGGTCGTATGAAAATGAACCATAAATTAGGTCTTGAAGTACCTGAGTATGTTACTGTTTTGACTAATGAAGATATTATTAAAACTGCAAAATATTTAATTAAAGTAAAAAATGGTAAAGGACATATTGATGATAGAGATCATTTAGGAAATCGTCGTATCCGTTCTATAGGTGAACTTTTAGCCAATGAACTTCATTTAGGTCTTGCAAAAATGCAAAAGGCGATCAGAGATAAATTTACTTCTTTAAATGCGGATCTTGATAAAGTAATGCCTTATGATTTAATCAATCCTAAAATGATTACTACAACTATCATTGAATTTTTTACAGGAGGTCAGCTTTCGCAATTTATGGATCAAACCAACCCTTTAAGCGAGGTTACTCATAAGCGTCGTTTGTCAGCGCTTGGTGAAGGTGGACTTGTAAAAGAAAGAGCAGGTTTTGAAGTGCGTGATGTTCACGCGACACATTATGGTAGAATTTGTCCAGTTGAAACACCTGAAGGTCAAAATATTGGTTTGATTAACACTCTTTCTACTTATGCAAAAGTAAATGAACTTGGCTTTGTTGAAGCGCCATATAGAAAAGTTGTAAATGGTAAAGTGACTAATGAAGTTGTTTATCTTACAGCGACACAAGAAGAAGGCTTGTTTATCGCACCAGCTTCAACTAAGGTTGATGCTAAAGGCAATATAGTAGAAGAATTTGTTGAGGCTAGGCAAGATGGTGAAACTATACTTGCAAGACGCGAAGAAGTGCAATTAATCGATCTTTGCTCAGGTATGGTTGTTGGAGTTGCAGCTTCTTTGATTCCGTTTTTAGAGCACGATGATGCAAACAGAGCGCTAATGGGTTCAAACATGCAACGTCAAGCTGTGCCACTTCTTACTGCTTCAGCTCCGATAGTAGGAACAGGTATGGAACAAATTATTGCGCGTGATGCTTGGGAAGCTGTTAAAGCAAAGCGTGGCGGTGTGGTTGAGAAAGTGGATAATAAAAGCATTTTCATTTTAGGTGAAGATGATAAAGGTCCATTTATTGACCATTACACTATGGAGAAAAATTTAAGAACCAATCAAAATACAAATTATATTCAACACCCTATTGTTAAAAAAGGTGATATAGTAAAAGCAGGACAAATTATCGCAGATGGTCCTTCTATGGATCAAGGCGAACTTGCTATAGGTAAAAATGCTTTAATCGCTTTTATGCCTTGGAATGGTTATAACTATGAGGATGCTATAGTTGTAAGTGAGAGAATTATTCGTGAAGATACTTTTACAAGCGTGCACATTTATGAAAAAGAAATTGAAGCAAGAGAACTAAAAGACGGTATAGAAGAAATTACCAAAGATATTCCAAATGTAAAAGAAGAAGATGTTGCGCATCTTGAGGAGAGCGGTATTGCAAAAATTGGTACCCATATCAAACCAGGTATGATTTTGGTGGGTAAGGTTTCTCCAAAAGGTGAGGTTAAACCAACTCCTGAAGAAAGACTTTTAAGAGCGATTTTTGGAGAAAAAGCAGGACATGTTGTGAATAAATCCCTTTATGCAACCGCTTCTTTAGAGGGTGTTGTTGTGGATGTTAAAATTTTCACTAAAAAAGGCTATGAAAAAGATGATCGCGCAATAAAATCTTATGATAAAGAAAAAATGGCTTTAGAAAAAGAGCATCATGATAGACTTTTGATGATGGATAGAGAAGAAATGCTTCGTGTTTGTGCTCTTCTTTCCAAAGCCTCTTTAAATAGCGATCAAAAAATTGGAGATAAAAATTATAAAAAAGGACAAACTGCAGATATTAGCGAACTTGAAAAAATCAATCGTTTTACTTTAACAACTTTGATTAAAGCTTATTCTAAAGAGATTCAAAAAGAATACGATGATTTAAAAAATCATTTCCAAAATGAGAAGAAAAAATTAAAAGCAGAACACGATGAAAAGCTTGAAATTTTAGAAAAAGATGATATTTTACCAAGTGGGGTAATTAAGCTTGTTAAAGTTTATATTGCTACAAAAAGAAAGCTTAAAGTCGGTGATAAAATGGCAGGACGTCATGGAAATAAAGGTATAGTTTCAACTATAGTTCCTGAAGTAGATATGCCTTATTTGCCAAATGGTAAGAGCGTGGATATTGCGCTTAATCCACTTGGCGTTCCAAGTCGTATGAATATAGGTCAAATTTTAGAAAGTCATTTAGGTTTAGTTGGACTTAGACTTGGGGATCAAATTCAAGAAATTTTTGATAGAAAGCAAAAAGATTTTCTTAAAGAATTAAGAGCGAAAATACTTGAAATTTGTTCTATTCCAAGACTTGCAAACGAAAAAGAATTTATTAAAAGCTTAAGCGATGAAGAGCTTTTAAACTATGCTAGAGACTGGAGTAAAGGAGTTAAATTTTCTACTCCTGTTTTTGAAGGTGTAAATATAGAAGAATTTAGCAAGCTTTTTAAAATGGCTAAGATAGATATGGATGGCAAAACAGAACTTTATGATGGACGCACGGGGGAAAAAATTGCAGAGCGTGTTCATGTAGGATGTATGTATATGCTAAAACTCCATCACTTGGTTGATGAAAAAGTTCATGCAAGAAGTACAGGACCTTATAGCTTGGTTACCCAACAACCTGTGGGTGGTAAAGCACTCTTTGGGGGACAAAGATTTGGAGAAATGGAAGTTTGGGCACTTGAAGCTTATGGAGCGGCTCACACTTTAAGAGAAATGTTAACCATAAAATCAGATGATGTAGAAGGTAGATTTAGTGCCTATAAAGCATTGACAAAAGGTGAAAATGTTCCAGCAACAGGAATTCCTGAAACATTTTTTGTATTAACCAATGAGCTTAAATCTCTTGCTTTAGATGTTGAGATTTTTGATAAGGATGAAGATAATGAGTAAATTTAAAGTAATAGAAATTAAAGAAGATGCAAGACCTAGAGATTTTGAAGCATTTCAACTAAGACTTGCAAGTCCTGAAAAAATCAAATCATGGTCTTATGGAGAAGTAAAAAAACCAGAAACTATTAATTATAGAACCTTAAAGCCTGAAAGAGATGGGCTTTTTTGTGCAAAGATTTTTGGACCTATAAGAGATTATGAGTGTCTTTGTGGTAAATACAAAAAAATGCGTTTTAAAGGCGTTAAGTGTGAAAAATGTGGTGTTGAAGTAGCAAATTCAAAAGTGCGTCGTTCTAGAATGGGGCATATCGAGCTTGTAACTCCTGTGGCTCATATTTGGTATGTTAATTCTCTTCCAAGCCGTATAGGAACGCTTTTGGGTGTTAAGATGAAAGATCTTGAGCGCGTGCTTTATTATGAAGCTTATATTGTTGAAAACCCAGGTGATGCTTTCTATGATAATGAAAGTACTAAAAAAGTGGAATATTGCGATGTTTTGAACGAAGAGCAATATCAAAATTTAATGCAACGCTATGAAAATAGCGGCTTTAAAGCAAGAATGGGTGGAGAAGTTGTTCGTGATTTACTTGCAAATTTAGATCTTGTAGCGCTTTTAAATCAGCTTAAAGAAGAAATGGGGGCTACAAATTCAGAGGCTAAGAAAAAAACTATCATTAAACGCTTAAAAGTTGTAGAAAATTTCTTAAATTCAAATTTAAACGCCAATACCGATAGCGACGAAGCTGTACCAAATCGTCCTGAATGGATGATGATTACAAATCTTCCAGTTTTACCGCCAGATTTGCGTCCTTTAGTGGCTTTAGATGGTGGGAAATTTGCAGTTTCTGATGTGAATGACTTATATCGTCGTGTTATCAATAGAAATACACGTCTTAAAAAACTTATGGAACTTGATGCACCTGAAATCATTATCAGAAATGAAAAAAGAATGCTTCAAGAGGCTGTTGATGCGCTTTTTGACAACGGTCGTCGTGCTAATGCTGTAAAAGGAGCAAATAAACGCCCATTGAAATCTTTAAGTGAAATCATCAAAGGGAAACAAGGACGTTTTAGACAAAATCTACTAGGTAAAAGGGTGGATTTCTCAGGTCGTAGCGTTATTGTTGTAGGTCCAAAACTTAGAATGGATCAATGCGGTTTACCTAAAAAAATGGCTTTAGAGCTTTTTAAGCCACATCTTTTAGCTAAGCTTGAAGAAAAAGGTTATGCAACCACAGTAAAACAAGCTAAAAAAATGATAGAAAATAAAACCAATGAAGTTTGGGAATGTTTAGAAGAGGTAGTAAAGGGACATCCTGTTATGCTAAACCGTGCACCTACTTTGCATAAGCTTTC
Source organism: Campylobacter sp. CFSAN093226 (assembly GCF_012897595.1). NCBI lineage: Bacteria > Pseudomonadati > Campylobacterota > Epsilonproteobacteria > Campylobacterales > Campylobacteraceae > Campylobacter > Campylobacter sp. CFSAN093226. Next base: position 444,823 of record NZ_CP040608.1, read on the forward strand.
TATCCAAGCTTTTCATCCTGTTTTAGTGGAAGGTAAGGCTATACAACTTCATCCTTTGGTTTGTGCAGCATTTAACGCAGACTTTGATGGGGATCAAATGGCAGTGCATGTACCGCTTTCTCAAGAGGCTATTGCAGAATGTAAAGTGCTTATGCTTTCATCAATGAATATTCTTTTACCAGCAAGCGGTAAGTCTGTAACCGTTCCATCGCAAGATATGGTTTTAGGAATTTATTATCTTTCGTTGGAAAAAGCAGGTGCTAAAGGTTCGCATAAAATTTGTACAGGCATTGATGAAGTGATGATGGCACTTGAAAGCAAGTGTTTGGATATTCATGCGAGCATACAAACTATGGTAGATGGTAGAAAGATTACCACTACAGCAGGAAGATTGATTGTTAAATCCATCTTGCCTGATTTTGTGCCTGAAAATAGTTGGAATAAAGTCTTAAAGAAAAAAGACATTGCTGCGCTTGTAGATTATGTTTATAAACAAGGTGGTTTAGAGATTACAGCAAGTTTCTTAGATAGACTTAAAAATTTAGGTTTTGAATATGCAACTAAAGCAGGTATTTCAATTTCGATTGCAGATATTATTGTTCCTAATGATAAACAAAAAGCTATCGATGAAGCAAAAAAACAAGTAAGAGAAATTCAAAATTCTTATAATCTCGGTTTGATTACTTCAGGGGAAAGATACAATAAAATCATTGATATTTGGAAAAGTACAAACAATGTTCTTTCAAAAGAAATGATGAAGCTTGTAGAAAAAGATAAAGAAGGTTTTAACTCTATTTATATGATGGCAGATTCTGGTGCTAGGGGTAGTGCAGCTCAAATTTCTCAGCTTGCTGCGATGAGAGGACTTATGACCAAACCTGATGGTTCTATTATCGAAACGCCTATTATTTCAAATTTCCGTGAAGGGCTAAATGTTCTTGAATACTTTATTTCAACTCACGGTGCTAGAAAAGGTCTTGCAGATACCGCTCTTAAAACAGCAAATGCGGGTTATTTGACAAGAAAACTCATCGATGTTGCACAAAATGTAAAAATTACCATTGAAGATTGTGGAACACATGAGGGTGTTGAAATCAATGAAATTACCGCAGATAGTTCTATTATAGAAACTTTAGAAGAAAGAATTTTAGGCAGGGTTTTAGCTGAGGATGTGATTGATCCTATTACAAATTCTGTGCTTTTTGCGGAAGGTACTTTAATGGATGAGGAAAAAGCAAAAATTCTTGGCGAAAGCGGTATAAAAAGTGTCAATATCCGCACTCCTATTACCTGCAAAGCTAAAAAAGGAATTTGTGCAAAATGTTATGGTATCAATCTTGGTGAAGGTAAATTAGTAAAACCAGGCGAAGCAGTGGGAATTATTTCCGCTCAATCTATCGGTGAACCAGGAACGCAGCTAACTCTAAGAACTTTCCATAGCGGGGGAACTGCAAGTACGGATTTACAAGATAGACAAGTAAGCGCACAAAAAGAAGGTTTTATAAGATTTTATAATCTTAAAACTTATAAAAACAAAGAAGGTAAAAATATCGTAGCAAATCGTAGAAATGCGGCGGTTTTACTTGTGGAGCCAAAAATCAAAACTCCATTTAAAGGTGTGATTAATATAGAAAATATTCATGAAGATGTGATTGTTTCTATTAAAGATAAAAAACAAGAAGTAAAATACATATTAAGAAAATACGATCTTGCTAAACCAAATGAATTAGCAGGTGTAAGTGGCAGTATAGATGGAAAACTTTATTTGCCATATCAAAGCGGCATGCAAGTAGAAGAAAATGAAAGTATCGTAGAAGTGATTAAAGAGGGTTGGAATGTACCAAATCGTATTCCTTTTGCGAGTGAAATTTTAGTAGAAGATGGCGAGCCTGTAGTTCAAAATATCAAAGCAGGCGAAAAAGGAACACTCAAATTTTACATCCTTAAAGGCGATGGTTTAGATAGAGTAAAAAATGTTAAAAAAGGTGATATTGTTAAAGAAAAAGGATTCTTTGTAGTGATTGCTGATGAAAATGATAGAGAAGCAAAAAGACACTATATCCCAAGAGAATCTAAGATAGAATTTAACGATAGTGAAAAAATCGATGACGCAAATACTATCATTGCAAGTGCTCCTAAAAAAGAAAGAAAAGTGATTGCAGAATGGGATGCTTATAATAATACTATCATTGCAGAAATTGATGGTGTTGTAAGCTTTGAGGATATTGAAGCAGGTTATAGTGCCGATGAGCAAATTGATGAAGCTACAGGTAAGCGTTCTTTAGTAATTAATGAGTATTTACCTAGCGGAGTTAGACCAACTTTGGTAATTGCAGGAAAAGGTGATAAAGCTGTGCGTTATCACCTTGAACCAAAAACCGTTATTTTTGTTCATGATGGCGATAAAATTGCTCAAGCAGATATTTTAGCAAAAACTCCAAAAGCAGCAGCTAAATCAAAGGATATTACAGGAGGTCTTCCAAGAGTTTCTGAACTTTTTGAAGCAAGAAAACCAAAAAATGCGGCTGTGATTGCAGAAATTGATGGTGTTGTTCGTTTTGATAAGCCTTTGCGTTCTAAAGAAAGAATTATTATCCAAGCAGAAGATGGAACAAGTGCTGAGTATTTAATCGACAAATCAAAACATATTCAAGTAAGAGATGGAGAGTTTATTCATGCAGGTGAAAAACTTACAGATGGAGTTGTTTCGAGTCATGATGTGCTTAAAATTTTAGGTGAAAAAGCCTTGCATTATTATTTGATTTCTGAAATTCAGCAAGTTTATCGCGGACAAGGTGTTGTGATTTCTGATAAACATATAGAAGTTATCGTTTCTCAAATGCTAAGACAAGTAAAAGTTGTAGATAGTGGACATACGAAATTTATTGAAGGTGATTTGGTTTCAAGACGTAAATTCCGTGAAGAAAATGAAAGAATCATTAGAATGGGTGGAGAACCAGCTATTGCCGAGCCTGTGCTTTTAGGTGTAACAAGAGCAGCGATTGGAAGTGATAGTGTGATTTCTGCGGCTTCATTCCAAGAAACTACCAAAGTTTTAACTGAAGCAAGTATAGCAGGTAAATTTGACTACTTAGAAGATTTAAAAGAAAATGTTATTCTAGGTAGAATGATTCCTGTTGGAACAGGGCTTTATGGCGAACAAAATTTAAAACTTAAAGAACAAGAATAAAACTCTATTTTATAGCCCTTCGGGGCTATATTAATACAGTGTATCTAAATCATTAAAATAAATTTTTAAAACTTTTTCTATTTTATTTTTTTCTTCTAGAAGTATTTTTTTATTTTTTTCTCTAAAAGCTTTATTAGAGCAATAAATTAGATAAGATATACTAATGGCAGCAATTATTTTATTTTTATGTTCTATGCCTATAGCCATACATTCAATTTGAGGATTCATTTCTCCAATTTCTATGGCAATTTTTTCTTTTTTAATTTGCTTGATTTGTTGATAGAGTTCATTTATATTATTTAAGGTGTTTTCTGTAATTTTATCAAAATTTTTAGGATAAAGTTTTTCTAATTCCTTTTTATTTTTATTTGATAGTAAGGCTTTGCCTAAAGATGTTGCATAAGCAGGATACGAAGTGCCTATAAAAGATTTTAATTGTACTGTATTATTGGCATCAATTTTTTCTAAATAAAGCACATTTCCATCTTTTAAAATTCCCATTTGACAAGTTTGATTGGTTAAATTTCTTATATTTTTCATATGCTTTTTGATTATTTCAAAAATATTATTTTCATTTTTTATATTACATCCTAATTCTATAATCTTAAAATCCAAATAATAACTTTTATTTTTTAAATCACATTTGATATATTTTTTTTCTTGAAGAGTTTGTAAAATAGGCCAAAGAGTTCCAGCAGGAATGTTTAATTTTTTAGCTATAGCACTTAAGGTAAGCTTTTCTTTTGCAAGTAATTCTAGAATATTTAACACTCTAAGAGTGGGCTGATGCATATTGTCTTTATCCTTGTTTTATTTTTATAAATTTTAGCATATTTTTTACTTTTAGTAACATAAAATCATAATTTTTATTATTTATTAATTTTAATATTTTTTTTGTAAAAATTGGCAGTTAATAAGAATAAAATACGAATTTTTACCAAGTTAACAGCTTGATTTTTTTACAAATATTTTGTTATATTTTTTGTATATAAATATATTTTTGTATATACGAAAGGAAAAAAATGGGAATTTTAAAAGGAACTTTACCGGCTTTACTTACTCCATATAAAGATGATGGAAGTATCAATGAAAAAGAATTTATTCGCTATTGTGAATTTGGTATTTCTAAAGGCTTGAACGGATTGTTTTGTAATGGAAGTGCAGGGGATTCTCAAGCTTTGAGCGTGGAAGAGCAAGTTAAGTTAATGAAACTCACCAAAAAGGCTACAAAAAATAATATACCTATCATCACGGGTATTACCTCGACAATTTATGAAAACACTTTTATTTTGGCGCAAAAAGCTTATGAATTAGGTCTTGATGCCTTATTACTTGCTATGCCTTATTATTATAAATTGAGTGAAGATGCACTTTTTGAATATGTAAAATATTTAGCTTCTGAAGTGAAACTTCCCTTATATGTTTATAATATACCTCTTTTTGCACCAGCACTAAGCTTAAAATTTATAGAAAAGGTTTCAAAGCTTGATAATGTTGTGGGTATAAAAGATAGTAGCGGAGATGCTTTGCTTTTAAATCATATTTTAGATGTAGTACCTAGTAATTTTGATGTTTTTGTAGGAAGAGAAGAATTTTATGTAGGTGCATTATTAGCAGGTGTAAAAGGTTCTATGACTAGCATAGGTGGAGTTTTTCCAGAACTTATGAGCGAAATTTACAAATCAATCAATGAAAAAAATATAGGCAGAGCTTTGCTAATACAAAAAAGTTTATTAAAGGCCATAAGATTTGGTATGAGCATAGCTTTTCCTATGGGTTTTGCTTTGCTTTTAAAGGCCAGAGGATTTGAATTTGTAAATGCTAGTATTCATCCTTTATCACCTGCTACAAAAGAAGAATTAAACACTCGCTTTGATGAAGCAAAAGAGCTTATTAAAACTATAGAAAAAGAAACAGGTATAAAACTATGAAAGGATATATTATAGTCAATGAAAAAGACAATATTGCCACAGCTTTGCGTGACTTTAAAAAAGGCGAAAAAGTGGCAAATATTGAGCTTTTAAATGATATTGCAAGCGGACATAAATTTGCACTAAAGGATATAAAAAAAGATGAAATTATTATCAAATACGCAGAAGCTATAGCTAGTGCAAGTTGCGATATTAGTACAGGGGAATGGGTGCATATCCATAATACTGCGGGAATTAGAGGTCGTGGAGATAAGGAATGAAAATGAAAAAGATAATGGGTTATAGAAGGGAAGATGGAAAATTTGGTTTAAGAAATAAAGTCATTATCATACCAAGTGTACATTGTGCTAATAAAGTGTGTGAAAATATAGCTAGAAAATGTAATGGAGCAGTTTATATCAACCATCAGCATGGTTGCTCCCAGCTTGAATTTGATGCTTTACAAACTAGAGATGTTTTAATAGGTCATGGGAGCAATGCCAATGTTTTTGGTGTTTTAATTATAGGGCTTGGTTGTGAGGTAATACAAGCCAAAGCAGTAGCAGAAAAAATCAAAGAAGCAACGCCTTATAAAAAGGTTGAATATTTAGTGATACAAGAATGTGGTGGTAGTAAAAATACCATTGAAAATGGTATCAAAATAGTCAATGAAATGCTTGAAAGTGCTGCAAAATTACAAAAAAGTGAAGGAGATTTCAGTGATTTGATTTTAGGCACAGAATGCGGTGGAAGTGATAGCTATAGCGGACTTAGTGCTAATCCTGCTTTAGGAAGTTTGAGTGATTTTGTAATCGATGAGGGTGGTGCGGTAATTTTAGCAGAAACTACAGAACTTATAGGTTGTGAAGCCATACTAGCTAAGAGAGCAAAAAACGATGAAATAGCTAAAAAGGTATATGATAAGATTTTAGCTTATGAGAATTTAGTCAAATCTTTTCATGCTGATATTCGAGGAGCAAATCCTAGCCCAGGAAATATGGCAGGCGGGCTTAGTACTATAGAGGAAAAATCTTTAGGCTGTGTTTATAAGGCAGGAACTAGAACCTTAATGGATGTGATTGATTATGCTAAGCCTGTAGTTTCTAAAGGTTTAACTTTTATGAATACACCAGGCAATGATATAGAACAACTTAGTGCTATGGTTGCAGGTGGAGCAAATATTTGTGTTTTTACTACAGGTCGTGGCACTCCAACGGGTTCTGCTATCGTGCCTACTATCAAAATGAGTTCTAATACTTTTTGTTATGAAAATATGAATGATGCTATTGATATTAACGCAGGAAGCATTATAGATGGGGTAAAAACAAAAGAAGAAGTGCGTGATGAGCTTATAGAATTAATCGTGCGAATTTCAGATGGAGAATTGGTAAAAGCAGAGCTTAACGAGCAAAATGATTTTTCAGTTTGGAGACTTGCTACAACTTGTTAAAGGGTAAAGTGATGAAACATGCAAATTCAATAAAGTTAGAGTTAGTATGTAAAAAAATATCTTGGCGTATTTTGCCTTTGATTGTTTTGATGTTTTGTCTTTCTATGCTTGATAGGACAAATATTAGCTTTGTGAAATCTCATATAGAAATTGATGCAGGCATCGGTGAGGCTGCTTATGCTTTGGGTGCTGGAATATTTTTTATAGGTTATGCCATTTTTGAAGTGCCTTCAAATTTATTTTTGCATAAATTAGGAGCAAAAATTTGGTTGAGCCGTATAATGATCACTTGGGGTCTTGTAACTATGGCAATGATTTTTATACAAGGAGAAATAAGTTTTTATGTATTAAGATTTTTATTGGGTTTAACTGAAGCAGGTTTTAGTCCAGGCATTATTTTATACCTTAGTTATTTTTTCCCAGCTATATATCGATCTAAGGTTTATGGAATTTATCAAATGGGAGTTCCAATTGCTTTTGTTTTTGGTTCTTTAATTAGCGGTTTTATACTTGATTATACACCAAATATATATTTTAAAAATTGGCAATGGATGTTTTTAATAGAAGGAGGTATTACCGTTTTAGTAGGTATTTTTTGTTTATTTTATCTTGATTCACATCCAAAAGATGCAAAATGGTTAGATATAAAAGAAAAAGATATTTTGCTAAAACATATTGAAATTTCCAATACTAAAGCTAAGGATTATTCTATAAAAGATATTTTTAAAAGTATTTTGGTGTGGAAATTTGTATTTGTTTATTTTTGTATTCAATTAAGTGTTTATGGAGTGCTTTTTTATTTACCAAGTAAAATTGCCCAAATATTGCAAATAAATGTAGGTTTTGAAGTTGGACTTTTAAATGCCATACCTTGGATTTTTGTTTTTATCGCCTTGCCAATATTTACCTCATTGGCTGATAAAAAACATTCTTGGAATTTACATGCGATTTTATTTTTACTGCTAGCAAGTTTGAGCATGATAGCTTCAACTTTTGTTACAAATTTGGCGGCATTTTTATTTTTTATTAGCTTGGCTGCTATAGGTTTTATAGTCATTCAGCCTATATTTTGGAATTTGCCAACTCAAGTTTTAAAAGGAAAAGGAGCCGCGGCTGCTATTGCTCTTATAGGATCCTTGGGAAATTTAGGAGGTTTTGTAGCTCCTACTTTAAAAACATATATAGAAAATCATTTTGGAGTTGAGTTTGGACTTATAGTGTTAGCATTGATAGCAATTTTAGGTGTATTGGTATTAATACATTTAAAAATAACTTTAAATTTAGATAAAGGAGAATAAATGGATTTAAAAATTAAAAATAAGGTTTGTATTATTACAGGAGGGGCTAAAGGTATTGGGTATGGTATTGCTAAATTATGGGCAAGCGAAGGCGGAATTCCTGTAATTTTTTCAAGATCTATGCCTAAAGAGCACGATAAAGAATTAAAAAAATTATCTAGTGAGTATGAATTTTATGAAATTGATTTAAAAAATTATGAGCAAATTGAAAAGCTTGTAAAAAAAGTTGCTATCAAACATGGTGGAATCTATGCTCTTGTAAATAATGCAGGTACAAATGATAATTTACATATTGAAAATACAAGTACTCAAGATTTGATAAAATCTTATGAAAATAATCTTTTTCATTATTATACTATGACCAAAGAATGTTTGCCTTACATTAAAAAAGAACAAGGCAGTATTTTAAATATAGTGAGTAAAACAGGCATCACAGGACAAGGAAGAACTTCAGCTTATGCTTCGGCCAAAGCGGCTCAAATGGGTTTTACTAGAGAATGGGCTTGTGCTTTTGCTAAGGATAATGTTAGGGTAAATGCTATAGCTCCTGCTGAAGTTATGACTCCTCTTTATGAAAAATGGCTGCAAAATTTTCCTAATCCTAAAGAGCAATATGAAAAAATCGCAAAAGCTATACCTTTAGGCCATCGTTTTACTACCATAGAGGAAATTGCAAATACAGCGGTTTTTACACTTAGTCCCCTTGCTTCACATACTACAGGGCAAATTTTAATGCCAGATGGAGGTTATGTGCATTTAGATAGAGCATTAAATTGGGATGAAAACTAAGGAGTAAAAAATGACTGATTCTAAAAATATAAAAATAGCTATTGTTTTGGTAACTTCTCTTTTCTTTTTATGGGGAGTAAGCTATGGACTTATTGATGTGATGAATAAAAATTTTCAAAATCATCTTCATATTAGCCAGCATGAAAGTGGCTTTTTACAGTTTGCTTATTTTGGTGCTTATTTTATCATAGCCTTACCCGCAGGTTATATAGCCAATAGATTTTCTTATAAAATGGGAATCATTTTTGGCTTAGCTCTTTATGCCATAGGAGCTTTGCTTATTATACCTGCTACAAATTTGGCTTCTTTTCATTTGTTTTTGTTTGCGTTTTTTATTTTAGCTTGTGGTATTGGTTCTTTAGAAACTAGTGCAAATCCCTACATGACAAAGCTTGGTGATGAAAAAAATGCGAGTTTTAGAATCAATGCTGCGCAAAGTTTTAATGGTTTGGGGCAATTTGTAGGACCTATTATAGGCGGAGTTTTATTTTTATCTATTACTAAACAAGAAGAGGGTGCGAGTAAAGAGCAAATCGAGGCTGCATTGGTAGCTAATATGGGAAATGTCCAGCTTGTTTATATAGGAATTGCTGTCATTGTTATTTTGATTTTAATTGCTTTTGTTGCAAATAAGCTTCCAGAAGGAAGTGCGGTAAGTGATGATTATAAGCAAAAAGATGATTCTAAGCCCATATATGTTTTTAAACACAGACATTTTAACTTAGGGCTTTTAGCGCAGTTTTTGTATATAGCCAATCAAGTTGCAGCAGGAGCTTTTTTTATCAATTATGTTGTAGAACATAATGAAGGTTTAAAAGATGCGCAAGGTGCTTATTATTTTTCTATAGCTTTGGTTGCATTTATGCTAGGGCGCATTGTTTCTACTCCTTTGATGAAGATAATCAAAGGTGAAAAAATTTTAGGATTTTATTCTCTAATCAATGTGCTTATATGCTTTAGCTTGTATTTTGCTAGCGGGTTTTTTAGCATAGTGCTTTTAATAGCTTTATTTTTCTTTATGTCTATTTCTTTTCCTACTATTTTTGCGGTAGCAACAAAAAATTTACCTTTAAATCAAGTAAAACTAGGCGGTTCTTTGCTTGTGATGAGCATAGTAGGTGGAGCAATTATGCCTATAATTATAGGTTTTATTAATGATCATTATGGTACAGGCGCTGGGTATTTAGCAATGGCACCTTTGTTTTTATATGTGGCTTGGTATGGCTTTATAGGCTCAAAAGTGAGAAAAAATGCAAAAGATTTTTGATGCTCATCTACACCTTTGGGATTTGGAAAAAATACCTATTTCATGGATAAAAGACGATGAAAAATTAGAGCAAAATTATGATTTTTTTAGGATGAAACAAGAATATAAAGAATTTGAATTTATAGGTGCTATGTATGTTGAGGTTAATAGTGATGATTTAGAAAAGGAAGCTTTGTTTGCTTTGGAGCAAAAAAAGCTTCATAATCTTTTGTTTTGTTTAGCGGATTTTAAGCATAAAGAAGAGCTTAGTTCTTTTAGGGAAGTAATGCACACGAGCAAAAAAGGAGCTAAAAGACTATTTGAAGCAGACTTTGAAGAAAAAATAGAAATTTTAAAAACTTTCAATATACCTTTTGAGGCTTGTATTAAAAATGAAGAGCTTGGTTTTTTAGAAAAATTTTTAAGTAAAAATCCAAATTTAAAAGTGGTTTTAAATCATCTAGGAAGTCCAAAAATAAATCGTTTAAATGAATACAAAAAAGATTTAAGTTTTTTGAAAAAATTTCAAAATTTATATATCAAGCTTTCTATTCCTGATGGTTTTTCGCAAGAAACTCCTAAGGAATTTATTTTTGAGCTTTTTGCTTTTTTAAAAGAAAATTTTAGTGAGAATAAATTTATATTTGGGAGCAATTATCCAGTGGCAAAGATAACTCCAGCTAAGTGGGCCAAGCTTATTATAGAGAGTAAAATTTTTGATGATCTAGATAAAATATTTTACAAAAATGCTTTATTAATTTATAAAGGAGGATGAATGCAAAGATACGGTCAAATCATAAAAATAAAAAAAGAAAAAATAGAAGAATACAAAGAGCTTCACACAAAGCCTTATGAAGGGGTTTGTGAGATGATTAAGGAATGCAATATACAAAATTATTCCATTTATTTGTTTGGGGAATATTTATTTGCATATTTTGAATATATAGGTGCTGATTTTGAAGTAGACATGGCTAAAATGGCAAGAGATGAAAGCACACAAAAATGGTGGAAAGTAACAGATCCTTGTCAAATATCTTTAGGCTATGTAGGACAAAAATGGCTAAATATGGAAGAAGTATTTCACTTAGACTAAAAAAGGAGAAAAAATGACAACTTATTTAAATTATATTGATGGAAAGTTTATCCCACATAATGGAGAATTTATCGAAGTTTTAAATCCAGCTACCAAAGAAGTGATTTCAAGAGTAGCTAGCGCTTCTTTAGAAGATACTAAAAGAGCGATTGAAGCAGCCAAAAAAGCACAAAAAGTTTGGGAGGCTAAACCAGCGATTGAAAGAGCAAATCATTTAAAAGAAATAGCTAGTTTAATACGCAAAAATGCTAATTTCTTAACCGAAGTTTTAATGCAAGAGCAAGGAAAAACCAGAGTTTTGGCTAGCATAGAGATTAATTTTACAGCAGATTATATGGATTATACGGCCGAATGGGCTAGAAGATATGAGGGTGAAATCATACAAAGCGATAGGGCTAATGAGCATATATATTTATATAAAAGTGCTATTGGGGTAATTGGTGGAATTTTACCTTGGAATTTTCCATTTTTCTTAATCGCAAGGAAGATGGCACCTGCTTTACTAACAGGAAATACTATTGTTATAAAGCCAAGCAGTGAAACTCCAAACAATGCTTTTGAATTTGCAAAGCTTGTTTCGCAAAGTTCTTTACCAAAAGGTGTTTTTAACTTAGTTGCAGGTAAAGGCAGTGTAGTAGGATATGAATTATCAAGCAATGAAAATATAGGTATGGTAAGTCTTACAGGAAGTGTTGAAGCAGGGACTAGAGTAATGGAAGCTGCAGCTAAAAATATTATCAAAGTTTCTTTAGAACTTGGTGGAAAGGCGCCAGCTATAGTGTGCAAAGATGCGGATATTGATTTAGCAGTAGAAGCGATTAAAGCAAGTAGAATTTGCAATAACGGACAAGTTTGTAATTGTGCTGAAAGAGCTTATGTGCATACAAGCGTTTATGATGAATTTGTAGACAAATTTGTAAAAGCCATGAGTAAAGTAAGTGTTGGAAATACCTTAAAAGGTGATTTTGATATGGGACCATTGGTCAATCAAGCAGGAGTTGATAATGCTTTGGCAATGCTTCAAAGAGCTACAGCTAAAGGAGCGATTGTAGAATGCGGTGGAAAAATCATTGATACAAGTGGGTATTATTTTCCCGCAAGCGTTCTTACTAATGTTAAACACGAAGATGAGATCATGCAAAAAGAAATTTTTGCTCCGATTTTACCTATTGCTAAATTTGATACACTTGATGAAGCTATTGATATGGCAAATGATTGTGAATATGGTCTTACAAGTTCTATTTATACACAAAATTTAGATATAGCAATGAGAGCTAGCAGAGAAATTAAATTTGGTGAAACTTATATTAATCGTGAAAATTTTGAGGCTATGCAAGGTTTTCATGCAGGCTTTAGAAAAAGTGGCATAGGCGGAGCTGATGGAAAACATGGTCTTGAAGAATATTTAGCTACCCATGTGGTATATTTGCAGTATAATACTAATAAACAATGATTTTTATCCTATCTAAATTTTTAGATAGGAGTTATTATAATCTTGGAATCAAGTATGATGCTTTATAACTATGGATTAAACACTTTTTTAGTAATTTCTTAAAATCAATTTTGGAATTTTTCATTTTGTCTAAAATGAGTAAGATTATTTTTATAAGTAAAACAATAATTAAAAATTAGTTTATGTTTTATAAATATTAATGTAAATTATGTAGGTTTATTTTATAAAAATTTTTAAAAGCATTTAAATTATTTCTAGTTTATATTTTTGTAAGTAAATTTTAGATATCATCCAAAGTTTATTACATTTTTAAAGAAAGGAATTATTGTGCCTACCATAAATCAATTGGTTAGAAAAGAGCGCAAAAAAGTTTTAGAAAAATCTAAATCTCCAGCGCTTAAAAATTGTCCACAAAGAAGGGGAGTTTGCACTAGGGTTTATACTACAACACCTAAAAAACCAAACTCAGCGTTAAGAAAAGTTGCCAAAGTAAGACTTACTAGTGGCTTTGAAGTGATCAGCTATATCGGCGGTGAAGGTCATAACTTGCAAGAACACAGCATTGTTTTAGTGCGTGGTGGTAGGGTAAAAGACTTACCAGGGGTTAAATATCACATCGTTCGTGGTGCTCTTGATACAGCAGGTGTTGCAAAAAGAACAGTTTCTCGTTCTAAATATGGTGCTAAACGTCCTAAAGCAGGCGCTGCAAAATAATCATTCATACAGACAAATCCGTTAGATTTGATTTTGTTTGAGTAAAATTTAAAATTTGAAGGAAAAATAATGAGAAGAAGAAAAGCTCCGGTAAGAGAAGTCTTGCCTGATCCGATTTATGGTAATAAAGTAATCACAAAATTTATTAATTCTTTAATGTATGATGGTAAAAAAAGCACAGCTACAACAATTATGTATGGTGCTTTGGAAGCTATTGATAAAAAAGGTGGCGAGAAAAAAGGTATTGATATTTTTAATGATGCGATTGAAAATATTAAGCCTTTATTAGAAGTAAAATCTCGTCGTGTAGGTGGTGCAACTTATCAAGTTCCAGTTGAAGTTCGTCCTGCTAGACAACAAGCTTTGGCGATTCGTTGGATTATTTCTTTTGCAAGAAAAAGAAGCGAAAGAACTATGATTGATAAACTTGCAGCTGAGCTTTTAGATGCAGCAAATAGCAAAGGTGCTTCATTTAAGAAGAAAGAAGATACTTATAAAATGGCTGAAGCAAATAAAGCATTTGCTCACTATCGTTGGTAAGAAGGAGTGTGTATGTCAAGAAGTACTCCTTTAAAAAAAGTTAGAAATATCGGTATTGCTGCTCACATTGATGCGGGTAAAACGACTACATCTGAAAGAATTCTTTTCTTTACAGGTATGAGTCATAAAATCGGTGAAGTTCATGATGGTGCTGCAACTATGGACTGGATGGAACAAGAGAAAGAGCGCGGGATTACTATCACTTCTGCGGCTACAACTTGTTTTTGGAAAGATCATCAAATCAATCTTATTGACACTCCAGGCCACGTGGATTTTACAATTGAAGTTGAAAGATCTATGCGTGTTCTTGATGGTGCTGTTGCGGTATTTTGTTCAGTGGGTGGGGTGCAGCCTCAAAGTGAAACAGTTTGGAGACAAGCAAATAAATATGGTGTTCCAAGAATAGTATTTGTAAACAAAATGGATAGAATCGGTGCAAATTTCTACAATGTAGAAGATCAAATTCGCAACCGTTTAAAAGCTAATCCAGTTCCACTTCAAATTCCAATCGGTGCTGAGGATAATTTTAAAGGCGTAATCGATCTTGTAACTATGAAAGCTTTAGTTTGGGAAGATGATACTAAGCCAACGGATTATGTAGAAAAAGAAATTCCAGCTGAACTTAAAGAAAAGGCAGAAGAATATCGCACAAAAATGATAGAAGCAGTTTCTGAAACTTCAGATGAGTTGATGGAAAAATATTTAGGCGGAGAAGAATTAAGCCTTGAAGAGATTAAAACAGGGATTAAAGCAGGATGTTTAAGTCTTTCTATCGTTCCTATGCTTTGCGGTACAGCGTTTAAAAATAAAGGGGTTCAACCTTTACTTGATGCTGTTGTGGCTTATTTACCAGCTCCTGATGAAGTGGCAAATATCAAGGGTGAATATGAAGATGGCACAGAAGTTTCTGTAAAATCAACTGATGATGGCGAGTTTGCAGGACTTGCATTTAAAATTATGACAGATCCATTTGTAGGACAACTTACTTTCGTGCGTGTTTATCGCGGTTGTTTAGAAAGTGGTTCTTATGCTTATAACTCAACTAAAGATAAAAAAGAAAGAATTGGTCGTTTGTTAAAAATGCACTCTAACAAAAGAGAAGAGATTAAAGTGCTTTACGCAGGCGAAATTGGTGCTGTTGTAGGACTTAAAGATACTTTAACAGGGGATACTCTTGCAAGTGAAAAAGATAAGGTAATCCTTGAAAGAATGGATTTTCCAGATCCAGTTATTTCTGTTGCAGTTGAGCCAAAAACTAAAGCAGATCAAGAAAAAATGTCTATTGCTTTAAATAAATTAGCACAAGAAGATCCAAGTTTTAGAGTTTCTACAGATGAAGAAAGTGGCCAAACTATCATTTCAGGTATGGGTGAGTTGCACCTTGAAATTATCGTTGATAGAATGCTTCGTGAATTTAAAGTTGAAGCTGAAGTAGGTCAACCACAAGTTGCTTATCGCGAAACTATTAGAAAAACTGTTGAACAAGAATACAAATACGCTAAACAATCAGGTGGTCGTGGTCAGTATGGACATGTATTCTTACGCCTTGAACCACTTGAGCCAGGTAGTGGATATGAATTTGTTAATGATATCAAAGGTGGAGTAATTCCAAAAGAATACATTCCTGCAGTTGATAAAGGTGTTCAAGAAGCATTACAAAATGGTGTTTTAGCAGGTTATCCTGTGGAAGATGTTAAAGTAACTGTTTATGATGGAAGTTATCACGAGGTGGATTCATCTGAGATGGCGTTTAAACTTGCTGCTTCTATGGGCTTTAAAGAAGGTGCTAGAAAAGCAGGTGCTGTGATCTTAGAGCCTATGATGAAAGTTGAAGTAGAAACTCCCGAAGATTATATGGGTGATGTTATTGGAGATCTTAACAAACGCCGTGGTCAAGTAAATAGCATGGATGAGCGTGGTGGAAATAAAATCATCACAGCATTTTGTCCTTTGGCTGAAATGTTTGGTTATTCTACTGATCTTAGAAGTCAAACTCAAGGTCGTGCGACTTATTCTATGGAATTTGATCACTATGATGAAGTTCCTAAAAATGTTGCAGATGAAATCATCAAAAAAAGAAACGGTTAAATTTTTAGCGGGATTTTTCCCGCTTTCTGTCCTCGTAGCTCAGCAGGATAGAGCGCAAAATTCCTAATTTTGAGGCCGTGAGTTCGAATCTCGCCGTGGACACCATTTTATGGGGTGTTATTATGATAAAAATTGCTTTTTTTATAACTTTTGTAATTTCTTTTTTGGCAGCACAAAGCCCAGTAAATTTTAAAGAAGATAATAATATAACAAAAGAACGAAATATATTTAAAGAACAATCTCCAAAACGCATTAAAATTCCAACGCATTAAAATATATGTCAGATCTGATTACGCTAGCACAATTATCACAAGGGTATCGTTACAATAGTGATTCTTTAATTTTAGCTGATTTTATTTTAAAACAAGGAATTAAAGGCGCTGTTTTTGATGTAGGTGCGGGCTGTGGTATCATAGGTATTTTACTTAAAAAAAATATTGCAAATTTAAGTTTATCTTTGATTGATATTCAAAAAGAAAATATAAAATTGATTGAAAAAAATTTAAAATCCAACAAAATACAAGGCGATATTTTTCATGATGATTTTAATCAATTTCAAATCATAAAAAAATTTGACTTCATAGTCTGCAATCCTCCATTTTATAGACAAGGAGCTTACAAGAGTGAAGATCAGCATAAAGCTATAAGTAAATTTCAGGAATTTTTACCCTTGCATAGCTTTTTAGCTAAAACAAATTCTATGCTTAAGCCAAATGGTACTTTGTATTTTTGCTATGAAGCTTTAGCTTTAGATGAAATTTGTTTTATTTTAAAAGATATGAAAATGAAAATAACAAAGCTTTGCTTTGTACATACACATCAAAACAAAAAAGCAAGACTTGTTTTGATACAGGTAAAAAAAGGTTCAAAATCGCCTTGTGAGATTTTACCTCCTTTTTTTGTATATGAAAATGAAATTTTAAGCAAACAAATGCAAGAAATTCACTTAAGATTTAGGTTAAAAAGTTATGATATTTGATAAAAATTTTTCTTATGCTTTTGATGAAAATGCTTGTGAGAAATGCGGTGGAAAGTGTTGCACTGGAGAAAGTGGCAATATTTTTGCGAGCAAGGAAGAATTAGAAGCATTAAGAAAGCATTTAAATTTAGAAAGCAAAGAATTTGCTGAAAAATACTTGAGAAAAGTGGGCTTTAAAATGAGTTTTAAGGAGGTCGAATGTGAAGATGGCTTTGCTTGCATTTTTTTTGATACTCAAAAAAGAAATTGTAGTATCTACGATTTTCGTCCAAAACAATGCAGAACTTTTCCATTTTGGGAATATTTTAAAACACATCAAAAGGAATTAGAAAAAGAATGTATAGGTATTTGTTATTTGTCTTAGCAGCCTTTTTTTTGGCAGCTTGTGGAAGTTCAAAAATCAATGTTGTTTATCCTGATTATACAAAATATAAAAGCAATGATTTTGATTTAAGGGTTATGAAGGCTTATAATTATGAGTATTATAAACAATACAAAGAAGCCAGAGATGAATTTTTAAGTCTTTATCAAGATTATAATAATACTAATTTTTTAGAAAATGCATTTTTACTTTCTTTAGCAAACAATCTTGACAAGCAAGCAGAGTTAGATAATCTAGCAAAGCCTTATTTAAATCAAAATGACAATCTTAAGCGACTTAGTGCTCTTTATGCTTTAAATTCAAATGATATCAACAATGCTCAAAAACTTATGAAAGAGCTTTTAACAAAAAAGGATAGTGATCCTAGAAATTTAGAGCTTTACGGAGATATTTTGGTTAAAAAAAATGATTTAAAAAATGCTACAAAATACTATAGATCTGCTTATAATCAAGTGCAAAATGAAGAAATTTTATTTAAACTCATAGGAATTTATGCGATTTTGAATGATACTTTAAATATTAAAAATGTTTTAGAATTTTCAAGAAAAACCAATGGTTGTACTCTCAAAACTTGCGTCTTGCTTGCTAAAATTTATTTTGATGAAAAAAATATCGAAGCTTTAAAAAGTATATATAAAGAGCTTTATCAACTTACCAAAAATAAAAGTTTTGTATTGGCTTTAGTTGAGCTTTTAAATTCTCAAGGCAAAACAGAAGAAGCTTTAAAAATTTCTTTGCAGTATGATTTAGATGATGACATTAAACTCGCTTTGTATCAGAATTTAAAACGCTTTGATGATGCTAAAAAAATGAGTTTAGCTCTTTATCATAAAACAAAAAATAAAGAATATCTTCTACGAGCGGCAGTTTTTGAATTTGAAGCTGCAAATGAAGCTAAAAAAATCACTCCAAAAGTAATTGATTCTGTAAAAGAAAAATTCGAACAGGCTATCGATAAAGATAGCAATGCTTTGTATTTAAACTACTATGGATATTTGCTTATAGATTATGATTTAGATGTTAAAAAAGGTATAGAGCTTGTGAAACTTGCCTTAGAAAAAGATCCACAGAATTTGTATTATTTAGATTCTTTAGCTTGGGGGTATTATAAACTAGGCGATTGTAAGCAAGCATGGGAAATTTTAAAACAAACATTAGATGATAAAGAATTTGCAAATTCTGATGAGAGCAAAGCTCATATAAAAGCGATAAAGGCGTGTATAAAACCATGATATTGGATAAAATTTTTGAAAAAACAAAAGAAGATTTAAAAGAACGCAAACTAAAACTTCCTTATGATATGTTAGGGCGTTCTTTAGCTTCAAATCCTTTCTTTCCAAAAGATGTGATTAAGGCTTTAAAAAGAGTAGAAAAAGAAGTTAAAATCATAGCAGAAGTAAAAAAAGCAAGCCCTAGCAAGGGAGTCATTAGAGAAGACTTTGATCCTTTGAGTATCGCTTTAAATTATGAGAAGAACAAAGCTGCGGCGATTTCTGTTTTAACTGAGCCGCATTTTTTTAAAGGTTCTTTAGAATACTTAAGTCTTATACGCCGTTATACGCAAATTCCTTTACTTAGAAAAGATTTTATCTTTGATGAGTATCAAATTTTAGAAGCTTTGGTTTATGGGGCGGATTTTGTATTATTAATCGCTAAAATGCTAAGCATGAAAGAGCTTAAAAAACTGCTTGAGTTTGCAAGACATTTAGGTCTTGAGGCTTTGGTTGAAATCCATGATAAAGAGGATTTGAGTAAGGCTATTTTTGCTGGAGCGGATATTATCGGTATCAATCATCGTAATTTAGAGGATTTTACTATGGATATGAGTTTGTGCGAAAAACTTATCCCACAAATCCCAAATTCAAAAATCATCATCGCAGAAAGTGGTTTAGAAAATAAAGAATTTTTAGAGCATTTGCAAAATTTAGGCGTTGATGCTTTTTTAATCGGCGAATATTTTATGCGCGAAAAAGATGAAGGAAAGGCTTTAAAAGCTTTGCTTTAAGGAGGGAAAATGCAGTATTTGTATGCACCATGGCGGAGTGAGTATTTTGAAAAAGTAAAAAGCATTTGTCCATTTTGTGATTGTGCTAATAAGATCAAAAGCGATGAAGAATTAGGCGTGATTTTTAGAGCAAAGCATTGTTTTGGAGTGATGAACCGCTATCCTTATTCTGCAGGGCATTTTATGGTGATTCCTTATATACATGAAGAGCATATAGAAAATTTAAGTGATGAAATTTGGCAAGAAATGAGTTATTTTGTGCGTTTGGGGGTAAAAATTTTAAAAGAGCAAATTCATGCAAATGGAGTGAATATCGGTATGAATTTAAGCAAGGATGCAGGAGCTGGCATAGCTTTTCATTGTCATTATCATCTAGTACCACGCTGGTCAGGAGATACAAATTTTATCACAACCATAGGAGAAACTAGGGTTTGTGGCACTAATATAGAGCAAGTTTATCAAAAACTTGTTTTGGCTTTTAAAAATGCTCAGTGAAGTTGAATTTGTAGAGTTTCAAAAAGAAAATTTCTCTCTTTTAATCGATGCAAGAAGCCCTAGAGAATTTTTGCATTCTCACTTGATAGGAGCTTTAAATTTTTATGCACTCAATGATGAAGAATATCAAGAAATAGGAACAATTTATAAGAAAAATCAAGCTTTAGCTAAGGCTATGGGTGCGAGTTATATTTGTCAAAATACCACTAAGCATATATTAGAAATCACTCAAAATTTTCGCATAGGAGAAAAGGTGGGGATTTATTGTTCTCGTGGGGGTTTGCGTTCAAAGTCTATCGCAGTGATTTTAAGTGAGCTTGGCTTTAGGGTGGTGCGTTTAAAAGGTGGGTTTAAAGCTTATAGAACTTTTGTAACGCATTATTTCGAAAATGAAATAAATTTTGATTTTTTTGCTCTTTGTGGTAATACAGGTTGTGGAAAAACAGAGCTTTTAGAACAACTCCCACAAGCTATAAATTTAGAAAAAATGGCAAATCATTTAGGCTCGTCTTTTGGTGATATTTTAGGAAAACAACCTACGCAAAAAGCTTTTGAAGCAGAACTTTTTCACAATATTCAAAATTTAGAAAATTTTGCTTTCATAGAAAGCGAAAGTCGCAAAATAGGGGATATTATCTTACCTTTGAAATTTTATGAAAAAATGCAAAAGGCTTTTAAAATTTATTGTTTTTGTTCTTTGGAAAATCGCGTTAGAAGAATACAAAAAATTTATCAAGAAAAAATGACTCCTTTGAAATTTCAACAATGTGTGCAAAAAATCAGTCCTTATATCAGCTTAAATTTACGCCAAGATTTGCTTCAAAGTTATGAGAGAAAAGAATGGCAAAAGCTTATTGTTATGCTTTTGGAGTATTATGATAAAACTTATAAAAAACCAGATAAGATTGATCTTGAGTTAAATACTGATGATATTTTAAAAGCTAAAGAAGAGCTTTTAGATCATTTTAAAGTACAATTACTTTTTTAATATCAGATAATTTTATTAAATAATCAAATTTTTTCTTCATCATCTTGTAATAATCCTTTTTATCTTTGTTGTTTTTTAACTTGGCTCAAATTTTTATTTTAATGCTAGTAAATTTGAATTATAGAGAAGTAAAATATTTTTTAAAATACCTATTTATAGTAATTTAAGATAAAAAAATAAATTTTGATAAAAAAAATATATAAAATATTTCTTAAATTTATATTTTTTTAAATCATTTTAAATATAATTATCTCGCAAGTATATTTTGTAAGAAAGGGTAAGTAAATGAATACGATAAATTCAAGTTTTATTGTGTTGTGTACTTTACTAGTTTTGCTTATAACTCCAACTTTGGCAATGTTTATTCGGGTATGGTAAGAAGTAAAAATACTCTCAATACCATAATGAATTGCTTTATTGCTTTTGGTGTCATTACTTTACAATGGGTAGTGCTTGGATTTAGCTTTTCTTTTGGCAAAGATGAAGGACTTGGGCTTGTAGGAAATTTCGAGAATTTTCTCTTAGAGGGTATTAGCGGATATAATGCTTCAGGTGTTTCAAATATTCTTTTTATGATTTTTCAAATGATGTTTGCACTTATTGCATCTGCCATCATAACAGGCTCTTTGGTTGGAAGAATTAAACTGGGTGTTTTGGTGATATTTTTACTTTTTTGGAGTACTTTAGTTTATGATGTGTTAGCGCATATGATTTGGAGTAGCGAAGGGTTTTTACTTAAAAGAGGAAGCCTTGATTTTGCTGGGGGTGGTGTTGTGTATATTAGCTCTGGGGTTGCTGGACTTGTAGGAGCTTTGATAGTGGGTGCTAGAAAAAGTGATGATGAGGATAAAAACGCGCATTCTATTTCTTATGCTTTCTTAGGTGTGATTTTGCTTTTTATAGGATGGCTGGGTTTTAATGCTGGAAGTGCTGGCGAAATGAATGATATTGCTATCAATGCTTTTATAGTAAGTATTATATCAGCAGCTTGTGGCTTTTTATCTTGGGTAGTGCTTGAGGGCTCATCTATAAAAACCGACTATTTTAGGTGGGCTTAGTGGGCTTGTAGGGATTACTCCAGCTTGCGGTTATGTAGATAATTATGCTTTTCTTGTTATAGTGGCTTTGTCTTCTGCATTTTGTTATTTTAGTTTGAGTTTTATTAAATACAAACTCAAATAGGATGATTCTTTAGATGTTTTTTCTTTGCACGGAATCGGAGGTGTTTGTGAAGGAATCGCTACAGGGCTTTTTGCAAGTGTTAAAGCAAATCCTAATGTGATTACCAAAAATGCACTTGGCGGAGGGATTTTTTATCAGTGGAAGTTTAGAGCTTTTAAAAGAGCAAATTCTTACTATTATGATTTGTATGATTTTTTTAGCTCTCATAAGCTTTATTATTTTTTAAGATCATTTCTTGTTTTACAGACTTAAGAGTGAAAAAAGAAGTAGAACAAAAAGGCTTAGATGTGAGTTTGCACGGAGAAAAAGCTTATACTTTGGTTTAGTCGGCTAAATTTTTACCAAAAAAGTTTAAAAAAATGATAGACAAGGTTCTCAAATTCATTCTTAGTTAAGATCAGATAAATACTTTAAAATAAATTCCATAAATTCATCACTATCATTAGGGCAACTTATCAAATCATAATTGTATTTTGATAAATGTTTATACTCCATACCTAGTTCAAAAATCGTTTCAGAACAATCAATGCAAAAAGAAATAGGGTAAATCAGAGCTTTATCGTTTAAATTTGCCAAAACATCGCTTGTATTTGGTTCAAGCCATTTTACAGGGCCTAGTTTAGACTGATAAGCTAAAATAAATTCATCAAAATGATCTTTTAGCTTTTCTTTTAAAATTTCTACATGATCATTTACATGCTTTTCATATAAATCACCTTTGTCAATAATGCTTTGTGGTAAAGAATGCGCTGAAAAAATCAAAATTTTGGCATCAAATTTACTTTTTTTAGCCAAAATGTGCGAAACTATCATCTCGTTATAAAGCTCATTTTTGTAAAAAATATCTATAGTTTTTACTTTTGCTTGAATTTTTTGCTTTGAAATTTCATTTTGCAGAACTTCTAAAGATGAAGTTACTGTGGTGCAAGAATGGTGCGGATAAAGTGGAAAAAGAATGATTTCATCACTTGCATTTAAAGTGTATTTTTGCAAAATTTCTGTGGCAAAAGGAGGAACATAAAGATTTACAAAATCAAATTTAAATTCATCTTGTTTTAAATTAAGCTTGTCACACAGGCTTTGAGTAAGTTCGTTTAAAGGGGATTTTCCGCCCATTTTTTTATAGTTTTCTTGCATGGCTTTAACGCGAGCCTTTGTTATGATCCATGCTACAAATTTTCTTAAAAATCGATTTTTGATTCCTAAAATATAAGGATCATTAAACATATTTTTTAAAAAAACTTCACAATCTTGTAAATTCGTAGCTCCGCCCATATTTAAAAATAAAACTAATTTCACGCAAACCTTTCTAAAATTTCTTGAACTTTGTAAGCATCGCTCGTGCTGGCTAAATGATTGGGTTGATTATCGATAAGTTTTAACAAAGCTTCGTGTTCTGAAAAAAGTGGACTTTGTTGAGTAAGTTCTATAAAATTTCCATCTTTTAATAAAGAAAAGTCATTTAAATTGGCTTCATAAAAATGATTTTTAGTAATAAGATGAATTTTTCTTAGTTTTTGTGTGCTATTCCAACTTTGATGTATGCTAGCAATACATTTTTCAAGCCCACATAGAATAATGCTTTCACTTTCTCTTGTTTGATCTTGGGTGTATTTTTTAAGCAAATTGGTTTTTGTTATTTCTTGTTTGCTTAAAAAACAAAGCAAATCAAGATCATGCACAGCCAAATCTTGCAAAATCCCTACATCGCTGATTCTTTGTGGGTAGGGTGAAAATCTTTGTATGTTAATGCTGATAATTTCTTCATTTTCAAGCTCTTTTTTTAGGGCTAAAACCGCAGGATTAAATCTTTCACAAAAACCTACACCTACTTTTATGCTGTATTCTTTAGCTAAATTTGAAATTTCGTCTATTTCTTTTAAATTTAGAGCTAAAGGCTTTTCGATTAAAACGCATTTGCATTGTTTAAAAACTTTTTTTGCTATTGTTAAATGTGAATTTGTAGGTGTTGCTATGATGATAATATCATTATTTTGATTTAAAAATTTATCCAAATCATCATAAAAAATATCATCAAAAATATTTAGGTTTGGATTTTTGCAAAGGTCAAAAAGTGCATTAAGTTTAAAATGAGAATTTTTACTAAGTTCATTTAAGTGGTTTTGCCCCATTTTTCCAAGACCTATGATACCTATTTTCATGGAATTAATCTTTAAAAATACAAATAACTTGCTCTTGCTCTTCTTCACTTAAAAAAGGTGAAAAAGGCAAAGATAAGATGTGTTCGCTTGCGTATTCTGAATTTTTAAGTTCTAAATTTGAAAACTCACTAAAGCAAGGTTGTTTATGCAAAGGGGTTGGATAGTGTATAGCATAAGGTATATTAGCTTTTTCAAATTTTCGCAATACACTAGCTCTATCTTCAACTAAAACACTGTATTGTGCATAAGCGCTAAAAGCATTTGGATTAATTTGTGGAATTTGACAGTTTTTTAAATTTGCATTATAAATTTGTGCTAATTTTTGTCTTTTGTCTAATTCTTTTTCTAGGTATTTTAACTTAACATTTAAAATCGCTGCTTGTAAGGTGTCAAGGCGTCCATTTATACCTATAAATTCATGTTTATAACGCTGAGTTTGTCCGTGATTGAGTAAAATTCTTATTTTTTTAGCAATTTCATCATCATGGCAAAAAATAGCCCCGCCATCGCCATAAGCTCCCAAAGGCTTCGAAGGAAAAAAGCTTGTGCATGAAATTTTAGCTATAGAGCAGGATTTTTCTCCTTTGAAACTTGCGCCAAAACTTTGTGCACCATCTTCGATCAAAGTGATATTTTTATCTTTTAAAATTTCTTCTAAAGCCCTTAAATCACTCATTTGTCCAAACATACTCACTGCTATAACAGCTTTAGTTTTTGAAGTTATTGCTTTTTGCACTGCTTTAAAATCAAGATTGTAATTTGATAAATTTATATCTGCAAAAACAGGTTTTGCACCTACCAAGGCCACAACTTCAGCTGTTGCTATGAAAGTAAAACTAGGCACTATAACTTCATCATCTTTACCAATATCTAAGACTCTTAAGGCAAGGTATAAAGCACTAGTTCCACTTGAGCAACCTATAGCGTGTTTAACACCTAAGAAATGAGCTAAATTTTGCTCAAATTCGTTAAGCTTTGCACCGCCTATGAAAGAAGAGCTTGATAAAACGCTTTCAATTTCAGCATTGATTTCATCTTTGTATGCGAGATATTGGGCTTGAAGATTGATAAAATTCATAAAAAACCTTAGAGAAATAAAATTAAATAAAAATGTTTATTGTATTTTAGTTTTACTTAATTTAAAGTAATTTTGGTATGATATGTTTTTATAAAAATTTCTTTAGGAAAATTCATGGATATCAGAAAAGCTTATTTGGATTTTTTTGCATCAAAAGGACATGAGATAACCCCGTCAAGTCCTTTAGTTCCTGATGATGCAACTTTACTTTTTACCAATGCGGGTATGGTGCCTTTTAAAAGTATATTTACAGGAGAAATTCCACGCCCAAACCCTCCACGCAAAACAAGCTGTCAAACTTGTATAAGAGCGGGTGGAAAGCACAATGACTTAGATAATGTAGGATATACCGCACGCCATCATACTTTTTTTGAAATGCTTGGGAATTTTAGTTTTGGAGATTATTTTAAAGAACAAGCCATAGCTTATGCTTGGGAATTTGTAACTGAAGTTTTAAAACTACCTAAAGATAGACTTTATGTAACTGTGCATGAAAACGATGATGAAGCTTTTAATCTATGGCAAAAACACATTCAAAAAGAAAGAATTTACAAATTTGGTGATAAAGATAACTTCTGGCAAATGGGCGATACTGGTCCTTGTGGTCCTTGCAGTGAGATTTTTTATGACCAAGGACAAGAGCATTTTAACTCAAGCGAAGATTATATGGGCGGAGATGGAGATAGATTTTTAGAAATCTGGAATCTTGTTTTTATGCAATATGAAAGAAGTGCTGATGGAGTGCTTAGCCCACTGCCAAAGCCAAGTATTGATACAGGAATGGGGCTTGAAAGAGTAACAGCAATTAAAGAAGGTAAATTTAGCAATTTTGATAGCTCGCTTTTTATGCCAATCATCAATGAAATTTCAAAACTTTGTAACAAAACTTATGTTTATGAAAGTGGAGCAAGTTTTAGAGTCATAGCTGATCATATAAGATCAAGTGTATTTTTACTTGCACAAGGGGTAAGTTTTGATAAAGAAGGTAGGGGTTATGTTTTGCGTCGTATTTTGCGTCGTGCTTTAAGGCATGGATATTTGCTAGGTTTTAAACAAGCTTTTATGTATAAACTAGTTGATGTTGTGTGCGATTTAATGGGCGGACATTATACCTATCTTAATGAGAAAAAAGACTTTATAAAAGAACAAATTCGCCTTGAAGAAGAAAGATTTTTAAGCACTATAGAAAATGGGATTGAAATTTTTAATGAAGAGCTTAAAAACACTAAAGAAATTTTTAGCGGAGAAGTAGCCTTTAAGCTTTATGATACTTATGGTTTTCCGCTTGATTTAACGGCTGATATGCTAAGAGAAAAAAATCTTAAAGTTGATGAAGAAAAATTTGAACTTTTCATGAATGAGCAAAAAGCACGCGCTAAGGCTTCTTGGAAAGGAAGTGGAGATAAAACTGCAAGCGGAGATTTTAAAAACTTACTTGAAAAATTTGGAGAAAATCATTTCGTAGGTTATGAAAAAGCAGAATGCGAAAGTAAAATTTTAGCCCTTTTAGATGAAGATTTTAAAGAAGTTTCCACCCTTAAAGATGCGGGTTGGGTGATGCTTGAAAACACACCTTTTTATGCAACAAGTGGGGGGCAAAGTGCTGATAGTGGATTTATAGCTAAGCGTGAAGTTTTAGATACGCAAAAGTTTTTTAATCTCAATCTTAGCTTTATAAAAGCAGGCGAAGAACTAAAAGTTAACGATATAGTTCATGCAAGAATCGATACAGAAAAAAGAGAGCAAATCGCACGCCACCACTCAGCCACTCATCTTTTACATCATGCTTTAAGAGAAATTTTAGGTTCTCATGTAAGCCAAGCAGGATCTTTGGTTGAAAGCAATAAACTAAGATTTGATTTTACTCATCATAAAGCTTTAAACAAAGAAGAGCTAGAAAGCATTGAAAAAAGAGTCAATAAAATGATTATAAACTCAAGCGAAGCTATCTTAGAAAATATGCCTTTAGAAGAAGCTAAAAAAAGCGGTGCTATAGCATTGTTTAATGAAAAATACCAAGGCAATGTGCGTGTTTTAACTCTAGGTGAAAGCAAAGAACTTTGCGGGGGAACTCATGTTAAAAATACTGCTCAAATAGGAAGTTTTTACATAGTTAAAGAAAGTGGTGTGAGTGCTGGAGTTAGACGTATTGAAGCTGTGGTTTCTAAAGCGGCTTTAGAATTTGTAAAAAATCAACTCGAAGAACTTTCTAAAGTAAAAGATGAACTTAAAAATAATGATATTTTAAGCGGGATTAAAAAGCTTAAAAATGAAATTTTAAGTTTAAAAAATGAGCTTAAAAATTCAAGTAAAACCGAGCTTGATTCTAAAAATATCCAAGGTGTTGAAATTTGCGTAAAACGTATAGATAATGGCGATATTAAAGCTATGATTGATGATTTTAAAAACAAATTTGCTAAAGCGGTGATTTTACTTATCCAAGTAAAAGATGAAAAAATCACTTTAGCAGCTGGCGTTAAAGATGTGCCTTTAAAAGCAGGAGCTTTGGTTAAAGAAGCGGCGCAAATTTTAGGTGGAAATGGTGGCGGAAGAGATGATTTTGCTACTGCAGGTGGAAAAGATTTAAGCAAAATCAATGAAGCTTTAAAACAAAGCTTAGAAACGATAGAAAAAGCACTTTAATGTTAATTCTTGCTTCAAGTTCCATTTCAAGAGCTAACTTGCTTAAAACCGCAAAGATTGATTTTAGGCAAGTTAGTTTTGATTATGATGAAAATTTAAATAAAAATATTTCACCTTTTTTATATGTTCAAAAAATAGTTCTTGAAAAAGAAAGACAATTTTTAAGTACTTTAGGCAAAGATTTTCAAAACCAAAATTTGCTTTTTGCAGATAGTATAGTTTGTATAGATGAAAAAATTCTTACCAAAGCAAAGGATAAAAAAGAAGCTTATGAAATGCTTGCCTTGCAAAATGGAAAGTATGCAAGTATTTTATCGGCTTTTTTGCTTGTAAAACCTGAAAAAAGAGTTTTTTCTCTTTCAAAAACTACACTTTATTTTAAAAATTTTGATGAAAATGCTTTAAGAGATTATGTAGAAAATGATCTTTATAAAGGCAAGGCGGGTTGTATTATGTGTGAGGGTTTTCATCAAAATTTCATCACCCAACAAGTAGGAAATCTAAGCACTGCTTTAGGGCTTGATATCCAAACTTTAAAGGCTTATTTATGAAAATATTAAAATATATTTTTTCATTTTTTACTCTTTTGTTTATAACTGGATTTATTTATGTGGCTTATCTTTTCACAAGTGCTGATACTGAGGGTTATACTTTTAAAGAATACAAACCTCCTCTTACAACACAAATTTACGATAGAAATGGCAAGCTTGTGGCTAATATTTTTGAACAACATCGTTTTTACGCTCCTTATGAAGAGCTTCCTCCACGCCTTATAGAAGCTTTGGTTGCTATAGAAGATACAAGCTTTTTTGAACATAATGGAGTTAATATCGACGCCATTTTTAGAGCTGCCGTAAAAATTATAAAAAGTGGTGGAAAAACCATGGAAGGAGCTTCCACTCTTACTCAGCAATTTATTAAAAACACGGAATTAACCCCAGAAAGAACTATTGCGCGTAAAATTCGAGAAGCTTTGCTTGCTTATAAAATGGAAACCATTTTAACTAAGGAACAAATTTTAGAAAGGTATTTAAATTTTATCTTTTTTGGACATGGGTATTATGGAGTAAAAACCGCAGCTTTGGGGTATTTTCATAAAAATTTAAATGAACTAAGCCTTAAAGAGATTGCTATGCTAGTAGGTATGCCAAAAGCACCTAGCAGTTATGATCCTACAAAGCATTTAGATCTTTCCATCTCAAGAGCAAATAATGTTATTTCAAGAATGTATAATCTAGGTTGGATTTCAAAAGCAGATTATGATACAGCCATTAAAGAAATTCCGCAAGTTTATGATGATACGCTTACTCAAAATGCTGCTCCTTATGTCGTAGATGAAGTGATTAAACAATTAAGCCCTAATATCAAAGACTTAAAAACAGGTGGATATAAAATCATTTTAAATATAGACTTAGATGTTCAAAATATGGCACAGAATGCTTTAAAATTTGGTTATGATGAGATAGTAAAACGCGATAAAGATGCAAATTTAAGCACTTTAAACGGAGCTATGGTCGTGGTAAATCATCAAAGTGGTGATGTTTTAGCTTTGGTAGGTGGAGTTGATTATGAAAAAAGTAATTATAACCGCGCTACTCAAAGTATGCGTCAACCTGGAAGCTCTTTTAAACCTTTTGTGTATCAAGTGGCGATTAATTTAGGATATTCGCCTATGAGTGAAATTGCTGATATTTCTAGAATTTTTGAAGGTGGAGCGGGTAATAATGAGGATTGGAAACCTAAAAATGAAGGGGGTAAATTTTTAGGTTTAATTACCTTAAAAGAAGCTTTAACAAGATCAAGAAATTTAGCTACCATTAATCTCGCACTTGATATGGGGCTTGATGTTCTTTACTCTAAACTAATGGAATTTGGATTTAAAGATATACCGCCTAATTTATCAATCGTATTGGGAAGTTTTGGTATTTCTCCTTTGGAGTATTCGAAATTTTATACCATGTTTGGGAACTATGGTACGATTAAAGATCCTCAAATTATCAGACAAGTTCAGGATAAAACTGGTAAAACCATCATGGAATTTAACTCAAATGAGCGTAAAGTCAGCGATGAAGCGCAAAGTTTTCTGGTTTTAGATATGATGAGAAATGTTGTTGAAAAAGGCACAGGGCGTAATGCAAGAGTAAAAGATATAGAAATAGCAGGAAAAACAGGAACAACGAATAAAAGTGTTGATGCTTGGTTTTGTGGACTTACGCCTGAAATAGAAGCAATCATTTGGTATGGAAATGATAACAACAAGCCTATGCGTTATACAGAAGGTGGGGCTAGAACAGCTGCTCCTGTGTTTAGAGAATTTTTAACTCAATATATAGAAAAATTCCCTGATACAACTAGAAAATTTAGCATTCCTAATGGAGTTTATCGTGGAAATTATAAAGGAGAAAGTGCTTATTATACCACCAAATCACCATTACCAAAAGCAAATATGAAATTTAATGAAAGCGAGATTATATTTTGAAAGTAGAAAGATCTACTTTCAAAATGATTAAGCTTTTTTGATGATTATTTCATCATCTTTTGCATCAATGATAATGCTATCATTTTCATGAAGTTCATCAGCAAGTATCATATCGCTTAATTTATCTTCTATAAGATCATAAATAGCTCTTCTTAAAGGTCTAGCACCAAAATCAGGGTCAAAACCATCTTTAGCGATTAAAAGGGCTGCATTTTCGCTTAAACTTGCTTTTATTCCCTTGTTTTCTAAGCTCATTTGTAAATCTTTAAATAAAAGCTTGACTATTTCATAAGCTTCATCTTTTCCAAGTGGATTAAAGGTGATAATATCATCTAAACGGTTTAAAAACTCAGGTTTAAAGAAATTTTTTAACTCATTTTTTACCGCATCTTCTTGTTCTTTTCCGCTTAAATTCATAATAGCGTTTGAGGCGATATTAGAAGTTAGAATGATAATGGTATTTTTAAAATCCACTGTTACACCTTTGCTATCGGTTGCTCTACCATCATCTAAAATCCCTAAAAGCACATTAAATACATCTTTATGTGCTTTTTCAACTTCATCAAACAAAAGCACGCTATAAGGTTTTCTTCGTACGGCTTCAGTAAGCTCTCCACCTTCTTCATGTCCTATATATCCTGGAGGCGCACCTAAGAGTCTTGAAACACTATGTTTTTCCATAAATTCACTCATATCAAAGCGAATCATTGCTTTTTCATCATCAAATAAAAATTTTGCCAAAGCTTTAGCCGATTGTGTTTTTCCTACCCCTGTTGGCCCTAAAAATAAAAAGCTTCCTATAGGTTTATTGTCCGCATTAAGCCCTGCTTTGTTACGTTTAATGGCTCTAGCTAAAGCACTTAAGGCCTTATCTTGTCCTATGACACTTTCTTTTAAATGTTTTTCCACTTCTAAGAATTTTTGTTTTTCAGAAGTTAACATTTTTTGCACGCTAATACCCGTCCATTTGCTTAAAATTCCAGCAACCAAATCCTCATCTACTTGATTTTTAAGTAAAACTCCATTTTCACTCATTTTTTTCCATTTATCTTCTAAAATTTCTACTTCTTTTTCAAGACTTGGAATTTTTCCATACTCTAGCTCGGCTGCTTTTTGAAATTCACCTCTAGCTTTAGCCAAAGAAGCTTCATTTTTAAGCAGATCAATTTCTTTTTTCTTAGCACTTATGCCATCAAAAACACTTTTTTCATTTTCAAACTGTGAATTTAGGGCATTTTGTTTTTCTTTTAAATTAGCTAGTTCTTTTGCGATTTCATCGAGTCTTTTTTGATTTTTTTCATCATTTTCCATTTTTAAAGCTTCATTTTCAACTTCTAAAGTTTCTATATCTTTGCGTACTTTTCTTAAAGAACTTGGTTCGCTTTCAATTTGCATTTTCAGTTCAGCTGCAGCTTCATCGATTAAATCAATGGCCTTATCAGGTAAAAAACGATCTGCTATATAACGCTTTGAAAGTTTAGCTGCGGCTACTAAAGCACTATCATTTATGGTTACATTATGATGAATTTCAAGCTTTTCTTTTATACCCCTTAACATAGCCAAAGCCTCATTAACACTTGGCTCACCTACATTTACAGGTTGAAAACGGCGTTGCAAGGCTGCATCTTTTTCAAAATATTTACGATATTCTTTTAAAGTAGTTGCGCCTATGGTATGGAGTTCACCTCTTGCAAGAGCAGGTTTTAAAATATTTGCCGCATCCATGCTGCCTTCACTCGCTCCAGCTCCTACTATAGTGTGAATTTCATCGATAAAAAGAATGATATTTTCACTTTTTATCACTTCATTAACCACAGCTTTTAATCTATCTTCAAATTCTCCTCTGTATTTTGCACCTGCAATTAAAGCACTCATATCAAGAGCGATGACTTTTTTATTTTGCAAAGATTTTGGAACATCTTTTTTAATAATTCTTTGTGCTAAAGCTTCTACTATAGCTGTTTTTCCTACGCCTGGTTCACCTAAAAGTATAGGGTTATTTTTGGTTTTACGTATTAAAATTTGCATCAAACGTTCGATTTCTTCTTCTCTGCCTATAACAGGATCAAGTTTACCCTCGCTTGCTTTTAAGGTTAAATCTATACCAAATTTATTTAAGCTATCTAAAGTTTCATCGCTTGTTTTGCTATCCATTTTTCGTCCCGCTCTTAGACTTTCAAGCTCTTTTTGAAATTCTCTTAAATCTAAAAATTGCGCCAAAATTTCTTTAATAGGACTTTTTTGACTTTCACTTATAAGCCAAGTATCCACACTTAAATAACTATCTCCATTAGCACTCATTAATCCTTTAGCATTTTCTAATGAATTTATAAGTTCATTGGAAAAGCGTATATTTTCACGGTTTACATTTGAACTCGTTGCAAGTTTTGAAATTCTGCTTTTAATTTCAAGCTCTAAGGCTTCTTTAGAAATATTTAATTTATTTAAAATTTGATTTAAAATACTTGTACTATCTACGCTTAAAGCCCATAAAAGATGTAAAGGTACAACTTCATTATTTTTAGAATGTATAGCTAAAGATGCTGCACTTTCAAGGTTTGAAAGCATATTATCAGTTAAAAAATCTTGTATATTTGCCATGTTTTATCCTTTATTTAGTTTATAGACTTGCTATTATATAACTTTAGTCATATAATGTCAAGTTAATTGAGTAAAATTTTTTAAATAATAGGACAAATGACTAATTTTAGATTATTTCATAAACATATCTATAGCCTTGTTTAATTCTTCTATACTTTGAATATCATTTTCTTCTACGGCGTGTACCATACAATGAGCTAAATGTTCTTTTAAAACTACTTTTGCAGTATTGTTAACTTCGGCTTTTACGGCAGCAAGCTGGATTAAAATTTCACTACAGTCTTTGTCATTTTCAACCATTCTTTTAATAGCGCTTAAATGTCCTATGGTTCTACTTAGACGATTGCAAACTGCTTTAAGATGTTTTTGAGAATGTGTATGAGTATGTTTTTCTTGGCACATTGTATTAACTTTCTTTTTGAAATTTTTAGTCTATTTTAACATATTTTTAAGAATTTAAATTTATTTACGAATTTTTAAGCAATTTTTATTAAAATTTACTCTTTAAACTAAAACTCAATGATGGAGCTTATTTTGAAAACAAAACGATTTTTTGCGGGTCTTGCAGGCTTTGCCACTACTTTCATTTTATGTCTATTTTTAACAAGTCATTTACAAGCTAAAGTTGATCAAAAAGAAGAGCAGGTTCAAAAACGCCTAGAAGCTTTAGATAAGCTTACAAAAACTCTTGCCATAGTAGAGCAATACTATGTGGATGATCAAAATATCAGCGATTTGGTGGATAAATCTTTATCAGGACTTTTAAGCAATCTTGATGCGCATTCTTCTTTTTTAAATGAAAAAGATTTTAATGATATGAAAATTCAAACCAATGGCGAATTTGGTGGCCTTGGTATAACCGTAGGTATGAAAGATGGTGCTTTAACAGTTGTTTCTCCTATAGAAGGAACACCAGCAGATAAAGCAGGGATAAAATCAGGAGATATTATTTTAAAAATTAATGATGAGGCCACTTTAGGAATTAATCTCAATGATGCTGTAGATAAAATGCGTGGTAAGCCAAAAACTCAAATCACTTTAACTATTTTTAGAAAAGGTGCAACAAAACCTTTTGATGTTACACTTATAAGAGAAATTATTAAGATAGAAAGTGTTTATGCAAAAATGATAGAAAATGAAAACATTCTTTATCTTAGGGTTGCAAATTTTGATAAAAATGTTGTAGATGTGGCAAGTAAAGAACTTAAAAAATATCCTAATGTTAAAGGAGTTATTTTAGATCTTAGAAATAATCCTGGTGGACTTTTAAATCAAGCCATAGGACTTGTAAATTTATTTGTAGATAAAGGTGTTATTGTTTCTCAAAAAGGACGCATCGCAAGTGAAAATCAAGAATATAAAGCCGATCCTAAAAACAAAATTTCTAATGCTTCTTTGGTTGTGCTTGTAAATGGTGGAAGTGCTAGTGCAAGTGAAATCGTAAGCGGAGCTTTACAAGATCTTAAACGCGGTGTTATTGTGGGTGAAAATACTTTTGGAAAAGGTAGTGTTCAGCAAATCATACCTATTAATAAAACTGAAGCTTTAAGGCTTACTATTGCAAGATATTATCTTCCAAGCGGGCGTACTATTCAAGCAGTGGGTGTAAAACCTGATATTGAAGTTTTTCCAGGTAAAGTAAATACTCAAGAAGATGGTTTTTCTATAAAAGAAAGCGACTTAAAACAACATTTAGAAAGTGAGCTTGAAAAAATAGATAAAAATAAAAAAGAAGATAAACAAGAAAATAAAGACAATAAAAATCTAATCAGTCAAAAACAAATCAATGATGACGCACAGTTAAAATCAGCTATTGATACTATTAAAATTTTAAATATCAAACAAGGACAATAAAATGACAAAAAAAGAAATGCTTTATGAAGGAAAAGGTAAAAAACTTTTCAAAACTGATGATGAAAATTTACTAATTAGTGAGTTTAAAGATGATTTAACTGCTTTTAATGCAGAAAAAAGAGGCAATGAAAGTGGAAAAGGTGCATTAAACTGTAAAATCAGTACTGAAATTTTTCATTTGCTTGAAAAAAATGGGATTAAAACCCATTTGGTAGAAATTATAAGCGATACAGAACAAGTGGTTAAAAAATGTAAAATTGTTCCTATTGAAGTTATAGTACGCAATGTTGCAACAGGTTCTCTTACAAAAAGACTGGGCATTAAAGATGGCACTGTGCTACCTTTTGCTTTGGTGGAATTTTGTCTTAAAGATGATGCCTTAGGCGATCCTTTTATCAATGATGAGCATTGTTTGATTTTAAATTTAGTGCAAAATGAAGCTCAAATTAGTGAAATTAAAAATATGGCTAGGAAAATCAACTCTATTTTAACTCCATTTTTTGACAATAAGAATTTAAGGTTGATTGACTTTAAAATCGAACTGGGTTTAACTAAAGATAATGAGCTTGTTTTAGCTGATGAAATAAGCCCTGATAGTTGTAGATTCTGGGATAAATTTAGTAATGAAAAATTAGATAAAGATAGATTTCGTCAAGATCTAGGTAATGTAAAAATGGCTTATGAAGAAGTTTTAAAAAGAATATTAAATTAAGGAAAAATATGGAAGTTATTGTAAATATTTCTTTAAAAAATGGGGTTTTAGATCCACAAGGCAAAGCGGTGGAAAAAGCTTTGCATTCTTTAAATTTTAATAGTGTTAAAGAAGTAAAAATAGCAAAACAAATCAAAATTTCTCTTGATGAGAAAGATGAAAAATTAGCCAAAGAACAAGTAAAAAAAATGTGTGAAGAGTTGTTGGTAAATAGCGTCATTGAAGATTATGAGCTTATAATTGAGAAAGAATAAAATGAAAGTTGCTATTATTAGATTTCCAGGGACAAATTGTGAATTTGATACAACTTATGCCTTTGAAAAACTTGGAGTAAAGACGCAGATTGTTTGGCATGAAGAAAAAGAATTTGATGCAGATTTAGTTGTTTTACCAGGAGGATTTTCTTATGGAGATTATCTAAGATGCGCAGCTATTGCAAAACTTGCTCCTGCTATGCAAGGTGTTTTTAATCATGCAAAAAAAGGAGGATATATCTTAGGTATTTGTAATGGTTTTCAAATTTTACTTGAAAGCGGTCTTTTAAAAGGTGCAATGAAGCATAACAACAATCTTAGCTTTATCTCAAAAAACCAAAGTTTAAGAGTGGTTTCTAATGATAATGCCTTTTTGAAAAATTTCAAAAAAGATGAAATTATTAATTTACCAATTGCCCATGGAGAGGGAAATTATTACGCTGATGAGACTACTTTAAAAGAATTGCAAGATAAAGATCTTATTATTCTAAAATACGAGCCAAATCCAAATGGTTCTGTATTTGATATCGCAGGAATTTGTGATGAAAACAAAAAAATCTTTGGACTCATGCCCCATCCTGAGCGTGCTTGTGAAAAAGTTCTAGGTAATGATGTAGGTTTAAAAATGCTTAAAGGCTTTTTACTTGAAAATTTTATTAACTTTAATTTTTAGCATTGTTGTATTGTTTGGCAGGGGTGAAATTTCTGTATTTAGCGGCCAAGATGAAAATATGCAAAAAGAATTACAAAAATTACCCCAAGAAGAACAAAAAATTTATCAAAATATTCCGCCAAGTGATGAAAACAATGACTTTGAAAGCAATGTAGATGATCCTTTTGTAGCCAAAGGGAGTTTGGTTCTTACAAATGATGAATATCCAAGTAGAGTATATGTTGGAGAAGTTTTTCCTATTACGATCTATGCTCGCACTACGGAAAATATAAAATTTGATTTTAACATAAGCGTAGAAAAAACTAACTTATCTTTTTTGAATCCAGATGCAAAATGGGAATTTATCAACAATGAATATAAAACAACTTTATGGTTTGAAGCCAAAAATTCAAATGCTAGTTTGAGTAAAATTTCTATCAAACTTCTTAGAAATAATGAAGCTTTTCAAGAGGCTGATATCAATCTTAATCCTATCAAATTTGAAAATACTTTATTCAATAAAGATTTTTCACACCTTGTGGCAAGTTCTTTGGAAATTAAAAAAGTTAAAGCGAGTTATTTTGATGATGCTAATATCATTATGATGATAGAACTAAACGCAACCAATACAAATCTTAAAAGCTTTTTTATAGAAGGAATTCAAAAGCAAGGTATTGAAAATTTAAAAGGGGATTTTAATGCTTCTAGCGCTTTTTATTATGCTATTTTGCCATTAAGTAAAACAAATTTTGAATTTTCGTATTTCAATAAGGACAGTAAAAAGCTTGAAAATATAAATTTAAAATTAAAAATTAGTGACGATGAGATTAGTACTCAGAGTGATTTAAATCCTGTAAATAAAGACTTAAATATTTATAAACAATATACCTTATGGTTTTTAGCGGTTTTATTTGGAGCTTTATTTGTATGGAGAAAAAATTACATTATTCTGGCTTTGGCAGTTGTTTGTTTTGCACTTAGTTTTCTTGTAGATACCAATACTCAAAATGCAATTATCAAGGCTGGTTCTAGGGCTAAAATTTTACCTACAGAGCCTTCAACTTATTTTTATACGGCAAATGCAGATGAAAAAGTAGAAGTTTTGGGCAAAAGACAAAATTATATTAAAGTATTGTTTTCTGATGGAAAAATAGGTTGGGTTAATAAAGATGATTTACAAAAAAATTAAAGCTCTTTATTTTTGGATTTTTTTTGTTTTAAGTGTTGCTTTGGTGATTTTTTGTTTTTGCTTTACAAAATCTCAAAACACACTTTGGAAAATCCGCAAAATTTGGGCTAAATTTCAAAGATATACTATCTCTTATAAACAAGAAATCATTGGTGCTTTTAATCCACAAGCTCAGATGATTTTAATGAATCATCAAAGTGCTTTAGATATCATCGCTTTAGAAGAATTATATCCTAAAAATTTATGCTGGATTGCCAAAAAAGAATTAGGAGAAATTCCTATTTTCAAAGTTACTATGAAAAAACCAAAACTTCTTTGTATAGATAGAAAAAATCCGCGTGATTTGGTACGAGTTTTAAAAGAAGCAAAAGAAAGAATTAGTGAAGATAGGGTTTTGGCTATTTTTCCAGAAGGAACTAGATCTAAAAATGAAAAAATGCTTAAATTTCAAAGTGGAGCAAAAATTTTAAGTGAAAAATTAAATCTTAAAGTTCAACCTATTTTAATTGTGGATTCTGCAAAAATTTTAGACACAAAAAGTTTTAGTGCAAGCAGCGGAGTACTTAAAATCATTTGTATGGATTTAGTCGATACAAATGATGAAAAATGGCTTGAAAACACCAGAAAAAAAATGCAAGAATTACTCGATCAAGAAAGAGCTAAGCTTTGCTAAATACCCTTTTAGTTGTTGGTTTTGGGGGATTTATAGGAGCAATCTTAAGAATGTTTTCTATTAATTTAGTGAATAAATTTTTTCCTTATTCTATCAGCCTTGGAACTCTTTTTGTTAATGTTTTGGGTTCTTTTATCATAGGACTTTTGTTTTCTTATGCACAAAATAAAGGTTTATCTCCTTTACTTAAAAGCTTTATAAGTACAGGTTTTTTAGGAGCTTTTACAACTTTTTCTACTTTTTCTTATCAAAATTTACTTCTTTTGCAAAGTGGAAATTATCTTCATTTTGCGTTAAATATTATCTTAAATGTCTTTCTTTGCTTATTTGCCGCATGGCTTGGTTTTATAATTTTCAAATAAATCTTTAAATTTACTTTAGAATTTGTATTTTTTGCTAAAATACCACTTTAAAAAATTACAAAGGAAGTTAAAATGCAATTTCAAACCGAAGTCAATCAGCTTTTACAGCTTATGATACATTCTTTATATTCTAATAAAGAAATTTTTTTAAGAGAACTTATTTCAAATGCAAGCGATGCTTTAGATAAGCTTAATTTTTTAAGCGTAAGTGATGATAAATATAAAAGCTTAAAATTTGAACCTAAAATTGAAATCAAAATTGATAAAGATAAAAAAACTTTAAGTATTAGTGATAATGGTATAGGTATGGATAAAGATGATCTTATCAACAACCTTGGAACCATAGCAAAAAGCGGCACTAAAAGCTTTTTAGAAAATTTGAGCGGTGATGCTAAAAAAGATTCTCAACTCATAGGACAATTTGGAGTAGGTTTTTATTCTGCTTTTATGGTGGCTAGCAAAATTGAAGTTTTAAGTAAAAAAGCTTTAGATGATAAAGCTTATCTTTGGAGTTCCGATGCAAATGGTTATGAGATTAATGACGCAAGCAAAGAAGAACAAGGAACAAGCATTACTTTATATTTAAAAGATGATGAGTTTGCTAATACTTATAAAATCGAAAGCATTATAGAAAAATATTCTAATCATATTCAATTTCCAATTTTCATGGAAAAAGAAGAATTTACTCCTGCTAAAGAGGGCGAAGAAGAAGGAAAAACTGAACTTAAAATTTCTCAAATCAATAAAGCCAATGCTTTATGGAGAATACAAAAATCAAGCCTTAAAGCAGAAGATTATGAAAGATTTTATGAGCAAAATTTTCATGATTCAAACAAACCTTTACTTTATCTTCACACTAAAAGCGAAGGAAAATTAGAATACAATTCCTTATTTTTCATACCACAAAATGCACCTTTTGATTTATTCCGTGTGGATTATCAAAGCGGCTTAAAACTTTATGTAAAACGCGTATTTATCAGCGATGACGATAAAGAACTTTTACCAACTTATTTGCGTTTTGTGCGGGGGATTATCGATGTAGAAGATTTACCACTTAATGTAAGTCGTGAAATTTTACAAGAAAATCAAATTTTAAAAGGTGTTAAAGAAGCTAGCGTTAAAAAGATTTTAGGTGAACTTGAAAAACTTAAAAACAATGATAAAGAAAAATACTTATCTTTCTTTAAAACCTTTGGCAAGGTATTAAAAGAAGGACTTTATGGTTTTGGCGGAGAAAAAGACAGTCTTTTAAAACTCATGCTTTATAAAAGCACCAAAGGTGAAAATTTACGCTCTTTAGAAGAGTATAAAAATGACCTTCAAGGCGAACAAAAGGAAATTTTTTATATAGCAGGAAATAATGAAAGTTTATTAAGAACCTCTCCTTTGCTTGAAGAGTATAAACAAAAAAATATAGAAGTTTTACTCATGGATGATGAGATTGATTCTTTGGTAACTCCTATGCTAGAATTTGAAGGTTTGAAATTTGTAGCTATTAATCAAGTAGAAGATAAAAATGAACTAAGCGATGAAGAAAAAAATACTTTTGCTCCACTTGTAGCTAAATTTAAAGAACTTCTAAAAGATCAAGTTGAAGATGTAAGACTAACCAGTCGTTTAAAAGATAGTCCAAGTTGTATAGTTTATGATAAAAATAAACCTGATTTTGCTATGCAACAACTCTTAAAACAAATGGGTCAAGAACAAAATTTCAAACCTATTTTAGAAATCAATCCAAAACATGCTATTTTTACAGGTCTTAAAAACAACGAAAGTTTTAGTGCAGATATAGCAACCCTAGTTTTAAATATGGCAAAACTAAGCGAAGGTATGGGAGTGGATAATCCTGCTGAATTTAATGCAAGTCTTACAAAAATTATCAATAAGGCTTTTTCATGATAGAAAATATCCCTGCAAGTCTTTGGACAAAGCAAGATTTAAACGCATATCAAATTTTTGATGTGCGTACTCCTTTAGAATGGGAAGAGGGTATTTTACCTAATGCGCAATGTGTGGCTTTATATGATAATCAAAGGCTTTTAAATGCTAAATTTTTAGATGAATTTCAAAGCAAAAGAGATGAAAGTAAAAAACTTGCTTTTATTTGTCGTAGTGGCCATAGAAGCATGGTTGCAGCTGAATTTATAGCTGAAAAATTGGGACTTGAAAGCATCAATTTAGATGGCGGAATGCTAGCCCTTAAGGGTTGTTAATGCTAGGAATTTATTTACTCATAGCAGCTTTGTCTTTTTTAGCTCTTTATTTTGCTGTTAAAAAGCTTACTTTAAATATAGACGAGCAAACCCTTTTAGAGCCTATTAAAATGGATGTTTATCCGAAATTTTGCGATTTAATCGATGAAAAAATCAGAGAATTTAAAGAAAATGTCCAAAATACTAATTTAGCATTAAAAAATTCTGATCAAAAAGATGAATTTTTAGAAAAACTTGGGGATTTAAGCAGAGAGTTGACTTTCATACAAACCATGAATTTAAGCAATAAAAACGATAGTATCTGGCAAAATGAACTTTTTTCTTTTTTAAAGGAATTAGAAAATTTATTGCTTGAGTATCTAGAAAAAGGTGAAGAAGAAGCCGAAAATTTAAGAGAATTTCTGATGAATGAATTTGAAAAACTAAAAGGTTAGGCATTGCAAGAGGAAAGAAATTCTTTAAAATATTTTAAATTTATTTCATGGAGTATTTTTACTTTAGTTCTGATTTTTATTTTAATTCGTTATGACGAGCTTGCCAATCTTTTAGCAGGAGTGGGCAATACTTCTTATTGGAATGACTAATTTAGGTATAGGTTTTAAAGCTTTTAGTGGTGGTTTGCTTGAAAAAATTTTAGCGAAGTCAACCGATACAAAGATAAAAAGTATACTTTTTGGTACTTTAAGTACTTTAATTATGCAATTTTCAATTTTAGTTTCTATTGTTACGATTTCTTTTTTGAGTGCAGGGCTTATTTCTTTGGGTGCGGGCATAGGGATTATTTTTGGAGTAAATTTAGGAAATACGGCAAGTTCTTGGCTGATTGTTGGTTTAACAAATATTAAAATTTTAATGTTGGCTATCCCGCTTTTGATTATTGGAGTATTATTTTTCTTTCAAAAAGATAGTATTTTAAAAGGTTTGGGTAATATTTTTATTGGTATAGGTTTTTTCTTTTTGGGTGTGGATTATATTAAAAGTGGTTTTGAAAATTTTAAACATATAATTGATCTTTCTCGTTTTGATTTTGCTGGTTTTAAAGGAGTTTTTGTTTTTTAGGATTAGGTGCTTTGCTTACAGGAGTTATACAATCAAGCACAGTTATAATGGCTATTATTGTCGCTGCTTTACTTGCACAACAAATCAGTTTGGAAAATTCCTTAGCAGCAACTTTGGGTACTAGTGTTGGAGGAGTTGTAACGGCTGTTTTAGCTTCTTTAAGTACCAATATTGAAGGAAAGAAATTAGCGTTTGCAAATTGTATTTTTAATTTTGGTATAGCTTTTTTAATAGTGCTTATTTTTCCTTATTTTATACATTTCTTAATTTTTTATCCATTGCGTTAAACATAGAAGATATAGCTTTGAAAGTGGCATTATTTCACACTTTGTTTAATTTAATTGGTGTTGCGTTTTTTTCATTCTTTACTCCTTAAATTGTTTTTTTAAATAAAATAGTAAAAGCTCCTAAAGATAAGAATAAAGACAAGCCTTTATATCTTGATTAGTTTGGTTAAATTTAGTGACACAGCCATCGAAGCTTTAAGGAAAGAAAGCGAGCATCTTTATAACAATACCTATGCAGTTGTTGCTCATGCTATAGGTTTTAGTCGTAAAGATATACAAAGTGATAAAAGTTTTAAAGAAATTTTAGAAAATAAAAAGTGGTTTAGTAAAAATGTGGATTTGGACTATTTGTATCAAACTAGGATAAAGGTTCTTTTTGAAGCTATTATCGATTTTTCAACTAAAGCACAAGTTTATATTAACGATGAAACAAAGAATCATAAAATTTTTACCTTTAAGATGGCAGCTAAAAATTTAGCCGAAACAACTAAAAATTTAAAAATTATCCAAGCAAATATTAAGAAATATTCTAGTTCTTCTAATGAATTTTTGGCTTTAGAGTACAATAAAATTAGATCGAATTTAGGAGAGCTTTTAAGAAGTATCGAAGAGCTTAGAGTTGTTGAAGATCGTGAAAAGCTTTATTTGATTATTAAAAATCTTCAAAAAGGAAAAGAAATTTTAAAAGAAATCGATACTTTAACCTTGAGCAATGTTGAACATCTTATTTCAGTAAGAAAAATCACAACAGCTGAAGGAATTTCAATACTTAATGATACAACTTTTGCTGCTAAGATTGCTGAAGAACTTATAGGTGCTGTTGAGGTGATATTTTCTAAAGATATATCAAACTAGTTGTTTGTGCTAGTTTGGTTATTGTCTTGTATAGGCGTTAGAAATTCTTCATTGATTAAAATATCAACAACATCTTTAAACATAGGCAAAGCACTTTGTGCAGCATAATAACTATAAGGTTTAGTAGGATGTCTTACGAGA
This sequence comes from Campylobacter sp. CFSAN093226, assembly GCF_012897595.1. NCBI lineage: Bacteria > Pseudomonadati > Campylobacterota > Epsilonproteobacteria > Campylobacterales > Campylobacteraceae > Campylobacter > Campylobacter sp. CFSAN093226. Next base: position 487,839 of record NZ_CP040608.1, read on the forward strand.
ACTCCTATGGTATAGGCGTGATTTAAATCATTTGCAAAACCAAAAAAGGATGCATTGTAGCGATTTGAGGTGTAACCTTGTCTTTCGGCTATTCTTGCCGTTCCTGTTTTACCTCCTGCAATAATACCTTGTGTAATTGCCTTTTTTCCTGTTCCTTTTTCTATAACATTTATAAGAACATTTTGCATCGTTTTAGCGGCTTCGCTAGAAAGAATTTTTTCTTTTTTTACATCATCATCAAGATTTGTAAAGCGTCCATTTTGATAGAATTTTTCAGCTAAACGTGGTGTGATATAAAACCCATCATTGTTGAAAACATTATAAGCTGCAAGGAGTTGTATAAAGGTTGTTTTAAGTCCATAACCATAACTTAAAACAGATTTTTCTATATCTCTTAAGCGCTTAGGATTTGGAATTTCTCCTTTTTGTTCATAGGGTAGATCAATACCACTTTTTTCGCCAAATTTAAATATTTTAAGTCCTGATACGATTTCTATATTGTTAAGCCTTTTAGCAATTTGTATCATGCCTATATTTGAAGAATATCTTATAACTTCCTCCATAGTCATTTTGTCCATTTTGTGATCGTCTTTGATGGTGAAACGTCCTAGCTTGTAAGAACCGCCATAAGTATTAATCACTTCATCCATTTTTATTTTACCAAGTCTTAAGGCTGTTGTAAAGATAAAAGGTTTGATAACAGAACCTGCTTCATAGCCGTATTCTATAGCGCTTGCATTAAGAACTGATAGATCCTTTCCGCGATTTTGTGGGTCATAACGCCTTGAGCTTGCTAGAGCTAAAATTCTTCCTGTTTTACTTTCCATTACCCCAACGATGATTTCATTGGCTTTTAAATCCTCATTTCTTTGATCTATAGCTTTCTCTATACTTTTTTGCAGTTTTAAAGAAAGATTTAAATATAAATCACAACCATTGATCTTTTTTTGTTGTAGTGAATTTAGATTTAAAATAATATTTCCACCTATATCTTTAAGTCCTTGAATTTTTTCATTTTGAACAGGGCTTAGACATGCATCGTAGTATTTTTCTAAACCTTTAACTCCTATATTTTTTAAAATTCCACTTTCTGGATCTAATATCATTTTAGTATAACCGATAATAGGAGTAAAAGAATCTTTTGACATGTAAATTCTATCTTCTTCATGTTCGATGATATTTAATCCTCTTGTTTCAACTCTTCCTGAGTTATTTGTAAAAGCTTTGAAAAAACCTTGTATATAAAGTTTTTTAGCAAGATCTTTAAGGTAGCTTGCTTGCTTGGAGTCTAAGTTTTGTAAAAGAACAAAATTATAAGAGCGTTTTTTTTGATTTTGCATTCTTTTTTTAATATCTGCTACTTGATCGTTACTTATCCCACTATAAATTTGAAAAAGCTTTAAAAATAGATCAAATTTATCTTTGTTAATGCTTCTAAGATCAATTTCAGCACGATAAATTTGTTTAGAACTTGTGATAGTAAAATTATCTTTGGTTATAATCGATCCTCTTAGAGCAAGAGCGTATTGATCTTTTTCAGTGTTAGGTATATGACGTTTTGATGTAAGAAAAAAAGTAGAGCTGATAAAAATAATCATAAACAAAAGTGCCATGCAGTAGGCAAAGGCAACTTTTGAAACCCTATTTTTTTTATATTCTTGCATTAGGGTTTAAATTTGAGTTCTTGTGATTTCTTTATAAGCACTGATTGCTTTATTTCTTACTTCTAGCATAAATTTCATGCTGCTTTCAGCTTTAGTGATAGCTATAGCTGCTTGATGTAAATCTTTTACTTGTCCTGTGGCAATGTCTGTCATTGCAGCTTCTCCACTTTCTTGTGCTTTATTTAAATCATTGATTTCATTTTTAAGCATCTTGGCAAATTCATCACCAATTCCTGTGGAATTTTGACTTTTGTTGGTATTTGAAATATTATTATTTAATCTTAAATCATTAATATTGTTCATTTTTTATTATCCTCTTAATAAATCAATCGCACTTTGAGATATAGTTTTTGCACTTGTAAAAGCACTTACATTGGCTTGATAAGCTCTTGTAGCTTCAATCAAATCTGCCATTTCAATAACAGGGTTTACATTTGGATACGCTACATAACCTTCAGCATTTGCATCAGGATGGCTTGGATCATACTTCATACGAAAATCTTTGTCATCTCTGACCACTTTATCCACTACAACACTTTGAATAGCAGGTTTAGCTTCTTCTGGCGAACTTGGATCATTTAAAGGATTTTCATATTTTAAAAAATTATTATCTTTGTTAATTTGCTCATTTAAAAGCTTATCAAAATCTGTTGCTTTAAAGATCACTTCGCGTCTTCTATAAGGCCCACCTTCAGCTGTTCTTGTAGTGTTTGCATTAGCTATATTAGAGCTAATAACATTCATTCTAAAACGCTGAGCACTTAAACCATAACCACTAATATCAAAATCACTTAAGTATGCCATAATTTACCTTTAACTTAATTTAGAGCTTGCATCAAGTATAGAACTAAAGATATTGCTTTGTCTTCTTAAAACTCCATCAAGAGCTGTTATCATAACTGTATTTTTACTCATTTCTGTGGTTTCTACATCTAGATCAACAGTATTTGCATCATTTCTTGCTAAATGACCATCTCTTAAGTAAATAGTAGATTTACTAGGATCAGGGAATTTCCAAGGTTTTTGATGCTCTTCTTCAGTTACGGCTAATTGCAATTCTTTATTATCATTTTTTTTGAAAATTTCATTTGCACGATTTACCAAAGCTGTTTCAAATTCAATATCTCTTGCTTTATAAAAAGGAGTATCAACATTTGCAAGATTGGCATTGATGAGTTGATTTCTTAGATTTCTACCCGCTAAAGCACCAGTGACCAGTTCTTTTGATTTAAATGGGTTAATCATTTTTTATCCTTTTTATAATTTTTAATATTAATAAGCAAATACTGTTCCAATTTAACTATTTTGTATAAAAATATCAAAAATTATTTTCCTTTTTGTAAATTTATGGCTTTATTGTGATCATCTATATTTGTGCTAAAAATATGAACTCCAGTATTTTTATCACGCACAAAATATAAATAATCTGTCTTTAAAGGAAAAATAGCTGCACGAATAGCAGCTAAAGAAACATTACAAACCGCTTCTTTAGGCAATCCTGTAAATTTATAGGTATTATAAGAGCTATTATCTTGTCTTATTCTTTGTGGGGTAACTTTTACATGGGAATAAATTCCATAATTTAAAGTTCCATCCATTTGAAGTTTCATACCTTTTTTAAGTCGATTGTAAATTACGCTTGCAACTATAGGCATTTCATTGTCATTAGCAGCTTCTTTTTGTATTACAGAAGCGATGATGATATATTGGTGCCATTTTTTTGGATTATAATCACCAAAAATTTTCTCAGAAGTTTTTTTATTGGAAATTTCAGCATGGTTTAAAAGCATTTGAATGAGTAGATTTTCTGTAATGCCTTTCGGGATTTTATAAGTTTCTGGTAAAAAAACTCCTTCATCATAAGGAGCTTGAGCTTGAAATTCTTTTAAAAGTATATCTTTATCAAGTCCAAGTTGTTTGGCTGCTTGTTCTAGAAAGATTACGCTTGTTTCTCCTGGGATAAGAGTAATGGTTTGAAGTGCTGCTTTAGCAATAGTGAGTTTATGTAGAAATTCAGCTCTATTTAAATCTTTTGTACCTATGTTGATCCAGCCTGATTGAGGGTGTCCTAAAAAAAATAAAATATATTTATCAATATTACTCATCTGATATTTATTTTGCTTTAAATATGTTATAATTTGAGAAATTGAACCTTGGGGAATAAATACCACAGAATTGCTTTTTAAAGGCTGAGTTAGATAATAAAAAATCCCCAAAATAAATATCAAAAAGAAGTTGCGTATGAAAAAGAAAATTTTATATATTGTTGTATTTTTTGTTGTGCTTATATTAGCTTTGTTTATAGTGCTTAAAAATGGAATTGTCATCTCTAGTATCCAATTTGATTTTTTAAAATTGGAACAATTATATATTAAATTAGATAAAAAATTAATTGTACGAGCAAAAAATATCACTATAAATGAGACTCAAAATTCCGAAATTTCATCACAAACCCACTCTTCTGATAATGCTTCAACAGAGATTTTAAAAATAACAAAAAATTTAAAATATCTATATACTTTTGTTAAAGAGATTGATATACAAAATTTAAATATAAAAGATAATCATGTGCGTATTTTATTTAAAGATAATGAATTTTTTATAGATAATGATTTATTGTTTTTAAAATTAACATTACAGCGTCAAAATAAAGAACTTATAGCTGATATTAAAAAACTTTTATTAAAAGATTATGATTTAAGTATTGATGGAAATTTAAGTATCAATACTAAGAGCGAGTTTTATTATTTTCAAGGTAGAGCAAGTGGAGAATTGCTTGACTTTAACGCAAGCATCTCTTACAAAGATAAAAATTTAGCTTATAAAATAGAAGATTTAAACATTAGAAATATTACGGAAATTTTTAAAAGAGTTAATAAAAGAATAGAACTTCCGCAGAGTTTAAATCTTTGGGTAGCATATAGGGCTAAGGGAGAATTTTATCATTTAGATTATTTGCAGGGCTTTATAGATTTTACTAAAGATAATTATTATTTAGACAATATTAGTGCATCAGGTTATGTTAATAATGTCAAAGTTCGCTTGGATGATAAAATGAATGCTATTGAAATTCCAAAACTCGATTTAAATTTAAACAAACAAAAGCTCGATTTTGTCTTTAATAAAGCTTTCTATAATGGTGCTGATTTAAGTTCTAGTAAGGTTTATCTATATGATTTGTTTGATGAAAAAAAAGTTGGGATTTATTTGCGCATTAAGTCTGATAATCTAAAATTTGACGAAAAACTTGCTAAAGCTTTAGAGGATTATCATTTTTCACTACCTTTTTATCAAAAAAGCGGAAAAATTAAAAGTGATTTGGAGCTTAAAATTGATTTTCATGATAAGGGTGAAATTTCTTATAGTGGTATTTTAGCTTTAGAGAATGCTAGTATTTCTTTGGCTGATTTTAATATTACAAAAGCATTTGTAAAATTAAATCAAAATGATTTAAATATAGAAAATGCCAGTGTTAAAAATGGCTTTTTAGAAGCTGATTTTAATGCTAAATTTGACTTACAAAAACAGCAAGGAAATTTCAATACTCAGATTTCAAGGCTTTATTTTGACAATGCAGAGCTTTTAGATTTAAAAAATCAAAATGTAGAAGTAAAATTAGATTATTCGCAAAATGTTAACATTAGCATTCCTCAGTGGAATTTGATTTTAAATTTTAAAGATGGACTTGAGGCTAATCTTAATAATCCTAAGATTTTATTTTCATTTTCTCCATTACTTAAAAAGCTTGGGTTTATCAATGCTAAAAATGTTTATTATAAAACTTTAAATTTTGAAGATTTTAATGCAAGTGTTAATGATGCTTATTTTAAAAATAATTTACTTATCAACGGTCAAACTCCTTATGAAAATGATAGCTTTGATATTGTAAAAAATAAGGGCATTATGGAAATTCATACTCAAAGTGATACAGCAAGTGCTAAAATAAGTTCTGATAATAAAGAAATTCATTTAAAAAATTTAAGTTATATTTATAGAAAACATTCCAACTCTTCAAATTCAACATTTGATATTGCTACTAATACCCAAAATATTAGTTTTGGTGGAGCAAATGTAGCTTTAATTTTGGCAGATTCTAATAAAACTTTGGCTTTTGATAGAGTAGAAGCTGATTTAAAAGGCAATGCTTTAGATCTTAAAGGTTCTAGAGGAAATGCAAAATTTGATCTTTATTATTCTTCTAATGATTTAAATTTAAACGTTAGCAATATTGATGATAATTATTTAAATGAGTTTTTACAAAAACAAGCTGTTCAAGATGGAGTGTTTAACTTAAGTATAAAAGGAAGTGGATTGGAGTATTTTGATGGACAGATCGATTTTAAAAATACTTATGTGAAGGATTTAAAAGGTATAAATCAGCTTATTTCCTTTATCGATACTGTACCAAGTTTATTGATGTTTAAATCTCCAACTTTTAATCAAAAAGGTTTAAGCTTACATGATGGAAAGATTATTTTTAATAGAAAAAAAGATCTTTTAAGTGTTTCGGCTATTAATTTAAATGGTGATAGTGTAGATATATATGGTTTAGGATCAGCAAATTTAAGATTAAATACAGTGGATTTTAGTTTAGAGCTTAAAACTTTAAAATCAGCTTCAGAAGCTATATCCAAGGTTCCAATTTTAAATTATGTAATTTTAGGTAAAAATCAAGAAATTAGCACAAACTTAAAAATAGATGGAAGCATAGATGACCCTAAATTTCATACCGAAATTTTAACAGATACCCTAAAAACCCCTTTTAATCTTATTAAAAATATCATACAACTTCCTGCTAATTTACTTAATTAAAAATATTTAAAGTTTGTTTGAAAACTAAAACAAACTTTAAACTTACTCTTGCATTTTTTTTTATTTGTAATATACTTAAAAATGAAAATAAAAATAAGTATTTTAAAGGACTAAAAATGCAAATTACTTATACCTTAACAGATGAGTCGCCAGCTCTTGCGACTTATTCGTTTTTGCCTATAGTGAAAGCTTTTTTAAGTAGGGCACATATAGGAGTAAAAACCTCGGATATTTCTTTGTCTGGAAGGATTTTAGCTACTTTTAGTGAGTATTTAAAAGAGGAACAAAGATGTGAAGATGCTTTAGAGCTTTTAGGCGAGCTTGTCAAAAGATCGGATGCAAATCTTATTAAAACCCCAAATATTTCAGCTTCTATTCCTCAGCTTAAGGCGGCGATTAAAGAATTGCAAGATAAGGGTTATATGTTACCAAATTACCCAGATGAGCCAAAAAATGATGAAGAATTGCAAATTAAAACAAAATATCAAAAAGTTTTAGGTTCAGCGGTTAATCCTGTATTAAGACAAGGAAATTCAGATCGTCGTTCAACAAAAGCGGTAAAAGACTATGCAAAAAACAATCCTTATCGTGTGGTTGAGTTTAATCCAAACTCAAAAACTCGTGTTTCTTACATGAAAGAAGGGGATTTTTTCTCTAATGAAAAAGCGGTTTTAATCGATCAAGATTGTGTGGCTAATATAGAATTTACAAGCGTTGATGGTAAAAAAGAAATTTTAAAAGAGGGCTTAAAACTTGAAAAAAATGAAATTTTAGACGCTACTTTTATGGATGTGCAAAAACTTCAGGAATTTTATGCAAAAGAAATTAAAGCAAGCAAAGATGATGATGTGCTTTTTTCTTTGCATTTAAAAGCTACAATGATGAAAGTAAGTGATCCTATACTTTTTGGTTATGCGGTAAAAGTATTTTTTAAAGAATTATTTATCGAATTTCAAGATGAATTTGAAAAATTAGGCATTAATCCAAATAATGGTTTAAGTGAGCTTTTAAGTAAGATCGAAAATTCAAGCAAAAAAGATGAAATTTTAAAAAAATACAGTGAAATTTTAGCTAAATCTGCAGATATTTCTATGGTAAATTCAGATAAAGGCATTACAAATCTTCATGTTCCAAGCGATGTTATCGTTGATGCTTCTATGCCTGCAATGCTTAAAAATGGCGCAAGATTGTGGGATAAGGAAGGTAAGGAAAAGGACACAAATGCCGTAATTCCTGATCAAACTTACGCAACTATTTATGAGGCGGTTATTGAAGATTTGCATAAAAATGGTACTTTAAATCCTTCAAAACTTGGCAGTGTATCTAATGTAGGTTTAATGGCTAAAAAAGCTCAAGAATATGGATCGCACGATAAAACCTTTGTGGCTAAAGAAGAAGGAACTTTTAAAATAGTTTCTAACGGTAAAGTTTTATTAGAACATAAGGTTAGAAAAGGTGATATTTATAGAGCTAATCAGGCTAAATTTGATGCAGTGTTAAATTGGATTGATTTAGGTATAGAAAGATCAGAACTTAGTGGAGCCGAAGCTATTTTTTGGTTAGATAGCAAAAGAGCTAGTAATAAAATCATGATAACTTTGGTACAAAATCGTTTAAAAGAAAAGGGTAAAAATGTAGCCATTTTAACTCCAAAAGAAGCTTGTTTAAGAAGTTTAGAGTTAATCCGAGAAGGTAAAGATGTTATTTCTATCACGGGTAATGTTTTAAGGGATTATTTAACCGATCTTTTTCCTATTTTAGAGCTTGGAACAAGTGCAAAAATGCTTTCTGTTGTGCCTATGTTAAATGGTGGAGCTATGTTTGAAACAGGAGCAGGGGGTTCAGCACCTAAACAAGTAGAACAATTAGTCGAAGAAAATCATCTGCGTTGGGATAGTTTGGGTGAATTTTTGGCTTTGCAAGCAAGTTTGGAATTTTATGCAAATAAGTGTGGCAATCATAAAGCTAAGGTTTTAGCAGAATGTCTTGATGAGGCTATAGGCGAATGGCTTGAAAATAATAAAGCTCCATCAAGAAAAGTCAAAGAAGATGATAATAGAACAAGTCATTTTTATTTAGCAATGTATTTTGCAAATCATTTAGCAAGACAGGCAAGTGATATGGAGCTTCAAAGCTTTTTTAAAGATATTGCCCTAGAGCTTTCTTCTAATGAAGAAAAAATCAGAGCCGAATTTAACGATGCACAAGGTGTGAAAGTGGATTTGGGTGGGTATTATAAATTTGATGATGAAAAAGCAAATAAAATCATGCGTCCAAGTGCAACTTTTAACGCTATTTTAGAAAAAATAGGACAAAGATGAAAATCACTGTTATAGGGGCTGGCAATGTAGGTTCAAGCGTAGCTTATGCTTTGATTTTAAGAGAAATAGCAAATGAAATTGTTTTAGTAGATATTAACGAGGATTTGCTTTACGCAAAAGAACTAGAGCTTACTCAAAGCATAGCTGCTTTAAATTTAAATATAGATTTACTTTGCACTAAAGATTATACTCATACCAAAAATTCAGATATAGTGCTTTTTAGTGCAGGTTTTGCTAGAAAAGATGGGCAAAGTAGAGAAGAATTGCTTCAGTTAAATACAAGCATTATGCTTGATTGTGCTAAAAAAATTAAAGATTTTACAGAAGATCCGCTTTTTATTATTTTAACTAATCCTGTGGATTTTCTACTTAATACTCTTTATGAAAGCGGGATTTTTTCATCAAAGAAAATTATAGCCATGGCGGGTGTTTTAGACAATGCAAGATTTAAGTATGAACTTGCCAAAAAACTTAATGTCAAAATGTCAAGAGTGGATACAAGACTTATTGGTTTTCATAATGATGATATGGTTTTGGTAAAATCTTACGCAAGTGTTAAAAATAAAAATATAAGCGAATTTTTAAATGAAGAAGAATTTGAGGATTTAGAAAATGAAGTTAAAACAGGTGGAGCTAAAGTAATCAAACATCTTAAAACTTCAGCTTATTTAGCCCCTGCTAGTGCTTGTATAAGAATGCTTGAGTCTATAAGAAGTGGCGAGTTTTTACCTATGAGTGTGATTTTACATGGAGAATTTGGAGTGCAAAACAAAGCCTTGGGAGTTATGGCAAGATTAGGACTTGAAGGTGTGATTGAAATCATGAAAATGGATCTTAGTTTGCAAGAAAAAGACAAATTAGAAAAATCTTTAATCAAATATCAATATAAAGGAGAATAAATGAACATACATGAGTATCAAGCAAAAGCAATTTTTGTAGACAATGGCATCCCTACCTTAAAGGGAAAAGTTGCATTTAGCGTAGATGAAGCTGTGGCTAATGCTAAAGAATTAGGCGGTAGTGTTTGGGCAGTTAAAGCTCAAATTCATGCAGGAGGCCGTGGTCTTGGTGGTGGTGTTAAAATCGCTAAGAATTTAGATGAGGTAAAAGATTATGCAAGTAAAATTTTAGGAATGAATTTAGTAACTCATCAAACAGGACCTGAAGGCAAACTTGTGCAAAAACTTTATATAGAAAGTGGTGCTAATATAGTAAAAGAGTATTATTTGGCTATTTTGTTTAATAGAATGGCAGAGCAAATTACCATTATCGCTTCAAGTGAAGGAGGGATGGATATAGAAAAAGTAGCCAAAGAAAGTCCTGAAAAAATTGCAAAAGTAGGTATTGATCCACAAATTGGATTTAAAATGTTTCATGGACTTGAAGTAGCGAGAGTTTTGGGACTTGATAAAGATGAAGGCAAAAAACTCATTTCTATGATAGCTAAACTTTATAAGCTTTACATGGATAAAGATATGAATATGCTTGAAATTAATCCTTTAATTAAAACTGCAGAAGGGGATTTTTATGCCCTTGATGCAAAATGCAGTTTTGATGATAGTGCGCTTTATCGTCATCCTGAAATTGCTGAACTTAGAGATACTACTGAAGAAAATCCTGCTGAAAGAGAAGCGGCTGAATTTGGCTTAAGCTATGTGAAATTAGATGGAGATGTAGCTTGTATGGTAAATGGTGCGGGTCTAGCAATGGCAACTATGGATATTATTAATTATAGTGGTGCAAAACCTGCAAATTTCTTAGATGTAGGTGGGGGAGCTTCTCCAGAAACTGTTGCAAAGGCTTTTGAAATTATTTTAAGAGATAAAAATGTAAAAGTTATATTTATCAATATCTTTGGTGGTATTGTTCGTTGTGATAGGATAGCAAATGGAATTTTAGAAGCTACTAAGAATGTTGAGGTAAATATTCCAATTGTAGTGCGTCTTGATGGCACTAACGCAGCAGAAGCAAAGACAATTTTAGATAATTCAAATCTTAAAAATATCAAAGCAGCAACCAATCTTAAAAACGGTGCAGAGCTTGTAAAAAGTTTAGTAGGATAAGGATGGAAAATGAGTATATTGGTTAATAAAAATACAAAAGTAATAGTTCAAGGTTTTACAGGTAAAGAAGCAACTTTTCACGCTGAGCAATGCATGGCTTATGGTACAAATATAGTTGGAGGTGTCACCCCTCATAAAGGCGGACAAACTCATTTAGGTAAACCAGTTTTTGATACCGTTGCAGATGCGGTTAAAGCAACAAAGGCTGATGTGAGCTTGATCTTTGTCCCTGCTTTTGCTGTGGGTGATAGCGTGATTGAAGCAGCTGATGCGGGTATTAAGCTTGCAGTTGTAATCACCGAGCATACGCCTGTAAAGGATATGATGTTTGCTAAGCAATATGCTAATAAAAAGGGTATGAAAATCATTGGACCAAATTGTCCAGGTATTATCACTTCTGAAGAATGTAAGTTAGGTATTATGCCAGGTTTTATTTTTAAAAAAGGTTGCGTGGGGCTTATTTCAAAAAGTGGAACTTTAACTTATGAAGCTGCTAATCAGGTAGTTCAAGGTGGTTATGGAATTTCTACTGCAGTAGGAATTGGTGGTGATCCTATCATAGGTCTTGCTTATAAAGAACTTTTAAGTGAATTCCAAAAAGATGATGAAACTAAAGCTATTGTAATGATAGGTGAAATTGGTGGTAGTTTGGAAGTGGAAGCGGCTAAATTTATTAAAGAAAATATTAGCAAACCTGTGGTAGCATTCATTGCAGGTGCAACTGCTCCTAAAGGCAAAAGAATGGGGCATGCAGGTGCCATAGTAGGAAGTGCTGATGAAAGTGCTGCAGCTAAAAAAGAAGCTTTAAAAAGCTATGGAATTCATGTGGTGGATTCTCCGGCTTTAATTGGTGAAGAAATTCAAAAAATATTAGGTTAATAAAGGAAAAAAACATGAGTATGACAGCTCCAAAAGATACCCCTGTTTGGGTAGATGAGCATAGATGTAAAGCATGTAATATTTGTGTTAGCTATTGCCCCGCTGGGGTTTTAGCTATGCGCGATGATGTGCATGCGGTTTTAGGACAAATGATAGAGGTGGTACACCCTGAATCCTGTATAGGCTGTACCGAGTGTGAGATACATTGCCCTGATTTTGCTATTATGGTGGCAAAAAGAGATGAATTTAAATTTGCCAAACTTACTGCTGAGGCTAAAGATAGAGCTGTAGCCGTAAAAAATAACAAATACAAAAAATTAGCATAGGAAAAATAATGAGAGAAGTTATAGCAACAGGTAATGTTTTAATCGCCAAAGCTGCGATTGATTGTGGATGTAAATTTTTTGGAGGTTATCCTATTACTCCTAGTAGTGAGATAGCTCATGAATTAAGCCATATGCTTCCTGCAAATGATGGAACTTTTATACAAATGGAAGATGAAATTTCAGGTATTAGCGTGGCTATTGGTGCGGCAATGAGTGGGGTAAAATCCATGACTGCAAGTAGCGGTCCTGGAATTTCTTTAAAAGCAGAGCAAATAGGACTTGCATTTATTGCTGAAATTCCACTTGTGATTGTAAATGTTATGAGAGGTGGTCCTTCAACAGGTCTTCCAACTCGTGTAGCACAAGGAGATTTGTTTCAAGCTAAAGCACCAACTCATGGGGATTTTGCAAGTATTGCTATTGCTCCTGCAAGTCTTGAAGAAGCTTATACAGAAACCATTAGAGCGTTTAATTTAGCTGAAAAATATATGACTCCAGTATTTTTACTTATGGATGAAACTGTAGGGCACATGAATGGTAAAGCGGTTTTACCTGATTTAAAAGATATTAAAGTATATAACCGTAAAAAATTTGAAGGCGATAAAAAGGATTATAAACCTTATGCAGCAGGAGAAAATGAGCCTGCAACTTTAAATCCTTTCTTTACAGGTTATCGTTATCATGTTACAGGACTTCATCATGGAGATATAGGTTTTCCAACTGAAGATGGAGTTATAGTGAAAAAAAATATGGAAAGACTCATAGGTAAAATAAAAAACAATCAAGAAGATATTTGTACTTATGAGGAGTATATGCTTGATGATGCTGAATTTTTAATCATTGCTTATGGAAGCGTGAGTCGTTCAGCAAAAGAAGCTATACAAAGATTAAGAGAGCAAGGGATTAAAGTGGGACTTTTCCGTCCAATTACTCTTTATCCAGTGGCTGAGAAAAAAATTGCTGAGGTTGTAAGCAAATTTAAAAAAGTCATGGTAAGCGAGCTTAATATGGGACAATATCTTGAAGAGATTGAAAGAGTAACTTCGCGTCGCGATTTTATTAGTTTGCACCGTGCAAATGGTCGTCCTATCACTCCAAGTGAAATTATTGCTAAGGTAAAGGAGAATATATAAATGGCTTTTAATTATGATGAATATCTAAGAGTAGATAAAATGCCTACTCAATGGTGTTGGGGATGTGGCGATGGTGTTGTTTTAAAATGTATTATCCGCGCGATAGAAAAACTTGGTTGGAATATGGATGATGTTTGTCTTGTTTCGGGTATAGGTTGTAGTGGCAGAATGAGTTCTTATGTAAATTGCAATACAGTTCATACTACTCATGGTAGAGCAATAGCTTATGCAACAGGCATTAAACTAGCCAATCCTAGTAAACATGTTATTGTAGTAAGTGGAGATGGGGATACTTTGGCAATTGGTGGAAATCATACTATACATGGTTGTCGCAGAAATATTGATTTAACACATATTGTAATCAATAATTTCATCTATGGACTTACGAATTCCCAAACAAGCCCAACCACTCCAAAAGGTTTTTATACAGTAACAGCTCAATTTGGAAATATTGACCCTAATTTTGATGCGTGTGAATTAACTAAAGCTGCAGGAGCTTCTTTTGTGGCAAGGGGTAATGTGATCGAAGCTAATAAGCTTGAAAATTTAATTTATAAGGCTTTAGCGCATAAGGGTTATAGTTTTGTAGATGTTTTTTCAAATTGTCATATCAATCTAGGCAGAAAAAACAAAATGGGCGAAGCTGTAGCTATGCTTGATTGGATTAAAAATCGCGTTGTGGATAAAGCTAAATTTGAAAGCATGGATTTTGAAGAAAGAAAAGATAAATTTCCAACAGGAATTTTACATGAAGATAATTCTCAGCCAGAATACTGCCACGCTTATGAAGAAGTACGTCGTGCAGCCAAAGAAAAAAGAATGGTGGATTTAGGAGCTTTAAAATGAAATATCAATTAAGATTTGGCGGTGAAGGCGGACAAGGTGTTATCACCGCAGGAGAAATTTTAGCAGAAGCAGCCATTAAAGAAGGTCGTCAAGCTTTTAAGGCTTCTACTTACACTTCACAAGTGCGTGGTGGCCCTACTAAGGTGGATATTATCATTGATGATAAAGAAATTTTATTTCCTTATGCTGTAGAAGGGGAGGTAGATTTTATGCTTTCGACTGCAGATAAGGGTTATAAAGGTTTTCGTGGGGGTGTAAAAGAAGGAGGTATTATAGTTGTAGAGCCAAATTTAGTACATCCTGAAAGTGAAGATTATAAAAAATGGCAAATTTTTGAAATCCCTATTATCACCATAGCTAAAGATGAGGTAGGAAATGTGGCTACTCAATCAGTTGTTGCACTTGCAATTGCTGCTTATATGAGCAAATGTATAGATTTAGATGTTTTAAAAGAAACTATGCTTCATATGGTTCCTGCAAAAACTCGTGATGCAAATGCTAAAGCTTTTGATCTGGGTGTAAAATACGCCACTCAAGCAAAACCATATTCATAATAAATTCCGCATCATGCGGAATTTAACTTCTAAAATTTTACACATTGCAAATAAAATTTAAATTTTAATTATTTTAATTTAGCTACTTTTAACGATTAAAATTTTATAATCAAAAACTTATATTTTCAAGGAAAATTAATGGATTTTTTTGATGAAATGTTTAATAAAACTCCAAAAGAAAAATTTATAGAAATTATACAAAATGGAAATTTAGGAGCCTTAGAAAAAGTTTTTGAGGAATTTTTTGCTGATCATATTGCCATGGTGGAACTTTTGGAAAAACAAGGTTTAACAGAAATGGATGTAAAAAATTTCATATTAGAAAATGGTGATTTTATAGAAGAAAGGCAAAATGATATTTATATAGAATTGGGCGCAAAAATTTTAGGACACGAAGGCTAAAATTGTTTAAAATAAGCCCTTGTTTAATTTGTATTTTTTTTATTTTTAGTAATGTTTTAGCATCTGAACCAACTTTTGATTATACTTATAAATTTATACTTAAAAAAGATGAGAGAGCTAGTGTGCAGATTAAAGAAATAGGCTATGAAGATAAGGTGCAAAATTTTGATTTTTATTGGACTTTGTTTGATAATACTAATATCATCGTACATTCGAAATTTCGCAAATATCCGCGTCAATTTGTGATGAGTTTAAGAAGAAATTTAGATTGGGTAACTCAAACTTTAATACCTGATTATACCAATCCACACATTGATAGAGCAAGACTTATTTTAGAATTTAGTGGTTATAATAAAGGTTTGGCAACTTTTACGGTTTATATAGAAGATAAGGAATCTCGCTTAATGGTAGAATTTTTAGATCCGAGAAAAAAAGCTTTACAAAATCCACCGCAAAATAATCAGGTTGTTCCTATGATTAATTTTAACGAACCTCAGGTAAAACCATTAACAAGCAAAGAAAATAATAATAGCAATTAACAAGGAAAAGATAGTGCAAAAAATAGATGAATTAATAAAACAGTTTTTAGAAGAACTTGGCTATGAACCTATTTTAAATATGCTTTCAAATGTAAAATCAGGAAAGAAATTACGCTCTAAATTATTATTAGCTATCGCAGATGAGAGTGAGATTGCTTTTAAAATTTGTGCAGCTATAGAATTGATACATCTTGCTAGTTTATTACATGATGATATTATCGATGAGAGTGAATTAAGGCGTGGGGCAAGATCTGTTAATGCTGAATTTGGTACAAAAAATGCTCTTATGTTGGGCGATATTTTGTATTCAAAAGCCTTTTATGAATTAAGTAAAATGGATGCTAGATTTGCAAGTATTATTTCAGACGCTGTTGTAAAGCTTGCTATAGGCGAACTTATGGATGTTGATTTGGGAGAGAAATTTAATATCAATAAAGAAGCTTATTTGAAAATGATCTATAATAAAACAGCTGTTTTGATCGAAGCAAGTGCGAGATGCGGAGCTATTTTGGCTGGATTATATGAAAAAGATTTTGCAGAATATGGAAAAAATTTAGGACTCGCTTTTCAGATGATTGATGATATTTTAGATATTAAGAGTGATGAAAAAATTCTTGGAAAACCTGCTATGAATGATTTTAAAGAGGGTAAGACTACCTTACCTTATATTTATCTTTATGAAAATTTACAAGAACAAGATAGGATATATTTGCAGACTTTATTTAAAAAAGATTTAAATGAAAATGAAAAAGAGTGGCTAAAAACTAAATTTGAAGAACAAAAAGCTTTAGAAAAAGCTATTTTAGAAGCTAAAACTTATGCAAAAAAGGCTAGTAAAGCGATTGAAAAATATGATAATAACAAGCTTAATGATATTATTAAAGCTATGATAGATAGGGAATTTTAATGTATTATTGTATATCTTTTACTCATAAAAATACAGATATTGCCTTAAGGGAAAAGTTAAGCTTTTCCAATGAAGCTAAAAAAAGTGAGTTTTTAAAAATCATTAGCACTCATGAAAATATTGAAGAATGTTTGGTTATAAGTACTTGCAATCGTGTTGAAATTGTTGCTTTTGTAAAAATGGCCTGTGCGGAGTTTATTGTTAAATCTTTGGCTTTACTTTGTGATGTTGATAAAGATATTTTACTTGAAAAAGCTGATATTTTTGAAGATAGTGGAGCAATCCACCATCTTTTTTCTGTAGCAAGTTCTTTGGATAGTTTGGTGGTTGGAGAAACTCAGATAGCAGGACAATTAAAAGATGCCTTTGCTTTTGCTGTAAAAAATAATTTTTGTGGAGTACACCTTTCAAGAGCAGTACATAGTGCTTTTAAATGTGCTGCTAAGGTACGCAATGAAACTCAAATTTCTAAAAATTCTATTTCTGTAGCTAGCGTTGCCGTGGCAAAAGCAAAAGAACTTGCAGATTTAACGCAAAAAAAAGCTGTTGTTATTGGAGCTGGAGAGATGGGAGAACTCGCGGCAAAACATTTAATTGCTGCGGGTGCTAAGGTGATTATTTTAAATCGTGATTTACAAAAAGCTAAAGATTTGTGTGAGAGACTTGGTGTTTTAAGCGAATATGATAGTTTAGAAAATTTAAAAAAATATTTAAATCAATACGAGTTTTTTTTCTCAGCTACCAATGCACCAAATGCTATTATTACAAATTCTTTAATAGAAGAACTTTCTTATAAAAGGTATTTTTTTGATATTGCAGTTCCAAGGGATATTGATATCAATGAAAATGAAAATATATCTGTTTTTGCTGTAGATGATCTTGAAATTGTGGTTCAAAAAAATTTAGCACTAAGAGAACAAGAAGCTCGTATGGCTTATGGGATAATAGGTCGTGAAACAAGTGAATTTTTTAGGTATTTAAACGATTTGGCTTTGATGCCTATTATCAAAGCTATACGCTTGCAAGCTAAAGAATATGCAGATAAACAACTTGAAATTGCGTTAAAAAAAGGATATTTGAAAAAATCTGATAAAGAAGAGGCTAGAAAGTTGATTCATCAAGTTTTTAAGGCTTTTTTACACACGCCTACTGTAAATTTGAAACATTTACAAGGTAAAATGCAAAGCGATACAGTGATTAATGCTATGCGTTATGTTTTTGATTTGCAAAATAATCTTGAAGGTTTAAATCAATATAAATGTGAATTTGATATGGAGAATAATGATGAGATTTACTAAATTTTATGCACCAAGTTTAAAAGAAGCGCCAAAAGATGCGAGTTTACCTAGTCATATTTTTTTAACGCGTGCGGGTTTTGTAGAACAAATTGGTAGCGGACTTTATAATTTCTTGCCTTTGGGAAAAAGAGTTTTAGACAAGATTAAAAATATAGTTAAAGAAGAAATGGATAAGGCTGGAGCACAAGAAGTAAATCTTAGTTTTATCACTCCTGCAAGTTTGTGGCAAGAAAGTGGGCGTTACAATGTTTTTGGAAAAGAACTTTTGCGTTTTAAAGACAGAAAAGAAAATGAATTTGTTTTAGGTCCAACACATGAAGAAGCTATGCTTTCTTTGGTAAAAAACAAAATCACAAGCTATAAACAACTTCCTTTGCATTTATATCAAATTGGACTTAAATTTCGTGATGAAGCAAGGCCTAGATTTGGGCTTTTAAGATGTCGTGAATTTCTAATGAAAGATGGATATAGTTTTCATGCTAATGAAGAAGATTTAGGGCGTGAGTTTGAGCTTATGTATAAAACTTATTCTCAAATTTTACAAAGAATGGGGCTTGATTTTAGAGCAGTTGAAGCTGATAGTGGGGCTATTGGTGGAAGTGGCTCTAAGGAATTTATGGTTTTAGCAAAAAATGGGGAAGATGATATTTTAATTTGTGAAAATTGTGATTATGCGGCTAATGTTGAAGCTGCAAAAAGAGCTAAAAAAACTTGTCAAGATGAGCGTCCTGAAGCAAATTATGCAAGTAAATTTCACACTCCAAATATTAAAACTATAGATTCTTTAGCACAATTTTTTAAAATCAATGCTTTTTATACGATTAAAGCAGTGGTAAAAAAAGCTATTTATGAAAATGAAAGCAAATTAGTTGTGTTTTTTATAAGAGGAAGTGATGATTTGCAAGAGGTTAAGGCTCAAAATACTTGCAGTGCCCTTGAACTAGTCGATGCGAGCGAAGAAGAATTGGAAAAAGCTGGCTTAGTAGCTGGTTTTATAGGTTTTGTGGGATTAAAAGATATAGATTTTTATATAGATTTTGAGCTTGAAAACGAAAAGCAAATGATTATGGGTGCGAATGAAAAAGATTATCATTTAATCGGTATTGATGTTGTAAATTTAAATAAAGATCGTTTTAAAGATTTGATTGAAGTTAAAGAAGGGGATTGCTGTGTTAAATGTGGAGCAAAATTAAAACAAAGTAAAGGTATAGAAGTAGGGCATATTTTTAAGCTAGGACAAAAATATTCCAAAGCGATGAATGCAAATTTCTTAGATGAAAATGGCAAAAGCCAGCCTTTTTATATGGGATGTTACGGCATAGGTGTTTCACGCTTGTTGGCTGTAGCTATTGAAGCAAATCATGATGAAAAAGGATGTATTTGGAATAAAACTTTAGCTCCTTTTGTGCTTGAAATTATTGTTTCAAATCTCAAAGATGAAAAGGCTTTAGAATTTGCTAATAAGCTTTATAGGGATTTAACTAATCTTGGATTAGAAGTATTGCTTGATGATAGAAATGAGCGTTTTGGGGTTAAAATGAATGATTTTGAACTTATGGGCTTTCCTTATGCGTTAGTTATTGGTAAAGGATTAGAAAATAATGAAATAGAGCTTATCCAAAGAGAAGGTTTGGTAAAAGAACTTATAAAAACTGATGAACTTATGGAAATTCTTAAAAAGAAAGTGTTATGAATTATAAATTAAGTTTAAGCCCTTTATTTGTACTTGAAATTATTGCAAGTGTACTTTTTATAGTTTTTTTTGGTTTTGGTAATTTTTTATTTTTCATACTTTTGAGTATGATTTTTGGTGCGGTTTTATTGGGAATTTTTTGGAAAAATATGCTTGAATTTCAAATGGGTGGCTTAAAGGATATGTTAACACAATTTTCTTTTGTTATCGCAGGGTTTTTGCTTATTTTTCCAGGGATTATTACAAGTGTTTTTGGAATTTTTGTATTTTTCTTTGGTATTGCTTTGAAATTAATAACTAAATCAAAATATCAATACACCAAGCAAGAGTATCAAAATTCTAATGAAGAAATTATTGATGTTGAAATTATAGAGGATAGAAAATGAAGCTTATTATTGCAACAAGAAAAAGTCAATTAGCTCTTTGGCAAAGTGAACATGTAGCCCAAATTTTAAAAAATACACATCAAATTGAAGTGCTTTTAGAAGGTTTTAAAACAAAAGGCGATGTTTTGCTTGATTCTCCTTTGGCAAAAATTGGTGGTAAAGGACTTTTTACAAAAGAACTTGAAGAAAGTATGTTAAGAAAAGAAGCACATTTAGCAGTGCATAGTTTAAAAGATGTGCCTAGTTTTTTTCCTCAAGGTTTAGTTTTGGCAGCGGTAAGCAAAAGAGAGCAAAGCAATGATGCTATGCTAAGTCAAAATTATAAAGATTTTCTTTCTTTACCAAAAGGTGCAAAAATAGGCACTACTAGTCTTAGACGCAAGATGCAGCTTTTATTATTAAGACCTGATTTAGAGATTATTTCTTTGCGTGGTAATGTCAATTCTCGTATAGAGAAATTAAAAAATAATGATTTTGATGCGATTATTTTGGCAATGGCGGGAATTAAACGCTTAAACTTAGATAAGCAAGTGAATTTTGTTTATGAATTTAGCAAAGATGAGCTTATTCCTGCGGCTTCTCAAGGAGCTTTAGGTATAGAAAGCATAAATGATGAAAAAATTTTAGAACTTTTAAAATGTTTAAATGATGAAAATGCTTTGATTGAAACAAGCATTGAAAGAGAATTTATTGCTACTTTAGAAGGAGGTTGTCAAGTTCCTATAGGTATTAACGCAGAACTCTTAGGAGATGAAATTTGTATGCGTGCGGTACTTGGACTACCCGATGGAAGTGAAATTTTAAAAGATAAGAGAATGATTAAAAAGAATGATTTTAAAGGTTTTGGAGAGAGTTTGGCTAAGGAGTTTATTGCTAAAGGTGCTAAAGAACTTTTAAAAAAAGCTGAGAGTATGATATGAAAGAATTTATTCAAATTTTAAAAGAAAATGATCTTTTAAGGGTAATTGAAGAACCTGTAGATGTAGATCTTGAAATCGCTCATTTAGCCTATATAGAAGCTAAAAAAGGAGAAAAAGGGAAGGCTTTATTATTTAAAAATCCTATAGATAAAAAATTAAATAAACAATATAAATTTCCTGTTTTGATGAATACTTTTTGCAATAAAAAGGCTTTAAATTTAGCTTTTGGACGTGATTATGAAGAGGTGGCTGAAGAAATTTCAAAACTCATCAAGCTTCATATTCCTACGAGTTTTAAAGCAAAAATGGATTTTTTTATGAATTTGTTAAGTTTTAAAAATATTCCTCCTAAAAGACTGAAAAAAAATAAAGCCTTGTATGATTATGAAATTTTAAACTCACTTGAAGAACTTCCCATACTAAAAACTTGGGAAGATGATGCGGGTAAATTTATTACCATGGGGCAAGTTTATACACAAAATTTAGATAAAACTCAAAATAATCTTGGAATGTATCGTTTGCAAATGAGTGATAAAAATGAACTTTTAATGCATTGGCAAATTCATAAAGATGGGGCAAATTTTTATCACGAATACAAAAATGCTGGTTTTAAAAAAATGCCTGTAAGTATAGCCATAGGTGGAGATCCGCTTTATATTTGGTGTTCTCAAGCACCTTTACCTAAGGGAATTTTTGAACTTTTACTTTATGGTTTTATTAAAAAAACTCCTGCAAAAATTACTCCTTGTGAAAATGGTATTTTTATACCTTATGATAGTGATGTGGTTATTGAAGGTTATGTGGATTTAGAAGAGTTTAAAATCGAAGGTCCTTTTGGAGATCATACGGGTTTTTATACTCCTGCTGAACTTTTTCCTGTGATGAAAGTAGAAAAAATTTATGCTAAAAAAGATGCGATCTATCAAGCAACGGTTGTAGGAAAGCCTCCTTTAGAAGATAAGATCATGGGGCTTGGTACCGAAAGAATTTTTTTACCCTTGCTTCAAACTTCAGTACCTGATTTAATTGATTATAATATGCCTGAAAATGGGGTCTTTCATAATCTTATCTTAGCAAAAATCGATGCAAAATATCCCGCTCATGCGCAACAAATTATGCATGCATTTTGGGGAGTAGGGCAAATGAGTTTTGTTAAGCATGCAATTTTTGTGGATAAAAATGCACCTTCTTTGAAAGATTATGATGCTTTAATTCCTTATATGTTAGATCGTTTTAATACAAAGAAAATTTTAATTTCAGAAGGAATTTGTGATCAATTAGATCATGCTTCACCTAATTCTTGTTTTGGGGGTAAAGCAGGACTTGATGCTTGCGAAGAAATACAAGTTGAAGAGCTTGAAATTTTAGAAGATGAAAAATTACTAGAACTTTTTAAAACTAAGGTAGAACTTTTAAATTTAAAGCAATTTTATAAAGAAAGTAAAAGTCCTATAGTTTGTATTTTGCTTGATAAAAAAGAAAAAATCGAACAAAGTTTTGACAAACTTTTAGAATTTAAAAAACATTTTAGGATTTTAGTATTTTTAGATGCTGAAAATAAGCTTGAAAATTCTTATATGCTTGTTTGGCGTGTGGTAAATAATATAGATGCTAAAAGAGATATTTTTATCAAAGAAGAAAGACTTGGAGTAGATGCAAGTGCTAAAGGTGAAGCTGAGGGTTATTTAAGAGCTTGGCCTAAGCAAACAGATTGCACTAAAAGCGTGATAGAAGATTTGATCTTGCGTAATATTTTAGAAAATAATCCAGATCTTTTTAATAAATTTGAAATTTTTTAAGATAATTGAGATTTATTTTAAAATTTTGGCACAGTTTTTGCTTATTATTTTTTTATTATTGAAAAATAAAATTTTCTTTATAGGTGTTCATAAATTTATAAATTTGTCGATATAAGCTTTTAACTAGCAATAGGAAATTTTAAAAAGGATTTTAAAATGGAAATATCGAAGGCAAATGGGCAAATGGATACAGCTTTGGCAAACATTAGCCAAAGAACAAGTGAGACACAGGCTAGTTTAAACATTCAAACCGATAGAAGTCAAAGCCAAGGAGGCGATGATGGACAGCAACGAGGTGTGAGTGAAAAGTTAGCTGATATTACAAAAAAGTTAAATGAGCAAATGGATTCTCTAGATACCAATGTTCGTTTTGGTTATAGTGATAAAATCGGTTCTATGTATATTAGCGTGACTGAAAAAAGTACTGGAAGGGAAATCCGTCAAATTCCTAGCGAAGAAGCTATGAGATTAGCTGAGTATTTTAGGGATGTGATAGGAATGATATTTGATAAGGAGAGTTAAAAATGGCATTTGGTAGTCTATCTAGTTTAGGATTTGGTTCTGGGGTTTTAACTCAAGATACTATAGATAAATTAAAAGAAGCAGAGCAAAAAGCTCGTATTGATCCTTATACTAAAAAAATTGAAGAAAATACAACCAAACAAAAAGATTTAACAGAAATCAAAACTAAATTACTAAGTTTTCAGACGGCTGTTTCATCATTAGCTGATGCTACGGTTTTTGCGAAAAGAAAAGTTGTAGGAAGTATTAGCGATAATCCTCCAGCAAGTCTTACAGTTAATTCGGGTGTTGCTTTACAAAGCATGAATATCAATGTTACTCAACTTGCACAAAAAGATGTATATCAAAGTCAAGGATTGGCAAATGACAGTGGTTTTATTAATGCAAATTTAGCTGGAACCACCGATCTTACTTTTTTTTCAAATGGCAAAGAATATACTGTTACGGTAGATAAAAACACAACCTATAGAGATTTAGCTGATAAAATTAATGAAGCTAGTGGAGGAGAGATTGTCGCTAAGATTGTAAACACAGGAGAGAAAGGCACTCCTTACCGCTTAACTTTAACCAGTAAAGAAACAGGCGAAGACAGTGCGATAAGTTTCTATGCTGGAAAAAAAGATGCGCAGGGTCAGTATCAAAGTGATCCAGAGGCAGAAAAAATATTTTCAAATCTTGGATGGGAATTAGATAAAACGACTCAGACTATTGATCCAGCTAAGGATAAAAAAGGTTATGGTATTAAGGATGCTTCTTTGCATATCCAAACTGCGCAAAATGCAGAATTCACACTTGATGGTATTAAGATGTTTAGATCAAGTAATACTGTTACCGATCTTGGTGTAGGAATGACTTTAACTTTAAATAAAACAGGTGAAATTAATTTTGATGTACAGCAAGATTTTGAAGGTGTGACAAAAGCCATGCAAGATTTGGTGGATGCTTATAATGATTTAGTAACCAATCTTAATGCTGCAACTGACTATAATAGTGAAACTGGAACAAAAGGAACTTTACAAGGCATCAGTGAAGTAAATTCAATACGCTCAAGCATTCTTGCTGATTTGTTTGATTCTCAAGTTGTTGATGGAACTACTGAAGATGCAAATGGTAATAAAGTAAACACTAAGGTTATGCTTTCTATGCAGGATTTTGGCTTAAGTTTAAATGATGCAGGCACTTTGAGTTTTGATTCTTCTAAATTTGAACAAAAAGTTAAAGAAGATCCAGACTCTACTGAAAGTTTTTTTTCAAATATTACTAAATACGAAGACATTAATCACACAGGAGAGGTAATTAAGACAGGAAGTTTAAGTAAATATCTTAATTCCAATGGAGGTAATACTAATGGTTTAGAATTTAAACCAGGAGATTTTACTATAGTTTTTAATAATCAAACATATGATTTGTCTAAAAATTCTGATGGTACTAATTTTAAATTAACAGGGAAAACAGAGGAAGAATTGCTTCAAAATTTAGCTAATCATATAAACAGTAAAGGTATTGAAGGCTTAAAAGTTAAGGTTGAATCCTATAATCAAAACAATGTTACAGGGTTTAGGTTGAATTTTAGTGGAGATGGTAGCTCGGATTTTTCAATCAAAGGAGATGCTAACATTCTCAAGGAATTAGGTTTGTCTGACGTAAATATAACCTCTAAGCCTATAGAAGGTAAAGGTATTTTTTCAAAATTAAAAGCCACGTTGCAAGAGATGACTGGAAAAGATGGTTCAATTACAAAATATGATGAGAGTTTGACAAATGATATTAAATCATTAAATACCTCTAAAGACTCGACTCAGGCTATGATTGATACAAGATATGATACAATGGCGAATCAATGGTTGCAATATGAGAGTATTTTAAATAAACTCAATCAACAGCTAAATACTGTGACTAATATGATTAATGCGGCAAACAATTCTAATAATTAAGGATAAAAAAGATGCAAAATAATTTAGCCTATAATGCTTATTCTCAAAATCAAGTGGGGATAGAGTCCCCGCAAAAACTTATTGAAATGCTTTATGAGGGAATTTTGCGTTTTTGTGCAAGAGCTAAAGTAGCCATAAGAAATGAAGATATAGAACAAAGAGTGTATTTTGTAAAAAGAACCACGGCTATTTTTATAGAGCTTATTAATACTTTAAACTATGAAAAAGGCGGAGAAGTGGCACATTATTTAAGCGGGCTTTATACAAGAGAAATTCAACTTTTATCTTTGGCAAATTTAGAAAATAACGAAGATAGAATCAATGAAGTTATAAATGTAACCAAAGGTTTGCTAGAAGCTTGGAGAGAAGTGCATAACAATGAAACAGTGGCTCAGTGATTTTAAACTTGCATTAATCCAAGAAGATGTCAATAAACTTGAAAATTTACTTGATGAACTTGATATGAAAGCTTTTATTAAAAATTTAGCCAAAGAATCGCCTTCAGAAGATTTTTTAAAAGAAAATGCAAATGATGTATTTTATCAAGTTCAAGCTCTTTTGCAAGAAGCTGTTATACTGATTGAACAAAAGAAAAAAACAAAAGCTGTTGAAATTCAAAAATTTCAAAAAGCGTTGACATATTTTAAATCTTAAAAAAGCATAGCGATAAGCCGAGTTCTGTCTTGAATGCTCATTTATCTAGTTTTGTTTTTGCAAACAAAATCAAGCGAAGGGTTAAAACAAAGACGCTAACCATCCCTTCTTGCTGCACATTGGGTTTACATAGCCGAAATTGTTACCAAAATCGCTGGTGGGCTTTTACCCCGCCGTTTCACCTTTTCCACTTGCGTGGTAGTTTTCTTTCTGTTGCACTATCCCTTAGGTTACCCTAGCCATCTGTTAGATGGAATGTTTGTCTTTAGCAGCTCGGACTTTCCTCTCCTAAAAAGAAGCGAGCATTTACTATGCTTTAAATTTGGATTTTAACGTAATTTTACTTATTTTTTCATCAAATAAAATAATTTTATTGTGATATCAATCAAAATTTGATAAAATTGTTTTTTATTTTTTAACAAAGGAAATTTATGGCATCTTATTCAATGGGTGATTTAAAAAAGGGACTTAAAATAGAAATCGATGGAATTCCTTTTAAAATAGTTGAGTATCAGCATGTAAAACCAGGCAAAGGTCCTGCTTTTGTGCGTATTAAAATCAAATCTTTTATTGATGGTAAAGTACTTGAAAAAACTTTCCATGCAGGTGATAAATGTGAAGCTCCAAATTTAGAAGATAAAACTATGCAGTATCTTTATGATGATGGTGAAAATTGCCAATTTATGGATACGCAAACATATGAACAAGTAGCTATTAGTGATGATGATGTAGGTGAGGCGAAAAAATGGATGCTTGATGGTATGATGGTAGATGTGCTTTTCCATAATGGTAAAGCTATCGGCGTAGAAGTTCCACAAGTTGTTGAACTCAAAATCATCGAAACAGCTCCAAATTTTAAGGGTGATACTCAAGGATCAAATAAAAAACCGGCTACATTGGAAACAGGCGCAGTAGTGCAAATTCCTTTTCATGTGTTAGAAGGTGAAGTTATACGCGTTGATACTGTGCGTGGTGAGTATATAGAAAGAGCGAACAAATAATACAAAAAAAGCTTTTGGACTATTCCAAGGCTTTTTTAAATTTATATAAAATTTATTTTGTTACTTAATTTCTCATTCCATTCTTAAAAATATTTTTTTAAACTTTTCTTCAATTTAAAATTTCTATAATATTTCTAATTCATATTGTGGAGATGGTTGATGGAATGGTTACTTCTTGCTTCTATACCTTTGATTGTTTTAGGTTTTGCTTTAAAGATTAACCCCTTTTTAGTGGTAACTTCAGTTGGAATTTATGCTGGACTTGTTTCAGGTTTTGATTTTGTTAAGGTTGTTAGTGATATAGGAAAATCTTTTGTAGATAATCGCTATGTTGCTATAATTTGGCTTATTTTACCTTTACTTGCTGTTTTGGAACGCAAAGGCTTAAGAGAGCAGGCTAAAAATTTAATATCCAAAATAAAAGTTGCCAGTACAGGACGAATTTTAATGTGTTATTTTGTTTTTAGACAAGTTACTGCAGCTTTAGGGCTTTTATCTTTAGGCGGACATGCACAGATGATAAGACCTTTAATAGCCCCTATGGCAGAAGCTGCAGCTAAGCTTAAATTTAAAAACTTAACACATAAAGATAGTCAAAAAATCAAAGCTTTTTCTGCGGGAACGGATAATGTTGCTGTATTTTTTGGAGAGGATATTTTTATAGCCGTGCATTCTATTTTATTTATTAAAGCTTTTTATGAGAGCAATGGTATTATTGTTGAGCCATTGCATTTATCAGTTTGGGCTATACCAACTGGAATTTTGGCTTTAATTATCCATTGCTCTAGACTTTATTTATTTGATAAAAGATTGGAAAAAACTTATAAAGGGTTGAGTGATGATAAGTCTTGATTTACTTTATTATATTGTAGGAATTTTATTTTTAGTTTTTGGAATTTTAAGTTTTTCTAATCAAGCTAAAGATATAAAATCAAGAATAAGCGGCGGGGTATTTTGGATAAGTTATAGTTTTACTTTTTTACTAGCAGGAGTTTTGCCTCATTTTGTGATGGGTTGTATAGTGATTTTACTAGCACTTATAGCAGGATTTAATTTATTAAAACCAGCAAAGATCGAAGTTAGCAAAGAAGAAAAAGAATATGAGATAAAACATGCAAATATTTATAAAAATAAACTTTTTATTCCTGCTTTAATGGTTCCTTTGATTACACTTATTGGGACTTTTTTATTTCCCTATTTGAGTTTTTTTGAAAATAAAAATGCTACATTGATGGCTTTGATTATAGGTATAATTATTTCTTCAGTAGTTGCTTGTTTTATGTTTAAGGCTTCTCCTAAAAGAGCTGTTAAAGATGCAGCACATACTATGGATCACATTAGTTGGGCAGCGCTTTTACCGCAAATTTTGGCTACACTTGGGGTAGTTTTTGTTTCTACAGGAATGGGCGATCAAGTATCTAAACTTTTATCTAGTTATATTAGTTTAGATAATGCTTTTATTGCAGTAGCTGTGTATTGTATCGCTATGGCGCTTTTTACTATAGTAATGGGCAATGCTTTTGCAGCTTTTCCTGTGATTACTGCTGCTATTGCTTTGCCGATTTTAATCATACAAATGCATGCAAATCCTGCTATTATAGGAGCGATTGGAATGCTTAGTGGATTTTGCGGAACTTTAATGACGCCTATGGCTGCAAATTTTAATATAGTTCCTGCGGCACTTTTAAATTTGGATGATAAAAATGGCGTAATTAAAGCCCAGTTTATGTCAGGACTTGTTTTGCTTGTGGCTAATATCTTTTTAATGTATTTTTTAGCTTTTAGATTTTAAGGAGAAACAATGGAAAAATTTATAAAACAATTTAGCTTTATTGCACTAGAAAATATTTTTAGAGAATTGCCAAATAAAATTACACATTCTTTTAATGATATCAATGATATTAAACCGCCAAAACTTATGTATCCTATATTTTATGGTTCTTATGATTGGCATTCTAGCGTGCATTCTCACTGGCTTTTGGTGAAAATTTTAAAAGATTTTTCTCATTTTGCTCCAAAGGATGAAATCATCAAAGCTCTAGATTCTCAATTTAGCAAAGAAAAAGCAGAAGGAGAGCTTAAATATCTTCAAAACCCTGCACACAAAGGTTTTGAAAGACCTTATGGATGGGGATGGTTTTTAAAACTGACTTTGGAGATAAATTTACTTGCTAAAGAAAATGACAAAGCTGAAATTTGGGCTAAAAATTTAGAAGGCATAGCTGATTTCTTTGTTAAAGAATTTAAGGAGTTTTTACCTAAGATGGATTATCCTATACGAGTTGGAACCCATTTTAATAGCTCTTTTGCTTTGTATTTTGCTTTAGAATATGCAAGATTTAAAAAAGATCAAGAATTGGAGTATTGCATCATCCAAAGTGCTAAAAAGTGGTTTTTAAATGATAAAAATATGCAAGCTTTAGAGCCTTGTGGAGATGAGTTTTTATCTCCTGTTTTGATGGAAGCGGTGCTTTTAAGTGCTGTTTTACATAAAAATGATTTTGTAAAATTTTTTAAAGCATATTTGCCAAATTTAGAAGCAAAAGAGCCTGCAACTTTATTTACCCCTGTGAGTGTGAGTGATAGGAGCGATGGTAAAATAGCACATTTAGATGGGTTAAATTTAAGTCGTGCTTGGTGTTTTAAAATACTTTCAAATTTTTGCGATGAAAATTTAAAAATTCTTTTAAGAAACAATGCTACAGAGCATTTTGATAAAGCTATAGCTCATATAGAAGATGATTATCTTGGGTCGCATTGGCTAGGAAGCTTTGCTTTGCTTGCTCTGGATGTGGATATTTTATAAAAAATTTCATAAGATGAGTAAATTTGTTGCTAAATAGATATTTTTTAAATTTAGATTTTGTTTTTATGCTTTGAAAAATATATTTTTTGATATTATAAGCCCTATAATATTTTAAAGGATGATAATGGTTTTTTTAATCATCTCTAGTATTATAGTGGCTATTATTT
Source organism: Campylobacter sp. CFSAN093226 (assembly GCF_012897595.1). Classification (NCBI taxonomy): domain Bacteria; kingdom Pseudomonadati; phylum Campylobacterota; class Epsilonproteobacteria; order Campylobacterales; family Campylobacteraceae; genus Campylobacter; species Campylobacter sp. CFSAN093226. Next base: position 517,465 of record NZ_CP040608.1, read on the forward strand.
TGGGCTATATTACTAGACATAATGTTGGAATTTTTGCTATGATTTTTGCTTATATTATAGGAGCTTTTTTTATGGATTTAGCTCCTAAAAAAATCATAGCTTTTTGGCCTATTTCTATATTTTTTGTTATTTTTGCTGTCTCATTGTTTTATAATTTTGCAACCGTAAATGGAACTCTTGAAAAATTAGCTGGACATTTGATGTATCGTTTTGCTAATCATCCTTATTTGCTTCCTTTTGTTATTTTTGTGGTTAGTGCTATTATAGCTGCTTTAGGAGCAGGTTTTTATACAGTTTTAGCTTTTATGGCACCACTTACTTTTTTACTTTGCGATAAAATCGGTTTAAGCAAAATTGCTGGAGCTATGGCTATAAATTATGGTGCTTTGGGAGGAGCAAATTTTATAACTTCTCAAAGCGGGATTATTTTTCGAGGATTGATGGAAAATTCAGGCATTGAAGCAAATGAAGCTTTTGCAAATTCTAGTATTATTTTTGCTTTTACTATAATCTTGCCTATTGTGGTATTATCTTTTTTTGTGTTTAATGCTTTTAAAAATAATATAAAAATTAGTGTTATTTCAAAACCTGATCCATTTGATTATAAACAAAAAACTACTTTAATTCTCATGTTTATGATGATTGTTGTTGTTTTAATCTTTCCTGTGCTAAATATTATTTTTCCACATAATGAGACAATTAGTTATTTTAATAAAAAAATAGATATAGCCATGATAGCCATGATTTTTGTTGCCATTGCTTTATTTTTAAAATTGGCCGATGAGAAACAAGTTGTTGCTTTAATTCCTTGGGGAACCTTGATAATGATTTGTGGAGTAGGGATGTTAATTAGCATAGCAGTTGAAGCAGGGGCTATAAAATTATTTTCAGATCTTGTAGAAAATGAGATCAATGTGATTTTTATTCCGTTAATAATGTGTGCTATTGCAGCTTTTATGTCGCTTTTTTCAAGTACTTTGGGTGTGGTTACTCCAGCGCTTTTTCCTATAGTTCCAAGCATTGCTGCAAGCAGTGGATTAAGCGAGGCATTGCTTTTTTCTTGTATTGTTGTAGGGGCTCAAGCTTCTGCTATTTCTCCTTTTTCTTCTGGAGGAAGTCTAATTTTAGGATCTTGCCCTGATAAATATAAGGAAAAATTATTTAAAGATTTACTTATTAAAGCTGTGCCTATAGGATTTATAGCGGCGATTTTAGCTACTATTATAATGAGTTTTATTTTATAAGGATAATTTAATGAAGATTGATACTCACGCACATATATTTTTGAAAAAGTTAAATACGGTTGCAAATGCAAGATATAAGCCTGATTATGACGCTAGTTTTAAAGATTATAAAGCAAATTTAGATCATTATGATTTTAATAAAGGGGTTTTAGTTCAGCCAAGTTTTTTAGGTATTGATAATGAATTTTTGCTTCAGAGTATAGAAAAAGATGAAAATATAAAAGCTATAGTTGTGGTTGATGAAAATATTAAATTTGATGAGCTTAAAAAACTAAAAGAAAGAAAAGCTTGTGGAGTTAGATTAAATTTAATTGGCAAAGAATTACCAAATTTTAAAAGTATGGTTTGGACTCAATTTTTTGAAAATTTAAGTAAGCTTAAAATGCAAATAGAAATTCAAAGAGATTTAGATAATAATCTTGTTGATATTGTTGAAAATTTAATTCCTTATGGTTGTAATATTGTTATCGATCATTTAGCAAGAGCTAATGCAAACTTAACAAATTTAGAGGATTTAATTTGCTTAAAAAACTCTAGAATATTTTTTAAAATTAGCGGTTTTTATAGAGCAAAAATAGACTATGCTAATAATGAACAAGCTGTAAAATTTGCAAAGAAAATATATGAAATTTTAAAAGAACATTTTCCACTTAGCAATTTTGTTTTTGGAAGCGATTGGCCACATACAAATTTTGAAGCAAATATTAATTTTTCATCGGCTCTAGTGGCTTTTAATGAAGTTGTCGTATCTAAAAAAGAACAAGAGCAAATTTTAGGGGATAATGCTTGTGCTTTATTTGGCTTTTAAGCTTTTTGTTTTATCCTAAAGATGTATTTTGCAATGCGTTCAAAATGCACTCTTAGATAAGGTTTGTAAATCACAAAACCACCTAAAAGCCCTAAAATGCTTCCTATTACAACATCAATTAAACGAGCGAGTATTAATTTATCTGCATTTTCACTCATAAAATTAGCTGCTTCCGAAAGATAAGTAGCATAAGGAGTAAAGAAAATCATAGCTAAAGCATAGTTTCGATTGACTAAAAATTGTCCTATAAAAAACAAAGACATCATAAGTAAAATAAGCTCTATATCGTGAAATTGTTTAGATAAAAGCCACCATGCAAAACATACTCCTAAGGCCGTTCCTATGATGCGTTGAATTTGTTTAATCCATATAGAATTTAAAGTTACACCTTGCATAATAGCTGTGCAAGAAATGGCTATCCAATAACTTCTTTCAAGTTCTAAAAAAGTTCCTATAAATATAGAAAAAGCCACAAAAGAACCCATGATCAAAGAATCCACAAAAACTGCATCAAAACCTATGTATTCTCTAGGTGGAATTTCGCTAGGTAAAGCATTTTTAAATCCATAAATCACAACGATAGAATATAACAAAGCCATTAAATTAGCTACCATTGCTCCAAGAAAAACAAGACCTACTAAAAAGATAAAATCCTTAGCTTCAAAAGGAGAATAGGCTCCTAAAACACAAGAAAATACAAAGAAAAAATATCCAGGTGCACCAATGTTATAGTATCTAATTAAAATAGAACTTCCCATGGCCATAATTCCTATAGGGATGAAGGCAAAAATTGCAGGCAAAAAATGAGTTAAAATTCCTAAGAAAAAACTAGAAACTATGCCAAAAGAACAGCACATCACAACAGCCATTCTATGATATAAAGGAGTGCTTGGAACATATAAAAAAGACAAAGCTCCTATCATGGCAATGAGTCCATAGTTTAATTTTCCAAAAAATACACTAAGCCCTAAAACTATACCTACGCCTAAAGCCGCAAAAAAAGGCATTTGCCAAACTTGTTCGCTTGAATTTAATTTAGCAATTTCTTTAAAGTGTTGCTTTAGTATTTCTATTTTATTCACTCTCGAATTTGTCCTTCCCCATTGATTATATATTTATAAGTGCAAATATCTTCAATCCCCATAGGACCTCTTGCATGCAATTTGCTGGTTGAAATTCCAACTTCTCCACCAAAGCCAAATTCTCCTCCATCGCTAAAACGCGTTGAAGCATTAGCATAAATACAAGATGAGTTTATAAGGCGTTGAAATTTAGCGATATTTGAAGCATCATTTGAGATAATGGTTTCAGAATGCAAGGAGCTGTGTTTATTGATATGCTCTATAGCTTCATCGCAATCTTTTACTAATTTTACACTTAAAGCAAAATCAAGCCATTCTGTATCAAAGGTATTTTCATTTGCTTTAAAAATTTTTAAATTTGAGTTGTTAAAATAAGCCAAAGCATTTTCATGGGCGTGAATTTTTACCTTAAATTTTTCAAATTCAGGTATTAAAAGACTTATAAAATTTTTAGCAATTTTTTCATGGATTAAAAGCGTTTCTAAAGCGTTACAAACACTTACTCTTTGACACTTTGCATTAAGGATTATTTTTAAAGCCATATCTAAGTTAGCACTTTGATCTACAAAAGCATGACACAAGCCTTTATTTTGCTTAATGAGAGGAATTTTGGTATTGTTTGCAATTTCTTGTATCATATTTGAACTTCCGCGAGGTATGATCACATCGATTAAATCATCAAAGGCTAGAATTTGCAAGATTTCATCTCTTTGGGTAAACATAGCAAAACAATCTTGCAAATCAAATTCCTTAAGTACTTTATTAACAAGAGTAAATATAGCCTCATTTGTAAATTTTGCTTCACTTCCGCCTTTAAATACACAAGCATTGGAACTTTTTATCATTAAAGCTGCGATTTCAGCGCTAAGACTAGGCCTTGCTTCGTAAATAACACAAATGAGTCCTAAAGGAATACTCATCTTTTGTATGCTCAAACCCGCATAATTTTTCCAGCCTTTAGAAATTTTGCCTATAGGATCTTCGATGTAAGCGATTTTTTCTAGGCCTTCGCAAAGAGCTAAAATACGTTTTTCATCTAACAAAAGCCTATCTTTCATTGCTCCGCTTTTTGTGAAATTTGCCATATCTTTTTTATTTGCTTCTAGGATAATTTTGAAATTTTCTCTTAAAATTTGAGCTAATTTTAGAATAATTTTTTCTTTATCTTTGGGTGTTAAGTTAAGTAGTTTTTGAGAATTTTTCTTAATATTTTCAAGCAAATTTCGCATTTTTAATCCTTTATTTACAAAAAACTTGATAAATTATACAAAAAAATTTAGAATTGAAAGGTAAATATAAATGAAAAAAATAGATTTAATTGTAGTAGGTGCAGGTCCAACAGGGATAGGCTGTGCAGTTGAAGCCAAGCTTAAAAACAAAGAAGTTTTGATACTAGAAAAATCAAATAACATTTGTCAAACTTTAATGCAATTTTATAAGGATGGCAAAAGAGTAGATAAAGCTTATAAGGGATGCGAAGGAACCAATCACGGACATGTTCCTTTTGAAGATGGCACCAAAGAAAGCACTATAGAAACTTTTCAAAACGCTTTAAAAGAGCACAATATAGAAGTTGAATTTGGTTCTGAAGTTGAGAGCGTTAAAAATGAAAATGGAGTTTTTTTAGTAAGTACAGCTAAAGGTGTTTATGAGTGTAAAAACATTATTGTTGCTATAGGTAGAATGGGTAAACCTAATAAACCTGATTACAAACTTCCTATGACTTTAACAAAAATCATTAATTTTAATGCCAATTCAGTTTTGGGAAATGAAAAAATTCTTGTTGTAGGTGGCGGAAATTCAGCAGCAGAATACGCTGTGGATTTGGCAAATTCAAATCAAGTTAGCCTTTGTTATCGTAAAAAAGAATTTACAAGATTAAATGATATAAATCTTAAAGATATTCACGAAGCTGGAAATTCGGGTAAGGTAGAGTTAAAACTAGGAATTGACATTAATGAAGTAGAAGATGATAATGGCAAAGCTAAAGTAAATTTTACCGATGGTACAAGCGATATTTATGATAGAATCATTTATGCTATTGGTGGTTCTACTCCACTTGATTTTTTACAAAAATGTGGGATTAATGTTGATGATAAAGGCGTGCCTTTAATGGATGAAAACAAACAAAGCAATGTTAAAGGCATCTTTGTAGCAGGAGATATTGCTACTAAAAATGGAGCAAGTATAGTTACAGGGTTAAATGACGCTGTGAAAATTCTTTCTGTGCTTTAAAATTTAGCCTTTGGGCTAAATTTTTATTTTAGTTTAATCTAGAAAATTCATATGCAAAATAAAATAAATATTAATAAACTTATTGCGAAATTACTTTATTTAAATTCTTACATACTAGGACTTTTGGCATTTTATTAGCGGTTTAAAATATTTTTAATTTTAAATATTTTAAGGATTATTATGTCAAGTATTTTTAGCACCTTAAGCCCTTTTAGGCTTTTTGTAAAATATGCCGTGCCAAATGTTATAAGCATGGCTTTTATTTCTTTTTATTATATAGTTGATGGAATTTTTGTTGGAAAATATCTAGGAAGTGATGCTTTAGCGGCACTAGCCTTGATTATTCCCTTTATCATGATGTCTTTTGCTTTGGCTGATATGATAGCTATAGGATCAGCAGTGCAAATTTCTATGCATTTAGGTTTAGGCAAGAAGAATTTAGCTAGAAAGATATTTAGCTCAAGTATGTTGATTATCTTTATAATCTCTTGTTTTATCGGAATTTTGGAGTATTTTTTAGGACTTGTTTTGATTGATTGTTTAAATGTTAGCGATGAGATTAAAACGATGACTAAAGAATGTATGTTTGTTTTTGCTTTGTTTGCACCCTTTACTATGCTTTCTTTTGCTTTGGATAATTATTTAAGAATTTGCGGAAAAACTGCTTATAGTATGGTAATGAATGTGATTATAGCATTAAGCAATATAGTGCTTGATTATATTTTTATAGTCGAGTTGGGTTGGGGCTTATTTTCAGCTGCTCTTGCAACTTGTTTGGGACTTGTTTTAGGTGGTATTTTTGGAATTTTTCCTTTCTTGTTTCAAAATTTAGAGCTTAAAATTTCGAGCCTATATATGAATTTAAAAATTTTTAAAAATATTCTTTATAACGGAAGCAGTGAGTTTTTTGGCAATATTTCAGGATCTTTGTATAGTATTTTTGCAAATTTTGTTTTATTAAAAATTTCTGATACTCAAGCCGTGGCAGCCTTTTCTATAGTTTTATATATTGATAGTTTTATTATAATGCTTATTATTGCTATAGGTGATGCAATGCAGCCTGCGCTTAGTTACAACTATGCTAAAAAAGATTTTTCAAGAATCAAAGCTATTATAAAAGTGGTATTTTTTGCAGGGGGATTTTTATCTTTATTCTCTATAGTGCTTATATTGATATTTGGAGAAAATTTAATCACGCTTTTTACAAAAGAAAACAATCAAGAATTTAAAACTTTTGCTTATACAGCTTTGATGCTTTTTGCTTTTAATTATTTTTTTGCATGGTTTAATGTTCTAAGTGGTTCTTTTTTGACAGCTTTTAATAAGGCAAGCTTTTCTTTGGTTTTAAGTTTGGCGCAAAATTTATTTATACCTTTGTTTTTTCTTTTGTTTTTATCTTGTTTTATGGGTTTAAATGGAGTATGGCTAAGTCCATTTTTTGCTGAATTTTGTGTTTTGATTTTAGCTTGGATTTTTCTTAAAAGAATTTTTAAAGATCTATCTTTATAGGAGATAGATCTTTTTTAAATTTTATCAAAGGAGCTTTTTTGTAATTTTTAGAATTTATATCCTATACCAGTTAGGACAATTTGATAGGTTTCATCATAAAATCCTATATCGCTATTTCTTTTTTCTATGCCATAATTTGCAAAACCATAAAGTCCGTTATAACCCAAAAATTGATTTTTAACAACTTTTAAATTAAGCTTAACTATATTACCATCTTGTTTTTTGTGGAAGATAGGATCAGTTCCTACTGCTTCATATTTGCTAAGATTTAAATTTGGAGTGAAGATGTAATCATTAGCAAAAGCCAAATTTGTTCCTATACTAAAACCATATCTTGAATAGCTTTGAGCTTTTCCGTCTGCATCATTGTAATCATAATTTAACCCTAGGTTTAATAAGCTATAATTATAGTTTAATTCAATTTCGTGATAATATCCCTCCCTTTTTAAAGAGCTTTGTGCGATAGTGTCTTTATCATATTTGTTTTTGCTAAATAAATATGAAGTGGTAAATTTCCCAAAATCACTTTCATAAAGTTGAGAGATTTTAAAACCATATCTATCAACATCAGTTTCTTCTCTATTTCCTATTGCATAAGGATTTGCATAAGCTTTTTCTCTTAAAGAGGAAATTACAGAAAAAGAAGTGCTAAAACGCTCTAAATAAGCTCTTTCGTAGCCTAAAGCTATACCGCTGATATCTCTTCCATTGTAGTTTTTAATAAAAATTCTATCATTATCTATAAGATTACCATAGTAAAGTTCTGCACCGATAAAAGGAATGAAAGAGGAGTCTGAATTATCAGCATTGTGACTGCTTAGATAATCACTGTTTGCCAAGGTTGAAATATTACTTTTAATATCCCTTGCACCCACACCTATGCTTAAATTTCCACTAAAACCTTCTTGAAATTCTACAGCCGTAGCTGATTGGGTTAAAATGGAGGCTAAAACACAGGAAAATAAATATTTTTTCAAATGTTCTCCTTGAAATGTTTGTTGTTTGTAATTAAATTACATTTATAATTGTAACTAATATTACATTAAATATTTATAAAAAAATTAAGTTTTATAATTTAAGTTTTTTTAGATAGAATTTTTAGAATTAATTTATATTTATAAGGAAATTTAGTGCAGCAAGAGTATTATGACTTGGATTTAGAACGAGCTATTTTAAGCAGTTGTATCATGAGTGAAGAAGCTTATGCTAGTATAGCAGGTGATATTAGCCCAAAAGATTTTAGTCTTAAAGCTCACCAAGATATTTTTAAAGCGGTTATAGCTTGTAGTAATAACAAAGAGCCCATTTCTGTAAGTTTTTTAAGAAAACATAAAAAAATAGATGAGCAAATTTTAGCAGAAATTCTTGCCACTCCTTCTATGATAGATTTGCCTGCTTATGTAAATGAACTTCACGAAAAGTCCGTAAAAAGACAACTCTTGAGTTTTGCACATCTTTTGCCAACTCGTATCAATGAAGATCGTGCTGTAAGTGAAATCGCAGATGAAATTGGTAAAGAAATTTTTAGCATTACAAATCGTGTGAATTCTAGAGATATTAAAGATGTTGATATGGTAATATCAGAACTTTTTGAAGAATTTAAAAAGCAAAAAACTTTAGAAAATAAAGGTATTATAGGGCTTGATACAGGTTTTGAAGGTCTAAATAAAATGACAAAAGGCTTTAAAGGGGGTGAACTTATAATAATCGCCGCGCGTCCAGGTATGGGAAAGACAACTCTTTGTTTAAATTTCATTGATAAGGTTTTAAGACAAAAAAAAGGCGTGGCTTTATTTTCTCTTGAAATGCCTGCAACTCAAATCATGCAAAGAATGCTATCTTCTAAAACTTCTATTCCTTTGCAAAAAATTTTAACTGCAGATTTAAACGATGATGAATGGGAGCGTTTAGGAGATGCTTGCAATGATTATAGTCAAAAGAAATTATATATTTACGATAGTGGTTATGCAACTATTGCTGATGTAAGGGCTATTTTAAGGCGTTTAAAATCTCAAGATGAAAGTATAGGACTTTGTGTGATTGACTATATAGGGCTTATGATGAGTAATTCAAATTTTAATGATAGACATTTGCAAGTTAGTGAAATTTCAAGAGGACTTAAGCTTTTGGCTAGGGAGCTTGATATGCCTATTATCGCACTTTCACAACTTAATCGTGGCTTAGAGCAAAGGGCAAATAAGCGTCCTTTGATGAGTGATTTGCGAGAAAGTGGAGCTATAGAGCAAGATGCGGATGCTATTTTGTTTGTATATCGCGATGAGGTTTATAGAGAACAAGAAGAAAAAGAAAGAGAGAATAAAGCTAAAGCTGAAGGCAAAGCTTATCAAAGGCTTTTTATACCAAATCCTATGCAAGAAAATGCTGAAATTATTGTTGGAAAAAATAGAAATGGACCTGTTGGAACTATAGAAGTTGTATTTTTAAAAGAAAAATCTTGTTTTGTAGATAAACCTATAGGCTATGAAACTACTGAATTTACAGGCTAGCTTTAATAAAATAAGTTTTTAATATTTTAAAGTTATTTTTTACGACACAACCTGTCGCAAGGGTGTTTTATACTTTCTTTGTTATTTTAAAACAAGGAGAGAAAATGTTAAAACAAATCGCATTTGGTAGTATAGCTCTTACAGCTACAGGATATGGCATAAAAAAATTATACGAAAAATTATCCAAGCCAGAAAGAAAATTTGATACACATGCTATTGTTCCAAGCTGTAAGGATGTAATCAATACCGAAGAATACAAACTCAAAAGAGAGCTTGAAATCGAACAAAAGAAAAATCAAATTCAAGAATTTCTTTGCGAATGCATGGAGTGTTATAGCGGCTTTTCAAAATATTTTAATTCTAAGGAATTTTTAGAATTTGAGCAAAATTTTACCTCTAAAAATAATCACAAAACAGAATTTCTTTTGTCGTCTTATAAAGATCAAATGATAAAAGTGATCGACTATGCTAAAAAATTTAAATGCTTGAGTGCTTTTTTGGAAACACAAAGCGAAAAAAATGACTTAGCGGTTGTAAAAATGATAAGTGAAAGTATGGAGAGAAAAACACAGAGATTTTATCTGCAAACAAAATTTCAAACTTTTCCTCAGTATATTTTTCCTTCTGTGTGGAGTTCTCCTATGTGGGATAAACAATGGGAATAATACTTGGAATTTTAAGCCTTATAGCTGGCTTTGTTGCCATAGTGTTGATGTGTGGTTTGTATTTTATAGCGTTTATGGTTTTTGTTGGCATAGCGATACTTATTTTTCTTTCTATGCAACCTTATCCTTATAATATAATATTTTGTGCTATATATTTAATCACAATTTTAGCGCTAGTGCTATGGCGTAAAACTTAAAAATTTCACTTCCCCCTTGACTGGGGGGGGGGATTTGATAAAATACAAAGTTAAAAATTTTAAAAACAAGGAGAAAATATGGCCTACAGATATGATAAAGATTTAGAATTCTTAAAAGAATTAAGCAGTCCAGAACTCGATTAGCTTGTAAAAATTTTAACCCATGATAAAGACGGGAAAGTTCGTTTTACTGAAGAGTTAACCAATAATGATCTTTATAAAAAACATTATCCAGATCATAAAGAATATATCGAACTCATTTTAGAAGAATTTCAAAAATTTGGAGGAAATAGTATTCTTAATATATTTCGAGGTGGTGGAGTTTATATAATGAAATTCTACGCGATGTTGCAAAAAAATTTGATGTAAAATTTGATGAAAATGAAAGCACAAACTCCATAGAAACATCACTTTTATGCAAATTAATAGAAGAAGAGTTAAAAAATTCTCAAGATGAAAATACATTAAGAGAACTTGTAAATATTTTCGAACTTGGCATTTCTAATATTAATAAACAAACAGTTGTAATGGGATTGCAATCTCTTATTAAAATAGGTGGATTTAAAAGCTATCAAATTGCAGTAATAGTTGCAAATCAAGTTATGAAAGTTTTACTAGGAAGAGGTTTATCTCTTGCGGCAAATGCAACACTTACAAGAGCTTTAAGTCTTTTTTCTGGTCCGGTAGGTTGGACAATTATGACCACATGGACTGCATTGGATTTAGCTAGCCCAGCCTATAGGGTTACTATACCAGCAGTACTTCAAATTATAATTTTAAGACTAAAACACAATACAAAAAACTAAACACAAGGAAATGCATTAATGGAAAATATTTGCCAATTTATCATAGAAAATATTGATAAAAATTCATTAAATACAAAAAAAATAAAACTTGTTTTCAATATGCAAGAGCAAGAAATTACAACAATTTCGAAGATATTTAAGGTATCTTCGGAACACATTATTGCTTTTTATGATACCTCAACATCCTTTAATTATTTTAGCAAAACTACCGGAATATGTTTTACTGGCAAAGAAGTTATCTTTAAAAGAAAAGAAGATGAAGTTTTAATGAAAATCAACTATGAAGATTTCAAAGAGGCAAATAAATCCTTACCTGAAAAAACAACAACTCTTCAAGACATCAAATTTCCCATATCTTTTCATAATCTTGGAACATCTTATCTTTCATTTGATGATTTCAAAAAGAAAAACTACATAGAAGAAAATGATGAGCTTATAATAAATTTTTTACACATCTTAACTTCAAAAAATAACATAGAAAGTTTTAAAAATGAAAGTATGTTTCCACAAGCCTTAGAAAAAACAAACGAAAGTATTAAAGAAAACTATATAAAAGTTATCATTAAAATAATATTAGATCAATACGGTTTTTTAGATGAAAAAAGATCAATCAAAATTTTTGCTCTAATGAATAAAATTAATGTTGCTTCAGAAACAAGGTATAAAATACAAGATTTTTTACATAATAAACATTCTAGTTTTGAAGATTTGCTAAACATCATAAAACAAGAATCTAGATTTATGCAATTCAAATATATTTTAATTTCGCTAATAAAAGACTTAATTGATATAGATTTTGAAGATAATAAAATTTATAATTTTTTGTATGAAAACAAAGACATTTTTAAAATCAAAGACCTTAAAGAAATCTATTGGGTAAAAGAAATCATTAAAAAAGAATATCAAATAATATTAGACGATAATAAAGAAATTCAGCAAATTTTTAACTTTATATCCGAAACAGCTACAAAAAATAATATATCATTAAACGGTTTACATCTTTCAGGAATGACAATTGGCATGTCTGTATCAATTATGGAGTTACTAGGATTTGGGGAATTAATAAAATTACCACTAATTGATTCTTCAAAAAAATATCACAATAAAAACAAACAACAATTACGTCTTTTTATTATTCAAGAAATTCTCAAAGAAAATCAAAAAACAATTACCCAAATTATTGATATCATCAATAATTTAATTGAGCAATGTAATACAAATACACAAAATTTACAAGAATTAATAAAATTATTAAAATTGGCTTCAAAAAATAATGAAACTTTTAAAGAAAGGGAAAAACTTTTATATTGCCCAGAAACGCTTTCATTGATAACAATAAATAATCATCTAAAAGAAGATGATATTCAATTTATAGAACAATACTATACCTATAATCAAAATACTCATAAGTATGAGCGCAATGACAATCTTTCTTCGTCGGATTTAGAAAAACTTTCAAATTTTTTTAAATTAAAAAATCTATAAGGATAATTTTATGGATAAAATACAAGAAAACACCAAAATAGAAAAGGCTATATTAGCCGAAAAACAACAAATCTTTTTAATACAAAATAAATTATCCGAAATTGAAAAAAATATCAAAGAATAATGTTTAACCATAGAACAGATTCAAAATAGTATCACAGAAAAAAATCAAAATTTGAGCAATATAGAATATAAGGAAAATCAATCAATCGATTCATTGGAAAATTTTTTTTAACACTTATAGCAATTGGGAAACATATTGTCAAAAAATTGAAAAATATTTAAACTTAAAAAAATAAACTCAAATGAAGATTCTTTAAAATTTTTGATCACTTATTCAAATTTATCAGATGTTAAAAAAAGAATTGAAGATGAATTTACCCATAGAAATGCAGAGTGCGATAAGTATGATTATTTAATAGCAATAACATGTGGAGCAATAGCTGGCATTATGGACATTTTTTTAGTTGGAAATCCTAAAGATAGCTATCTAGGAAAAAAGGTAGATAAGACGGTAGAAAAAATGACTCAAAAATTTGCACAATTATGTGGTTGGGATAAGCAAAAAGCATTAGACAAAAACAAAGATTTAACTAAAAGTGTATAGCGTTTTTGGAAAACAAATTTAAAATTAATTATGATCAAACTACTACAAATGGAAGAAATGGAACAAATGGAAAAGTAGATAATTTAAGTATGAAAAATCATCATTTAAAAAGCATAGGTCACTCTCCAGATATTTTCGGGTTATTTGTATCTATAGTAAATCAATTTACCAATACTTCAACTTTTGTCAGCAACGGAAAAATCATAACCATAGATACAAATACTTTTGAATTACAAGGGGGAAATTTTATTGCTAAAATATTTTGTGGATTTTTTAATTGGTTTGGACATTTAGCATCTGATTGGTGTGGATCTAGTGGAGGCAAGGAAAGAGGTGCAGGCATTCCTATGCCTTTTTATAATTTATTTTTACTTTGTGATTTTGGAAATTTTGGACAACATAGACAAACACTAGCACAAATTGCAACCCAAGTTTTTGAACAAGGATATGATCTTAGGCATGGAGTTACTATGTCTATTCCTGTTATGATTAATAAAATGCTAATTCGTTTTATGTATATAATAAAAGCTAAATTTTACCACAAAAAAGAATGGAAAGAATGTATACCAAAAGATAACATACCTGAATTAAATAAAATGCTTTTAATAGGATCTGGTACTTTTTTATTAATTGATACTGGTGGTGCATGGATAAAAAGTAAAAATCCTATAACAAATCCGGTAGTTTTCCTTTCTGAAATCAATTTAATTAATGTTATAAGATTTAGCACTTTAATTCTTAAAGAAATTTATATATTATATAATAATGGAAAAATAGATAATAAAAAATTAGAAAAATATCTAGATGACACTTGTAAAATTTTATTAATTGAAGCTCATAATAAATCTAAGCCTTTTAAAGAAATCCTAAAATAAGGCAAAGCATGAACCACCTTTTAATCCTTTATAATCCCTACTATCAAGAAGATGTCATCAAGCAACATTTAAGCATTTTACAAGAGAAATCCCAAGTTGCCTTTGGCAAAATCAAATCAAAACTCAACGATCAAGAAAAGCAAAATTCCTTAGAAGAAATTTACCAAAGTACAAATGAAGAAAATTTCTTGCAACTCTTTTTAAGCGATTATGCTAATTTATTTGTCGCTAAGGTGGTAAAAATTTCTAAAAATGTTGATGAAAGTTTGATTCCTAGTTATTATAAAGAAAAAAATTTAGAAGTGGAAGACTTTTTTATTATTAGTGATTTAAGAGAATTGGTCAGGGAAGATTTTAGTCGTTTAAGAGATAAATTTTTAGCCAATTTCATCACACCAAACGATCACACCTATGCTATCTATGGCAATCATTACACCTATCCTTTGCCTGTGAGATTAAAAGAAGAGTGTTCTTATTTTTTAGGAGATGAAAAGCATTATCTAAGTGTGTATAAAAGCAAAGAATACCTAGCCATGCAAGAAAATTTCATACGCTTTGTTTTTGGCAAAAGGATTTTTTATCTCTTACACTCTGATAGCATAAGCAATATCATTCATGCAGAATTAGAGCTTTTGCAAAGCGAAAACGATCTTTTAAATGATTTTACAAGTATTATAGTCAAATACTCTAAAACCTTAGAATATGAAATTTACGCTTTTGCCAAAAAAGTTCTTTTAAAAGCTTGTATGAAAGATCCTAGCCTTTATGATTTAGCTTATAATGTCCAAGGCAAATCTTTTATACTTAAAGATTTTTTTACCCAAAAACCCAATCTTGGAAGTATTAAATTTCTACTCAGACATGAAAATATCCAATGTCATTTAGGAAAAAGTTTAACTCAATTTATCAATTATCCTTTTTCAAAAAGTCTTACTATCATTCAAGAAATCCGTAATGAAGCCGTTCATGCGAAAGCCCCAAGTTTAAATGAAGTCAAAAAACTTAGAAATGAAATTTTAGGCATAGAAGGCGTAAGTTTGTTAAAAAGAATTTTAACCCACAAGGAAATTTCATGAAAGAATACGACAAATTAAGCATACGCTTGGTGCAGATTTTATCAAAATTTAACAATGGGGAAAGTCTAAGCGCCCAAGAGCTTGCACAAGAGTTTAATGTCGATACAAGAACCATACAAAGGGATCTTAACGAAAGACTTACTTTTATGCCTATTAAAAAAGAAAATGGAAGATATGTTTTAGAAAGCTTTGCTTTGGGAAAATTAAGCTTTAAAGATATACAGAATTTCGCCACCTTAAGTGGCATTGCTGAGCTTTATCCAAAACTCGATCAAGGCTTTATAGTTGATCTTTTAAGCCATAGGGTAAATAAAGTTTTGATGGTAAAAAATGAAGGTTTTCAAAAGGTGGATTATGAGCTTTTTAAAGATCTTAGTGTGGCTATACTCAAACACAATGTATTAAATTTTTTCTATAAGGAAAAAGAACGCCAAATCAAACCTTACAAACTCGTAAATTACAAGGGAATTTGGTATCTTTTAGGGGATGAAAACGATAAATTAAAACATTTTAATTTAGATAAAATTTCAAAACTTCGCACTAAAAATGAAAATTTTATTCCCAATGAAAAACTTGAGGAACAAATCCAAAATGATCCTAATATCTGGCTTGGAGAAAGCAAAGAAGTGATTTTAAAACTTGATAAAAATGCTAAGGAATATTTTTTTAGAAAAGAAATACTAAGCAATTATCAAATCATTGATAAAGATGAAACAAGCTATACTTTAAGCACTCAAGTTTCCTATGAAGATGAAATTTTACATTTGGTTAAACAGTGGATTCCTTATATAAAAATTCTAGCTCCTATAGAACTGAAAATACGGCTAGAAGATATTTTAAAAAGTTATTTAAACAATCTATCTAAATAAAATTTATTTTAAATCCTTAACTGGTTGCGAAGGGGAGATTTGAACTCCCGACCTTCGGGTTATGAGCCCGACGAGCTAACCACTGCTCTACTTCGCGGCATATAAGATCTTTGAAATATAAAATAAGAAGTGGATGGGGTAAAGGGATTCGAACCCCTGAATGACAGGACCAAAACCTGTTGCCTTACCGCTTGGCGATACCCCAATAAATATTTTTTAAAAGTGTGATTATAATGAATTTTAATTTATTTGTCAAGCAATTTAAGTTATAATTTTAAAAATTTTAAGGAAATAAAAATGAAATTTGTTAGCGTAGAACAAGCGATTAAGGATTTACAAGCAGGAAAAATGCTTGTTATGGTAGATGCAGAAGATAGAGAAAATGAAGGCGATTTAATCTTTCCTGCGCAATTTAGCACTCAAGAAAAAGTAAATTTCATGATAAAAGAAGCTCGTGGTGTGGTTTGTGTAGCCTTAGATGAAACTTTGGCAAAAAAATTTGAACTTCCTTTAATGGTGCCTAAAAATACTTCAAACCACGAAACTGCTTTTACTATAACCGTA
The DNA here is from genome assembly GCF_012897595.1 of Campylobacter sp. CFSAN093226. Taxonomy (NCBI): domain Bacteria; kingdom Pseudomonadati; phylum Campylobacterota; class Epsilonproteobacteria; order Campylobacterales; family Campylobacteraceae; genus Campylobacter; species Campylobacter sp. CFSAN093226. The sequence continues at coordinate 533,994 of NZ_CP040608.1, forward strand.
GATGCAAAAGATGCTACAACGGGAGTTAGCGCCTATGAAAGAAATATGACTATACAAATTTTTGCCGATGATAATGCTAAAGCGAGTGATTTTGTAAGACCAGGACATATCAATCCTTTAATCGCAAAAAAAGGTGGGGTTTTAGAACGCACAGGTCATACAGAAGGCACGGTTGATCTTTGTAAATTAGCAGGATTAAAAGGTGCTTGTGTGATTTGTGAAATTGTAAAAGATAATGGAGATATGGCAAGAAGAGAAGATCTAGAAATTTTTTGCCAAAAACATGATTTAAATATGATAGCCGTAAGCGATCTTATAGAATATCGCCTAAAACATGAAAGCCTTATTAAGCTTGAAGAAAAAAGTCAAAGTGTTTTAGCAGGCTTTAAAGCAGAAAAATTTATCTTTAGTGATCATAATCAAACCCAACACATAGCTTTTTGCTTTAAAGATATCAAAAAATGTGAAAATGTTAAATTTCATATCAGTGGTAGTGATTTTGAGCTTTTAACTTCAGATAAATTTTCAAAACTTTTAGAGCAAATCAAATTTCTTAGTGAAAATGGTGGCGTTATAGTTTTCATGCAAGGAGAAAAATCCAGTACTACTCAATACAAAAACTATGGTATAGGAGCACAGATTTTAAGATATTTTGGTATAGAAGAAATTAAACTTTTATCTCAAAGTTGTGATAAAGACTATATAGGTTTAGAAGGTTTTGGTTTAAATCTTAAAGCTTGTAATTTTAACTAAAAAGGAAAAAAATGACTTTAAAAGAACAAATTTTAAACGATATCAAAGAGGCAATGAAACAAAAAGATGATTTTAAAAGAGATAGTTTAAGAACTCTAAATGCAGCTTTTAAGCAAATAGAAGTGGATGAAAGAATAGAGTTGGATAATGAAAGAATTTATAAAATCATTGCAAGTGAAATCAAAAAACGCAAAGACGTAATCGAACTTTATCTTAAGGCAAATCGTGAAGATTTAGCACAAAAAGAACAAAATGAAATAAGTCTTTTTGAAATTTATCTGCCTAAACAACTAAGTGATGAGGAGTTAACTTTAGCCTTAAAACAACTTATAGAAGAATTGGGCGTAAGTTCACTAAAAGAACAAGGTTTGGTAATGAAAGAAGCTAAAATAAAATTAGGTGCGAGTGTTGATGGCAAAAGACTTAATTTAGCACTTAAAGAGCTTTTACAATAATTTTTTGGAGTGTTATTATGAAAGAGTTAAGCGGTTCGGCAATGATTTGCGAGGCTTTAAAAGAAGAAAATGTTAAAATTGTTTTTGGTTATCCTGGAGGCGCTGCGCTTAATATTTATGATGAAATTTACAATCAAAAGTATTTTAAACATATTTTAGTGCGTCATGAACAAGCGGCTTTGCATGCTGCTGATGCTTACGCAAGAATGAGCGGAGAAGTGGGCGTAGCTATAGTTACAAGCGGACCAGGTTTTACAAATACTATTACAGGTCTAGCTACGGCTTATAGCGATTCTATCCCTTTGGTGTTGATTTCAGGGCAGGTGGCAAATTCTCTTATTGGTACAGATGCTTTTCAAGAAATTGATGCAGTAGGCATTTCAAGACCTTGTGTAAAGCATAATTATTTAGTTACTTGTATAGAAGAGTTTCCACGCATTTTAAAAGAGGCTTTTTATATAGCAAGAAGTGGTAGACCTGGGCCTGTGCATATAGATGTGCCAAAAGACGTAAGTGCAACTTTGGGACTTTGGGAATACTCTAAAGAAATTTCCATGAAGACTTATAAGCCCGTTTATAAGGGTAACTCAAAGCAAATTAAAAAATTTGCAGAGCTTTTAAAAGAAGCAAAAAGACCTTTGTTTTACTTAGGTGGAGGTTGCATCAGTTCTAATGCAAGCGAGCAAATCAGAGAGCTTATAAAATTTACAAAAATTCCAGCAGTTGAAACTTTGATGGCGCTTGGAACTTTAAGAAGTGATGATGTTTTTAATCTTAAAATGGCAGGCATGCATGGAAGCTATGCTGCTAATATGGCTTTAAGTGAGTGTGATTTGCTTGTGAGTGTAGGAGCGAGATTTGATGATAGGATTACAGGAAAAACAAGTGAATTTGCTAAACATGCGACTATAGTTCATGTTGATATTGATCCTAGTTCTATTTCAAAGATTATCAATGCGCATTATCCTATAGTAGGAGATATTAAAGAAGTTCTTAAAGAGCTTTTAGAAGAGCTTAAAAAGGAAAATTTCAACACAACTTTTAAAGAATGGCATGAAACTTTAAAGCGTTATAATGAACTTTATCCGCTTTCTTATGAAGATAGCAATGAGATTTTAAAACCGCAATGGGTGATTGAAGAATGTGCGAAAATGGCTCCAGATGCAAGGATTATTACCGATGTGGGTCAGCATCAAATGTGGGTAGCGCAGTTTTATCCTTTTAATTATCCAAGACAACTTGCAACAAGTGGAGGGCAAGGAACTATGGGATATTCTTTACCTGCTGCTTTGGGTGCAAAGCTTGCTGTGGGTGAAGAAGTGGTGATTAATTTCGTAGGTGATGGATCGGTTTTAATGAATATCCAAGAGCTTATGACTGCTTATGAGTATGGTATAAAAGCTATAAATATTATTTTAAATAATGCCTTTTTAGGTATGGTAAGACAATGGCAAAGTATGTTTTATAAAGAGCATTTTTCACAAACTGATTTAAGCACTCAGCCTGATTTTATCAAAATAGCTCAAGGTTTTGGTTGTGAAGGTTATGAAATTTCAAACAAAGAAGAATTCATTCAAGCTTTTAGCCAAGCTTTAAAAAGTGATAAAACCTCTCTTTTAAATGTAAAAATTGATCGCTTTGAAGATGTTTTACCTATGGTGCCTGCAGGAGGTGCGATTTATAATATGATTTTACCAAAGGCAAAGGATAGACAATGAGAAGGGTTTTATCGGTAATTGTTTTAAATGAGCATGGGGTTTTATCTCGTATAGTAGGACTTTTTTCAGGAAGAGGTTATAATATTGACTCGCTTACAGTAGCACCTTTGGAAAATAAAGAATTTTCTCGTATTAATATAGTCACTTCAGGAAATGAAAGAACTTTTGAGCAGATAGTCAAACAACTTCATAAGCTCATTCCTACTTATAAAGTGATAGAAAGTGAAGAATTTATTGACAAAGAAATGGCTTTAGTGAAAATTCCTTTAAATGAAAATTTAGGTGGACTTGATGCCGTTTTGAAAGCTTATAATGGTACTATTGCAAATAGCAATGAGAATTTTTTGTTTTTAATGGTTGCTGATGATGCAAATCGCATTGATAATTTTTTAAAAACAATTAAAAAATACAATCCTAGTGATATAGTTCGCAGTGGATCTGTTTTGATGGAGATTAAATGAAATTAAGTGAAATAGCAGAATTTTTAAGCTTGGAATATAAAGGCGAGGATATAGAAATCAGTGCTTTAAATTCTTTATTGAAAGCAAATTTTACAGAGCTTACTTATTGTGATGGTGAGAAAAATACCAAAGATATACCTCACACAGGAGCTGCTGCTATTTTAGTATCTAAAGAATATGAAAATTTAGTACCTAAAGATACTAAAGCTTTGATTACTCAAAGTCCACATTTGAGTTTTGCTTTTTTAAGCAAGCTTTTTGCTAAACCTTTGATAAGCACAGCTAAAGAAAAAGTACAAAATATCGCAAAAAGCGCAAGAATCATGCCTAATGTTTATATAGGTGATAATGTAAATATCGGTGAAAATGTAATCATTATGGCAGGAGCTTATATAGGCGATAATGTCAGCATTGGTGATGAGAGTATTATTCATCCTAATGTAGTGATTTATAATGATACTAAAATCGGTAAAAAATGTCATCTGCTTGCTAATTGTGTAATAGGAAGTGACGGTTTTGGTTATGCGCACAATAAAAACGGCGAACATTATAAAATTTATCATAATGGCAACGTGGTTTTAGAAGATTTTGTAGAAGTGGGGGCTTGTACAACTATAGATAGAGCAGTTTTTGATAGTACTATTATCAAAGCAGGTACTAAGGTAGATAATCTAGTTCAAATCGGACATAATTGCAATATAGGTCAAAATTGTATCATTGTGGCACAAACTGGAATTTCAGGTTCAAGTGAGTTAGGACGCAATGTTATTATGGGTGGTCAAAGTGCAACGAGTGGACATTTAAAAATAGGCGATTTTAGCACTATAGCTGCAAGAGGCGGTGTGAGTAAAAATTTAGAAGGCGGGCGTGTTTATGGAGGTTTTCCTATCATGCTTCAAAAAGATTGGCTAAAACTTCAAGCTAAAATAGCAATAAATTTTAAAGAAAAATCACAAGATTAGCATCGCATCGCCATAAGAGTAAAAGCGATATTTTTCTTTTATGGCGAGTTCATAAAGTTTTAAACACTGTTCTCTACCGATAAAAGCTGAAACTAGCATGATAAGAGTAGATTTTGGTAAATGAAAATTGGTTAAAAGATGATTTTGTCTTATAGGTGGATTTTGCGGGTGTAAAAAAAGATCACAAAAACCATTTTTTGTTTTAGTTCTTGTATAATATTCTATGGTTCTTGTTACCGTTGTTCCTACGCCTAAAATAGCTTGTTTAGAATCTATAATTTCACATGCTTGCTGCGGAATATTAAAAAATTCGCTATGCATTTTATGCTCTTGTATATTTTCACATTCCACGCTTTTAAAGGTTCCAGCTCCTACATGCAAGGTTAAATGATAAATTTCGTGTTTTTTTCTTAAATTTTCAAGCATAGTCTCACTAAAATGTAAACTTGCAGTCGGAGCAGCCACTGCGCCTAAATTTTTTGCAAAGATACTTTGATAATCTTTCAAATCACTTTTTTCATCCTCCCTTTTAATATAAGGAGGCAAGGGTATATGTCCTATCTTGTCAAGCAGGTTGTAAAGATTTGAGGTGTCTAAGGTTTTATCATTTTGAAAAAATTGAACTTTTCGAAGACCATCATTTAAAAGTTCTACAACGCGTACTTTTAAATCCTCTTTAAAATATAAGATTTCATCTTTTTTAATGCGCCCTTTAATTTGAGCTAGAAAAAGCGGATTGTGAGAATTTAAAAAAGGTTGATGCAAGAAAAGCTCTATTTTTCCTCCGCTTGCTTTATTGCCATAAATTCTTGCTTTAATAACTTTGGTATCATTGAAAAAAATCGCGCAGTTGGGTAAAAAGTCTTGTAAATTTTTAAAAGTAGTATGAAAAATTTCTTTGTTTTTGCGATCAAAAACCAAAAGCCTAGCATCTTCTTTTGGATTTGTAGGATAGTTGGCTATGAGTTCATTAGCTAGAGTGTAATCATAGCTTGAAAGAAGTAAGTCTTTATTCATCACTTTCTTTATCTTTTGGAGCAGGATTTACCTTTTGAACAATTAAAATAGAAAGTCCATAAAGTCCGCAAAGTGGTCCTGCCATTAAAAATTGAGATAAAACATCAGGTGGAGTCATAAAGGCTGAAAAAACAAAAATAACTAAAACAGCTATGCGAAAATGGCGTTTTAAAAAACTATCATCTATAAGTCCGATTTTAGCAAAGAAAAAGGCAATTACAGGCATTTCAAAAGCTAAGCCAAAAGCCACAACAACTTTGGTAAAAAAATCTACATAAGTTCCTATGGTAATCACAGGATTAAAATCTTCATTTAAACCAAAATTAATCAAAAATTTAAAAGCCAAAGGCACTACAACAAAATAGCAAAAACAAGCCCCAAAGGCAAACATAATGCTTGCAAAGCTAACAAAAGGCACTACAAGGCGTTTTTCATTATCATAAAGTCCTGGAGCTACAAATTTCCAAAATTGCCAAAAAATTACAGGTAGAGAAAAGATAAAGGCTGCAAAAAAACTAACCTTCATTGCGGTAAATAAGGCTTCTTGTACTTCAATTACATTCACATGTTTGGCTACTTCGGGTAAAACAGCTATAAGTGGAGCTTTTAGAATATCTAAGATATAGCTTCGTAGAGCAAAACATACAATAAACATAACTACAATGCAAGCAACGCTTATAAAAAGGCGTTTTCTAAGTTCTATTAAATGAGGTCTTAATTCTTCAAACATTTATTTTTCCGTTTTTATCTTGTGTTTCTAATTTGCTAAGATTTGGTTTTTCTTCTGTATTTAAATTTTGTCCGCTAAGGTTATTTTTTACTTTATCATCTCTGCTATCAAAGGTTAAATCTACCTTTGTTTTATCTAAAATATCTCTCTTAAGGTCATCAAATTCTTCAAAGCTGAGTTTTTTGCGTATATTTTCATTAGTGCTTGAAAATTCATCTTTGTATTTCTTAGCTTCTTCTTTTAAGTCATTGATGCGTATTTCTTTTTCTATGCTTGATTTTGCATCATCTATGTTGCGTTTTACAGCCTTTAGAATTTTTGCTATTTGTACTATAGCTTCTGGAAGTTTATCAGGTCCTAAGACTAAAATCGCTACAACTAAAATAACTATAATTTCACCAAAACTCATTAATCATTACTCTTTGATTTGATATTTTAATAAATATTTTACTTAAAAAACTTAAATTTAAGATGAGAGATATAAAGCAAGTTCATCGCTAATGAGAAAATTAGGATTAAAATATCTTTTATTTTTGTAAAAAAGTTTTTTTTCTTTTAATAATATATTTATTTTGTCTTTTTGCCATTGATTGAGTTTTGTTTCATCAATCCCTACTATACTTCTAAGTCCTAAAAATAGGTGCTCTAAATTCAAGTCTTTGGAACTTAGTTGCTCTATAGATCTAAAAGTAGGATTTTCTATGTAATTTTTTAAATTTTTTGCTGTATAAAAACGCTTATTTTCATAAAATCCTACTGCACTTAATCCACAAGCTAGGTAGTTTTTTCCTTGCCAATAAGCAAGATTATGTTTGCAAATTTGGGCTTTGGTTTTTGAAAAATTACTGATTTCATATTGAAAAAAGTCAAGCTCTAGAAGTTGTTTGATGAAAAATTTCATTAAATTAGGAGCATTTTTTTTGAAATGTTCTTTTTTAGCAAAGGCTGTGTTTGATTCTATGGTTAAATTATAAGCACTAAGGTGTGTGATTAAATCCTTGATTTGTTTTAAGTGTAAGAGTTCAAATTCAAGCATTTTTTTATTGTCTAATTTCGTATCATAAATAAGATCTAAATTGATATTTTTAAAACCTACTTTATTTGCGTTTTCTAATGTTTTGATAATCATTTCTTGATTGTGAATTCTTCCAAGAAAGTGAAGTTTTTTAGGATGAAAACTTTGAACTCCAAAAGAAATGCGATTAACTCCTAGATTTTTCATATTTTTAAGCCAATTTAATGTTGCTGAGTTGGGATTAGCTTCGCATGAAATTTCTACATTTTTATCTAGTAAGGGATATAAAATTTTAAAAATATCTTCATAATTATACGCATTAACACAACTTGGTGTTCCTCCGCCTATGAATAAGGTTTTAATTTGATTTGATTGAATGTTAAATTGTTTTAATTGAAAAACAATATCTTCTTTTAAAGCCTTAAAATAGGCTTTTTCATAATCATTTTTTTTCAAACTTGTAAAAGCGCAATAATTACATTTGCTTTCACAAAATGGAATATGGATATAAAAATGCATAAAAACCCTAAAATATTTTATTAAATTTTTTAATGTATTTTAATAAAAATTTGATTTGATTTAGGTTAAAATTATATCCTTGAGATTTAAGGAACAATATTGTGGAAAACGAGAAAAATTATAGACCAAATGTTGCAGCTATTGTTTTATCAAGTTCTTATCCTTTTGAGTGTAAGATTTTTATAGCTAGAAGAAGTGATATGGATAATATTTGGCAATTTCCACAAGGAGGTATTGATAAAGGTGAAAGTGTCAAAAACGCTTTATTTAGAGAACTAAAAGAAGAAATAGGCACTGATGAGGTTGAAATCATTGCTGAGTATCCAGAATGGTTGAGTTATGATTTTCCGAGTAAAATTGTTAAAAAAATGTATCCTTATGATGGGCAGATTCAAAAATATTTTTTAGTGCGTTTAAAGCACGGTGCTACAATCAATATCAATACTAAGCATCCTGAATTTGATGATTATCAATTTGTGAGTGTTAAACAAATTTTTGAAATGATTAATCATTTCAAAAAAAATATTTATGTTAGAGTGATCAAATATTTTGAAGAGAAAGGTTATATCTAAAATGCTTATAGTTCAAAAATATGGTGGAACAAGCGTTGGAACACTTGAGCGTATCGAAGCAGTAGCCAATAGGGTTATCCAAAGTGCGCAACAGGGTAATCAACTTGTTGTTGTAGTATCTGCAATGAGTGGGGTGACAAATACTCTTATCGAGCAAGCTGAATATTTTAGTAAAACTCCTAATGGTAAAGATATGGATATGCTTTTAAGCAGCGGAGAGCGTGTAACAAGCGCTTTACTTTCTATTGCTTTAAATGAAAAGGGTTGTCCCGCTATATCGTTTTCTGGGAGAAAAGCAGGAATTATTACAGATAGTGTTTTTACAAAGGCAAGAATTCATCATATTGATACAAAAGCGATAAAATCAGAACTTCAAAATGGTAAAATAGTTGTTATAGCAGGTTTTCAAGGTGTAGATGAGGAAGGTAATGTAACTACCTTAGGGCGTGGTGGAAGCGACTTAAGTGCTGTGGCGGTGGCAGGTGCCTTAAATGCGGATTTGTGTGAAATTTATACCGATGTTGATGGGGTTTATACAACAGATCCAAGAATTGAACCAAAGGCAAAGAAATTGGATAAAATTTCTTATGAAGAAATGCTTGAACTTGCAAGTTTAGGTGCAAAAGTTTTGCAAAATCGCTCTGTAGAACTTGCAAAAAAATTAAATGTTAATTTAGTAACTAGAAGTAGTTTTAACAATAACGAAGGAACAATGATAACAAAGGAAGATGGAATGGAACAAGCTTTAGTAAGTGGTATTGCTTTGGATAAAAATCAAGCAAGAGTGACTTTAAGAAATATAGAAGATAAGCCTGGAATCGCAGCTGAAATTTTTTCTGTTTTAGCAAATGAAAATATTAATGTAGATATGATTATACAAAATGTTGGAGTTGATGGTGCTACAAATTTGGGTTTTACGGTTCCTCAAAATGAACTTGAATTAGCCAAAAATGCTATGCAAAAAATTTTAAGCTCAAAAACAACTATAGAAAGTGATAGTGCTGTAGTAAAAGTTTCTATAGTCGGCGTAGGTATGAAATCACATTCAGGAGTGGCAAGTAAAGCTTTTAAAGCTTTAGCTGATGAGGGGATTAATATCGGTATGATTTCTACTAGTGAAATAAAAATTTCAATGATAGTTCATGAAAAATACGGAGAACTTGCAGTTAGAGCACTACATGAGTGCTACGGACTTGATAAATAAATGAGTGATTTTTTAAGTTTTACTCTTGAAAATATTCGCAATGGCGGAGCTTTTATGGCATGGTTGGAGTCGCGTCGTTTAGAATGGGCTCCTTTGATGGCTGCAAGACTTAAATATCTTTTAGAAGGACGCACTTTTGTATTAATGTGTGATGAACAAAGATCTTGGTATGAAGAGTATTTTTTAAAAAATATAAATTCAAAAGCCACTCGTCCCATGCTCCCTTTTGTGTCGTTAAATTCTTTATGTAAGAAGAAAGTACAAAGTTCAGAAGATATAGCTTTACTTAATGACTTGCTTGACATTTCTTTTCCTAATGGTTATGTATATTTTTATATAGGAAGTGCTTCTGATAATAAATCTTTAATCGCTAAATCAAGAGATGATAGTTTATTGTGGCTTTTTGATGAGCAGTTACAAGATAGTTTTTATTTAAATTCTAAAGATAAAGACTTGGATATCAAGCTTATTAGTTTATATCAACTTTTTGATGTAAGTTTGGATGCAATATTATTTTCCAAGGTGCAATTAGGATAAATATTTTGTTTATTAGTAAGATTATTATCAGTGAAGATTTTTTAGGTATTAAGGAAGAAATGATTAATAATTTTGGTATTAAAAAATTAAGATTTTTTATACCACAAAATGAATTTTTACTTGATGATGCAAGAGCGGTTGAAAAAGAAAGCTATATCGCAGAAACTGAAGAAAAAATTATTGTTTTAATGGCGGATTCTTATAGGATAGAAGCGCAAAATTTTTTACTTAAACTCCTTGAAGAACCTCCAAAAAATATTAAATTTCTTATTGTGATACCTTCTAAAAATTTACTTTTACCTACTATAAAATCACGTCTTATTTGTGAAAAAAGAAAAGTTGAAAAGGAAGTTAAAAAACTTGATTTAGATCTTAAAAGAATGGATTTAAGAATGCTTTTTGATTTTTTGCAAAAAAATGAAAATTTGGATAAAAATGAACTTATGGATCAAATCGCATTGCTTGCTAAAGAATGTGTGAAATATAAAGATTTTAACGCTGAAGAATTAGAGTTTTTTTATGAAAGTTATGAGCTTGCAAAATTAAATTCTAAAAGCGGGGTGCTTTTAGCTACTCTTTTATTAAATTACTATACAAAGAAATAAAATGAAATTTTTTAAAATCAATCCAAACACCGATTTTAATTTGCTTTGTTCTTTCATAAACCCTCATAAAATGGGACAAAAGATCATGAGTGAAAAAACAAAAATTCATTTTATTTTTATCAAAGATATTTCTACTCCTGCGGCAAATATTTTAAAACAAGATGCTTTAAGAGTAGGAGCTGAACTTATTACTCATAAAGAAGTAATTACTGCAAAAATCACTCATTCAAATGCGCTTTTAATGGCAAGTAAAGAGCAAATTCAAAAGCTTGTTGTCAAAGAAAAACTTCAAGATTTTGGACTTAAAAATTTGGCTCTTTTTTTGCAAAAAGATTTTTTAAAACCGAAAAAAGCCGAGCTTATGGCAGTGATTAATGTCAATGAAGACAGTTTTAATGCAAAAAGTCGTGTGAGTGAAGAAGACTTTGAAAAAAGGCTTAATGACTTTCTTGCTTTAAAGCCTGAATATATCGATATAGGTGCGGTAAGCTCAAGACCTGGGAGTGAGTATTGTGGCAAGGAAGAGGAATTTAAAAGACTGAAAAAAGTACTTGACTTAATTTATGAGAAAAATTATTACGAACAAGCAATTTTTAGTTTAGATAGTTTTGATGAATATTGTCTAGAATATGCTTTAAATAAGGGTTTTAAACTCATTAATGATATTACAAGTTTAAGAAATCTTAATCTAGCCAAACTTGCAAGTAAATATGGGGCAAAATATTGCTTAATGCACATGCAAAACAATCCAAATAACATGCAAGATAATCCTTTTTATGAAGATTTGCTTGATGAGATGACTTTGTTTTTTAAAGAAAAACTTGAGCTTTTAGAAAGTTTTGGAGTAAAAGAAAGTATTTTAGATGTAGGTATTGGTTTTGGAAAGAGTGCGGGGCATAATATGATTTTAATCAAACACTTAGAACATTTTTTGCAATTTAATAAACCTTTACTTATAGGTGCGAGTCGTAAAAGTGTGATTAATGCGTATTTTCAAAGCGAGATTAAAGATCGTTTAGCGGGAACTTTATATTTGCATTTAAAGGCTTTTGAAAATGGTGCTAGTATTATAAGAGTGCATGATTTATATGAGCATAAACAACTTTTTGCTTTAGCGCAGGCAATGGATAATATAGGAGTTTAGATGAAAAAAGAAGAGTATTTAGAAAAAGTTGCTTTAGCTAATTTGTGGATGAGGGCATATTATGAAAAAGATGAACCCTTGGCTAGCGATGAAGAATACGATGCTTTAATCAGAGAATTAAGAGTTTTTGAAGAACAAAATAAAGATGAAATTTCAAAAGACTCTCCAACGCAAAAAATAGCTCCTACTATACAAAGTGAGTTTAAAAAAATAGCTCATTTAAAGCGTATGTGGTCGATGGAAGATGTGTTTGATGAGAGTGAGCTTAGAGCTTGGGCAAAACGCGCAAAATGTGAAAAAAACTTTTTTATAGAGCCTAAATTTGATGGAGCGAGTTTAAATTTGCTTTATGAAAATGGTAAATTAGTAAGCGGCGCCACTAGGGGCGATGGCGAAGTGGGTGAGGATATAACGCTTAATGTTTTTGAGATAGAAAATATACCTAAAAATATAGCCTATAAAGAAAGGATAGAAATTCGTGGAGAAGTGGTGATTTTAAAAGATGATTTTGAGAAAATCAACGAAAAAAGAGCCCTTTTAAATCAAAGTTTATTTGCCAATCCACGCAATGCTGCAAGTGGGAGTTTAAGGCAGCTTGATACAAGCATCACTAAAGAAAGAAATTTGAAATTTTATCCTTGGGGAGTAGGGGAAAATACCTTAAATTTCACCAAACACAGCGAGGTGATGCAATTTATCAGAGAGCTTGGTTTTTTAAAGGATGATTTTGTAAGACTTTGCGCTAATTTAGACGAAGTTTTGAAAGCTTATGATGAGCTTTTAGCTCTAAGAGAAAAAAAACCTATGATGATGGATGGAATGGTGGTAAGAGTTGATGATCTTGCACTTTGTGAAGAATTAGGCTATACGGTAAAATTTCCAAAATTTATGGCAGCTTTTAAATTTCCTGCGCTTGAAAAAACCACGCGTTTAATAGGGGTAAATTTACAAGTAGGAAGAAGTGGAGTGATCACTCCTGTGGCAGTTTTAGAACCTGTAAATTTAGATGGGGTTGTAGTAAAATCAGCCACCCTTCATAATTTTGATGAAATTGCAAGACTTGATGTTAAAATCAATGATTTTGTAAGCGTGATAAGAAGTGGCGATGTTATCCCTAAAATCACTAAGGTTTTTAAAGAGCGTAGAGAAGGTTTAGAGATGGAAATTTCACGCCCTAAGCTTTGTCCTACTTGCCAAAGTGAGCTTTTGGATGAAGGAACTTTAATAAAATGTCAAAATATAGATTGTGAAGATAGACTTGTAAATTCTATCATTCATTTTGTTTCTAAAAAATGTCTTAATATCGACGGACTGGGAGAAAATATAGTAGAACTTTTATACAAGCACAAAAAAATCACTACGCTTGAGAGTATTTTTCATTTAAAATTTAATGATTTTGAAGGTTTGGAAGGCTTTAAAGAAAAGAAAATTAACAATCTTTTAAATGCCATAGAACAAGCAAGAGAATGTGAGCTTTTTCGTTTTATCACAGCTTTAGGAATAGAGCATATTGGCGAGGTTGCGGCTAAAAAATTAAGTTTAAGTTTTGGTAAAGAGTGGTACAAGCAAAGCTTTGAAGCTTATGCCAATTTAGAAGGTTTTGGAGAGCAAATGGCTTTAAGTCTTTGCGAATTTACGCGTGTTAATCGCACAAGAATTGATGAGTTTTACAAGCTTTTAAATTTGAAAATAGAAAAACTTGAAATCAAAAGCGATGGTGTGATTTTTGGTAAAACTTTTGTGATTACAGGCACTCTTTCACGCCCAAGAGATGAGTTTAAGGCTTTGATAGAAAAGCTTGGGGGTAAGGTAAGCGGCTCGGTTTCTAAAAAGACTGACTATGTGCTTTTTGGAGAAGAGGCAGGTTCTAAGCTTAGTAAGGCTAAAGAGCTTGAAGTAAAATGTATAGATGAAAGTGCTTTTAATGAGCTTGTTAAAGAATAGTTCTTATATTTTAACGCTTTTAAGCCTTTTTGGCTTTTTGCTAACTTGGCAAAGGAGTGCTTTTTCTTTATTTTTTTTAATTTCTATTTTTTTAACACTTTTTTGGGAATTCTTTTTATTTTTAAAGCTTAGAAAAAATATTATAAAAGAAGCTACTTTGATTAAGGGAAGTTTGTTTTATCGTGTTAGTATGGGGGATTTTTATCTTTATATTTTTAGTTTTTTCTTGGCGATTTTTGGACTTGTTTCTTTATTTTTAAATTTTTTAAATCTTGAAAAAATTGATTTTGTTTTTATATTTATAATTTTACCTTTATTGATGATATTTTTAAAAAAAGAATTGCATTTGCAATTTGTAGATAATGCTTATAATGATTTTAGAATAGTTGTTATCGCTAGTTTTTTTACTGCTTTATTTTATGCATTTTATGGGCTTTTTTTTACTTACAATGAACTTTTAAATTTAGAACTTTTTTCTAGGAAAATCATTGCCTATAAGAGTGCTTCTTTTGTTTATTTTGATTTTTTATCTGAATTTTTACATTTTGTTTCAAATTTAAAATTTTTTATTTTTTCTTATTTTGGATATTTGGGGTTTAGGGCTTTAAATTTTATTTTTGATTTTTTTAATTTTTTTATGTTTTGTTCTCTTTTGGCTTTTGTTTTTAATTTTGTTTTGAAAATAAAGATAAAAATAATTGTTTTATTTTTATGTTTTATCATGGTTTTAGGAAATTATTTTTTAAAAGAGCAAAGAAATAATGCCTTAAAATCCGAACAAGAGCAAATACTTTTATGGATGAATAATTTTAATTTTTTAAAAGATAATAACTTAAGTTTAATTCAAAAAGAAAAAGATCTTTTTGAAAAAGATCTTAAAGATCTTAGAGAAATTTTTAAAAAAAATGCTTTTGAAATAGGTATTTGGTGGTTTTCTAAAGAAAAAGAAGACTTAGAAAAAAGAATAAATGAGAGTTTAAAATGAGATTTGATTTTTTTGTTTCAAAGCGTTTAAATATCAGTAGAAATAAAGCCTTAGAGCTTATAGAAAATGAAGAGATTTTACTTAATGGTAAGAGTTTTAAAGCTTCTTTTGATGTGAAAAATTTTTTAGAAAATTTAAAAAAAACGCAAGATTTAAATCCTGAAGATATACTTTTAGCCAATGAGTTAAAATTGGATCTTTTAAGTGAAATTTATGTTTCAAGAGCAGCTTTGAAATTAAAAAAATTTTTAGAAGAAAATGATATTGAAATAAAACATAAAAATTGTCTTGATATAGGATCTAGTACGGGCGGTTTTGTTCAAATTTTACTTGAAAATCAGGCTTTAAAAATCACTGCTCTTGATGTGGGTAGTAATCAACTCCATCCAAGTTTAAGAGTAAATGAAAAAATTATCTTGCATGAAAATACAGATCTTAGAGCCTTTAAAAGTGAAGAAAAATTTGAACTTGTTACTTGTGATGTGAGTTTTATTTCTCTTATTAATTTACTTTATTATATTGATAATTTAGCTTTAAAGGAAATTATTTTACTTTTTAAACCTCAGTTTGAAGTGGGAAAAAATATCAAAAGAGATAAAAAAGGTGTTTTAAAAGATGATAAGGCAATCTTAAAGGCAAGAATGGATTTTGAAAAAGCATGTGCTAAATTGGGTTGGCTTTTAAAAAATACGCAAAAATCAAGCATTAAAGGAAAGGAAGGTAATGTTGAATATTTTTACTACTATATCAAAAATTAATATTACCTCTTTAGCCATAGGTTGTTTTGATGGTATGCATTTAGGACATCTAAAACTTGTAAAATGTTTAGATGAGAATGGGGCTTTATTAGTTATTAATAAATTTAAGGGTCAATTTCTTTGTTCAAATCGTCAAAAAGAAGAAATTTCAGGAAAAAAAGTTATAGAAGTGGATTTTGAAAGTATAAAATCTTTAGATGGTAGAGATTTTTTAAGCTTTTTGAAAAAAGAATTTGTCAATTTAAAATTTATAGTGGTGGGATATGATTTTTCTTTTGGGAAAAATAGAGCTTATAATGCTAAAGATATTGAGTCTTTAAGTGGGATAAAAACTATAATAGTTGATGAATTTAGCATAGACGGAATAGGTGTTCATGCAAGTTTAATTAAGGATTTTTTATCAAAAGCAAATTTGCAAAAAGCAAAAGAATTTTTAGGAAGAGATTATAGTATCAAAGGGAAGATGATTAAAGGACAAGGTTTGGGCTCTAAAGAACTTTTTGCGACTATAAATTTAGATTGTGAAGGTTATTTTTTACCTCAAAATGGTGTTTATGTTACTTTGTTAAAAAGTCAAAGAAAAACTTATAAAAGTGTGAGTTTTTTAGGTGTAAGATCAAGCGATGAAAATTTTGCTATAGAAAGTCATATTTTAGAAGAATTGGGTGAAAATTTCACGCAAGGAGAGTTTTTTGAACTCGAGTTTATATCTTTTCTAAGAGAGAATCAAAAATTTCAAGATCTAAAAAAACTTAAAAATCAAATTGCTAAAGACATAGAGCAAGCTAGAGAATTATTAAGGAAAAATGATGAAAGATGAACTTTTTAAACAAAGCCCTAAAAAACAATTTGAATTTGATAAAAGCGTGGCTAGTGTTTTTGATGATATGATCAATCGTTCTGTACCATTTTATAGAGAAAATTTAGAACTTTGTGGCAATTTATTGGCTAAAATTTTACCTACAAATGCAAGTGTTTGCGATTTGGGCTGCTCAAGTGCTAATTTTTTGATTTTTTTGGCAAATCTAAGAAAGGATTTTAAACTTTTTGGCGTGGATAATTCTGCTTCCATGCTTGAAGTTGCAAAATCAAAAGCTAAAGCTTATGGGCTTGATATAAGTTTTTTTGAAGCTAATTTATGCGAATTTGATTTTTTTACTTGCGATGTTTTTGTAGCAAATTATACCATGCAGTTTATTCGTCCTCCTAAAAGACAAGAATTGCTTGATCAAATTTATAAAAATTTAAACTCTAAAGGCATTTTGATTATGAGTGAAAAAATCCTTTATGAAGATGCTTTTTTGTCTAAAAATATCATAGAACTTTATGCTGATTATAAAGAAAAACAAGGCTATTCTAAGTTTGAAATCGCAGCTAAAAGAGAAGCTTTGGAAAATGTTTTAATTCCTTATAGTCAAAAAGAAAATTTAAATATGCTAGAAAAGGCAGGTTTTAAGAAAATAGAAAGTATTTTTAAATGGGCAAATTTTGAAACTTTCATAGCTTTTAAGGATTAGAAATATTTTCATCTTCCCATTCATCTTTTGGAAAACCTATCTTATATGCATTAACACAATCTTGACTAATGATAGCTTTGTGTCTGCATTCTAAACTTCTTTTTTTTGCTTCCTCGGGGTGATTTTGATAATATTCTACACTTTTGGTTTGTTCGCATGCTGCAAAAAATATACCAATAAGGCTTAAAAAAAGAGTTATTTTCATGGTCATTTTTCCTGTGTCATATTAACATCATCGCTAAAGATAGAACTTTGATTGTTTTCTGTTGTTTTGGAAGGATAAATTTCAGAAGGTGTTTCTGCTATAGGTGGTATTATAATACTTTCATTATTTTCTGAACTTTGGTTAATATCTTTTGTGGTTTTTTCTTTTTTTAAATCATTTTGTTTTAAAGCTTCTAATATTTGATTATCAGATTTTTTCGGTGTGTTTGGACTGTATTTACCCTCTTCATTTGTTGGTTTAACACCAACTTTTAATGCATTAATACAATCTTCGCTAAGAGTTCCGCTTTCTTTGCATTCTTTCGCTTTTTCTTTTGCTTCGCTAGGAAGATTTTTGTAGTAATTTTCTGTTTTACTATCACAAGCTGTTATATTAATAACTATTAAAATTGCAAGTAAAATACTTAGTCTTCGCATTTATCAATCTCCTAAAATTTTTAATATCTTAGCAAACTTGTATAAAGCAACGATAAATTATTTTTCTTCATTGTAAGAAAAAATAGGTAAAGACCATTGATATTTGATAGCTAAAAGCCTTGCAAAAACTCCTATAAAAAGAGTTAAAAGTGTGCAAACTAGGGCATTAAGCTCAAGCCAAATTATTAGAGAATAATAGATTGCTCCTGCAATTATGGCAATTCCTGCATAAATTTCTTTTTGAAACACCAAGGGGATTCTCATACATAAAATATCTCTTAAAATTCCACCAAAAACACCGGTAATTACAGCGGCAGCAACGGCTATGATAAAGCCATGGTTTTGATCTATAGCTATTTGAGCTCCAAGTATGCTAAAAACAACAAGTCCTATAGCATCAAGAGTTAGAAATAAAGTTTCAAGTTTGGTTACTACGCGCGGAATTTTTGTGGCTACAAGGGCGCAAAAACAGATTAAAATAATATATTCAGGATGTTTAACCCAAGTTAAAGGATAATGTCCTAAAAGCACATCTCGTATGCTTCCGCCTCCAATTGCTGTTACGAGAGCAATAAAAATAACTCCAAAAAGATCCATTTTGTGGCGTCCTGCAGCTAAAGCTCCTGTCATTCCTTCTGCGGAAATACCTATGATATAAAGAGTGGTTATCGTAAGAGCATTTATCTCCATAATTTATACCTTAAAATTTATCACAATTTATTTGATACTGTTTAATATTTTCATCATTTACTTCGTGGTTTGGTGCTTGATAGCATTCTTTAAATTTCGGAGTTTTAATAATTTTCACATAAAAACTTGGTATAGCAATACGGTTTTTAATGTATTGTGGTTCTTTATCGTAAAGTACTAAATTTAAAACTTCGATACTTTGAAATTCTAAAGCTAAATTTCTTTCTCTTTGTTCGATTTCATTCCAAATTTTATTATTTATTTGTGCATTTTGTGGGGTAATATTACTCATTAAAAATACTGAATTTTGAGCAGCTTTACTAAAGCTAAAAGAAGCATTGGGTGCAGTGTGTCCTCGTGTGTAACCACTGTTTTTATAATTACTCCAAGTAGTGCGGTATTTTTTAGGAATATTTGTATCATCTTCAAAGCGAGGGCGTTTTTTGATTTGTCTATCTTTCAAATTTGAAGCTTCTACCTTATAAGCAACAGCTTTTGTGCCTTTGAGTTTATAATCATAGCAATTTAGATAAAAAAACTTATCTAAGATTTGCGAGCAATTTATATTGTTAAAATAAGAAGAAAAATCAGCACTAGGCTTGTAAGGTTCTAAGGCAAAAATATTAAGAGATATAGTGAGTAAAAAGATGAAAATTTTCATTTAAGTTCCTTATCTTTACTTTTGCAAAGATGATTTAAAAAGCATTCTTTACATAAAGGTTTTTTAGCTTTACAGGTGTAACGTCCAAAAAGAACCATGGCTTGATGAAGATAGTTAAGATTATCTTTAAATGTGCGTGTTAAATCTTCTTCTGTAGCTTCTGGAGTTTTTGCTTTGCTAAGTCCTAAGCGGTGAGAAACTCTAAAAACATGAGTATCTACAGCCATGAAATTTGCTCCGCACCATTCTATTAAAACTACATGAGCGGTTTTTTGTCCTACGCCTGCTAAGGATTTTAAATTTTGTTCATCAAGAGGAATTTCTCCGTCAAAATTTTCACAAACTGCTTTTGCCATTTTTATAAGATTTTGTGCTTTATTATTAAAAAATGAACAAGTTTGTATATAGGTTTTAAGACTTGATAAATTTGCATTTGCAAGGGATTTAATATCAGGATAAGCTTTAAAAAGATCAGGAGTGATGAGATTAACTCTTTTATCAGTGCATTGGGCTGAAAGCATTACGCAGACTAAAAGCTCATATAAATTTGAAAATTTAAGCTCTGTTACAGGCTTGTCAAAATGTTTTAAAAAAAGTTCTTTGATTTCTAAATTTCTTTTCATTTTTTAATTTTAGTTAATTAGCTTTAAACCAAGTTTAGATATAATTGATTTTATATACATTTTATTAAAAAGGAAACCTAATGAAAAAATTTTCTTTAGTCGCAGCAACTTTGATTGCAGGTGTAGTTTTAAATGTAAATGCAGCTACAGTAGCTACTGTTAATGGCAAGAGCATTAGCGATACAGAAGTAAGTGAATTTTTTGCCCCTATGCTTAGAGGACAGGATTTTAAAACTTTGCCAGATAATCAAAAAAAAGCTCTTATTCAGCAATATATTATGCAAGATTTAATTTTGCAAGATGCTAAAAAACAAAATTTAGAAAAAGACCCTTTATACACAAAAGAACTTGATCGTGCAAAAGATGCAATACTTGTTAATGTTTATCAAGAGAAAATTTTAAATACTATTAAAATTGATGCGGCTAAAGTTAAAGCTTTTTATGATCAAAATAAAGACAAATATGTAAAACCTGCAAGAGTGCAAGCAAAACATATCTTAGTAGCGACAGAAAAAGAAGCTAAGGATATTATTAACGAACTTAAAGGTTTAAAAGGTAAAGAACTAGATGCTAAATTTAGCGAGCTTGCTAAAGAGAAATCAATTGATCCAGGTTCAAAAAACCAAGGTGGTGAGCTTGGTTGGTTTGATCAATCAACTATGGTAAAGCCTTTTACAGATGCTGCTTTCGCGCTTAAAAATGGTACTATTACTACAACTCCGGTAAAAACGAATTTTGGTTATCATGTAATCTTAAAAGAAAATTCGCAAGCTAAAGGTCAAATCAAATTTGATGAAGTAAAACAAGGTATTGAAAACGGACTTAAATTTGAAGAATTTAAAAAAGTTATCAATCAAAAAGGCCAAGATCTCTTAAATAGTGCTAAAGTGGAATATAAATAATGGGTGTTTTAGACATTGTAAAAGCAGGGGTGATTAGCGGAGATGAGCTTAATAAAATTTATGACTATGCTAAAGCAGAGGGTTTTGCTATCCCTGCTGTTAATGTTGTAGGAACTGATTCTATTAATGCAGTTTTAGAAGCTGCAAAAAAAGTTAATTCTCCAGTTATTATCCAGTTTTCAAATGGTGGGGCAAAATTTTATGCAGGGAAAAATTGTCCTAATGGAGAAGTTTTGGGTGCAATTAGTGGGGCTAAACATGTACATTTACTTGCTAAAGCTTATGGTGTGCCTGTGATTTTACACACTGATCATGCTGCAAGAAAACTTTTGCCTTGGATTGATGGGCTTATTGAGGCAAATGCACAATATAAAAAAACCCATGGACAAGCTTTATTTAGTTCTCATATGCTTGATCTTAGCGAAGAAAGTTTAGAAGAAAATCTTAGCACTTGTGAAGTTTATCTTCAAAAACTTGATGCTTTAGGTGTCGCGCTTGAAATAGAATTAGGTTGTACAGGTGGCGAAGAAGATGGAGTGGATAATACAGGTATTGATAATTCCAAGCTTTATACCCAACCAGAAGATGTAGCTCTTGCATATGAAAGACTTGGAAAAATTAGTGATAAATTTTCAATCGCAGCAAGCTTTGGAAATGTACATGGAGTTTACAAGCCAGGAAATGTTAGCTTGCAACCTGAAATTTTAAAAAATTCGCAAAAATTTGTAAAAGATAAATTTGCTTTAAATAGCGATAAGCCTATAAATTTTGTATTTCATGGCGGTAGCGGTAGTGAGCTAAAAGATATTAAAAATGCAGTAAGCTATGGCGTAATTAAGATGAATATTGACACAGATACTCAATGGGCTTTTTGGGATGGGGTGCGTGAATATGAACTTAAAAATAGGGCTTATTTGCAAGGACAAATTGGAAATCCAGAAGGTGATGACAAGCCAAATAAAAAATACTATGATCCGCGTGTTTGGTTAAGAAGCGGTGAAGAAAGCATGATAAAACGTCTTGAAATCGCTTTTGAAGATTTAAACTGTATAAACAAAAACTAAGCATTTTAAAAGCTTAGTTTTATTTTGTTTTAAAAATTTTTATCAAATTAAGTAGCAATCTTTAAAATAAAATTTTTAATGAGGTATTGGTTTCATGGATATTAAATCAGATGAAATTTCAGAACTTGTTTTGCCTGAAGGCAAAGATGCAAGAGGTTCTTTGGTTTATTTTAAAATTATTTTTATTCCAGCTTTTCTTTATATTTTGATTTTATTGGGTTATTTTAATGTAATTGACTTTAAGGTCGAATTACATACGGTTATTATGACAGGTGTGATTTTTTTTACAGCATTGATTTTTGCTAGACATAGTGCTGAGTATGCGTATAGTATTTTTGAACAACAAAAAGATGAATTTAAACAGGCTTTAAAAAGACATATTATGAGGCATTTTCTTGCCATAGGGAAAGACACGAAATCAAATGCCAATTTTGATGACTTTGCTTATACATATATTAAGGGTGCAAGAAATGAGAATTTTGCTAGTATAGGTTCGGCAATTTTTCCAATGATGGGAATTTTAGGAACTTTTATCAGTATAGCTTTTTCAATGCCAAATTTTAGTTCTAGTGATACAGCCGCTTTAGAACAAGAAATTGCAGATTTGTTAAGTGGAGTGGGAACTGCTTTTTATGTTTCAATTTATGGAATTTTTCTTGCATTATGGTGGATGTTTTTTGAAAAATATGGTAAAAGCAAAATAGATCGTTTGCTAAATCGTCAAAAAAACGCTACAAGTGGATTTTTTTGGACAAAAGAAGAGCTTGATCAAAGATATTTAACTGAAAGTTTGCAACATTTTGAAAAAATTGGAGCAATTTTTAAACAAGTTAGTAATGATGATTTTTTTGCAGAGCTTGATCATGCTATTGATAGAAAGTTTGGTATTTTCCAAGATATGCTAAATGTAGAAGAAAAGGCTATTAGATTAAGTAGTGAACATATCAAACAAACCATGGGTGAGCTTAGTAAAGCACAAAGAGATCAACGCGATCTTGGAAAGCTTTATAGTGAAATGTTAAATGGTATAGGTTTGCTCAATCAAAATTTAAAAGAAATCAATACAAGAATGTCAGAACAATATAATCGCTTGCTTGATATCAGTAGTGATAAAATTCATCATCTTGATAAGACACTAAGTGCATTCGATGAAAAAATAGAGCGTTTTGGTAAAAATTTTGAACTTTATGAAAAAGCAATGTTGGAAAGTCAAGAAAAGGTTTTTGAGGGATTTAAAGCAAGCTTGTTTGAAGGTATGCATAAATTTAAAGAAGTATATGAAGAAGAAAAAAGTATTGATGCTAAAATCAAAATGATGGATGAGCTTAAAAAAGAAATGAAAGCACTTGATGAAGAAACAAGTCAAATGATGAGCAAGCTTTCTGGGGATGAAAATCAGAATAAAGAAAATGAAACCAAACAAATAGAAGATTTTTCAGAGTCTAAGACTGAAGAAAATCAAGATGAAATTCAAGCAGAAATATCTAAGCAAGAAAGCAATGATGAGCTAAAAAATGAAGATAAAGAAAATAAATGAAAAATGAGTCAAAAGAAGATAGCAATTTTTGGATAGCTTATGCTGATTTAATGGCAGGATTGCTGTTTGTTTTTATTTTGCTAATAGGTGCTATTGTTGTAAAATATGTTTTAACTCAAAGTGATTTAAAAGAAATCAAAGATAATCTCAATAAACAAGAGGCACGCTTAGAGGAGAGTAAAGAAGAGCTTAGAAATAAAGAAGCCATAGTGTTTAAACTAAGTTCTGATTTAAACAATGCTTCTAGTGCTTTAAATCTTGCTAATTCTCAAAAAGCAGAATTAGAGGCTAATATTACAAATTACAAGCAGTTAAGTAAAGATTTAAACTCAACTTTAGATAATAAAGATAAGCAAATTTTGATTTTACTAGGTCAACTAGAGAAAAAAGATGAAGAGCTTAAAAATTTACAAGAAGATTTTCAAAAAGCTAAAGAAAAGGTGCAAAATCTTGGTTTGATTCGTGAAAATTTAAGCAAGGAATTACAAAGTAAGCTTGATAATAATATCACTATAGATGAAAAGATAGGATCTATTTCTTTGCCTGCTGAAGTACTTTTTGATAAAGATTCTTATGTGTTAAAAAATGAGGCAAAGGCAAGTTTGAGAAAAATCTTAAGCGAATATTTTGATGCTATTCTTGAAGATCCAAAAATTTTTTCTAACATTGAAAATATCATTATTGAAGGACATACTGATAGTGATGGATCTTATATTTATAATTTAGATTTGTCGCAAAAAAGAGCTTATGAGGTGATGAATTTTATCTATACTTTTTATAAGAGTGATAAGCTTCAAAAGCTTTTAATGGCAAGTGGACGTTCTTTTTCAGATCCTGTGTTTGTCAACGGAGTTGAAGATAAGGATAAGAGTCGTCGCATAGAAATAAAATTTAGCATTAAAAATGATAATGCTTTAAAGGATGTAGAAAAATTCTTTGAATTTCATTAAAACAATTAGTCCTATACAAAAAATCAATTTTAACGGATTTGAATTTTATATTAAAAGAGATGATTTATTAGGGGAAATTAATGGAAATAAAGCTAGGAAACTTGCTTTTTATATCCATCAAAGATATCCTAAAAATCAATCTTTTGTAAGTTATGGAGGAAGCCAAAGTAATGCTTTGGCGGCATTAAGTATTTTTGCTAAACAAAGATCATATAAGCTTGTTTTTGCTTGTGAAAAAATTTCTACTTTTCTTAAGAATAATCCTTGTGGAAACTATGCTTTAGCTTTAGAAAATGGTGTTGATTTTGTAGAAAATATCCATTCTTTATCCTTAAAGCAATTTGCTTTGTCTTTGTGTAAAAAAGATGATGTTTTTATAGAACAAGGTATAGCTAATTTAGAAGCTCAATATGGCTATATGGAACTTGCTCAAGAAATTCAAATGCAAAGTCAAAGTTTAAAGCTTGATTTTGATATTTTTTTACCTTCGGGTACAGGCACTTCGGCAGCTTTTTTGGCAAAGTATTCTAAATTTAAAGTATTTACTTGCGCTTGTGTAGGTGATATTAAATATCTTAAAAAACAAATTTTAACATTAGATCCAAGCTATGATTTTTCAAATTTAGAATTTTTAACAAGTGATAAAAAATATCACTTTGCTAAGCCGTATAAAGAATTTTATGAGCTTTATATGGATTTAAAGTTAAAGTGCAATATAGAATTTGACTTGTTGTATGATATTTTAGGATTAAGTATAGCATTAAAACAAGAGTGGAAAAAACCATTGCTTTATATACATCAAGGTGGAATTTTAGGAAATTCCACTATGTTAGAGAGATATAAATTTAAAAAATCAGTTTAAAATTCCATAGATAAAAATGATTAAAATAATCAAAGGTACTATATATTTTACATAATAAAACCAAATTCCAAACCATGAACTTTTAAGTGTATTGTTATTGCTAAGTTCTTTTAGACTTTCTTGTTTGCCTAAAATCCAACCTACATAAATACAGCAAAAAAATGCAGTTAAAACAAACAAAATATTTCCACTAATGAAATCAAAACTATCAAAAATGTTTTTTCCTTTGATGATAACAATATCACGCCAAGGCCCATAAGTTAGAATACAAGGAAGATTGCCAAGTATGAAGATAAACCCTAGAGTTAGGTTAATAGAAAGATTTTTAGAATATTTAAATTTTTCTTCTAATACGCTAATAATAACTTGATAAATTGGCAAGCTTGTGGTTAAAGCTGCAATCAAGAGTAAGACAAAAAATAAAATACACACAATAGTGCCAAAATGGATATGAGAAAATGCTATAGGTAAAGTTTCAAAAACCAAAGAAGGCCCGCTATCTGGAGCAAGTCCCGCTGAGAAAAGTGCTGGAAAAATCATAAAACCAGCCAAAACAGCTATGATAGTATTTAAAACCCCTGTATAAATAGCGGTTTTTGCCATATTTTCATTTTTATTAAGATGAGATGAAAGTGTTATCATTACCCCAAAACCTAGGGATAAAGCAAAAAAGACTTGTCCTAAAACATCGATTAAAAGTTTTGGTGATAAAATTTTACTAAAATCAGGTTCAAGATAAAATTTAACTCCAGCCATAGCTCCATCAAGGGTTAAATTGCGTCCTACAACAATAATAAGACAGATAAATAATAAAGGCATTAAAAATTTTACGGATTTTTCTATACCATCTATAATGCCTCTTTTTAAAATAATATAATTAATAATTACAAAAACAGTGGTAAAAATACCAACTCCTAAAGGATTGAAGGCTATTTTGTCGTTAAAAAACTGATGAGTAAATTCTTTGCTTACTACATTGGCAAGACTAAAATTCCCTAGGGTTAATTCCCAAATATAAACTAAAACCCATCCTCCAAGTACCATGTAGTAAGCCATTATGCCAAAGCTTCCTAAAAGTCCCATATATCCAATACTTTGCCATTTTTGTTTGAAAGCATCTACGCTATTTGTCATCGCTTTTCTGCCTATGACATTTTCAACTAAAATAACAGGAATGCCTATGATAATCATGGCTATACAAAAAACTAATACATAAGCACCGCCACCATTTTCTCCTACAAGATAGGGAAAACGCCAAGTTGCTCCAAATCCTATGGTTGCTCCAGCAACTGTTAGAATATAAGTTAGTGTGCTACTCCATGTTTGTCTTTGCATGATTATCCTTTCGAAAAAGAATTATTTTACCTAAAAATAACTTTAAAAACTTATAAGCTATCCATATAGCTTATATCGTAAGTATTTTTTAAGCGTTTGTGTATCGTTTCGTGCCAATTTTGAGATATGAGAGAGTTTAATTTTTCTAATTTATCTAATAAATTCGGATTTTGCTTAAGAATTTGATGCGGGGAGTAAAAAAGTTGATTGAGTTCAAATACACTAAGTGAAGTAGAATTTTTTTCTAAAATTTTAATGTTTTCATGCTTTCGTATTTGTCCAACTTGTAAAACTTTATAATACCATCCACTCAAGCCCGTTTTAAAAATTTCATGTGTAAAATTTGGATTATTGTGAATTTTAGAAATTTTTACACAAGGTTTTCTAGGTTCGCTTACTTGCAGTATTGCATTTGAAAATTGATGTATATCACCTATGCAAACATTTTGTTCACAAAGCCCATCGATGCTCAAATTTTCACCCATTGAGCCAAAATTTAGCTTTTTATTAAGAAATCTTTCCCATATAGGATAGTTTTGACAAGAGTTGGTAAAAATAGCCTTATGGTAGCCTCCATGATGAATTTTATCAGCTATTTGATCATCTAAAACACCTAGAAAATCAATTTGTGTTTCTTCTAGGTAAGTATCTTTAATAAATGCGCTTTGGAAATTTTTATAGTTTTTAATTTTCCCTATTTGCAAACTTTGAATTTTCATGGTTCTATTTTTTTTAATAAATCATCAGCACTGATAAAACCCGTGATTTTTAATTTTTCTTTTCCATTTTCAAAGAAAATTAAAACAGGTGGGCCAAAAACATTAAATTCTTTCATGGTTTTAATTTGTTCATTATTATTTTCGCTTACATCAACTTTGATAAGTTTGTAATTTTGCATTTTTTGTATGATTCTTTCATCGCTAAAGGTTAATTCATCTAAAAGTTTGCAATTTTCACACCAAGATGCAGTAAAATCAAGCATTATAGGCTTTGTATTTGTTTGTATTTCTTGCTTTAATTGTTCAAAATTGTTGATATAATCATAGCTTAAAGCATGTTTTGAGGCAGATATAGTATTGAAATTTAAAGGATTTAAGAAATTTTTAGCCCCAAAAAGTCCTCCTAGGAAAATACTTAGAGAATAAGCTAAAATAAGAATTAAAATACTTTTTTTAATTTTAGAAATTATTGTAAAACTTTTTTCAAAAATTCCCATAAAAACACTAAAAAATACACCTAAAATTCCATAGGCAATTAAAATGTAATTTTCTTCAATAATTCTAGAAAGTATCCAAATAGCCATAGCCAACATAACAAAACCAAAGAAAATTTTTACTTTTTCCATCCAAAAACCAGGTTTAATAAAACCTAATCCTAAGCCTATGAAAAGCAAAGGTATACCCATGCCAAAACTCATGATAAAAAGTGCACTACCACCTAATAAAGCATTGCCTGTATTGGCTATATAAATTAAAGCACCTGCTAAAGGAGCTGCTACGCAAGGACCTACTATTAAAGCAGATAAAAATCCCATGATGGCTATACCTACAACTCCCTTCCCTTTTTCGCTTTTTTTATGTATAAAGGTTTGAAATCTTAATGGCAATTCAAAACGAAAAGCTCCAAACATAGCAAAAGCAAAAGCTATGAAAATTAGAGCAAAAAGAATTAAAATAATAGGTTTTTGTAAAATTCCTTGAATACTTGCTCCTAGAAAACTTGCTATAACTCCAGCAATAGCATAGGCTAAAGACATGAAAAAAACATAGATAAAAGAGAGAAAAAAACTATATTTTTTTGAAAATTTAGCATTACTTTTTGCTACGATAAGAGAAGATAAAATCGGAATCATAGGTAAAATACAAGGTGTTAAGGAGAGTAAAAGTCCATAGCCAAAAAAACTTAGCAAAATCCAAAAAAAGTTATCTGTTGCTAAAAAATTTGCTATAGAGCTTTCTTCAGATTCAATTTTAGTTTTTTTATCTGTTTTTTGAGCTTTGTAAGGTTTTGAAATTTCAAAAGCATCTTTTTTAGAAATGAGATCAAAGTACCAAGTTTGAGGATTATAACACAAGCCTTGTTCAGAACAGCCTTGAAATTCGAGTTTGATTAAATTTGTGGTATTTTTTGCAAAGCGCTCTAGTAATAAATTTGGCAAAGCTAAATTTAATTTTTGATAATAAACATTTTCATTACCTCTTGTAGAACTTTGAGGTAGATTAATCAAAGAACTTATATCTTTTTCGTTTATATATAATTTAAGTTTATTAGAATAAAGATAAATATCTTTTCCAAGTTCAATATCAATTGAGATAGAGTTATTATAAGAGTTTGATTTTACATTAAAAGCTTCATTTAAAGATAATATAGAAGCAAAACATAAACAAAAACTTAATAAAATAATACCAAAAATACGCATAAATTTCCTAAAAACTTATTTTTTCCTTTATTTTTAACTTCAATTATAATTTATTATGGTAAATTTACTTTAAATACTTTATAAAGGTTTGAAAATACAAGAAAATAATTCTCCAAAAGCGCAAGCGGTTGTTAAAAAGAATGAAATTTATGTTTCTGTTAAAAGAAAGAAAAGTACAATAGAATATGAAAAAGATTTAAAGAATTTGCAAATTGAGCTTTTGAAATTTCAAAATCATGTTAAAGCCAAGGGTTTAAAGGTTCTTATACTTATAGAAGGGCGTGATGCGGCTGGAAAAGGTGGGGCGATTAAACGTTTGATTGAGCATTTAAATCCGCGTGGTTGCCGCGTTGTGGCTCTTGAAAAACCTAGTGATGTGGAAAAAACACAGTGGTATTTTCAGCGTTATATAGCACATTTGCCCTCAGCCGGTGAGATTGTGATTTTTGACAGATCTTGGTATAATCGTGCAGGAGTAGAACCGGTTATGGGTTTTTGTACACCGCAACAACATAAAGATTTTTTAAGAGAAGTGCCTTTGTTTGAAAATATGATTTCAAATAGTGATATTATTTTTTTTAAATTTTATTTTTCAGTATCAAAAGACGAGCAAAAAAACGTTTTGAAAAACGCCGAAGCGATCCACTTAAACAATATAAATTATCTCCTGTGGATCAAAAATCGCAAGAATTATGGGATAAATATACTTTAGCTAAATACTCTATGCTTTTAGCATCTAATACTCCAACTTGTCCTTGGACTATTATTTCTTCTGATGATAAGAAAAAAGCAAGATTAAATTTATTGCGTTTTATACTTTCTAAGGTAGAATATCCAAATAAAAAAACTGGAGATTTTTCCAAAATTGATGCAAAATTAGTGCGTAGTGGAGAAGAAGAAATACGAAAAATGGAGGCGAATTTGGAAAAACTTGACAGTAAAAAAGCAGATGAGAAAATAAAAGATTTAGATTAAGGAAAAGAATGCAAAAGCTGGTTGAAAATTTAGCACTAAAGTACTATGATAAAGTAGTTGATTTAAGACATCAAATTCATATGCATCCTGAGCTTGAATTTGAAGAAGAAAATACAGCCCATTTAGTGTGTAAAATTTTAGATGAGTTTGGCATTAAATATCAAAAAAATATTGCAAAAACAGGAATTTTAGCTATTATAGAAGGAAAAAAGAAGAGTCAGAAAAAACCAAAATGTGTTCTTTTAAGAGCGGATATGGATGCTTTGCCTGTGCAAGAAAAAACTAATTTAAGCTATGCTTCAAAAATTGATGGTAAGATGCATGCATGTGGACATGATGGACATACAGCAGGGCTTTTGGGAGCTGCTTTGATATTAAATGAGCTTAAAGATGAATTTTGTGGCACGATTAAATTTATGTTTCAGCCCGCAGAAGAGGGAAGCGGTGGAGCTAAACCTATGATAGAATCAGGTGTATTGGAAAATCCTTATGTTGATGCAGTTTTTGGTTGTCATTTATGGGGGCCTTTGCTTGAAAATACTGCTCAAATTGTAAGTGGTGAAATGATGGCTGGAACGGATATTTTTGATTTGGAATTTATTGGCAGAGGAGGGCATGGAGCTCATCCGCACACTTGTATAGATCCTATAATTATGACAACGCAATTTGTAAATAATATACAAAGTGTTATTTCTAGACGTTTAGCCCCTTATGAAGCAGGGGTGATTACCGTAGGTCAAATTTGTGCAGGAACTACTTATAATGTTATTCCTACAAATGCTTATTTAAAAGGAACTGTGCGCTTTTTAAATGATAAAACGCAAGATATTTTAAAAAGTTCTTTAGAAGAAGTGGCTGCTGCTACAGCAAAATCCAATGGCGGAGATTATAAGCTTAAATATACTAAAGAATTTCCTCCATTGATTAATGATGAAAAAGCTGTTTTAATAGCAAGAAAAGCTTTTGCAAAGGTCTTAGGAGAAGAAAATATCATTGTTTCTTCTAAACCTGACATGGGGGCTGAAGATTTTGCTTTTTTAACACGAGAAAGAATGGGGGCTTATGTATTTGTTGGAATTTCAAAGGATTTAAATCATCCAGCTTTGCATCATAGTTCTACTTTTTGTTGGGATGATGAAAATTTAAAAGTTTTAATGCAGGGTGATGTGATGATGGCTTTAGAATTTTTAAATTTATAAAATAGAATTAAAAATTCACAAAAAATTCACAAAAAATGAGTAAAATTTAATCTTGATTTTTCTTTAGGATTTGTTATTATGAAAAAGAAGATTGTTTTAATCATTTTAATTGCAATACTTGGAAGTGTTGGGGCTTATTTTATTTTTTTTAATAATGATGAAAAAATCAGCTATTTAACTCAAAAAATACAAAAAAAAGATATATCTCAAACCATAGAGGCAGTAGGAAAGGTATATGCCAAAGATCAAGTCGATGTGGGTGCTCAAGTTAGTGGACAAATTATAAAACTTTATGTTGATGTGGGAACTCATGTAAAGCAAGGTGATTTGATCGCTCAAATTGATAAAGATAAACAACAAAACGATTTAGATATTACAAAAGCTCAGCTTGAAAGTGCTAAGGCTAATTTAGAGAGTAAAAAAGTTGCCCTTGAGATTGCGAATAAGCAATATCAAAGAGAGCAAAAACTTTATGCAGCTAAAGCAAGTTCTCTTGAAAATTTAGAAACTCAAAAAAATAATTATTATACTTTAAAAGCCAATGTTGCAGAGCTTAATGCTCAAGTAGTTCAGCTTGAAATCACTCTTAAAAATGCACAAAAAGATTTAGGTTATACAACCATTACTGCTCCTATGGATGGTGTTGTGATTAATGTAGCTGTAGATGAAGGACAAACAGTTAATGCTAATCAAAACACTCCTACTATAGTCCGTATAGCTAATTTAGACGAAATGGAAGTAAGAATGGAAATAGCAGAGGCTGATGTGAGTAAGATAAAAGTAGGAACAGAGCTTGATTTTTCTTTGCTTAATGATCCTCAAAAAACTTATCATGCTAAGATTGCAAGTATAGATCCAGCTGATACTGAAGTGAGTGATTCTAGTACAAGCTCAAGCTCATCAAGTTCGAGTTCTTCAAGCTCAAGCTCATCAAATGCTATTTATTATTACGCAAAATTTTATGTAGCCAATAAAGATGATTTTTTGCGTATTGGTATGAGTATACAAAATGAAATTGTCGTAGCAAGTGCAAAGGCTGTTTTAGCAGTGCCAACTTATGCAATTAAAAGCGATCCAAAAGGCTATTATGTTGAAATTTTGGAAAATCAAAAAGCTGTTAAAAAATATGTCAAACTTGGCATTAAAGATTCTATCAATACTCAAATTTTAGAAGGTGTAAATGAAGATGAAGAATTGATAGTAAGCTCAAGTGCTGATGGTTTAGCTCCTAAAATGAAGTTGAGATTTTAATGATTTTTCTTAAAAATATTTGCAAAAATATAGGCGAAAATGCCATTTTAAAAAATGTAAGTTTAAGTATAGAAAAAGGTGAATTTGTTGCTATTATAGGACAAAGTGGAAGTGGTAAAACTTCACTTTTGAATATCATAGGAACATTAGATACACCAAGTAGTGGAACTTATGTTTTTGATGAGTATGAAGTCACTAAACTTAATAATGATGAAAAAGCAAGATTAAGGCGTGAAAAAATAGGCTTTATATTTCAAAGATACAATCTTTTAAGCTTGCTGAGTGCTAAAGAAAATGTTTCTTTACCTGCAGTTTATGCGGGAAAAAATTTACAAGAAAGAAGTCAAAATGCTAAAAAACTCTTAAATGATTTAGAATTAGCTCACAAGTTAGATTCTAAGCCAAACGAATTAAGCGGAGGGCAGCAACAACGCGTTTCTATAGCAAGAGCTTTAATCAATGGCGGAGAGCTTATTTTGGCTGATGAGCCAACGGGAGCTTTGGATAGTAAAAGCGGTATTATGGTGCTTGAAATTTTACAAAAACTTAACGAGCAAGGTCATACTATAGTCTTAGTAACTCACGATCCAAAAATTGCAGCACAAGCTAAAAGGGTTATAGAGATTAAAGATGGAGAAATTTTAAGCGATACTAAAAAGGAAAAAGCTCAAGAAAAACTTATTTTAAAAACAATGCCCAAAGAGAAAAAAACACTTACTTTGCTTAAAAATCAAGCCTTTGAATGTTTTAAGATAGCTTATTCTTCCATACTTGCACACAAACTTCGTTCTATTTTAACTATGCTTGGAATCATCATAGGTATTGCTTCTGTAGTTTGTGTTGTAGCTTTAGGATTAGGCTCTCAAGCTAAAGTGCTTGAGTCTATTGCAAGACTTGGGACAAATACTATTGAAATTCGCCCTGGAAAAGGATTTGGGGATTTGCGTTCGGGTAAAACAAGGCTTAATTTTAGTGATTTAGAAACATTAAGATCTTTAGAATATTTAGAAGCAGTTGATGCTCATTCAAATACTTCAGGAGTGGCAACTTATACCAATATTTCTTTAAGCGCAAGAGCTGAAGGAGTAGGGGTAAATAATTTTGCTATAGAAGGTTTAAGGATAGATGCGGGAAGAATTTTAAATAATGATGATGTAAAAAATAGTACCAATGTTGCTGTATTGGATTTTAATGCTAAAAAAAATCTTTTTCCTGATGAAAAAAGTGAAAATATTTTAGGTCGTGTGGTGCTTTTTAATTCTCAACCTTTTAAGATTATAGGAGTTTTGCAAAAAGATACAGACAAGCCTATAGAAGATAATGTAGTACGTTTTTATATACCCTATACAACACTGATGAATAAGCTTACAGGAGATAGAAATTTGCGTGAAATCATAGTTAAGGTTAAAGATGATGTGAGTTCAACTTTGGCTGAAAATGCTATTATAAGAATTTTAGAAATTAAACGCGGACAAAAGGATTTTTTTACTTTTAATTCTGACACTTTTAAGCAAGCTATTACAGCAAATAAACGCACTACAACCATACTTACCGCTTGTGTGGCTGTGATTGCTTTGATTGTTGGGGGTATAGGAGTGATGAATATCATGCTTGTTTCTGTAAGTGAAAGAACAAGAGAAATAGGCATACGCATGGCTATAGGGGCTAGAAGAGAAGATATTATGATGCAGTTTTTAATCGAAGCGGTTATGATTTGTACTATAGGGGCGATTTTAGGTGTGATTTTATCGATTTTTGTTATTTTTGCTTTTAATACTTTAAGTACGGATTTTCCTATGATTTTAAATGCCTATTCTGTGCTTTTGGGACTTTTAAGTTCTATGTTTATCGGTGTGGTTTTTGGTTTTTTCCCTGCAAGAAATGCAGCAAATTTAAATCCTATTAGTGCATTATCAAAGGAATAAAATGAAAATAATACTTAGCATTTTTTTAGCATTTTTCTTGAGCGCTTGTGGTGTAAAACTTAGCTTGCCTAAAGAAGTTGATTTAACTCAAGAACAAATGAAAGATTTAAATCTTACTTATGATTGGTATAGATCTTATGATAATGCAAAATTAAATGAATTTCTAAATTTTGTTTTATTGAATAATAGTGATATTAATATTGCTAGAAAAACTTTGCTTTCGGCTTTGGCTAGAGCTGATTTGATTGATTATGATTTATATCCGACTTTAAGTGGAAATTTGGGTTTTGGTGCGGATAAAGATTTAAATTCAGGCAAACAAAGTAAAAATTTCAATAATTCTTTAAATTTAAGCTATGAGCTTGATATTTATGGTAAATTAAGAGATAGTGCAAGTGCGAGTGAATTTAGTGCAAAAGCAAGTGCTTATGATCTTGAAAATTTAAAAATAAGTATGATCAATACAGCTTTAAATGATGTGTTTGAGCTGGCTTATTTTAACGATGTAGATAAATTGCTTCGAGCTTATCTTTCAAATTTAGAACAAATGAAAGAGCTTTATAACTATAAATACAAGCTTGGAAAAATAGAAGAATTAGATCTTTTAAACATAGAACAAAGCTTATTAAGAGCTAAACAAAATTTATTAAGCAATGATCAAAATCGTAATTTACTCATAAAAAATTTACAAGATTTATTGGCAAGGCAAGAAGGTTTTGCTTATATAGAGTATTTTAAAACTTTATCTTTAAATGATTTTAAAACCTTAAGTCCTGATTTTAATATACCTTTAAAAGCTTTAGCGTACCGTGCAGATGTGAGATCTAAACTCAATAGCTTAAAATCAGCCTTTAAGGATTATTCTTCTATGCAAAAATCTATTTTGCCTAGTATTTCTTTAGGTGGAGCATTAAGTGGGAGTGATAAAAAAATTGATGATAGTTTTAAATTTGAAATTTTAAGTGGTAATGTTAAGATTTCTTTACCTTTCTTAGATTATGGTAGGGTAAAGCAAAATATCAAAATTTCACAATTTGCTTATGAGCAACTTTTAATTTCTTATGAGCAAGTCTTGCAAAGCGCGATGAATGAATTTGCATTGAATTATAAAGATTATCAAAGCGATACCTTGCTCTTGCAAAATTTGCAAAATATTAACATTAAACAAGAGCTTATCACTAAGGCGTATTATGAAAAATATATTTTAGGAAAAAGCGAATTAAAAGATTATTTGGATGCAAACAATACTTTAAATTCTACCCAGCAAGAATTTTTAAGAGCTAGATTTAATCTTTTAAAAACCATTAATTCTTACTATCAAATCACAGCTTTAAGTTTTAATGATAAAAACTTAGAATTTCCTAAGTATTAAATTTAATAATCGATGATATTTTTTAAATCCTCGAGTAACTTTTTAGCCATTAGCTCATAGCCTTTTATAGTAAGATGTACATCATTGAGCGAAAGCTTTTGTTCTATCCATTTGTTTTTTCCCCCACTATCTTGCATAAACTGATGCATATCAAAGATAAGAGTTTTTTCTTCTTTAGCAACTTCATATAATGCTTTGCGTATGGTAAAAAAATCAGGAGCAAGCTTGTAGTTTTTACCTTGTTTTTGAACTACGGTTGGTGGAGAGATTAGCATGATAACAGCGTTTTTATTGTAAGTTTTTAAAATACTAATCCATTTTTTTAAATTGTTTTTAAATTTTTGTTTTTCAAACCCTTTAAAGAGTGCATCATTAGAACCATAGGCAAGAATAATTAAATCATTGTGTAAAAGTCCTAGTTCTTTTTTTACAACTGTTTGATTCCAAGAGAGCCATAAATCACTTTTGGCACCATTGATTGCAATGGTATCTAAGAAAACATTATTATCTTTATTTGTGATGAAATATCCTCCTAGCTCAGCATCTTTTTGTAAGGCTGAAATTTGCAAAGGAAGATCAAGTTCTAGTTCTTTATAAGACCATTTGTTAATTTGTGTAGTTCTTAACTCATAGCTTTGGTTTTTTGCATCTTTGATGCTAAAAGCATTGGTATTTTGTTTGGCTTTAAATAAAAATCCTATCTTGAATTTTTTTTTATCTAAGGTTGTATCAAGGTTGATTTTTGCGCCTTTGATTTTTGCTTTGGCTATTATCCCACCTAATGGAAAATTATGTCCAGCATTAGCAGGATTTCTTGAGTTTAAAATTTCAAAGTTTTTATAAGAATAAACAAGATTAAGATTTTGTTGATATTTGGGCTGTAAAGGATAGGCAAAAC
This sequence comes from Campylobacter sp. CFSAN093226, assembly GCF_012897595.1. Classification (NCBI taxonomy): domain Bacteria; kingdom Pseudomonadati; phylum Campylobacterota; class Epsilonproteobacteria; order Campylobacterales; family Campylobacteraceae; genus Campylobacter; species Campylobacter sp. CFSAN093226. The sequence goes on from NZ_CP040608.1 coordinate 570,195, forward strand.
CTATAGAGTTAGAGCGGATTAAATATCCTCTTATGACACGCGGAAAGAAATCAGCCGCCATATGAGAATCTCCATAAATTCTAATTCCTATGTTTTGATTTTTTTCTAATTTTTTTTCTAGATTTTTAAGATCTTTTTTTAATACATAACTTGTTAAAGCAGAGTGATTTTTGTTTTGATTGAGTATGGAATCTATTGTGTCATTTGTATTTAAATTTTGTGCATAAGAGCTAGTAAAAATAATAAAAAACAATAAGATAATTTTAAATTTATTTACTAGCATTTTCTTCCTTAAGTTTTATGTGTTCTAATAAAAGTTTAGACATTTCTCTTGCGCCACTTGGAGTAAAATGAACCCCATCATCTGTTCTTACTTTTATACTTCTATTGTTTTCATCTTTTATATAAGCTGAGTATTCATCATTGACACTAAAAAATAGCTTAGTGTTGATAAAAATTTCTTTATTTTTAAGAATTTCATCGCTGTAAATTTTATTGAGCACTTGTATTTTTTTGTTCAAATCTTCTTTTTTTACAGGAGGGATTTCAAACCAAAAAACTTTGGCTTTATGTTTTTTAGCGATTTTAATGATTTCATCTACACGACTTGTGTAAATATCTATCCAAGAAAGGGAGCCAAAACGATGGTAATTTCCTCCTTTTTTAATATCCCAAGGATCATTAGCGCCAAGAAGAACAACAAGATATTTAATATTTGAGTTTTTAATAAAAGCTTCATTAGTGGCTTTTGACCAGTCAAAATAGGATTTATAAGAAAGGCCTGTATTTTGTTTACTAAGATCGGTTACCTTAAGATTTAAATTTCTTAAATCTCTATTTAAGGCTATTGCAACACCTTGCATTAAAGAATCTCCGATAAATAAAAACTCATCTCCATTTTGTAGCTCTAATTTGGTATTGTCGATAAAACTAATATTTGCATCTTGGATTAAGGTTAGATTTGTTTCTTTATGAGAAGTGTTTTCATCATTTTCTAAAGTGTTTAGAACTTTATCTATTTTACTTAAGTTTTCATCTGTTGATTTACTTTCTTGATTTGTAGTTTCTTCATTGGTTTGAGGCAAGGGTTCGTTGCTTAAAATTGCACGAATTTGTTCTAATTTAATTTTGAAGCCATTGGCTTCTTTTAAAAGATCATTATGAGGATAGAATGCAAAATGATATTTTTGTTCTATATAAGAGCTAATGCTCTGATTCATAACTACAACAACCAAGCCAAGCACTATAATCAAAATGAAGAAAAATCTAACTACACTCATCTAAAAACTCGAATAAATAAAATCAGGAATTCCATCTGGCATAAAAGCAAAAACCAAAAGTAAAATAAAAGCTATAATAAAAGGTTTTAGCAAAAATGGAGTAAGATTTAAAATCTTAATGCAATATTCTTTAAAATTAATAAATAAAGGATAGATCATAAAAAGAACCCCAAAAGCAACCAACATATAGATATCGTTATAAGATGGAATTTGGAAGAAATTATAATAACAAGCTTTAAAATATTCTATTGCATCTTCTAGATTTTTGCTATAGTAAAAGAAAATCCAAGTAAAACATACAAATTGAAAGGTTAAAAATCTTCCTAAAGCTGGAATTTTTTGTAAACTAAATTTGCTTAAAGCTAGCAAATGTATAAAAACTATGCCAATACCATGCAATAAACCCCAAACAATAAAAGCAAGTGTATTGCCATGCCACATACCTGAAAGTATAAAAGCGATGAGTATGTTAACTATAGTGCGTGGCATTCCTTTTCTATTGCCCCCTAAAGGTATATAGATATAATCTCTTATAAAGGTTGAAAGACTGATATGCCATCTAGCCCAAAAATCTTTTAGGTTTTTTGCAAGATAAGGCATGTTAAAGTTAGACGGAAGGGTAAAACCTAACATTAAAGCAAAAGCACAAACTAAATCAACATATCCGCTAAAATCGCAGTATATTTGAATTGCATAGGCGTAAATTGCGCTTAAAAGTTGTATGAAATTATAAGATTGTGGAAAGTCTAAAATACTTTTAGCATAAATTCCAAGGTAATTGGCTATTAAAACTTTTTTAACTATACCAAAAACAAGCAAGATGATGATTAAATTTGCATGTTTAAATTCGCGTTTTTGATAGGCCTGTTCAAAGAAAAAAGAACTTCGCATAATAGGCCCTGAAAGTAGTGTTGGAAAAAATGATAAGAAGGTTGCTAAATTTAAAAAACTTTCTAAACGGCGTTTTTGATAAACTTCTACAAGATAAGTAATAGAAGTAAAGGTATAAAAACTAATTCCTATTGGTAATACTAAATCAATATTTAAAAATTCTAAACCGAAAAAATTTAATATCTCATCAACACTTCCTTTGATGCTAGGAAAGTATTTAAAAAAACATAAATTTAAAATAATAAAAGCCATGCAAGTAGCGAAAATATAACGCTTGCGACGCACAAAAATTAGCAAGGCAAAATAGTGTATAAAAAAGGTATATATAAATAAAACTAAGGCGAAATAAGGATTGATTAAAATATAAATAATATAAGAGAAAATTAAAATTAAAATATTTTGTATTTTGTAATCATTTTTAAAAGTCCAATAAATAGCAAAAAAAGCTATCATTAAAATACTAAATTCTAGAGAAAAATAAGTCATACCTTCAATCCAAAGCGAGATTTGCCCATAGTAGGGCAAAGATTATTTTTTTCTGCTTAATGCAATATTTTTGATGTATTGATCAGCTAAATAAAGTCCATTTCCGTGTTCTCCAATTAACTTAATCTTGTCAACTATACCGCGGAAAAGTGCTTCTTCTTCGTGTTGTTCGCTTACATACCACTGTAAGAAATTAAAAGTAGAATAGTCTTTATGTGTTAGCATGTGTTCAACTAAAGTATTGATTGATTTTGTGATAAATTGCTCATGTTCATAGGTTTTTTCAAAAACATCAAGTAAAGATTTGAAATTTTGTTCAGGCTGTTTTACTTCTTGAAGCTCTACATGAGAATCTGTTTCATTAAGATAAGTGATAAGCTTTTTAGCATGATCGCTTTCTTCGCTTGCATGTGCAAACAAGAAGGCTCCAGCTCCATCAAGACTGTTTTCATAGCACCAAGAACTCATACTAAGATATAAGTTTGCCGCATACATTTCTTTGTTTATTTGTTCATTGAGTAATTTTACAACTTCTTTAGAAAGCATTCTTATCTCCTTATTAAAATTTAAAATGTTTTATAATGATATATTATTTTTTTAAAAAACAAGCTAAATTTTTTGATAGTTAAAAATTATATTTAAGAAAAATACAAAATAAAAAATGTTTCCAAAATGTTTCCAAGTTTTTTTAAACTTCCATTGCTTTTTTAAAGTTAAGGAGAAAAAATGAAAAAAATTCTATCTTTAAGTGTGGCAAGTCTTGCACTTTGTGGTGCTTTAAATGCAGCAGATTTAAAAATCGCAGGTTCATCGACTGTGTATCCTTTTACTTCTTTTGTAGCTGAAGAATATGCTTCGATTAAAAATACAAAAACCCCTATAGTAGAGAGCTTGGGAACAGGGGGTGGATTTAAGGTATTTTGTGAAGGAACTACTGATATTTCTAATGCTTCAAGACCTATGAAATTAAGCGAATTTGAAACTTGCAAAAAAGCAGGGGTAACTGATATAGTAGGGATTATGATAGGTTATGATGGTATAGTTTTAGCTCAAAATAAAACCAATGCTCCATTAAATATCACAAAAAAAGAACTTTTCTTAGCATTAGCAAAAGAAATTCCACAAAATGGAAAACTTATGCCAAATCCTTATACAAACTGGAATCAAATCAATAAAAATTTACCAAATCGTAAAATTAGTGTTTATGGTCCACCATCAAGTTCAGGAACAAGAGATACTATAGAAGAGCTTGTAATGAGTGATGTGTCTAAAAAAATTCCTGAGTATAAAGGCGAGTATAAAACCATACGCCAAGATGGTGCTTATATCCCAAGTGGTGAAAATGATAATCTAATCGTTTCCAAACTTACTATTGATAAAGATGCTTTTGGAATTTTTGGTTATAGCTTTTTAGTGAGCAATTCAGACAAAATCAATGCTGCTAATATCGATGGTGTTACGCCAAGCGAAGAAAGCATCGCAGATGAAAAATACGAACTTGCAAGAAGTTTGTTTATTTATATCAATGCTAAGAAAAATCCAAAAGAAGCCTTTGAATTTGCAAAAATTTATATGAGTGATGATTTGGCAAAAAGTGGTGGAGAGCTTGAAAAAATAGGACTTATTCCTTTGAGTGATGATAAATTAAAAGCTTCTCAAAAACACGTAGAAGATAGAAAAATTTTAAATGATGAGCTTGTAAAAGCTGGAAAAGTTTTTTAAGGAAAAACTTTGTTAAAAGAAAAAATAATCAAATTTGCACTTTTTTTATGTGCTTTTGTAAGCGTGATAGTAAGTTTTGCTATCATGCTTACAATTTTAATTGAAGCTTTAAAATTCTTTCAAAAAGAAAGCGTTGTTACCTTTTTATTCTCAAGTCAGTGGGCAGCTGATGCAGCTTTTATGAATGCAGATGGCACGAGTAAACAAGGTGTTTTTGGGGCGCTATCGCTTTTTTGGGGAACTTTTTATATTTCATTGATTGCTATGCTAACGGCTTTACCTTTAGGGGTTATGTGTGCTATATATTTAGGTGTTTTTGCTGGCAAAAAATCTAAAAATTACTTAAAACCTATTTTAGAAATCATTGCAGGGATTCCTACTGTTGTTTTTGGATTTTTTGCGGCTATAGTTGTAGCGCCTTTTATAGTGTGGTTTTTTTCTTTATTTGGCATACAAGCAAGCTTTCAAAGTGCTTTAGGCGCAGGTTTTATTATGGGGATCATGATAGTACCTATAGTGGCTTCTTTATCTCAAGATTGCATTGAAGCAGTAAGCGAGAAAAGGATTAATGGCGCTTATGCTTTAGGTATGACAAAAAAAGAAGTGGTTTTTGCCGTGATTTTACCTGAGGCTATTCCTGGTATAGTTGCAGCTTGTCTTTTAGGACTTTCAAGAGCCTTAGGCGAAACTATGATAGTGGTGATGGCAGCTTCTTTGCGTCCAAATTTAACTTTAAATTTTTTAGAAGATATGACAACGGTAACGGTAAAAATCGTAGAAGCTTTAAGTGGAGATCAAGCTTTTGATAGTTCTTTGGCTTTAAGTGCTTTTTCTTTAGGTTTGGTGCTTTTTGTCATCACTTTAATCATCAATATGTTTAGCGTTTATCTTATCAATCGCTTTCACAAAAGGAAAAATTTATGAAAAAACTTTTTAAAAAAAGACAAAAAGCTTCAAAGTCTTTTAAAAGACTTTGTAAAATGGGGCTTTATATTAATTTAATTTTTCTTTGTATCTTTTTAGGAAGTGTGGCTTATCTTGGATTTCCTGCTTTTAAGCAAACCTATATTTTTGTAGAGGCTAATAGAAATTCTCCTTCTTATGATCTTTTATCTCGCGCAGAACAAAGAAAAATAAGAACAGGACAAATCGCTGAAAAATCTTGGCTTTTGGCAAATTCAGAAGTAGATCAATATATGAAGCAAAAATATAATCGCCTTAGTGAAAAACAAAGAACTTTAGTCGATGATCTTATGCAAAAAGGCGAGATAGAGCTTAAATTTAATAGCAATTTCTTTTTAAATGGGGACTCAAAATCTCCTGAAAATTCAGGAATTTTATCTTCAGTTGTAGGGACTTTGCTTGTTATGCTTGTTTGTATGGTTGTGAGTGTTCCTATAGGCGTTGCAGCGGCAATTTACTTAGAAGAATTTGCGCCACAAAATATCCTTACACATTTTATAGAAGTGTGTATTAACAACCTTGCAAGTATTCCAAGTATCTTGTTTGGACTTTTAGGACTTGGAGTGTTTATCAATCTTTTTGGAATGCCTCGCTCAAGTGCTTTAGTGGGTGGGCTTACTTTGGCGATCATGAGTTTACCTATTATCATTGTTTCAACTAAGGCAGCTTTAAAAAGTGTGGACATTAACATGAAAAATGCCGCTTATGCCTTAGGTATGACTAAGGTTCAAATGGTAAAAGGCATTATGCTACCTTTAGCTATGCCTATGATTTTAACAGGTTCTATTTTGACTTTAGCAGGGGCTATAGGCGAGACTGCACCTTTGATGATTATCGGTATGATAGCCTTTATCCCTGATGTAGCTAGTTCGATTTTTGATTCAACTAGCGTTTTGCCTGCTCAAATTTACTCATGGTCGGCTATGCCAGAGCGTGCATTTTTAGAAAGAACCGCAGCGGGTATTATTGTGCTTTTAGGACTTTTAGTCGTATTAAATCTTAGTGCAATATTATTAAGAAAATATTTTCAAGGAAAATTAAAGTGATAGCAAAAACAACAAATTTAAATTTATTTTATGGAAAAAAACAAGCTTTATTTGATATCAATATGCAAATAGAACAAAACAAAATTACTGCACTCATCGGTGCTTCAGGATGTGGTAAATCCACTTTTTTGCGCTGTTTTAATAGAATGAATGATAAAATTGCAAAAATCGATGGTTTAGTGGAAATTGAAGGAAAAGATGTTAAAAATCAAGATGTAGTAGCCTTGCGTAAAAATGTAGGCATGGTTTTTCAACAACCTAATGTTTTTGTAAAAAGCATTTATGAAAACATCTCTTATGCACCAAAACTTCATGGTATGATTAAAAACAAAGATGAAGAAGAAGCTTTGGTGGTGGATTGCTTGCAAAAAGTGGGGCTTTTTGAAGAGGTTAAAGATAAATTAAAGCAAAATGCCCTAGCTCTTTCAGGCGGACAACAACAACGTCTTTGTATCGCAAGAGCTTTAGCGATCAAACCTAAACTTTTGCTTTTAGATGAGCCAACTTCTGCACTTGATCCTATAAGTTCAGGCGTGATTGAAGAGCTTTTGAAAGAATTAAGCCATAATCTTTCTATGATCATGGTTACGCATAATATGCAACAAGGCAAACGCGTAGCTGATTATACAGCATTTTTTCACCTAGGTGAGCTTATAGAATTTGGAGAAAGCAAGGAATTTTTTGAAAATCCAAAACAAGAAAAAACCAAGGCTTACTTAAGCGGTGCTTTTGGGTGAGATTTATTTTTTGGAAATTTGATGATATAATTAATTAAAAATTTCCAAAAAAAGGTTTAATATGATTATAAACCAAATTTATTCTATAGATTCTTGTGATGATGTAGAATTAAATATCAAAAGGGGAAGTAAATTAGAATTTAGATTGACTTATGATGATAATAAAGAAATAGAAGCTATTGTTTGTATTATTCCAGGTGGTGCTGAAGATATGAATAGTTATATTTATATTGATGATTATTTGACTAGAAATTATAAAGTTGCTGTTATTAATATTAACTATCATTGTATAGGAAATAGACCTCATTTGGGTTCTAGTTTTTATTTGGATGATATAGATAAATTCATTTTAGATACTAGTTTAAAGGCTATAAATTTAAAATGTATAAATGTTTATGGTATAAATTCTTATGAAAATCTAAATAATGCTTTTATAAGAATAGATCAAGAAATTCAAAAATTAAAATTAAATCAACAATTACATCAAAACTATAAGTTAAAAACACATGTAAGTTTTTTACCATTTAAAAATGAATATCAAAATTTTGGTATAATGCAAGCTATGGATATTTTAAATGCTATTTTTTATATAAAAGAAAATTCTCCATTTAAACTAATGAGGGGGGGGGTATTAGAACGATTTTGTTTGGAAATTCATATGGCGGATATTTAGCAAATTTATGTGCAAAAATAGCTCCTTGGAGTATTGATTTTATATTAGATAATTCTTCTTTTGTTAATTTGTTTGGAAATATTTTTAGACTTATAGGTTTTGGAAAAGAAATCGATTTTACTAGATATCATGGAACATATGATGATACTTTATTTAAAAATATATTTTTATATTTAAGTGATAAAACTTATTGGAATAATAATAAATTTTCAAAAAATTATTTTTCAAATGCTAGAAAAATCATAAGAGAACCATTAAACAAAGAACATCTAATAATACAAAGCTTATACCCAAATCCAAAATATATTTTATATCATAGTATTTTTGATGAAAGATCTCCTTTTAAAAATAAGGAAAATTTTGTACATATTTTAAAAGAATTAAATTTTAAAGTAGAATTTTTTGCTATTTCACAAGTTGATAATAAGTTTATTAAAAATTTAAATCATGGAATGGGATTGAGCACAAAATTATTTTTTAAAAAACATTTATTGCAAATATTAAAAGAACCTTTGCAAGATAAAATTTGCAAGAAGGAAGTCTCATATAAATGTGATGAGCTAGTGTATACTTTCAAAGAAGAAAATCATCAAATTATTTTAAATATAACAAATTGAGTATATTAAATATTTATATTTAAAAAAGTAATTTTTAAGTAGAATTGTTTTTTAAAAGAAATATTTAAAAAAAGAGATAAGATAATATCATGGCAAAAAAACAACTCTCCTTAACAAGACTTAGTTTTCCTATATTTTGGGATTTGCTTTCTAAGTATTTAACTGTGATTATCAATACCGCTATGGTGTCGCATTATTCTAATTTTCTTGTCGGTGCTATGGGCGCTGGAAATCAAATTTTAGATCTTTTTATCACTATTTTTTCATTTTTAAGTGTGGGTTGTAGTGTGCTGATCGCACAAGCAATTGGTGCAAAAGATCATGTTTTAGCAAGAAAAGTGATTCATCAAAGTTTGTTCTTAAATGCACTTTTAGGCTTTGTATGCGGTGTGCTTATTTTATGGCATGGGGAGTATTTGCTTTATCTTTTAAAAATTCCACAAGAATTGCTCAAAGATAGCGAAATTTACTTACATATGCTTGCAATTTGTTTGTTTTTTGATGCCATAGGTATTGTTTTAGCTGCTATTGTAAGGGTTTATAATATGGCTTATTGGGTCATGTTTATAGGTTTTTTGATGGATATAGTGGTGATTTGTGGAAATTATTATGTTTTGCATTATACAAAGTCAGAACTTTTTGGAGTAGGGCTTAGCAATATTTTTGCTCGCATTGTTGCTATAGTTGCTTTGTTTGCGATACTTTTTTATAAACTTAAAATTCATCTTAAAATCAAAGAAATGATAAAACTTGAAAAAGAAGTTTTAAAAAAGGTTTTAAATATAGGTGGATTTTCAGCAGGGGAAAATCTTTTGTGGATAGTCCAATACACTATAGCTTTTGCTTTTGTAGCAAGTTTAGGCGAGGCGAGTTTGAGTGTGCAAACGATTTATTTTCAAATTTCAATGCTTATTATGCTTATAGGACAAGCTACGAGCATAGCTAATGAAATTATAGTAGGTAAATTAATCGGTGCTAGATATGAAAATATCGCTTATAAACATACTTGGCGTGCTTTATATTTTAGTGTGGTGGCAAGTGCTTTAGTGGCGTTTTTAAACTATCTTTGTCAAGATTTTACTATGCAAATTTTAGGGCTTAAAGAAGAGCTAAAAAATTTAATGATACCTTTATTTGCCCTTTCAATCTTTCTTGAAATTTCACGCACTTTTAATATAGTTATGGTTAATTCCTTGCGCGCAAGTGGCGATGCTAAGTTTCCATTTTTTAGCGGACTTGTTTTTATGATGGGGGTATCTTTGCCTGTGGGTTATGTGCTTTGTTTTCATTTTAATCTTGGAATTTTAGGGGTTTGGATAGGATTTTGTGCAGATGAGTTTTTGCGTGGAATGGTAAATTCATACAGATGGAAAAGTAAAAAATGGCAAGGCAAAGCTCTAGTTTAAAATCATTTATTTATAAAGATGAGTGCTATTTTTATTCTAAAAAATGCATAAAAACTTTAAGATTAAGGCTCAATGAAAAGGGTGAATTTGTTCTTAGTATTCCTTATTTTTGCACCTTTAAAAGCGTTTATGAGTTTTTAGATAAATCAAGTTCTTGGATGAATGAGGCAAAAAAAAGATTTGAAAAAAAAGTTTTAAAAGATGATGAGTTAATCTTTTTAGCTAAAAAATATAAAATTATTTTTGATGAAAATACCAAAAAAACTTATTTTGATAAAGATAAAATAATTTGTCAAAATAAAGCAAAATTAGATTTATTTTTAAGACAAAATGCTAAAAAGATTTTTACTTTTTATCTTAAAAAATGGAGTCAAAAAACAGGTTTATTTTACACGCATTTAAGCATTAAAAATATGAAAACGCGTTGGGGTTCATGTAATCACAATAAAGCTTATGTTAATTTAAATTTAAAACTCATTCAAAAGAGTTTAAGAGCTATTGAATATGTGATTTTGCATGAAATCAGCCATTTAAAATTTCCCAATCATAGCAAAGAATTTTATACTTTTATAGAGCATTTTATGAGTGATTTTAGGCAAAGAGAGAAAGAATTTTTAAGTTAAAAATGTTATATTTATAGTTTATTTTTCAAAAAAGGCATAATATGACTTTGGATTTTGATTTTATTTATAATGCAGATAATGATATTTTTGAATATTTATTGCGTTTTTATGCGAAAAATTACAATTATATCCTTAGTAAAGAAGAAAATACTTATCATTTTTCTATCGATGCAGATGAAGAAAATTTAAAGACTTTTTGTGATTCTTTGAATTTCATGAGTCATAGCGTTTTTTTGAAAAAATTTGATGTAAAAGCGGGGCAGGGTTTTAACCCTTGTATACCAGAAGATAAAGAATTTTCAAGATTTTCTTATATTACTCATTTAAATTCTAATGCTTATCAAGAAAAAAAACTTTTAAACAAAAACGAATGGGGCGTGTTTTGTGAGTGTGAATTTTCAAGCAATTTATCAGAATTTGAAAAAATCAATGAAGAAAATTTCAATACTTTTTTAAATCTTGCCTTTGATTTGTTAAGTCAAGAAAAAAAGATTTATTTAAAAGATAAAAATGGCATTTATGAATTTTCTTTGTTTAAGAACGAATTTATAGGAGATTTTTTACTTCCTTGTGATATTAAGGCTATAAATTCAGTTTTTGTTTGTTCAAATGAAAATTTAAAACTTCTTGCAAGTTTAGAAAAACCTTTGATGAAGCTAAGGCTTAATGCTATGTTTAGAAAAAATCACAATCTTGATTTTAGTGATTTTAAAATCAGACTTGCTAGAGATTTGTTTTGTTTTGCTTTAGGTTTGAAACTTTTTGAAAATGAGTATAAATTTTTAAGCGTAAAAAAGATAGAAGAGTATCAAAAAGATTTTTATATCAGTGCTTTAGATGAGCAAGTGGTGGTTTTAGAGGGTTTTGAATTTATCAATGCTAAGGCAAGAGAGCTTATTTTTTCTAAAGAAGATAAAAATATGGCAAGAATTTCTTATCTTGTAAGCCGTTATAAAGAAAAAGCTTTTATTTTAGAGCTAAGTAAGGATTATGAAGATATTTTGCTTATCAATAAAGAGCTTAATTTACTTAAACTTTGCTTACCAAAACACAGCAAAGAACTTTATGAAGAGATTAAAAAAGATGAAATTGGTGCAAGGCTTTTAGAAAATTTTAACAAGGAATTTCCTCTTTTAGATGAAAATTTTGAGCTTCAAAACAATTTTTATTCCTTGCTTGGCTTGCTGGGTAGAGTGCTAAATTTGGGTAGAAATTTACAAGAGAGTGCTAGTGAGCTTTTAAAAATCGCTGATGAGTCAAAAATGCCTCGTGGAGTAAAGATTGATTATCGTTTGAAAGAAGATAAAAGTTTTGATTATACAAGAACTTTAAGATCTGCTATGAGTTTTATGTTAGCAGGTGTAGATAGTGCTAATATCGCTTATGGAGCGGTTGAGAGTTTGGCTTATTTCTTGCGTGATACTTATGATGAATTAAGAGAGAAAAAGCAAAGTGACTTAGCGCTTATAAGTGGCTCTTTGTTTGAACATAAATCTTTACTTAAAAATACTTTAAAACATCTTAAAAATTGTCAGTTAAGCGATGTGCCACTTAGGATATAAGATCAAAATTTCAGGTCTAGTTCAAGGGGTGGGTTTTCGCCCCTTAGTTTATGAACTAGCTTTGAAATCAAAGCTTTTTGGAGAAGTAAGAAATGATGGTTTTGGGGTAGAAATTATTCTTGCTTGCACTCAAAAAGAATGTGAAAATTTCATAGAAAATTTAAAAAATCATCTCCCGCCTTTAGCAAGAATAGATCAGCTTATAATCACGCAAATTTCTATTTCAAACTATGAAAATTTTAGCATCACTCCTTCTTTAGAGAATACAAAAAGCACGCCTATGTTAAGCGATTTTGCGTTTTGTAAGGAGTGTAAAAAAGAATTTTTTGATGAAAAAAATCCACGCTTTTTGTATCCCTTTATCACTTGCACACATTGTGGGCCACGCTTTAGTATTATAAAAAGTCTTCCTTATGATAGAGCCCATACTTCCATGCAAGAATTATTGATGTGTGAGTTTTGTAAAAGCGAATACGAAGATCCTAAAAATAGGCGTTTTCATGCCCAGCCCATCAGTTGTCCTAAGTGTAAAATCAATGTTTTTCTTAAAAATCCAAAGGGTGAAATTTTAGCTAAAGATCAAGAAGCTTTTATGCAAAGTGCGAAGTTTTTAAAGGAAGGTAAAATTTTAGCCATTAAAGGCATGGGCGGTTTTCATCTCATGTGTGATGCGTTTAATGAAGAAGCTTTAAAAACTCTAAGACTTAGAAAAAATCGCCCCAAAAAACCCTTTGCTTTGATGTGTAAAGATTTACAAAGTGCTAAAGAACTTGCCTTTATAGATGAAAAAGAAGAAGCTTTGCTTGGTGGGGTTTTGGCTCCTATTGTGATTTTAAAGGCAAAAAAAGCCTTTTCTTTAATCGCTCCTGATGTTGATAAAATCGGCATTATGTTAGCTTATACACCTTTACATCTTTTGCTTTTTGAGTATTTTAAAGGAAGCCTTGTAGCAACGAGTGCAAATTTAAGCGGAGAAAGTATTATTAAAGATGAGTTTAATTTGTGTAAAAAACTTGATAAAGTTTTTGATTTTTATTTGGATTATGATAGGGAAATTATCAATGCAAGTGATGACAGCATAGCTCAAGTGGTAAATGGTGAAACTATGTTTTTGCGTACTTCAAGGGGTTTAAATCCTTTTTATTTGGAAAGAAATTTTAATAAAAAAGGCACTTTTTTAGCTTTAGGTGCGGAACTTAAAAATGAATTTGTGATTTTTTATGAAAATAAACTTTTAATTTCTCCTTATATAGGGGATTTGAAAAGTCTTGATGTGCATGAGAGATTTTTTAAACTTTTAGAATTTTTTAAACAAAATTATGATTTGAAATTTGATGCGATTTTGTGCGATAAACACCCGCATTTTAGCTATGCAAAAGAATTTGAAGAAAGGATTAAAATTTCTCATCATTATGCGCATTTTTGTGCGGCTTATTTTGAATACGAAGAAAATTTTGCAAAAGATGAAAAGGCTTTAGCTTTTATTTGTGATGGAACAGGTTATGGCGAAGATGGTAAAATTTGGGGTGGAGAAGTTTTTGTAGGAAATTTAAAAGAATATGAAAGAATTGCACATTTTGAAAATTTCACTCTTATAAATAGTGATATTAAAAATATACAAAATTTAGCCTTAAGTCTTATTTTTCATTATGATTTAGAAGATAAGGCTAAGGATTTTTTAGCAAAAATTCCAAAAATTAAACTTAAAAATCTTAAAAAAATTTATTCTCATTCTAACTTACAAACAAGTTCTTTAGGACGCATTATCGATGCTTTTGGAAGTATTGTTTTTAACTTAGAAAAAAGTTCTTATGAAGCTCAAGTTGGCTTAATGTGTGAAGCTTTTTATGATAAAAATCTTGATTTTTCTTATAAGCTTTTTGTAGAAAAAGGGCAGGTTAATTTTAAAAATTTAATCCTAGGGGCTTTGCAAGATGAAAAAACTAAGGCGATTACAGGTATGTTTAATGCCTTGGCAAATTTTATCATAGATTTTAGCAAAGATTATGATTTAAAAGTGCTTTTAAGCGGAGGGGTTTTTCAAAACAAAACCTTGCTTGAAATTTTAAAAGCTAAAAATTTTGATTTTTTTATACCTTTAAAGTACCCTTGTAATGATAGCTCCATAGCCTTAGGACAAATGGTGCATTTTTTAAATTTAGAAAAATAAAGCAAATATTCTAAAAACTCATAATTTTTTAATGCTTTTAAGGTTAAAATGAAACAAAAAATATATAAGGAAAGAAAATGTGTAAAGATTGCGGCTGCTCTATAAATTCAAGCCATACGCATGGTCATCATCACGACCACCATCATGAAAATCCAAGCTTAAAAGAGGGTAAAACCATAGAAGTGATTTCTAAAATTTTAAGCAAAAATGATGAAGAAGCTAAGCATAATAGAGCGCATTTTAATGAAGCTAACACGCTTTGTATTAATTTAATGAGTTCTCCAGGTAGTGGAAAAACCACGCTTTTAGAAAGCACGATTAAGGCTTTGAAAAATGAACTTAAAATTGCTGTGATTGAAGGGGATTTAGAAACCAATAATGATGCTCTAAGGGTAAAAAATGCCGGAGCTTTGGCGTATCAAATCACTACAGGACAAAGCTGTCATTTGGACGCTTTTATGGTGCATGAGGCTTTGCATCATTTAGCCATTGATGATGTGGATTTGCTTTTTATAGAAAATGTTGGAAATTTGGTTTGTCCTGCAAGTTATGATTTAGGAGAGCATTTAAATGTGGTTTTGCTTTCGATAACTGAAGGAAGTGATAAACCGCAAAAATATCCTGTGATGTTTAAAAAGGCTGATATAGTTTTAATCACAAAGGCAGATTTAGCTCATCATTTTGATTTCGATATTAAAGAGGCGACTAGGTTGATTAAAGAATTAAATCCTAGAGCAGATATTATCACCCTTGATGCAAAAAATGGCACCAATATGGAGCTTTGGTATAAGGTGCTTAAACTTAAAAAGGAGCTTTTTTAATGTGTTTGTCTATACCTTCTGAAATTTTAGAAATCGATGAGTTAAACAATGCTTTAGTACAAACTTTAGGCGTGAAAAGAAAAGTTAATTTGGATTTGATTGATGAACCTTTAAAACAAGGCGATTATGTATTAATCCATGTAGGCGTTGCTATGGAAAAAATCGACAAAGAAGCTGCACTAGAAAGCATTAAAACCTATCAAGAAATAGTAGAAAAAATGAATAGTGGAGAGATAAAAAGTGATGAAGGAGATTTGGGTTTAAATGAATTTCATCGATGAATTTAGAGATAAAGAAAGCATTTTAGCTTTAAAAAAACTCATAGAACAAGAACTTAAAAATCCTATTAATATCATGGAAATTTGCGGTGGGCATACGCATAGTATCATGAAATATGCTTTGCCTTCTATTTTGCCAAAGGAAATTAACTTTATCCATGGGCCAGGATGTCCTGTTTGTGTTATGCCAAGAGTTCGCATTGATACAGCTATCAAGTTAGCCTCCATGAAAGATACGATTTTTTGTACTTTAGGGGATCTTTTAAGGGTGCCTGGAAGTGAAATTTCTTTACTGGATTTAAGAGCTAAAGGGGCTGATGTTAGAGCGCTTTATTCTCCGCTTGAGGTTTTGGAAATTGCTAAGCAAAATTTAAACAAAAATATCATCTTTTTTGCTATAGGTTTTGAAACTACTACGCCTATGAGTGCTTTACTTCTTCAAAAGGTTATAGAAGAAAAAATAAATAATGTCTTTTTTCATATCAATCATATCACAGTTCCAGCACCTGTAGAAGCGATCATGAATGATGAAAATGTAAAAATCAATGCTTTTTTAGGTCCTTCTCATGTGAGTGTGATAACAGGTTATGGTATTTATGAGCCTTTAGCAGCAAAATTTAAAACCCCTATAGCGGTGAGTGGTTTTGAGCCAGTTGATATTTTAGAAAGTGTGTTAAATATCATAAAACAAAGCAATGAAGGCACTTTTAAAGTGTATAATCAATACAAAAGAGCCGTAAGCAAAGAAGGCAATGTTAAAGCACAAAATTTAGTAAAAAAATACTTTAGGGTGTGTGATTTTGAATTCCGTGGCTTAGGACTTATTAAAGATGGAGGCTTGGAGTTAAAAGAAGAATTTAGCGCTTACGATGCGAGTAAAAAATTTGATTGTACGGTTCAAAGTAAAAATGAAAGCAAAGCCTGTATTTGTGGGCAAATTTTAAGAGGTTTGGCCAAGCCTTATGATTGTAAAGTTTTTGGCAAGGCTTGTACGCCAAGAAGTCCTATAGGAAGTTGTATGGTTTCTGGCGAGGGTGCTTGTGCGGCGTATTATAAATACTCAAAGGTGAATGCATGAAAAATATTTCCTTAGCCCACGGAGGCGGTGGAGAAGAGATGAATGAGCTTTTAACTAAGCTTTTTAAGATCTTTGATAATGAAATTTTAAACGCAAATAATGATGCAGCGATTTTGGGAAATTTGGCTTTAAGCACGGATTCTTTTGTTTTAAGTCCGATTTTTTTAGATGAAGAGGTTAATATAGGTAAACTTTGTGTTTGTGGTTCTATTAATGATGTTTTGATGGTGGGTGCTAAGCCAAAATATCTAAGCTTAGGGCTTATCTTAGAAGAAGGTTTTGAGCTAGAAAAATTAGAACGTATTTTAAAAAGCATTAAAGAAGAATGTGAAAAATGTGGAGTTATGTTAGTTTGTGGCGATACTAAAGTTGTTCCTAAGGGTAAAGCAGATGAAATTTATATCAACACTACAGCCTTAGGTGAAATTATTTCTAAAAAAGAAAGTAAAAATATCAAAGCAGGGCTTAGCATACTTCTTTCAGGCGATATAGGAAGGCATGGAGCTAGTGTTTTAATCAAAAGAAATGAGCTAGAAGCTGATATTAAAAGTGATTGCAAGGCTTTGAATAAAGAGGTTTTAGAGCTTTTAGAAAAAGATATAAAGGTTGTGGCCATGAGAGATGCTACTCGCGGGGGGCTTAGTGCGGTTTTAAATGAGTGGGCAAAGCAAAGTGGAAATGATCTTTTGATCTTTGAAGAAAAAATCATCGTTCAAGATGAGGTTTTAGGACTTTGCGAGCTTTTTGGTTACGAAGCGTATGAGCTTGCAAATGAAGGCACTTTTATACTTTGTGTGGAAAAAGAAGATGAGTTAAAAGCCTTGGAAATTCTAAAAAAATACAATGTAAATGCGAGTATTATAGGAGAAGTTTTAGAAGAGAAAAAAGCACGCGTGATCTTACAAAACGCTTATGGAGCAAAACGCTTTTTAGAAAGTCCTAAAGGCGAACTTTTACCAAGAATTTGCTAATGCACGAATTAAGTATAGTAGAATCTTTAATCGAACTTTGCGAAGAAAATGCCTTAAACAATAAGGCTTGTAATGTGCAAGAAATTTATGTAAAAATCGGGCGTTTAAGCGGTATAGAAGTGGATCTTTTTAAGCGTTGTTTTGAAACTTTTAAAGAAAACTCAAATATTTGCAAAAATGCTAAACTTTTTATAGAGCTTGCTCCGCTTGAAATTTTATGCTTAAAATGCGATCAAACAAGTATTTTAGAAGAAAATGTTTTTAAGTGTCCTAAATGTCAAAGTATAGAATATAAAATCATACAAGGTGAGGACTTACATCTTATGCGACTTGTGATGAAATAATATATTTGGCGTTTTTGTTACAATAGTAAATATTTTATCGATATTATTATTTTAATATTTAATAACCAAGCTAAAAAATCATAAATTTTGAAATTTTATCTAAAAATGCAAAAACTAAAAAAAATATATTTTTAAATTTATTTTAAATAAAATTTAAAAATATTATAAAAATATTGATAATATTTCATACAAATTTATTCTTATTAAGATATTTTAATTTAAACTAAAAATTTAAACCAAAATTTTAATAATAATTTAAGTATAATTATTATATCGTTTTCACTATTTTCTTATTATAGTTTTATATTATTTTTAAATATAAACAAGAAAATATAAATATAAAAGGAAAGGGAATATTTATGAATAAAACTGCATTAACTAAAACATACACAAAAGATATACAAAATTCCTGTTTAAATTCTAAAAAGATAGTTTTATCTTTAGCTACTATTTCTTTTTTGGCAAGTTGTACTCATGCTACACTTACTCCTGAAATAAAAACTTACGAAGAGACAAATAGACATGCTAAAGCTAGGTCAGGTCTTCAATCTAGAAATTCGAATAATGAGACTATAAATAATTTACAAACTTCAACTAAAACTATAAGTGGCACCGGCAATACTCTAGTTATAGAAAGTAGTGGAACTATTACTATTTCTAATGGTGGGCAACAAGCAGTAAACTTTCAACCAAATTCTTCAACTTCTACCTTTTTAAATAAAGGAACTCTTATAGGTGGAAATAATACTGCTAGTGTTCAACTAGGAGCAAATACAAATAACGGTGTTACCATAGAAACCTTTGATAATCAAGGTATCATAGGTAATGATTCTTCTAAATTTGGAGTAACAGTTTGGGGGGGGGTAAAGATAGCTCTAAATCTATAATCAGTAATTTTAGTAATAGTGGAACTATTCACTCTAATGCTGGTGAAAGTATTTATTTTGGTAACGCCAATATATCAAGTTTTGCTAATAGTGAGACTATTAAGAGTAAACAAGGCACAGGAGTAAATATATCTCAAGGAACAAGTATAGAGAATTTTAACAATACCGGAACTATTGAAGGCAAGAGAATGGGTGTAAATGTTCGTTCAACAATAAATACCTTCGTCAATAGCGGTTTAATTACTACAACTGTAAAGGGCGTGCATTGGAGCGATGGAATACAGATAAATGCTAATGTAAAAACATTAAAAAATACGGGAACCATACAAGGATTTAGTGCACCTATAAGATCATCAGGTGGAACTATAGAATCATTGATCAATGAAGGCACTATGAAGGGTGAAAGTATTGGTATTTACATGAGCGGAGGTCTTGTTAAAACTCTTATAAATAGCGGTACCATTAATCAAAACAATTCGGCAACTTGGGCTGCTGGTATAAAACTCCAAAATAACAGTACCATAGAAAATATCATCAACACAGGATCTATCCGTTCTAATGCTTTTGGAATATCTGTAACTGGTGGTAAATTTGGAACACTTACTATAAAAGATGGAGGTCAAGTTTATGCAAAATACACGGCAATAGGAGTGGGTCGATCGCAAACTCTAGGAGATTTATATATAGATGGACGTTCAAATAATGGCACAGTAAGTGGAATTTATAGTGAGGAACATGGAATTTTATTAGAGAATAACTCACAAACTCAAAAAATAGAACTTAAAAATGGCGGCATTATAAAAGGTAAGATCGATGGTATAAGATTGATAAACTCGGCCTCTTTAAGTGGAGAAATGATTTTATCTGGCGAAGGTTCTAGGGTAGAAGGTGGAAGAGGTGTTGGTATATTGAATCGAAGTGGAAAAATAGAAGGCTCTATAACCATAAAAGATGGAGCAACTGTTACAGCTACTTCGAATCGAGCCATAGCTAACTCTGGCTCAGGAAGTATAACAGGTGGTATTACTGTTAGTGGGAAAAACACTAAACTTGAAGGAAATATAATCAATACAGGTAATGCTTCTATAGGTAGTGATATCAAGATAGAAGGTGGAGCTAAGGTAGAAGGTGGTCTTGTTAATCAAGGTAATGGAAGTATCTCAGGAAGTGTTCAAGTAAGTGGTGGTAGTAGTATTGATTCCATTACCAATGAGGGTAATGGAGCTATTTCTGGTTCAATTACTGTAGATAAAAATAGTAAACTTGATTCTATCACTAACACTTCTACATCATCTACAGGTATAAGTGGTTCTATTACTAACAATAGTGATAATAAACTTGAAATTTCTAATTCAGGTAATATCGGTGGTAAGATTGAAAGTACAGGTAGTGCTGATATGGTGATTAGCAATAGTAATGGTGGAACTATTAGTGGCGGTATTAGTTCTTCAGGAAGTGGAAGCACTAGTATTTCCAATTCACAGGGCTCAACCATAAATAACGGCATCACTGTTTCAGGATCAGCACAAGTTGAAATCTCCAATCAAGGCTCAGTAGGTAAAGATGAAAATGGTAATACAGTAACTAACAATGGTAGTGGTAGTGTTGGAATCAAAGATTGGCTTGTTTCTACAGATAAAAACACAGGTAAATTAAACACTGTGGTTATAGGTGGAAGTGGTAAAGATAATGTAAAAGTAGAAAACATCACCGTAGATCAAAGCAATGTTGATCTTGATGAATTAGACAATATCAATCATATCATCTCAGGTGTTAATCAAGGCAATATTGGCAATATAGGAACCAATGGAGGTGGAGAAATATCTTTAAGCTTTGATCCAATAACAGGAAAGCTTACTACAGATTTTAATCTTAATGCTTCCATATCAGGTGCAACCTTTAGATCTTTAATCTCTACTACTTCAAGAAGATCAACCTTTATAGATAATGTTATGGGTAATTCTATGCAAAGCTTTGCTTTAGCTTCTTCAAGTAAATCTCAAAGCATTGCTATGTCTGAAAAGGGTAATTTATATGCAGATGCAAGTGATTATATAAAGAGTGATTTAAATAATGGAAGCTATGGTTCTAATAAAGAACATTCTTTATTCATCCTTCCTTATACTTCTTCACAGAATGTTGAACTTTCTTTAAATGAAGAAAGTAAAGGACACGCTAAAGGAACCATTATAGGTTATTCTACTTTAAAAGACAGTGGAATATATGGTGTGTATGCAGGTTATGAAGATAGAAAAATGGGTTCAACTTATTTTGATATTAATAATAGAACCTATTATGCAGGTTTAAAATACTTTAATACCTTATTTACTACAGAAAAAGGTCAAGAAGTTTATATCAAAGCTCAAGGTAAAGCTGCTTTGATTAAAAATGATTTAACTAAAAAAATAGGAAATAATGAAGCTAAAGCTGAACCTAATTCTTATGCTTATGGAGTCAATACAGCCTTAGGTATGAATTTTATTTCTAATAAAGATATATTCTCTCCTGAAATAGGTCTTGCTTATGAAGGAGGTTATACTGAAGCTTTTTCTATGAAAGACACCATAGGACAAGCAACAGTTAAAGGTGGAGAAAGAACCTATGCAAACTATTTAAATCTTTTCTCTACTAAAACAAGTCTTACTTGGTTTAGAGATTGGTTGCCTAATTTAAAAACTTCAGTAGAACTTGGAGCTAAGTTTAATATCAATCCTAAAGTAGAAGCTGAGGCTAGATTTGGTAATATAAAAGTAAGTGATGAGTTTGATTTACCAAGAGTACAAAAATTTGTAAGCACTTCTTTTATCGTTCCTGTTAATGAAGCTTTCTATTTTAGTTTAAGCTATAATGGAATGTTTGATAAAGATGGCAATACCCATACAGGATTTGCTCAGTTTAATTATCTTTGGTAATCTTATAAAAGATAATACTTAGTTTAATTAGTTTACTCTCCTACTTGTTAAAAATTTCATCCTGATAATTTTAAAATTATTAGGATGGATGTTTTTAAGGTTATTAAACTCTTTTTAGATTGCAATCATTCTTTTAAAGTATTTTAAAAACTCAGTTAAGATTAATAATACAATCATTTTAAATTATTTTAATACGATTAAAAGAAGTGAAGAGGATTGAAGAGTAAAAATTAACTTTTTAAAATCCTTGCAAGTTTAAGCAAATTTGAAATTAAAAATTCTTTTTTTACGAGCTTAGAATTGGTTTTAAGCTCGTATTCGCATTTAAGCAAAAGAGTGAAAATTTCTTTATATTGTTCGATTTTTAAACTAAAGGCTTGAGAGCTTAAATTTTGTCCCACTTGAGGAGGTGGAGTATAGCCTAAAAGATCTTTAAAATCAATTTTACCATTGACTTTAGCATAAAGTGCGATTTTA
Source organism: Campylobacter sp. CFSAN093226 (assembly GCF_012897595.1). Classification (NCBI taxonomy): domain Bacteria; kingdom Pseudomonadati; phylum Campylobacterota; class Epsilonproteobacteria; order Campylobacterales; family Campylobacteraceae; genus Campylobacter; species Campylobacter sp. CFSAN093226. The sequence goes on from NZ_CP040608.1 coordinate 592,139, forward strand.
AACAAACGATAAAAAGAATTATACAAAGAGTTGATTAAAGCAATTTCATTAAAATTATCTAAAATTTTTTCAAGTTCGCTTTTAAAGTCTTGTTTCTTTAAAATTTTATCAAAAAAGCTTTCAAAACTTCCTGTATTCAAACTATAGCAGTATTGTTCTATGGTTTTTTCATCTACTCTTAAACCACTAAATTTATTAAGCTCACTCGCAGCAAGATATAAGTTTTCATCAAAACTTGTAAAAAGAGTAAATAAAGCATTTTGAGTGATTTCAACCCCTAGTTGTTTTGCTTTTATGCTTAAAAGCTCCACGCCTTCTTTAGCTCCGTTAGCTTTAAAAAATCTTACAAAATGAGGAGAGAAAATTTTTTCTATATCGCTTTGTTTAGAACTTTCATCATAAAGCTCTAAAAGAAAGAAATTGTCCGTATTGTTTTTACAAAGTTCGACTAAAATTTTAAGATCTTTTGTTGGAATTTTTTTAGAAGTTTTGATTTCTAGTAATTTTTTTTCGCTAAAAAGCGATCCTGCACTTAAAAAATCACTCGCACGAGTGAAGTTGTATTCTTCAAAAAAAAGTTTTAAAGTTTCATCGGGCTTATATTTTTCTTTTATAAATTCAGCATAAAGTTCGCTTTGAAAATTATCTGCTCCATAAAGAAAGAAAAAATTAGGTATTGAATCTTTAGAAAGTAGGGTTTGAAGCTCTTTTCTATACATTTTCTTCCTTTATAAGTCTTTGGGTGATTTTAGCATAAATTTTTGCCATAACTATATCCGCTTCCATGATTTGTACTTCAACATTTTCTAGCAAATTTACACGCGTATCATAAAGGATTATATCCGCTCCTTTGATTTCATCATCTAGTTTGGCTATGCAAACTCCATCATTTTGGACAACTAAAGCTTTAAATTTTTTGCCTATATTTTTAGCTGCCCATCTAGCAAATTTTCTATCCATAAAATCAAAAGCAACCTTATCCGCCTCTCTTTCAAGTGTGCTAAGATTCTCACAAGTGCTTTCTATGTTTAAAAGTAGATAATTAAAAAGTTTTTCATCGTTTTTTTGCTTGGCTTTTAAAAGTCTGTGCAAAATAAGATCAGAATACCTTCTTATAGGGCTTGTAAAATGTGAGTATTTATCAAAACCTAAGCCAAAATGTCCCGCATTGACGCTAGAATATTCCGCTTTTTTTTGTGCTTTGATGATGAGTTTATCTACTTCTGCTCTTAAATTTAACTCATCAGCTAAAGCTTGTATGTCGCGTATGAGCTCAGGAAGATTGGGCTTAAAATTTACATCGATGCCTAATTCGCGTAATTCATTTAAAAGCTTATCGATTTTTCTTACATCAGCACTTAAGTGATTTCTAAAAACACCTATATCTATGAGTTTTGCTGCGGCTTTATTGGCTAAAAGCATACAATCTTCGATCAAATTATGCGAAGGCGTGTCTTTTTCAAAAACTGTACTTTTTAGACTTAAATTTTCATCTAAATTCATTCTTAATTCTTCGGTGCGAAATTCAAAGGCATTTTTAAGACGCATTTTGCGTAAATTTTTTGTGATTTCAAAAAGCTCATAAAGCCATGAAAGCTCTTTTAAATCAGGTTTTTGTATTAAAATTTCATCAACTTCATCATAATTAAAACGGCGTTTTGAGTTGATAATACCTTCAAAAAGTTCTTCTTTTATGACTTTATTTTCATGATTGAGTGTGATTTTAAAACAATACGCTAAGCGATCTAAATGAGGTTTTAAAGAACAGATATTTTCACTTAAAGGACGAGGTAGCATAGGTATAGCAATATGTGGAAAATAAATAGAAAATCCACGATTTCTTGCTTCTTTATCTATAGCACTATAAGCATAAACATATTCGCTAACATCAGCAATAGCTACATAAATTTCTCGTTTTTGAGTGTCAAAATAAATCGCATCATCAAAATCTTTTGCATGTATAGGATCTATGGTGCAAAAAGGCAAGGCTCTTAAATCCATGCGATTTTCATACATACTCGCATCAACACTATCGCCGTTTGCTAGAGCTTCTTTGATGCAAGCGTCGCTAAATTCGTTATTTTTATTAAAAAGAGCTAAGGAGATTTTTTCATCTACGCTTTCATCATCGATATGTCCTAAAACTTCTATGATATTGTTATTTTCATTTTCTATTTTTAAAATTGTCCCTAAAGGCAGTGCTTTTAAGGATTTTTGAGAAGCTTTTAAGGCAGTGCTTAATCCTGTTTTGATATTCATTCCAAGCACGGCTTGGCCATACCTTTTGGTGATCATTAAAGAGGTTTCATTGGCTCTTTTTAGAACCAAAATCACCTTTGCACTGGGGCGTTTTTTCTTTAAAGGTAGAAGTTTTACTGCGACTATATCTTTATAGTTTGCGCCTTTTAGGTTTTTGTTTTCTATCAAAAGATCTTTTTTGAAACTTTCATCAAAGCATTGTAAAAAACCTGTGCCTTTACTCGAAATATCAAGTACTCCAAAGGCAAAACCATTGTTAAGATAGTATTTGTTTTTGTGTTCTTTAATGATATGATTAGTTAAAAGTTCTCTGAAAATTTGTTTAAATTCATTGTTTACTTCGTGAGAGCTAATGCCATAACTAAGACTGTTTAAAAATTCTTTCACTTTTGATACTTTATGATTTTTTGTAAAATTCTTACATAAAGTTTATAAAAAAAATATGAAATTTATACTTTAATTGCTATAATAATACCTTTAATTTTTGAATTTTTAAGGAGTGAATATGGCTATTACAGTATATTATGATAAAGATTGTGATTTAAATTTAATCAAATCAAAAAAAGTAGCAATTATAGGCTTTGGCTCTCAAGGGCACGCTCATGCGATGAATTTAAGAGATAATGGCGTAAATGTAACTATCGGACTTCGTGAAGGTAGTGTAAGTGCTGTTAAAGCAAAAAATGCTGGTTTTGAAGTGGTGAGTGTGAGTGAGGCTTCTAAGATAGCGGATGTGATTATGATTTTAGCTCCTGATGAAATTCAAGCAGATATTTTTAATGTCGAAATAAAACCAAATTTAAGTGAAGGCAAGGCTATAGCTTTTGCACACGGTTTTAATATCCATTATGGTCAAATTGTTGTTCCAAAAGGTGTAGATGTTATCATGATAGCACCTAAAGCACCAGGTCATACAGTAAGAAATGAATTTACTCTAGGTGGTGGCACTCCTTGTTTAATAGCTATCCATCAAGATGAAAGCAAAAATGCTAAAAATTTAGCCTTAAGTTATGCAAGTGCGATCGGGGGTGGACGTACAGGTATTATAGAAACAACCTTTAAAGCCGAAACAGAAACAGATCTTTTTGGTGAGCAAGCTGTGCTTTGTGGTGGACTTAGTGCTTTGATTCAAGCAGGTTTTGAAACTTTGGTTGAAGCAGGTTATGAACCTGAAATGGCTTATTTTGAGTGTTTGCATGAAATGAAACTCATTGTGGATTTGATTTATCAAGGTGGTATTGCAGATATGCGTTATTCTATTTCAAATACTGCAGAATACGGCGATTACATCACAGGGCCAAAGATTATCACTGAAGAGACTAAAAAAGCGATGAAAGGTGTTTTAAAAGATATACAAAATGGTGTTTTTGCAAAAGATTTTATCTTAGAACGCCGTGCAGGTTTTGCTAGAATGCATGCAGAACGCAAAAATATGAATGATTCTTTGATAGAAAAAACAGGACGCAATTTGCGTGCTATGATGCCTTGGATCAGTGCTAAAAAATTAGTAGATAAAGATAAGAACTAAACATTGTCAAAGAAAAAATTAGTTCAAATTCAGCGTTATTTAATCATAGCTATACTTTTTTTACTTTGCATAGCTTTAGCTTTGGGAATTTTAGTAAAATATCAAAATTCCCAAGATGTTTCTTCTGTTAAGCCGGATTATTTTATTGATAAGCAAGAAGATTTAATTTCATTAAATAAAGATCATTATGAAATTGGTATTTTTCAAGAGAATGAGTTTGATAATAATAAATCTGTAAGTATTTTAGAGCAAAAAATTCAAGAAATTGATGATTTAAATACAAGTTTAAATGAGCAAAATTTAAGCAGTGTGGAGCAGAATTTAAGTTTAGAGCAAAATCAGAGTTTAGAACAAAATTTTATTCTAAAAGATACAAATTTAACCCAAGATCAAAATTTAACTTTTAATGAAGATATTCATTTAAATAAAATTTCTAAAAAACCAAAACTTGCCATTATTATCGATGATATGGCAAATGCAAGTCAGGTTAGAGGTTTAAAAGCTTTAAATTTAAAGTTAAATCCTTCTTTTTTTCCGCCAGATAAAAACCATAGCGAAACGCCAAAACTTGCTTTAAAATTTGATTTTTATATGGTGCATTTACCTTTAGCAGCAATTAATTACAATAAACCAGAAATTGATACTTTAAATCCAAATGATAGCAAAGAAAGAATTTTTAAAAAAATCAAGCAAATTAAAAAAGATTTTAAGGATTTAAGATATATCAATAATCACACAGGAAGTTTATTTACAAGCAATGAAGAAGCTATGAGAAAGCTTTACGAGGCTTTAAAAAATCAAAATATATTTTTTGTAGATTCTAAAACTATAGGAAATTCTAAGGCAAATAAAATCGCTAAAGAACTCAGTATGCCTTATATACAAAGAGATGTGTTTTTGGATAATGAAGATGATGTTAATTATGTTAAAAAACAACTTGAAAGTGCGGTAAAACTTGCACAAAAAAAAGGTTTTGTTATAGCCATAGGACATCCTAGGAAAAATACTTTTAAAGCTTTAGAGCAAAGTAAGGATTTGTTAAAAGGCGTTGATCTTGTGTATTTGAGTGAAATTTATGGCAAGTGAAATTTTGCCTGATGAATTTTTAGAACTTTTTAAAGATTTAAAAAAGCCTCCTAAAAAATTACACTATAAAGGAAATTTATCTTTATTAAAACAAGATAAAATCGCTATTATAGGTTCAAGGCGTATGAGTGTTTATACGAAAAATTGTGTTTTTTCCTTAGCGAGTATGCTTAAAAATGCTCATCTTTGCGTGGTAAGTGGCGGTGCTTTGGGTGTGGATATCACCGCAAGTATGGCAGCTATGCCAAATACTATAGGTATTTTTGCCAATGGTTTAGATCAAATTTATCCAAGAACTAATGAAAAAATCATTAAACAAATTTATGAAAATGCTTTAGCTTTAAGTGAATACGAAGATGATTATTTGCCAAAAAATTATGACTTTTTACTAAGAAATCGTTTGGTTATTGCTTTAAGCAAGGCCGTTGTGGTTGCACAAGCAGATATAAAAAGTGGTTCTATGCAGAGTGCAAAACTTGCTTTAGAACTCAATAAACCTTTATATGTTTTACCACAAAGACTAGAAGAAAGCACAGGAACTAATTTTCTTTTAAAGGAAAATAAATCAAAGTTAATTTGTGATTTTAAAGAATTTGTAAGTGAGTTTGCAAGTATAGATATAAATCAAGATGAGTTTTTAGAGTTTTGTAAAAAAGGTGTGAGTGTTGATGAGGCTTTAAAAATTTATGGACAAAAAGTTTATGAATATGAACTTGAGGGAAAAATTTCCATAGAAGGGCTTTTTATAAGGGTTTTAGCATGAGAGCTTTGGCTTTAGATGTAGGTTTAAAACGCATAGGTGTAGCGCTTTGCATAGATAAAAAGATCGCTTTGCCTTTAGATGCAGTTTTAAGAAAAAATCGCAATCAAGCCGCTAATGAAATCAAAAATTTACTTAAAATACTTGAAATTTCTTTACTCATTGTAGGCATTCCTAAGGGTGGATCAAGTGAAGAAGAAATGACAAGACGCATTAAGCATTTTGTTTCTTTGCTTGAATTTGATAAAGAAATTTGCTTTGTAGATGAAAGCGGAACAAGCAAAGAAGCTTTAGGATACGGCGTAGCCAATACACGCAAAAAAGATGGTAAATTAGACTCTTTATCCGCTTTTATCATGATAAAGGATTATTTTGCTCTCTAGAATAGAAAAACTTTATACCAAAGATGAAATGCAAAATATTTTATCTTCTTTTGCTCAAGAAAAAAATGTTTGTGTATTTGCAAATACTTTAAAAACTAGCATTGAAGAATTAGAAAAAGAATTTTTAAAACAAAATTTAAAATTTAAAAAGATCAATGTTTATTGTTATTTGTTTGATGCCAAAGATAAGGCTATCTTAAGTTCTATGAAAGCTTTTAATGAGGCGCACTTTTATATACAAAATTATTCTTCTTATTTGTGTGCTTTAAATTTAGAGGTCAAAGCAGGGCAAAGTGTTCTTGATATGTGTGCAGCTCCGGGTGGCAAAAGTATCAATCTTGCAAATTTTATGCAAAATACAGGTTATTTAGCTTGCAATGAGATGAGTAGGGATAGATTTTTTATTTTGCAAAAAAATCTTAAAAATTACGGCGTGAATGCTAAAGTTTTTATGAAAGATGGTAAAAATATAGGCAATTTATGCCCTTTAAAATTTGATAAAATCTTACTTGATGCACCTTGTTCAACTTTTGCTAAAATAGGTTTTGATTTGGAAAAAAGTTATAAAGAAATCAAAAATATTGCAAAAACTCAAAAAAAACTTCTACATTCTGCTTTAAAGGCATTAAAAATAGGCGGAGAGCTTGTATATAGTACTTGCACCTTTACCAAGGAAGAAAATGAAGAAGTGATAGAGAATGCTTTAAAAAGTGAGTTTAAATTAGAGCTTTTAGATATTGATTTGGAAAATGTTGAGGCTAAAGCAGGGCAAAGTGAAGAATTTGCTGAAATTTCAAAATGCAGACGGATTTTACCAAGCTTAGACTATGATGGATTTTTTATAGCTAAGCTTAGGAAATTATGTTAATTGATAAAATTATTCACATTTAAATACAAATTCATAAAAAAACTTAAAAAACAATAAATAATTTTTTCTTTATTTTAAAGCTTAAAGTTCTATTTTTAAGTACTTTGAAAAGAAAATCACAGCGTGAAAAGGCTGTGAATAAAGTTGAAATTTTTTTAACCTTAAAAAGATGAAATTAGTCTGATTGTATTTTTTGCAGTTTTGGAGCTATTACAGCTTGACAATATCCTTGATCGGGATTATTTATAAAATAATGTTGATGATAGTTTTCAGCTTTGTAATAAGTTTGCAATCTTGAAATTTTAGTAACTATTTTTTTGCTAAATATTTTTTGCTGTTCTTCGATGAAATTTTGAGCTAAAATTTTATCTTCTTCATTTTCGTAAAAGATTATTGAGCGATATTGTATACCAATATCTCCACCTTGTTTATCTATACTTGTTGGATCATGAATTTTAAAAAAGAGTGTTAAGATTTCAAGAAGAGAGATTTGTTTTTCATCGTAATTTATTTTGACAACTTCTATGTTGCCATCACCATTACACACGCTTTCATAGCTAGGATTTGGTTTTCCTCCGCTATATCCAACTTCAGTATTGATTACACCTTTTAGGCGTTCAAATACGGCTTCAACACACCAAAAACAACCACCACCTAAAACGATATTTTTCATTGCGAGTTTTCCTTGAGTTTAGCCCTTTGAAGGGCTAGGATTATTTGTAGTTTTTGATTGCTTTTTCTAAAATTTCAATTGCAGCTTTTTCATCTTTGAAATCTTGCACTTTAACCCATTTATTTGGTTCTAAAATTTTATAAGTTTCAAAGAAATTTTTGATTTTATTTAAAGTTGCTTGTGGTAAATCCGTGTAAGTTTTTATATTGTCATATCTTGCATCTATTTTTGAATTTGGAACCGCAAGAAGTTTTTCATCCATTCCGCTTTCATCTTCCATGATTAAAACACCGATTAAGCGGCAAGGAATCACGGCTCCAGCTTGGATAGGATATTCATTAAGCACTAAAATATCTACAGGATCACCATCATCAGCCAAAGTATTGGCAATAAAACCATAGTTTGCTGGGTAAAATATCGCACTAGCCATAACGCGATCTACCATGATAGCACCACTATCTTTATCGATTTCGTATTTGATATTTGAGCCGTATGGAATTTCGATTACGGCATTGATTTTATTTGGAATATCTCCGATTTTGATTTTGCTTAAATTCATTTTTTCTCCTTATATACTTTGAATTTTTTTAATCAGTTCTTTCATGTCTGCAACGATAGGTTCGATAGTGCGTTCCCCATCGATAATAAAATGAAGTTTTTTCTTTTGATAAAAATCTAAAATTTCATTTAAAGGTTCTGTATAAACTTTCATTCTATTATAAAACACTTCTTCATTATCATCTGCACCACGATTTCTGCCTAAAACTCTTTCTTTGGCAACTTCTTCGCTTACTCTTACTTCTATGACACCTTTAAGACAAATTTCATTTTGCTCACTTAAAACCTTGTCAAATTCCATCATTTGTTCTACGCTTCTTGGATAGCCATCGATGATGATAGTTTTAGTTGGAGCAGCTTTTAGAGCATAAACTATAGTATTTATAACAACATCTAAAGGAACAAGATTGCCTTTGGAGATAAAACTATCTATAGTTTTTCCAAGCTCACTCCCGCTTGCTACTTCAGCTCTTAAAAGATCCCCTGTTGAATAGTGTGTGATATTTGTCGCATCTGCTTGTGCGATTAAACTAGCATCGGTAGTTTTTCCACTACCTGGTGCACCTATGATTAAAAACAATTCTTTCATTTTATATTCTCCCTTAATTTGATTCCTAATTCTCTCATTGCTTCATTGCTAGCAGGCGATGGCGCATCTGTCATTAAGCATTGCGCTCTTTGGGTTTTTGGAAAGGCTATAACCTCTCTTATGCTGTTTGCTCCTGTAACTAGCATGATGAGTCTATCAAGTCCTATAGCGATGCCTCCATGTGGTGGAGCGCCAAAACTTAAAGCATCAAGCAAGAAACCAAATTTTTCTTTTTGTTGTTCTTCATCGATATTTAAAAGTTTAAATACTTTTTGTTGAATATCATTTTTATGGATTCTTATACTACCTCCACCTAGCTCAACGCCATTTAACACTACATCATAAGCAATAGATGAAATTTCTTCTAAATCAGTCTCATCAATATTTTTTGGCATGGTAAAAGGATGGTGCATCGCAGAATAACTTCCGTCATCATTTTGCTCAAACATAGGAAAATCAACAACCCATAAGAATTCCAAGGCATTTGGATCTATAAGTTTTAACTCGTTGGCTAAGAAAATTCTAAATCTTCCCATATAATCAAGCACGGTTTTTTTAGCTCCTGCACCGAAAAATACCACATCTCCTACTTCAAGCTCACAGCGTTTGCTTAGCTCATTTAAATCTTCTTCGCTAAAGAATTTACAAAGTGGACCTTTAAGCCCATCTTTTTTAACTTGTATGAAAGCTAAGCCTTGGGCGCCAAATTTACGCACAAATTCTTCAAATCTTTGCATTTGTCTTTTTGAAAAAATAGTATCGCCTTTTGGAACGCGTATGGCTTTGATGCGATTTTTCTTTGTATCTTTGGCAATATTTGCAAAAATTTCATTATTTGACTTAGCAAAAATATCAATCACATCAATAAATTTAAGATCAAATCTTAAATCCGGCTTATCAGAGCCATAATTTTCCATAGCGTCTTTGTATTGCATTTGTCTAAAAGGGGTTTGAATTTCTTTGCCGCAAGCTTTGAAAATATCTTTTAAAAAAGTTTCAGCTACCTTGATCACATCTTTTTGTTCGCAAAAGCTCATTTCAACATCAATTTGTGTGAATTCAGGTTGGCGATCAGCTCTTAAATCTTCATCTCTAAAACATTTTGCAATTTGAAAATAACGATCAAAACCGCTACACATTAAAAGTTGTTTGAAAAGCTGAGGGCTTTGTGGAAGAGCATAAAATTCACCCTGATGCACACGAGAAGGCACGAGATAATCTCTTGCGCCTTCGGGAGTAGCTTTGGTAAGAATAGGGGTTTCAACTTCTAAAAATCCCATATTTGCCAAAGAATTTCTAGCTGCTATACAAGCTTTAGAACGCAAGGCAAAATTTTCATAAAGTTTAGGATTTCTTAAATCTAAAAAGCGATATTTTAAGCGTAATTCTTCATTTACACTTTCATCAGCGATAGCAAAAGGAGGTACGGCACTTTCATTTTCTATGGTAAGTTTAGAAACAACTACTTCGATTTCTCCTGTTTTTAACTTAGGATTTACAAGTCCTTCGCCACGCGGACGAATAGTACCTTCTGTAATAAGTACAAATTCATTTCTTGCATTGGAAGCGATTTCATGAGCTTCTTTACTATCATTTGGATCGCAAACAAGTTGGATAATACCGCTTCTATCTCTTAAATCTATAAAAATAACTCCACCATGATCGCGGTAGCTATTTACCCAACCGCAAAGTTTAACGCTTTGACCAACATGGGAAATTCCCAAGTCTGTATTATAATGACTTCGCAAATTTATTCCTTGAAAAAGATTTTTTAAGATAATGAGCAAAATTATAGTATTTTTATTCTTTTGCTTTGCTAAGATTTGATATAATTTTTTATGCAAAATAAAATAGATTATAAAAATATTAAAAAAATTGGACTTGTTACGCGACCCAATGTGAGTTTAGATAAGGAAATTTTAAAACTTCAATCGATTTTATCTATATATAAAGTTGAACTTGTATTGCTTAAAGAAAGTTCTGAAATTTTAGATTTGCCAAAGTATGGATTGGATGATTTGTTTAAAATATCCGATTTTGTTATTTCTTTAGGTGGAGATGGAACTTTGATTTCTTTATGCCGTAAAGCTTGTGAATATGATAAAGCAGTTTTAGGAATTCATGCTGGACATTTAGGTTTTTTAACAGATTTTAAAGTTGATGAAGCTGAAAATTTTTTTCAAGCTTTTTTTCAAGGAGAATTTAGAATAGAAAAGCCTTATTTGTTAAGTATTTTTTTAGAAGATAGGCAAGGAAAAATTTTAGAAAAATTGGCTTTTAATGATGTGGTTATCAGTAAAAACAATCAAGCTTCTATGGCTCATATAGAAGTTTTTAGAAAAGAAAAGAAATTTAATGAATATTTTGGAGATGGGCTTATTGTTGCAACTCCTGCGGGTTCAACAGCTTATAATTTAAGTGCAAATGGACCCATAGTTTATACTTTAGCTCAAGCTTTTATCTTAACTCCTGTTTGTTCTCATTCTTTAACACAACGCCCTATTGTCTTGCCAAAAGGTTTTGAAATAGAGATTATGGCAAAGGATTGCATGCTTTGCATTGATGGGCAAGAAAATTATAAAATGAATGATTTTAAAAGTATAAAAGTGGGTTTAAGTGATAAAAATGTGGCTTTAATTCATCCAAAAAATAGGGATTATTTTCAAATTTTAAAAGAAAAATTACACTGGGGAAATTGATGATAAATAGAATTTTTATGAAAGAAAATCTTGGTTTTAAAAAGGCTGAGCTTGAAATTTCTAAAGGGCTTACCGTTTTTACAGGCCTAAGTGGAGCTGGAAAATCGGTCTTGTTTAAAGGAATTTTATCCGCATTTTCTTTGAGTGAAAGTGAGGCTAAAATTGTCGAAATAGAAGTAGATGATAAGTTGGATTTAGAAAGTTTTGGTATAGAAAGTGAAGAGGAGAATGTTTTTAAGCTCTTAAAAGAAAAAAACACAAAATATTTTATTAACAATCAAAGCATAGCGAAAAAAAGTTTGCAAAATTTAAGTAAAACTTTTATTAAGTATTTAAGCGCAAAGGAAAATAACGAATTTGGAAATGAAAAATTTTTAAATCTCTTAGATGCCTTAGAAATGCAAGAAAATACAAATTTTATTTCCTTTTTAGAAGATTTTAAAAAAGATTTTAATGCTTATAGTCAAATTTCTAATGAGCTTAATGCAATTTTAGAAGAAGAAAAAAAAGTAGAAGAATTAAAAGAACTAGCTAGAGCACAAATTGAAAAAATTTCAAGCATTAATCCTAAAATAGGTGAGTATGAAGAGCTTTTAATACTTAAAAAAAAGCTTTCTAAAAAAGATAAATTAGAAGAAGCTTGGAGTAAGGCAGAGCGTATTTTTGAGCTTGAAAAAGTTGTTATTGAAGCTTTAAATTTAAGCGAAGTTGATGCGAGTTTTTTTAGTGAATGTTTAAATGAATTGCGTGTGATTTGCGAAAATCAAAAAATGGAAGATTTGGATTTTGATGTGGAGGCGCTTTTAGATCGCATTGAAAATTTATCCTATCTTATCAAGCGTTATGAAAGCATAGAAAATGCTTTAGAAGTTTTAAAACAAAAAAAATATGAGCTAGAGCATTATGAAAATTTAAGTTTTGAAAAAAAAGAACTTGAAAAAAAATTTCAAGAATTAAAACAAAAATTAGAAGAAAAAGCACAAATTTTAACTCAAACAAGAAAGAAAAACCTTAAAAAATTAGAAAAATGTTTAAATAATTATCTTAAAGATCTTTATATGAAAGATGCAAGTTTGACGCTTAAAGAAAATGAAAAAATTTCAATTTTAGGCAAAGATGAGATAATGCTAGATATTAATTTAGCTCATTTAAAAAATTTAAGTTCGGGTGAATTAAATCGCTTAAGACTTGCTTTTATAGCCACAGAATGTAATATTTTAAATGCAGGCAAAGGGATATTATTTTTAGATGAAATTGATGCAAATTTAAGTGGAAAAGAGGCTATGAGTATAGCTAAGGTTTTAGAGGAACTTTCTAAGTTTTATCAAATTTTTGCTATTTCTCATTTGCCTCAACTTTCCTCTAAGGCACATAATCATTTTTTAGTTGAAAAAAATGGTGAAGAAAGTAAGGTAAAAAAGCTTGATCAAGAAGAAAGAATTAAAGAACTTGCTAGGATGGTAAGTGGAGAGCTTGTTAGTGATGAAGCGATCGAATTTGCTAAGACCTTATTTAAGAATTAAGCGGATTTTTTATTTTGCTATGTTAAAATATATAACTATAAAAATTTCCTTTCTTTTGAAACAAATATAATAAAAAATTTTAGATATAAAGGTATTTTACACACTATGAATAAGAAAATTTTAATTATTGATGACAATAAAATGCTCGGCAAACTTTTGGCTAAAAAAATTCAAATGACTTTAGATTATGAGGTAGATATTGCTTTTGGTTTTGCTGAAGCTAAGGAGTTAATGAATAATGATTATTTTTTAGCTTTTGTGGATTTATGCTTGCCAGATGCCCCAAATGGTGAAGTTGTGGATTATGTTATAGAAAAGAAAATTCCTGCTATTGTTCTTACGGCTAGTGGTGATAAGGCTACTAAAGAAAAATTTATGGATAAAGATATATTAGATTATATTTTTAAAGAAAGTGAAACTTGCATTGATGAGATTATTAGTTCTATTGTAAAACTTAATCAATATGCAAAAACTAAAGTGATTGTAGCTATGAGCAAGCTACCTGAACGTAATGAAATTAAAAAAATACTTACTCAAAGACAATTTAATGTTTTAGCTGCGGCTCATGGTGAAGAAGCAATGAGTTATTTAAATGATAATAATGATGTTAAGCTTATTATAGCAGATGTCAATATGCCAGTAATTAGCGGTTTTGAGCTTTTGACTCAAGTAAGAGAACGTTTTAGTGATGATGAATTAGGTGTGATTCTTTTGGGGGATCATAATGATTCATTTGAAGCGAATTCTTTTAAAAATGGAGTTAATGAGTATTTGTTTAAGCCTTTAAGCAAGGAAAGTTTTAATTGTCGCTTAGATCGTTGTTTATCTTACATGGATGATAAAAAATTTTTAAGCACTTATAATGTTTTAGATCCTGTATCTGGGGTTAAAAATTATAATGCTTTAATTGATGGAATAGATGATTATTTTAACGAAATAGCAACAAAAGACGAGGAATTTGCTTTTGCTTTTTTAGATATAGATAATCTTCAAATGATTAACGATGAATACGGCCGTGAAGTTGGTGATGAAGTAATTAAAATCTGCGCCAATGAAATAGTCAATGAAACTAAAGGAAGAGATCTTGTAGGTAGATATAGTGCAGAAAAAATTTGTATTTTGCTTAAAAATATATCCCAAGAAAGAGCGATTAAAATCTTTTCTCGTATACGAGTAAATATAAAAAAGGCTGGTGTTTTAGTTAATTTAGATGAAGTCTTTTTTACAGCTTCTATAGGCGTGGTTTTTGGAAAAAGTGGAGATAAGATTGATTCTTTGGCTGATAAAGCAAGTAAAATATTGTCTCAAGCAAAAGATAATGGCAAGGATAGAGTTGAAGTATGTTCTTAAATCTTGATTTTCAAGATGGTTTAAGGATTGTTGATACGCATTGCCATCTAGACAGTGAAGCATTTAAAGATGATTTAGATGAAACTTTAAATCGTGCTTTTAAAAATGGTATAGAGAAAATCATCATACCTGGTGCTGATATAAAAGACTTGCCTTATGCAGCTACAATTGCTCATAAATATAAAAATATTTTTTTTGCAGCAGGGGTGCATCCTTATGAAATTGATAATTATGATGAGAAAATTTTAAGACAGTATTTATGCGATGAAAAGTGTGTAGCTGTAGGTGAATGTGGGCTTGATTATTTCCGTTTTAAAAGTGATCTTGCTGAAGAAATTCAAAAAGAAAAAGAAAATCAAAAAAAGATTTTTATTGCACAGCTTGAGCTTGCTATTGAATTTAAAAAACCTGTTATCATTCACTCAAGAGAAGCAAATCATGATACTTATGAGATTTTACATGGGTATTCTAAGGATCTTGTAGGAGGAGTTTTACACTGCTTTAATGCAAGCGAACATTTGCTAACTCTTTTTGAAGAGGGATTTTATTTTGGTATTGGGGGAGTTTTAACTTTTAAAAATGCTAAGAAATTAGTTGAGATTTTGCCTAAAATTCCAAAAGATAAACTACTACTTGAAACTGATGCTCCATATCTTACTCCAGAGCCTTATCGTGGTAAAAGAAATGAACCTTTGTTAACTCAATTTGTAGTAAACAAAATGTGTGAAGTATTGAATTTATCAAGAAAAGAGCTTCTAGAAATTTGTTTTAACAATTCTGAAAAATTATTTTTTAAAGGTTATTAATGAAAAAAATTTTATTGTGTTTTTTAATATGCTTTAATTTTCTTTTTGCGCAAATTAATACTCCTGAATTTTATGAAAGACAAATGAATGTTTTAAGAAATTTAGATATTAATCCAAGTTTTATTAGTGATTTGATTTTTGTGCAAACTCAACAAGATATAAAATCAAAACATGCTCAAACTTTAATAGATAGTATGCAAAATTTTTCAAAAGTTACTCCTATGATAAGAAAAATTTTAGCCCAGCAGGAAGTTCCTGATGAGATTTTGTATCTAGCTATGGTTGAATCAGGCTTGAAAACTCATAGTGTTTCTAATGCCAAGGCTGTAGGGGTTTGGCAATTTATGCAACCAACAGCTAGAAATTTGGGTTTAAGAATCGATGCTTATGTTGATGAAAGGCGTGATCCGGTCAAGTCAACTTATGCCGCTACAAATTATTTAAAAGAGTTAAAAGAAGAATTTGGCAAATGGTATTTAGCACTTTTAGCTTATAATTGCGGAAATGGCAAGCTAAGACAAGCTATCAAGCAAGCAGGAAGTGATGATTTAAGTGTTTTATTGAACCCTGATAAGAAATATCTTTCTTTAGAAACTAGAAATTTTATAAGAAAGATTTTAACGCTTGCTTTTTTAGCTAATGATAGGGATTTTTTACTAGATAAAGATGCGTCTTTAATGAATTATGCTTTAAGCAATGAATTTGCAAAAGTTGATGTGCCTTCTTCTGCATCTTTAAAAGAAATAGCTAAAAATTTAAATATGGATCTTGCAACTTTTAAGAAATATAATCCACAATTTAAACATAATTTTACGCCTCCTGGTAAAGGGTATTATATGTATATACCACTTAATAAAGTAGCATTTTTTGATAAAAATTTTAAAGCAGAAAAACTTGCGAAGGTTGATACAACTATACCTATGACAAGAACTTATACCGTTAAGTCTGGTGACTCTTTATATAAAATAGCAAAAAATTATAATATAAGTGTTGATGAAATTCGAGAATTCAATAAAATAGCAAAAAATCATCTTAGCATTAATCAAAAATTAATTATACCAATCAAGGAGAATAAAAATGCAAATAAAAACAATTACACTAAAGTTGTCAGCCGTTAGTCTAGGGGCTTTATTTTTTAGTGGTTGTTTAGGCACTAGTTTTTTTTCTAGCTTGGATAATGCTCAAGTGTATTATCCTTCAAATGATTTTAAAAGCAGTCCTAGTTCTTCAGGGACTAAAGGAACAATGAAGCCTTATACTATCAACGGTAAAACTTATTATCCTACTGTTGTAGCAGTAGGCGAAACTGCTGATGGTATTGCGAGTTGGTATGGGCCAGGCTTTCACGGCAAGAAAACCTCTAATGGCGAAACCTATAATCAAAATGCTTTAACCGCGGCTCATAAAACTTTACCTATGAATACCATCTTAAAAGTAACCAATCTAAATAACAATCGTCAAGTTACCGTTCGTGTGAATGATAGAGGTCCTTTTGTAAATAATCGTATTATAGATTTATCAAAAGGAGCTGCTAGTCAAATTGATATGATTGCTTCAGGAACAGCTCCAGTAAGGCTTGAGGTTATAGGGTTTGGATCAAGTAATTCGGGTAATAATATTGTACATTCTAATGTAAACTATGGAAATAGTGGAGAGATTGCAAATAATGGACAAATTTATGAAGGTGGAAATTTCATGGTTCAAATTGGAGCCTTTAAAAACCCAGCTGGAGCACAAACGATAGCAGCAAGATATAAAACTTATAGAACTTATAGCTCTACTATACGCACAAGCTCAGTGGATGGGTTAAATCGCGTTTTCTTAACAGGCTTTAGAAGTGAAGATGAAGCAAGGGATTTTGCTGCAAGTGGTGCATTTGCAGGTGCATTTGTTGTAAGAGAGTAGAAATTATGACAGAATTGATTTTTTTGGATGTAGATGGCTGTTTAACTGATGGGAAGATTATTTATACTTCTAATGGAGAATTTATTAAAGAATTTAATGTAAAAGATGGAGCGGCTATCGAGGCTTGGCTAAAGCTTGGTAAAAAAATTGCTATTATTACAGGTAGAAATTGTCCTTGTGTTGAAAAAAGAGCTAAAGATTTAAAAATAAAAATTTTATATCAAGGTATCAAGGATAAGTTAGCTTGTGCAAAAGAAATTTTACAAAAACTTAATTTAGATTTTTCTCAGTGTGCGGCTATTGGAGATTATTTTAACGATAAGGCTTTGCTTGAAAGTGTAGGACTTAGTTTTAAGCCAAAAGATGGTCATAAAGATTTAAATGTAGACATAGTGCTTAGCAAAAAAGGTGGTAAGGCTGCTGTAGCACAGATGATAGAAATTTTAGTAGAAAAAAATCATCTAGAAGAAGAATGGAATAAGCTTTGGCTATAAAAATTTTTGGAATTTTAATTGCTCTTTTTACAATTACTTTTACGATTTTAAGTTTGCAAGATCCGTATTCTTTGAATTTGCAAACTAATGCTTTAAATTTTAAAAATATTGAGGCTAAAAATTTGAAAGCTTATGAGAGTAATACTAGTATAATTAAGGCATATTATAAGGCAAATTCTTGGGTGAGATATGCAGATAGAGATGAATTTAATGATTTTATTACTTTAAATTTAGATTTTAATCTTAGCGCGAATCGTTTAGAGTTTTTCAATAAAGATATGAGCAAGGTTTTGTTTGAAGGAAATGTTACTTATATAGGTTCTAATAATGTCAAAATTATTTCTCAAGAGGTAGAATACCAACCTAAGGATAAAATTTTACACACAAATACTAATTTTAAAGCTCTGATCAATGGAAGTATTATTAACGGAAATACTTTAAACTATGATGTAAAAAACAAAATTTTAAATATCCAAGGAGTAAACGCGTGGTTGCAAGACAAATAATTTTATTGTTAGTTTGTGTAAGTGTAACTTGGGCAACTCAAATTGAAGTAAAAGCTTTAAATTTTTACTCAGATGAAAATAAGGGTGAAAGTATTCTTAGTGGAAATGTAGAAGTAATTAGAGGTGATGATATTTTAAATTCTGAAAAATTGATTATTTATACGGATAAAAATCGCAAACCTATTCGTTATGAAGCAATGCAAAATGCTAGGTTTAAGATTGTTTTAAAAGGTAAAACTTATAAAGGTAGTGGAGATAAATTTATTTATAATGTTATTAAAGATACTTACGAGATTAATGGTCATGCTTATATAAATGAGCTTGGAAGCAATCAAAAACTTTTTGGTGATAAAATAATAGTCGATAGAAAAGCTAATATTTATCGAGTGGAGAGTAAGGATCAAAAACCTGCTCGTTTTGTGTTTGATCTTAAAGACAAATGATAATTAGTGCTAAATTTATCACTTCTTTAGTGAAATTTGATGAGAATTTGAGCTCAAATTTTAGTGAAGTAGCATTTTTGGGGCGTTCTAATGTCGGAAAAAGTTCTTTAATCAATTCTTTGTGTAAACAAAAAAATTTAGCCAAAAGTTCGGCAACTCCTGGAAAAACTCAGCTTATAAATTTTTTCGAAGTAATTTGCAGAAGAAATGAAGAAAAATTTAATATCAATTTTATCGATTTGCCAGGGTTTGGTTATGCAAAGGTTTCTAAAAATTTAAAAGAAATATGGAATCAAAACTTAGATGAATTTTTAAAATTAAGAACCTCGATAAAGTTATTTATACATTTAATCGACTCAAGACATACTCATTTAGAGATCGATGTAAATTTAAATGACTATTTGAAAAGATTTTTACGACCTGATCAAAAAATTTTAAAAGTTTTTACCAAATGCGATAAATTAAATCAAAGTGAAAAAGCTAAGTTAAAAAATGAATTTAAAGACTCTATTTTAGTTTCAAATTTGAATAAATTTGGCCTTGATTCTTTAGAAGATATTATTATCAATCAAACTTTAGGTCTTGATAAATGAGAAGAAATTTAAGTGCTTATAAAGCAAAATTTAATGGAGCTTATGTCTTTTTAGGATTTTTTTTT
The DNA here is from genome assembly GCF_012897595.1 of Campylobacter sp. CFSAN093226. Lineage (NCBI taxonomy): Bacteria > Pseudomonadati > Campylobacterota > Epsilonproteobacteria > Campylobacterales > Campylobacteraceae > Campylobacter > Campylobacter sp. CFSAN093226. The sequence goes on from NZ_CP040608.1 coordinate 611,227, forward strand.
CTAATTTATCAGATTCTTGGTTCGACTTTTGTATATACCCCGTTACTTTATGGGATTTTTTTCTGTTATATGTTTTGCTTACTAGAAGAGAGAGAAAGAACTTTTTCAAAGCTTGATTTTAGATGGTATTTTTCTTTATTTTTTTTATTTTTTACTGATATAACTTATAATTTTTTTATTTTTTCATCTTGGTTGGCATTTTTTATTTTTTATTATCTTTGTGCAGATTGGATTAAGACAAATTTAAAAATTGGTAAATTTATCCCTGTTGTTTTTGTGCTTTGTGCTTACGGCATTATTTTGTTTTTGGATATGATATTGTCTTATATTGGAGATGAAAAAATTAAAATTTTAGGATGGGCGTATATTGTTTCAGTTTTTATAGAATGTTGTTTAGCTTATGTGTTTTTTAAAGGTAAAATTTAAATGAGAATGCGTTTAGTTGTTGGATTTATACTATTGTTTTTTATATTTTTATTAAGTCGTGTGTATTATTTGAGTATAAAATCAAATGTATATTATGAAGAGCTTGCTAAACAAAATGCCATAAAAACTGAATTTTTACCACCTGTTAGGGGTCAAATTACAGATAGAAATGGAACTTTATTGGCTATTAATGATTTGGGTTTTAGTATTTCTATTAAACCTTATTTAAGTATTAAAAAGTCAAATAAAGGAATTTTGGATAAAGAATTATCTGAACTTACAAATTTATTTCCCGATTTAAATGCTAGTAAATTAGCAGAAATTTATAAGAGAAATGATTCTTACTATAATCAAGATTTTATTAAAGTAGTAGATTTTATACCCTATGATGAGATTATTTCGCATTATTCAGAGTTAAATCTTAATAAAACAATAAAAATAGATCCTGTTGTAAAAAGAAAATATCCTTTTGGAAAATTGGCTTCGCATATTATTGGGTATGTAGGTAAGGCAAATTTGCAAGATGTTCAAGAAAATGAAATAGCAAAACTTTCTAACTATACGGGAAAAAGCGGTATAGAACGCTATTATAATGATATTTTACAAGGAGAAAAAGGAACTAGGGTTTATAAGGTTAATGCCTTAAATCAAGAAGTAGAACAGCTTTCTTACACTCCTGCTATGTCTAATGATATAGAACTTACGATAGATATAGAGCTTCAGTCTTATTTAACTTCATTGTTTGAAGGGAATGCTGGAGCTGCTATAATTATGAATGTAAATGATGGATCTATTTTAGCTGCAGGGAGTTTCCCTGAATATGATCTTAATCCTTTTGTAACAGGGATTTCTTTTAAGGATTGGGATGAGCTTTCAAATAGTCTTGATCATCCTTTTACAAATAAACTTATAAATGGATATTATCCTCCAGGTTCTGTTGTAAAAATGGGAGTAGGGCTTTCTTTTTTAAATTCTAAAAATATTAGCCCGTCGACTCATTATGTTTGCAATGGAAGCATTGAGCTTGGAGGCAGGTTTTTTAGATGTTGGAATCGATCAGGCCATGGACCTGTGGATTTAAAACATGCGATAAAATATAGTTGTGATGTTTATTTTTATAATGGCAGTTTGCAAGTTGGAATCGATCAAATAAGTGAAACTTTATCTCGCATTGGCTTTGGAGTGAAAACAGGGGTAGATTTACCTAGTGAATTTGTAGGAACTTTACCAAGCAAAGAATGGAAGATGCAAAGATATAGACAATCTTGGTTTCAAGGTGATACTTTAAATACAGCTATAGGTCAAGGTAATTTTCTTGCAACACCTATGCAAATTGCTAGATATACGGCTCAAATCGCAAAAAGTGGAGAGGTTATACCTCATTTTTTAAAAAGCATAGAAAATAATAATACAACTATAGAAAATCAAATGGATGAAAATAAAAAAGAAATTTTTACTTTATTTGAAAAGAGTCAATTGCCTTATATAAGAGATGCAATGTATGCTGTTGCTAATGAGCAAGGAGGAACCTCTTATCGTTATTTGCATAATCTTGATGTGAAAGTTGCAGCAAAAACAGGAACTGCTCAGGTTGTGGGATTTTCACAAACAGATAAAAATAGGGTTGATGAAAAACAATTTGAGTATTATACTAGATCTCATGCGTGGCTTACTTCTTATGCTCCTTATTCTAAGCCAAAATATGTAGTTACCGTTCTTTTGGAACATGGTGGGAGAAATATTACTTCAGGGGCAACTGTAGCTAAAATTTATCAAAAAATGATTGAACTTGGATATTTTAAATAATTTTTAGTTGTAAATTGAGTTTTTCAAAAAAAACTTTTTTAGCAATTGGTTTAAAAATCTTGTATTAAACAAATTATAAGTTTAATACAAGGAAAATTTATCTATGTTAACAAAAGTATCTTAAAAGATGGCTTTTGTTCTTTTTTCAAGCCAAACTAGAGCTTTTGGATAATCACCTAGCTTAGGAGAAAGTTTTTCAAATACTTCTTTGTGATAATTGTTTAACCATTCTTTTTCTTTTTCATCTAACATTTTTGTATCAATACAAGATATTTCAAAAGGACAAAGAGTAACAGGTTTAAAGTATAAAAACTCTCCAAAATCTTTATTTTTAGGATTTTCTACTTTGGTATGAATAACTAAATTTTCAAGTCTTATACCCCATTTACCTACTTTATAAATACCTGGCTCTATGGAGGTTAGCATACCTTCTTTGGCTTTTGTTTTTTCAAGCACAGGGGATAGATAAGATAAAACTTGTGGACCTTCATGGACATTTAAAAAATATCCCACGCCATGTCCTGTGCCGTGTATATAGTCAATTTGTTCTTTCCATAAAGGTGCGCGTGTGATTGCATCAAGTAAGGGCATAGTTATATCTTTTGGAAAAATTGCACTGGAAATGGCAATATGTGCTTTTAAAACCAAGGTATAGTCATGAATTTGTTCTGCATTAGCCTTTCCTATTGGTACAACGCGTGTAATATCTGTTGTGCCGTTTTTATATTGTCCACCAGAATCAATAAGTAAAAGCCCATCTTTTTTAAGATAAGCAAAACTCTCTTTTGTGGCTTTATAATGTGGATATGCTGCATTTTCGTTAAAGCCTGCTATAGTGGCAAAACTATCACTTATGTAGTACTTGCTTTGTGCTCTAAATTCGCTTGCTTTAACATCTATGTCTAATTCGCTTATTAGTTCTTTATTTTTTATCGCTTCTTCAAGCCAGGCAAAAAATTTACATAAAGCCACTCCATCTTCTATCATAGCATCTTGTATATGCGCTATTTCTTTTGTATTTTTAGCTGCTTTTAAGTGAGTGCTTGGATTAATTTCTTGAATGATTTTTACGCTTTTATCTAAAGAATTTATGAGTAAAGCGGTCATTTTTGAAGGTTCAATAAGCAAATTTGTATTTGCAAGTTCTTCAAGCTCCATGATGATTTTATCATAATTTTTAAGCCAAAACCCATCTAAATTTAATTTTTTTTCAAGTTCTGAATTTACTTTTTTCTGATCAACAAAAAGCAAGGCTTTGTCTTCCAAGATTAGCAAATGACTTAAAAATACAGGATTATAATTTACATCATTCCCTCTTAAATTTGTAAGCCAAGCTATATCATCAAGGCTGGAGATTAAATGAGAGGTAACATTTAAATTTTTCATTTTTTGACGCACTAATGCTAATTTTTCTTTTCTTGAGTAAGAGCAGTATTCTAGTTCGTGTTCATAAATTTTTTCTTGTGGTAAAGTGGGACGATCTTTCCAAAGTGGACTTATCAAATCTATATGTTTTAAATTTGCCTTGCAATTAATCTTTAAATCTTTTTGCAAAGATAAAGGTAAAAGTGCAAAATCGATGCCTAAAATTTGATCTTCGCTTAAATTTTTTTCCAACCATTTGGTAAAAGTATTTTTAGCATCTTGCTTTTGTAAAAGTATGCCACTACCTTCTAATTCCTTTTGTGCTTGAAGCCAATATCTTCCATCTACCCACAAAAAGCCCTCTTCTTGTGTGATAAGAACTGTTCCAACAGAACCCTTAAAGCCACTGATAAAGACTCTGTTTTTGTAATATTCTGGTAAATATTCGCTCAAATGCGGATCCGCGCTTAAGATGAGATAGGCGTCAATATTATTTTCTTTCATTAATCTTCTAAGTTCTAATACTCTTTGTTTGTAAATACTCATATTTTCTCCTTAATATTAATTTTTTAGTATTTTATTGATAGGTTTTTTGAGTATAAGTAAAATTATAACAGCACCAAGTAATATCCACATACATTGGTAAAATAAATTTGGCAAATAAGCTATATTTTCTTCACTTGCTTTACCACCTATGAATCCAGCTAAAGCATTGCCTAATGCACTTGCTACAAACCAAAGTCCCATGACTTGAGATTTAATTAAATTAGGTGCAATTTTTGTCATTATAGAAAGTCCCACAGGGGAAAGGCAAAGCTCTCCTAAAACCATAAGCAAAAAGCTACTGACAAGACACCAAGGTGAAACTAAAATAATTTGTGATGAATTTTCTAAATTTTCTCTTAATGTATTAGCATCGCCATTTAAACTAATTGCATGATTTGAAGCTAAAGCCATTATTAAAAATGCCAAAGCTGCACCCAAAAGTCCTAATGCAAATTTAATAATAGATGAAATTTCTTTATTATTTTTGGCACATATAGTCCATATAAAAGCACTAAAAGGTGCAAAAAGTATAACAAATAAACCTCCAAGAGATTGAAACCATATTGTAGGAATTTCATAATTTAATATGGTTTTATCTGTTAATTTTTCTGCAAAAAAATTAAAAGAAGTGTATTGTTGCTCATATACTGACCAAAATAACGCAGCCGCTAAAAATAAAACAATAAAAATAATTAAATTTCTTTTTTCTTCTATTTTTAAAGAAGTAAAAGCGAAAAGATATAAAAAATAAATTCCAGCACAAGCTAAGATAGTTAGAATAATATTTTTATTAATAACTTGTGCATCTAATTTTATAAAACCACCAAGGATTAAAAATATTGCTCCAAGCAAAACAATACCTGATACAATGATGATGTAAAATGCGTTTTTGCTTTTTTTGCTTGGTCTATCCCAAGTAGAGTCTATGCCAACTTTTTCATCAAATTCTTTTAAATCAGGCATAGTTTTTAGGTAGAAAATAATTACCGCTAAAAGCATACCAATCCCACCTGCACCAAAACCAAAATGCCATCCGTATTCTTTTTGTAAAAAGCCGCAAATTAAAGGAGCTACAAAAGCACCAAAATTAAAGCACATATAAAAAAGAGTAAAACCAGAGTCACGCCTTGCATCATTTTTTTTATAAAGCATTCCAACCATTACAGAAGCACAAGTTTTAAAAAGTCCTGTACCTATAACCAAAAAAACCATACCAACAAAAATCATTTTATTGTTAAAATAAGAAAAGGCTATGCACAAATGTCCAAATGCTATAGTTAAAGCACCTAGTAAAATTGCTCTTTTTTGTCCTAAGTAATTGTCCGCAAGCCATCCACCTGGCAAAGCAGCAAGATATAAACAACTTGCAAAAATTCCCATAATTGCACTTGCTTCTTCAGGTTTTAAGTTCATTCCACTTTTTTCAAAACTTGCTATCATAAAAAGGTAAAGCAAGGGACGAATTCCGTAAAAAGAAAATCTTTCCCAAAGCTCAGTAAGTGAAAGAGATAAAAGTGGTTTTGGATGTCCAAAAAATGAAGTATCTAAATTTTTTACATTTTTACTCAATTTATATCCTTTGTGTATTTTTATTTATAAATTATAGACAAGAAATTAAAAAATATGTATAACTTTGTAATATTTTTAAATGATTTATATCATAATGTTACTTTTTTGCAAATATAAAAAAAAGAAATATTAAGATCAATTTTCAACTTTGGTGTATTTTGTATTTTAAGTTTAGTTAGATAATTGCTTATTTTTTTTGTTAAGATGGTTTTTTAGCAATAAAAAGCAAAAGTGCTACAACAAAAAGCATCCACATGCATTGTCCAAAAATATTAGGAAGTTGATCGATGTTTTTAATATTGACATTTCCTCCTATAAGTCCTGCAACAAAATTTCCAAGCGCACTTGCTACAAACCAAAGTCCCATGATTTGATTTTTGATTAAATCAGGGGCAACCTTAGCCATTATAGAGAGTCCAATAGGAGACACGCATAATTCCCCAAGTGTTAAAAAGAATATACTTATGATAATCCAAGCCATGGATATTGGCAAACCATTGTTGTTTATTAGATTTTGTGAAGCAAAGGTCATCATCATAAAACCAATACCGGCAAATAATATTCCTAAAGTAAATTTTCCAATGGAAGAAAAATATATATTTTTTTTCTCTAAAAATATCCAAATATAACTTGCTATAGGAGCAAGTATGATGATAAAAATTGGATTAAAAGATTGAAACCAGTTTGTTAGAATTTTCCAATCAAAAATATTTCTATTTGTAAAATCTTGCGCAAAAAGATTATAAGCAGTAGGTTTTTGTTCAAAAGCACTCCAAAAAAAAGTGGCTGCAAAGAATAAAACAATTAAAATTGTTAATTGCTGTTTTTCTCTTTTATTTAAAGCTTTAAAAACAAAAAGATATATGAAATAAATTACCAAACATAGTAAAATTACAATTAGAAGTTTTTTTGATAGTATTATATGGGATTAATATTTACAAGATTAATAAACATTAGAAAAAATCCAATAATACTTAACAAGCTTATACTTAGTATAAGAGTTAAATTTTTTACTTTTTTAAATGGTTATTCCCAGTTTTGCTTTAAGGTTCAATTTTTATGAAATTCTTCAAGCTCAAGGGCAGCTTTAAAATATAAAATAAGCAAAGAGATTAGCATACCTAAACCTCCTATGACAAATCCTAAATGATAATTCCATTTTGCTTGAACAAAACCACATATAAGAGGAGCAATGAATGCTCCAATGTTAATTCCTATATAAAAAATCGTATAGCCAGTATCGCATCTTGTATCATTTTGTTTATACAACATTCCAACTGTTACAGAAGCGTTAGTTTTAAAAAATCCAGTACCAATAACGATAAAAGTAAGCCCTAGGAAAAACATAGGTGTGCTTAAAATAGATAAGGCTATGCTAATATGTCCTAAAGCTATAATAAAAGAACCTAAAAATAAAGCCTTTTTTTGCCCTAAATAATTATCAGTAATCCAGCCTCCAGGAAGTGCTGCTAAATACAAGCATCCTGCAAAAATGCCATAAATTGCCGAGGCGTATTCAGTGCTTATTCCAAGTCTACCTTTGCTTATGGTTGTTGCCATGAAAAGCACAAGTAAAGATCGTATGCCATAAAAAGCAAATCTTTCCCAAAGTTCTACCATTGATAAAGAGAATAAGGGCTTGCGATGACCTAGGAAATTTGTATCGAGTTTTTGTATTTCTTGTTTAGTCACTTCCCAATACCTTTCTTTTTTTTATGCTTAAAATATTTTAACTAATAGTAATAGAAAAATAATTAAATTACAATATTTTTAAATATTTTTTTTATAATAATATTTAAAAATATAATATTTTAATATTATTATAAATTAACAAATTTAAACATTAAATCAAGCTTTAATTTTAAACCCTGTGTATTGTATAGTTTTATTTTATCAATTTTTAAAGCTATAGGAAGATTTTCTAAATTTTGTATAAAATTGAGTAAGTCTTTAAAGTTGCCATTTAAACTTAGAAAAACATAATTATAGTGGATAAAATTTTTGTTTTCTTGGGAAAATTTTATTTCATTAATGGTTAAATTTTTGGATAAATTATTGATTTTTTTATTGAAAAAATCTTTATCATAAAAAAATAAATGCAATTTTTCTTTATAGTATTTTAATTTTTCTTCCTCTGTTTTTATCTGTTTTGTTAGCTTTGTCTCTATTTCTTTAAGATGTGAATTTTCTATTTTTGCTTCATTTAATGCAAGGTAATTATGTTCTACTAATGTTTTTTGAAAAATATCTTCCAAAAAGCGATCATGAATTTTAAAAGCTAAAAACAAAGCACAAAGGCAGATAAAAGAAATAAAAAGAAATTTTTCCCTAGGATTTAAATTTTGCAAAAATACTTCTATTTTATTCATGTATGACTTCTAATATGATATTCAATGTTTCTTCATTTTTATCAAGGAATTTAAAAGTAGAATTTAGATTTTCTAATGCTCTTTTAAAGTGGTTTTCATCGATAAAAGAAAGAATGATTTTTGTTTGTTCAAATTCAAGATTTGTGATTTTAAGTTCATTGGAATTAAGCCATGATATGATTTGATTTAGAATGATTGCCTTATTTTTATCTAAATTGATTTCTTTTGTTATGGTGGATAAAATATGAAATTGTTGTTGTGTAGATGATATTTTATTGGAAAGAGTAAAGTTTAAATCTTGTATGTTTGTTAATAATTTTTGCTTATCTTGTTTTAGTTTAGAAATTTCTTCTTGTATGATAAAATTTTTATTTTGAATTTCCTTATTTTGTTTGTACTCTATAAAATCTTTAAATAATAAAATCATCATGCTAAGACTAAAGCTAAAAATAAATATTAATATAATTTTAAAAGAAATAGATATTTTTATTTTATTATGCTTGATAAAATTACAATTTTGATCTAGATTTTTTATACTATATGAACTTAATTTCAATAAACTATTTTTATCAAGAATATCATTTAGATTTAAACATTTTATTTGAGATGAGAAGTAATGTTTGATTGTATCCAAATCCTGATAAAGTAGCAATTTGCTTTCATAGTGTTTTAAAAGTTCTATAAATCGATTTTGTTTAAAAAATAAATCCATATTGCTTGGGTTGAAATTTTCGATTTTTTTAAGATTGATAAATTTTCCCTCTTGGTAAAAATATAAATATAAAGTTTGATCATATAAATTTAAAACACAATAATCACTTTCCTCAATAAATCTTTCATCAAATAAAGCTTGAAAAATTAAAGGCTCGGGAAAGCAAAAACGACTTTTTTTCAATTTGTAAACAGGTGCTAAAAAACAATGATAAATTTCATTATGTTTAAAAAAAGCTATTTGATAGTCAAAGGGTTTGCTTAGCTTAAAATCTGCAGTTAAATTGTTAAAAAGTTCGTCTTCTTTGGATATTCCCGTTCTTTGAGCATAAAGTAAATCTGTAGATTTTATAAAATTTATTTTATTTAATGAATTAATTTTCATCATTTAGAAGTTTTTTTAAAAATTCTTCATCTTTTTGCCAGTTTTTTTTCACTGTTACAAAAAGCTTTAAAAGTACCTTTTTTTGGGCAAGTTTTGAAATTTTAAAGCGTGCATCTTTGCCTATTCTTTTTAAAGTTTCCCCTTCTTTTCCTATAAGCATACCCTTGTGAGAGTTTGTATCTGTGATGATATTGGCTTCTAGGATTAAAAGATTAGGTGTGTCTTTGGTGCGATGGATAAGCACTTCGCTACTATAAGGAAGCTCATCGCTTAAATTTTCATAAATACTTTCAAGTATGAAATCTCTATAAATTTCTTTTTCGCTACTCGCACTTAAAAATTCAGGATCATAAAAATATTCATGTTCGTCAAGATATTTTACTATCTCATCTAACAAGCCTTTTTTATAGCTTTTTTTCTTAGAAGAATAAGGAATGATAGCCTTAAAATGTTGGCTAAATTTTGCATATTCGCTAAGTTTTTTTAAAAGTGTAGCATTGTCGGTTAAATCTACTTTATTTAAAGTGATGATATGTGGTACTTGTGGGTTTAGACTAAGAAAATTTTCATAGTCTTTTGTACTATCAAAAACACTCGCCACAAATAAAATCACATCACAATCCCCCATGGATTTAATAGCACTTTGGACAAGCAGTTGATTAAGCGTAGCACCGCTTTCGTGAAGTCCTGGGGTATCGATGAAAATGATTTGATTTTTTTCATGCATCACTATGGCTTTGATTTTACGCCTTGTGGCGTTTTGTTTGTGAGAAACTAGGGCGATTTTTTCTTCTAATAAGGAATTGATTAAAGTACTTTTTCCTGCATTAGTACGCCCTATGATACTAACAAAGCCACTTTTCACAAAATATACCTTGCAAGATCTTTATTTTCTATGATATCTCCGAGTTTTTCTTCTACCATTTTTTTATCCACTACGAATTTTTTACCCGCATACTCATCAGCTTCAAAACTTAGATCTTCAAGTAATTTTTCTATCACAGTATGTAAGCGTCTAGCACCTATATCTTGCATTTCTTCATTGGCTCTTGAAGCTATTTTTGCTATTTCTTTAATGGCTTCATCATCAAATTCAAGTTCTAAATTTTCAGTTTTTAAAAGCTGAGAGTATTGTTTTAAAAGTGAATTTTTAGGGCGTGTTAAAATTTCATAAAGAGCTTTATCATCAAGACTATCTAATTCCACTCTTAAAGGAAAGCGTCCTTGCAGTTCAGGGATAAGATCACTTGGTTTGCTAAGATGAAAAGCCCCTGCAGCGATAAAAAGAATATGATCGGTTTTTAAAGTACCTATTTTTGTTTGTACATTTGATCCCTCGACTATAGGAAGTAAGTCTCTTTGCACCCCTTCTTTACTTGGATCTTGGCGGTTTGAATTTCCGCTTGAAACAGCGATTTTATCGATTTCATCAATAAAAATAATACCTTCATTTTCCGCTCTTTTTAAGGCTTCGCTTTTGATGCTTTCTTGGTCGAGGATTTTTTCTCCTGCTTCATTTTTTAAAGCATTTTTAGCGTCTTTGATTTTCATTTCTTTTTTGACTTTTTTACTGCCAACGCCTATAACCTTAACTATATCTTGCATTGCACCCATTTCAGGAGGTAGGTTGGGATTGGTATCAAACATATTTTGTGAAATTTCTATCTCTATGGTGCTTTCATCAAGATCGCCATTTCTTAGTTTAGTTCTCATTTTTTCAAGACTGTTTTTATATTCTTCTTGTTTTTCATCGCTGATACCCTTTGGTAAAGGTGGTAAAAGTTTTTCTAAAATTTTATTTTCTATAAATTCATCGATTTTATCTTTGTTTTTTTCTCTTTGCTCATTTTTTACCAAATTTAAAGCCGCATTGGCAAGATCTCTTACCATGCTTTCTACATCACGACCTACAAAACCTACTTCAGTATATTTACTTGCTTCGATTTTGATGAAAGGAAAACCCATCATTTTAGCTAAACGCCTAGCGATTTCTGTTTTTCCTACACCTGTAGAACCTATCATCAAGATATTTTTTGGCACTATATCATCTTGCAACTCAGGGCTAAGTTGCATTCTGCGGTAGCGATTTCTTAAAGCTATAGCTATGATTTTTTTAGCTTTTTTTTGTCCTATAACATAATCATCTAAAAATTTAACGATTTCTTTTGGAGTTAGATTCATTTCTCATCCTCAATTACATAAGTTTTGATATTGGTATTGGTATAAATGCAAATTTCACCTGCGATTTGAAGACTTGATTTTACAAGTTCTTCTTCATCTAAATCGGTATGTTTTGCTAAGGCTCTAGCAGCTGAAAGCGCATAGTTTCCACCACTTCCTATGGCTGCGATTTGTCCATCTTCAGGTTCGACCACATCGCCTGTACCAGAAAGTAGAAAAATGTGATTTCTATCAAGTACGAGCATCATGGCTTCAAGTTTTCTTAGGTATTTGTCTTTTCTCCATTCTTTAGAAAAGTCAATTGCTGCTTTTAAAAGATCGCCTTTAGAACTTTGAAGGAGATTTTCAAACATATCAAAAAGATTAAAAGCATCAGCTGTTGATCCTGCAAAACCTGCTAAAACTTTGCCATTGTTGAGTTTTCTAATCTTTACAGCATTGCCTTTTAGCACCGTATTTCCAAAGCTTACTTGTCCATCTCCGCCAATTACGGATTTATTTTTACCTTTGTAAGCTAAAATCGTTGTTGCGTGAAACATTATTCTGCCTTTATATTTATGTTAAATTTAGCATGGATTGCGTGTCCAAGTTTTACGCTTACTTCGTGGATTCCTAAGCTTTTTAAGGTATCACATTCTAAACTTTTTTTATCGATTTCTATATGGCTTTGTTCTTTTAGGGCGTGAGCGATTTCATCTTTGGTTACGCCACCAAACAAACTTCCATTTGCACCTACGGGTTTTGAAATTTCAAGAGTGATTTTGCTAAGTTCTTCTTTGAGTTTTTCTAAATTTGCGATTTCAAAGCGTAAATTTTCAGCCTCTTTTTTCTTGTCGCTTTCATATTTTCTTAAAACTTCATTAGTAGCTGCTTTAGCAAAGCCTTTAGCGATTAAGAAATTTTGTCCATAGCCGTCTTTTACTTCTTTTATTTCTCCTGCTTTTCCAAGTGCTTTTACATCTTTGATTAATAATACTTTCATTTTATTCCTTTATTAAAATTTTCTTCCATTTTTTCCTGCGATGATAAAACGCAAAGCATTAAGCTTGATAAAGCCTGCTGCGTCTTTTTGATTATACACTTCATCTTCTTCAAAAGTACAATAAGCTGCGTTAAACAAGCTATCGTTCGCACTTTCGCGTCCTATAACCATCACATTGCCTTTATAAAGCTCGAGCTTTACTCTGCCATTGGCGTGAATTTGAGACTCATCGATTAAGGCTTGAAGCATCATTCTTTCAGGCGAGAACCAATAGCCATTATAAATTAAACTCGCGTATTTTGGCATGAGTTCATCTTTTAAGTGTGCTGCTTCTCTATCAAGCGTGATGCTTTCAAGCGCTCTATGTGCTTTTAAAAGTATAGTACCGCCTGGAGTTTCGTAACAACCACGGCTTTTCATGCCTACATAGCGATTTTCTACTATATCAAGGCGTCCTATACCGTGTTTGCAGCCTAGTTCGTTAAGTTTGGTTAAAAGTCCTGCAGGACTTAGTTTTTCTCCATTTATCGCTACTAAATCTCCTTTTTGGAAATCAAGTTCTATAATTTCACTTTCATTTGGAGCGTCTTTTGGGCTTTTACTCCATCTCCACATATCTTCTTCAGGTGTGTGTGCAGGATCTTCTAAAACAAGTCCTTCGTAAGAAATATGAAGTAAATTTGCGTCCATAGAATAAGGGGATTTTCCTTTTTTCTTAGAAATATCAATGCCATGTTTTTGCGCATAAGCAAGGAGTTTTTCACGACTGTTTAAATCCCACTCACGCCATGGAGCGATGATTTTTAAATCGGGACTAAAAGCAAGATAACCAAGTTCAAAACGCACTTGATCATTTCCTTTGCCTGTGGCGCCATGACTTACCGCATCAGCACCTGTTTGCAGGGCAATTTGTGCTTGAGTTTTTGCTATGAGTGGTCTTGCTATACTTGTTCCTAAAAGATACTCTCCTTCATAAATTGCATTGGCTCTAAACATAGGAAATACATAATCTTTAACAAATTCATCTCTTAAATCTTTAATGAAAATATTTTCTTCTTTTATGCCTAAAGAAAGGGCTTTTTTTCTTGCAGGTTCGAGTTCTTCACCTTGACCAATATCTGCTGTAAAAGTTACAACTTCACAATTATACTCATCTTGAAGCCATTTTAAAATAATGCTCGTATCAAGCCCCCCAGAATACGCTAAAACTACTTTTTTTACTTCATTTTTCATAAGATATCCTTTGTTAAAATAGATTTGAAAATTGTAAAATTGTATCCAAATTTCATTAAAGAAAAGTTTTTACTTGCTATTTTCTTAAAAAATAAAGCAAAGGCGTAAGCAAATTTTGTTCCAAAAATTGATTTTTTTTGCTAAAATTGCTTTTATGAGAGTAGATAAATTTTTAAATGTAGTTAATATCACGAAAAGAAGAGCTATTTCTGAAGATATGTGTAAAAGTGGTGTAGTGGGGATTAATGGCGTTATTGTTAAAGCGAGTAAAGAGGTTAAGGTGGGTGATATCATCACTTTACATTTTACTGAATATACTCAAAAATATAAAGTCCTAGCTCTACCTAGTACGAAAAGCATTCCTAAAAATGCACAAAATGAATATGTGGTAAAATTATGAAAGAATTTATTTTAGCAAAAGATGAGATCAAAACGATGCTTCAAATAATGCCTAAAGAAGGTGTTGTTTTGCTTCAAGGAGATTTGGCTAGTGGAAAAACAAGCTTAGTGCAAGCTTGGGTTAAATTTCTTGGTCTTGATGCAAGGGTGGATTCTCCAACTTTTTCCATTATGCAAAAATATGAAAATCATGATATTTGCATTTATCATTATGATATTTATCAAGAAGGTTTAGAAGGACTTTTAGCAAATGGTTTATTTGAAAATTTTTTTGAAAAAGGTTTACATTTGGTTGAATGGGGCGGTGAAAATTTGAAAAAAACTTTAATGAAATTTGGAATTTCTACTATCCAGATTAAAATTAGCATTAAAGACGACAAAAGAAAGTATGAAATTTATGAGTAAATTAGAAATTGTAAATTTAGAAAAAATTATTAAAAAAACTAAGATTATACATGGAATTTCTTTAGAGGTTAATAGCGGAGAAGTTGTAGGACTTTTAGGGCCAAATGGTGCAGGAAAAACGACAACTTTTTATATGATATGTGGACTTATTTCCCCAAGTAGTGGAAAAGTTCTTTTAGACGGTTTAGATGTGACAAAAGATCCTTTAAACAAAAGAGCTAGATCAGGGATAGGTTATTTACCTCAAGAAAGTAGTATTTTTAAGGATTTAAGTGTAGAAGATAACCTGCTTTTAGCGGCTCAGATTTTTTATAAAGATAAAAAAATTTTACATGATAAAGTTGAGCAAATGCTTGAACTCTTAAGTATAGAGCCTATTCGTTTAAGGAAAGGTTTAAGTTTAAGTGGAGGTGAAAGAAGGCGTTGTGAGATCGCTAGAAGTTTGATGTGCGAACCTAAGTTTTTGCTTCTTGATGAGCCTTTTGCAGGTGTTGATCCTATAGCAGTGGCTGAAATTCAAACTTTAATTAAAGAGCTTAAAAGATTAGGGATTGGGGTTTTAATTACCGATCATAATGTGCGTGAGACTTTGGCTATTTGTGATAGAGCTTATGTTATAAGATCGGGCTCTTTGCTTGCTAGTGGGAATGCTGATGAAATTGCAACCAATAAAGACGTGAAAAAGTATTATTTAGGAGCGGAGTTTAAACTCCTTGATTGATGTTAAAGCAAAAAATCACCCAAGCACCCAAGACTAAAATTTCTCAAACTTTACGCTCTTGGTTGCCGATTTTACAAGCAAATATAGAGGATTTAAAAGAAAATTTAGATAAATTTGCTGAGGATAATCCTTTCTTAAATGTTCAAGATTCGATACAAACTCATGATAAGGGTAAGAATTATTTTGATTCATTTTATAAACATAATGTAAATTCGGCTTTTGTGGATAGTAAAGGACTTGCCAAAAAAAGTGTTTATGAGCTTTTAAATGAACAGATTCTTCCTCCTTTGTTTCCTACAAGCAAATCTCAAGAACTTGCAAAAAAAATTATAGAATGCTTAAATGAGGAAGGATATTTTGAACACGATGAAGAATTTTTAAAAGAGTATTCTTTGGAAGAAATTGAGCGAGTAAGAGCAAGATTTAAATTTTTAGATCCTGTAGGAGTGGGAGCTAAAGATTATAAAGAAGCATTTTTATTTGCTCTTGAAAATATGGAGTTAGATGAAGATATTGATGAGTTTTGTAGAATGTTGATTATGGATTTTGAAAATATACAAAACTATACCAAAGAGCCTTTATATAAAGAAGCATTAGCTGTACTTAAGCGCTTTAGCACTCCCCCTTTTTTGGAATATTTTGAAGATTCTCGTATAATTGTTCCTGATATTTTTGTTTATAAAGAAAATGGTGAAATTAAAGTAAAAATCAATGATGATTATTATCCTGAAATTTCAATCCAAACTGATGGTTTAGAGCATGATTTTTTAAGTCATTACATCAAAGAAGCAAAAAATTTAGTTGATGCTTTAGCGATGAGAAAAGCTACTCTTTATAAAATAGGGCTTATGATAGTAGAATATCAATATGATTTTTTCATGGGAAAAGAGATAAAACCTATGACTTTTAAGGATTTAGCACTTGATTTAGAACGCAATGCTTCGACTATATCAAGAGCTGTGGCAAATAAATATTTAAGTTGTGAAAGAGGACTTATCCCTTTGCGTGATTTTTTTGCTTTTGCTCTTGATGAAGAGGGAGAGACTTCAAATGTAGGTGTTAAAGAATTTGTGGCAAATTTAGTAAAGAATGAAGATCGCAATAAACCTTTAAGCGATAGTAAAATTTTAGAATTAATTAAAGAAGAATTTAAAGTCGATATAGGGCGAAGAACTATTACAAAATATCGCAAACATCTTAATATAGCAAGCTCTACAGATAGAAAAAAATTATATGAACTTGAAGGATAAAATTCTATCAATCTATCAAACCCATTACACTTTTGTTTTATATTTAAATTTAATTTAAATAATATAAAAAATTATTGTTTTATTTTTAGAAATATTATTCTTTAATTTAAAAATGTGATACAATAATAACTGTTTTTAAATATTAATTTTCAAAGGAGTTAAAATGGACTTTTTAACAAGCCTTAGTGAGGGAGGGCAATTTGCAATCCAAATCATTATCGTTTTAATTTGTCTTTTTTACGGTGCAAAAAAAGGCGGCATAGCGCTTGGTTTACTTGGTGGTATAGGTATTTTAATGCTTGTATTTGCTTTTCATATAAAGCCTGGAAAACCAGCCATAGATGTTATGCTTACAATTTTAGCGGTAGTGGTTGCGAGTGCAACTTTGCAAGCAAGCGGTGGTTTGGATGTTATGCTTCAAATAGCAGAAAGAATTTTAAGACGCAATCCTAAGTTTTTAACAATATTAGCGCCTTTTGTAACCTGCTTTTTGACTATACTTTGTGGAACAGGACATGTGGTTTATACTATTATGCCTATTATTTATGATATAGCGATTAAAAACGGTATTCGTCCTGAGCGTCCAATGGCGGCAGCTTCTATATCATCACAAATGGGTATTATTGCATCTCCTGTATCTGTGGCTGTTGTGAGTTTGACTGCTTTGCTTTTAAATGCTAATCATAAATTAGCAGGTTTTGATGGTTATATTAATCTTCTTCAAATTACCATACCTAGTACATTATTTGGTGTATTGTGTATAGGAATTTTTTCTTGGTTTAGAGGAAAAGATTTGGATAAAGATGAAGTATTTCAAGAAAAACTTAAAGATCCTGAATTTAAAAAATATGTTTATGGGGATTCTAAAACACTTTTAGGCGTTAAACTTCCAAAAAGCAATTGGGTTGCAATGTGGATTTTCTTAGGAGCTATTGCTTTAGTAGCTTTATTAGGTGTATTTGATTTCTTGCGTCCAAACTGGGGGCAAGTTGTAAAAAATGGCATTCCTCAAGTAGATGCTTTAGGCAATCCTAAAATGGATGTTTTATCCATGGTTTCAGTTATTCAGATGTTTATGCTTTTAGCAGGTTCTTTGATTATCATCTTTACTAAAACAGATGCAAAGAAAATCGGCTCTAATGAAATTTTTAAATCAGGTATGATAGCACTTGTTGCGGTTTTTGGAATTTCTTGGATGGCTGATACTATGTTTGCAGTTCACACTCCTATGATGAAAGCAGCGCTTGGAGATATAGTAAAAGAGCATCCTTGGACTTATGCTGTAATGCTTCTTTTAATTTCAAAATTTGTAAACTCTCAAGCAGCGGCTATTTCAGCTTTTGTTCCTTTGGCTTTAGGAATTGGTGTTGAACCTGGTGTAATTGTTGCTTTTGCGGCTGCTTGTTATGGGTATTATATTTTACCAACTTATCCAAGCGATTTGGCTACTATACAATTTGATAGATCAGGTACTACTCACATCGGTAAATTTGTTATCAATCATAGTTTTATTTTACCAGGTCTTATAGGTGTAATCACTTCTTGTATAGCAGGATATTTTATTGCTATGGCAGCAGGTTATCTTTAACAATTTTTAGCAGGATTTTTCCTGCTAAATTCTTCATTTGTCTTTTTATTTAATATAGATAAAAATTATAAATAAATCATAAAATTAGTATTAATCAAAATATAAGCTTAACAAGGATAGAATAAATCCTATTTTGAATCAATGAGAAAAGGCTATCCTATGGATATTATCTTTGCTTTGCTTCTACTTTTAGCTTTTGGTAGTTTATGTTTTTTATCCGTTTTTGTGAAATTCAAACTAGGACACGCGGATGATATTTTTACTAGTTTTAAGCTTAATACTTGCTCTTTATTTATTTTATGCTCTATTATATCCTGAAAAATTTTAAAGGAAAAATATGCTAGAAATTTTAATAACACTGATTATAGCTTTTATATTGGCTTTAATTTTTGGAAATTATCTTTATAAAATTGCAAGCTGTAAAAAAACTATTTTTGATTTTATTTTTAATCCAATTGATAACTTAATTTATAAAATTTGTGCAATTGATAGAAAAAATATGACTTGGCAAAAATATTCTTTGCATTTAATTGCTTTTAATGCCTTAGTGGCTATTTTTTCTTTCGTGATTTTTTATTTACAAGATAAACTTTTTTAAATCCCAATTCGATAAATTCTATGATAAGGGGATTTGAATTTAAATACTGTAATTAGTTTTATTACAAATACAAACCTTCAGCATTATAGTGGAGAGAATGCTTTAAGTTTGCTTTCGCAAAATACAGGCATTTTGCTTGCTATGTTTGTTTCAAGTGCGAGTGGATATTCTGCTTGTATGGCTTTTTGTCGTGCTTTATGTAGTATGCAAATGGGAAATTTTATGAAGATTTTACGCGTATTATTACGCGTTTGATGTTGCCTTTAAGTTTTATTTTGGCTGTAATTTTTATCTCTGAAGGCGTGGTGTAAAATTATCACGCAAATTTTAGCGTGCTTACTTTAGAAAATAAATTTCAAAGCATTGCCACAGGTCCTGTTGCAGCTCTTGAGTCTATAAAACATTTAGGGACAAATGGGGGTGGTTTTTTTGGTACTAATTCAAGCATGCCTTTTGAAAATCCTACTTTACTTACAAATTTTTTGCAAATTTTATCCATGATGCTTATTCCTAGTGCCTGTGTTGTAGCTTTTGGATTGATGGTTTATCATAGAAAAGAAATACAAGGTTTTGCTCTTATGGGAAAAGAAGAAGAAGGGGGGGGGTTATTTTTGGTGCAATGGGGATTATTTTTATCATTTCTTTGCTTTTAATTTATTTTAGCGAAAAAATGTCAAATCCAAATTTGGATTCTTTGGGTTTAAATGCAAATTTGGGAAATTTGGAAGGTAAAGAAATAAGATTTGGCACAGATGGTTCGAGTTTATTTAGTGCTGTAACTACTGCTTTTACTACAGGAAGCGTCAATAATATGCACGATAGTTTAAATCCTTTAAGCATCAGTGCTACTTTGCTAAATATGATGCTAAATGTAGCTTTCGGTGGCGAAGGAGTAGGGCTTATGAATATGATTATTTATGTGCTCTTAACCGTGTTTATTTGTGCATTAATGATAGGTAGAACTCCAGAATTCTTGGGTAAAAAAATAGAAAGCGCACAAATGAAGCTTATAGCTTTGGTAATTCTTATCCATCCTTTATTAATCCTTGTTTTAAGTGCATTAGCTGTTGTTTTTGCAAAAGATAGTATAAGCAATCCTAGCTTTCATGGCTTGGCTCAAATTTTGTATGAATTTAGTTCTTCGGCAGCAAATAATGGTTCAGGACTTGAAGGTTTAAAAGATGATAATTTATTTTGGAATTTAAGCACAGCTTTTGCTATGTTTTGTGGGCGTTATTTGGTTTTAATAGCTCAGCTTGCTATAGCTGGATCGCTTTTGGCTAAAAATACACAAGAAAATACTGCAAATTCTTTAAAAACGGATAATTTAACTTTTATGTTTGTGCTTGTTTGTATTATATATATTTTTGCTGCACTTACTTTTTTCCAGTGCTTACTTTATCAAGCGTTGCAGAATATTTATCTTTATGGCATTAAGGAGAGTCAATGTCTAAAAAACAAAATAAACTCATTACAAAAGAAATTTTAAATAATGCCATAAAAGGAGCATTTTTAAAATTTGATCCACGCTTTATGGTAAAAAATCCTGTTATGTTTATGGTGGAAGTTGGATCGATTCTTACTTTGATTTTAAGTATTTTTCCTACTTTGTTTAATGGAAATTCTGATGAAAGAATTTATAACATCTTAATCACTTTTATTTTATTTATAATCTTGTTTTTTGCAAATTTTGCAGAAAGTATTGCAGAAGGAAGGGGTAAAGCCCAAGCAGCTACCTTAAGACAAAGCAAAAAGGATTCTAAAGCTAGACACATAAAAAGTGATGGCAGTGAAGAAATGCTTAATTCTAGCGAGTTAAAAATAGGTGATATAGTTTTAGTTAAAGCAGGTGAACTTATACCTAATGATGGAGAAATTATAGAAGGTACTGCAAGTGTTGATGAATCAGCTATTACAGGTGAAAGTGCACCTGTTATGCGTGAAGCGGGCGGTGATTTTTCTTCTGTTACAGGTGGGACTACGGTTTTAACTGATTTTTTAAAGATTAAAATTTTAGTTGGAGCTGGGGAAAGTTTTTTAGATAAAATGATCAATCTTGTAGAAGGTGCTGCGCGTCAAAAAACTCCAAATGAAATTGCTCTTAATACTCTTTTAATTGTACTTAGTTTGAGTTTTTTGATGGTGGTTGTAAGTTTATATCCTTTTATGCAATTTTTAGGCGTGAGTTTGCCTATTTCATGGTTAGTAGCATTGCTTGTATGTCTTATTCCTACAACTATAGGGGGACTTTTATCAGCTATAGGAATAGCAGGTATGGATAGGGTAACGCGTTTTAATGTGATCGCACTTTCAGGCAAGGCTGTTGAAAGTTGTGGTGATGTTGATACTATGATTTTGGATAAAACAGGAACGATTACTTTTGGAAACCGTTTGGCAAATGAATTTTATGAAGTCCAAGGTATAAGTAAAGAAGAAATGATTAAAGCTTGTGTTTTATCCTCTTTAAAAGATGAAACTCCAGAAGGTAAAAGCATAGTTGCATTGGCTCAAAAAATGGGTTATGAATTAGAAGGTAATGATATTAAAGAATTTATCGAATTTAGCGCTCAAAATAGAATGAGTGGTGTGGATTTGCAAGATAATACAAAAATTCGCAAAGGTGCTTTTGATGCTATAAGAGCTTATATAAGCGAAATGAATGGAAAAATTCCTAGCGATTTAGAAACTAAGGTAATGGAAATTTCAAATCTTGGCGGCACTCCTTTGGTAGTGTGTAAAAATGAAAAAATTTTAGGAGTGATTTATCTAAAGGATACAGTAAAACCAGGACTTAAAGAGCGCTTTGATGAGCTTAGAAAAATGGGCATAAAAACTTTAATGTGTACCGGAGATAATCCTTTAACAGCAGCTACTATAACTAAAGAAGCAGGGCTTGATGGATTTATAGCAGAATGCAAGCCTGAAGATAAAATAAAAGCCATTAAAAAAGAACAAGCCCAAGGTAAGATAGTAGCCATGACAGGAGATGGAACCAATGATGCTCCAGTTCTTACACAAGCTGATGTAGGTATAGCTATGAACTCAGGAACTCAAGCAGCCAAAGAAGCAGCCAATATGATAGATCTTGATTCTAATCCTACTAAAATTTTAGAAGTAGTTGAAATAGGAAAAGGTTTGCTTATTACTAGAGGTAGTCTTACAACTTTTAGTATGACAAATGATATTGCTAAGTATTTTGCTATTTTACCTGCTATGTTTAGTGTGGTTTTACCTCAAATGCAAATTTTAAATATTATGCATTTGGCTACCCCGAAAAGCGCTATTTTATCAGCACTTATTTTTAATGCTATTATTATACCTTTGCTCATACCTATTGCTATGCGTGGAGTTAAATTTAAGCCTATGAAAAGCGAGCATTTGCTTTTAAGAAATTTGAGTATTTATGGTTTAGGTGGTATGATAGCACCTTTTATAGGGATAAAAATAATTGATATTCCTACAGCTTGGATACTTAGAATTTTAGGAGTGTGATATGCTTAGAAACTTTGCTTAGTTTTTTTGTGGTAATGCTAATATTGTGTACTCTTGTTTATCCTTTTGCTTTAAATACAGTTGCAAAATTTATTTTTCCTTATCAATCAAGTGGAAGTTTAGTAGATAAAGAAGGTCGTCCGACTTTGGATGTAAGCAAAGCGGTAGGTTCAAAGCTTTTGGGTCAAGATTTTAATAAACCTTATTTTCTACATTCAAGAACATCTGTGTCAAATTACAATACAAGCGATACAAATGAAAGCAGTGTAAGTTCAGGTGGATTTAATTATGCTATGTCAAATCCTGCTTTAAAAGAGCGTGTGCAAAAATATTTGCAAAAATTTTTAGATGAAAATCCGCAAATTACAAAAGAACAAATTCCTTTGGATTTCAGGATCAGGTCTTGATCCTCATATCAGTCTTCAAGCAGCCCTAGTGCAAATTCCTAGGATAAGTCAATCTTCAAAAATCACCAAAGAAGAACTAGAAAAAATCATTCAAGAAAATACTGAGTCTAAATTTTAGGGATTTTTGGGGAAGAAAAGGTTAATGTTTTAGCTGTTAATATAGCTATTGCTAAAGCCATGAAAAAAGAATAAACATGCAAAGACAAAGTCCTGAACAAATTCTTAAAAAACTTGAGGTTAAAGCTAAGGAAGAAGAAAAAAACAAACTTGTAAAATTAAAAATTTTCTTAGGTTATGCTGCAGGTTCTGGAAAAACTTATGCTATGTTAAGTGAAGCCAGAACTTTAAGGGATAATGGAGTTGATGTTGTTTTAGGCTATATAGAGCCTCACGATAGACCTGAAACAATGGCTTTAGCACAAGGTTTTGAAAGTATAGCTAATCTTGAAATTCCTTATAAAAATATAGTATTAAAAGAATTTGATTTAGACGCTACCCTTAAGAGAAAGCCTGCTTTGGTTTTAGTAGATGAGCTTGCACACACTAATGCTAAAGGCTTGCGTAATGAAAAGCGTTTTCAAGATATAGAAGAACTTCTAAAAGCAGGGATTGATGTTTATACTACTTTAAATATACAACATTTAGAAAGCTTAAATGATTTAGTCGCTAATATCAGTAAGATAGAAGTTAAAGAGCGTATTCCTGATCGTATTTTTGATGAGGCTGATCAGGTTGAACTTGTTGATATTGAACCTAATAAGCTTTTAAAAAGAATGCAAGATGGTAAAATTTATAAGGAAAAACAAGCTAAACTAGCACTTGAAAATTTCTTTCGCCAAGAAAGACTTATAGCTTTGCGTGAGATTGCCTTAAGAAGACTTGCTTCAAGAGTGAATTTAAGAGCAAGTGAACAAAGGCTTATTAATGATGATTTAGCTTATCATACTGGAGAGCATATTTTAGTTTGTATTAATGCTTCAAATGCAAAGGTTATTCGTGCAGCTGCAAGACTTGCTTTAGCTTTTCATGCTAAATTGAGTGCGCTTTATATAAAAAATCCCAATATTAAAGAAGCAAAAGCCTTAGAAGAAAATATAGAACTAGCTAAAAGTTTTGATGCTAAAATCATTAGCGTATATGATGATATAGCAAGACAAATTGCAGAGTATTCAAGCCTTAGCAATGTCTCTAAAATTGTTTTAGGCAAAAATAAAGATAAAAAAAGTTTAAAGAAGAGATTTTTGAAGCTGTCGCTAAAAAAGCACCCGATATTGATTTATATCTTGTCAATGAAAATCAAATTTCTACTCCTAAAATACGAAGTAAAAAAAAGTTTTGATTTTTTAGGTTTTTTAAAAATCACAGGAGTTTTGCTTTTAGCAACTTTTATAGCTTTTGTATTTCATAAATTTAATACTCAGCCAAGTAATATAGTTATGATTTTTATTTTAGCAGTTTTTGCTTCTTCTTTTATTTCTGATAATAAAATTTTCGCCTTTTATTCTTCTTTGGTAAGTGTTTTGATTTATAATTTTTTCTTTTTAGAACCTATTTTTAGTCTTAAAGTTCATGATAGTGGAAATATTATTACTTTTACAACTATGTTTATAGTTGGATTTTTAACAGCTGTTTTTACTAGAAGATTAAAATTGCAATCTAAAGAACTCACTAAAAGGGCTTATAGAACAGCTATTTTACTTGAAAATAGTGAAAATTTAGCAAGAGTGAAAAGCAAACAAGAGCTTTGGGAACAACTTGGAAATCAAGCTTTAAAATTATTAAATTTACCTATTATTATTTATCCTATAAATAAAAACAATATTTTATCGAAACCTTTGTTGTTTTTTAACGATGATAAGCAAATGTTAAAAAATTGTTTTAGTGCTGATGAGATTGCTATTGCTCAATGGGTTGCAACAAATAAAGAAAGAGCAGGTGTTTGTACAAATACCCTACCTAATGCTAATGCTATGTATTTACCTATAGAAGATGGGAAAAAACTAAAGGGGTTATAGGTATAGTTTTAAAAGAAAAACGTCCCTTGCAAGACTTTCAGTATGAAATTTTAAGTGCTTTACTTAATGAGGCAGGAGTTAGAACAAGGGATATATTTTTATTATAAATCCCTTAATTTATTGATCTCATCTCTTAAAGTCGCTGCTTTTTCAAATTCGAGCGCTTTAGCAGCTTCAAGCATTTGTTTACGAAGCTCTTTTACGATTTTAGCTCTTTCATTAGCAGGCATTTTTTCAAATTTTTTACCTTTGCGATAAATTTCTCCTAAGTTTTCTTCATTTTTTAAACTTTCTTCGATGTGTCGCTTGACTGAAGTTGGCGTGATATTGTGTTTTTGATTGTAAGCTTCTTGAAGTTTGCGGCGTTCATTGGTGGTATCCATAGCTTCTTGCATGGATTTTGTGATTTTTTTGCAAAAAAGCAAAACCTTACCATTGACATTTCTAGCAGCTCTTCCCATGGTTTGGATTAAACTTGTAGTGCTTCTTAAAAAACCCTCCTTATCTGCGTCCATAATGGCAATAAGCGAAACCTCAGGCAAATCAAGTCCTTCTCTAAGTAAGTTAATGCCAATTAGCATATCAAAAGCACCGCTTCTTAAGCCTCTTATGATTTCATTGCGTTCTATTGCATCGATATCTGAGTGCATGTATTTGACTTTTATACCAAGCTCTAAATAATACCTTGTAAGCTCTTCAGCGAGTTTTTTAGTCAGTACAGTTACTAAAACCCGTTCGTTTCTTTGTATGATTTTTTTAGCTTCATCAAATAAAATTTCAACTTGATTATCGCTATCTTTAAGTTCTATCAAAGGATCAAGTAATCCTGTTGGACGCATAATTTGATGAAAGATATTTTCCTTGCTAAGTTCAAGCTCAAGCGGGGCAGGGGTGGCTGAAACAAAAAGAAACTGACAATCTTTATGGATAAATTCATCAAACATTAAAGGACGATTATCAAGAGCTGATGGAAGACGAAAACCATAATCTACTAAAGTTTGCTTTCTACTTCTATCTCCTGCAAACATACCGCGAAATTGTGGTAAAGAAACATGGCTTTCATCGACTATGACAAGAAATTTTCTATTTTTAATCGCAAAATAATCAAAAAGCGTATAAGGAGTATCGCCTTCTTTAAGTCCTGTTAGATGCCTTGCATAGTTTTCAACTCCTTTACACATTCCTGTGCTTGTAAGCATTTCAAGATCAAATTCAACGCGTTGTTTAAGGCGTTGATATTCTACGAGTTTATTTTCATGCTCAAAATAAGCAAGGCGTTCGTTAAGTTCTGTTTTTATGTCTTTTATCGCTTGTTTTAGCCTTGCTTCGCCCACGCTAAACTGGCTTGTAGGATAGAGTATAAAGCGTTTTAAATCTTTACCTTTTTTATTTTCTAAAACATTGTAATGATACATAGCATCAAGCTCATCGCCAAAAAATTCAAGTCTTACTACTTCATCTTCATAATAAGCTGGATAAATATCTATAATATCTCCTTGAACTCTAAAATCTGCACGATCAAAAAAATTATCATTTCTTTTATAACCCATATCTACAAGTTTTTTTAAAAGTTCTTTTTGTGAAATTTGCATACCCAGTTCAAAGATTAAAACCATGCCTATGTATTCATTTGGATTACCAAGTCCATAATTTGCTGAAACACTAGCTATGCAAACTACATCTTCATAACTTAAAAGAGAAGCAGTAGCACTCAGTCTTAAACGCTCTAAGTCTTCATTAGTGGAGCTGTCTTTTTCTATGAAAACATCAGTGCGTGGAATATAGGCTTCAGGTTGATAATAATCATAATAAGATATAAAATATTCCACATGATTTTTAGAAAAAAAGCCTTTAAATTCGCTATAAAGTTGTGCACAAAGGCTTTTGTTGTGACTCATGATAAGAGTGGGTATATTAAGTTCTTTAATGACATTTGCCATGGTAAAGGTTTTTCCACTTCCTGTAACGCCTAGTAAGGTTTGATATTTGTTGCCTTTTTTTATGCTTTTTACTATGCCTTTTATGGCTTCTTGTTGATCGGGACTGGGTTTAAATTCGCTGGTAAGTTCTAACATTTTTCTACTTTATTTTTATTTTTGAAAAAATTTTAAAAGAAAATGCTTTAATTAAAAATTAATTGACAATAAAAACCTAAATTTAAATTTTTTTCTGCTACAATATCAAATAATATTTTCCATAAATTACAAATTTTTTAAGAAGGCAAAAATATGTTTGATGAAAAAATAATCAATACTATGACAGATAAAGTAAATGAACTCATTGAAAAATATAACGAAGTTTGCGAAGCCAATGAGGCTTTAAGAAATGAGCTTGTAAGCGTTAAAGCACAAAATGAAGCAAAAAGTAATCAAATCATGCGTTTAGAAGAAGAACTTAAATCTCGCAATATAGAAAGCGAAGATATTTATAAGAAAATAGAGGCTGTTCTTGGCAGATAATCTAAAACAAGTCATTGTTAATGTTAATGCAAAAGATTTCATTGTTAAGTGCAGTGAAGAATTTGCAAATTTTTTAGAAGATGATATCGCTTTGATTTCTGGCGGTACTAAAAAAATAGAACTTAAACGCTTTGTAGATGCGTTTGTTAAAAAAAGTTATGAAAATTATATTTTAGAAAGAGAACTTAAGAAGCTAATAAAAGCAATCAATGAAGAACTCCCGACAAAATGAATAAAGCTTTTACTCTGCTTGAGCTTGTTTTTGTGATTTTGATTTTGGGAATTTTATCAAGCTTATCTTTATCTTTTATCAATACTACAAAAGATGAGGTTAAAATTTTAAAATTAAAAATGGACTATGAAATGCTAAGCTCAGCTCTTGCTTTAATGCGTAGTCAAATGAGACTTAAAAATTTAAATTTTCCAGAAATTTTAGATAATGCACAAAACAATCAAGCCAAAGAAAAACTCTTTTATTGTTTAAATGATTGTGATTATTCTTTGCTTGATACACCTATTTATTCTGATTTTAAATCTTGGATAAAAATAGGTAAAAATCACTATAGATTTGCATTAAACGCCAAAGAGATGGTTGAATTTATTTATGATTCTAAAGAAGGTTTGTTAAAGTGTATAGGAAGTTCTAGATGCAAAGATCTGATATAAGATATTATGAACTTGCAATTTGTGGTTTGTATTTGGATAATTTAACTTTTCATAGTTTTGATGAAATCAAACCTTTAACACAAGTATTAGTGGATTTAAAAACTAAAAAAAACCTTAAAGCTATCGTGCTTAAAGAATGTCAAAAACCTGATTTTAAAACCGTAGAAATTAAAGAAATTACAGAGTATTTTCTAACTCCTTTGCAGTTTGAATTGGCAAATTTTATTGTTTATTATTATGCTTCAAAACTTGGTTTTGTTTTGGGTTTTTTTGAAACTAGTCCTAAGTATGAATGTCACAAAATGTTTTTTAAAGATACTCCTAAACTAAGCAATCAACAACAAAATGCCTTAAGTTTTCTTCAAAAAGAAAATAATTCCTTGCTTTTTGCTGATACGGGTAGTGGCAAGACTGAAATTTATATTTCTTTGATAAAAGAGTGTTTAGAACAGGGTAAGCAAGCTTTGCTTTTGATGCCAGAAATCGCACTTACTCCACAAATGCAAAAGCGTTTAGAAGTGTATTTTAAGGATAATTTTTTCCTGTGGCATTCTAAAATTTCAAAGAAAAAAAAGCAAGAATATTTAGAGCGTTTTTGCAAGGGAGAAGTGCTTTTAGTAGCGGGTGCAAGATCGGCTTTGTTTTTACCTTTTAGAAATTTAGGACTTATTGTAGTAGATGAAGAACATGATAATTCTTATAAGGCTTCTAACCAGCCTTTTATCAATGCAAGAGATTTAGCACTTTTTTTGGGTCAAAAAAATAATATTCAAGTGATTTTAGGTTCTGCAACCCCATCTTTAACGAGTTTTTACAAGCAAAAGAGTTTTAGACTTAAGGGTACTTTTTTTGAAAGTAAAAAACACTTTTTATATGATGAAAACGAATTGGGCGTAACTCCTATGCTTTTGGGCGAGTTGCAAAAAAGCTTGGAAAATCAAAAACAAGCTATCATTTTTTTGCCCACTAAGGCCAATTTTAGACAAATTGTGTGTAAAGATTGTGGGCAAACTATAAAATGTCCTTTTTGCTCTATTGCTATGAGTTTGCACAAAAAAAGAAATGTTTTAAAATGTCATTATTGTAATTACACTTCTTTAATAGAGCAAAATTGTCCTAGCTGCCAAGGTGTGATGCTAGAGGCTAGGAAGATGGGCACAGCAGAATTACAAGAACTTTTGCAAGAGACTTTGCCTTTAGCAAGGATAGCTAAATTTGATAGTGATGAGATTACGAGTATTCGAAAGCTTAATGCTATTTTAAAAGATTTTAATGAAAATAAGATCGATATACTTATAGGAACTTCCATGCTTGCTAAAGGACATGATTATCATAGTGTAGATTTAAGCGTTATTTTAGGACTTGATGAGTATTTGTTGCGTCCTAGTTTTAGAGCGAGTGAAGAAACTTTAGCTTTAGCTATGCAAGTTGCTGGTAGGGCAGGGCGTAAAGGTGAAGCAAGAGTGCTTTTACAAACAAAAAATAGAGCTTTTTTTGAAAAGTATATAGAGGATTATGATGCTTTTTTAAAAGATGAGTTAGAAAATAGAAAAGATCTTTACCCTCCATTTAAACGCCTTTTAAGAATTCTTATAGAAGATAAAGATCAACAATCCTCACAAAAGCTCTGCGAAAAACTTGCCTATCAATTTAAAAATATCAAACAAGTAGAATTAGTAGGCTATGGAATTTGTGGAGTTGAAATGCTGCATGGAAAATATCGTTTTTATTTATTGCTTAGAAGTGAAAATCACAAAGCTTTAGTGGCAATTGAAAATTATATTTTGCAATTTAAAAATGTAAGTGCGGATATTGACCCTATTGATTTTGTGTAAGTGATATAATTATTTGTCTTTATATATTTTTTCAAATTCTTTATAGTATGTCCAAGAGTTAATTATATTGGGAAATTTTTGCTTTAAATGATTTAGATCATTTTCAAAAATATTAAAAAAAGTGTAAACAAGTGATTTATTTTTTATAAAATAATCTATTACATCTTTTTCTTTCATCATTTTTGATTCTGTTTCATCTATGGTTATTTTAATTTGATATAAAAAATCATACAAATAATGTTTAATTGTTGAAAATAAAAGATTGTTTTGTTCTAATTGTTTAAAATCATTTTTATCAATATATACACCCATATCATTACATAGATCGTTTTTTATAATTTCTTGTATTATGTCTATTTTTTCATGATTGATATGTTTTCTGTCTAAAATTATGGGAATGCTAGAAGTTTTATCAATATTGAAATTTTTATTATTTTTAGGAGTATTAAGATAAAAGGTGTTATTAATATCTTTAGAATTTGCATAGAGTGTGATAGGAAAAAGATAGCGAATATAACCTCTAAATTCTTTAATTTTAAATAAATCTAATTTATCTTTATGGGGGGGTAAAATTAAAATTTATAGCAAGTAAATTCATAGTATCGAAGGCCTTTGATTGGCGGATTTCTTCCATATCAAGATAGTATACATTGTCTTTGTTAAAATATTTTAATAAATAAGAGATGATAAAAACTCCTTGTTGTAGTTCGTTTATATCGATTTTAATTTTATGATTTTGATGAGCAAGATAGTCAATATAATAACGCCAATCATAAGTTAGATTAAATTCAGAGGGATAGTTTCTTAAAACTTTACTCCAATCTCTTCCCCAGTTATGCTTTAAAATTCCTATTGGATCGCGAACTCCGCAAATAATTTTAGAGTTAAAATCCAATAAAGATAGATATTTATCAAAATAAGGTAGATTAATTTCTGATATATTAATAGCATATTGAGTAATCGTATTGTCATTTAGACACATGTAATTAATACAATATCTCTCTTTGCTATCAGGTGGTAAAACCCAGGAGGCAAAACAAGTTACATCGCAACATTGATTAAGGTATCTTAAAAATGCTGCTGCTCCAACGCCATGTGGAGAAATATAGATAAATTTATAGTGTTTAGGTAGGGGTAAATTTAAATCCCAAGCTAATTCTGCACAATGTCGACTAGCATCTATTTCTATAAAATTAGGATTGATTAAAGGTGGATAAGGATGTTTTATTGATAAATATCTATTCTTAAATTCGCTAGAATTGAGCCAAGTGCAAATTGTTTCAATATTTTCCAAAACAAAGGTAAAAAATTTTTCATTATTCGAATTTTTTAAAGCTTGTAAAAGAATTTGAGCTAGGGTTGGAGTTAGGTTATTTTTTATATAGAGTAAAAGATTTTGCATATAACCTCTTTTAATTGTATTTAATTTATATATAATTCATAAATATTTAAATGTCATGAAATTTAAATATATTATCAAAAATAAACTTTAATTAAAGCAATAAAAAGTTAAAATTTGATATTAAAATTTTTCAAAGAGTGAAGTTATGGAGTATAAAAGATTTAAAACCAGACAAATCAAAGTAGGAAATGTTTTAATAGGCGGTGATGCACCCATTTCAGTTCAATCTATGCTTTTTACTAAAACAAGAGATATAGAAGGTTCTTTAGAACAAATCAATCGTCTTTATTTTGCAGGAGCAAACATAGTGCGTTTGGCGTGCTTGGATATGGCTGATGCAAGGGCTTTAAAAGAGATTAAAGCTAAAAGTCCTCTACCTTTAATCGTAGATATTCATTTTAATCATAATTTGGCTGTATATTGTGCTGAATTTATCGATGGCGTGCGTATAAATCCTGGCAATATAGGCTCTAAAGAAAATATTAAAGAAGTGGTAAAAGCATGTAAAGAACGGGGTATCCCTATACGCATCGGTGTAAATCACGGCTCCATAGAAAAACAATTTAGTGATAAATTTGGTTATGGTGTCGATGCCATGCTAGAAAGTGCGATGTATAATATCAAGCTTTTAGAGGATTTAGACTTTTTTGATATTAAAATTTCCATGAAGACTTCAGATGCTCAAAAAACTATAGAAGCTTATGAGAGATTAAGACCGCTTTGTGATTATCCTTTTCACTTAGGGGTAACTGAAGCAGGAACTAAATTTCATAGCACTGTAAAAAGTTCTATAGCTTTAGGAAATTTACTTCTTAAAGGTATAGGCGATACTATGCGTGTTTCTATGACGGGTGAGCTTGAAGAAGAAATTCGTGTAGCAAGAGCGATTTTGCAAGATAGTGGAGTGCAAAAAAGCGGAGTAAATATCATCTCATGTCCAACTTGCGGTAGGATTCAAAGTGATTTGTTAAGCGCGATTAAAATCGTAGAGGAAAAAACCAAGCATATAAAAGAACCTTTAAATATCAGTGTTATGGGTTGTGTAGTAAATGCTTTAGGTGAAGCTAAGGGCGCTGATGTGGCTATAGCCTTTGGGAAAAATCAAGGACTTGTTATAAGACATGGTGAAGTTGTAGCTAAATTAAAAGAAAGTGAACTTGTAGATAGATTTTTAGCTGAAGTTGAAGATGAGGTTAAAAGTAGGGCTGTAAAAGAATAAAAGCCAAGAAGCAAGGTTTAACCTTGCTTTTAGAATGGCCATATCGCTTCTATAACTTTGCTACCCCAAGGTTTTCTTGTACTTCTATCCACTTCACCTTCTGTTTTATAAAGAATTTTAGCATCTGCTATATATTTACTATCTATAGTATTGTCTTGACCGATGTCATAAGGACGAATAACACCGCTTAATTGTATGATTTGTTTCTCTCCGTTGATTAAAAGCTCTCTTGAGCCTTCGATAAAATAATTACCATTTGATAAAATTTTAATTACACGCGTTGAAATTGTAGTATTGAAACTTTCATTTCTGCTTTGCGAACCCGTTCCTGTGTAGTTGTTTGAACTATTGGTTTGAAAGCCTATATTAGAATAAGCATTGACTTTATTAAGAGCATTAGCTACCACTCCTGAACTTCCTGTTAAAGCACCTCCGCCTAAATTTGAGGTATTAGTTCTACTTGTTGCTTTATTAGCTTGTGTGCTTTGAGTGGTACTTTCTTGTATAACAACTGTAACTAAATCATTTACATTCATAGCTTTTTTATCTGAAAATAAAGGATTATCCCCTTTGCCAAAAAGCGATCCTGGTGCACTTTCTATATTATTACTTTGTTTTGGTGCAAGTTCTTCTACATAAGCAGGTGGTTTCATTGAAATTTGCGGATCAACCGTTGCAGAACAACCAAAAAATGCAAACGGTAACACATAAAATAAAACTTTTTTCATTTTCGTCCTTTAAAATATGAATTTTTATTTTTCTTTGTTAAAATTAGAAAAAGCAAAGAGTGTTCCACATTTATAAATTCAAGGAGAAAATGATGGCAAATCTTTATTTGATGAGATCTAGAAGTGATGAGTTAAATACTATTATTAGTACAAATTTGCTTAAAAATTATAGCAAAATTTACAAAAATATCGCAATTTATTGCCCTGTAATATACATACATCGCGTCCCTGTTTTGCAGGGTTGGTTGGAAGAATTTAATATCAATCAAACCGTAAAAAGTGCCTATGGTTTTACCTTTAGAGAGGCAATGGAGGAATTTAGCAAAGATCCTCATAATTTTTTTAATGTTATTTTAGAAGAATACGAAGAGTTAAAACGCAAATACGATTTTGTGCTTGTAAATAGTTTTTGCGAATTTGGAATACTTGATGGATTTGATCTTAGTATAAAATTGGCCAAAAATCTTAATACACCTATTGCTGCTATTATCAATGATGAAGATAAACTTATAGCTCAAAAATATTTCGATCATGCTCTAGATGGTCGTAATTATGTTTTGATTAATGAAAATTTTAATTTTGAAGAAGTGCAAAAACTTAAAGAATATGATTTTATAACTCCTCATCGTTTTAAATATGAATTGATTAAACAAAGTATAAAAAATAAAAAAACCGTTGTTTTGCCAGAAAGTAATGATGAGAGAATTTTAAAAGCTGCTGAAATTTTATTGAAAAGTAAAGTTGTTGATCTTATTTTATTGGGTGATGAAGAAAAAATCAAGCAAGATAGTGCTAAATTAAGTCTTGATTTAAATACTATACGGATTATAAATCCACTCAAATCAGAATATAATCAAGAATTTGCTTCTATTCTTTATGAAGCAAGAAAATCTAAAGGTATGAGTTTAGAAGAGGCTAGGAAGCTAGTTCAAGATAAAACTTATTTTGGAACTTTACTTATACACACTGGAAAAGCTGATGCTATGGTTAGTGGAGCATCAACTACTACGGCTGAAACGATTCGCCCTGCATTACAGCTTATTAAAACTAAAGAAGGTATTAGTTCCGTTTCAGGAATTTTCTTTATGGGACTTGAAGATCAAGTTTTAGCTTTTGCTGATTGTGCTGTAAATCCAAGCCCAAGTGCTGAGCAACTTGCAACTAGTGCCTATGTAAGTGCTATGACTGCTAAATCTTTTGGACTTGAACCAAGAATAGCTTTGCTTTCTTATTCTAGTGGTGATAGCGGTAAAGGAGAAAGCGTAGATCTTGTAAAAGAAGCATTAAAGATTGCTAAAGAAAAATATCCTGAGTTGAATATAGATGGTCCTATGCAGTTTGACTGCGCTTATGATCCAAAAACTGCAGCAAAGAAAATGCCAAATTCTAAGATAGCAGGTCATGCAAATGTGTATATTTTTCCTGATCTTAACGCAGCAAATATTTGTTACAAAGCAGTTCAAAGAACTGCTAATGCTTTAGCAATCGGTCCTATTTTGCAAGGTCTTAAAAAACCTGTTAATGATTTAAGTCGTGGATGTTTGGTAGATGATATTGTAGATACCGTAATTTTAAGTGCAATACAAGCTCAATAGAAAGGAATGATAAATGAAAATTTTGGTTTTAAATTCAGGTTCTTCATCGATTAAATTTAAATTTTTTGATAATAAAATCGTTAAAGCCAGTGGATTAGTAGAAAAAATTGGAGAGCAAAATTCAAAGGTTGTATTAAAAAATACTTTAAATAATGAAAGTTTTGAAAGAGAATTAACAATAAATAATCACGAAGAAGGCCTTAGTATAGTTAATGAGCTTTTTAAAGAATCAGGAATTTTAGCAGATTTAAATGCACTTGATGGCTGCGGTCATCGTATAGTTCATGGGGGAAGAAATTTAAGCGAGCATTGTTTAGTAGATGACTATGTTCTTAAAGAGATAGATAGGATTAGTATTTTTGCTCCTTTGCATAATCCTGCGCATTTAGCAGGTATAAAAACAATGATCAAAGCTGCACCTAGTGTTGCTAATGCAGCTATTTTTGATACAGCTTTTCATCGCACTATGCCTGATTTTGCTTATATGTATGCTTTGCCTTATGATTTTTATGATAAGCATAATATTAGAAGATATGGTTTTCATGGGACTTCTCATGCTTATGTTAGTTCTAGAGCGGCAAAATTTCTTCAAAAAGATCAAAATGAATTAAATGTCATCTCTGCTCATCTTGGAAATGGTGCAAGTGTATGTGCTATAGAAAAAGGTAAGAGTATGGATACTTCTATGGGCTTTACTCCACTTGAAGGACTTATTATGGGAACGCGTTGTGGAGATTTAGACCCTGCTATTTTACCTTTTGTTAGTCATCTTAAGGGTTTAACTATAGAAGAAATAGATACACTGATGAATAAAAAAAGTGGAGTATATGGAATTTGCGGTTATAATGATTTTAGAGATATAGAAAGAGAGATAGAACAAGGTAATGATAAAGCACGCTTGGCTCTTGATATGTTTTGTTATCGTCTTGTTAAATATATAGGATCCTACTTTGCTGTGTTGCCAAAAACCGATGCTATTATTTTTACAGGTGGTATAGGAGAAAATGATAGTTTGGTTCGACAAAAAGTATGCGAGAGATTAGCTCATCTTGGTATCGAGTTAGATTTTGAACTTAACAAACAAAGGATTTCGGGCGAAAGAATGATAAATCATGCAAATTCTAAAGTTAAAGTGCTTGTTATTCCTACAGATGAAGAATTAGAAATCGCTAGAATTACAGAAGAACTTATCGGTAAAAATTAAATTTTAAAAACTATATAAATCTTTCATTTATATAGTTTTTAGCAAGGTTATATATTCACTTTGCTTTTCATTTAAAACTTTAAAAGTGCTTATCATGTAAGAAAATTCATCATCACTTAAACCATAAAGTTCTTTAACCAATAAATCATTTTTTGCTCTTAAGATATCATAAGCTTTTTTAGTTTTTGGAATTTCTTCATTTTTTATATTAAATTCTTGTTTTAGCTCATCAAAATGATGATTTTGATCATTGTAAAGCTGTAAAAGCAAAGCATTTTTAGCGAGGGTTTTATAAATTTCATTGTTTTGAATTTCTTCATCACTTGGTTGAGGCAGGGGAATTCTTTCTAAATAAGATTTGCTTACATTGATTTGCACCATATTTCTTATGATAAAATCAACCACTAAAGAATTAAACAAAGCTAAAACAAATAAAATTCTTTCATAAGGCACTATATCCATGCAAATTACATCATCTTTTAAAACATATTGTTTTGGAATGTTACTATAAGTACTATCAGCTCCACCGCAATTTTTTGGTAATAAAGAAGCTATCAAAGTTCTCTCATTTGTATCACTTGCAATTTTTCTATATCCGAGTCTAAAAAATTCTCTATCGTATTTTATTAATTTAGGATTTAATTCTTTCCCAGTAGCTTTTTTAGCTCTATAAAGTTCTTTACTTTTTAAACGCTCATCAAATTTAGCCTTTTCTAAAAAATAAGTAGCTTGGCTAAAATTTGCATCAAATTGATGTATCATTTTACCTTCATATAAGGGTAAAAGTCCTTCCCTAAACTCTTCTATAAACAAATCTTTATCGTTTGTCATATCAAGTTCTCTTCTAAAATCTATATAATCAAAAGACAAGTTTTGAAAAGCATTATAAGATTTTCTTAGAATTTCTAAAGCTTGCTTGTCTTTTAACTCCATTAAGGCTAGGTGAGTTGGGCTTAGCTTTTTGATATCTTTTAAATTTAGAGTTAAAATTTCATCTTTGTTTTTTAATGAGTTTATATCTGTTTTATAAAACATCATTTTGATTTTATGAGTGTGATTTGCTTGCGTGTTTTTTATAAGCATAAGAGCAAATTTATAGCTTCTATGAACATCTATAAAGATAGCTTTGTTGTTTTCAAAACTATAAAAATACTCTAAAGTTTTATTTTCTAAAATTTCTTTTCTTAAAATTAAGCTTCCATCTTCAAACATCAAAGCACTAGGAAGTACATAAGCTAAATTTCCATCTTGTTTTAAAAGAGAAAGATTTTTTTCTACAAAAAGACGAAATAAATTTCCATCTCCACTGCCTTTGTTTAAAGGATAGGCTTTTTTATAATACTCGTTTAAATCATTTATATATGCTTTTTGTTTTTCGTAATTTTGCTTTATATAATCTTTTGCTAGCAAATTGTCTTGAATTTCTTTTTTCTTGCTAGCGATTAAGCTTCTATAATCGCTTTTGTATTGTGGAAAGAAATCGCTATCACTAAATTTAGTTTTATCCCAAGGTGGATTACCTATAATGATATCAAAGCCTTTAAAGACTTGATTTTCTGTGATTTCAGGAAATTCTAACTCATAGTTAAAGAAGTTAAATTCTTTTTGATATTTGCTAATGATGTTTTTTGCTTGTTCATTTTGGCTTAAATTTTGTATATCATCTTGGCTTAGGGCTTTTAGAATTTGTAATTCTTCTTTGTTGACAAAATGAAGCGTGTTGATATAGTTTAGATATAAATTTAGTTTATTAAGTTTTGGTGTGATTTCATTTTGATAGATTTGTTTAGATTGTTTGATTTGTTCTTCGTTGGTATCTTTTAGGTTGTCAAGTTTTTCAAATACTTCTTGTAAAATTTCAAATTCTTGTGTTATGGAATTTGTAAAAAGGTTGCTTGAGTTTTGTTTTATCAAATCTTTAAAATCACTTAGATTAGAATTTATCAAAGCATTGCCGCACTTTATGTGGTGTTCTATAAAAGAAAGTGGGGTTCCAAAGATAAAACTATCTATCCAAAGGCTAAGTTTAGTAAGCTCTATGCTAAAAGGGTTTAAATCCACCCCATAAATAATGCGTTTTAGTAAAAGTCGTTTTAAAATATCACTCTCATCTACTTCATAGTCTTGCACAAAATCTTTTATATAGTTTAAAATATTTTCTTTTTCTTCTTCGTAAAGTTCTTTTAAATTTGTAAAATGATCAAAATCTGATAAAACAATGTGTGTAATAGCATTTAAAACTCCAACTAAAAAATGTCCACTACCGCAAGCATTGTCTAGTATTTTAAATTTCAAAATATTTTCATTGTTTAGTTTGTCTTTTAAAGCACTTTGGATTAAAAAATTAGCTATGGATTGAGGTGTGTAAAAGCTTGCTGTTGATTTTCTTGAATTACTAGAATTTTTAAGATAAATTTGTCCTTTTTTATAAAAGGTGTATTTTTCTACTTTTTTTGATTTTTCTAAAATTTTAAAATCATAATTATCAAAATAACATTCTATTTCTTTTGATTTTTCTTTATAACTTACATAGTAAATATCTTCATTTGCTATTTCAAAAAAATAAGAAAGCAAGCCTTCATAAATCGTGCCTAAATGTTCTACACTTAAAGTTTTGTAATCTCTTTTAAAGCTTAGATTTTTATCTTTAAAATTTAATAATTGGTTTAAAATGAATTTTAAATCTTTATCGTTAAAGATTTTTGGCGTGCTTAAAAGAGCGGTTTTGCTCTCATCAAACAAACCGCCATTAAAAACAGGCATGTCAAAATTGCCTTTGCCTTTGTTGTAAATGTTGAAAATATTTTCAAGTTCTCCAAAGCCACCACTTGAGTTTTCATCTTCTTGTAAATTTTCAAGTAAGGTTCTAAGACTGATTTTACTTTTAAAATACTTATGTTTTTCTAGTATAATTTCAAATTTATCTTCAAAATAAGCAATAAATAAAAGCCTAAAGATAAAATATAAAGAATTTTCATAGATTAGTTTTAAATCCGCCTTTGTTTTATTGTAAATTCTAGAGCCTATGAATTCAAATAAAGATTCATTTCCATTGGTTCCGTAAATGATAGATTTTAAATCATCTTCTATTTTGATTTTTGAAAGTTTATTGTTTTGTAGAGTTATTTCTAAATGATCTTCTTTTTCTGTGAAATTAAAAGCGCTAAACACACTATAAAAATACGCAAAAGCTTCAATATTTTGATCTTCAATGATTTTTTCTAGATTGATTTCGTAAAAAACTTTGTTTGAATTCAGTATAGAATTATCATAAAAACGCCAAAATCTACCATTGGTTAAAAAACCATAATTTTTCTTAAGATTGCCTAGATATCTTAGAATTTGAAAGTGAGGGTTGTCTTTTACTTTTTTATTGTCTATTTCTATATTATAAGCTTTTGACTCTAAAATGATTGTGAAATCATTGCTTGATTTTTTTGTTTCTTTGTCTAAATTTTCGTATTTTGATTTTAATTTGTCATTGCTAAAAAGTAGAAAATCAGGTTTTTCCAATTTTCCTTGTATGATTTTTTCATCTTGTCTTACAAAGCACCACCCTAAAATTTCTAATACTTTTGATATAAATTCATCTTCAAATTGATGTTCGTTTTGTTTTATAAATTTATTTTTGTTGTAAATTTTTGTAATTTTAGTTAAAATATCTCTAAAGGCTTTTTGATTTGCGTTGAAATTATAAATCTTAGGAAAGTCAATTTCTAAAGAATAGCTTGTAAAAAGATTATTGTTGAGGTATTTTTTAAGTTCTTGATAGTAATTCATGGCTTTCTTTCTAAAGTATTTTTAAAAATTTGACATTTTAAATTATATCTAAAAAACTTTAAAGACTTGTGCTTATTTATGAAAATGATTTTTTAGTTGGAATTAATTTTCTTTGGATAAAATTTTAATTAAAAAATAAAGCGTGGATTATGAAAAAATTTAAAGAATTTAGCCTTCGTTTTTTATTTAAAGTATCAGAGCAACCTGTTCTTATAAGAGATTTATTAGAGGCAAATGCACTTTTTAACGATGGAATGCTTGTAGATCCTTCTAAGCTAAATTTTAATTTCAAAATTCTAAATTCTTATATTTATTTTGGTGTTTTTTGCGCTGTGATTTTATTGCCATTGCTTTTGATTACTCATTATTTTTTAACAAAGCTTGACTTTCATATAAGCATAGTGAGCGCTGTTATGGTTACTGCTTGTGTATTTATAGGATATGATATTTTTAAAGTTTATACTCGCAAAATAATCTCAAAAAAAATAATACAAAAAGCCTGGGCTTTACACTTTCCTTATTTTGCTTATGAAAAGTACTCTACAATGGCGGGTGAATTTTATAAAGAAGCTTTAAAAGAAGAAATTCCAAAAGCAAATTTAGAGCAGTATGTTTTAGATAAGATTATTCATTCTAAATAATCTAAAATTTGATTTTGGAATCGCATATTTTCAAGTCTTCTTTTTAAGTCTTTATTTTCCTCGTTTAAAACACTTTCTTCTGTTCTTAATGTAGCAATCTCTCTACTAAGATAATAAATTTGATTTCTAATATAAATTTGTGGGGCAAATAAAAATAATGCAAAACTAACAAGTAAAGCTGCAAAAAGAAGATGATTGAAGTTTAGGTTTCTATCTTCTTTGGTAGCATTAGAGAAGCCTTCTAGTAAAATATTTTTTGCCTTTTGAGCATCTTCATCATTTTGTTGTTTTTCTTGAGCTTGATTAGATGGTTTTGGAAGTTCTTGTTTATTTTCTTGTGGTGTTATTTTTTTTTGTAAATTTTCTAAACTTTTCTTGATATTAGGTTGATTTTTAACATCTAGTTTTTTTTCTATAATTAGAGGTTTTTGTATTTTAGTTTCTGTTTTTTGAATTTTTTCTATAGAATTTGTAAGTTCCTTTTTTTCTTGTTTTGTTTGAGTGGTAGCTTGATTGCTTTTTGTTTGAATTTGTGTTTTGGTTTGGATATTTTTTATTTCGTTTGCTTTTTTTCTGCTAAATAAAAAATTTTTTTTAGTTTTTTTATTTTCTTCTTTTCTTCTTTCTTTCATTTTGGAAAAAATTTTTTTAGCAAGAGATTGCTTTTCTTCTAATTTAACATTGATTAGATCTTCTTTTAAATATATATTTGATTTTTTAGTATGTTTTGACTCATACTCTTCATCGAGTTCTTCTAAGAATTTATTAGGAGTCTTTTTTTTAAAACGACGTCTTAAAATATCATCGCTAGAAATTTCATCTCTTAAATCATCATCAAGCGGTTTGCCTTGATTTATGGCGCGAGAAAATTTCAGCATTTTTTGGCGTATGTTTTGGCGTTCTTTTATAAAATCATCTTCTAGCATTATTTATTGTCCAAATTATTAAAATAAAAAGCCCGCATTTTAGCACAACTAGAGCGAGAATTTTTTAAAAGTTCTTCCTTGCTCGCACTTATAGCTTTTTTAGTTATTATTTGTCCTAGGCTATGGTTATTTCCACATTCGCAACGCATTATTTTTTCATTACAAATGCAGTTTTTTGACCATTTTTTGAAAAATTGTTTTACTATTCTATCTTCTAAAGAATGAAAGCTAATGATAGCTAAAATGCAATTTTTTGGTTTTAAATTTTCTAAATGTTCAAGAAAATCTTTAAGCACTTTAAGTTCTTGATTTACTTCTATTCTAATGGCTTGAAATGCTAAAGTAGCTTTGGAAATTTTTCTATGATTTTGTTTACCTTTTCCTATGATTTGATAAAGCTCTTTGGCGCTTTTGATTGGATTTTTACTTCTTTCTAGGCAAATTTTTTCAGCAATAAAATGTGCATCATGTAATTCTCCATAATCTTTAAAAATGGAAGTTAATTGCTCTTTTGTATAAGTATTAATAATCTCATAAGCTGATATTTTGGAGTTTTGATTCATTCTCATATCCAAAAAGTCAGAATTTACACTAAAACCTCTTTCGTTATTATCAAGCTGAAATGAAGAAACTCCAATGTCTGCTAAAATACCTCTTAATTCTTCTTTATGTGAAATTTTTTCTAAAACTTCACTAAAATTACTTTGCATAAAAGTTATCCTATTGCGAAAATCTTTAAGACGTTTTTTAGAAAATTTTAAAGCTTGTTGATCTTGATCACAAGCAATGAATTTAAGATCAGGATGATTTTTAAGCAAAGCTTCACTATGTCCGCCAAATCCTAAAGTGCAGTCTAAAAAATAACCTGTTTTAAGATTTTTAAAAATCTCTTGAACTTCATTAAGTAAAACTGGGATATGAGGAATTTCCAAAATCAATCCTAATAAATTTTTATAAACTATAATTATAACTAAATTTCATTGTAAAAATCATAAAATTTAAAGAACAAATATTTTTTGGTAAAAATTTTATAATTAAACTCCACTTAAACACTTCTACGATACAATATCTGGTTTAAATTTAATCAAGGAATGATATGCTTACTTGGATGCAACATCACAAAAAATATCTTGTTGTTACTATATGGGTTAGTACTATAGCTTTTGTTGGCGCTGGCTTTTTAGGTTGGGGTGCTTATGATTTTAATCTCAATAGAAGTTCGAGTGTTGCAACTGTAGGAAATGAAAAGATAGGTTTTAGCGAATTTGATACTAGATATAGACAAATTTTAAGTTATTATAATCAAATTAGCAATGGTGCTTTAACTCCAGAAAATGCTGAGCAACTAGGCATTAAAAATATAGCTTTAAGCTCTCTTGTTGAAGATAAGCTTTTGTTAAATTTTGCCAAAGATTTGGGTATTGGTGTGAACGAGAATCAAATTTTACAAAAACTTGCAAATACTAGAGAATTTCAAGATCCTACAGGGGATTTTAACAAAACAATTTATTATGAACTTTTAAATGCCAATAATTTAGCTCCAAAAGATTATGAAACACAACTTGCAAATGAAGTAATTACCGATAAACTTAATCAAATTTTTAATATTCCTAGCAAAGATGAGGAATTAAAAATGTTAGCTTCTAGTTATTTCATGCAAGATGCTTTAAGTATTGCAAAAATTGATTATGACAAAAAAAATATTAAGATTAACGAAGAGGATTTAAAAAAGCTTTGGAATGAACATAAAGAAGATTATAAAACTAAAAAAATATATGAAATTTCAACTTATTTTTTGCCAGTTAGCAATGAGAAAATTGACGACAAAGAATTAGAAAAATTTTATAATCAAGATGAAAATAAACTAAAATATAAAGATTTTGCAGGTAAAGTGATGGATTTTCAGTCTGCTAAAAATGAAGTTGCTAAAGATTACGCCTTAATGCAACTAAAGAATGTGGCTAATGCTAAATTTTTAGATTTAAAAAATGGGAAAGATAATTTTCAAAAAGATCAAAATATTAGTGAATCTGATGTTTATTATCCAATTGATCTTTTGAATAAAGCTAAAAATGGAGATGTTTTACGGCCAGCACCTTATAATAACGGATATATCATAGTTAAACTAAATAAAGTAGATCCTATAAGAAATAAAACTTTTGAAGAAGCTAGAGAAGAAGTTTTACCTATGTATTTAAGCGAACAAGCTAGAAAAAATTTAGAAGAAAAAGCTAAAAATAGTTTAGTAAATTTTAAAGGCGATGATATAGGCTTTGTAAGTCGAGATAGTTCTCGCGAGAGTGTAAAGGTTAGCGATAAAATATTAAACGATTCTGAATTTGCTTATTTTTTAATGAATGTATTTAATACTGATCAAAATAGTTCTTATGTGGTCATTAATGACAATAAAGCAATATTATATAAAATAAATAAACAAAAATTAGATATGAACTCCGATAAATTTGAACAATACAAAACTATGCTTGAACAAAATTTGCAAAATTTAAAAGCAAATGAGCTTAAGCAAGAACTTGTTGATGAACTTAAAAAGATATATCCGATAAAAATTTATTATAAAGGGAATTGATTTTGAATATATTAGGAATTGACTTAGGCTCAACCCAGACTTGTGCCATTATTGCTCAAAAAGATGAAGATGGATTAAAAATTATTGGTTTTTCCAAGTCGAAAACCAACGGGGTTAAAAAAGGTGCCATTACCAATATAGAGCTTGCTTCTAAATCTATTGAAGAGGCTGTTAGAAGTGCTGAGATGATGAGCGGAGTTCATTATGATAGGGTTGTGGTGTCTATATCAGGTGCTTATACTAAAAGCGTTGATAGCATAGGTGTTGTTAATATTCCAAATCATGAAATAGGCATTAAAGAAATTCATCGTGCTGTAAGTACAGCTAAGCATACTGCCAATCTACCAAGTGGTTATGAAATTATCCATGTTTTGCCTTATAATTTTAAGGTTAATGATCTTGAACATGTTGATGATCCTTTGGGAATGAGTGGCAATCGTTTAGAAGTTTCAACCCATATAGTGATTTCACAAGAATCTCATATTAAAAATCTTAAGAAAGCAGTTGAATTAGCTGATTTAAGAGTGGATAATATAGTTCTTTCAGGATATGCTTCAGCTATAGCTTGTTTAGATGATAGCGAAAAGGAATTAGGTGCTGTTTTGATTGATATGGGTGGAGCGATTTGTGATATGGTTGTTCATACTGGAAATTCAATTAGATATAATGATTGTTTGCAAATTGGCTCGATTAATATCACTCAAGATTTATCAATGGCATTGCATACACCTTTAAAAGAAGCAGAAAAAATCAAGCTTAATTATGCAGCTCTTTCACAACAGCCTAATACCCTTATACAAATTCCTTCAATGGGTGATGAAAGAAAGGTTAATGAAGTTTCTTTGGATATTATTTCAAACGTAATTTATGCAAGAGCGGAAGAAACTTTGATGATTTTGGCAAAAATCTTAAGTGATAATCGTTATGCCAATGCTATAGGTGGCGGAGTTGTTTTAACAGGTGGAATGACTAAGTTAGCAGGTATTGATGAGCTAGCTCCTGCAATATTTGATAATCGCTCAGTTAGACTGGCTACTGCAAGAAAAGATTTGATTACTGGTTTTAGTGAAATTTTTAATGATCCTGAAAATACTTGTGCTATAGGACTTTGTTTATATGGAGCGGGATATTTTACGCCTTATGAACTTGATTCTAATGAGAAATTAAGATATAAAGGGGAAATTGAAAATTTTAATCGTCAAATTAAACAAGATATTGTTTTGCAAAAAGATA
This sequence comes from Campylobacter sp. CFSAN093226, assembly GCF_012897595.1. Taxonomy (NCBI): domain Bacteria; kingdom Pseudomonadati; phylum Campylobacterota; class Epsilonproteobacteria; order Campylobacterales; family Campylobacteraceae; genus Campylobacter; species Campylobacter sp. CFSAN093226. Next base: position 655,950 of record NZ_CP040608.1, read on the forward strand.
CAGAAAGTGAAATAAAATCTGATTTTTTTGATGAAAATTTGCAAGAAAATGATACAATTGCAATACAAGAACAATTAGATTTTAAAGAGCCAAAAGAAAAAAAACCTAGTGTTTTTTCAAATATCTGGCATAAAATTATGAATCAATTTTAACAAGGAGAAATTTTTATGAGTGAATTTTTAGTAGAAGAAATGCAACATAATAAAGGTGCAAAAATTAAGGTTATAGGCTGCGGTGGCGGTGGCGGTAATATGATTAACCATATGGTTAAAATGGGATTAAATGATCTTGATTTAATTGCAGCGAATACTGATGCACAAGCTATTTCAATTTCATTAGCAAAAACTAAAATTCAACTTGGCGAGAAAAAAACTAAAGGTTTGGGCGCTGGTATGCTTCCTGAAGTAGGTGCAGAAAGTGCTAGAGAAAGTTTTGAAGAAATAAAAGCAAGTCTTAGTCAAAGTGATATTGTATTTATTGCTTCAGGTTTTGGTGGAGGTACTGGAACGGGTGCCACTCCAGTTATTGCACAAGCAGCTAAAGAGATTGGAGCTTTAACTGTTTCTGTTGTAACTATGCCTTTTGCATTCGAAGGAAAACAAAGAAAAAAACTTGCTGAAAGCGGTCTCCTTGAGCTTAAAAAAGAAAGTGATTCTATTCTTGTAATTCAAAATGAAAAATTATTGAGCATTATTGATAAAAAAGCAGGTATTAAAGATGCTTTTAGGTTGGTTGATGATATTTTAGCTCGTGCTGTAAAAGGTATGGTGTCTATCTTACTTGATAATGGAGATATTAATGTTGACTTTGCGGATGTAAGAACCATCATGAGTCATCGCGGACTCGCGCTTATGGGTGTTGGTAGTGCTAGCGGTGAAAATGCTATAGAAGAGGCTCTTTCAAACGCTATAGAATCTCCTTTGCTTGATGGAATGGATATTAAAGGTGCCAAGGGAGTTATTTTACATTTTAAAACAAGTTCTAATTGCTCTTTGTTTGAAATTTCGGCAGCAGCAAATAGTATACAAGAAATTGTTGATGAAAATGCTAAGATTATTTTTGGTTCTACTACAGATGATAGCATGGAAGATAGAGTTGAAGTAACTATTATTGCGACAGGGTTTGAAGATAAAGATACAGTAGCTAAAAAATCTACCGAAGAAGCTCAAGCTTCTAAGAAAAATCCTTATTTAAGTCTTAAAAAGGTAAGCGGTGGTTACGATGAAGAGATAATGGCGCAAATTGAAACACCAACTTTCTTGCGTCGTCAAATGGATTAAAATTGATTTTTAAAGCAAGATTGAGTCAAATCTTGCTTTTTATAGTTTAAAATTCTCTCCTAATAATCTTTCAAATATTTATTTTTCTTTGTTTTTAAAAGTTGGAACACTCTTTGCTTTTATAGTTATAAAATCTTAAATTTATAGGTGAAAATATGCAAAATGGATATTATCAAGCAACTGGCGGAATGGTAACTCAGTTTAATAAACTTGATGTGATTACTAATAATCTTGCCAATATTAATACAAGCGGATACAAAAGAGATGATGTGGTTATTGCAGATTTTAAAAGGATTTTTAAAGAAACTCAGGATGAGTTGCCTATAGAAAATCACACAAGAGATGCATCTCGTTTTGTAAATACTACAATAGATGGAATCCCACAAGTTTCTCAAGAATATACGGATTTTAGCCTAGGTTCTTTAAAGGCCACAAACAATCCTTTGGATTTGGCAATGACTAGAGAAGATGCTTTTTATTTGGTTCAGACCAAAGATGGAGAAGTAAGATTAACCAAAGATGGAAATTTTCAACTTGATGATGAGGGTTATTTGGTAAATAAGCAAGGATACAAGGTATTAAGTAGTGATTATTTTAATAATCCTCAGAATGCTGGCATACGCATTCCTAATGGTGCTGTTCAAATTAGCGTTGATAAAAACGGAAGCATTGAAGTTGATGGAGCTCAAAATGCAAGATTATTTGTAGCACAAGTAGATGATATAAGAGCTTTGCAAAAAGATGGGGATAATGTCTATAAAATAGATGATCTAACCCGTATTAGAGATTTGAAAAACTCCAATGCTATTCGCCAAGGTTTTTCTCAGGGATCAAATGTTAATCCAGTTACTGAAATGGTAGGACTGATTGAAGCAAACAGAATGGTAGAAATGTATCAAAAAGTTATGACAGCTCATATGGATGACTTAAATCAAGAAGCTATCAATAAGCTTGCAGCTGTTAAATAATTTAAAATAAAATAAAAAAGGATTAAAAATGATGAGATCACTTCATACTGCTGCTACAGGAATGGTAGCGCAGCAAACACAAATTGATGTTACTTCAAATAACATCGCCAATGTTAATACAGCAGGTTTTAAGAAAAGTCGCGCAGAATTTGCTGATCTTATGTATCAAGTTATGAAGTATGCAGGAACTTCAACTTCAGCTACTACTCTTTCTCCTTCGGGTATAGAAGTGGGTGTGGGTGTGCGTCCAACAGCGGTAACTAAAGTTTTTACTGAAGGAAATTTAAAATCAACAAGTACTGATGGTCTTGATATGGCTATTGCAGGTAATGGGTTTTTTCAAATACAACTTCCTGATGGCACTATAGGATATACTAGAAATGGGCAATTTACAAAAGATAATGAAGGTAATATTGTAAATTCAGATGGTTATAGACTTTTACCTGAAATGACAATACCTGAAGGCGCAACAGCAATTAATGTTGCTACAGATGGAACCGTTTCTGTAATGCTACCAGGGGAGCAACAAGAAACTCAAATTGGCCAAGTGGAGCTAGTTCAGTTTATAAATCCAGCGGGTCTTCATTCTATGGGTGATAATCTTTATCTTGAAACAGGAGCAAGTGGTGCACCTGTTGCGGGTATAGCAGGACAAGATGGGCTTGGAACAATAAGACATGGATTTATAGAACTTAGTAATGTTCAGCTTGTTGAAGAAATGACAGATCTTATCACAGGACAAAGAGCTTATGAAGCGGGTTCTAAGGCCATTACAACAAGTGATGATATGCTAGGAATTGTAAATCAGCTTAAGCGATAGTTGATATAAAATAAATAATTTTTAATTCTTTTTTGTTTAATGGCGTGTTAAACGCCATTAAATTTTTTAGCAAGAGTAGCAAGTTTTAAATTCATAAGCAGTTGGACGAGCTTCTACTGGCCAAACTTGTGTTTCAAATTTTAAATGCTGATAGTCATCGATAAAAATATCGCTCATTACAGGTTTTAAATAAGAATTATGTCGGATTAAAGCTTCCAAACTTCCTCTTAGAGTATGTGGTAATTGCTCTATCCCTTTTTCACGTATTTCATCCAAAGTAAGATCAAATAAATTTTCATCCATAGGACCCACAGGAATGGTTTTATTTTTGATTCCATCAAGACCTGCCATTAAAAGACTAACAAAAGCTAAATAAGGATTAGCAGTGCTATCAGGGAAGCGAATTTCTATACGAGCTGAATTTTTACCTATGCCATAAGGAACGCGACAACTTGCTGATCTGTTTTGGCAAGAATAAGTTAAAATACAAGGAGCTTCAAAGCCAGGAACTATTCTTTTGTAAGAGTTGGAACTTGGATTTGTAAAAGCTGCAACACTTCTAGCATTTTTTAAAATTCCACCTATATAATTTATAGCAGTTTGACTAAGTCCACTGTATCCATCTTTATCGTAAAATAAATTTACTCCATTTTTCCATAAGCTCATATGAACATGCATACCATTGCCATTATCTCCGTATAAAGGTTTTGGCATAAAAGTGGCAGTTTTGCCATTTAAATGAGCTACCATTTTTACAACATATTTATAAATTTGAACATTGTCAGCTGCTTCTACAAGCGTGCCAAAATTTACTCCTATTTCAGCTTGTCCTTGTGCAACTTCATGATGATGAACAAAAGTTTTAAGACCTACTTTTTCAAGGGTTTGAACCATTTCAGAACGAATATCTACTAAAGAATCAATTGGCTGAACTGGAAAATATCCACCTTTGTTTCTTGGCCTGTGTCCAGTATTGTAGCTATCGGTAAATTCTCTATCATCATTCCACTCTCCTTCTTCGGTATCAACTTCATACTTAGAACAATGAGTAGTATCAACTATTTTTACACTATCAAAAACAAAGAATTCATTTTCTGGTCCAAAGTAAGCAGTATCAGCTATGCCACTATTTTTAAGGTGTTCTATTGCTTTTTTTGCTATGCTTCTTGGACATTTTTCATACATTTGTCCTTTGTAAATATCATACACATCACAAAATACTATGATAGTAGGATCAGCCGTAAAAGGATCTAAAAAAGCACTTTGAGCATCAGGTTTTAAAATCATATCTGATTTTTCTATAGGTTGCCATCCATGAATTGAGCTTCCATCAAATGGAATGCCAGTTTGAAATGTTTCTTCATTGATTGCATGAAGATTATAGGTAATATGATGCCAAGTTCCTATCATATCTGTAAAACGAAAATCAACAAAAAGCACTTCATTTTGTTTGCAAAATTTGAAAAAATCATCTATATTATTAACAAATTTTCCCATATTTTTACTCCTTTATGTAATTAAATTTATAAAATTATATCATAAAATTTTTAATTAAGATTTAATTAATATATTTTTTTTAATAAATTTAAAAATTTAATTTAAAAAGATTAAAAAATAAAAATTTATATTTTTGTTTTAGATAAAATTGATTATAATTTTGAGCAATTATTGAAAATCTAGATTTAAAAAAGGGAAAAAAATGACTCAAGAAGAGCTTGATGCTTTGATGAATGGTGATGTTGATCTTGATTCAGAGACAGAAGCAGAGGTAAAAACCGAAGAATCGAATACCGAAGAAGATGCTTTGATGTTAGAAGATGTCAAAATAGCTGATTACAAACCTAATCCTAGTGTAGTATGGCCACCACCCCCACCAAATCAGGAGCATAAAGTTGTACATCAGTTAGATGATGTTACAAAAGATAGCGAGCTTAAAGCAACGGAAATGATGGATAAGCTTGAAAGTATTAATAATTTTTTTGCGGATTCTGAAAGTTTACTCAAAGAAATAAATAAAGCAATAGAAAAAAATATTGATATTTTTTCTAAACTTAATGAAAAATTTCCTAATGTGGAAAGTTTCAGTGAAGTTTTAGAATTAAACAATCAAGCTAAAAAAAGTTCTAAGGAGATTGTCGGAAATCTTCAAAGCGGACAAGATGAAGTGATGATGGCAATGGATGCAATGCAGTATCAAGATATACATCGTCAAAAAATCGAACGTGTTATTAATGTAATGCGTGCTTTAAGCCGTTATATGAGTTCCTTATTTGAAGGTAAAATTGATGATAAAAAACGTGTAAGTTCTGCAGTGCATATTGAAGGTGATAGTACTGCTGATGTTGTAAGTAATGATGATATAGAAGCTTTAATTGCAAGTTTAGGGCAAAAATGATCATTCCTGAAATAGTAGCTCCTGCAGGAAATTTCACAAAATTAAAAATTGCTTTAGCTTATGGCGCAGATGCGGTTTATGCGGGTGTGAATAATTTTTCTTTAAGATCACGCACTGCAAGAGAATTTAATTATGAAAGTTTTGAAGAAGCTATCAAATATACTCATGAGCGTGGTAAGAAAATTTATGTTACTTTAAATGGTTTTCATTTGAGTTCTCAAATTGAAGGTTTAAAAAGACATATTTTAAAATTGCGTGAGATGAAACCTGATGCTTTTATTGTAGCTTCTGTTGGAGCTATGCGTCTTGTTAAAGAACTTGCACCTGAAATTTCTTTACATGTTTCTACTCAGGCAAATATTTTAAATTATTTAGATGCTCAAGTTTATAAGGATATGGGTGCTAAAAGGGTTGTAATTGCCAGAGAATTAGGGCTTAAAGACGCTAAAGCTTTAAAGGAAAATTGCGATATTGAACTTGAAGCTTTTGTGCATGGTTCTATGTGTTTTGCTTATTCAGGGCGTTGTTTAATAAGCTCTGTGCAAAGTGGAAGAATGAGCAATCGTGGATCTTGTGCAAATGATTGTAGATTTAATTATGAGCTTTATGCTAAAAATCCAGAAAATGGCACTTTATTTCGCTTAGAAGAAGATGAAAATGGTACTCATATTTTTAATTCTAAAGATTTAAATCTTTGTTCTTATATAGAAAAAATCATGCAAGAAAATTGTATCAGTGCTTTTAAAATAGAAGGGCGTACTAAAAGCGAATATTATGTTGCGCTTACAACAAGGACTTATAAAATGGCCATACAAGATGCTTTAGAGGGTAAATTTGAGTCAAGTAAGTATGAAAAAGAGATTGCTACACTTAAAAATCGTGGTTTTACAGATGGCTATCTTGTTTCGCGTCCTTTAGAAAAAACCGACACACAAAATCATAATACAAGCATAGAAGAAGGTTCTCATCAAGTGCATGCTATAAGCGAAGATGGAAGATTTTTTAAATGTAAAGGGAAAATCGTTTTAAACACGCCTTATGAAATTTTAACCCCTTTAGGCGATGTGATTCAAACTTGCGATAATGAACTAGGTAAAATTTATCAAAAAGAGGGTAAATATTTTATAGAGTTTAAAAAACTTATTGCTAAAAACAATAAAGAATTTAGCGAAATTCATAGCGGTAATGAACATGAAATCCAATTACCAAATAAAATCAGTGCATTAAGTTTTTTAAGAAAGGAAATATAGATGAATTTTGTTTCTATTTTAATGGGAAGCAAGAGTGATTATGAGACTATGAAAGAGGCTGCTAAAACTTTAGAAAGTTTTGGTGTAAAGTATGAACTTATCATCTCATCAGCTCATCGTAGTCCAAAAAGAACAAAAGAGTATATTGCAAATGCTGAAGAAAAAGGTGTGAAGGTTTTTATAGCAGCAGCTGGAATGGCAGCGCATTTAGCTGGAGCTGTTGCAGCTTATACAACAAAACCTGTTTTAGGAGTGCCTATGTCAGGAAGCAATCTTGCAAGTATGGATTCTTTGTTTTCTACGGTGCAAATGCCTAGTGGAATTCCTGTAGGAACTTTAGCTATTGGTAAGGCTGGAGCAATCAATGCTGCTTATTTGGCTATGCAAATTTTAGCTATTTATGATGTTGATTTAGCACAAAAGCTTAAAGAAGATCGTCTTGAAAAAGAAAAAAAACTTGTATCTGATTCAAAAGAAGTAGAAGTTTTATTATAAGGGATAAAAATGCAAACCTATCTTGAACTTGAAGAATTTTGTAAACTTGTGCATTTAAATGAAGATGTGGTTAAGGGTATGATGGCCAATGGGGCTTTAAATTTTAAAGAAGAAGAGGGTAAAATTTACATCGAAGCCCATCAAGGTACTTTTAGTGTAGTGCCTAGTTCTGCAAAATCTCAAACTGCAATGGTAAATTCAATGACTTTAGCAGGAGAAAGTTTTGTTGAAAAAACAATAGGAACTATTTTAAATTTACATGAAAAAGTTTTAGATGCTAAAGATGAAACACTTGAAGCATTAAAAAATGAAAATAAATTTTTAAAAGATGCCCTTTATTCTATGCAAGAGCTTTATGATGAAGATAGAAAAACTATAGAAACCTTAAACAATGAGTTAAAACATGCGCGTGAAGAGATAGAATTTCTCAAGCGTAAATATAAATTAATGTGGAGTAAAACTGCAGAAATTTTTGGAGCTAAGACAGAGCCTGATTTGGAAATGAATAAAAATTTAGAAAAACCTATTGAAAATATGGAACAATAAAGAGAGATACAATGACTTTTTCACAAATGATACTTAATTTACAAAATTATTGGCAAGAGCAAGGTTGTGCGATTATGCAACCTTATGATATGCCAGCAGGTGCAGGAACCTTTCATCCAGCAACTTTTTTAAGAAGTTTAGGAAAAAAATCTTGGGCAGCTGCTTATGTGGCTCCAAGTAGAAGGCCTACTGATGGACGTTATGGTGAAAATCCTAATCGCTTAGGTGCTTATTATCAATTTCAAGTTTTAATTAAACCTAGTCCTGATAATATTCAAGAATTATATCTTAAAAGTCTTGAAAATTTGGGTTTTGATTTAAAAAGTCATGATATTCGTTTTGTTGAAGATAATTGGGAGAGTCCAAGTTTGGGTGCTTGGGGTTTAGGCTGGGAAGTATGGCTTGATGGTATGGAAGTTACTCAATTTACTTATTTTCAGCAAGTTGGCGGTATAGCAGTAGATTTAGTAAGTGCTGAAATTACCTATGGTCTTGAAAGAATAGCCATGTATCTTCAAAATGTTGATAATGTTTATGATATAGTTTGGAGTGAATTTAATGGAGAAAAAATTAAATACGCAGATGTGCATAAGCAAAGTGAATATGAATTTAGTAAATACAATTTTGAAGTAAGTGATGTTAAAATCTTAAATGAGCAGTTTGAAAATTCTTACAAAGAATGTAAAAATATTTTAGAACAAGGACTAGCTTTACCTGCTTATGATTATTGTATGCTTGCTGCACATACTTTTAATCTTTTAGATGCAAGAGGAGCAATTTCTGTAGCACAAAGACAAGATTATATGTTAAAAATTCGTGAACTTTCAAAAAATTGTGCTGAAATTTATAAGAAAAATTTAAATGAAGCTGAGTGAAATTTATAATTTTTTAGATCAATTAAGTCCCTTTAATATCCAAGAATCATGGGATAATAGTGGAATTTTGCTTGGAGATAGGGATAGTGAAATTTCAACTGTTTATTTAAGCTTAGATATTGATGAAAATATCATTAAAGAAGCGAGTGAAAATTCTTTAATTATCACACACCATCCTTTGATATTTAAAGGTTTAAAAGATTTATATGACAAGACTTATCCTAGGGCTTTTATCAAAGAAATGATTTATAAAAATATTTCTTTAATCAGTATGCATACAAATTACGATTTAAGTCATTTAAATACTTATTTTACGGAAGAAATTTTAGGTTTTAAAATTTCTTTTAAAGATAAATTTTTAATTTATGTGGAAAATTCTATGTCTTTTGAAGCTTTGTGTGACTGGGTGAAAAAAAAGTTAAATTTGCAAATTTTACGTGTAAGTGATTGTGGCAAAAAAGACATTAAGCGCATTGCTATATGTACTGGAAGTGGCGGGGATTTAATTTCTAAAGTAGATGCGGATTGTTTTTTAAGTGGAGATTTTAAATATCATCAAGCTTTAGAGGCGCTTAGTAATCAAATCAGTCTTATTGATTTGGGTCATTTTGAAAGTGAGAGATATTTTTCTCAATGTTTAGCAAAAGACTTGAAAAATTTGCCGCTACAAGTTATAATAACAGTTTCAAAAAATCCATTTCAATATTTTTAAGGAAAATAAATGAATAAATATCTCGAACAATTAGTGCTTTTATCAAAAATAGATCAAGAAATTGATAGTTATGAACCAAAAATAGACAGTATTAATAAGACTTTAAAAGATGCTGAGTTAAAAATAGAAAAAATCAACGCAGATTTAGAAAAAATCGATGAAGAAATCAAAGATATAGAAAATCAAAAAATACAAAATAATGCTCATATTTCCGAGTTTTCAGCAAAAATTAAAGATCTTTCTAAAAAAAGTGGTGTGGTAAAAACAGAAAAAGAAGCTAATGCTTTAAAAATTGAAGAAGATATTGCAAAAGAGCAATTAGACGCTGCAAATGATGAGATTGTAAGACTAGATAAAATTTTAGAGAATAAAGAAACTTATAAAAAAGAACTTGAAGAAGAAAAAATCAAACAAGAGCAAAATATTAACGAGATTAGAGTAAGCATTAAATCTGAAATGGAAGTTCTTGAAAAAGATAGAATGAGTGTTTATGATAAAAAAACTAAACTTGTGAGTGAGATGAATCAAAAAGTTTTAAGTTTTTATGAGAAAATTCGCAAATGGGCGAAGAATACTGCTGTAGTTCCTGTTAAAAAACAAGCATGCTATGGATGTTTTATGAAAATTTACGATAAGACTTATCTGTCCGTTGTAAAAGGTGAAGAGATTGTAACTTGTCCTCATTGCGGAAGAATTCTTTATAAAGAGCAAGAAGAACAAAATTGATCTTTTTTTATTATTTTTTAACTTGGACGGCATTTTTATTTTGTGCCGTCTTTATTCTTTTACTTTCTTTTTTAAAATCCAAATACAAAATTAGTTTAAAATCTCGATTTTTTCTTTATAAAAATTTACATCAAGAAAAAGCTGATGTACATTTTCATGCTTGTTCTTACGGGGAGGTAAGAAGTATTAAAGCTTTGGTTTTGAAATTTGATTCAAGAATAACTACTATTACTCAAACAGGTTTTGAATGTGCAAAAGAATTTTGTAAAAAGGTAAATTATCTTGCTTTTGAAAATTTTTTGCCTTTTTGGCTTAAGCCTTGTAAGGTTTTGGTAATTTTTGAAGCAGAATATTGGCTTATGCTTGTTTTTATAGCACGTATTTATAAGGCTAAGATTATTTTGCTTAATGCGAGAATATCTGATAAGTCTTATCATTCTTATCAAAGATTTTCTTTTTTTTATAAAAAAATTTTTTCTTATATTGATGAAGTTTTTGCTCAAAGTGATTTAGATAAAGCAAGACTTGAAAGTTTGGGAGCTAAAAATGTTAAAATTTTTAAAAATATTAAGGCAAATTTAGAAATTAAAAATAATAAAATTTATACCAAACCTAAGGAAAAACTTATCATTTTTGCCAGTACGCATAAAGATGAAGAAGAGCTTTTGCTTGATCATTTTAAACTAGAAGAAAATGAAAAACTCATTATCGCCCCACGACACCCTGAACGTTTTAAAGAAGTTGAAAATTTGCTTTTAAACAAAGGTTTAGAATTTGAAAAATTTAGTTCTTTAAAAGATGAAAATAAGAAATTTTCTAAAAAAATTTTGCTTTTAGATGCTTTAGGGGAGCTTGTAAATTTTTATGCAATTTCTGATGTTGTTGTGCTTGGAGGTTCTTTCATAGAAGGCATAGGAGGACACAATCCTATAGAAGCGGCATATTTTGACAATGTATTAATCAGTGGGAAATTTATTCACAATCAAAAGGTTTTGTTTGAAGAAGTGGAAAATGTATATTTTTGTGAAAAATTAAAGGATTTAAATGATAAAGTTCATTATTTAAATTTAAAAGCTAAAATTTCCAAAAAAGAAAATTTAGATCTTATCATACAAACTATACAAAAGGGAATTGATGCAAGAAAAAGCTTATAAACTCTTAGCTTTGCAAGAAAAAATTTCAAATCGTGAAGCTAAAGATTTGATTGATAAGGGTTGTGTTTTTTCATATGGAAAAAAAGTTGTGGTTGCTAGAGCTTTGATGAGCGATAAGGCAAGATTTAATGTGATAAAAGCTAAAAATCCTCAAATTATTTTTGAAGATGATAAGATTATTGCTATTAATAAACCTTATGCTTATGTGAGTGAAGATTTAGAGAAAAAATTTAATGCCAAGCTTTTAAATCGTTTAGACAAAGAAACAAGTGGTGTGATTTTGCTTTGTAAAGATGAAGATTTTAGAAAGCTTTGTATAGAAGAATTTAAAAAACACAGGGTTTATAAAAGTTATATTGCGGTTTTAGATGGGGTTTTGGCTGAAGAGGTTGAAGTGAATGAACCTATTTTTACTATAAAAGTAAAAGGCGGGGCGTTAAGTAAAGTTTCAAAAGATGGTTTAAGTGCCTTAAGTATCATTACTCCTATCATGATGCAGTCAAAAAAAACCTTAGCAAAAATAGTTATTCAAACAGGTAGAACTCATCAAATCAGAGTGCATGCTAAATTTATAAAACATGGCGTTGTAGGTGATGAAAAATATGCTAAAATTTCAAGCGATAGAATGTATTTGCATAGCTATGAAATTAAAATTTTTAATTATCATTTTAGGGCTAATTTAGATAGTGGTTTTGCAAAATTTGGCTTTGATATAAAAAATTTAGATTTTTAAAGCCATTTAAGAAAAAATTTTGTATAATGCAAGGTTTAATTTAAAAATTTTATAGAAAGGTGATAAAGTGTTTGAGTTAGTCAGCGAATCTTTTAAATCAGCGATTAATAAATTACGTTTTGTTGATGATGAAAAAGCACTTAAGAACGCTTTAGAAACCTTAAAAAAAGCTCTTTTAAAAGCAGATGTTCACCATAAGGTAACTAAAGAGCTTTTGACTTTGATAGAAGAAGATGCAAAGCAAAACGGAATAGGTCAAAAACAATTTTTAAATGCCATTAAAATAAATTTAGAAAATATTTTAAGTGTCAATGGCAAAAATCAAGGTTTTGTTTTTGCTTCTAAACCCCCAACAGTAGTTCTAATGGCAGGTTTGCAAGGGGGCGGTAAGACTACAAGCACTATCAAACTTGCAAATTATTTAAAATTACGCAATAAAAAAGTTTTAGTTGCAGCTTGTGATTTACAGCGTTTAGCGGCAGTGGAGCAGCTAAGACAACTTTGTGAAGCTAATGAAATTGAACTTTTCTTCATAGAAAATGAAAAAGATCCTATTAGGGTTGCTAAAGAGGCTTTAAAAAAGGCTGAAAGTTCTATGGTGGATGTTTTGCTTGTGGATACTGCTGGACGTTTGGCTATAGATGAAGCTTTGATGGATGAGTTAAGAGCAGTTAAGGATGTCTTAAATCCTGATGAGATTTTTTATGTTGCTGATGCAATGAGTGGTCAAGATGGGGTTAAGACTGCTGCTAGTTTTAATGAAGTTTTAGGTATCAGTGGGGTAATTTTATCAAAATTTGATGCAGATACTAAAGGTGGAGTAGCCTTAGGTATAGCAAAACAAATCGGTATTCCTTTAAGATTTATTGGTGTGGGTGAAAAAGTAGCAGATTTAGAAGTTTTTATACCAGATCGTATAGTAAGTCGTATTATGGGTGAGGGTGATTTGGCAACTTTAGCTGAAAAAACTGCTGCGATTATTGATGAAAAAGAGGCTAAAAAACTCAATCAAAAAATTAAAAAAGGTGAATTTAATTTTAATGATTTTCTTAACCAAATGGAAAGTATTAAAAAATTAGGAAGTATGAAGTCTTTAATCGGTATGATACCAGGACTTGGTGGAATGGCAAATGCGGTAAAAGATATAGATTTGGATAATTCTAAAGAAATCATACGCATTAAAGCAATGATTTCTTCAATGACTCCAAAAGAAAGAGAAAATCCTGATTTATTAAATAATGCTAGAAAGCGTCGTATAGCAGAGGGAGCAGGTCTTTCTCAGGTAGAAGTCAATCGTTTTTTAAAACAATTTAGCAATGCAGCAAAACTTGCAAAAAGATTTTCAGGTAAAAAAGGAATGGAGAGTTTGACACAAATGATGAGTCAAGCTAGAAGACAGTTTTAAATTTTATTTATAAATACTTTTTATAGTATCTATAAATAAAATTTTTAATTTTTAAGGAGTGTAAATGACAGTTATTAGACTTACAAGAATGGGTAGAACCAAAAGACCATTTTATCGTATTGTAGTTACGGACAGTAGAAAACGTCGTGATGGTGGTTGGATAGAAAGTATTGGGTATTATAATCCTATGGTAGAACCTGAAGTAATTAAAGTTGATGCAGAGCGTTTAGCTTATTGGAAAAGCGTTGGTGCAAAACTTAGCGATAAAGTTGCTTCTATCACTAGCAAATAATCATGGTAGAGAATTTTCTTAGAGAATACGCAAAATTAATTGCAGATTATCCTGAACAGATTGATACTCAAAAAATTGAATTAAGTGAAAATTTTTTTGAGATTGTTCTTTTTGCACATAAGGTTGATACAGGTAAGCTTATAGGTAAAAATGGAAAAATGATCAATGCTATAAAAACCGTAATCTCTGCTTATAAGAGCAAGGATGCAAGTTCTTATAGAGTAACGGTAAAAGCACTTGAGTGAAAAAGATTTTGTTCAAGTTGCAAAACTTGGTAAAACTGTGGGTCTTAAGGGTTATGTAAAATTGCATAACCTGAGCGACTTTTCTTCTCAATTTAAAAAAGATGCTACTTTTTTTATAAAAAACACCAAAGAAATGTTAAAGATTAAGCATTATAATGCAAACAATTCTACTGTTTTATTTGAAAATTATGAAGATATAGAAAAGGCCAAAGAATTAACTAATCTTATTCTTTTTCAGAGTATCGAGAAAAGCAGACAAACTTGTAAATTAAAAAAAGATGAGTTTTTTTATTTTGATATTTTAGAGTGTGAAGTTTTTGAAGAAGATAAAAGATTAGGTAAAGTGGTTGATATCTTGGAAACTGGAGCTTCTTATTTATTTGAAATTCAAAGTGATGAAAAATGGGTTGAAAAAAAATATCCTAAAATATTTTTTATTCCATATTTGGATAAATTTGTTAAAAATATAGATATAGAAAAACGACAGATTTTTTGCACGCAAGATGCTTTTTTAATTTTAGAAAATTCATGAAATTTAGTTTCGTTTCTTTGTTCCCTAATCTTATGGAATTTTACTTTCAAGATTCTATACTTGCAAGAGCAAAAGAAAAAAAACTTTTCAAACTTAATTTTTATAATCCAAGAGATTTTTCTAAAAATTCTTATCATAAAGTCGATGATTATAAAATAGGTGGTGGAGCTGGACTTTTGATGCAAGCTGAACCTATGTATGAGGTGCTAAGAAGTATTCAAGAAAAAAAAGAAAATCCCTATTTTATTTTTTTAAATCCAAGTGGTAAAACCTTTAATCAAAAAGACGCCAAACGCTTAAGTAAAAAAGAACATATAGTTTTTGTATGTGGGCGCTATGAAGGTATAGATGAAAGAGTGCTTGAAATTTTTGCGAATGAAGTTTTTAGTATAGGGGATTTTATTTTAACTGGAGGAGAATTACCTGCGCTTGTAATGTGTGATGCAATTTTAAGAAATGTTAACGGGGTTTTAGGAAATATGGAAAGTTTGGAAGAAGAAAGCTTTGAAAATAATTTACTCGAAGCGCCTGCTTTTTCAAAACCTTTTATTTTTGAGAAAAAAAATAAAAAATTTTATACTCCTTCAGAGTTTTTAAAGGGTAATCACGCTAGAATTGCAAGTTTAAAAACTACTTTGGCGTCTTGCAAAACGAAATTTTTTCGTCCAGATTTATTTTTAGAGCATGAACGCAAAAAATAAGGGATTTTTTATGAAAAATAAATATATAGAACAATTTGAAGCAAAACAAATTGAAGGTAAAAATGTTCCAGATTTTCGTGCTGGTGATACTTTAAAGCTTGCAATTCGCATCAAAGAAGGAGATAAAACAAGAATCCAAAATTTTGAGGGTATTTGTATTGCTAGAAGAGGTAATGGCGTAAGTGAAACTTTTATCGTGCGTAAAATTGGCGCTAATAATGTTGGCGTTGAGAGAATTTTTCCTATTTATAGTGAAAGTTTAGAAAGTATTACTGTTTTGCGTCGTGGTCGTGTACGCCGTGCAAGATTATTCTACTTAAGAGATAGACGCGGTAAAGCAGCGCGTATTAAAGAGCTTAAAAAATAATTTATAATTATTTTTATTATAAGTCTAACAATTAAATAATTATAATTAATTTATAATTATTATTTATTTGATTTTAATTATTAATAATACTCTTGTATAATATTCCTTGTAAATATTATACAAGGAGAGAAAATGTTTTCTATTAAAAAAACTTTATTAATACTAGCAAGCGTGCCAATGTTTTTGAGTGCTACTGAATATCAATTAAGTACTCATGTCTTGGATATTACTTCTGGACAACCTGCTCCTAAAGTAAAAGTTGAGCTTTATAAGTTGGAAGCAAATCAACAGTGGAAAAAAGTAAGTGAAGAATTTACCGAAGAAAATGGTAGAATAGGAGATTTATTACCATATGAAAAAGCTGAAAATAGGGCTTTTGGAATTTATAAGCTTAAATTTTTTACAAAAGACTATTACACATCACACAAAATAAATACTTTTTATCCTTTTGTAGAGGTAAGTTTTGAGCTTTCTAAAGATCAGAAACATTATCATGTTCCAATAACCCTTTCTCCTTTTGGTTATTCAACTTATAGAGGAAGCTGATAAATAAAACGAAAGAAAAAACCATGTGGGCTAAGAATTCTTGGAAAAACTATCCTATAAAACAGCAACCTATCTATCCAGATCAAGAGGAAATGAATAGAGTTCTAGCAAGACTTGAGAAACTTCCTCCTTTGGTTTTTGCTGGAGAAGTGAGAAATCTTCAAAAGTCTTTAGCAAGAGTTTGTAAAAAAGAAGCTTTTTTACTTCAAGGTGGAGATTGCGCTGAAAGTTTTGAAAATTTTGGCGCTGTAAATATCCGTGATATGTTTAAAATTTTACTTCAAATGGCTATAGTACTTACATTTGCTGGTGGATGTCCTGTTATAAAAATTGGTCGTATTGCAGGGCAGTTTGCCAAGCCAAGAAGTAGTGATTTTGAAGAGTTAGATGGTATAAGTCTTCCTAGTTATCGTGGTGATATTATTAATGGTTTTGAATTTAGTGAACAAGCACGCATTCCTGATCCACATAGAATGCTTGAAGCTTATTATCAAAGCGCAATAACGCTAAATTTGTTGCGTGGATTTGCTAAGGGTGGTTTAGCAGATTTACATGAAGTACATCGTTGGAATTTGGGCTTTTTAAAAAAGAGTGAACTCCATAAGCAATATACTGATATCAGTGAAAAAATTTCACAAGCTTTAGCTTTTATGGAAGCTTGTGGAATTAATACAAGTAATACTCCAAGTCTAAGAGAAGTTAGTGTTTATACTTCACATGAAGCTTTACTTTTGCCTTATGAAGAAGCTTTAACTAGAGTGGATAGTTTAAGTGGAGAAATTTACGATTGTTCAGCTCACATGCTTTGGATAGGTGAAAGAACAAGGGCGCTTGATGAAGCTCATGTGCATTTTTTAAGTGGAGTAAAAAATCCTTTAGGGGTTAAAATAGGACCTAGTGCAAGTGCTGATGATATCATAGCTTTAGCAAATGTTTTAAATCCAAACAATGAAGAAGGAAGATTAAATATTATTATCCGCATGGGTGCAGATAAAATTATCAATAATTTGCCAAAAATTTTCTCTAAACTTAAAAGTGAAGGTTTAAATTTAGTATATAGCATAGATCCTATGCATGGAAATACGGTAAAAGCAGGCAATTTTAAAACACGTGAGTTTGATAAAATTATGCAAGAAGTGAGATCTTTTTTTGAGATTGCAATAAGCGAAGGGGTTTATCCAGGTGGAGTGCATCTTGAAATGACTGGGAAAGATGTAACAGAATGCACAGGTGGTGCAAGCAATGTTACTGCTCAAAGCTTGGAAGATCGTTATGAGACTCAATGCGATCCAAGACTTAATGCGGATCAAGCATTAGAACTTGCTTTTTTAATCGCAGATTTGGTAAAAAAGACTAGAAAATGAAACTTTATGGTATTAAAAATTGCAATTCTGTAAAGAAAGCTATGGATGCTTTAACACAAAAAGGTATTGTGTTTGATTTTATGGATATTAAAAAGATTAATCAAGATATTTTATACACATGGTTAAAACAAAAATCTTTTGAAGAACTTATCAATACTGCTGGATTAACTTCTAAAAAACTTGGCTTAAACAAAGAAAAAGTTAAAAATTTAAATGAAAAAGAACTTGAAAAAATTGTATTGGAAAATCCAAGTTGTATTAAGCGTCCTATTATCGAGTATGAGCAAAACATATATATTGGTAAGGAATATGAGAAAATGTTATGATAGAGTGTTTGATTACACTCTATTTTTTATTAATTGATTAATTTCATTTTGATATGGAAATCTTTCACTTTCGCAATTAATAAGTTGTGTTTTAGAGAAGATAACTTTTCCGTCTACTTCAACGATAAAATCACCTCTGCCGCCAATTTCAAATTCTACTTCAACATCTTTGAAATCGCTTTGTAGTTCTTCTGCAACCCTTGCAGCTTGTGGGCGATAATTTCAAAGATTGCAATAAGCAATTTTTACTTTCATCATTTCATCCTTTGAGAAGTTCTTTTTATTAAGATTAAAATCTTAATTTTATTATAGTTTATTTTGGCTGAATTTTTGCCTTTTTGTAAAATTTAAGTTGAAATTTAGGGTCAATTTCTTTCAAATTCAGCGAGAAAAATTTATAATTTTTATCAAAATTAAAATAAGCCTTAAAAAACTAAAGGAAGAAAATGAGTCAATTTACACACTTGCATTTACATACAGAATATTCTTTGCTTGATGGAGCCAATAAGCTTAAAGAATTAGCTTTGACTTTAAAAGAGCAGGGTGCTACAAGTGTGGCTATGACAGATCATGGAAATATGTTTGGGGCAATTGATTTTTATCAAACAATGAAAGCACAAGGTTTAAAACCTATCATTGGTATAGAAGCGTATTTGCATAATCATGATGAGTTAGATGATAAAAGTTCTCGTCAGCGTTTTCACCTTTGTTTGTATGCAAAAAATGAGATTGGATATCAAAATTTAATGTATTTAAGTTCTCAAAGTTATATTAAAGGTTTGTATTATTATCCGCGTATCAATAAAAAGCTTTTGGAAGATTATAGCGAAGGTCTTATTTGCTCTTCTGCTTGCTTGCAAGGTGAAGTAAATTGGCACTTAAATACTTATAGTGAAAGAAATGTGCGTTTTGGTGCAAAAGGCTATGAAGCAGCAAAAGAAGCGGCATTATGGTATAAAAAAGTTTTTAAAGATGATTTTTATTTTGAAATCATGCGTCATGGTATAGGCGATCAAAGAATGATAGATGATGATATTATCAGACTTTCTAAAGAATTAAATATAAAAATCATTGCTACAAATGATACGCATTATACTTTTAAAGAAAGAGCGGCTGCCCATGAGGTTTTTATGTGTATAGCCATGGGAAAAAAACTTAACGATCCTGATAGAATGCGTCATAGTGTGCATGAATTTTATGTTAAAAGTCCTGAGCAGATGAGTGAGCTTTTTGCAGATATTCCAGAAGCTATAGAAAATACACAAGAAATCGCACAAAAATGTAATTTAGAGCTTAATCTTGGCAATCCCACTCCACCGAATTTTAAATTTACAAGAGAATATGCTAAAGATCATAATATTATCTTACCTGAAGAAACAAAAGAATTTAGCTTTGATAATGATGACATGGTTTTTGAAGAACTTTGCAAAAAGGGACTTGAAGAGAGATTAAAATTTATCGATGAAAGTAAGCATGAAGAATACAAACAAAGACTTGAAGTAGAAATTAACATCATTAAAAATATGAAATTTTCAGGTTATATGCTTATTGTTCATGATTTTATTAAAGTGGCTAAGGATAAAGGTATTCCAGTAGGCCCTGGAAGAGGATCAGCTGCAGGAAGTTTGGTTTCTTATTGTTTAAGGATTACGGATTTAGATCCTATTCCTTATAGTCTACTTTTTGAGCGTTTTTTAAATCCTGAGCGTGTGAGCATGCCTGATATTGATGTGGATTTTTGTCAAGACAGACGTGCTGAAGTGATTGATTATGTGATTGATAAATATGGAGCGGATAAGGTTGCACAGGTGATTACCTTTGGTAAACTTTTGGCTAAAGGGGTGATTCGTGATGTGGCTAGAGTTTGTGATATGAGTATTCAAGATGCTGATGAGCTTGCTAAACTTGTGCCTGAAGAGCTTAAAATCACTCTTGATGCTGCTTATGAAAAAGAACCTAAAATCAAAGAATTTATCGATCGTCATCCTAAAGGTCTTGAAGTTTGGGAGTATGCAAGAGCTTTAGAAGGATTAAATCGCAATGCGGGTATGCACGCAGCAGGTGTTGTAATTTCTAATGAAAGTTTATGGAAGAAAACTCCGCTTTTTAGACAAAGTAAAAATGATGAAAGACATTTGGTAACGCAGTATTCTAAAGATCATTTAGAAGATGTGGATTTGATAAAATTTGACTTTTTAGGTCTTAAAACCTTAACAGTAATCAATAATGCGATCAAGCTTATTAAAAAGCGTTACAATAAAGACATTATTTGGGAAACTATAGATGTAAATGATAGCAAAGTTTATAAAACCATACAAAGTGGAAATACTTTGGGAATTTTTCAAATCGAATCAGGCGGTATGCAAAGCTTAAATGCACGCTTAAAACCAGAGCGTTTTGAAGATATCATTGCGGTTCTTGCGCTTTATCGTCCAGGCCCTATGGAATCAGGAATGCTTGATGATTTTATCGACAGAAAGCATGGTTTAAAAAGTATAGAATATCCTTTTGACAGTTTAGAAAAGGTTTTAGAGCCTACTTATGGGGTTATTGTTTATCAAGAACAGGTTATGCAAATTGTTCAAATTATAGGTGGCTTTTCTTTAGGAGGTGCTGATGTAGTGCGTCGTGCTATGGGTAAAAAAGATCCTGAGAAGATGAAAAAGCTTAAAACTGATTTTGCAGATGGAGCAGAAAAACAAGGATATGATAGAGCAAAAGCTGAGGATTTATGGGAGCTTATCGTAAAATTTGCAGGATATGGTTTTAATAAATCTCACTCTGCGGCTTATGCATTGATTACTTTTCAAACAGCTTATTTAAAAACTTATTATCCTAGTGAATTTATGGCAGCGCTTTTAACAAGCGAAGAAAACAATGTGGATAAAATTGCTGTTTATATTGATGAGATGAAAAAAATGAATATTAAACTTTTACCTCCATCGATTAACAAAGCGATCCGTGAATTTAGTGCTTTAGAGCAAGATGGCAAGGATGCTATTATATACGGACTTGGGGCTATAAAAAGTGTGGGTATTCCTGCAGTTGAAAATTTACTTGAAGCAAGACAAGATGGAGAATTTAAGGATATTAATGATTTCTTAGGTAAGATAGATCCCACCAAAATAAACCGTAGAACATTAGAAAGTCTTATTAAGGCAGGGGCTTTTGATGAGTTTGGTTTTACTAGAAAAGCTTTGTTTGATAATATGGAAAATCTTAGCGAAGCATCGCGTAAAATGGCTGAAGTAAGAAAAAATGCTGCAAGTTCTCTTTTTGGTGAAGAGGAATTAACTTCAGGTGTTCAAGTAAATTTTACTCCCAAAAATGAAGAATTTGAAGTGATGGAAAAATTAGGATATGAAAAAGAAATTTTAGGAATTTATGTTTCAGGCCATCCTTTAGATCGATTTTATGAACAAATTAATGCCATAGATTATGTTAAAAGTTTAGATTTTGAAAGTTTAAAAAACAATGGAGAAATTTTAAGTATAGGTAAAATTGAAGATTTCAAATCCATGATGAGTAAAAATAATAAGCGTTATGGTAGAATTGAAATTTTGGATTATTATTCTTCGTTTGATGCTACTGTATTTGAAAGCAATGTAGAAGAAATAGAAAACATCATCAAAGATGAAAATTTAAAAAATAATGCCTATGGTTTTGTATTGGGATTTAAAGCTGAAGGAGGGGAGAAGCCTAGCTTTTTTTTAAAAGCAATTAAAGATTTGCAAAGTCTTGAAGATGGCGAGATTAAAGCTATAAAAAAATTTGGAGCAAAAAAAGATTTTAAAAATAAAGAAGAAAATCATTTTACCGCAGAACCTAAGGAATTTGAAAAAAATATCATAGAGCTAGATTTGACAAGATTGAATAGAGAATTAATCTATGAAATTCATGAAATTGCTAGAAATGCACATAATCCTAATGAAAAAAATAATAAAAAACTTGTTTTAAAAGTTATTAGTGCGGGATCTTGCTTGCTTTATCATACAGATTTTATTATCTCTGATAGTATAGTAGAGGAAATTTCTAATAAATATGCTTAAGTAAGATTGTTTTACTTAAGATTTTTAAATAAAATGCTTCCGAGTCTTACCAAGTTGGATCCGCATTTTATAGCAATTTCAAAATCATTACTCATCCCCATAGAGCAAATCTTAGCCCCATGTTTTTGAAGAATTTCATAAATTTTAAATGTAGTTTCAAAGCTTTTTATAATATTTTCTTTATCTTGGCTGTGTGATCCTATGCTCATTACGCCACAAAGATTTAAATTAGAGCATTCTTCTTGTATTTGTAAATATTCTTCTACGGCTTGATTTGGATCTAGACCGCTTTTGCTATTTTCATTTGCACTATTGATTTCTAATAAAGTATTTAATTTATAATCAAGTCTTTTGTCCATAGCTTTAGCTATTTTAATACCATTGCAAGAGTGCCATAATATAGGTTTTTGTTTGATTAAGAGATTGATTTTGTTGCTTTGTAGCGTTCCTATAAAATGCCACTTTATGTCTAGTTTTTTTTCATCAAGATTTTCTTTTTTTTGTGCTAGAGCTTGGACTTGATTTTCTCCAAATTCTACTATACCTTGATCAAAAAGCTTTTCAATTATACTTGCATCGACATACTTGCTTGCGGCTACAAGACGAACGTTTTTGGTTTTTTCTAAAATTTGCTCTAAAGTCATTTTGATAAAAAATAAGCCCTATTTAGGGCTTATTTTATTGTAATAAATTAGCAATTTTGCTTTGAAGCTGCATGTTGGATTGCGCAGCAACAAAAGCAGCAGCATTTTCTTTTAGATAATTGGCATTAAAATCATTGACATTTTTTGCCATGTCATTATTTAGTAAATTATTTTCAGCTGCTTTTGAGTTGATGCTATTTTGAACACTTGCATTAATATTTGATGTGATGGCATTGATACCTGAGCCTATTTCACTTCTTAAACTTCCAAGTTGATCCATAAAATTTGTAATACTATCTTGACTATCTATGCTTAATCCATCTGTTGCTAATGGATTTAAATTTGTAGTTTCAGTTCCGCTACCTACTACAAAATTCATAGTTTGAAAGACATTTTTTCCATTATAAGTTGCATTATTAAAAGAATCATTGATGGATTCTTGTATGCGTGTTGCTTCTGTTCTTAGCATTCCTTTTTGAGAATCATTAAGTGCAGCATTGTTCATTTTTACTGAAAGTTCATTAAGTCTATCTGCGCTTTGAGAGATATTGGTAAGGCTAGCATCTGCAATTTGTAAAACCCCTATAGCATCATAAGCATTTGCGACACCTTGATCTATAGTGCTTGATTGAGATCTTAAAGAATCAGCAATAGCTAAATTAGCACTATCAACTCCACTTATTGCGCGAACAGCTGCAATATTTTCTAAAGCTTTATCGCTAGCTTTTTGTGCATTATTTAAATAATAATTTTGTTGCATCATAGTTGCATCAGAGATCATCATGGCCTACTCCTTCTCTTTTGGATTTATTTAATATTTTATCATTTTTTTGCTATTTTAAAGCTTAAGAAATATAAAAAAACTTGCATTATCAAGATGATTTTAATCACCACTTCACTTGCATTATGGATACTGATAAATTCTTGAGTTTTTGTAGCGTTTTCGCCTAAGTTTTGGAGTTCAATTATGGTATTAGTAAAATAAAAAACAAATATTAAGCTTAAAATCAAAATAAGCAAACTCAGCATAAATTTTGAAAATTTTATTTGAAATTTCATTTCATCTTTTATAAGAGAATAAATTTCATATAAAAAATTAACCACTGAAACAAAAATCAGCAAATATCCCATCTTAATAAAAATTTGCGTCATCATTAAGCCACTTTGAAAATGGCTCAACACTCCTTCTCCTATAAGATTTTGAGGAAAAAAAATTGTTGGTGCAACAACTATTCCTAGTATGAGTTCAACCCCTATGATGGAGGCAAGTAAAAATAAATTAACAGCTTTCAAGAGTTTCTCCTTTTATTTTTTATCATAACGCATATTTGTAAATTTAGCTATAAAAGCACGATTATAACCTTGTTCATCTTTGAAAAAATCAACAATGAAATTATTTTGATATAAAATTTTTTCCAAAATTTCTTTTTGATCATAGCCAAATTCGCAAGCTAAAAATTTAACTTTTTTATCAAGGGAAAAATGTATGATTTCTTCTAGAATTTCATATCCTTTTTCTCCGCCAAATAAAGCCTCTTTGGGTTCTTTTTGCACCCAAATATCTATAGGATATGAATTTTTAATATAAGGTGGATTTGAAAAAATAAAATCATAATTTTCTTTAATTTGCTTAAAATTACAAAGTTTAAAGTCAATCAAGTGATCGACTTTGTGTAATTGGGCATTCTCTAAAGCTAATTCTAAGGCTTTGGGATTGATATCACAGGCTGTGATTTTTAACCCAAGTTCTTTGGCTAAAACAATGCTTAAAATTCCGCTTCCAAATCCTATTTCTAAAATCCCATTAAAAGTATTTTTTTTGCATAAATTTAAAATTTGAAAAAGTAAAATTTCACTATCGTAGCGAGGGATTAGAATGCCTTTTTTTATCTTAAATTCTAAGCCCCAAAAATCCACTTTTTCAAATATATATTCAAAAGGTTCTCCAGATTTAAAACGCTTTATAAGCTCAAAATAAGGTTCATGATCTATTTTTATATCTTGGTTTAAAAATAACCAAGCTTTATCTTTTTTTAGATATTCGCAAAGTATAAATACCGCTTCATTTTCATAACCTTTTAAGCTAGATTTAGCTTCCATAAGAGCATTTTTTATAGTCAAGAAAGAGCCTTGATTCTATCACTAATACTTGGATGACTGAGATAAAAAAATGTATATATTTTACTTGTTTTGATAAAAGCTTTATTTTCTCTTGCTAGAGCTATCAATGCATTTTTCATATCTTCTTTGCTTGTAACTTTAGCTCCGTGTTGATCAGCTGCAAATTCATTTTTTCTACTTAAGGCATTAAGCATAGGAGAGATTAAAAAGCTAAAAATATTCGCCAAGATAAACAAAAGAGCAAACACGCCACCATTTACTCCTTCTAGATGACTTTCTAAGTAAACAAATTCAGGTAAATTTGCAAAAACAAAAAAAAGTAAAAACATAGTTATAGCGCCGTTAAATAAAGCTTTGATAATATCCTTATGAACAAAATGTCCAAGCTCATGTCCTAAAACAGCTAAAAGTTCTCTTTCATTTAAGGCTTTTAATAATGTATCAAAAAGCACCACTCTTTTGCTTTTAAAAAGTCCACCAAAATAAGCATTTAAACGCTTATCTCTTTTGCTTGCATCAATAACATAAACCCCATTTGCACTAAACCCACATTGTTTCATCAAAGAGCTGATTTTTTTCAGCAAATTTTCATCGTCTAGTTTTTTCATTTTATTAAAAATAGGTGCTATTAAGGTAGGGTAGATGAGATTTATAATCACTATAATACAAAAGGCAAAAATAAAGGCCGCAATCCACCAAAAAGTTCCAAAAAAATCATAGCAAAAAAGCAAAGTATAAAGGATTAAAAATCCAAATATTAAAGTTAAAATAAGACTTTTCATAGTATCTTTGATAAAAAGTTTTACAGTCATATTTGAAAAACCATGGGCTTTATCTTTGATAAAACTTTCATAAATACTTAAAGGTAGATTTAAAATACTTGTGATTATTAAAAAAGATAATAAAAATAAAGTATTTTCAAAACGAGTGTTGTTTAAGATAAGTAATTCTTTAAGGTATAAAAATCCAAAACCTATCCATGCAATACTGATGATTAAATTATAAAAATTGGAAAATAGTTTAAATTTTTCATTTTCGATGGCAATATCTGCTGCATTTTGATAGTCTTTTTCGCTTAAAATTTGAGCTTGTTTGTCTTTTTCTCTTTCTAAGAAACGAATTTGAGCATAGGAAATCCAAGATAAAAGTGCTGTGTAAAGACATAAAATTGCAATTAAAGTCATTATTTTTCCTTGATTAGTTTTTTGCGAATTCTAGCTTAAAATAATGAAATAAAGTTAATAGTTTAAAATCTAAAATAATATTCTTTTCAACTAAGTTGGTATATATTTATAAAAAAGGATTAAAGAATGTTTTTTAAGAAAAAGATTTCACAAAAACAAAAAGAAAAGCCTAAAATTCCAATCAATGATGTGATTTTAGATGACAGACTTTGTAAGTTTAAAAATAAAGTGCAAAAGATAAGCAAAGATGAAGCTTCGGCAAGTCTGCTTGCTAGACAATTAAGCAGACTTATCAGAGCTAATAAATTTTAATTTTGACATTTTTTCTTAGGGCGAAAAACCTTAATAACTTCATCATTTGCTTCTATATAAGCACCTTCTATCAAATCGATACAGTAAGGTATAGCCGGAAAAACAGGCTCTAGGCATTCTTTTATAGCCTTAGGATTTCCTGGTAAATTAATGATAAAAGATTTATTGCGAATTCCTGCACTCTGTCTTGAAAGTATAGCTGTTGGGACATATTTTAAACTTTCTAAGCGCATAAGTTCTCCAAAACCTGGCATCATTTTATCACACACGGCTTCCGTGGCTTCTGGGGTTACATCACGAAGTGCTGGACCTGTACCTCCGCTTGTAACAATCAAATCGCATTTTTTTTCATCTGCTAGATAAAGTAATTTTTTAATGATCAAATCATAATCATCAGGGATTAATTCTTTATGATAAATAATATCATTTTTTATATATGAATTTAACACTCTTTCAATTTCAGCAGTGGCTTTATCTTCGTATATACCACTACTTGCTCTATCGCTTAGGGTTAAAATTCCTATGTTTATTGTATCCATTGTTTCTCCTTAATAAATTTTTATAACCATCCTTTTTTCTTGAAAACAACCAAAGGTAAAATGATAGAAATTACCATCACGCCAAGCACTATGGGATAAGCATAGTGAAGTTCAAGTTCGGGCATGAATTTAAAATTCATACCATAAACAGTTCCTATTAAAGTAGGTGGCATCATGGCAACAGTTGCAACGGTGAAAATTTTAATGACTTTGTTTTGTTCTATGTTGATTTGACTGGCTAAAATGGTTTGGATATTATCTAAGATATTAAGTTGCGAAACGCTAAATTCAACCAAAGAATTTAAGTCTTTTAAAACTATAGTGAGATTTTGTTTTATGTCTTTATCGATTTTATCGCTTTTTAACAAAGAAGTCATAGCGCGACGCTTATCAAATAAAGAATCTCTTACGCGCATATTAAGCTCTTGCAAACTTGAAATATCCTTTAGCATTTCATCATAACTATATTCATCTTTTTTTTCTAAAACACTTGTTCTTAAGCGTCTTGCTTCTTTATCTATCCATTCTAGTAAATCCGCATCTTTTTCAACGCGTACTTCAAACATTTTATCAATAATATCAAAACCATCTTCAAAATTCTTCGGACTAGCTAAAATCCTTGCTTGAATTTCTTCAAAAGTGCTAAATTCGTTATATCTTATAGTAAATAAGATATTTTTAGCGGTAGCAAAAGTAACAATTTCTGTGCGAAGCTTGATTAAATTTCTATCTTCTTCATCACTTTTAAGATCTCTTACTAAAAAATGAGCATTGATGGTTATTGTTGCATTATCTTCCCAATATTTTGCGCTAAGCTCTATTTCTTCCCTTTCTTCTTTTGTAGGAAACTCAAGATTAAATTCACTTGATATAAAAGCAATTTCTGCTGCACTTGGATGAAGTAAATCAATCCATAAAATATTTTGCGGTAGTTCTTGACTATCGAGATTAAAATTGATTCTTTGAACTAAAGCATTTTGAGTTTTGATATAAATATAAAGCATGATCGCTCCTTGTTTATGACTTTAAAATTATAACCTTGTTTGCTTAAAAATTAACTTGTTTCTAAAATGTTTCTAAAACTCATTAAATTTCCAAAATATTTTTTGAAAGGAAAAAAATGAGTAAGAAATTTTTCTTAAGTTTAGGTCTTGTTGCTTTATTGTTTTCAAATTCACAAGCTATTGATGAGAATTTGATTAAAGCTGCGCAAGCAGAAGGTAGGGTAAATTCTTTAGCTATGCCTGATACTTGGGCAAACTGGAAGGATACTTGGGCAGATCTTAAAAATCTTTATGACATAGAACATAGTGATACAGATATGAGTTCAGCTCAAGAAATTGCTAAATTTAAAACCGAAAAGAAAAATGCAAGCGGTGATATAGGGGATGTAGGGGCGTCTTTTGGAGAGATAGCGGTTAAACAAGGAGTAGCTCAGCCTTTTAAGACAAGTTACTGGGATCAAATTCCAACTTGGGCTAAAGATAAAGATGGAAATTGGCTTTTAGCTTATACAGGAACCATAGCTTTTATAGTCAATAAAGATGTAGTAAAAGATATACCTAAAACTTGGCAAGATTTGCTTAAGGGAAATTATAAAATTACCGTGGGCGATGTAAGTGTAGCAGCTCAAGCTGTGAGTGCAGTTTTGGCAGCTAATTATGCCTTAGGTGGGGATGAAAAAGATTTAAGTCCTGCTTTAGCTTTTTTTAATACTTTAGCCAAACAAGGAAGACTTGTAAATAATGATGTAAGTATAGCCAATCTTGAAAAAGGTGAAGTTGAAGTGGGTTTAGTTTGGGATTTTAATGGTTTAGGCTATAGAGATAAAGTGGGCAAAGATCGTTATGAAGTTTTAATCCCTGCTGATGGTAGTGTTATTTCGGGTTATACAACTATTATCAATAAATACGCAAAACATCCAAATGCGGCTAAATTAGCCCGTGAGTTTATACTTTCTGATAAAGGACAAATCAATCTAGCAAAAGGTTATGCAAGGCCAATAAGAATTGATCATATTACCTTGCCAGATGATATAAAAGCTAAACTTTTACCAAGTGAGCAATACAAAAATGCAAGAGCAATCAAAGATCAAAAAGCTTGGGAAAAAAGCGCTAAAGAATTGCCACAACTTTGGCAAGAAAAAGTTATAGTGGATATGAAATAAAGGAGATTGGATGAAAAAGGTTATTTTAACAAGTGCTATGCTTTGCAGTGTTTTATTTGGAGTTCAAGAGTATGAGGCCAATTTAGCAGGGCATATTATCATAGATTCTAAAAGTACAGTAAAACCTCCTAAGGATGCTCCTGATTTTTTTAAAACTTATGGGAAATTTGCAAATATCGCTAGAGAAGAAAAAATTGGAACTTTTAAATCTAAGGGAAACAGGGAAACAGATTTTTATTTACCTTTTAAAAATCAACCTATACAAGGACATAGTGGGATAAAATATATTCCAAAAAAAGATGTTTTTTGGGTAATTAGCGATAATGGCTTGGGTAAAAAGTATAATTCTTATGATGCCATGCTTTATGCTCACGAGTTTAAATTTGATTTTAAAAACTCAAAATACGAACTTTTAAAAACAGTTTTTTTTAAAGATAGTGATAAAAAATACCCCTATCCTATAACCACCGAAACAACCAAAGAAAGGTATTTAAGTGGGGTTGATTTTGATACTGAGAGTATACAGGTTATCAATGATGAATTTTATATAGGTGATGAATTTGGTCCTTATTTGCTTCATTTTGATAAGAATGGGAATTTAAAAGAAGTTTTTGATGTGTATGTGGAGGGTAAAAAACTTATTTCTCCTGATAATCCAAGTTTAAAATTTAGCGATAAGCCTGATGGAGAAAATGAGAAATTTAATATCAAGCGTTCTAAAGGCTTTGAAGCTATGGCAAGCTCTAAAGATGGTTCTAAACTTTATTTGCTTTTAGAAGGAAGCATTTATAATAACAACGCTTATGAGAATGAAAAAGGTAAAGAATATCTAAGAATCATAGAATTTAATGTAAAAAATAAAAAATTCACTGGAAAAACTTATAAATATTTCTTAGAAGATAAAAGCCATTCCATAGGTGATTTTAATATGATAGATGATAAATACGGCATCATCATAGAAAGAGATCAAAAAGAAGGCACTAAAGATAAGGCTTGCAAAGAAGGTGAAGATACTAAGCATTGTTTTAATAATGTAGCTCAATTTAAAAGAATTTACAAGGTTAAATTAGATGATAAAACTCATGAAGCTCAAAAAATTTCTTATATAGATCTTTTAAATATTAAGGATAGAAATAAAATTTCTAAAAAGCCTTTGGTAAATGATAAATTTGTTTTTCCTTTTGAAACCATAGAAGGTGTGGATATAGTAGATGACTCTCATATAGTCGTAGAAAATGACAATAACTTTCCTTATTCTTCAAGTAGAGAACCTAATAAAACTGATGATAATGAATTTATTTTACTTGAAGTAAAAGATTTTTTAAAGAGTAAATGATGTCCAAAGCTATTTTAGTTGTGCTTGATGGCTTAAATTGTAAAAGTGCTAGTATAAATATGGGATATTTAAATGCGCTTTGCAAAGAGAATTTAGGCAAATTTTATTCTTTAGAATGCGAACTTCCTAGTATGTCTCGTCCTTTATACGAGTGCTTATTAACAGGCGTAAAGCCTGTTTTAAGTGGGATAATTAATAATAAATTGAGTTTTTCAAAACAAACAAGCATTTTTGACCTTTGCAAAGAACAAGGCTTAAAAGCTGGAGGCGCAGCTTATCATTGGGTTTTTGAGCTTTATAATAAAAAAGAATTTATTCCTTCTTTACATCGCCACATAGAAGATGAAAATTTAACTTTGCCTTATGGACATTTTTATTATGAAGATGATTATTT
Source organism: Campylobacter sp. CFSAN093226 (assembly GCF_012897595.1). Lineage (NCBI taxonomy): Bacteria > Pseudomonadati > Campylobacterota > Epsilonproteobacteria > Campylobacterales > Campylobacteraceae > Campylobacter > Campylobacter sp. CFSAN093226. The sequence continues at coordinate 686,428 of NZ_CP040608.1, forward strand.
AGATTCTCATTTATTTGCAGATGGGGAGCATTTAAGAAACAAATATAATCTAGATTTTACTCTTATACATTCTATGAATATAGATGATGCAGGACATAAATTTGGCTCACACTCTATTGAGTATGCTAATAAAACCAAAAAAGTTGATATTTTGATTTCTGAGTATTTGCCTACTTGGTTAGAACAAGGTATTAATGTAATCATCACAAGCGATCATGGTATGACAGAGGGTAAAAGTCATGGAGGCTTAAGTGAAGATGAAATTTTAGTGCCTTTTTTCACTTTTGGTAGTGCTTTTTCGTATGAAAATGCCAAGATAAAACAGGATGAAATTTGTGGCAGTATCTGTGAAATTTTAGGACTTAAACACGATAAGAGATATAATGATGAAATTTTAAAGGCCAAAAAATGAAAGAAAAATTTCTAGCCTTTTTAAGTATTTTACCTTTTTTTATAGTTTTTACTTTTTTTATGATAGCGCCTTTGATTTGGATTGTTTTTAATGCTTTTTATGTAGAAGAGGATGAAATTTATTCTTTAGCCAATTTTATACATATTTTTGAGTCCAAATTCTATCTACAAAGCATTATAAATTCTTTACAAATCAGTTTTATTTCTAGTATTTTTGGACTTTTAATAGGGCTTTTGGCGAGCTATTCTTTATTTGTTTTAGCTCCATCAAAAATATGTAAATTTCTTTTTTCTTTAAATACTATGATAAGTAATTTTTCAGGAGTTCCTTTAGCTTTTGCTTTCATTATAGTTCTTGGAAGCAATGGTGTAGTTAATGTGTTTTTGAAAAATTTAGGCATAGAGCCTTTTGTTAGTGTTTATGCTAATTTCGGGGTAAATATTGTTTATGTGTATTTTCAAATTCCTTTGGCAATCTTGCTTTTGCTTCCAGCTTTTAAAAGTCTTGAAAATTCACATTTAAATGCTTGTAAAATGTTAGGTGGAGGCAATTTTTTATATTGGTTAAAAATAGCTTTGCCTTTGCTCGCTCCTGCTTTGTTTGGTGTTTTTGTGATTTTATTTGCCAATGCTTTTGGAGCTTATGCGACTATTTATGCTTTAAGTTCGGGAAATTTTAATGTCGCTCCTGTAAGAATCGCTGCTTTAATCGCAGGCGATATCAATCTTGATCCTTATATGGCTAGTGCTTTAAGCATCATTATAACTATTATCATGCTTGTTGTTACCTTTATAGCCAATTTCCTTTCTAAAAAATATAATTTTAAGGTGCTTTAAATGAATGAAAATTTGAGTTTAAAAGCTAAAATTTATCATTATGCAGTTTTGTTTTTGGTTTTTTTATTTTTAGCTTTGCCTTTAATGGCTACTTTTTTATATTCTATTTCCACTTCTTGGGGTGTAAGTGTTTTGCCTGATGATCTTACGCTTAAATGGTATCAAGAACTTTTTCATGACGAAAGATTTTTACTTGCTCTTTGGCATTCTTTGCTTGTTTGTGTGGGCAGTATTTTACTTTCTGTGATTCTTGTTTTCCCTTTGGTTTTTGTGCTAAATTATTATTTTTTAAAATTAAAAGCCTTTGTAAATATACTTATTATCATGCCTTTTGCTGTACCTCCTATAGTTAGCTGTGTGGGGCTTTTGCAACTTTATGCTGACAATATAGGAGGCACAGCTTGGATACTCATTTTTACTTATTTTACTATAGCTTTACCTTTTATATATAGGGCTTTAGATAATGCTATATCTAATGTCAATTTAAATGAACTCATCACATCTAATGCTATGCTTGGAGGTTCTTTAATGGGAGCGATTTTTAAACTTATCTTGCCTAACTTAAGAAATGGAATTTTGGTGGCAGTTTTTTTAAGTTTTTCTTTTTTAATAGGTGAATTTTTATACGCAAATATTCTTGTAGGAAGTGCTTATGAGACTTTACAAGTTTATCTTTATAATATCAAAAATCAAAGTGGGCATTATTCTAGTGCTTTGGTAATAGTTTATTTTGTATTAATTTTTATAACAACTTTTATAGCTAGTTTGATTAAGGAGTGAAAAATGGCTTATTTAAAGATTAAAAATTTTAAAAAAGCTTATGGGGATAAAATTATTTTTGAAGATATTAATTTTAGTGCTAAAAAGGGTGAGTTTATAACCCTTTTAGGCCCAAGTGGCTGTGGAAAATCCACTCTTTTAAGGTGTATAGCAGGGCTTAGCCAAATTAATGGAGGAAAAATTTCTTTAAATGATAAAGATCTTACCAAATTAAGTCCTCAAAAAAGAAATATAGGTATGGTTTTTCAAAATTACGCTCTTTTTCCAAATCTTAACGTTTTTGAAAATGTAGCTTTTGGTTTAAAGATCAAAAAAATGGATAAAAAGGACATAGAAAAAAGAGTGAAAAAAATGTTAAAACTCGTCGAGCTTGAAGAATACGCTAAAACTTATCCACATAAGCTTTCAGGCGGACAAATGCAAAGAGTGGCTTTAGCAAGATCTTTGGTGATTAAACCTGATTTACTTTTACTTGATGAGCCTTTATCGGCACTTGATGCTAAAATTCGTAAGTATTTAAGGGTGCAAATTAAAGAAATTCAAAAAGAACTTGAACTCACCACTATTTTTGTAACGCACGATCAAGAAGAAGCTTTAGAGTTATCCGATACGATTATTTTAATGAATGAGGGTAAAATCATACAAAATTCCAACGCAAATAATCTTTATCTTTTGCCAGAATCTCATTTTGTGGCTAGCTTTATAGGAAATTACAATATTTTAAGCCCTAAAGAGCTTGATAGCTTGGGTTTAAAACACGATTTTAAAAAAGATATAGCCTTGCGTCCTGAAACCATAGAAATTTCTAACGAAGGCTTAGAGGCTAAAATCAAAGAAAAATCATTGCTAGGCAATATCATACGCTATAGGGTTAGAGTGCAAGAAATTGAATTTAAGGTAGATACTTTAAATTTTAGCACTCATAGTACTTATGAAGCAGGTGATAAAATCGCTTTAAAATTCAATCTTTCTTTAGCAAAAGAGTTAAAATGAAGCTTGTTTTATTTGATTTAGATGATACTTTAATACAAGGCGATAGTGCTAAACTTTGGCTTAAATTTTGTGTTGAAAAAGGTTTTTTACCTCAAGAATATTTAGAAAAAATCGTTTTTTATCAAAAACAATATCAAGAAAAAAAGTTTGATATGGATGAATTTATGACTTTTTTTCTTCAAAGTGTTAAGGGTAAAAATGAAGATAGAATTTCATCTTTGGTAGATGAATTTATAAAAATTTATATAAAACCTTATGAAAAAGCTAAAGAACTTATAATCAAATATCAAGATCAAAGGTGTATTATAATTTCAGCTACGGCTGAATTTTTAGTTAGAAAAATCGCCTCTTTTTTGGGAGTGAGAGAAAGCATAGCCATAAAATGCGAGCGTGTGGGTGATAAATTTAGTGGAAAAGCTTATGGGATTTATAGCTTTAAGGAAGGCAAGGTTTTAAGACTTAAGGAATATTTGGGTAAAGATTATGAAAAATGGATGAAAGATTCTTATTTTTTTAGTGATTCTATCAATGATTTACCTTTACTAGAGTCTGTTAGCAAAGCCTTTGTATGTAATGGTGATGAAAAAATTTTAAAAATTGCAAAAGAGAGAAAATATGAAATTTTAACTTTTTAAGCTATAAGCGTGAAAATTCACGCTTATTCTAATTCATATTTTTTAATTAAAGTATCATAAAATCCATCAGTTTTTGCTTCATCTATGCCTTTGTTAAATATTTCAATAATATTTTTTTGTTTATTTTTATCAAAAGCAAAACTAAAGCCTTCCCCTCCATCTGTTTCTTGGTAGAAGCTTACCAATTCTGGATTTTCAGCTAAAAAACCTTTAGCAGTATCTTGATCAGCTACAATAGCATCGATTTTGTTGTTTTTTAGTGCTAAAACAGCTATGTTTAAATCTTTATTGCTTTGTACTTGTGCATTTTTGATAGCTTTTGCAGTATTTTCTTGTAAAGTTCCTAGTTGAACTCCTATTTTTTTACCTTCTAAATCATTTTTCGTTTGAAGAGAGTCGTTGTTTTTTAGCTTAAGATAAAGATTTTTACTCATATAGTAAGGTTTGGTAAAATCAACACTTTGTCTTCTTTCGTCAGTTGCGCTCATAGCTGAGGCAATCATATCGATTTTGCCAGCTTTTAAAGCAGGAATCAATCCATCGAAATTGGTTTCAACCCAAACAATTTTAATACCATTTTTTTTGGCAATCTCTTCAACCAAATCAGTATCAAAACCTGTAAGTTTTGAGTTTTCTTTATAATTAAAAGGTTTATAATTTGGAGCAGTTCCAACCTTTAATTCTACACTTGCATTTGATTCTTTATTTTTAGAATCACTACAAGCACCTAAAAATAAACCAACTAAAGCAACTAGAGCAATGCTTAATATTTTTTTCATTTTTTTCCTTTGATATAAAATGTTTTAAAATTATACTTATTTTAAATTTATATTTAATTAAGTCTGGATCAATTTTTAGAAAAGTTATATTAATGTTGTGCTTTTAGATAATATTTAAATAATTATAAAAGTATTCTTTTAATATTTAAAATAAAATTTTATTTAAGAATATATTAATATAAAATTTGTTAAATTTTCATTAAATTTAAATATTGAAAAATAAAATATCAAATTAATATTTTATAATCAACTCAGGACATACGGGATAGTGTTGCAAATAATCAATTTGCGATAAATCAAAAGGTTTTATTTTAGTAAGAAATGAGATGAAAAAATATTTTAATATTTTTAAAATTTTTACAAATAAGACAAATGCAAAATTTGGCTTGGGCGTTTGTAGTGTGGTTTTATCTTCTTCGGTTTGTTTTGCGGCGGTTCAGGCTGCAAGCAAGGATGGAAAAATTTTTTATATTTCTGAACATTCTTTTAAGGATAATCAAGTTTATGATCCTCAAGCAGAAATTTTTAAAAAAATTAATGGAAAAAATTTCTATGCTTCTAAGTCAAAATACCCTATATCAAATTTAACTATGATTTATAATAACCCTAAATCTGGAAATAAAAATTTATCCAAGCTTGAAATTTTAACTCCGGATACTTCAAAAGAAGAGATCATAACAGCTTTTAGCACTTTAGGAACCGTATCTTCAGATACTCAAGCCGTTCCTAGTTCTTTTATGCCTTTTATTGTAACAGCTTATGCGCAAAATACAAATGCAACAAATAATAAACTTATATTAGAAAATGGAGAATTATCTTCTGTGTATTTTTGCAAACCAAGCATAGGGGATTGTGGAGTACCTAATAATTCTCAAAAAGGCGATCGTTTTAAGTATTTAATTACTGCGGCGTTTACTGACAGGGGGGAGGGATTTAACAATCAAACCATTTTAAAAGAAAACTCCTATATCAATAATGGGTGTAGAAAATATCTACACCTTGCCCTTAAATGGAGTTCCTTATATTTCAGGATCTGTAGCTTTTGATGGTGAAGCTAAAGACAATAAATTAATCTTAGAGTCAAATACAAAAATTGACCTTCATAATTCCCAGTATTTTTCAGATGAAGAAGGTAAGGATATTTATGATGAAAGAATTACTCGTTTAATGGGAGCTTTTGGCATAAATTCTAATTTACAAAACAATAAAGTTCTTATCGATTCAGCCAATATCGTCCTTCATGGGCCAGATGGTGAGTATACAGCTCGTTCGACCTTTGAAATTTTAGGTGCTTTAGCTGATGTAAATAATCTTAAAAAATACAATGTAAGTAAAAATTCTGTAATAATTAAAAATTTAAATTTAGATTTAATGGTAAATTCGCAAAATAAAATAACTTTTTATGATGCTGTTTTATTTGGAGAAATTTACGGTGGAAGAACATTACAGGGTAATGCAGAGAAAAATTCTATAGAAGTTTATCATTTTAACTCATTAGATCATCTTAATAAAAACATTAAAACACATGCATCGTTAAACCTCTATGGTGGGTATTCTAATGATGGTGAAGCTAATGGAAATAAAATTGTATTTCGTCTTAAAAAACCTTTAAAAATCAGTGATAATTTTTATGGAAAAAATTATTACAATCTTTACGGATGTTTTGCTACAGAGGGTGCGAATTTTAATGTTTTTGATATACAAAATGATTTAACCTATGAAAAAGTTCCACAAAATTATTCTGATAAATTTACCGTATATGCGGCAAGAACTTTAAGTGGAAAAGCAAATAATAATACCTTAAGTATAAAAGATTCTGTTATTTCATTGCCTTTATATGCTTTTATTACAAGTGAAACTACGCTAGATGGTATAGACTATATCGCCGATGAATCAAACAATAATGAAGTAAATTTTGAAAATATTAAATCATCTAAAAATTTAAGTTTGATGATCAATGCTAAAAATGTTTCAAATAATAAAATAAATTATAATCTCATTCAGAGTTTAACCGAAGCGAGTTCTTTAGGAAAGGGCTCAAAAATTATTTTAAAAGCAACTCAAAATGCAAACAACAATCTTATAAAGCTTAAAGATTGTTCTTCGGCTGCCGTGGAAAGTTCGTGCATCATAAAAGCAGATAAAGAAAGTGCTTTTAATAAAATCATCAACAACAACACAGCTTTTAGTACTGCCTCAGATAAAAGACAAGGTTATGTGGGGTTGATAGCTGGAGTGTCTGCAAATTCTCATGATAATATCATGGAGCTTGTTAATTTAAATATAGATGAGTATAAAAATCAAGATGCTATATTTTTAGCTCCATCTGGAACTTCGGATATTTCAAATTTTAAATCTTATAACAATACTTTATATTTAGGTGGAGAGTTGAATTTCTTTAAAGATGTAAATATCGATTTGCTTTCTGGTTCTGTTTTTCATGAAGTAAATAAAAAAGGTAAAATAATCACTCAAATTCTACCGCATCAAGAAGATTTTTCTAAAAACAATCGTTTGATTATAGATACTCAAGATGTCAAATCAGAAGTGGTAAATAACTTTGAAAATTTTACTTTTATTTTACCAAATAAAATAAAAAATCCTATCTTGACTATAGAAAAACTTATCAATCTTCCTGCAAATGGAAGTATGGAAATTCTTACTAAAAATAAACCAACAAAAGGAAAATATATTCTCATACAAAGTGATGTTGGAATTTATGATGGTGACAATGGATTGTTAAATCAACAAGAATTAGAAAATTTGTTAGAAAAAATGAAAAATAATAAAAATAAATTTAATTACAACAAGATAGAAAAGTTGGCTAAAAGTACATTGAAAAATGTAAATTTTAGCTTTGAAGTTTCAGATGATGCAAAAATAATTTATATCAACATACTTTAAAGGAGAGTAACATGAAAAAGATGAGTAAACATATAGTTTTATCATTTGCGGTGAGTTCTTTGCTCTTTTCTCAAGCTTATGCTTTACTAAGTGGGGGTAAATTTACTCATGGTACAAGTGGGACTATCCATACCTCTGGCAATACTGTAACGATTACAGGAAAAGGACAAAATCATGTTATCCAATGGGGTGGCGGTTTTAATATAGGACAAAATGAAAGTGTAAATTTTAACGGCAAAAATCAAAACTACCTAAACATTGCTTATCAAAAAGATGCTTCTAAGATAGACGGAGCTTTAAATAGAGGGAATAACAATATCTTTTTAGTTAATCCTATGGGAGTTTTGATTGGCAAAACAGGAACTATTACTGCGGGAAAATTTGTAGCTAGCACAACAGCTTTAAGTGATGATAATGTCAAAACTTTTTTAGAGAAAGGAGCTAGTTTCTCTCCGGCATTTGATGTAAGCAAACAAGGAAATATTATAAATCTTGGAAAGATCAATGCAGATAATATTGTTTTAATAGGAAATAAGGTTGAAATCAATAAAGGAAAAATTACTTTGGATGTATTAAAACTTGAAGGTAATAAAGTTTATGTTGATGCTGGAGTGGTAAAAGATACAAAAAATATCGTAGCCAAAGCAGAGCAAGAAGCTATCATTCAACAAAGCATAACAAGTTTTGAAGAAGATGGAGCTTTATTGGGTAATTCTAGTAGTAAATTTAGTTTTGATGATAGTAGTAAAGTTAAAAACTGGACTAAATATGGAAGTATTGCGGATGCAACAGAATGGAATAAATTTGCTGATTTTTGGAATGTAAATAAAGAAAAATTTAGAACAGCTTTTGATCATTTTCGTTTGATTGATGATATTGATTTTAGTGGCGTGAAAACATACATAGTAGGTGATAATACAAGCAATGCTTTTGCTAAATCTTTCGATGGTTCTGGTTATGCTTTAAAAAATGTTAATATTAATTCATCAAATCAATATGTAGGAATTTTTGGAGTTGTTCAAAATAGCTATATAAGAAACTTTAATATTCAAGGATTGAAAATTGCTTCAACTGGTTATGATGCTTAGTTGGAGGTATAGTAGGGCAAAATATTGCAAACAGTTATACGGGTTTTGAAAATGTGACTGTTAATGATCTCGTTATTAATACAGCTGTAAATACTAAAGTTGGCGGAATAATAGGCTGGGGAAATGGTAGTGGAGGGAATAACACTATCAATTTTACAAATGTTGCTATTAATAATATAAGTATAGTAGCAAAGAAGGTTCTTATGTGGGTGGCATAGGCAGACAAATTGATGGTGGTAATTTTAATAATGTTGTGGTTAATGACATAGAAAAACTTATAACTTCTGGGAATGATAGTAAAACAGGAGGATTTACTGGAAAAGTTGGAAATTTAAAGATTAATAATGCTTACTTATTTTATAAAATGGAGCAATTTTGAGTGCTGGAAACTATAAAACACAAGCTGGAAAAGTTATTGGTGATCCTGGAATTAGTGTAAATAATAATTTTAGTAATATTTATGTTTATCATAATTTAGAAAATGGTTACATTGATGAAGGACAGAATTTTTTAAGTCTGTGCAATATAATAATGAAGTAACAGGAAAAAAAGATTTTGATAGTGCTGTAAGAAAGAAATTTAACGATATAAAATATCTTGATAATAATTCTTATGCTTTTGCTGATTCTTTTACCAAGGCAACAGATGCTGTGAAATTATCCAAAGACGACTTTGACCCTAAATTGCTTCAAAGAATTTTAGATGATTTGATGAATGGAAAATACACTTATGATTTTGATACCAAAACTTGGACTTACACAGATAGTAAGGGTGTGGTAGGAAAAGATGAGGCTAGTGAAATCACTCAAAGTTTAAATTTCTTAAATGCGTTTAAAGATACGGGAGTAGAACAAGAATTTTTAAAGTTATGGCAAGGTTCGCAAGAACAAAATTATAAAAATTATACCAATCTTTATGAAAAATGGACGCAAAAGAAAACTGCTATGGATAAAATCAAAACCGGCGAAGGTTATTTCGCTAGTTTTAAAGAAGAATTACAAAAATACCAAGAAGCCTTAGCTCAACTTGACAAAGAAAATAAAAACTATGAAAAAATCAAAGAATCAGGCTTAGTTAGCGATGAAACATTAAGGGCTATATATGAAAAACTTTTAGAACAAAAAGAAGCTCTTGAAAAGCAGTTTGCGGATCTTAGTGGAAATGAAGGATTTCGCTATAAGCTTGAAAATGAAATTCTAAATTCTCAAGGTTTTTCTATAGAAGGTAAAGATGTAGATGGTAAAGTATACACTGGAAATTTTAATTTTAAAGGAAAATTAGCCTCATTGCCAGAAAAACCAAATATATCTATCTATGAGCCAGATAAACAAGGGGGTGAAGATCCAGACAAACCTTCTGTATTGCCGCCTGAAATTCCTGAAAAGGTTGTAGAAGCTCCTATAAAAATTCAAACCGAAGTAGACGCAAAAAAAAGAAGAAGATGATGATCAAGTGGAAATAGGAGAAGCAGATGCTAGAAGTAGTGGTTTGCGTTGTATTGTAAGTGATAATTTTAAGACAATGAATATTTGTGTAAATGCAAAATAGGAAATAAAAATGAGAAAAATTTTAGTTGTTTTAGTCTTATTGCAAGTATTTTCACATGCTGAAGAGCTAAATAATAATAAAATAAGAGAGCTTATAGAAAGCTCTCCTGAAGCAAATGAACCACAAAATAAAAATTTAAAAAATACATTAAAAAATCAAAAAAGCCCTGTAAATTTCAAAGAGCAAAATACTACAAATATTACAAATTCACAAACTGATCAAAATGAAGCTAAGGTTTTTGTAAGAGAGTATGTTTTGCATATCGATAATAAAGATTTGACATTTAAAAAATTAAGAATTAGCGAAAAATAAATTCAAGATGCAATAGCTGAATATCGCAACCAAGAATTAAGCTTACAAAATTTAAAAGATATAACAAACATTATAGCTTATTATTGTCAATTAAGTGGCCATCCTTCGGCAACTGCTTATATACCACCGCAAGATTTAAGTTCTAACAAAGTGCAAATTAACATAGCTTTTGGAACTTTATAGGAAAAGTAATTATTAAAAACAACTCAGGTGTCAGAGATTATGCTTTAGAGAGTAAATTGAACAAAAATCTTAAAGGGAAAGTTATCACAACTAAAAATGTGGAAAATGAAATTTATAAAATCAATGAAATATACGGAATCCAAACCAATGCTAATTTACAATCAGGTGATGGTTGTGGAGAAAGCGATGTTATTATAGAAGTAAACAAAGGTGAGATAGTGTAACTTTAACTTTATATTCTAACAACTATGGGACTAAAGAAACAGGTCGTTTTAGAGCAGGAATGAGTCAAAGTTTAAACAATATAGCAAGATAAGGGGATAACTTAAATTTTTATCTTCAAGATAGTGATGAAAATCAAACAGATTATGGGATTAATTATAGTACTTTTATAGGGAATTTAAAAATTACTCCATTTGCAACTCAAGGACATTATGTTCCTGGCAGAATTTATAGAAATCTTAGTTTTTATAGGGACTCTATGAATGTTGGAGTAAATTTTTCTTATCCTGTGTTTTTATATACTGAGTATTCTTTATATCTTGTTTCGGGTTTTACTCATAAAAAGATTAAAGATTATTATCTTGATGGTTTAGTAAGCAATGAAAAAGCGAGAAATAGTGTAAATTTGGGCATAGAAAGAACTTATAGAGGTTTGGAGAATAATGTCCTAAGTTATACTTTAAATTTTATATATGGTAATGTTGAAAATGATGGTGATTTTTCTGGATTTAATGGAGTAAATTTAGGAAATTTTGGAAAAATGAATTTAAATTTAAGCAACAAATATCAATTCTAAGAACGCTTAACTCACATTTTTCAACTCAATTATCAAAAAGTTATCAGCGATGCTGTTTTAGATAGTAGTGAATCCGTATCTTTAGGTAGACCTTGTGGTGTATGTGTTTGTTTAGAAGGTGAGGGAAGTGCGGATAATGTTGTTTCTGGCGCCTTGGGAATAAGATTTCAAACACCTTTAGAAGGGCTTTACTCGACTCCTTTTTATGATATAGGGTATTCTTGGTATGAAAATAAAGAATATCAAAGTGAAAATCATTATCTTATGGATGCAATGGGTATATAAATACTCTATACAAGAAGTGCTAATTTTTATGTAAAAATGGATGCTGCAAGAGCTGTTCATCAGTTTAAACACGATGGAGAACATCGAGCAAGAGTTTATGCAAGCCTAGAAAAATACTTTTAACTTTGGGGTGATTGGAAAATCCCCCCCCCCATTTTTAAACCCACCAAATACTTATATAAATACTTACACAAATATTTATACTATTTAATCCTTTATTTAATCCCCTTTTAAGTTTAATTGGTTATACTTTCATTTCCTTTTTTGAAAAAAGGACTTAAAATCTTTTAAATTATAAAGTTTCACTAGCTTAGTAGATTTTATAAATTAACTCTTTTGGTTTTTGTCTTATAAACTAAAAGCTTTTTTATAAATCTTGTTTTTTAATTTAAAAACTTTTCTTTTAAAAATGATTTTTTGTTTTGTTCTTTTAAATTAGTATTGTTATTCAAATCTTATTAGTCAATCTTTGAAATCTAAATAAGTGATCGATTGAGCCAGAACAGATTTAGGCATAAGCAATTATGTAAAATCTATTCAATCTAATAATTAAAAAAATTAAAAACTTTTCTTTTAATCTTTCATAACTTTTTCTTTGAAGAAAAAGATTAAACTATCTATAATGTTTTATGGAGAGTTTGATCCTGGCTCAGAGTGAACGCTGGCGGCGTGCCTAATACATGCAAGTCGAACGATGAAGCTTTTAGCTTGCTAGAAGTGGATTAGTGGCGCACGGGTGAGTAAGGTATAGTTAATCTGCCCTACACAAGAGGACAACAGTTGGAAACGACTGCTAATACTCTATACTCCTGCTTAACACAAGTTGAGTAGGGAAAGTTTTTCGGTGTAGGATGAGACTATATAGTATCAGCTAGTTGGTAAGGTAATGGCTTACCAAGGCTATGACGCTTAACTGGTCTGAGAGGATGATCAGTCACACTGGAACTGAGACACGGTCCAGACTCCTACGGGAGGCAGCAGTAGGGAATATTGCGCAATGGGGGAAACCCTGACGCAGCAACGCCGCGTGGAGGATGACACTTTTCGGAGCGTAAACTCCTTTTCTTAGGGAAGAATTCTGACGGTACCTAAGGAATAAGCACCGGCTAACTCCGTGCCAGCAGCCGCGGTAATACGGAGGGTGCAAGCGTTACTCGGAATCACTGGGCGTAAAGGGCGCGTAGGCGGATTATCAAGTCTCTTGTGAAATCTAATGGCTTAACCATTAAACTGCTTGGGAAACTGATAGTCTAGAGTGAGGGAGAGGCAGATGGAATTGGTGGTGTAGGGGTAAAATCCGTAGATATCACCAAGAATACCCATTGCGAAGGCGATCTGCTGGAACTCAACTGACGCTAAGGCGCGAAAGCGTGGGGAGCAAACAGGATTAGATACCCTGGTAGTCCACGCCCTAAACGATGTACACTAGTTGTTGGGGTGCTAGTCATCTCAGTAATGCAGCTAACGCATTAAGTGTACCGCCTGGGGAGTACGGTCGCAAGATTAAAACTCAAAGGAATAGACGGGGACCCGCACAAGCGGTGGAGCATGTGGTTTAATTCGAAGATACGCGAAGAACCTTACCTGGGCTTGATATCCTAAGAACCTTTTAGAGATAAGAGGGTGCTAGCTTGCTAGAACTTAGAGACAGGTGCTGCACGGCTGTCGTCAGCTCGTGTCGTGAGATGTTGGGTTAAGTCCCGCAACGAGCGCAACCCACGTATTTAGTTGCTAACGGTTCGGCCGAGCACTCTAAATAGACTGCCTTCGTAAGGAGGAGGAAGGTGTGGACGACGTCAAGTCATCATGGCCCTTATGCCCAGGGCGACACACGTGCTACAATGGCATATACAATGAGACGCAATACCGCGAGGTGGAGCAAATCTATAAAATATGTCCCAGTTCGGATTGTTCTCTGCAACTCGAGAGCATGAAGCCGGAATCGCTAGTAATCGTAGATCAGCCATGCTACGGTGAATACGTTCCCGGGTCTTGTACTCACCGCCCGTCACACCATGGGAGTTGATTTCACTCGAAGCCGGAATACTAAACTAGTTACCGTCCACAGTGGAATCAGCGACTGGGGTGAAGTCGTAACAAGGTAACCGTAGGAGAACCTGCGGTTGGATCACCTCCTTTCTAGAGTACAAAGTAATAAGTCTCACAACTATTACTTCAATATATAAACTCAATTGATTCTTGTTTAGATTTCAAAGATTGATGATAAAGCTAATTGTTTATGGGGAATTAGCTCAGCTGGGAGAGCGCCTGCTTTGCACGCAGGAGGTCAGCGGTTCGATCCCGCTATTCTCCACCATTTATTAAGGGCCTATAGCTCAGCTGGTTAGAGTGCACCCCTGATAAGGGTGAGGTCACAAGTTCAAGTCTTGTTAGGCCCACCATAAAAAAGATTTGAATAAAGAAGCTTTAAAATCTAAAGCAAGTATATAAAGTAGATTAAATATAAAATATAAACTCTAAATACTTAGATTTATTTTTATCTTTAGCTATAAAAGAATATACTTTAGATAGATATAAATAACATATACATTATGTATTTATATTTATAATGATTATATTAATATATATACTTCCTTTAGGTTTTAAACCTAATGTTCTTTTTAATTATCATTGTTAAGAGTCACAAGCAAGTTTTAATAAAAACAATTTTACAGGACTTGTTAAAGGATAAAACCTATTTATCTTTTCTTTAGTTTAACTTAACTTTTAGCTGTCTTTATTTCTATGAATAAAGAGAATATTAGATTTAAGGATTATAAATTAAAGACAAGTTTCAAACTCACAGCTTAGTTGAGACTAAATCATTTAGTTTTATATTAAGTGTTTGAATGCTTTCCGTCTTAAGATAAAGAAGTCTTATCATAAAAACTTTAACAAGGAAGTGATGCGTTTTAGAATCAATAATAAAAGGTAAAAAAGGTAAGCTACTAAGAGCGAATGGTGGATGCCTTGACTGGTAAAGGCGATGAAGGACGTACTAGACTGCGATAAGCTACGGGGAGCTGTCAAGAAGCTTTGATCCGTAGATTTCCGAATGGGGCAACCCAATGTATAGAGATATACATTACCTATATAGGAGCGAACGAGGGGAATTGAAACATCTTAGTACCCTCAGGAAAAGAAATCAATAGAGATTGCGTCAGTAGCGGCGAGCGAAAGCGCAAGAGGGCAAACCCAGTGCTTGCACTGGGGGTTGTAGGACTGCAATATGCAAGAGGTAAGTTTAGCAGAACATTCTGGAAAGTATAACCATAGAGGGTGATAGTCCCGTATGCGAAAAACAAACCTTAGCTAGCAGTATCCTGAGTAGGGCGGGACACGAGGAATCCTGTCTGAATCCGGGTCGACCACGATCCAACCCTAAATACTAATACCAGATCGATAGTGCACAAGTACCGTGAGGGAAAGGTGAAAAGAACTGAGGTGATCAGAGTGAAATAGAACCTGAAACCATTTGCTTACAATCATTCAGAGCCCTATGTAGCAATACAGGGTGATGGACTGCCTTTTGCATAATGAGCCTGCGAGTTGTGGTGTCTGGCAAGGTTAAGCAAACGCGAAGCCGTAGCGAAAGCGAGTCTGAATAGGGCGCTTAGTCAGATGCTGCAGACCCGAAACGAAGTGATCTATCCATGAGCAAGTTGAAGCTAGTGTAAGAACTAGTGGAGGACTGAACCCATAGGCGTTGAAAAGCCCCGGGATGACTTGTGGATAGGGGTGAAAGGCCAATCAAACTTCGTGATAGCTGGTTCTCTCCGAAATATATTTAGGTATAGCGTTGTGTCGTAATATAAGGGGGTAGAGCACTGAATGGGCTAGGGCATACACCAATGTACCAAACCCTATCAAACTCCGAATACCTTATATGTAATCACAGCAGTCAGGCGGCGAGTGATAAAATCCGTCGTCAAGAGGGAAACAACCCAGACTACCAGCTAAGGTCCCTAAGTCTTACTTAAGTGGAAAACGATGTGAAGTTACTTAAACAACCAGGAGGTTGGCTTAGAAGCAGCCATCCTTTAAAGAAAGCGTAATAGCTCACTGGTCTAGTGATTTTGCGCGGAAAATATAACGGGGCTAAAGTAAGTACCGAAGCTGTAGACTTAGTTTACTAAGTGGTAGGAGAGCGTTCTATTTGCGTCGAAGGTATACCGGTAAGGAGTGCTGGAGCGAATAGAAGTGAGCATGCAGGCATGAGTAGCGATAATTAATGTGAGAATCATTAACGCCGTAAACCCAAGGTTTCCTACGCGATGCTCGTCATCGTAGGGTTAGTCGGGTCCTAAGTCGAGTCCGAAAGGGGTAGACGATGGCAAATTGGTTAATATTCCAATACCAACATTAGTGTGCGATGGAAGGACGCTTAGGGCTAAGGGGGCTAGCGGATGGAAGTGCTAGTCTAAGGTCGTAGGAGGTTATACAGGCAAATCCGTATAACAATACTCCGAGAACTGAAAGGCTTTTTGAAGTCTTCGGATGGATAGAAGAACCCCTGATGCCGTCGAGCCAAGAAAAGTTTCTAAGTTTAGCTAATGTTGCCCGTACCGTAAACCGACACAGGTGGGTGGGATGAGTATTCTAAGGCGCGTGGAAGAACTCTCTTTAAGGAACTCTGCAAAATAGCACCGTATCTTCGGTATAAGGTGTGGTTAGCTTTGTATTAGGATTTACTCCGAAAGCAAGGAAACTTACAACAAAGAGTCCCTCCCGACTGTTTACCAAAAACACAGCACTCTGCTAACTCGTAAGAGGATGTATAGGGTGTGACGCCTGCCCGGTGCTCGAAGGTTAATTGATGGGGTTAGCATTAGCGAAGCTCTTGATCGAAGCCCGAGTAAACGGCGGCCGTAACTATAACGGTCCTAAGGTAGCGAAATTCCTTGTCGGTTAAATACCGACCTGCATGAATGGCGTAACGAGATGGGAGCTGTCTCAAAGAGGGATCCAGTGAAATTGTAGTGGAGGTGAAAATTCCTCCTACCCGCGGCAAGACGGAAAGACCCCGTGGACCTTTACTACAGCTTGACACTGCTACTTGGATAAGAATGTGCAGGATAGGTGGGAGGCTTTGAGTATATGACGCCAGTTGTATATGAGCCATTGTTGAGATACCACTCTTTCTTATTTGGGTAGCTAACCAGCTTGAGTTATCCTCAAGTGGGACAATGTCTGGTGGGTAGTTTGACTGGGGCGGTCGCCTCCCAAATAATAACGGAGGCTTACAAAGGTTGGCTCAGAACGGTTGGAAATCGTTCGTAGAGTATAAAGGTATAAGCCAGCTTAACTGCAAGACATACAAGTCAAGCAGAGACGAAAGTCGGTCTTAGTGATCCGGTGGTTCTGTGTGGAAGGGCCATCGCTCAAAGGATAAAAGGTACCCCGGGGATAACAGGCTGATCTCCCCCAAGAGCTCACATCGACGGGGAGGTTTGGCACCTCGATGTCGGCTCATCGCATCCTGGGGCTGGAGCAGGTCCCAAGGGTATGGCTGTTCGCCATTTAAAGCGGTACGCGAGCTGGGTTCAGAACGTCGTGAGACAGTTCGGTCCCTATCTGCCGTGGGCGTAAGAAGATTGAAGAGATTTGACCCTAGTACGAGAGGACCGGGTTGAACAAACCACTGGTGTAGCTGTTGTTCTGCCAAGAGCATCGCAGCGTAGCTAAGTTTGGAAAGGATAAACGCTGAAAGCATCTAAGCGTGAAGCCAACTCTAAGATGAATCTTCTCTAAGCTCTCTAGAAGACTACTAGTTTGATAGGCTGGGTGTGTAATGGATGAAAGTCCTTTAGCTGACCAGTACTAATAGAGCGTTTGGCTTATCTTTAATAAAGCATCACTTCCTTGTTAAGGTTTTTAGAAGACTTTGAATATAGATAATATTTAGAGTTTAATAGAAATCTTTCAAGTAGAGTTTGTATTAAAACTTGCTCTTAACATTGTTTTTTAAGTATTCTATATAAAGACTTATCAAAGATAAGTAAAGAAGAAAGAAAAATAAAAGAAGAAAGAGAATAAAGAAAAAAGTAAAGAAATAAAAGATTAGGCTTTATTCTTAAATTCAGTCTTTCAAAGAATATTTAAATAACAATGTCCGTGATTATACAGATGTGGAAACGCCTTGCTCCATCCCGAACCAAGAAGCTAAGCACATCGTGGGTGATGATACTACGCCTTACTGGCAGGGGGAAAGTAGCTCATTGCGGACTTGTTAATTCTACTTTATCTTATTCTTATAGATTTAAAATCTTAGTTTTTATACGTCAATCGTTGTTTTTATATTTAATTATTTTTTTATGTTTATAGGTTTAATTAGCTTGGGTTGATTTAATGGTTGTTTGAGTTGTTTAGTTTATATGTTTTTATATCTCAATTATTCTTTTTATTTATTTATTGAATCTTTTGTATCAATAATTAATCTTTATGTTTACTTGTATAGGTTTATTTATTCAATCTATTTTTATGTGTCAATTGTTCTTTATATGTCTAGTTTATATTTTATTATGTAGGTTGGGTTTGTTCAATAATTGGGTTGGATTTTTAATCACTCAAGTTTATTTTATAGTGTTTATTGAGGTTTATGGGTTGGGGTTGTTATACACTTCTTAGTTGGGTTAGGGGTTAATGTTGGGTTAGGGTGGATAGACTATGATTGTCTATTCTTGTTGGCGAGAATGAATGTTATACTTGAGATAAATTTTTTATTATCGATAGTCTTGCTATTTAATTGATGTTTGTAAAAAAGTGTGTGTAATTTATGGCTTGTTTGGGTTTGGGTGGGATTAGCTTGGTTAATTTATGGTTTTTTATTGTTAATCTTATAAATTAAATTTATTAGTTTAATCAATTAAATTAATTATGCTTGCTTGATTTATTGCTTTATGGGTCGGTTGAGATTGTTTTTGTCTGGGTGATTGAGATTTATTGTTTGCTTGTTCTTTACAAATACTTTTATTTTATAGTGTTTATTGAAGGTTTTATGGGTTGGGGGTTGTTTATGATGAAATAAATATTGCTGTAAATACATGCAAGGGTTTAGTGTTGTCTAAAAAAAGATTACTTGCTTTAAATTTATCTTTTTTTATTCAATAAAACTCTCACTTCTTAAGTGGGAGATGAATTGCTTACAGTGTTAGTTGTACGGCTCTAGTTAGGTATTTGACATAATCAGTAATTTTTTATAGAATACCTATGCGGAATAATGCTAGAAACTCTTAAAAAATATGCAGAAAATCAAGGCATAGAAGATAATTACCCTAAAAAAATATATAACCAAAAAGAAAAAAAGCCCTAATGGAACAAAGCAATGCAAATAACCAAAGGTTTTAAATATAGAATTCTACCTAAACAAAGAACAACAAAAGCTTATTAATCATCAATGTTTCATCTATATCAAGCCTATAATATTTGTTTAAATTTACAGCAAGAGAGTGGGATAAAAATAAGAATTTAGATAAAAAAGATAGGAGTTATTTAAAGGCAAGTAAGATAGATAATCAATAAAACTAGCCTTATAAAAGCAAGAGAATTAAGCTATAAAAGTGTTGTAACCCAACAAGCAAGGATTAATCTTCTCGTGCCTTAGAGCAAGCAATTAGAGATAAAAACAAAGGCTTTCTCAAATTTAAAAACTCTAAATTTGCAAAGCAAAGCTTTAATTGGAATAATCAAGCCTACAAAATCAAAGATAGTGATACTACTAAGTTTAAGATATTTAGACTTATGAATACATTTTTTAAAATGCGTTATCACAGAGATTTACCAAATACTTATAAGTTTAATCAAATCACTATTATCAAAAATCACAATAAATACTATTTAGCTTTTAGTATCATTTATGATGAATCGAATGTTTCTTTAATGTCTAGCAAAGATTTTGATATTAAAAAAGCAGTTGACATTGATTTAAATATCAATGAGATTACCTTAAGCAGTGGAGAGTTAATAGCTACTAACTCAAAGCTACTTAGTAGAGCTGAATATTAAAAGATTGCAAAGAAAACAAAGCAGGAGAATATTAAAAACAAAAAAGGAGAAAACAAAGTTAAGCCATAATTTCAAAAAAACACAATTAAAATTAAATAAAATCTATGAAAAAAGTTCAAAATCAAAAAGGATAGTTATCACAAGATAACTTCAAAACTCATACAAGAATTTGACTTGCTAGCAGTTGAAGATTTGCAAATTAAGAATATGTGTAAAAGAGCTAAATTAAAGAATATAAAAGCTAAAAGTGGTTTAAATAAATCTATTCTTAATACTTCATTCTATCAATTCTCTCAATATCTAGAGTATAAAGCAAAGCATAATGGCAAATTCTTTATAAAAGTCAATCCACAATATACAAGCAAAACTTGTAGTGTATGTGGAAATATCAAAAAAAATCTTATGTTTAAAGATAGAGTGTATCTTTGTGAAAAATGTGGCAACACTTTACATAGAGATATTAATGCTGCAAATAATATCTTAAAGCGTGGATTAAAGTCGTTTGGGTTAGGAATTAGCCTTGAGGACTATAAACTCAAAGCCTTTCGAATTAGCTAATACTAGTTAGCTTTAGCTAGGAAGCTTCTACTTCTAAGCGTTAGCAAAGCTGGAGTGATTTGCATTAAAAATAGAGTATATTGTGAAAGATTTAGCTTAATTTATATACCAATGGTATTTTTATATGAAAAGTTTTTTCATATTGTGGAAATTTTTTAGAAGCTATGCGTATAGTTTCTAAAGCACTTTTATTTAGAAAATCATATTTTGAAGGCTTAAGTATTTTTAAATTTTCTAATTTCTTTTCTTTTGTCCAGGTAAATTCTACAAGAACCTCCCCACTCATACGCATTTTTCTAGCTTGTCTAGGGTAGATTAGGGCTTCATCGATTGCTGATTTTATTTCTTTTAAAAGCTCACTATTACTAGTTAAAGATACGCTTTGGTAAGAGCTGGCTTGTGGAGTTTGTTGCTGCATGATTGGTTGCTGCATGTTTGTATCTTTTTTGGGTTGACTTATTGCCTTTGCATTTGCTGGAGGGATTATTTTTTTAGGTTTAGCGATAGGTTTTTCTTTTCTCGGTTTTATTTTTTTTATTTCTTGCACAGGTTCTTTGGGTTGCACATTCGAAGGCTCTTGTATAGTTTGTGTGGGTTGTGTCGGTTTCATATCGGAGGAATTTTGTACAAAATGTTTGATTGCCATATTAAATTTATTTTCTTTAATAATTTCATTGGGTTGTATGTGTAAAAAATCTTTAGAATAAAGAAAAACAAAAAATAAAGGTGTAAAAACAAATAAAGTGATAAAAGAAGATTGGTTTTTATGATTGCTTATAAATGTTTTCATCTTTTACTCCGTTATGATTTTATTTTTTGATTTAAATATCTTTATTTCTTAAAACACATTCTATGGTAAATTGTTTAAAAAGATAAATTTTGAAACAAATTTCACAGAGAAAAATAACAATCAAATAATCAAGCTTGTATCTAAAAGATATTTAATTTTTGCTATTTACTTCTCTAAAAAACTTATATTTTTAAGAATTATAGCAAGAAAAAATAAATTTTTAATTAATACTAATTATCACAATTGATACAAAATTTATATTAAATTAATAATTATTATCATAATATTTTGATTTCTAAATCAATATTTGACAAAAGGAGAAAAATGAAAAAAATATGTCTATCAGTTTGCGCCATTGGTCTCTTAAGCTCCTATGCCATATCGCAAAATGTAGAACTAGATAGCTCAATCGTTAGTGCTTCTGGCTTTACCCAAGATATTAAAGAAGCTCCTGCTACTATCAATGTTATCAGTAAAAAAGAATTACAAAGTAAGCCTTATAGAGATGTTGCAGAGGCTATCGCAGATATCCCAGGCGTTGATTTATATGCTAGCAAGGGAAAAACAGGTTCTTATAATATCACTATGAGGGGTATTACTGGATATACTTTGGTTTTGATTGATGGGCGTCGTCAGGGTATTGGCGGAGAGGTGGGCCCTAATGGTTTTAATGAAATTTCAAATTCTTTCTTACCTCCGATTTCTAGTATAGAAAGGATAGAAATTATAAAAGGCCCTATGAGTACTTTATATGGCTCTGAAGCTTTAGGCGGGGTGGTAAATATCATTACCAAAAAAGTAAGTGATAAATGGGAAACTTCTGTAAGTTTGGATGCTCTTTTAAATGAAAATAAAGATTGGGGTAATACTTATGGAACGAGTATTTATTCTAGTGGTCCTTTGATGAATGACAAATTGGGTCTAACACTTCGATTTAGAGAATTTTACAGACAGCAATCTAATGTTGAATTTACAAATGGAAGTGGACAAAGAGTTCAAGGAGATCAAGCTCAAAGTCCCACAAAAGCAAATAATTTTAATATAGGAACAAGAATTAGTTATTTAGCTAATGATTATAATACCTTTATATTTGATATAGATTTTTCAAGAAATCATTACGATAACAAACAGGGTCAATTAGGAACCATCACAAGCCCAGGTAGTGCGCCAGATAGCTTAACGGGTGGTTATGCAGATATTATGGAAGTTGATAAATTTGTGACTTATTTAAGCCATGAGGGTGTTTATGAAAACTTTTCTATCACTTCTGGTTTGCAGTATAATAGAGTAAGCAATAATGGACGCGAAGTTGTAGGACAAGCTAATCAGCCATTTTTAGGACAAAATAGAGATATAGTCGCAGAAGATATTATCTTAGATACTAAGTCTGTCATTCCTTTGGGACAAAGTCATATTTTAAGCGCAGGTGGTGAATATAGGCTTGAAAAAATGCAAGATAAAATAGCTAATCCGACCAATTTTGATCAGTATTTATTGGCAATATTTGCAGAGGATGAGTACAGCATAAAAGATAACTTAAGATTGACTTTTGGAGCAAGATACAATCATCATGAAATTTTTGGAAATAATATTTCGCCAAGAGCTTATCTGGTTTATAATCCTACTGATGAACTTACTTTAAAAGGCGGTGTATCTACGGGTTTTAGGACTCCTTATGCAAATCGTTTGATAAATGGAGCTTATAATTATAGTGGTCAAGGTAGATTCCCTATATATGGAAATCCTGATTTAAAAGAAGAGACATCTTTAAATTATGAAATAGCAGCTATTTACAATAATGATTTGTTTTATGTTTCTGCGACAGGTTTTTTAACAAATTTTAAAGATAAAATTTCAACCCAAAGATATGATAAAGGCAATATGATTCCAGGAATTGGTACTTGCGATGCTGATAGATGTTTTAAGGCAATCAACCATGGCAAGGTTGAATATAAAGGTATAGAGCTTGGAGCAGGGATAAGCCCTCTTGATAATTTAAATGTAAATTTTGCTTATACTTATCTTGATAGTGAGGTTAAAGAAGCACAAGATAAAAGTGTGATAGGTAAACCTGAGCAGGATAGTTTAAAACACAATATCATGTTAAAAACTGAATACAGCTTCTATAATAAAATTACCCCTTGGATAAAAGGCGAATGGCAAATAGATCGCTATATGGGTGATACTAATATAAATAGGGAATATTATAAGGATATCTTTTTCGCTTCTATGGGTGTGCGTTATGATATCAATAAGCAATGGAGTATCAATGCAGCTATTTATAATCTTTTTAACAAAAGTTTTACAGATGGTTGGGAATCTTATCAAAATAGCGGTGCTCCTACTTGGGTCAATACTTACAATCGTATAGAAGAAGGAAGAAGAATGTATATTTCTATCAATGGTAGCTTTTAAGCTTTAATAGAAAAACTAAAGGGCTTTTAAAGTCTTCTTTAGTTTTTTATTTTAATACCCTATACCTTTAAAAAACTAGACAATCAATTCAATTTAAAATTTTCATCTTATTTTTATCGTTGCATTTTCAATCTTAAAAGATAGCTTATCCTTATAAAAAAGTAACTAATAAAACTTTAGTCATATAGACTAAATAAAATTAAGTATATTTTTTATATTTACACTTGACAAAATAACACTCAATGTTGTATAATATATCTAGCAATCAAAAAATAGAGTGCTAAAAATTTAAGGAAAGAGCTATGAAAAGCCGAGATAAAAAGGATTTGATTTTAGAGTCTATTATCCAAACTTATCTTTTGGATAATGCGCCTATTGGTTCTAATGAGTTAAATTCAAACCTTTGCATACCTGCTTCGACTATACGCGTTTATCTTAAAAGACTTAGCGATGAGGGTTTGATCACTCAGCTTCATATAAGTAGTGGTAGAATTCCTACTATTTTAACGATGCAAAATTATTGGCAAAGTTTTTGGGAAAAAGAACAAGATAAAAATATCCATATCAAAAACGAAAGCTTTTTGAAAGAGTTAAGTAAAGAATTTGAAATTTATTGTCTTGTTTATGGAGGTAGAAGTTTAGTACTTAAAGAAGTACTAGATCTTAATACTAAATTTATAGTGCTTGATTTTGAAGATGAAGAGCTGGTTTTAAAATACGAAAAAGAAGCGTGGAATTTTTTACAAAGTCTTATAGGGCTTGATCTTTCTAGTATAGAAAAAATAGCTTTGAGAGTTCATTTTATAGATCTTGTAGAAAAAATAGCTAGCTTAAGACAAAATTTGATTTGCTATAGAAGCAATGAAGAAAGAGCTTATCAAATTTATCAAAATGATGAATTTGTTAAGCTCTTAGATTGTCAAATTCACCGTCATTTTAAAGAAAGTCTTGAATTTGAACCTTTATTTAAAGAAGGTTTTATGGGGCTTAAGGTGGATGCGCAGTTTTTGGGCGAAGATGTAAATATTATCTTAGCAGGTAGTGTTTATACGGATTATAAAAAAATATTACAATATATAAAGGAGGCGGCGTGAGCGAGCAAAAGCAAGAATTTGAAAACGAAAACGCAGAAAATTCTGAACATTTGCAAGATGAGAATTTGCAAAATATCGAAGATGTTGAGCAAAACAAATTGCAAAAAGACTATGATGAATTAAAAGACAAATATATGCGTGCAAACGCTGAATTTGAAAATATTAAAAAAAGAATGGAAAAAGAAAAGCTAAGTGCTATGGCTTATGCAAATGAAAGCTTTGCAAAGGATTTGCTTGATGTTTTAGATGCTTTAGAAGCAGCTGTTAATGTTGAATGCCAAGATGAAATTAGCTTAAAAATCAAAGAAGGAGTGCAAAATACTTTAGATTTATTTCTTAAGAAACTTGAAAAACATGGAGTGGCTCTTATCAAAGATGAAAAAGAGTTTGATCCTAATTTACACGAAGCAATGTTTCATGTAGATAGTGAAAACCATCAAAGTGGTGAAGTGGTTCAAGTGCTTCAAAAAGGTTATAAAATAGCCGATCGCGTGATCCGCCCAACCAAAGTTAGTGTAGCAAAATAAATTTTAATAAAAGGATAAAAAATGAGTAAAGTTATAGGTATAGATTTAGGAACAACCAATTCTTGTGTTGCTGTGTATGAACGCGGCGAGAGCAAAGTAATCCCAAACAAAGAAGGAAAAAACACAACTCCTTCAGTGGTAGCTTTTACAGATAAAGGCGAGGTTTTAGTAGGCGATAGTGCAAAACGCCAAGCGGTAACTAACCCTGAAAAAACCATTTATTCTATCAAAAGAATTATGGGTTTAATGATCAATGAAGATGCGGCTAAAGAAGCTAAAAATAGACTTCCTTACCACATCACCGAAAGAAATGGTGCGTGCGCAATAGAAATCGCAGGTAAAATTTACACCCCACAAGAAATTTCAGCAAAAGTTTTGATGAAATTAAAAGAAGATGCAGAAGCTTTTTTGGGTGAAAGTGTTACTGATGCGGTGATTACTGTGCCTGCTTATTTTAACGATGCACAAAGAAAAGCGACAAAAGAAGCGGGAACGATAGCAGGACTTAATGTATTAAGAATTATCAATGAGCCTACTTCAGCAGCTCTAGCTTACGGACTTGATAAAAAAGATAGTGAAAAAATTGTGGTTTATGATCTAGGTGGGGGAACTTTTGACGTTACTGTGCTTGAAACGGGCGATAATGTAGTAGAAGTTTTAGCAACAGGTGGTAACGCTTTCTTAGGTGGTGATGATTTTGATAATAAACTTATAGATTTTCTAGCTAATGAATTTAAAGATGAAACAGGCATAGATCTTAAAAATGATGTTATGGCTTTGCAACGCTTGAAAGAAGCAGCAGAAAATGCTAAAAAAGAATTAAGTTCAGCTAATGAAACTGAAATTAATTTACCATTTATCACAGCAGATGCAAGTGGGCCAAAACATTTGGTTAAAAAACTTACTAGAGCTAAATTTGAAGGTATGATTGATTCTTTAGTAGCTGAAACCATCACTAAAATCAATGAAGTAGTAAGCGATGCAGGGCTTAAAAAAGATGAGATCAAAGAAATCGTTATGGTAGGGGGCTCTACTCGTGTTCCTTTAGTGCAAGAAGAAGTGAAAAAAGCCTTTAATAAAGATCTTAATAAGTCTGTAAATCCTGATGAAGTTGTGGCTATCGGTGCGGCGATTCAAGGTGCGGTTATAAAAGGTGATGTAAAAGATGTGCTTTTACTTGATGTTACTCCGCTCTCTTTGGGTATAGAAACTCTAGGCGGGGTAATGACTAAGATTATCGAAAAAGGTACAACTATTCCAACTAAAAAAGAGCAAGTTTTCTCAACCGCTGAAGATAATCAAAGCGCTGTAACTATCAATGTTTTACAAGGGGAAAGAGAATTTAGTCGTGATAATAAATCTTTAGGAAATTTTAATCTTGAAGGAATTCCACCAGCACCACGCGGTATGCCACAAATCGAAGTTACTTTTGATATCGATGCAAATGGTATTTTAACTGTTAGTGCAAAAGATAAAGCAACAGGTAAGGCTCAAGAGATCAAAATCACAGGTTCAAGCGGACTTAGCGAGGAAGAGATTAATAACATGGTAAAAGATGCTGAACTTCACAAAGAAGAAGACAAAAAACGCAAAGAAGCTGTAGATGCTAGAAATGCAGCTGATAGCTTGGCGCATCAAGTAGAAAAATCTTTAAGTGAGTTGGGTGAAAAAGTTGCCGCTGCTGATAAAGAAAATATTCAAAAAGCTCTTGATGATTTGCGTGAGACTTTGAAAAATCAAAATGCAAGCAAAGAAGAGATTGAAAGCAAAATGAAAGCTTTAAGCGAAGTTTCTCATAAGTTAGCCGAAAATATGTATAAAAAAGATGAGCCAAACACAGCAAATGATAAAAAGAAAAAAGATGACGATGTAATCGACGCTGAAGTTGAGTAATCTTAAAATCTCTATTCAAGCCTTTTTAAAAGGCTTGAAAATTTTTTAAAATTTTAAAGAAATGACAAAATCTGTAAAACATAATTCTTTTATTAGCTTGCTACCTAATTTTTCATTGATTTTTTAACCAA
Source organism: Campylobacter sp. CFSAN093226 (assembly GCF_012897595.1). Lineage (NCBI taxonomy): Bacteria > Pseudomonadati > Campylobacterota > Epsilonproteobacteria > Campylobacterales > Campylobacteraceae > Campylobacter > Campylobacter sp. CFSAN093226. The sequence continues at coordinate 713,394 of NZ_CP040608.1, forward strand.
TTCTTTTTGAAGTTCTAATTCAAATCAGACAATTCATTTTAGTGTAAGCAAACTAAAAAATTAACAATAAAATAAAATTAATCTAAAAACTTTTTAGATATAATCTTAATAAACATAAAAGGAAAAATTTGAATTTATCATTTAAAATCTTTGATATTTCCAATACACAACGATCAAAAGCTAAAAAAGTGCAGGGTAAAAAATATGAAATTTTTCTTAATGAAAATGAGCACAGTCTTATAACTCCTAAAGTGTCTTTTAAAGAAATTTTGAGGTATTATTATCTTTATCCAAAAAATGCCATCCCTTCTTTTAAGTTACCTTTTTTCAAGCCTGATTTGAGTGGTTTTAGCACCCCACATATTACTTGGCTTGGCCATTCTTCGCTTTTTATAAGTTTTAAAGAGTATAAAATTTTGATTGATCCTATTTTTAACACTCATGCTTCGCCCATTTCTTTTATCAACAAGGCTTTTAAAAATGCTCCTGTTTATAATATAAATGATTTTAATGAAATTTTTGCTGTGATTATCACGCATTCGCATTTTGATCATTTAGATGCTAAGAGTGTAAAAGCTTTAAAAGATAAGGCTAAATTTTTTATCACTCCTTTAAAAGTGGGAAATTATCTAAAAAGCTATGGGGTGAGCGAGAAAAAAATCATAGAGCTTGATTGGTGGAGTGGAATAGAATTTGGTGATTTAAAAATCATGGCAACACCTGCACAGCACAGTTCAAGTAGGGGAGATGGTAAAAACAAAACCCTTTGGGCTTCTTTTGTGATGGAATTTTTAAGTGTAGATAAGAGAGTGTTTTTTAGCGCAGATGGAGGGTATTTTACACATTTTAAAAAAATAGGTGAGTATTTTGGAAGTTTTGACCTAGCTTGTCTTGAAAGCGGACAATTTAATATCGCTTGGCCATATTCACACTCTTTTCCTGAGCAAATTTTAAAAGAGGCAAAAGATCTTAATGCAAAGGCTGTCATGCCTATACATTGGGGGAGATTTTTAGCAGGAACTCATGCATGGAATGAGGTGGTAAAATTTCTTTATGAAAATTTAGATTTACCCCTTATCACACCAAAAATGGGCGAGGCTTATGAAGTAGGAGCTAAATTTAAACAGGATTTTTGGTGGAAAGAAGAATAAATTAACACAAGTTTATAATTTATATTTTGGCTTTTGCTATAGTTTTGTAAAACTAAAAAAGGAGATTTTGTGAAAATCATTCAATGGAATGGAGCGGAATTTAGCCCAAAAGAAGTGAAAATCAATGTTTTAATTGACAATGAAAAAGGTAAAGAAATTCAAATTTTATTAGCTAAAGACAGTGTGATGAAAGAGCATAAAGCTCCTTTTGCTATACATGTTCAAGTTTTAAGCGGTAAAATTTGGTTTGAAGTGGAAAAGGAAAAATTTGAATTAAATGCTTTAGATATGATAAGCCTAGAGGCAAATGTAGCACATTCTTTAGGTGGATTAGAAAATTCTATAATAAGATTGAGTTTAAATAAATCAGATAGTGTTCAAAGGGTAAATGCTGTGCTTAAAAAGCCTTGATTTTATAAGGTTTTAATTTGCCTAAATAATTCTAGGCTTTAACCTAGAATTATTTATAGTTTTTAATGAAATTTGCTATTCTTTCTAAACCTTTTTTGATAAGCTCATCGCTTGTAGCATAAGAAAGTCTGAAGTATCCATCCATTCCAAAACCTACACCTGGAACAACGGCAACTTTTTCTTGTTCAAGTAACTTTTGACAAAATTTCATAGAATCTTTTTCTATTTTTTGTATATTTACAAAAAGATAAAAAGCACCTTCTGGTTTATAAACACTGATATTTGGGATTTGTTTAAGTATGTCTAAGGCTAAGTTACGGCGTTTTTCAAAGGCTTGACGCATTTTTTCTATATCTTTATCACATTCTCCATTTAAAGCAGGAATGGCTGCATGTTGAGTGATAGAGCAAATATTTGAAGTGCTTTGTCCTTGAAGTCTTTTAACGGCTGAAATTAGGGCTTTATTTTTGCTTGCCATATAGCCAAAACGCCATCCTGGCATAGCTCCACATTTGCTAAGTCCGTTAATGGTCACAGTGCGTTTTAAAGCATCTTTGCTTACACTTGCAAAAGCTACAAAATCAAAACCATCATAGCGAAGTTTTTCATACATTTCATCACTTAAAACAGTAATTTGCGTTCCTTCTAAAACTTTAGCAATTTGAGTTAATTCTTCTTTAGAATAAATCGATCCCACAGGATTTGAAGGAGAATTTAGCATCAAAACTTTGGTTTTAGCTGTGATAGCTTTTTTTAATTGTTCAGCGGTAATTTTAAAGCCATTTTCTTCTAAGCCTTCTATAAATACAGGTTTTCCACCTGCAAATTTTACCATTTCAGGATAGCTTACCCAGTAAGGACTAGGGATAATCACTTCATCATCTTTTTCTACTAAGCATTCTATACATTCAAAAAGAGAGTGTTTTGCGCCTACATTGGTGATGATTTCATTTGTTTCATAATCAAGATTATTATCTTTTTTAAATTTGGTTTGAATAGCTTTTAATACTTCAGGAATTCCTGCAACAGCAGTGTATTTTCCACATCCTTTTTCAATAGCACTTATAGCGGCATTTTTGATGGTTTGTGGTGTGTCAAAATCAGGTTCACCCGCTGAAAAACTAATGATATCCTCGCCTTTGGCTTTAAGTTCATTGGCAAGTGCAGTGATAGCTAAAGTGATAGATTCTTCTAAAACTTGAGATCTTTTTGTAAGCATTTTTCAATCCTTGATAATTTTTGTTTAATTTTAGCAGAAAATTGCATTTTTACAATAAATTTAATTTAAAAATGAGTTGTAAATTTCAATAAATGTGAAAATTTGTATTAATTTTTAGGAAAAATTAATACGCATAATAATACATATAATTTTATGTATTATAAAAAATTATTATTTTTGTGATTCAGGTTGTTTTAATATAAGATTTTCAAGTTCTAAAATTTTCTTTTCTAACTTTTCTAGTTTGTCATCGCAATTTGCATCTATGGCTCTAATGTTTTTATTTTTACGCTCTTCGATAATATAAGCAGGAATTCCAACGGCAGTTAAATTTGCACCTATATCTTTAACCACTACAGCATTTGAGCCTATTTTGGCATTTTCTCCTATGGTGATATTGCCAAGCACTTTTGCGCCTGAGCCTATGATCACTCCTTTTTTTATGGTTGGATGGCGTTTAGTACCTTTTTCAAGGCTTGTTCCACCTAAAGTAACGCCTTGATAAATTAAAACATCATCTTCTATAATTGCTGTTTGACCTATAACCACTCCATTGGCATGATCTATAAAAATACGCCTTCCAAGTTCTGCTCCAGGGTGCAAATCTACCCCAGTTAAGAATTGTGAAATTCCGCTAATCATTCTAGCAATGCGTTTAAAATTTCTTATGTAAAAAAAATGTGCAAAGCGGTAATTTACTACAGCCCATACTCCAGGGTAATTAAAAAAAAGTTCTATACAAGAATTAAAAGCTGGATCTTGTGCCTTTGGCTGAGAAAAATCTTCTTTTATAATACCCCAAAAATTCATCTAAACTCCTATGCTTTTTAAATAACCATTATCATTTAAGAAAAGATAAAGTTCGCCTAAAATATGCTTTTTTTGCTTATCATTTACAAGCTTAGAATTACTTATGCGTTCATTAAGTATATCCATGATAGCGTGTATATCATAGTCTAAATCTTCTAAGGTATCAAGTATGGATTGCGCTTCTATAATCCCCTCGACTTCATAGCCTTTTTCATTGATGCTTATAATAGCTTCAGTAGGATGAGTAAAAAGATTGTGTTTCATTCCAAGTACTTCTTGATAGGCACCTACAAGAAAAAACCCTAGAAAATAATTTTCTTTTTCTACATCTACATCGTGCAAAAATAAAGGTTTATCTTTAGAGTATGAAATTTCTCCATCGCTATCGCAGGTTATATCCCAAATACTTGCACTTCGTGTCGGTTCTTCATCTAAGCGATCAAGTGGCATGATGGGGAAATTCTGTTCTAAACCCCAAAAATCAGGCATGCTTTGAAAGAGCGAAAAATTTACCAAATACCTTTCTTGCACTTCATCTTGTATGGCAAGTAAATCCGCAGGATTTTGCTTATCGCCTAAAAGCAAGATGGCTTTTTTTGTAATCAAATGAGTTAAAATTTCAGCATTGGAACGATCTTGTAAATCCACATAGCCCAAATCAAAAAGAGTTAAAATACTCTCTAAATGATCTATGCTATCGTGCAAGTATTCTAAAGCATTGGAAGGTTTTATACTTTTATAAAGATCATAAAGCTCATCGATAAGTTTTGGATTTTGTTTTTTAAGTATGAGTTTGTTTTCTGCGTATTCTTGAGAAAAAAGTTCTAATACAGGAGCGATTAAAACAGCGTGATTAGCTGCTACAAAACGTCCACTTTCTATGAAAATATCAGGCTCTAAATCTTTTTTTTGTTCGGCTATGTTTTTTAGGATAAAAACTACATCGTTAGCGTATTCTCTTAGGGTGTAATTTCTACTTTTTTCATTTTTAAATTGTGAGTATTCCACAGCTAAACCGCCACCAAGATTAATAGCTTTTAGATTTTTAGCTCCCATTTTTCTAAGTTCTGTATAGATATTTCCTGCTTCATTTAAGGCTTTTTTCAAGGGGTGAATTTCGGTAATTTGTGAGCCTAGATGAAAGTGAATCATGGTAAATTGTTCTAAAAGTTTGTTTTCTTTGAGTAAATTTACCGCTTCTATGAGTTCAGTGGATGTAAGTCCAAATTTAGAATTAATCCCACCGCTTTTTGCCCAAATTCCAACTCCAGCAGAATGCAAACGTACACGTAAGCCTATATTTGGTTTAGGTTTAAAGCGTTCTTTAGCTATGTCTATGATAGCTTCAAGTTCATTAAGTCCTTCTATGGTTAAAGTGATATTATGTCCCATTTCAGCTGCAATAAAGCCTATGTTGATAAGTTCTCTATCTTTAAAGCCATTTACGGTAATAGGTGCGCCTTCGTTATTATAAGCCATAGCGAGTAAAAGCTCTGCCTTAGAACCTGCTTCAAGTCCATAGTTATAGTCTTTTCCAAGTTTTACAAGATTTTTTACAAAACCAGGGTATTGATTGACCTTTAAAGGATAAACAGCGTTAAATCCTCCTTTATAGCCAAATTCCTTTCTTGCTTTATTGAAATTTCCGTAAATATTTTCAATTTGTTTTTGGATAAGATGAGGAAATCTTAAAAGTAAAGGCCCCTTGTATCCATCATCTCTTAATTCTTTAACTATATCAATAATAGCAGGTTTTTTCTCGTAATTGATACAAACTTTACCATTTTTGATAATGAAATTTTCATTTCCCCAAATATCAATACCATAATCCATCATAAAACCTTCTTTAAGTCTGAAATTTTAATCATTTTTTCTTCTTTTTTTGCTAAATTTTTATAAAACAAACTTTCATTTTGTGCTTCATTTTCTCCCATGCAAAGAAAAATTTCAGTATTATTTTTATCCGCGTTTTCAAGATGTTTGGCTAGTTTTCTTGCTTCATAGCTTAAAAGTACTTTATATTCTTTTCTTAAATTTGTAGCGATATGCAAAAGTTTTTGGATATAAATTTCATCCATAGCACAAAGATAAATTCCTTCTCTTTGAATCTTTTCTTCTTTTTGTTCTAAAATAGTTATAATTCTTTCTATACCCATGGCAAAACCTATACCATAGCCACTTTTTCCACCTAAATACTCTATAAGTCTATCGTAGCGTCCTCCACCTGCGATAGCAGCCTTTGCTCCTATTTCATCGCTTATAAATTCAAAAGCCGTTTTAGAATAATAATCCAAACCCCTCACAAGTTTTGAATCTAACTCAAATTTAACTCCATTATCCTTTAAAATTTGTTGCAGTGTTTCAAAGTCTTTTTGGCAAGAGGTGCATAAATTATTGATCAAAAGCGGAGCATTTTCAAGCAAATTTTGACAATGCTCATTTTTACAATCTAAGACACGAATAGGATTTAAATTTTTTCTACGCAAACAATCTTCACAAAAACCTTCTTTGGAATCTAAGAATTCAACGAGCCTATCGCGGTATTTTGGCAAGCATTGTGAGCAGCCTAAAGAATTAAGTTGAAGTTTAAAATCAATACCAAGGCGTGAGAAAATTTCTACTAGCATTAAAATAATGCTTGCATCTTCATAAACATTAGGTATGCCAAGGCTTTCAACTCCAAATTGATGAAATTCTCTTAAGCGACCCTTTTGAGGTCTTTCATAACGAAACATAGAACCATAATAAAACCATCTTTTCACACTAGTGTTTTTATCGAGTTTTTTTTCTATATAGGCACGCACCACCCCAGCAGTTCCTTCAGGACGCATGCAAACATGATTTTCGCCTTTATCGATAAATTCATACATTTCTTTACCTACTATATCAGAACTTTCTCCTACGCTTCTTTTAAAAAGGGTGCAAAGTTCTAAATGCGGTGTATTGATAAAAGTAAAGCCATAGTTTTTAGCTACTTCTTCGCAGATTTTAATCACTTTTTCATAATAATATGCATCTTTATCTAATAAATCTTTCATTCCTTTTAAAGCGTTAATCATTGTAAAAATTCCTTTATTTGTTGGTGTAATTTTTCTTTACTTTCTTTTGCGTCAAGTGTTAAAATTTCTACAGAAATTTTTTCTTTTAAAAAATGAAGCACTTTTTCGAGTTTATCTTGCACGCTTAAAAAATACTCAATGCCACGTTTTTCTATACTATCTAGTTCTTTTTGACTGAGGCGTTCTTGGATAAGGTTTGCATCTCCTTTTAAAAAGATAATTTTTTGTGGAAAAAAATTTTCTAAAGCAAAACTATTTAAAGCAAAAAGCAAATCGTTTTCAAAATCTTTGGCATAAGCCATGCCTGAAATAAAACTTCTATCGCTAATAATGAGTTTGTTTTGATTGGTTTTTAAGATTTCTTCAAAATGTTGAGCACGATCAGCTAAAAAAAGCAAGAGTTCAGCTCTTTTGTTAATAGGATGAGTTTTATTAAGTAAAATTTCTCTTAAATGTTTTCCAAGTTCTGTTCCGCCAGGTTCGAGTGTGAAAATGGCGTCTTTATAAATTTCTTTTAAAAGTGAAATTTGCGTACTTTTTCCTACGCAGTCAATACCTTCAAAAACTACATACAAGATTGATCCTTTAAAAAAGGTAGAATTTCTTTTGGAACAAGAGAACTTACATCACCCCCATGTGCTACTATAGAACGCACAATAGAACTTGAAATAAAAGCATGTTTTAGACTTGGCATAAGATAAATGGTTTCCATATCTTCCCAAAGTGCGTGATTTGCATAGCCAATTTGCAATTCGTATTCAAAATCACTCACTGCTCTAAGTCCACGGATTATAGTATTAACTTTTAATTCTTTGGCTAAATCTACAAGTAAATTATCAAAAGCAATGATTTTAACATTTTTTAAATTTTGTGTTGCGAGCAGGGCTAGTTCTTTGCGTTTTTCTAAATCATAGCAAGGTTTTTTATGTTCACTTTTTGCTATGGCAACGATGACTTCATCAAAAATTTTTAAAGCCCGTTTTATAACATCTAAATGCCCGTTGGTAATAGGATCAAAAGTCCCAGGATATAAACAAGTCATTTTTGCTCCAATTTTTTTTAAAAATATAACAAATTTAAACTAAAAATTTTGCCATTTTTCATATAAATTGTGTTTTATTTCTAAAAGATCTAACCATTTACCTGCGATAAAATTTTCCATTTGCTCTAGATTGTTTGCTTTAGAATAGCTTGCGATAATAGGAGGGGCGATGATAACTCCCATTTGGCTAAGTTTTAACATATGTTCTAAATTTAAAGTAGAAAAAGGCATTTCACGTACCCCTAAGATGAGTTTTTTTCTTTCTTTTAGGGCTACTGCTGCAGCACGCATTAAAAGAGTGTCTGCAAAACCAGCGTGAATTTTTGCTAAACTTGAAATTGAACAAGGAGCAATGATGGTTTTTTCTATTCCAAAAGATCCACTTGCTACACTTAGACTTAAATTTTTATCATCTAAAAAATGAGTGTATTTAAAATTTTCTTGACAAATTTCTTCTAAATTTGCTTGATTTTCAGTTTTGAAGTTAAGTTTTGCACCTTGGGTTAAAATACAATAAAGTTCGCATTGATTTTCTAAATTTTTTAATAATTTTAAGCCTAAATTGACACTGCTTGAACCAGAAATTCCCAATAAAACTTTCATTGTATAATCATCCTATTTTTACCCACTACGATACCTTGCATAACTTTACCTTCTTTGTTTTTTGCACGAATCCTTTCGCCCATATTTGCACTTTGCAAAGCCACAAGTTCGATTAAAACATCAACATTTGCTTCGCTTAAAACCCCGATTATAGGATCATTTCGGCGTATTAAAGCTGTGGTTTTAAACATATTTGCTCTTAAAATGGCGTTTTTGTTAATATTGCTTTTAGCTACAAGATTATCTACATCATCTAAGGTTAAGGCATTTAAAGGAACTTTATCAAAATCAATCAATACGCTTTTATAGTCAAAAGCTCCAAGTTTATCTCCTCTTTTTATAGCGCGTTCGCTTTTTAAAACTTCTAAATTTGCTTGAATGAAATATCTAAAAAATACATTTTTTTGTATATTTTGCGGAGTTTTAAATTCAGCCCTTAAAAAGCCTTGTGCTTGATTAAAACGCCCATTAGCGATTCTTAGAAATTCATATTGATCAAAATCTTTAGGCAATGATGTTATTTTTAAATCAATTTGAGAAATTATAATTTTAGGAAAATTATTTCTAAATTCTTTAGCTAGTGCTGTTTTGATTTCTTCTAAACTAGCTGCTTGGATATAATTTATCACAATAAAAAAAGTTAAAAAAATAATTTTCATTTTTATCCTAAGAATTATAATGCAATAAATAGTATTTTAGCTTTTATAAGTTTAACAAAGCCTTTAGAAGGCTTTGTATAGAGTTAAAAAGTAGGGATAACAGAGCCTTTGTATTTTTCTATGATAAAATTTTTAATTTTATCGCTTGTTAAAATTTCTTTAATAACAAGACTTTTTTGACTTGTTTCTTCACCTTTTCTTGTAGCTAAAACAATAGCATATAAACTATCTTTATCTTCCATAAAAATACCATCTTTTAAAGGGTTTAAGCCTGCTCCAAGAGCATAGTTTGTGGTAATAATAGCCAAATCAGTATCATTTAGGGCTCTTGGAAGTTGTGCGGCTTTAAGCTCTATAAATTTAAGTTTTTTTGGATTTTTACTTATGTCAATAGGGGTTTTAAGGGTGCTTTGACTTTTAAACTCTATTAAATTTGCTTTAGCTAGTAAATCAAGAGCTCTGCTTTCATTGGTAGCATCATTAGGTATAGCGATTTTAGCACCATTAGGAATGTCTTTTATATCTTTTATGGAGTTAGAATATATAGCCATAGGAACTAAAACAATAGCACCTAAAGAACTTAATTTTGTTCCTTTGTGGGTATTAAAATCATCTAAAAAAGGTTTATGCTGATATAAATTTGCATCTAAATCTTTTTCATTTAAAGCGATGTTAGGTATATTATAGTCATTAAATTCCTTAACTATTAACTTCCAACCTTTTTCTTGAAATAAGGGTTTAGAGAAATTTAAAATTTCAGCATAAGGCGTTGGTGTTGCACCTATGATTATGGTTTTATCTGCCCCAAAACTAAGGCTAATTGTAAATAAAACACTTAAAAATATTTTTTTAATATTCATATTATACTCCTAAAAAGCTGGGATTAATATATCTTTATAATGTTCATTAATGATGGCTTTAAATTTATCGCTTCTTAAAATTTCATCAATTACTTTGGTTTTTTCGCTATTTTTACCTTCTGAGCGTACCACAACATAATTTACATAAGGGCTATTTTTATCTTCCCTAAAAATAGTATCTTTACTTGGATTCAGACCGGCTCCAAGTGCGAAATTAGAATTAATTATAGCAATATCAACATCATCTAAAGCTCTTGGAAGTTGTGCGGCTTTAAGTTCTATAAATTTAAGTTTTTTTGGATTTTTGTTTATGTCCAATGGGGTTTTTAGAGTATTTTTGTTAAGCTCTATTAATTTTGCTTTCTCTAAAAGCTCTAAAGCTCTGCTTTCATTGGTCGCATCATTAGGTATAGCAACTCTAGCACCTTCTTTAAGATTTTCTAAATTTTTGATTTTTTTACTATAAACTCCTACTGGAGCTATAAGTACAGGCGTTGTTGCAATTAAATTTGAACCTTTTTTTAGGTTGTATTCTTCTAAAAAAGGTTTGTGTTGATATAAATTTGCATCAAGTTCTTTTTCCTCTAATGCACGATTGGGCAAAATATAGTCTGAAAATTCTACTATTTTAAGCTCATACCCTTTGTTTTTAAAATCATCTTTCATTAGTTCTAGTAAGCTACCAAAAGGATTTGGAGTGGCTCCTATAGTAATGTTTTGTGCAAATAGGCTAGATAAATTTAGAATGCAAGCGAGTATAATAATTTTAAATAAATTCATAAAAACTCCTTTGTACTTAAGAAAAAAGTCCCTAGGTAAGGGACAAAATTAAAAAGCAGGTAAAACAGATCCGTTGTATTTTTCTATGATAAATTGTTTGATTTTATCACTTTGTAGAGCTTGGATTAAGGCTTTGATTTTTGGATCGTTTTCATGTCCCACTCTTACAACAAGAATGTTTGCATACGGGCTTTCTTTATCTTCGATAAATACGCTATCTTTTGCAGGATTTAGATTTGCAGAGAGAGCGTAGTTGGAATTAATTACAGCAAAATCAACATCATTCAAAGCTCTTGGAAGTTGTGCGGGCTTTAATTCTACAAATTTAATTTTTTTAGGATTGTCTATAATATCAAGAGGTGTTTTTAAAGCCTTATCTTTAAATTTTACCAAACCTTTTTTTGCAATAATATCTAAAGCTCTACTTTCATTGGTTGGATCATTTGGAATGGCGATTTTAACCCCTTCTTTAATATCATCTAGACTTTTGTATTTTTTGGAGTAAACAGCCATAGGTTCTATGTGTATGGCAGCTACTTTGATAAGTTTGGTGCCTTTGTTTTTATTAAATTCTTCCAAATAAGGAGTATGTTGGAAAAAATTTGCATCGGCTTCTCCGTTATCAACAGCTAGATTAGGCAAAACATAATCCGTAAATTCTTTGATTTCAAGTTTATAGCCTTGTTTTTCTAAATCAGGTTTTACTTGTTCTAGGATTTCAGCATGAGGGACGGGAGTTGCTGCAACTGTGATGGTTTCTAATGCATTTGCATTAAGACTTAATGTTAAAATACTTGCTATAAATAAAGATTTGATTTTCATTTTTTTCCTTTTTAGTCATTTTGTGCTTGCTTTAATCTTAATAAATTCACTCTGACTATCAGGAAGAAGCATATAAAAACTTGTTGATAGTCAGATTAACGCATCTGATACATCATTTTAATTCCTTTAATTTTTTTTAAATTTTACTTAAAAAAACTTATATTTATCTTAAAAGGAGATATAATCTCCTTATTTTTTGAAACCTTTATAAAGCAAACTTCCTAAAAATAAGATAAAAACAATTACTTGCCAAAAGAAATTTTCATCATTGTTTATATTGATAACTATACTAACTCCAAGTAAAATCAATAGAGTGGCAATGATATATGTAGTTTTACTATTTTTAGCCCAAGTATAAAATAAATTACCTAGAATTTGAACTAATTGAACTAATATAAGTAAAATAACTACAGTTTGAATCATAACTTCTTTGTTAAATCTTTCATAACCATAGCGAATAGCTACATCTCCTAATCCTCCACCACCGACAGTTCCAGCAAGAGCAGAAAAACCAATGGTAAAGATCAAAGTTAGGGTAATTCCGCTAATTATAGCAGGAAGGGCTTCACTAAAGATAACCTTGAAGATAATTTGAATATTGCTAGCACCATAACTTTTTGCTGCTTCTATAATTCCTTTGTCTATTTCTTTAAAAGCGCTTTCAAGCATCTTTGCCAAATAAGGAGCTATTCCGATAGCTAAAGGAACTATGGCAGCATTTGTACCTATGCTTGTGCCTACTATGATTTTAGAAAGTGGTAAAAGAACAACTATAAGAATTAAAAATGGAAAGGCGCGTAATATATTGGTAATAAAATCTAAAATACTATAAGCGATTTTATTTTCTTTAATTCCATTTTTATCCCAAATAGCAAGTAAAATTCCAGGAATGATAGCCAATAAAAATCCAAATAGTACAGCCATTAAACTCATATAAATTGTTTCATTAAGTGCAGGTTTTAAAATGTTTTCATAATTTTCATTGAAACTCGTGATAGAACTTAAACTCACTTCTTTAATATCCTGCCAAGAAAATTCATTAAAAAATTGAGAAATTCTACTAAAAAAAGCACTGACAATAGAGATGTTTTCTTCATTCATGATGCCACCTCCCATAATACTCCACTTTTTTCTATGTAATCAAGAACCTTGTCTTTATCCTTTTCATTTATATTTATAACTAAATTTCCCAAGGCTTTTCCATTCAGTTTTTCTATTTTACCCCAAACTATGTTAAAGTCTATATTTAGAGTTCTTGCCATATGAGTGATGACGCTATTTTGGGCAACTTCTTTTGGAAAGTAAAGTTTGATATTAAGTCCGTGCTCAGGCAAGAAGTCGCTTTCTCCTAAAAATTCTTTCATTTTGGCATTAGGCCTTAAAAAAAGCTCATCAATTGCTCCACTTCCTATGATTTGTCCATGTTCAAGTAATAAAGCTTTTTGAGCTATGTCTTTTACCACATCCATTTCGTGAGTTACTAAAACAACAGTAATCCCAAATTCAGCATTGATTTTAGATATAAGCTCTAAAATATTTTTTGTAGTGTTTGGATCAAGAGCCGAAGTAGCTTCGTCACTAAGTAAAATTTTTGGGTTTAAAGCTAAGGCTCTAGCAATAGCAACACGTTGTTTTTGCCCTCCGCTCAGTTCTCTTGGGTAGGATTTGTTTTTATGATCAAGCCCTACGATTTCAAGTAAGGAATTGACTTTTTGGGCAATTTCTTTTTCGCTCATGTATTCTTTATTAAAAAGCTTGGCATGAAATTTACACTGAGTATAGTGTGTTCTTAAAGGCATAGCAACATTTTCAAATACATTTTTGCGCTCCATTAGGGCAAAATTTTGAAAAATCATCCCTATATCTTTTCTAAGCATTCTTAACTCTTTTGATTTTTTTTGACTTAAATCTTTAATTTCTTGATCAAAGACTTTTAAACTTCCTTCTTGATAATTCTCAAGTCCATTAATACATCTTAAAAGAGTGGATTTTCCAGCTCCACTATGACCTACTATGGCGTAAATTTCACCCTTTTTAATCTCCAAAGAAACATCGTTTATCACGAGTTCCTTGCCATAATATTTTTTTAAATTTTTTATTTTTATCAAATTTTTAACCTCTTAGATTTTGAAGTTCAACTGATATTTTTTCAAGTTGAATTTTTAAATTTTCTAGAGCTTCTTTATTTTGCTCCACCACCTCTTTAGGTGCGTTAGCGATGAATTTTTCATTTGAAAGCATGGAGTTAAGCTTGAAACTTTCTTTTTCAAGCTTATTTTTTTGATTTTCAAGTCTTGTTAAAATACCACTTAAATCAACATTTTCAAGCGTAATAAAAATTTCTAAATTCTCGCTAACATCACATATTGCCTTTGGTAATTTTTCTTCACTAAATTCTATTTGCTCGCACTTTGCGAGCATTATGATAAAATTCATATAAGCTTTGATTTCATCTTTGATTTTTTTATCGTTAAATTTGATATAAGCTTTTTCTATTTTAGAATTTCCAAGATCGATTAAACTTTTAGCACGGCGGATACTAACTATGCTTTCTATGAGCAAAGAAAAGATTTTTTCTATATTTTTATCTTGTTCTTTAAATTTTGGATATTTGCTTATCATAATAGAAGGGCTTGTTTTAAGTTCTGTATCGCTTAGTTTGTGGTATAAATACTCGCTGATAAAAGGCATGAAAGGATTTAAAAGTTTTAAAGCTTCTTTGAAAATACTACCAAGTTCTTTAACGCTTGATTTTTCGGCTTTGCTAAGCTCTATACCCCAATCGCAAAAATCATCCCAAAAGAATTTATATAGAGTATTAGCCGCATCATTAAAGCGATAATTGTCTAAATTTTCTCTTACATCCTTAACACAAGTTTGAAATTTGGCATAAATATATTTTGCTAATTCTGAATGAAGTGTGATATTTTCCAAATCTTCAAATTTACTTTCATTTAAAAGCAGATAATTTTTAGCATTATAAATTTTATTTGTAAAATTTCTAACTTGTAAAAGTTTATCATTGCTAAGTTTAATATCGCGTCCTTGTATAGCAAGAAGTGCTAAAGTAAAGCGTAAAATATCAGCACTATATTCTTTAATGCTTTCATTTGGGTCGATAACATTTCCAAGGCTTTTACTCATTTTTCTACCTTGCTCATCTTTCACAAGAGCATGTAAATAAATATCTTTAAAAGGAAGTTGATGTAAGACATTGGTGCTTTGAAACATCATTCTAGCCACCCAGAAAAATAAAATATCAAAACCTGTAATGAGTAAAGAATTGGGATAAAAATCTTTTAAATCCTTTTCAGACCAAATTTTATCTTTACCCCAATTTTCATTTCCCCAGCCTAGAGTACTCATAGCCCAAAGTCCTGAAGAAAACCAAGTATCAAGCACATCTTCATCTTGTTTGAAATTTTGACTTTGACATTTTGGACAAGTTTTAGGCGTATGTTGGCTTGCCCATTCATGAGAGCATTCGCAATAATACACAGGAATTTGATGCCCCCACCAAAGTTGTCTTGAAATACACCAATCTCTTAAATCTTTCATCCAAGCATTAAAGCTATTTATCCAGTGATTTGGGTAAAATTTACTTTCTCCAAGCGCAACTTTTTCTATACTTTCTTGGGCGATTTCTTTTTTTACAAACCATTGTTTGGAGATATAAGGTTCAACTATATTGTTGCAACGATAACAATATCCTATTTGATTGTTATACTCTTCTATTTTTTCTATAAAACCAAGACTTTCAAGTTTGGCTACGATTTTTTCTCTTGCTTCTAAGCGTTCTAAACCTTGAAACTCTAAACAATGCTCGTTTAAAATTCCTTTTTCATCAAAAACACTTATAAAATCTAAATTATGTCTAAGTCCTACTTCATAATCGTTCATGTCATGAGCGGGAGTAACTTTTACAACTCCTGTTCCAAATTCTTTTTCTACATGTTTATCGGCTATGATTTTAATGGCTTTTTTGCTTATAGGCAAAATCACTTCTTTGTCCACAAATTTAGCATAGCGTTCATCATCAGGATGCACCATAACTGCAGTATCGCCAAAAAAAGTTTCAGGACGCGTTGTGGCTACTACTAAAAATTCATCGCTATCTTTTAAAAAGTATTTAATATGATAAAGTTTTCCTTTGTTTTCTTTGTATTCAACTTCTATATCACTTAAAGCGCCATCATGAGTACACCAATTTATCATGTAGTTTCCACGTACAATAAGTCTTTTATCATAAAGTTCTACAAAGGCTTTTTTTACGGCATTAACCAAACCTTCATCCATAGTAAAACGCAAGCGACTCCATGCAGGAGTGATGCCTAGTGTTCTCATTTGGTCTAAAATTTTTCCACCGCTTTGCTCTTTCCACTCCCAGACTTTTTCTATAAATTCCTCTCTACCTAGTTCTTCTTTTTTAATGCCTTGAGCAAGGAGTTGTTTTTCTACAACATTTTGAGTGGCAATACCTGCGTGATCAAGCCCTGGTTGATAAAGAACCTTATAGCCATCCATTCTTTTATAACGCGTCATAATATCTTGTAGAGTAAAAGTTAAAGCATGTCCTATGTGTAAAACTCCAGTGACATTAGGAGGAGGCATCATAATGCAGAAATTTTTATCTTTTTCTTGTATGGTTTTATTGCCATCGATTTCAAAATATCCGCGTTCTTCGCAAATTTGATAATACTCTTTTTCTAAATTTTTATCATACATTATTTGCCTTTATTGTTTTAGCTTATTTAATAGAGCTAATTTCTATAATTTCACAAAACGGGAAGAAATATTGTGCTGTATTAAGTCCAGTTTTCAAACTTTTGATATGTTTAGAAAAATCACTTCCTTTGCCATCTTTTTTAATTTGAAGTTTAAGTCTTTCTAAAATTTCTTCACGTGCTACATGTTCATTTAATTCTTTTGGATTGTTTAAATATGGGCTTAATCTATCTAAACTAATATATTTATAAGCTTTTTTCATATCTGAAAAGATAATTTCTTTGTTATAGATAGTTAATTTCATTTCCCCTTTTGGTAGCATTTTAACAAAAATACTTAGATAATAATCTTTTGCATTATCTTGTATAATGCTTAGCATATCTTTTAACAGATTGATTCTGTATTGGCTTAAAAATTTTCCATCTAAAATATAAACTTTCATATTTTCTGTGCTAAGCTCAGGTTCTAAACGACTGTTTTTTCCTATGCTTAGATACTCTCTAGCGGTATTTAGATATTTATTTTTGTTTGATTTGTTTGATTGAAGTTCTTTTTTTATAGCTCTTTCTCTTTCTAAGATCTTTTGCTGTTTGCTGATTTCTTTTTTAAGAGCTTCTATTTTGGCTTGTTTATTTTCTTGTTTTAATTTTTCTTTATCCGTATCTAAAATTTGCTTATTTTCATTTGTATTAATATTATTACTTGTATTGGTGTCATTATTTAAGCTTTGATTGTTTTCGCTTATTGATATATTAAATGTATCGTTATTTAAGCTTTGATTTTCATCTAATAATGGGTTTGTTTCTTGCTTTTGGATGGTATTGTTGTTAGTATTTACATTTGATGAACTATTGTTGGTTTGGATCGAGGGTGAATAGGGATTATCGTAGTTATTGGTATACGATTTTTGTTCGGTGTAAGTGTTGGTATTTAAGGTGTAATTCTTTGGTTTTGAATATTCAAAAAGATAATAATAGGTTCCACCTAATATTACAATAACAGCAATTAATATGCCAACAATAATAGAAAAAATTTTCAAATTCATTTGCTATCCCTTAAAAATAGAAAGTTAAATAATTTTAGCATTGTACTATAATCTAATATAAAGTAATTTTAAATTTTTATATTTTTAAGTAATTTTTTTTTATAATTTTAACTTTTATAAGGAAAATAATGCCACTTTCAAAATTAAATAATGAACAATATCTTGCCGCTACTGCTGATTTTGGACACAATCTTGTTATTGCAAGTGCAGGGACGGGAAAAACTTCTACTATTGTTGCAAGAATTTCTTATCTTTTAAGCAAGGGAGTGGCACCTCAAAAAATCATGCTTTTGACTTTCACAAATAAAGCCAGCAAAGAAATGATAGGGCGTTTAGGGAAATTTTTTGATAAAAATATTACCAGTAAAATACTTGCAGGAACTTTTCATAGTACGGCTTATACCTTACTTAGAAATGCGGATAAAAATATAGCCTTAAAGCAAGCAAGCGAGTTAAAAACTCTACTTAAAAGTGTCTATGAAAAAAGAACTTTTAGGCATTTAAGTGATATAAAACCTTATCAATCAAGTTATTTATACGATCTTTATTCTTTGTTTCAAAACAAAGCACACAATCAAGATTTTTATACTTGGTTTTGTCAAAACTATGAAGATCAAAGTATTTATGCTGAAATTTATGAAGATATTTTAAAAGAATATGATAATGAAAAAAAGCGTTTTAATTATGTGGATTTTAATGACTTGCTTATCAATCTAAAAGATCTTTTAAAAGAAGAAAAATATGAATTTGATGAAATTTTAGTAGATGAATATCAAGACACAAATACTTTGCAAAGTTCTTTAATAGAGGCTTTTCATAGTAAAAGTTTGTTTTGCGTAGGGGATTATGATCAAAGTATTTATGCTTTTAATGGAGCGGATATTAATATCATAGGTGGGTTTAAAGATCGTTTTAAAGATGCAAAAATTTTTTCTTTAAATAAAAACTACCGTTCATCAAGAAGTATTTTAGCTTTGGCTAATAAAGTGATTTTAAATAACGAAAGATTATATCCAAAAGAACTTATTGTTACAAGAAATGATGAGTTTAAAGCCCCATCTTTGCTTACTTTTGAAGAATTATTTGATCAGTATCAAAATATAGCCAAAATGATACTTACAAGCGGAGTAAGTTTGGAAGAAATTGCCGTGATTTTTCGCAACAACTCAAGTGCTGATGGGGTTGAAGTAGCTTTAAGGGAGCAGGGCATTGCAAGTGTGAGAAAGGGAAGTGGAAGTTTTTTTGAAAGTTTGGAAGTTAAAGCTTTTAGCTCCATGCTTGCGCTTGTGGTAAATCCTAAGGATATCATGGCTTTTATTCATTTGGTTCAATATACCAAAGGTGTGGGTGGAGTTTTAGCAAAAGAAATTTTTGACGCACTTTTAAAATTAGGGCATGGAAATTTAATAAAAGGTTTTTTAGATCCTGATAAAAATGTAAATTTGCAAAATCATCAAAAAAGAAATTATCAACTTGGGCTTTTTGCAGATTTAGAAGAATTAGCTAGCGAAACTCGTTTTAAATTTGAGAGTGAATTTGACGCACATCCTATTTTAAGACTTTCAAAAATCAATGATTTGTGCGCTAGAAATTTGGAAAAAATCTATCTTTTTTTAAAAAAAGCTATGGAAATAAAACATTCTTTGACTTTAGTCAATTTAATTTGCGAAAATTCTTTTTATAGAGAAATTTGCGAAGAACTTGCAACTAAAAGAGCGACGAACAAAGCAGGGCAGGTGGATTTATTAAGAAAGAGTGAAAATTTAGAAAAAATAGAAACAAAATTTAATGTCTTAAAAGAGCTTACAAAAAATTATAGCGATATTTATAAGTATTATAATTTTTTAACTTTAGGTGCAAGTGAAATGAGTAGTGGCAAAGGAGTTAATTTGCTTAGCGTACATGCAAGTAAGGGCTTGGAATTTGATCTTGTTTTTGTGATTGATCTTGCGCAAGGTCGCTTTCCTAATCAAAAGCTTATGGGAATGGGTGGAAGCTTAGAAGAAGAAAGAAGGCTTTTTTATGTTGCAGTAACTAGGGCAAAAAATATACTTTATTTAAGCTATGCTAAATATGATAAAAATAAAAAAACTTCTTTCGCTCCTTCTCGTTTTCTTATAGAAGCAGGGCTTTGCAAGGGAGAGTTAACTATAGATTGATACAATTTCCTTTATATTATCAAAGAAAGGTTTATTTTATGAAAAAAATATTAATTTTAAGTTTAGCAGCAAGTTTTTTAAATGCTGAAATTTTAGTTTATGGTCCAGGTGGTCCTGCTCCTGTGCTAAAAGAGCTTGCTTTAAAATTTGAAGAAAAAACAAAAGAAAAGGTGATTGTAACCGCAGGTCCAACTCCAGCTTGGGTAGACAAAGCAAAAGAAAATGCAGATTTGATTTTTTCAGGCAATACTTCAATGATGGATGATTTTGCTAAAAAAATTCCAAGTTTAAGTTTGGAAAATTTAAGCGTTTTAAATGTGCGTCCATCAGGTATTATCGTGCGTCCAAATAATCCAAAAAATATTAAAAATTTTGAAGACATTTTAAAAGATGGCATAAATGTTATGGTGGTTGATGGTGCAGGACAAGTTGGACTTTATGAAGATATGGCTTTAAAAAGTGCAAAAAGAGAAAATTTGGTAAAATTACGTAAAAATATAAAAATTTATGCTAAAAATTCCAAAGCTGCTGTAGATGAGTGGAATAACAATCCAAATATTGATGCTTTAATCATTTGGTCTCATTGGGCAAAGGCTTTAGGCGATGATAAAGCTTTATTTATCAAAGATAAAAATGCAGTGATTTATCGTGCAGCTGAAATAGCTCCTACAAAAAAAGGTTTAGAAAATAAAAAAGCTTTAGAATTTGTAGATTTTATTAAGAGTCAGGAAGCTCAAAAAGTGTGGAAAAAATATACTTGGAAAGAAGTAAAATAATTTTGAGTGAAATTAAAAAATAATTAATATTTATAGGATATAATTACTCCTAAAACATTAATTGCAATAATGTTTAAAATATCAAAAAAGGAAATTAAATGAGTATAGTAAATTTTAAAGGAAATCCTGTAAAACTTAAAGGAAATTCAGTAGAAGTTGGAGCAGATGCTCCTAAGGTAAATCTTAAAGCTAAAGATTTAAGCGTGATTGAAATCGGTGCAGCGGGTAAAACTCAAATCATTTTAAGTGTTCCAAGTTTAGATACACCAGTTTGTGCTACAGAGGCTAGAGAATTTAATAAAAAAGTAGCCAGTTACAATGGTGCTGAAGTGATTGTAGTAAGTATGGACTTACCTTTTGCTATGGGAAGATTTTGCAGTACAGAAGGTATTGAAAATTTAAGTGTTGCAAGTGATTTTGTGGCAAAAGAATTTGGTGAAAAATATGGTGTTTTGATAAATGAAGGTGCTTTAGAAGGGCTTTTAGCTCGTGCCGTATTTGTGATTAAAGAGGGTAAAGTGGCATATAAAGAACTTGTAAATGAAATCACAGAAATGCCAGATATTGCAAAACTTGATGCATTTTTTGGTGGTTCTAGCTGCTGCGGTGGTTGTGGTTGCCATTAATTTTGATTAAGCCCATTCTTAGGGCTTAATTTTTATATCTTCATTTTTTTATTATTTTAAGTTGATTATATTTTAATTGTTAAGTTGATTATTTTTAATATTTATTTTGTGTAAGAATAATATAAAAAGGACAATAAAACTCCTATAAAATAGAGCTTTAAAATTATTATTTTTATTAAAATTTCAAGAGATTTTTATACTCCATTTTTTATAATAAGATGATTTTTTTATTTTGGAGGAATAAGGATGAATAGAAGGGATTTTATTAAAAATACCGCTATTGCAAGTGCTGCTAGTGTTGCAGGACTTAGTGTTCCAAGCTCTATGCTTGGTGCACAAGAAGAAGATTGGAAATGGGATAAGGCTGTTTGTAGATTTTGTGGAACTGGCTGTGGAATTATGATAGCCAGAAAAGATGGCAAAATCGTAGCAACAAAAGGTGATCCTGCAGCACCCGTAAATCGCGGACTTAATTGTATCAAAGGTTATTTTAATGCTAAGATCATGTATGGTGAAGATCGTCTTGTTATGCCTTTGCTTCGCATGAATGAAAAAGGCGAATTTGATAAAAAAGGCAAATTTCAACAAGTTTCTTGGCAAAGAGCCTTTGATGAAATGGAAAAACAATTTAAAAAAGCCTACAATGAACTCGGCGTTACAGGTATAGGGATTTTTGGTAGTGGGCAATACACTATCCAAGAAGGTTATGCTGCTTTAAAGCTTGCAAAAGCGGGTTTTAGAACAAATAATATCGATCCAAATGCAAGACATTGTATGGCCTCTGCAGTGGTTGGTTTTATGCAAACTTTTGGTGTAGATGAGCCATCAGGCTGTTATGATGATATAGAGCTTACAGATACTATTATCACTTGGGGAGCTAATATGGCTGAAATGCACCCAATCCTTTGGTCAAGAGTAAGTGATAGAAAACTAAGCAATCTTGATAAGGTTAAAGTTGTTAATCTAAGCACTTTTTCTAACCGTACTTCAAATATTGCTGATATTGAAATTATTTTTAAACCAAATACAGATTTGGCTATTTGGAACTACATAGCAAGAGAGATTGTTTATAATCATCCAGAGGCTATGGATATGAAATTTATCAAAGATCACTGCGTATTTGCAACTGGTTATGCTGATATTGGTTATGGTATGAGAAATAATCCAAATCATCCAAAATTTAAGGAAAGTGAAAAAGATACGGTTGAAAAAGAAAATGTAATCACTTTAGATGATGAAGAGGCTACTTCTTTATCTTATCTTGGCGTTAAAGCGGGTGATAAATTTGAAATGAAACATCAAGGTGTGGCTGATAAAAACTGGGAAATTTCTTTTGACGAATTTAAAAAAGGTTTAGCCCCTTATACTTTAGAATACACTGCAAGAGTAGCCAAAGGTGATGATAATGAGTCTTTGGAAGATTTTAAGAAAAAACTTCAAGAATTAGCTAATCTTTACATAGAGAAAAATCGCAAAGTCGTAAGTTTTTGGACTATGGGCTTTAATCAACACACAAGAGGTTCTTGGGTAAATGAACAAGCTTATATGGTACATTTTTTGCTAGGAAAGCAAGCTAAACCAGGTAGTGGAGCCTTTTCTTTAACAGGACAGCCAAGTGCCTGTGGAACAGCTAGGGAAGTAGGAACTTTCTCACATCGTTTGCCTGCAGATATGGTTGTAGCCAATCCAAAACACAGAGAAATTTCTGAAAAAATTTGGAAAGTTCCTGCAAAGACTATCAACCCAAAACCAGGTTCTCCTTATCTTAATATCATGAGAGATTTAGAAGATGGAAAAATTAAATTTGCATGGGTGCAAGTGAATAATCCATGGCAAAACACTGCAAATGCAAATCACTGGATTGCAGCAGCAAGAGAAATGGATAATTTTATTGTTGTAAGTGATTGTTATCCTGGAATTTCAGCAAAAGTAGCTGATCTTATTTTACCAAGCGCTATGATTTATGAAAAATGGGGTGCTTATGGTAATGCTGAAAGAAGAACTCAACATTGGAAACAACAAGTCTTACCTGTAGGTGCTGCCATGAGTGATACTTGGCAAATTTTAGAATTTGCAAAACGCTTTAAGCTTAAAGAAGTTTGGAAAGAGCAAAAAGTGGATAATAAGCTTACCTTGCCAAGCGTTTTAGAAGAGGCAAAAGCTATGGGTTATAGCGAAGATGATACACTTTTTGATGTGCTATTTGCCAATAAAGAAGCAAAAAGCTTTAATCCAAACGATGCCATCGCAAAAGGCTTTGATAATACCGATGTTAAAGGTGATGAGAGAAAAATTCAAGGCAGTGATGGAAAAGAATTTACAGGCTATGGCTTTTTCGTTCAAAAATACCTTTGGGAAGAATATCGTAAATTTGGCTTAGGACACGGACATGATTTAGCGGATTTTGATACCTATCATAAAGTAAGGGGTTTAAGATGGCCTGTGGTTAATGGCAAGGAAACACAGTGGAGATTTAATACTAAATTTGATTATTATGCTAAAAAAGCGGCTCCAAATTCAGATTTTGCTTTTTATGGTGATTTTAACAAAATGCTTACAAATGGGGATTTAATAGCTCCTAAAGATGAAAAAGAGCACAGTATTAAAAATAAGGCTAAAATTTTCTTTAGGCCATTTATGAAAGCACCTGAAAGACCAAGTAAAGAGTATCCGTTCTGGCTTGCAACAGGAAGGGTTTTAGAGCATTGGCATAGTGGAACTATGACTATGCGTGTGCCTGAGCTTTACCGTGCTGTGCCTGAAGCACTTTGCTATATGAGTGAGAAAGATGGAGAGAAATTAGGCTTAAATCAAGGTGATTTGGTTTGGGTGGAATCTCGTCGTGGTAAAGTAAAAGCAAGAGTAGATATGCGTGGAAGAAACAAACCGCCTGTAGGACTTGTGTATGTGCCGTGGTTTGATGAGAATGTATATATCAATAAAGTTACTTTGGATGCGACTTGTCCGCTTTCAAAACAAACTGACTTTAAAAAATGTGCTGTAAAAATTTATAAAGCTTAATTTAGGGTTTTGATTAAATGAAAGGTAGAAGAGAATTTTTCGTTAGTGCCTTTAAGGCTGCATGTTTATGTACAGGAGGTGGATTTTTGGCTAATTTGGCTTTAAAAGCTGATGATAATTATGCCTTGCGTCCTCCTGGGGCTGAAAATGAAGCTAGATTTTTAAGTAAATGTATTCGTTGTGGGCTTTGTGTAAAAGCCTGTCCTTATGATACTTTAAAGCTTGCTAGCTTGTTAGATAGTCCAAAAAATGGTACGCCTTTTTTTAAGGCAAGAGAAATTCCTTGTTATCTTTGCAAGGATATTCCTTGCATTAGAGAATGTCCAACTGATGCTTTAGATAAAAAGCATTTAGAGCAGGGTATAGAATCTTTGAAAATGGGTATTGCTATTGTTGATAGTGCTTCTTGTGTGGCACACTGGGGAATTCAATGTGATGCTTGTTATAGAGCTTGTCCTTTGATAGATAGGGCTTTAAAACTTGAGCTTAAACGCAATGAACGCACCGCCAAACATGCTTTTTTACTACCTAGTGTGGATCATGAAGTGTGTGTAGGTTGTGGGCTTTGTGAACTGGCTTGTATTACTGAAAAACCGGCCATTCGTGTTTTGCCAAGGGAGTATGTATTGGGAAAAGCAGGATCTCATTATGTAAAAGGCTGGGATGAAAAAGATGAAGGTCGTATAAAAAATGCAGATACTTCAAAACATTTTAATGTTAAAAAAGCAACCAATTATTTAAATGATGGAGAACTGTGATGAAGTATTTAATTGCTAGACGCATCGTTCAGCTTGGAATTTTAGCGCTTTTTAGTTTTAAAGCTACAGATTTTATCTTGCAGGGAAATTTAAGTTCTTCTAGACTTTTTAATACCATACCTTTAAGTGATCCTTTTGCAGTTTTGCAAATCATTCTAGCAAGCTGGAGTATAGATTTAATGGCTTTAATAGGAGCTTTGATTATATTTTTTATCTATGGTTTGCTTTTAGGAAGGGTTTTTTGCTCTTGGGTTTGTCCTGTTAATTTAATCACAGATTTTGCTGCTTTTGTGCGAAATAAATTAACCCTTAATAATAAATTTTTAATTTTGCCTAAAAATTTACGCTATTTTGTATTGGTCTTGGTTTTAGTCCTTTCTTTTGTATTTTCATTGCCTGTGTTTGAAAGTTTTTCTTATATAGGAATGATACATAGAGGGATTATTTTTGCTACAAGTTCTTGGATTTTTGTAGCCTTTATACTTTTTTGTATCGATACTTTTTTAAGTCCTAGGGCAATTTGTTCACATTTTTGTCCACTAGGAGCTTTTTATGCTTTTATTTCTCGTTTTGCTTTGCTTAAAATAAAGCATGATAGTGATAAATGCACTAAATGTTATGAATGTATCCGTATTTGTCCTGAAAAACAGGTTTTGTGGATGGTTGGAAAAGAAAGTACTAGCGTGAAATCAGGAGAGTGTATAAGGTGTGCAAGATGTATAGAAGTTTGTAATGATGATGCTTTGAATTTTAATATTTTTGATTTAAGGAATAAATGATGAAGAAGAAATTGGTTTTATTAGGAAGTGCTGCAGTGGTATTTTTTGCCGCTTGTGCAATGAATAGTGGGGTAAGTTCAGAACAAATTGGACTTAGAAAAGCAAGTTTAGAAAATGAAAATAAAGTAAATTTAGTGGAGGCAAATTTCACAACTTTACAGCCTGGGGAATCTACTCGTTTTGAGCGTTCTTATGAAAATGCACCACCATTAATTCCGCATGCTATTGAAGATTTGTTACCTATAACTAAAGATAACAATATGTGCTTAAGCTGCCATGATAAGGCTATAGCAGCAGATGCTGGTGCAACTCCACTTCCTGCTAGTCATTATTATGATTTTAGACACAATAAAACCACAGGAGATATGATTAGCGATAGTCGTTTTAATTGCACTCAGTGTCATGTTCCACAAAGTGATGCAAAACCTTTAGTGGGAAATAGCTTTAAACCTGAATTTAAAAATGAACAATTAAAAAGTCGTTCAAATTTAATTGATGTGATTAATGAGGGTGTAAAGTAAATAAATGAAAAAATTTCTTTTTATTTTGAGTCTTTTTTGTGTTTTGTCTTATGCTTATGAGCTGAAATTAAATGCCAATATAACAGCTTTAAAGCTTGATAAGCAAAACTTATATATAGGCACTGATAAAGGTGAAATTTTGCAATATAACATTAAAGATAAAAGTTTAAAAGAACTTTTATCTTTGCCAAAGATTAAAAATTATTATGGTGATGATTTTGCTAAAATTTACAACATTGATATTTTTAAACATACACTTTTAATACTTAGCGAGGGTGATTTTGGTGCTAAAAATTTAAGTTTTTATAAGGAAAATTTACAAATCAAAAAGCTCGAAGAAAATAGCATAATAAAAGCATTTTTTATCAATGAAAATACTTATCTTTTGATTTCTATTGGTTCTGAAATAGAATTGATTGATAAAAGTTTAAAAAATATAAAAAAATTTAATTTTTCCCATTCTAGTCTTAATGATGCAGTTTTAAATGAAGATAAGAGTAGACTAATTGCAGGTTTTGAGAGTGGCGAAGTAGAACTTTTTGATTTGAAAAATTGGAAGATGTTGAAAAACTATGATAAAATGCATAAAGATAATATCTATCAAGTAGATTTTAAAAATAATGTTATTTTAAGTTGTGGAACGGATAGGCGTATAGGAGTTGTAAAAAATGAAGAACAAAATTTTTTACAAAAAGATTTTTTGATATATACTTGTGCTTTAAGTCCTAGTGGAGAATTCGCTGTTTATAGCGATAATGAAGCTGGAGTTAGTGAAGTTTTTAGCACAAGTGATTTTAAGCCTGTTAAAACTTTTAATAATGAAAATTTGATGAGTGAGTTTATTATTTTTTTAAACAATAAAGATTTTATCGTTTCAGGCTTTGGTGATAGTATAATGTTTAGGAGTATTGATGAATAATCTTTCTAGTGTTTTGATTTTAGCAAAAGAAGAATATATAAATGATTTAAAAAAGGCTATATCTGAAATTCCTTTTTGTTCTGTAGAACTTTGTGAAAATGAAAAGATTATAGTTGTGATTGAAAGTGAAAATTTAGAAGATGAGTTAAACTCTTATAAAATGCTTGAGAAATTGCCAAATATTATCAGTATTAATATGGTTTTTTCTTATCAAGATTTAAATGATGATATCCAAAAAGCAATCAATAGTGGCGCAATAGAAACGATAGAAAAAAATGAAAATGCTGAGAATGTTCGCTACTATGGTAGTGTGTTTAATCAATTTTCTTAAAGTGTAAAGTATATGGTATTTTTAATCCCATTGCTTATTATAATTGGTGTTATTTTTGGAATTGATTATGTGTATTTTAAAAATCAAGATTTAAAAGTGCAAGTTAAAAAAGAACAAAAAGAATTAAATTCTAGCTTAGAGAAAGAAAAAAAAGAATATATAGAAAAATTGTTTAAAACAAAATAGGCATTAAAAATCATATTATTTTCTTAAAGATAAATTAAAAAGCTTTTTGCTAGAATTAAAGAAAAATTTTAGGAAACAGTGATGAAAAATACAGTCACTGAAGCTTCTATCTATGAGGCTCAAGGGTTAAAAGACGAAGCTTTAGAAATTTATAAAAATATCTTAAAAGAAGATCCGAATAACCAAAACGCTATCGATGCGGTTCGTCGTCTTAGTGGTTTTAGATCCAAGCATAAAGACTTAAACACTCAAATGTTGGATTTTTTTATTAATATGAAAAGCGATGAAGAAATTAATGAATTTAAAAGGTGGTTGATAAAAATATGAATTTGGAAGATTTAGCTAAAAAAACCATTAGCGAAGTTAGCTCTATCATGGAAGAGCAAAGAAGACAAAATGAAATTTTAAAAGAACAAGAATTAAATAGAAAAACTGAAATAAAAGATGAATTACCACCTATGGAGTTTGTATGCGAAGAGCTTGATACTCCGCAAGACTTAGAAGATAAAATTTCTATGGCAAAATTTGAAGAAGAGCAAAAAATACAAAATAATATTGAAATTTCTACTCAGGAAAATAAAGAGTTTAAAAAAGAAGAGCCTTTTTTACAAAATGAAATTTTAAATCCTAGTGTTATGACAGAGGTTCAAACGCTTAATGAGGATATTTTTTTAAAACATCTTAGAGAGAGAATTTTAGTTCTTTTTGAAGGTTTAAATAGCATAAAAAAAGATGATCTTGAAAATAGGTTAAACTTGACCATAAATTTTTTAGAGTTTTTGCTTGCAAATATCGAAGATAAGCTTAAAAAATAATCCCGATTTACAGTTTATCGCTGAGTTTTTAAAGCCTTATACCAAACGAGCGTATTTGGTTGGAGGTAGCGTTAGGGATTTGTTTTTAGGTTTAAAAATTTGCGACTATGATATAGAGCTTTATGATATAAAACCTAAAGATTTTGAAAAGATTATGCAAAAATTGGGCGCACAAGGCTTTGGAAAAAGTTTTTTTGTATATAAGTTTAAAAATTATGATTTAGCTCTTGCTAGAACCGAAAATAAAATAAGCTATGGACATAAAGGTTTTGAAGTTCAAATTTGCAATGATGAAAAACTTGGCGCCAAAAGACGCGATTTTACCATAAATTCTATGATGATTAATCTTTTTAACGATGAGTTTTTAGATTTTTATGGAGGATTAAAAGATCTAGGAGTAGGCTTTTTAAGGCATATTGATAAACAAAGCTTTCAAGAGGATAGTTTAAGGGTATTAAGAGCAGTAGTATTTGCCTCAAGGTTTAACTTTAAGATAACTAGTGAAAGCTTGAAATTGATGCAAAGTATGGATATAACTGATCTTAGCAAAGATAGGATCAATGCGGAGCTTTGTAAATTCTTTAAAAGTCCTAGACTTGATGTTGGCTATAGATATTTACAAGAACTTGGCTTAGAGAAACAGGTTTTCGGCTTTGAGAGTGTTTTTAAGAGTTCGGAATTTCAAAATTTACTCAGACAAAGTAGAGAATTTGTAAAAAGCGATGCTTTATTCTTGTATTTGTATTTGAATTTTTTTAATTTAGAAAAAGATATATTTTTTAAAAGAACTAAACTTAAAAAAGAATACCTAAAATACGCAAATCAAGCTTTTTATCTTGATGATATAAGTGATTTTGAACTAGCAAAAATTGCTTTTGAAATGCCTTTGAAGGAATGGCTTGGACTTTGGAGTAAAAAGCGTATTGAGCAAGCTAAAAGATTAGGGCTTTATGAGAATAAGTTTGAAAGTAAAATTTTAGCAAAAGATTTCATAAATGCTGGATTTTGTGGTAAAATTCTTGGTTTAAAGCTTCAAGAAGCAAGAGAGAATGAATTAAAAGAATATATAAAAGGTTTAGCTAAATGATTTCTGTATTAAAAATTTGCACCAAAGATCAAAAAGGTTTAATTTATAGAATTTCTGATGTTATTTTTAAATATCATATCAATATAGTAAAAAACGATGAATTTGTAGGTGAAGGAATGTTTTTTTTTCGTGCTCTTTTAGAAGGTGAGTTTGATAAAGAAGCTTTTATAGGAACGCTTGAGGCTATGCTTGGACAAGAAGCCTTGATAGAGCTTTGCGAGAAGAGAAAAAAAGATATTGTTGTTTTTGCTACTAAAGAAAGTCATTGTTTGGGAGATTTGCTAATAAAGCATTATAGTAACGAACTTGAAGCAAATATCAAAGCTGTGATTTCAAATCACAACTCTTTAAAGGATTTAGTTGAGAAATTTGAAATTCCTTATCATTTTATCAGCGCTGAAAATTTAGATCGTAAAGAGCAAGAAAATCAGATTTTAAAATGTCTTGAACAATATAAATTTGATTATTTGGTTTTGGCAAAATATATGAGAATTTTATCTCCTGATTTTGTTAGGCATTTTGAAGGCAAGATTATAAATATTCACCATTCTTTCTTACCTGCATTTATAGGAGCAAATCCTTATAAACAAGCCTTTGAAAGAGGGGTTAAAATAATTGGAGCTACGGCACATTTTGTAAATAATAATCTTGATGAAGGTCCTATTATCACTCAAGCTGTTTCGCCTGTAAACCATGAATTTACTTGGCAAGATATGCAACAAGCAGGTAGAAATATAGAAAAAGATGTTCTTTCAAAAGCACTTGATTTGGCTTTTGAAGATAGAATTTTTATACATAATAATAAAACTATAATATTTTAATGCGATAATTTTACTATAGTTTTATTTAAAGCATTAAAAAAATAATCAATATCCTCTTTTTCATGCGTATAATGCAAGCTTATTCTTAACCAACCTGGTTTTGTTTTAAGTTTTTGATTATCTTTTAAGCCTAGCAAATCATGACCATAAGGCCCAGCACAAGCACATCCAGCGCGTGTTTCTATGTGGTATTTTTTACTAAGTTCGTAAGCGATATCAAAAGGAGAAATTCCTTTGATATTGAAAGCAAAAATAGGCAATCGGGTTTTTAAATTCTTTGCGTATAAAATTAAATTAGGTATAGTTTTTAGTTTTTCAAAAAAATAATCTTTTAAAATTTCTTCTTTTTTTTCTATATTTTTAACCCCTATAGAATCTTTGATTTTAAAAGCTAAGCTAGCGCGAATGAGTTGTAAAATTCCAGGTGTTCCTCCTTCTTCTAAAGCTTCTTCATTGCAAAGGTAGCATTGTGAAGTGCGAGAAACATAGCCCACAGTTCCACCTGCGGCAAAGCTAGGTTTGTTTCCACAAAGATCTTTTTTGATGGCTAAAAGTCCAGAACCGCCAATACCACCGATTAATTTATGAGAACTTATAAACAACGCATCATAGTATTGACAAGATATGTTTTTATAGGGAATGAAACTAGATGCATCAAAAGCAACTATCCCTTTAAATTTACGAACCATTTCAGAAATGCGTTTGTAATCACTTAATATCCCAGTAACATTTGAAGCTAAAGAAAAGCTAGCGATTATTTTTCTTTTTTTGTTTTTTTGTAAAGTTTTTTCTAGAAAATCAAAATCAATTTCTCCATTTTTATCCAAGGGAATTCTAATACATTCGCACAAGCCTTCTCGAAATGAAAGTTCATTAGAATGATGCTCATAAGGCCCTACGATAACTAAAGGTAAGGTATTTTTATCAATTTGCGTAAAATATCTTTCTTTTACAAGAGGGGGAATGTAAATGCCGATCAATTCTTGAAATTTTTTAATAGCACTGCTTGATCCTGTTCCGCAAGCTATAAGGGCAAAATTTTCATCTAATGATAAACTTTTTTTTATATCTTTTCTTGCTTGTTCGTAAGTTTGTTGAGTTTTAAAAGAATTCAAAGAGCTATCAGAATGTGTGTTTGCATAGGTTGGGAGAATTTTTAAAATTTCTTTTTCTACACATTTTAGAGCTAAAGCACTTGCTGTGAAGTCAAAATGCAAAATACCTTTTTTTAAGATCAATTCTTTTTTTAAATCTGAAATTTGCAAATACAATCCTTATAAAAATTTGCTAAAATTATACTATAAAAATGCTTTATAAAAGGAAAAATATAAAATTTAAGAACTTTGTAGATTTGCATAAGAATTTGTCTTTAAGTAAGCTTTTTGATTTTTATAGTGTGTTTGAAGGTTTTGAAAAATTAAACATTTTAAATTTTGAAGACGATGTATTTACAAATATAGAGCGAATTTTGCTTGATGATTATCTAAAAATTAAAAGTTATTTCGCCTTGGATGAAACAAGTTCTTACGCTCTTACTTTACTAGCTAAAAACAATCGCAAGCGTTTTTCTATCAATAGAAAAATTCAGCATTTTAAAGCTTTATCTACACTTAAATATCTTTTAGAAACAGGTATAATAAAACTTGAGTATAGTAAGGAAGCTAAAAAAATAAAAGATAAAAGACAAAAAATCAAAAAAGAACTAAGATCTTATGTTGTCCAAGATAAGATTATATTTAGCAACCATTTTACTCGTTTCTTTTTTTATTTTTTAAAGCCCAATGAAAAGCTTATTTTGCAAAATCGTTATAAAGAAGTTTTAGAATGTATTAAGGAAAAATTTGAACTTTATCAAAGTTTTTGTTTTGAACAGCTTTCTAGAGAATTACTTGAGAAAAAATTCAATATCAATGGAGTGCAAAGTTACTGGGATAAGAATTTAGAACTTGATCTTTATTATCAAGATGAAAATTTGTGTTTTGTCGGAGAAGTTAAATTTAAAAATAAAAAAATTTGTAAAAATATTTTAAATCTTTTAAAATCAAAAGCAAAGTCTTTAAATTTGGCTCCAAATTATTACATTATAATCTCAAAAAATGGTTTTAGCAAGGAAATTGATAAAATATGTGAACAGAATTTGCTTTTACTTGATTTGAATGATTTTAAGATTTTATTAGAGGAATGATAAATGAATGAAAGTATTTTAAAAAGTTTAGACTCAAATGAAAAAGAAACCCTACAAAAAGGCTTAGAAAGTCTTATAGAACAAACTTATGTAATAGAAAATGAATACAAAACTTTAAATGAAAACTATAACTCCTTACGCGCAATGGTTGATGAGATTATAGAGGTGTTGCCTAGTGCGCTTTGGATTTTAGATAAAGAAAAAAATATTATTTTACAAAATCAAGAAGCCTTGAAAAATCCAAAATTACTTAGTATCATTAGTCTTGATAAAATTCGCGATGAGCTTGAATTTGAAGGTAGGTTTTATGCGGTAAAAATCATAGCACATAATGAAAAAACTATAGTTTCAGCTACAGATATTAGCGATGAAAAACGCAATGAAAGGCTTGCAAGCATGGGTAGTGTAGCGGCTCATTTGGCACATGAGATAAGAAATCCTATTGGATCTATATCTTTGCTTGCTTCAACTCTTTTTGCTCGTAGTGAGCTTAAAAATAAGCATATAGTTCTTGAAATCCAAAAGGCTATTGCTAGAGTAGAGCGTATCGTAAATTCAACTTTACTTTTTACTAAGGGTGTGCACATCAATGCTTTAAATTTTAATCTTTTAGAGTTAAAAGAAGAGTGTGAAAGTGCCATTAACTCTTATAATTTCACTTCTCAAATAGACTTTGAAATATCTTTTTTGGATAAGCAGATTTGTGCTGATAAAGCTCTTCTTGGTTTGGTTTTGCAAAATTTGATTTATAATGCTATTGATGCGATAGAAGAAAGCGAATGTGAAAAGCCTATGATTAAAATTTTAGCAAGTTGTGATAATGAAAAAATATGCATCAGAGTGTATGATAATGGTTGTGAAATAAAAGATGAGAAATTGGTTTTTGAAGCTTTTAAAACAACAAAACTTAAAGGCAATGGGCTTGGCTTGTCTCTTTCTAAAGAAATCATAAACGCCCATAAGGGAGAGTTAAGTTTTCAAAGCGATCCTAAGAATTTTTATTTTACCTTACCTTTGGTGTGATAAATATTTTCTTTTCACCCCAAAACGAAACAGATTTTGCTTATATTATTTTAATATATTTAGATTGAAGGCAAAAAAATCTAAATCAAAGGAATTAATATGAGTATCTTTAGCATCAATGATAACTCAAATTATAATTCTATACTTTCACAAGCAAAAGCTAATAAAGAATTCTAAAATAAGTTTTGCTAATACTTTTTTAAAACAAAATGCTAGTAAATTAAATGAAATTCAAAGTGCAAATTCACAAACCCTGGTAAGAAGTGAAGTATTAAATTCTACTAATATATCAAATACTAGCAATAGTATAAGTAGTAAAACAAGTTCTCCCAACTATGATATATCAAGTGAATTTAAAAACTCTATTTATACTCTAAAATATAAACAAGCAGATATAAGTAATACTTCTACTAATACAGCTTATGGTTATAGTGTAGATAAAGATGGCTATATGGGAAGTGATTTTAACAAAGCCGCAGGATTGCCTGAAGATTTTAAGATACATAAATCTACTTTGGATGAGATAGAGAGGAAGGCTGAAAATAACTCTTATACTTCAGATATAAAAAAATATTTAGGTATAGATAAATATTATACAAACATAGATATGGCTGAAACCATAAAACAATACTATAATCAATTTAATCAAATTGTTAATCATACTTTTAATGATACCAATAAAACAAGTTTCACTGAAACAGATATAAATTCTATGCCTAAGGGAATTAGTGAATTATCATCTGATAAAACTATAGGTATTATGCCGAAAAATTATGATAAGCTAACAATAACAAACTATTATAATACACAAGAGCAATATAATGAAGCAGAACAATTAGGAATGTTTGGGCATATTAATATAGGCTTACAACCATTAAATTTCACTCCGCAAAGTATGCAAACTCAAAATTTAGATAAAGACACTGCAATAGATACTTTTAATCCTGATATGTCAGTTTATCCACAAAATGAAGATGGAAGTTACTCTAAAGAGGCTTTGTTTATGAGTTTTTTAAAATCAACGGGTGTATCGCCAAGAGAAGGTAGTGCAACATTAAATCCTATAGCTAAGTCTTATGCTGAAGCTATGGCCAAAGAAAGCTTTGATGGATCATTAACTTCCTTAGATGACATCATGACAGGCAAAGTTGATTTTGCAAGTTTATTAAAAGGTTATGCACAAGATGGCTGGCTTGATGCAGATATATATGCAATGGAAAAAGGGGTTGCTTGGCAAAATACAAGTATAGGTTATGGTGGAGCTTGGTTTGATAGAGAATTTAATCAAGCAAAAGCTAATGGCTGGAAAGCAAGTAATGAAAGTATAAATTCTTTTGTAAATAATATAATGGATAGACTTAATAATCTTATAGGGCAAACTAGGGTTTAGGAAGTATTTGCACGAAGTCAAATTAAAAATGATGACATTTGCAAATACTTATGCGAATCACATAAAGCTAGGTGCATCGTTTGAAAAGAGTATCAAATCTCCGTGTTTTGTTTCTTTAGCTAGAGTTTGAACTAGTTGACTCTTTTCTTTAAGTATAATGGTTTTTATTTTTAACTCTTTTTTGAAAATTTCAGCATTGATTTGTGCACTAATGATAGCAAGATCAAAACACTCATTGATGATTTTGGCAAGTTTTATATTTTCTTCTTCGCTTACTTCTACTATACCAGGACTTACTAAAACTTTGCGTCCTTTATAGCTTTTACAAAGTTTATAGCTTGTGCTCATACCTTTAAAATTTCCATTAAAACCATCATCTATGATAAATTTAGGCTCTCTTGAAAGCACTTGCAAGCGATGTTCTACGGAATTTATATTTAAAACTTGCTTTTGAATTTTTTCTAGTTTTATGCCAAGATAATGAGCACAAAGTATACAAACACAAAGATTTTGCGCATTAAAATCCCCTAAAATTTGACTTTTAAAATCATAGGATTTATTTTCTATATCGACTTTAAATTCTAAACCTTCAAGACTTGAATGAATAAGACTTAATTTATCATCATAAAGGCTGATGAGTTTATCTTCTTCTTTTTGGGTGCTAGAGTGTAAAAAAGCCTTTTCTAGTCTTTCGGAATTTAAGGCTTCAAGTTTGGTTGAGCGGATATTTTCAACACTTTTAAAATACTCTAAATGTGCATTGCCTATCTCTCCTACTATGCTGATTTGAGGTTGTAAAAAATGCGTGATTTCATCGATATCGCCTTTAAGTCTAGCGCCTGCTTCAGCTATGTAAATTTGAGTATCTTGACTTAAATTAGCATTGATATCAGCAACTATACCTAGTAAGGTATTGACAGAGCGTGGTGTTTTGTAGCTTTTAAAGTCATCTTTTAAAAGTTCGTATAAAAAATTTTTAATACTTGTTTTTCCAAAACTTGCGGTAATGAGTATGATTTTTAAATTTTCATTGGCTCTTAGTTTGGCTTTGGCTTGTTTTTTATAATATAAATTTGTAAAAAACTCATAAATTTTAAGACTCAATAAAGCAAAAGGAAGACTAAAAAGATTAAAAAGAAAAGAAAAACGCAAAGCAAGGATGGTAAAAATAGCATTATAAACAAAAACAAAAACAAAAAACCATTTAACCTTACTTGTAAAAACAAGCTTTTTATCTATGCCTTTATTCCAAAAATACAAAATCGGAGTATGGATCAATGCAAAATATACCAAAGAGTATAAAGGAAAAGCTAAGAATAAAAAATAAGGAATAAATAAAAAATACAAATGCCACAAAGGTTTATGATAATGAAAAAACACGCGTTTAAATTTATAAGAATACCATTGTAAAGCACTCATAAGATAAAAAGCTATACAAAAATTAAAAAATAAAGAATTGATAAAATAAAGAGTATTGATAAGCATTTAAATTTCCTTGATTTTTTGAGCTATGAAAGCAGAGTGTTTTAAAAAGAAAAAATGATCCCCCTCTAAAGGATAAAAAGTACTATTTTTTAAAAATTGATGCATTTTTTCACCACAATACAAAGGCGTAGCTTCATCGCTTTTTCCCCAAAAAATCAAGCTTTTAGCCTTTTGCTTGGCAAAAATTTCACTAAAATCCTCATCAACAACCTTTTTAAAGGTTTCATACATTATAGGACTAAGATTTGCTCCATCTTTACTAGCAAAATAGCGATAAAATTTTCCCAAACCAAAGAGTTTTAAAATTTTAAAAATACGGATTTTAAAACGCACTTTTAGGGATTTTTTAGCCAAAATTCCTGCGCTTGAAAGTAAGATTAGGATGTCTTTTTCTTTTGCGAGCAGGGTGCTTACTTTTCCACCAAAAGAATGCCCCATGAAAAAACAGATATTGAGTTTTTTTTGTTTTAAAAAAAGTTCTGTGATATTGGCATAATCTTGAGTGTTTAAAATTTCTTCCACACTTGAATTTCCAAAACCTGCTAAATCCATATAAATTTGACAAAAATCTTTTAAAAAAGGACAAAAACTTTGCTTCATAAGTTCTTTATTAGCTCCCCAGCCGTGTAAGATAAGTATTTGCGGTAAGGAAAGATCACCTAAAATTTCATAAGAAATTTGATAAGTTTTGTTTTTATAAGAAAGTTGTGTTTGAGCCATTTTAAGCCTTTTGATTTTTGTAGATATTTTCTAAAAGTTGCATGGCGTTTTGTAAGCGTTCAAATTCCTTCATACTAAGCATTACAGCTTCAAATTTGTTATTTTTTAAAATAACTATTTTTCCACTTTCGCTTTTTTTGAGTTTTTCCATAATGGGGCTAAAATTTCTTACCACTTCGGTGGCAGTGTAAATTTCATCTTGTTTAAAAGAGAGCATTTTTCTTCCTAAAATACGCTAAATTTTATGTATAATTTAGCGCATTTTGACTTAAAAGCTTATAATTTTCCTTTTTGTCCGTTAATGGAGTGAAGGAAGTTGTAATTGATTTTTATCATTTTTTCAAGTGAAATTTGATCAGCTAAAGCGTTTAAAGTGGTATTAAAATCTTTAAAAAGATAATTAGCCAAAGAACCAGGGTTTGGGTTGATTTCATTTAAATATATTTCATTATCCAGTATAAAAAAATCACAGCGTATTAAAGCACCTTTAAACAAAGGATTGTAGAT
The DNA here is from genome assembly GCF_012897595.1 of Campylobacter sp. CFSAN093226. Taxonomy (NCBI): domain Bacteria; kingdom Pseudomonadati; phylum Campylobacterota; class Epsilonproteobacteria; order Campylobacterales; family Campylobacteraceae; genus Campylobacter; species Campylobacter sp. CFSAN093226. The sequence continues at coordinate 750,689 of NZ_CP040608.1, forward strand.
CTTTTTAAAGCTATCTTTGAGTTTTTCTTTTAATTCTTCGCTTAAATCTGCTTCTATAAGTTCATTGTGTCCTGAAAAGCTAAGATATTTTTGTTCAAAGTCTAAAAATTCTTTTTTCTTTGGCTCTTCTATAATGGAAAAAACAAACTCATCATTGATCATACATCCTGCAAGATTGTATTCTTTGATATTGTTTTTAAATTCTTCTACTACAAGATCATTGTCAAATTCAAAACCTACATCTTTGGCGTATTCTAAATCTTTTTCATCTTTTACTATACTAATACCTATACTACTTCCAAGTCTTGCAGGTTTGATAATGCAAGGAAAACTAAGCTTTTCTTTAGAGTTTTGATTTTTTCTTAGTATGGTATAATCAAGTGTTTTTACTCCAACGCTTTTGGCATAAAGTTTGGTAAGTTCTTTGTTAAAAGATAATACACTAGCTTCAAGCCTAGGTCCTATAAATTTAATAGAATAAAACTCAAATAAAGCCGCAATTTTTCCATCTTCTCCATCTCTACCATGGATAAGATTGATCACGCATTCGCACTCTAGTTTATTTTCTTTTAAAAAGCCTTTGCTAAAAAAACCTCCTTGTTTGATGAAGAGTTCTTTTTCTTTTTTATAAGCTTTGGTGCTAAAAGTTTTAGAATTCATTTTTTCACTTGGGATATGATAAAATCTTCTTTCTTTATCACAAAAAATAAATTCTAAATTTTGATTGATAACTTTTTTAAGCACTACAGCACTTACTATACTAATCTCATGTTCATAAGAATTTCCGCCAAAAAGTATTGCAAATTTCATTTTATTCCTTTATCCTAGTTTTTTAAGAGCTTCTTTGATGAGTTCGCTTGTGCCTGTTGCTTGAGCACTTACTAAAACACTTATGATTTTTTCTTGTTTAAAGCCTAGAGTAAGAAGTGCGGCTAAGGCTTCGCTTTTATCATCGCTTACATTTTCAAGTTTGGTTTTTGTGTCAGAAAGTTCTACTATAATGCGTTTTGCACTTTTTGGACCTATGCCAGGTACTTTTTTAAGCACGCTTTCATCGCCCAAACTTAACGCTTTGTAAAAAGAATTTACATCAAGACTAGAGCATACCGCCATAGCAGTATTTGCACCCACTCCATTGACTTTTAAAAGCATTTCAAACATTTTTTGTTCATCTTTATCCAAGAAGCCATAAAATTTATTAGAATCTTCTTTGATGATTTGAGTGATAAAAAACTCATGCTTTTCTTGAGTTTGAATTTTAGCAGAACAAAAAAGAGAAATAAATATCCCATAGCTTAAACCACTAGCACATTTAACAATGATAAAAGTAGGTTCTTTTTTTGTGATTATTCCTTCGATGCCGACAACCATGCTATATCCTTTTCTTCATAATCTAATTTTTTATGTATTTCTATACTTTCTTGGTTGTTTTGTATGACTTTTTTAATGCCTATAAATTTAGCACTTTCATTAACAAATGAAGAGCAAAAAATATCTTCTTTAGGCTCTAGAAGTGAAAATTTGATTTCATTCATATCAGTCCATTTGCCGCTTTTATTTATAAAAGTTGCTTCAAAAAGCATTTTTTGCAAATTGATTAATTCTAATTGCAAAGATTTTTTGCGTTCAAGAAGTTCTTTTTCTTCATTTTGTAGTTTATTTAATTCAAGATTTTGTAAAGAGAAATCTTTTAGGGCTTTTTCGTATTGTACAGGAACATTTTGACCTTGATTTTTAAGTTCTGTTATCTTTTTTTCAACGCTTAAAATTCCATTTTTGCTTGATAAAATGTATTGTCTTATTTTATTTATTTTATGATTTAACTTAGAAATTTGCTCTCCTAAAATCGCAAATTCTTCATCATAATTTTTATCAAGAGTTTTAATTTTAGCATGAAATTTATTGTTATCCCCGTTAATGCGTTCTATTGTGGTGTTTTCAAAAAACACACAAGAATTATTACTTTCTAAATTTTCTATATAGATTTTATCAGCTTGTATATTTCCGCCTAAACTTTTTTTAATTCTCACTTCTTTGGCTTTGATTGTTCCACCTTCGAGCAAATCTATATTTAAAATTTCGGCTTCCGCAAATCCTCTATGAGTTTTTATATAGGCTTGTTTGGCTTGAATTTTGGCTTTAGAGTGCGTAGTGCCTTCAATTTTCATTTTGGTGGCATTAAGTTGAGTGTTGCTTCCTACGCTTCCGACTACATTTAATTCTTCACATTCTATCCCAACGCCAGAATTTACAGCATCTTTTACTTCTGAAAGAAATTTTATATTGATTTTGACATTTTTGTCTAGTCCAGCTCTTATAATCCCTATATTTTTAAAATCTACCCCATTAAAATCTAGTTCATTGGCGATATCAAATTTTTCACCATCTTGTACTACATAACCTTTTTTTAAGGCTATATATTCTGTGTATCCATCTTGCTCTACTTGTTTAAAAGCCGAAGAACAAGAAAATTTAACTTTATTTTCATTTGCAGCTAAAACTTTTAAGGTGTGTAAATTTAAGTCTTTTCCTTCTTTACCTTGTTTAAATTTGACGTGTTTTAAAACAACTTCATTTTCATCAACAACAATAATACCTGAGCGTTTTTCATCGATAGTGTAGTTTTTGGTTTTTTCTTTATAAGTCAAGATCAGAGATTCATCTTGACTTTCTATAGGATCAATACCTTGTGCAACGGTGATTTGTATAGTTTTATTTAAAGGGGTGTTTTTATATTGGTTGCAAAAAGACATTAATTTTTTCTTAAAATCAAAAATGCGGATACCTATTAAAAATTTAAGTTTCAACATCTTTTTATAAATATTTTGCAAAAGTTCTAGTGCTAGTTTTTCATGAAAGTCTAAATTTGTAAAATCAATTTGAGCAACTATTTTGGTTAAATTTTTATTTGCAACTAGTTTGACTGCTTGAGATGCTTTGCTTTGGTTTATACCGTGGAAAATTTCTATTTTGTATTCTTGCTTGATTTGAAGATCATTTTTTAAAAAAATTTCATCTTTATCAAAAAGAGTTAATTCTTTTTCAGAGATTTTTTCCCATTCTAAATCTCCAAAACGATATTGTGTAGAAAATGCCAATAAACTAAAATCAAGCTCATTTAAGCTAAGGTTTGTTCGTGAAGCTACGCTTAAAAGCTCTCGAGCTGGATTTTCTGTATAGGCAATAATTTTTTCATCCAAAGCCAAAACTTTCCCCTTGTAAAAAATTAAGAATGTAATTATAGTCAATTTTTAATCAATTTTAGTTAAAATAGTTCTCTTTATATTTTGAAATTTATGAAAAAATTTAATGAAGAGTTTAGTATTTAAAAATTTTATTATCAATGCTTTAGGAATTTTATTTTCAAGAATTTTAGGGCTTGCTAGAGATGTTTTAATAGCGCTTTTTTTAGGAGCAGGGCTTTATAGTGATATTTTTTTTGTGGCTTTAAAAATGCCTGCTTTTTTTAGAAGAATTTTTGCAGAAGGGGCTTTTGGACAAAGTTTTTTGCCTAATTTTGTAAAAGCGAAAAAAAAGGGAGCTTTTTGCGTTAGTGTAATGATGCAATTTAGCCTTATAGTTTTTTTATTTTGTCTTTTGGTAAGTTTTTTTTCCTCTTTTTTTACTAAGCTTTTTGCTTTTGGGTTTAACGCAGATACTATAGCTTTAGCGGCTCCTTTGGTGGCGATTAATTTTTGGTATTTGTTTTTTATTTTTTTAGTTACTTTTTTAGGAGCTATTTTAAATTATAGACAAAAATTTTTCATTACCTCTTTTTCTGCGGCATTATTTAACTTAAGTATTGTTATAGCTGCCTTTTTTGTGGATAAAAATGCACCGCAAAATACACTTTATTATTTTTCTTATGCAACGGTTTTAAGTGGGGTGGCACAGCTTATTTTACATTTGCTTGTTTTAAAAAACAATCCTGTAATACGTGCTATGACTTTAAGTATAAAATTTAAAAAAACCAAGGCGAAATTACAAGGTTTTTATGGCAATTTTTTTCATGGAGTTTTAGGTTCTTCTGCGACTCAATTTAGCTCATTGCTTGATACAACTATAGCTAGTTTTTTAATGAGCGGGAGTATTTCTTATCTTTATTATGCAAATCGTGTCTTCCAACTCCCCCTGGCACTTTTTGCTATTGCTTTAACTCAAGTTTCTTTTCCAAAAATTTTAAAACATTTAAAAAGTGATCAAGAAAATTTAGCCTTAAAATTTATGCAAAGAGCATTAGCGCTTTTAAGCATTTTGCTTATTGCTTCTAGTATTGTAGGTTCTGTGTTTGCTTTGGAAATTTCAAAGCTTTTATTTGAAAGAGGAAATTTCACTCACGAAGATAGTGTGATTACGGCTTATGTTTTGATTGCTTATCTTATAGGGCTTTTACCTTTTGGTTTGCAAAAGCTTTTTTCTTTGTGGCTTTATGCAAAATTTAAACAAAAAACAGCAGCTTGGATCGCGGTAAAATCTTTAATTATCAGTGCTTTATGTTCTATGGCTTTTATATTTTTGATTAAAGATGAAAGTTTAAAGGTTATTGCAGTAGCACTTTCAAGCTCTATTAGTGCTTTTTATTTGCTTGGAGCTAATATCAAAGAATTTGGTTTTAAGAAATTTTTTGCTTTAATATCTATTAAAATTTGCTTATTGGTTATAGTTGCTTTGATTGTTTTTACGATCTTACTTATTTTGATTAAACCTTATATTTTAAGTTTTTTTATAGGAATTTTTACAAGTTTTAAAGGAGTTTTTTAATGAGATTATTAGATAGTGTAACAAAAGAGAAAATAAAACTTGATAAAAAAGATATTAGTATTTATTTATGCGGACCTACGGTTTATGATGATGCACATTTAGGACATGCAAGAAGTAGTGTTTGTTTTGATCTTTTGCGTAGGGTTTTACTTGCTCAAGGCAATAGGGTAAAATTTGCTAGAAATTATACAGATATTGATGATAAGATTTTGAAAAAAATGGCTCAAAGTGGTCAAACTTTAGAGGAAATTACGGAATTTTATATCAAAAGTTATGAAGAGGATATGAGGGTTTTAAATGTATTAGATCCTGATTTTAAACCTCGTGCAACGCATTATATAACAGCTATGCTTGATTTGATTAAAAAGCTTGCTAAGGATGGGTTTGTTTATACTCTAGAAGATGGAATTTATTTTGATACAAGTAAAGATGAAAAATATTTAAGCCTATCAAATCGCAATTTAGAAGAAAATATCTCTCGTCTAAGTAATGAAGTGCAAAAAAGAAATGAAAGCGATTTTGTGCTTTGGAAATTTGATGAAAATTTTTACGAAAGTGAATTTGGCAAAGGGCGTCCAGGTTGGCATACTGAATGTGTTGCTATGATTGATTCTATTTTTGAAAATACCCTTGATATACATGCTGGAGGGATAGATTTGCTTTTTCCTCATCATGAAAATGAAGCTGCGCAATGTCGTTGTGGATGTAAGAGAAAATTAGCAAATATTTGGCTTCACAATGGTTTTGTAAAAATCGATGGCGAAAAAATGAGTAAAAGTTTAAATAATAGTTTTTTTATAAAAGATGCTTTAAAAGAATTTATGGGCGAGGCTTTAAGATTTTATCTTTTGAGTTCTCATTATAGATCTCATTTTAATTATTCTTTATCGGATTTAGAAAATGCTAAAAAACGTTTAGATAAATTTTATCGCCTTAAAAAAAGATTGGATTTAGGTGAAATTTCTGATTTTGATGTTTTAAATGATATTGGAATAAAAAGCGAAATTGCTAAGCAAATTTTAGAGATTTTAAATGATGATTTAAATGTTTCTAAAGCCTTAGCTCTTTTGGATGATTTTATCAGTAGTGCAAATTTAGAGTTGGATAAAGAAAGCAAAAATAAAATTTTAAAACAAAATATCAAAGAAGCTTTAAGTGAGCTAGCTAAAATTTTTGGCTTTGGTTTTATGGATGCAACTTTATATTTTCAATGGGGTGTAAGCAAAGAAGAACGAGAAGAGATTGAAAAGTTAATTTTAGAAAGAACTGAGGCTAAGAAAAACAAAGATTTTAACACAGCTGATGCAATAAGAGAGCAATTAAATAGTAAAAAAATCACTCTTTTAGATACTCCAAATGGAACAATTTGGGAGAAAATAAATGCATAATGAGATGAATTTAAAAGAGGTTTTAATACGCTTTAAGCCCTTTTATAAAAGATATTGGAAACAATTTGCTATAGCTATTTTTGGTATGATTTTAGCAAGCGGAGGAACTGCTGGAAGTTTTTATGCTTTAGAGCCTATTTTAAATTATATTTTCGTTGAAAAAAATGAAGCTTTACTTTATACAGTACCTTTTTTGCTAGTATTGATGTATTTTTTTAAAAATCTTGGAACTTATTTACAAAGTTTTTATGTTTCCTTTATAGGAACAGATATGTTAAGAGTATTGCGTGCTAGGGTTTTAAAAAATGTTTTACGCTTGGATATGGATTTTTTTAAACGCTATAGAAGCGGAGAGCTTGTAAGTCGTTGTACTAATGATATTAATGCACTTCAAAGCATAGTATCAAACATTATTCCTGATTTTTTTAGAGAGCTTTTAACTGCTATAGGACTGCTTGCGGTAGTCTTGTATCAAAGTCCTACTTTGGCTTTTTTTGCTTTAGTGATTTTGCCTTTAGCTATTTTTCCTTTGGTATGGTTTGCTAAAAAACTTAAAAAATATGCAAGAAATATACAAGAAACAAATTCGGATTTACTTTCTTATTTGGGTGAAATTTTTTCAAATATTGAATTGATCAAAGCTAATGATAATGAAAAAAAAGAAAGTGATAAATTTGCTAAGCATAATGATACTTTATGTAAATTAAACCTAAAATCCGCACGTATTGATGCACTTACAAGTCCTTTAATGGATATGATGGGTTCTGTTGGGGTTGCTGTGGTGATTATTGTAGGGGGTAGAGAGGTTATCAATGGTTCTATGAGTGTGGGAAGTTTTATCAGTTTTGTTTCGGCACTTTTTGCGATATATACTCCTTTAAAGCGTCTTTCGTCTTTATATGGAAAACTTCAAGGTGCTGTTGCGGCAAGTGAAAGAACTTTTTATTTATTGGATTTAGAACCTCAAATTAAAGGTGGAAGCAAAGAATTAAAAAACATTGAAAAAATTAGCTTTGAAAATGTTGAATTTGCTTATGAAAACCCGCATAAAAGTGTTTTAAAAGGCGTAAATTTTGATTTTGTTAAAGGGCAAATGCTTGCTCTTGTAGGGACAAGTGGGGGTGGTAAATCTTCTATTATTAATCTTTTGATGTATTTTTATGAAAAGCAAAAAGGTAAAATTTTACTCAATCAAGAAGATATTAGCACTTTTACCATAGAAAGCTTACATGCTAAAATAGGACTTGTAACGCAAAATATTTATCTTTTTAATGATAGTTTTGCTGCAAATATTGCTTATAGCGAAGAGTTAGAAGAAGAAAAAGTCATCCAAGCTTTAAAATTGGCCAATGCTTATGAATTTGTTAAAGAAATGGGCGGGATTTGGGCTGAAGTGAAAGAACATGGTAAGAACTTAAGTGGAGGGCAAAAACAAAGAATAGCAATCGCTAGAGCTTTATATAAAAATCCTGATGTGCTTATTTTTGATGAAGCAACTTCAGCTTTGGATAATGAAAGTGAAAAAGCAATAGTTAAAACTATAGAAAATTTAAAACAAGATAGATTGATTTTAGTGGTTGCACATCGTTTAAGCACTATAGAAAATGCGGATAAAATAGTAGTATTGGATAAGGGTAAGGTATTGGCAATAGGTAAAGATGAAGAGCTTTTGCAAACTTGTTCTTTGTATCAAAAATTTAAAAGCAAAGAAAAAACAAAGCCCAGCTTTAGTTAATTTTAGTTAGAATTTCAAAAAGGATTAAAAAATGGCTTATGAAATGATAAAACTTTTACTTTTTAAGTTAAACCCTGAGCATGCACATGCTTTGGTTGAATATAGCTTAAGGGCTTTAAGTGCCAGTTTTCCAGGAGCTTTAAGTTTTTTAGCACACAAATATATAGTTGATGATGAGAGTTTAAGGCAAAATTTACTTGGACTTGATTTTAATAATCCTGTAGGTTTAGCAGGAGGCTTTGATAAAAATGCCACTATGATAAGACCTTTGAGTGCTTTAGGATTTGGCTTTTTAGAAGTGGGAACTTTTACTCCAAAACCTCAAGAAGGCAATGAAAAGCCACGTCTATTTAGACTTGTAAAACAAGAAAGTATACAAAATGCTATGGGTTTTAACAACGAAGGTGCTGAAAAGATTGCTTTAAGACTTGCAAAAACCTATCCTTTTGTTTTGCCTTTAGGGGTAAATATAGGGAAAAATAAAATCACTCCAAATGATAAAGCCTTGGAGGATTATTTTACTTTGTTTAGAGATTTTAAGGATTTGTGTGATTATTTTATCGTTAATATCTCATCTCCTAATACTAAAAATTTAAGAGAGTTGCAAAATGATGATTTTTTAAATACCTTGCTTGAAGAAGCCAAAAAAATCACTTCTAAGCCTATTTTGATAAAAATTGCTCCTGATATGAAAATAGATGATGCTTTAAATTTATGTGAAAATGCCATTAAAAAAGGTGCAGATGGGTTTATATTAGCCAATACTAGTGTTGATTATAGTTTATTAGATAATAATCGTACTTTTGGTGGTATTAGTGGAAGACTGATTACGGAAAAAAGTGGTATTTTTTTCAAAGAAGTAACTAAAATTCTTTTTGGCAAAACCTTGCTTATTGCAAGTGGAGGGATTGATAGTGCTGATATTGCTTATGAGCGTATTAAAAATGGGGCTAATTTGGTGCAAGTTTATACAGCTTTGATTTTTAAAGGTCCTTCTTTGGTAAAAAATATCAATCAAAATCTTATAGAGCTTTTAAGAAAAGATGGTTTTTTACACATTAGCGAAGCTGTTGGGGTAAATTTAAAATGATTGCTTATGAAAAAATTCAATTAAAAAACAAGCTTGAAGTTTATGCTTTGCCTGTAAATAAAAATAGCGATGTGATTAGCGTTGATATTTTTTATAAAGTGGGTTCAAGAAATGAGATCATGGGAAAAAGTGGCATAGCTCATATGTTAGAACATTTAAATTTTAAAAGTACTAAAAATTTAAAAGCTGGCGAATTTGATGAGATTGTTAAGGGTTTTGGTGGTGTGGATAATGCAAGCACAGGTTTTGACTATACTCATTATTATATTAAATGTGCGAAGAAAAATTTAGATAAAGCTTTAGAGCTTTTTGCAGAACTTATGGCGAATTTAAATTTAAAAGATGAAGAATTTCAGCCTGAAAGAGCAGTGGTTTTAGAAGAGCGTAGATGGAGAACAGATAATAACCCTTTAGGATATCTTTATTTTAGGCTTTTTAATCATGCATTTATGTATCATCCTTATCATTGGACTCCTATAGGTTTTTTTAAGGATATAGAAAATTGGAGTATTGAAGATATTAAAGAATTTCACAGTATTTATTATCAACCTAAAAATGCGATTTTACTTGTAAGTGGCGATATAGAAAGTAAGGAAGTTTTTGAGCTTTCAAAAAAACATTTTGAAAAGATTAAAAATACTAAGACTATACCTAAAATTCACACAAAAGAGCCTAAGCAAGATGGAGTAAAAAGAATATATTTACATAAAAACTCAGATACTGAACTATTAGCCCTTGCTTATAAAATTCCAAATTTCAAGCACAAAGATATACCTGCTTTAAATGCTTTATCCGAGCTTTTAGGAAGTGGGAAAAGTTCTTTAATGAGTGAAATTTTGATTGATAAATTAAATTTAATCAATGATTATTATGCTTATGTTAATGATTGTATAGATGAAAATTTATTTATTTTTATTTGTAATTGTAACCCCAATGTTAATGCAGAAAAAGTAGAAAAAGAGCTTTTAAAAATCATTGATAAACTTAAAATGGGTAAAATTTCTCAAAAAGATTTGCAAAGAGTGAAAAATAATGTCAAAAGTGATTTTATTTTCTCACTTAACAATGCTAGTGCAGTGGCAAATATTTATGGTTCATATCTAGCAAGAGGAGATATCAATCCTTTGTTAAATTATGAGAAAGATATACAAAATTTGGAATTAAAAGATTTGATTTCTTGTGCTAAAAAATATTTTATTCAAGAAAATTCAACTACGGTAATTCTAAGAAAGGATTCAAATGGATAAAAATATTATCATTGGGGCGATGACGGCTCTTATTACACCATTTAAAAATGGAAAAGTTGATGAGCAAAGTTATGCAAGATTGATTAAAAGACAAATAGAAAATGGCATCGATGCAGTAGTTCCAGTAGGAACAACAGGAGAAAGTGCAACTTTAACCCATGAAGAACATAGAACTTGCATAGAAATAGCCGTTGAGACTTGTAAAGGAACTAAAGTTAAGGTTTTAGCAGGTGCGGGAAGTAATGCAACTCATGAGGCAGTGGGTTTGGCTAAATTTGCTAAAGAGCATGGTGCTGATGGGATTTTAAGTGTGGCACCGTATTATAATAAACCTACGCAACAAGGACTTTACGAGCATTATAAGGCTATTGCGCAAAGTGTAGATATTCCTGTGCTTTTATATAATGTTCCAGGAAGAACAGGTTGTGAAATTTCAACGGATACTATTATCAAGCTTTTTAGAGATTGTGAAAATATTTATGGAGTAAAAGAAGCGAGTGGAAATATCGATAAGTGTGTGGATTTGCTTGCACACGAACCTAGAATGATGCTTATTTCAGGGGAAGATGCGATCAATTATCCTATACTTTCAAATGGTGGAAAGGGAGTGATTTCAGTAACTTCAAATTTATTACCCGATATGATTAGCGCTTTAACTCATTTTGCTTTAGATGAAAATTATAAAGAAGCTAAAAAAATCAATGATGAGCTTTATAATATCAATAAAATTTTATTTTGCGAAAGTAATCCTATTCCTATTAAAACGGCTATGTATTTAGCTGGATTGATAGAAAGTTTGGAATTTAGACTTCCTCTTTGTTCTCCAAGTAAGGAAAATTTTGCTAAAATTGAAGAAGTGATGAAAAAATATAAGATCAAAGGATTTTAATGAATACAGAATTTCAAGGAAAAACTTTAGTGATTAGCGGTGGAACTCGCGGGATAGGCAAAGCTATAGTTTATGAATTTGCTAAAGTGGGTGCAAATATAGCTTTTACTTATAATTCTAATGCGCAAATTGCTGATGAAATGGTTCAAGATTTGGAGAAAAATTATAAAATCAAAGCTAGAGCTTATGAATTTAATATCTTAGAACCTGAAACCTATAAAGAACTTTTTGAAAAAATTGATGTGGATTTTGATAGAGTGGATTATTTTATCTCAAATGCTATCATTTCAGGACGTGCGGTTGTAGGTGGCTATACCAAATTTATGAAGTTAAAACCAAAGGGAATTAATAACATTTTTACAGCCACAGTAAATGCTTTTGTTGTGGGCGCACAAGAAGCAGCTAAAAGGATGGAAAAAGTAGGGGGTGGAAGCATTATTTCTATCTCATCTACAGGAAATTTAGTGTATATAGAAAATTATTCAGGTCACGGTACAGCAAAAGCCGCTGTAGAAGCTATGGCAAGATATGCGGCTACTGAACTTGGAGAAAAAAATATCCGTGTAAATGTCGTAAGTGGTGGGCCTATTGAAACTGATGCTTTAAGAGCTTTTACAAATTATGAAGAAGTAAAACAGGCTACTATAAATTTAAGCCCTTTAAATCGCATGGGGCAGCCTGAAGATTTGGCTGGAGCATGTCTTTTTCTTTGTTCAAGTAAGGCAAGTTGGGTTACAGGACATACTTTCATCGTTGATGGTGGTACAACTTTTAAATAAAAATTAAGAAAAATCAATGGATTTTTCTTAAAAATATTTTTCAATCAAGTTTTAATTTCCACCCTAAAAAAACACTTAATAATGCAAGTAAAAAAATAAAATTTAAAGTCCAATTACCAAAACCTACAAAACCTATAGATAATACGCTGTAAAAAAATCCTCCCACAGCTGAATAAATACAAATCGTACTTAAAGATCCATTTTCTGCCATTTTTTTACATGGGCAGATTTTATAAAATTTTTTATCGTTAAATTGATTTTTCTTTTTATTTCCTAAAAATAAACCAAAAAGGGCAAAAAGATTTAAAAAAATAAAAGCATATAATAAAATTTGATCTAATTCCATTTTAATATACCTTAAAAGTATCTAAGCCAAGAGGGTAGATGGACTTGCTCTTCTTTTAAAGTAGTCTCTTGTCCATGTCCTGGTAAAAGTTTAAAATCTTCTTTGTAAGTCATAACTTTTTCTAAGCTTTGTTTCATTAAATTTGCATCTGAATAAGGAAAATCCCATCTTCCTATGCTTCTATAAAATAAAAAATCTCCACTAAACATGATATTTTTACCTACAATTTCTATCATAGTGCAACCTGGTGTGTGTCCTGGTAAAAAGTGAAATTTAAAATCAACTCCGCAAATATTTAAAATATCTTCATTATCTACTAAAAAATCCGCATCGCTAGAATCATAGCCTTGATTAAAATCATCATGTAGCATAAAAGCATCATTTTTATGAATATAAATAGGGATGTTGTATTCTTTTTTAACCTTGGCATTATCCCAAATATGATCATAATGCCCGTGAGTATTTAAAATCGCCAAAGGATTTTTTACATGTTTTTTGATAAATAAAAGTGCATCAGTTCCTGGATCAATGATAAATTCACCCTTTGGGGTAAATAAAATATAGCAATTAGTTTCATAAACTCCACAAGCTTGTTTGATAATTTGCATTTTTTGCCTCTTTAATAAAAAATTTGCCTTAAATAAATATAATTATACATTAAATTTTTAAAAGGCAAGCTTTATGGATTGGCAAAAGATTACGGAAAAAATGTGTGATTTTATACAAGAAAAAGTGAAAAATTCTCAAAGTCAAGGTGTGGTTTTGGGGCTTAGTGGCGGGATTGATTCTGCTTTAGTAGCAACGCTTTGTAAAAGAGCTTTAAAAGAGAATGTTTTTGCTCTTTTAATGCCAACTCAAATTTCAAACAAAGCCAATCTTGAAGATGCTTTAAGGCTTTGTGCGGATTTAAATCTTGAATATAAAATCATAGAAATTCAAAGCATTTTAGATGCTTTTATAAAGCAAAGTGAAAATACCACTCTAGTATCTTTGGGAAATTTTGCAGCGCGTATTAGAATGAGTTTGCTTTATGATTATTCTGCTTTGAAAAATTCTTTAGTCATAGGCACTTCTAATAAAAGCGAATTGCTTTTAGGTTATGGTACGATTTATGGGGATTTAGCTTGTGCTTTTAATCCTATAGGATCGCTTTATAAAAGTGAAATTTATGCCTTAGCAAAATACCTTAACTTGCATGAAAATTTCATCAAAAAAGCTCCAAGTGCGGATCTTTGGGAAAATCAAAGTGATGAGGCGGATTTAGGTTTTTCTTATACAAAAATCGATGAAGGTTTAAAAGCTTTAGAAACTAATGATGAAAAACTTTTAAGAACACTTGATCCTTCTTTGATTGCTATGTTAAAAAATCGCATGCAAAAAAATGCTTTTAAGGGAAAAATGCCTGAAATTTTGGAAATTTAAACAATGAATGAAGAAAAAAATTATGAACTTTGGCTTGATAATTATTTTTTTAAGCCCAATTTTTGGCAAAAATGCCTTGCTTTTATACTTTTACCTTTAAGTGTGCTTTATGCTTTTTTTGCGATTTTAAATACTTTTTTTCGTAAAAAAATAGTTTTTAAAAAGCCTGTTATTAGCGTTGGTAATTTAAGTTTTGGAGGTAATGGAAAAACCCCGCTTTGTAAAGCTATAGCAAGGGAATTTGATGGTGTTTTTATAGTACTTAGGGGCTATAAAAGAAAGTCTAAAGGTTTGTTTGTTGTTAAAAATCAAAATGAAATTTTATGCACCTTAACACAAAGTGGCGATGAAGCTATGGAGTATGCTTTTGAAGAAAATATCAAAGGTGTGATTGTGAGCGAAGATAGAGTAAAAGGTATTGAAAAAGCTTTTGAATTGGGAGCTAAAATCGTTGTGCTTGATGATGCTTTTTCTAAATTTCATATTAAAAAATTTGATATTTTACTTGAAAGTAAAATCAAACCTTATTTTAATTTTACCTTACCAAGTGGAGCTTATCGTTTGCCGAAATTTTATGAAAAAAGGGCTGATTTTATTGCATTAGAAGGCAGGGATTTTGTGCGTTATTCTTTTGTAAAAGAAAATCCAAAGGCTGTTTTGGTAACTGCTATTGCTAAACCTTTTAGATTGTATGAGCATTTTATCAAGGCAAGGGCTTGTTATTTTTTTAAAGATCATTATGAGTTTAAAAAAGAAGAATTAGAAAATTTGCTAAAAAAACATAATTGCGATACACTAATGCTTACTTTTAAGGATTTTGTTAAAGTTAAAGATTTTGGTTTTAAATGTCAAATTATAGAATTAAATATAGAATTAAAAGATTCATTAAGAGAAAAAATAAAAACTTATATCAAGGAGTTTGAACAGTGAAATTGGTCGAGAGTAGAAATGTAAATAATGTATCAAGTTTTAAGGAAGCTTTGATTAACCCAAACGCTCCAGAAGGAGGGCTTTACTCACCTTTAAATTTGCCTATTTTTGAAGGAGAAAAATATGCCAATTTGTCTTATAAAGATTTTGCTTTAAAGCTTATAGAAAGTTTTGGTTTTGGCGAAGAAGAGCTTTTTAAAAAGGCTTTGAAAAGTTACGAAAGCTTTGATGATAAAAATACACCTATTTCTTTGCAAAAAATCTCTGAAAAAACCTATATTAACGAGCTTTGGCATGGGCCTACAAGAGCTTTTAAAGATATGGCTTTACAGCCTTTTGGCGTGCTTTTAAGCGAATTTTCAAAGGATAAAAATATTTTAATTATCTGTGCTACAAGCGGCGATACAGGGCCTGCAACCCTAAAAAGTTTTGAAAATGCAAAAAATGTTAAAGTAGCTTGTATGTATCCAAAAGGTGGCACAAGTGGAGTTCAAGAGTTGCAAATGCGAGCTTTAGATAAGGATAACTTGAAAGTTTTTGCCATAGATGAGGATTTTGACGCAGCGCAACGCACTTTAAAAGAATTGCTTTTTTCAAAAGATTTTCAAAATGAAATTAAAGCTTTAAATTATGAGCTTTGCGCAGCTAATTCTGTAAATTTTGGGCGTATTTTATTTCAGATTATTTATCATTATTATGCGAGTTTAAAACTTTTTAATGAGTTTTTAGAAGAAGTACAAATCATCGTTCCAAGTGGAAATTTTGGCAATGCTTTAGGAGCTTTTTATGCTAAAAAAATGGGAGCTAAAATTTCAAAAATCAAAATCGCTTCAAACGCAAATAATATTTTGAGTGAATTTTTTAATCAAGGCGTTTATGATTTGCGTGAAAAAAGTCTTAAGAAGACTATTTCTCCAGCTATGGATATACTTATTTCATCTAATATCGAAAGACTTTTGTTTGCGAAATTTAAAGATAAAAGAACTAAAGAACTGATGAATTTGTTAAAAAATGAAAGATATTTTAAACTTGAAAAAGAAGAATTACAAAGTTTGCAAGAAGATTTTGAGGCGGATTTTTGCACCGATGAAGAATGTATGCAATTTATCAAACAAAGCAAGATTTTAATCGATCCGCATACCGCAACTTGTTTTAAAATGCTTGATCCTTTAAAACCTAGCATTATCACTTCTACAGCAGAATGGACAAAATTTACTCCAAGTATGATAAAAGCTTTATATGATAGGGATTCTAAGAATGAAAAAGAAGATTTAAAATTTATAGCTAAAGAGTTTAATGTCCAAGTTAAAGATGAAATTTTGGCTTTATTTGATTTGAAAAATAGCGATGAAAAGGTATTTGAAGCCAGAAATATAAAAAAAGAAATTTTAGATTGGATGCAAAAATGATTATTATTCCTGCAAGATTAAAATCAAGTCGTTTTCATGAGAAAATTTTATGTGATATAGGTGGAGTGCCTATGTTTGTGGCTACTGCAAGAAGAGTAAGTAGCGTGGATGAAGTTTGTATAGCTTTAGACGATGAAAAGGTTTTAAGTATCGCTAAAGAATATGGTCTAAATGCGGTTTTAACAAGCAAAGATCATGAAAGCGGTACGGATAGGATTAATGAAGCTTGTAAGAAACTAGCTTTAAAAGATGATGAGATTATTATCAATGTCCAAGCTGATGAGCCTTTTATAGAATGTGAAAATTTATTAAAATTTAAAGAATTTGCAAGTTTTTGCTTGGATAAAAAAGCTTTTATGGCGAGTTGTTATAAAAAAATCACTCAAGAAGAAGCTATGGATCCTAATCTGGTTAAAGTGCTTTGCGATAAAGAAGGGTATGCCTTGTATTTTTCAAGAGCTAAAATCCCTTATGAAAGAGAAAATTACGAGGAAAGTTTTAAAGGGCATTTAGGCATTTACGCTTATAGTGTCAAAGCTTTAAGGGAGTTTTGTTCTTTATCAAGTTCTGCACTTGAAAGAGCGGAAAAATTAGAGCAGTTAAGAGCTATAGAAAATGGTAAAAAAATCAAAATGCTTGAAATTTCAACAACAAGCATGGGGATTGATACTAAAGAAGACTATGAAAGGGCTTTAAAAATTTATTTAGAAAAATAACTCCACCCCAAAACGGAACAAATTTTGCTTATATTATTTTAATATATTTAGGTTGAAGGCAAAAAATCTAAATCAAGGAATTAATATGAGTATCTTTAGTATCAATGATAACTCAAACTATGCAAAGTAAAGAGAGTAAAGAAAGTAAAGAAAATTCTAAAATAAGTTTTGCTAATGCTTTTTTAAAACAAAATGCTAGTAAGTTAAATGAAATTCAAAATGCAAATTCACAAACTCTAGCAAGAAGTGAAGCATTAAATTCTACTAATACAACAAATACTAGCAATAATACTAATTTTAGTATAAGTAGTAAGACAAGTTCTCCTAATTATGATATATCTAGTGAATTTAAAAACTCTATTTATACTCTAAAATACAAACAAGTAGATATAAGTAATACTTCTACTAATACAGCCTATGGTTATAGTGTAGATAAAGATGGTTATATGGGAAGTGATTTTAATAAAGCTGCGGGACTTCCTGAAGATTTTAAGATACATAAATCTACTTTGGATGAGATTAAAAAAGCTGCCGAAAATGATCCTGTTGTTTCAAGTACAAAAGAATACTTAGGCGTAAGCAGTTATTATTCTAATATAGATATAGCAAATACTATAAAACAATATTATAATCTTTTTTCTAATGCTCTAGGTCAAAGCTTTTCAAATGATAAAACAAGTTTTAGTGAAGCAGATATAAATTCTATGCCTAGTGGTTATGGTGTAAGTGGAACGCAATGGATGGACTTTAATGAGCCAAGCAATAGAATGAATATTACAGGTTTAAAAGATTTTTCAAATTCTTTAATTTCAAATGTTTATAAAACCCCTGAACAAGCAAAAGAAGCTGATGAAATTTGACTTGATTCAGGATGTATGATCAAAGGATTATCATCTGAGACTTTAGGTTTATCCTTAGAAGAAATCAAAAATGTTTCTAGAGGTGAAGATTGGCAATTTAATCCTGATATGTCAGTTTATCCACAAAATGAAGATGGAAGCTATTCTAAAGAAACTTTGTTTATGAGTTTTTTAAAAGCTCAAGGTGGACAACCTGTTGAGAGTCTAAAAACCACACTTAATCCAAAATTAGAAGCTTACAAGAGGGCTATGGCTAAAGAGAGTTTTAGTGGTCCTGCAATTAACATTGATAGTATTATGACAGGTAAAAGTGACTTTAAAAGCTTTTTTAGATACTGGGCAGAGCGTGGCATAGAAGGTGATTTATATATGTATGAAAATAACATTTCTAAAGAATCTGCTATGGGTAATTGGGCTTTAGATGCTGAGATTAAACAAGCTCTTGCTAATGGTTGGAAAGCAAAACCTAGCACTATTGATTCCTACGCTGATTCTATAATGGATAGATTAAATAATCTTTTGGGACAAACTAGGGTTTAGGAAGTATTAATTTTTTAAGTTTGAAATAAATTGCTAATAACAAAATAAGATAAAACTAGTATAATTTTTTTACAAAAAAAATTGAAAGGAAATTATGAAAAAAATTATTTTGATTTTTATCTCTTTTTTTGCTTTAAATTTGAGTGCAAAAGATTTGGTTGTAGGAATGGAGCTTGGATATCCGCCTTTTGAAATGAGCGATAAAACAGGCAAAGCAAGTGGAATTAGCGTGGATTTTTTAGAAGCTTTTGCAAAGAAAAACGGCTATAAACTTGTAGTAAAAAATATCGCTTGGGATGGTTTAATACCTGCTTTAAAAACAGCCAAGATAGATCTTATTATGTCCTCTATGACAATTACCGATAAGAGAAAGAAAGTGGTGGATTTTAGCATTCCTTATGCTAAGGCAAATTTGGCTATTTTAACTCCTTTGAACTCTGATATTACAAATATCAAAGATTTAGATAAAAAGGGCAAAGTTTTGGCTTTAAAGCGTGGTTCTACAGGGCATTTATATGCGGTTAAAAATTTAAAAAATGCAACTATTAATTTATTTGATAAAGAAAATGCTGCTATTTTGGAAGTGATTCAAGGCAAGGCTGATGGATTTTTTTATGATCAACTTACGATTTATCGGACTTGGCAAAAGCATCAAGATACAACCAGAGCCATTTTAGCGCCTTTTCAAGAAAATCCTGAGTTTTGGGGTATAGCTGTAAGAAAAGGTGATGAAGCTTTAAAGGACAAGCTTGATAATTTCATTGATGAGAGTAGGAAAAATGGCTTTTTAGATTTTTTGGGCAATAAGTATTTAAAAGACATTAAAGAAGTTTTTAAGCAAAATAATATCACTTTTTTCTTGTAGGCTTTTAATAAAATATTGATAATTAATATTAATTTTATGAATTTTGATATACAATATCATTATCTAAATTTTAAATAAAAGGATTTAAGATAATGAAAAAAGTTGCATTTTTTTTGTTATTTTTGTTTTTATCTTGCACTGTACTAAACGCAGCTAGGGAGTATTGCAAATATGCTTATCAAGAAGATAGAGCTATACCTTTAATTTTAAATTATGGAATAAGATTGGGGGTAGTAGGTGCTGGGGTTGCGAATGCACCTGCACCGGGCGGAAGTACTTACAATTCAAAAATTGACATGATGGCTGCAAGATGCCACTAAGCTTAGTTTTTGGGTGTATTTTACAATGCTAGAATTTATTTTTACTCTTATTTTAGATTTTACTTTTTATTCTATCAAGACCCTAGAAAAAGTCTTTCTAGGGCGAACAGCCTTAGTAATTCTTTTTGTTGTTTTTATAGCTCTTTTTTGCGTTAAAGGCTTGTTTTTGTATATACTTTTAGCTTTAGAATTATTTTTGCTTTTGTATCTTTTTCTTGGAATTTTGTTTTTAAGATTTTATAAATCTTAGGTTACAAAGCTTTCCACAAGCCTTTGCACTAGCAAATTCCATCCATCCACTAATACAAAAATTAAGAGTTTAAAAGGTAAAGAGATCATAGTAGGAGGTAGCATCATCATACCCATAGCCATTAAAACTGAGCTTACAACCATATCTATGACTAAAAAGGGTAGGTAGATTAAAAACCCTATTTCAAAAGCGGTTTTAAGCTCTGAAATCATAAAAGCAGGAACTAAAACCGTAAGGGGAACATCATCTATGGTTTTGGGATTGGGTAGATTGCGTATGCGATAAAAAAGGGCTAAATCTTTTTCGCGAGTATTTTTAAGCATAAAATCTTTAAAAGGCTTTGCTCCTTTTATAAAAGCCTCTTCATAGCCTATTTTTTCTGCTAAATAAGGTTTTATACCTTCATTATAGGATTTTGTAGCTACAGGTTCCATGATAAAAAAAGTTAAAATTAAAGCCAAGGTTACTAAAATGGTATTAGGTGGCATACTTTGCGTCCCCATAGCTTGTCGCAAAAATGAAAATACTACAATAAGACGCAAGAAAGAAGTCATAACAAAAACTATACTTGGAGCGAGCGCAAGTATGGTTAAAACAATCACTATATTTAAAGTAGTAACAAGCTGATTAGGTGTATTGGGTGCACTTAAGCTTAAATTTACTGTAGGGATAGTTGCTTCAGCAGCAAATAAGCTCATGCTTAAAAGTAAAAATAATAATATTTTTTTCAAAATTTAAAAACCTTTTTTTGTTTTTTACTAAAGAAATTTAAATTTTATCTTTTGATGACTAAAAACTAGTTTAAGGGTATTAGGATTTTAACTTTAAACTGCTAAAATAGTCTTTTAGACTTCTTAATAACAAAGGTAAAAAATGAAAACTTCTATTTTGATTTTAGCGGCAGGATTAGGCACTAGAATAAAATCACAAAAGCCAAAGGTTTTGCAAGAGCTTTGTCAAAAAAGTATGATTTTACACATTTTAAAAAAGGCTTTTGCTTTAAGTGATGATGTAAGTGTAGTTTTATCGCATCAAAAAGAACGCGTTGAAAAAGAAATTTTAGAATATTTTCCAAAAACACAAATTTTAGAGCAAGATTTGCAAAATTATCCAGGAACTGCGGGAGCTTTAAGTGGGTTTGAGCCTAAAAATGAAAGAGTGTTGATTCTTTGTGGTGATATGCCTTTGGTTGAGCAAACAAGTTTGGAAGCTTTGTTGGGTAATAATGCAAAATTAAATCTAGCAGTTTTTAAAGCAAGAGATCCTAAAAGTTATGGTAGGGTGGTGATAAAAAACGATAGCGTTGAAAAAATTGTTGAATTTAAAGATGCAAATACGCAAGAAAAAGAGATAAATACTTGCAATGCTGGGGTTTATGTGATTGACTCGAGGCTTTTAAAAGAGCTTTTACCTTTGATTGATAACAATAATGCGGCAAAAGAGTATTATTTAACCGACATTGTAAAACTAGCAAAAGAAAAAGATGTGATGATTAAAGCAGTTTTTGTAGATGAAGATGAATTTATGGGGATTAATGATAAATTTGAACTCAGTATAGCTGAAAATTTCATGCAAAAAAAAATTAAAAAATACTGGATGCAACAGGGTGTGATTTTTCATTTACCGCAAAGCACTTTTATAGGTGCAGATGTTGAATTTGTAGGTGAATGTGAAGTATATGAAAATGTAAGGATAGAGGGCAAAAGTAAGATTATAAACTCTATCATTAAAAGTTCAAGCGTGATAGAAAATTCCATCGTAGAAAATAGCGATGTAGGGCCTTTGGCACATTTGCGTCCAAATTGTGAGTTAAAAAACACTCATATAGGAAATTTTGTAGAATGCAAAAATGCAAAGTTAAATACCGTAAAAGCAGGGCATTTGAGCTATTTAGGAGATTGTGAGATAGATAGTGGAACCAATATAGGCTGTGGGACTATCACTTGTAATTATGATGGGGTAAAAAAGCATAAAACCATCATAGGAAAAAATGTTTTTGTAGGTTCGGATACGCAATTTATTGCACCTGTAAAAATCGAAGATGAAGTGATCATAGCAGCAGGAAGCACAGTAAGTGTCAATGTAGAAAAAGGTGCTTTGTTTATCAATAGAGCAGAGCATAAAATGATAAAAGATTATTATTACAAGAAATTTCAAAAATGAAAACCGTACTTTTAGCCATTAGTGGCAGTATAGCTTTTTATAAATCTTACGAGCTTATTTCTTTGTTTAAAAAAGAAGGCTTTAGGGTGAAAGTTTTGCTTTCTAATGGTTTGTTAAAATTTGCTAGCAAAATGAGTTTTGAAGCCTTGGTTGATGAAGTTTTATGCGAGGAAAATGAAAGTTGGCAAAATTCAAACAATCACATAGCTTTTAGCAAGGATGTAGACCTTGTTTTGTTTGCCCCTGCAAGTGTTAATTCTATCAATAAACTTGCTTTTGGTATAGCGGATAATCTTTTTATCCAAACCTTAATCGCAGCAAATAAATCTCTTATCATAGCTCCTGCGGCAAATACAAATATGTTTCATCATTTTAGCACGCAAAATTCTTTAAAGATGCTTAAAGAAAATAAAGCTTTGATTATAGAGCCTATTTGTAAAGTTTTAGCTTGTAAAGATGAAGGCGTAGGAGCCTTAGCTGAAGTTAAGAATATTTTTAATATCGTCAAAAGAGAACTTTTAAAAGAAAAGTTTTGGTGCGATAAAAGTGTAGTTATCACAGGTGGCGGCACAAAAGAAAAGATCGATGATGTGCGTTGTGTGAGTAATTTTTCAAGTGGAAAAATGGCAAAGGCCATAGCTGATGCTTTTTATTTTTTAGGAGCTAGGGTAAAACTTTTAAGCTCTGTGGAATTTGATACGCCTTATGAGCTTTGCAAATTTGAAAGTTCTAAGGATCTAAAGGAGCTTTTGGATAAAAATTTAAATCATGACTTTTTGATTATGACGGCTGCGGTAAGTGATTTTATCCCTCAAAGTGTAAAAGGGAAAATTAAAAAAAATGAGCATTTACAGGGTTTAAATTTGCATCTATCTTTAAATGAAGATTTGCTTAAAACTTGCAAATTTCAAGGCAAAAAGATAGGTTTTAAGATGGAATTTGATTCTCAAAATGCCTTAGAAAATGCGAAAAAATCTTTAAAAGATAAGCAGCTTGATATGGTTTGTCTTAATATCATTGATCAAAAAAATTATTTTGGAAGCGATCAAAATGAGCTTTATTTTATCACTTTAAACAATGAAAATAAAAGCACTTTGCAAAGCAAAGAAAAATTGGCATTTGAATTAGTAAAATGGTGTGAAAAATTATGAGTATGATTAATTCTACCTTACCTATACAAATGAAAGTTTTAGCTAAATCAGGTTATAGACATTATACGCTTTTATTAAATCACAAAAAGATTCAAACCAAAAGCATGATAGAGCTTGAAATTGGTGCTGAATATTTAGCTGAACTTTATATGCAAAATGGTGGAGTTATACAATTTAAACATCTTTCAAAGCGTCCTAATTTTAAACCTTTTGAAGAGGGATTGGCTTTGATAATCGCTATGTTAGAGGATAAAATTTCTTATAAAAAATTCATTATACAAAATCTTTTAGATTGTAAAGATATAGAGCGTTATCAGATATTAAAAGAAATGCTTTTTGCAAGTTTTGAAAATATTTATCATATTCCTTTTAACTTTGAAAATAAATCTTGCTTGTTTCAAATGCGTAAAAGAGCAAAATATTTAGAAATTTACTTATATTTTAGTGTTTTTGGAGCTTTAAAAATTTTAATAGACTCGCAAGGCATTAGTGTTTTTACACCTTTTGCCAAGGTGCAAAAATTTTTAAACGAACATTTAGATTTTAATGTATCGCAAGAAAACAAGATTGAACCTTTGTTTGTTTTCAAAAGGCTTTTTGATTTTAAAGGATGAAAAATGAATGAATTAAAACACCTTGCTGTTGTTATGGATGGCAATAGGCGGTGGGCTAGAGCTAAGGGTTTTTTGGCAAAGCTTGGATATTCCCAAGGAGTCAAAACTATGCAAAAATTGATGGAAGTTTGCATGGAGGAAAATATTTCAAATTTAAGCCTTTTTGCTTTTAGTACGGAAAATTGGAAGCGTCCTAAAGATGAAATTGATTTTATCTTTGAACTTTTAGATCGTTGTTTAGATGAAGCTTTAGAAAAATTTGAAAAAAATAATGTGCATTTAAGAGCTATAGGTGATTTATCGCGCTTAGAAGATAAAGTAAGAGAAAAAATTACCTTAGTTGAAGAAAAAACAAAGCATTGTGACGCACTTTGTGTTAATTTGGCTATAAGTTATGGTGCAAGAGATGAGATTATAAGAGCTGCTAAGCGTGTGATTGAAAAAAAACTTGAGCTAAATGAAGAAAATTTAACGCAAAATTTAGATTTACCTTTAGATGTGGATTTGATGCTTCGCGTTGGAAACGCTAAAAGACTTTCAAATTTCTTACTTTGGCAGTGTTCATATGCTGAAATTTATTTTAGTGAAACTTTATTTCCATCTCTTACCAAGAGAGAATTTAAAAGGATTATTAAAGAATTTAGAAATAGAGAAAGAACTTTTGGAAAATGATATTTTTCATAATAATTCTAGGGGCTTGTTTGGGTTCTTTTTGCACAAGTTTGGCAAGTAGGATAATTGAAAAAAAGCCCTTTTTTATCTCGCGCTCTTTTTGTTTTTCTTGTGATACAAAATTAAAATACTATGAAATTATTCCTATTTTTTCTTATATTTTTTTAAAGGCAAAATGTCAAACTTGCAAATGTCATTTGCCTATTTCTTTGTTAATCAATGAAATTTTAGGCATAATTTTGCTTATTTTGGTTTATTCTTTAAGTCAAAATTTTTATGATTTTTTATTTTTATCTCTATTTTTATTTAATCTTTTCTTACTTTCTTTAATTGATATTAAACTCAAAGCCGTACCACAAATTTTACTTTGGAGTGCTTTTTTATTTGCTTTTTTTTACGCCTTTAGGGAAAGTGAAATTTTACATTTTTTGATTTTTAAAGAGTTTAGTGGAGGTTTTTTACTAAATGCTTTTAGTTTTGGAGGATTTGTTTTTTTATTAAAAAGTTTGGTTTTTTTTCTAATGAATTTCCAAAAAAAAGATGAAATTTTAGAAAATTTGGGTGATGCTGATATTATTATTATGTCTTGTATAGGTGGAATTTTAGGTTTTGAGTATGGATTTTTAGTATTATTTATAGCTTCTATTTTGACTTTGCCTTTTTTTATTTTTTTTAGAATTAAAGCAATAAAAGAGCAAGAACTTGCTATGATACCCTTTTTAAATATCGCTTTTGTGGCAGTTTTATTTTATAAAAACTTAGGATTATTCTAATGAAGCTTAGTTTAAGATATGTTTTAAATCAATTTTTAAGTACGAATTTGTCTATATTTTTCGTACTTTTTGCTATTGTATCTATGGTGTTTTTTATTCAACTTGCAAAACTTACTTCAAGTATAGAGATTAGTTTTTTGGATCTTTTAAAGCTTTATGGGTTTATGTTGCCTAGAATTTTAATTTTTACCTTGCCTATATCTTTTTTTATTTCTTTAACTTTGGCTTTGTTTAGGCTTTCTAAGGAAAATGAAAGCATAGTGCTTTTTACTTTGGGATTTTCACCAATGATTTTGGCAAAATTTTTCCTTAAAATTGCAAGCTTGATTAGTGCTTTTATGCTTGTTGTAGCTTTGGTAATGATACCTATAGTATTTGAACTTCAGGATAACTTTGTAAACTATAAAAGCACTCAAGTGAAATTTAACTACAAAACAGGAGAATTTGGACAAAAATTTTTAGACTGGATGATTTTTATAGAAAAACAAGATAGTGATAAGTATGAAAACATAATTATGTATCGCCCTAAACATAAAGCAGATGATAAAGAACAACTTATCATAGCCAAAGAAGCGCATGTGCAAAGAAAAGATGATAGCTTTGCTTTTAGCTTAAATCAAGGCAAAATGTATAATTTTGAGCAAGGTCAAAGTATTTTTAGTGGAGAATTTGACACTTTAGTAGTAAATACTCAGTTTAATACAGACAATCTTCAAACAAAGAAATTTTATGAATACTGGAATGATTTAAACGAAAATCTACAAAGAGCAAGAGAATTTGTGATTTATACAACTATAGCCTTGTTTCCACTTGCTAGTACGCTTTTTGCGCTTTGTTTTGGTTTGGTTACTTATCGTTATGAAAAAGGCTATGTGTATTTAGGTATGTTTGGAGTGATTGCTATATATTTTGGACTTTTAAGTTCTTTTTCTCAACCTCCAATTTTGGCTTGTCTTGGAATTTTTTCTTTAAGTTTATTTGTTTCGGCTTATTGCTTTAAGAAAATGATTTTGAGTCGATATTGATGAAAATAAAAATTATATTTTCTTATGATGGCTCTGCTTTTTTAGGTTCTGCTACTCAGCCTCATAAAAAAGGTGTTCAAGATGCTTTAAGTGGGGCCTTATCGCATTTGGGTATTTTTTCACCTCTTTTGATGGCTTCTCGTACAGATAAAGGAGTACATGCAAGCTATGCTGTAGCTAGTGTGGAGTGTGGAGATTATTTTACAAATTTAGAATATCTTCAAAAACAACTTAATAAATTTTCCCATCCTTTTATCCATATCAAAAAAATTGAAAAAGTAAAAGATGATTTTGAAGTAAGATTTGATGTAAAAAGTAGAGAATACCGCTATATATTTTCTCACGCTTCTTATAGTCCTTTTATGGCTTCTTATGTACATTTTTATCCTAAATTTGACCTAGGTAAAGCTAATGAACTTTTGGGTTTTTTTGTAGGAAAAAAGGATTTAAAGTTTTTTTGCAAAAGTGGAGGGGATAATAAAACGACTTTAAGAGAAATTTTTATTGCTAGAGCTTATGCTTATAAAGATTTTAGCATTTTTCATTTTAAAGCTAATGGTTTTTTAAGAGGGCAAATTAGATTAAGCGTAGCAAGCGTTTTAAAAGTTTTAGAAGGAAAAATGAGTGAAAAAGAACTCAAAGAACAGATTGAGGCTAAAAAGCAATACAATCACTTTTTAGCACCGCCAAATGGGCTTTATTTAAGCCGTATATGTTATTAAAAACTTTCATAGAAATTAAAAGCCTTTTGGGTTAAAATTTTTCTTATTTCTTCTTGATGTTCTTTACCTTTGGTTTCTAGAGTAATTGAAATCATCGCATCGCCATAATCAAGCTTGGTAGAAAATCTATCATAGTCGATTTTTACTATATTTGCATTGGCTATTTTTAAGCTGTCTGTAAGGTGTAATAATGCCCCAGGTTTATCTACTAAAGTAACATAAATTTGCATTTTTCTGTAAGATTTAAATAAACCTTTTTCTATGATGATATTTAGCATTTGTGCATCGATATTGCCTCCGCTTAAAACTACGCCAATTTTTTTATGATTTTGTGTATTTATTTTTTGATGAAGCAGGGCGGCTACACTCGCAGCTCCCGCACCTTCGACTATGATTTTATGTTTTTCGAGTAAAAACAATACCGCATTAGCTATTTCTTCATCATCAACTTGGATAAAATCATCTACACATTCTAAGATAATGTTAAAATTTATAGGATTTGCATCACGCACAGCAATACCATCGGCTATAGTGCGTACGCTTTTCGCATTTTTGATTTTTTTAGCATGAAAACTTTCATACATTGCAGGAGCTCCTTTGGCTCCAACTCCGATGATTTTAATGTTAGGATTGATTTGTTTAGCTGTACTTGAGATACCGCTTATAAGTCCTCCGCCTCCAACAGGTGCAATAATCATATCAAGATCGCTTATTTCATCAAGCATTTCAAGCATTAAAGTTCCTTGTCCTGCCATTACAAATTCATCTTCAAAAGGATGGATAAAGCTAAGATTATTTTCTTTAGCATAAGAGGTTGCAAAAGCATAGGCTTCATCAAAATTATCTCCTCTGAGTATCACCTCTGCTCCTAAGGCTTTTGTAGCAGAAACTTTTAAGAGTGGAGTGGATTCTGGCATTACGATAACTGCTTTAATGCTAAATTTTTTTGCACTAATGGCCACGCCTTGAGCATGGTTTCCCGCACTTGCTGCAATGACTCCATGTTGTTTTTGTTCAGTGCTAAGATTGGCTATTTTATTGTAAGCTCCACGAATTTTATAAGCACCTGTAATTTGTAAATTTTCATTTTTAAGATAAATCTCACTTTGACAAATATCACTTAAAAAAGAAGAGTATATGAAAGGAGTTTTGTTTACAAATCCTGAAATTTGTTGTTTTGCTTTGTAAATTTTATTAAGCTCTAACACTATTTTTCCTTTGTTTTAAAATGCGGATATTCTAGCATAATGCAACGATTTTGTATAAAATTTATATCTAATTTTTTACATTCTTCTTTGGCTGTTTCATTACTAATATCAAGTTGAAGCCATAGGTTTTTAATATTTTTTTCAACAAGCTTAGGAAGAATTTCTAGCGCCACTTCACCTTTTCTAAAAAGTATAAGTGTATCGATTTTTTCTTCTATTTGATCTAAATTTCTATAAACTTTTTCATTTAAAATAAACTCTTCTTTAGGATAAATAGGAAAAATTTTATAATTTTTTCTTTGTAAAAATTCTGCTACCCTATAAGAAGCTTTTGTCTTATCTGGACTTAAAGCAAATATGACAATATTTTTACTTGTATTTATAATATAAGAGATAGTTTCTTTTTCGTTCATTGTTAACCTTTGTTTTGGTATTTTATCTTAAATGATTAAAAAATTAACTAAAGTGAATTCAAAAAATGAAAAAAGTGTTATAATATAGCAAATTCCGAAGTTTAATAAGGAGGGAAAAATGGAAGAATTTTATCCATATACTTTAACAATCCATCTTCTTTGTGCTATTTTGTTTATAGGTTATTTGTTTGTTGATGTATTTGTTTTGGGTGTAGTTAAAAAGAAAAATCCTAATTTTGACAAAAGTCTTTTTAGTGCTACTGGAGTTAAAATAATGCCTTTTGTTGTTCTTTTGCTTTTTTTAAGTGGAGGTGCTTTGGCAGGTTTTCATTTTAAACCTTTAAATTTACTTTTTGCTGTAAAAATTATTTTGGCTTTTGGAATTTTATCTTTAGTTGTTTTTTCTTTATTTTGTCATTTTATATTAAAGAAGAAAAATCCACTCGGTGTTTTTATCCACCCTTTTGTATTTGTGCTTTGTATCGCGATAGTAATACTGGCTAAATTAATGAATTATTTTTTTATACCTTGCTAAGAAATACTCCACATTCAAGATGTGGAGTATTGACAAATTGATCAAACAGAGCAAACTCTTCCACTCTATGTGTTAGGCTTAATTCTTTTAAATTTTCTTTTAAAGTGATAGGATTGCAAGAAATATAAATAATATTTCCATATTTTTTTATTAAGTCAATTACGCTTTTATCAAGTCCTGCACGGGGTGGATCAACTAAAACATGAGAGAAATTAAAATCATCTAATCGAATATCTTTTAAACGAAAAAATTCTCTTTCTTTTTTGATAGCAAGACTTAATTCTTCGCTTGAAAGTCTTGCAAAGTGGATATTTGTTGTATTGTTAAGCTCGCAATTTTTTAAAGCAAAATTAATATTGCTTTTTGAAATTTCAGTGGCTAAAATTTTAAAAAAGAATGGCGCTAAAGCTAAAGTAAAATTTCCATATCCACAGTAAAGCTCAAGCAAATCCATTCTTTTTTGAGTGTTTAAAATTTCACACACCCAAGTAATCATTTTTTCATTTATAGCAGTATTAGGCTGAATAAAACAATCGTTGTTAAATTCATAAAATATTTTTCTATCTTGAATATTTAAAGTTTGTCTTAGATTTTCTGTTTTAAAAATAAGTTTTTTGCCTTTACTTCTTGCTATGAGGTTGATATGAAGAATATTGCTTAAAT
Organism: Campylobacter sp. CFSAN093226; assembly: GCF_012897595.1. Classification (NCBI taxonomy): domain Bacteria; kingdom Pseudomonadati; phylum Campylobacterota; class Epsilonproteobacteria; order Campylobacterales; family Campylobacteraceae; genus Campylobacter; species Campylobacter sp. CFSAN093226. Next base: position 780,175 of record NZ_CP040608.1, read on the forward strand.
TTTCTAAATTTGACTTTATATCTTCTATATTTTTATGATAGAGTAAGGTTATGCTAAGTTCTTGCTTTGTGGTTAAAAATTCTACACCAAAAAGTTTTTCTTTTAATTTATTATCTTGACGCAAGTATTCTAGAAGTCTTGGCATAAAAGCACAAATTTTTTCATCAGCAAAATCTAAATATTCTATAATGTACTTTTTTTTGCTTTTTGGATCAAACATTGCATAAAAAAGCGTATCATTTTCATGATAAAATGAAAGTTCAGCTCTTGTACGATAATGTTTATCTTTTGAAGCAAAAAGTTTAAAATCCTTTGTATAAAATTCTTTAAAATATTTTTTTATGAAAGAATGTTTTTCATCTAAAGTGAGAAAATTTCCAAAATTTTCAAGACTCATGGAACTTTCTTTCCGATGAGTCTTAGTAAAAGTGCAATAAGTATGAAATTTAAAGGCAAGACAAACCAAACGCTAAGTCCTAAAGATACAGGAATATATCCAGCGATTAAAGAAATGCCACAGATAAATAAAGCATAAGGAATTTGTGTTCTTACATGCTCCATATGATCGCATTTTGCACTCATAGATGAAAGGATTACATTATCTGAAATTGGTGAGCAATGGTTTCCAAAAATCGCACCTGTTAAAACGCAGCTTATATTAATAACCATATAATGATGCATAGCGTTTGCATCCATACCATTGATTTTGGCGATTTCATGAGCTAAAGGCACAGCTAAAGGCATTAAAATCCCCATAGTTCCATAGCTTGTTCCTATGGCAAAAGAAATGGCTGAAGCAAAAGCAAAAATAGTAGCAGGCAAAATAAACTCAGGCAATTTGTCTGCAAGCAAACTAGTGATAAATAAAGAAGTTCCTAGATCTTTTACTATGCTTGAAAGTGACCAAGCAAATAAAAGCAATACTATGGTAAAAATCATGGTTTTCCAGCCATATATCCAAGTTTCTACCGCTTCTTTAAGATTGAAAATTTTACGACGCACCCCGATAAAAATCGCTACAATAGCAGCAAACAAAGCAGCTTGGAATAACACCACAGAAGAATCAGCATTTCCAAAAGCAGCTCTAAAAGTTTCAAAAGACAAAGGATTGGTACTTGCTTTTGCAAGTTCTTCGCCTTCTAAAGTGCTAAGTCCATTAAAATAAAATCCTAATATAGCTAAAATGATTAAAGTAAAAATAGGAACAATAGCATCAAAAGCACGAATTTTAATACCTTCTTTTGGTGCTAAAAACTGATCTTCTAATTCAGTAGTATCTAGTGTGCCTGATTTAGGTAGAGGAGCAATTTGTCCTGTGGTTCTTGCACGCACTTCAGCCTTGTACATAGAACCAAACTCACGCCCCATGATTGCAGTCATGACTACAAAAAAAAGCATGAAGATATTATAAAAACGATAAGGTATGGTTTCAACAAAAATTCCAAAAGCACTAATATTGCTAATGCCTATGTGTTCATAAGCGGTTTTAATTAAAGAAACTTCTAAGCCTATCCAAGTAGAAATTACAGCTATTCCTGCCACAGGAGCTGCGGTAGAGTCGATAATAAAGGCAAATTTTTCACGAGAAATTTTAAATTTATCTGCCAAAGGACGCATAATTGGACCTACGATTAGTAAATTAGCATAGTCATCAAAAAATATTAAAAGCCCTAAAAACCAAGTGTTAACTTGAGCTGATACAGCTGATTTGGCTCTTTTGGCAAATTTTAATGCTACAGCTTTTGCACCTCCCATTTTTGTGATAAGTGCCACAAGACCACCTATACAAAGAATTTGTAAAATGATTCCTGCATTTACTGGATCTGAAGTTGAACCTAAGATATAGGAAATAATTTTTGAAAAAGATTCTACTGTAGTATTGTAATAATTTACAAAAGTTAAATGTTGTGCTTTAAAAATATTTGTAGAAAGGCTAAGTAGAAAAGTTCCACTTAAAACTCCAGTAAAGAGCGATAAAATAACATCTTTTGTGATAAAGGCTAAAGCAATAGCAACTAAAGGTGGTATAAGCGTAAAAGCTCCAAATAAATTAGCATTTGCAGCTGCTTCTGAGGAGTTTGCAAATGCAACTAAAGGTAAAAACAATGAAACTAAAAATTTATTCATTCATCTCTTTCTATATAAAATCCATTCCAAGTTTGTGTTACCGGCATAAGCTCGATTTCATTAACATTAATATGGCTTGGTAGGTTAATGATAGACATTACCACTTTGGCAATATCATTAGCACTGATAAATTGCGTATTTTCATACACTGCATCAGCTTTTTGGATATCTCCTTTAAAACGCACTTCACTAAATTCAGTTTTGCAAAGTCCTGGAGCAATGTTTGTTACTTTGATATTGCTTCCTCTAAGATCATTTCTTAAGGCCAATGAAAATTGTCCTACAAAGGCTTTGGTTCCACAATACACATTGCCTCCAAAATAAGGATTGCGTCCCGCAACCGAACCTAAGTTAAAAATATAAGCATTTTTTTGTTTGCGAAGTATAGGAATAATAGCTTTTGCAACATATAAAAATCCTTTGATGTTTGTATCTACCATAGTGTTAATATCTTCAAGGTTTAATTTATCAAATTCATCTACCCCTAAAGCTAAACCTGCATTATTAAAAAGCACATCAATTTCTTGAAATTCTTTGGGTAAATTTTCAATAGCCTCAAAGATTTCTTTTTGATTTCTTACATCTATGCAAAGCGTGTAAATCTTATCTTTGTAAGCATTTTTTAACTCTTCTAGACGCTCTTTGCGTCTAGCAAGGGCGATTGCTTTGTAGCCTTCTTGTATAAAAGCTTCAACGCAAGCTCTACCAAAACCTGAACTAGCTCCTGTAATAAATGCGGTTTTCATTCTAAACTACCTCCGTAAAATAGATTTTCGTTTGCTTTTAAACCCAAGCTTTTTAGATAATCAGCATTTTCTTTTTTACCTGCTGATAGCGCAAAGTCGAGTGCATTAAAACCAAGATCATCAACAGCATTAAAATTTGCTCCTTTTGAAATAAGAAGTTTTAAAATTTCAACATTTCCATAGGCTGCAGCATGCATTAAAACATTTTTTGAAGTGTGCTCTAGAGCACAAAATGTAATAAAATAAGGCGTATTTGAACCTATGTTCGCGCTTAATGCTAATTTTTCATTGTTATTAATATATTTTTGATTAACATTTGCTCCATTATCAAGAAGTAGTTTTATGATATCAAGACGATTAAACTCTATGGCATAAAAAAGTGGGGTTTTACCAAAGGCATTGGCTTGATTAACATTTGCTCCATTTTGGATTAAAAAGTTTGTATTTTCATAACTTTCCAATGCATAAAAAATAGCACTTTCATAACCTTCGTCAATCCTAGCGCCAAAACGAATCAAAAGTTCTAAAATTTCTTTTTCTCTTTGATTTAGAAGCGCTGCTTGCAAGGCTATAGTAAGGTCATCTTGGCTTGGATTATTTGAAAAAATAAAATCTTGTATATAAGATACTGAATAATTTTTATTTGACATGATTTTTGCTAAAGGACTAATGTCTTTGTAAATTTTTGTTTCACCAACAGCCCAATTTAAAAATTCGTTTAAGGCATTGCTAGTATAGTAAATATTACTGCCTTTGTCAAAATTAAAATTACTTTCAAAATACTTTTCTAAAGGTTCTATAGCATTATTGTATTCTTGCCAAAAAGCTTTGTAAAGTCTAAAATTTCCTATGCTTTGATATGCCCAATATCTAAAATAAGATTTTAAAATATCATATTTTTTTTCTAAATTTTCGGGTGTATCTAAAGTTTTTTGATAAGCGATGGGATCGATAGCTATTTTTAATAATAAAAAATCAAATTGTTGTAATTTTGGCAAATAAGCCACACCATTACAAGAGCTATTGCTTCCGCGAATTTCATTGGAAATTGCATAGAGTTTTTTTGTAAAATCTTGATTTTTTAAAGATTCTTTACAGCTTGAAGCTATATTTAAATAATCTAAATTTGAACTTTCATTTAGCAATGTTTTATTATTTTTAATGTTGTCGCAGTTAATGGCATCGCTAGCCATTAAACTTGCAAAACAACAAAAGGAAGTGAATAATAACTTCAATATTTTTCCTTTGAAAATTTTAATTTTGTTATTTAGTATTAAATTTGAATTAATTTTCAAGTTTGAAATTTTCAATCTCATTAAAATTTAAATATCTATAGATATTTGCCTTATGCTCATTACTTAGTTTTTCGCTGACAATTTGTAAGTATTCTTCCTTGCTTGGAATTTTACCCAAAATCGCACAAACTGCTGCAAGTTCAGCACTTCCTAGATATACTTTAGCACCCATACCCATACGATTGTCAAAGTTTCTTGTAGAGGTTGAGAAGACAACAGCACCATCATTTACTCTTGCTTGATTTCCCATACACAAAGAACAACCAGGAACTTCTATTCTAGCACCTGCTGCGCCAAAGATGCTGTAATAACCTTCATTGATAAGTTGTGCTTTATCCATTTTTGTTGGAGGCACTACCCAAAGTCTGGTTTTAAGTATGCCTTTATCTTTTAAAATTTCTCCCAAAGCTCTATAATGTCCTATGTTTGTCATACAAGAACCTACAAAAACTTCATCTATATTTTTTGGACGCTTGTCATCGGCTAAAATTTCGCTTAAGGTTGCCACATCATCAGGGTCATTTGGACAAGCTAGAATTGGCTCCTTGATATTGTTAAGATTAATATCGATAATGTACGCATATTTTGCATCTTTGTCTGCTCTTAAAAGAGTAGGGTTTTTAAGCCATTCTCTCATTTTTTCAGCCCTTCTGGCAAGGGTAGCTTTATTCTCATATCCTACTTCTATCATAGCTTCAATTAAAGAGATATTGGATTTGATATATTCGCTTACACTTTCTATGCTTAAATCCACACTGCAAGCAGCTGCAGATCTTTCAGCGCTTGCATCACTAAGTTCAAAAGCTTGTTCGACTTTTAAGTTTGGCAAGCCTTCTATTTCTAAAATTTTTCCTGCAAAAATATTTTTCTTATTTTTCTTTTCAACGGTAAGTTGTCCTTGTTTGATTGCATAATAAGGTATAGCATTAACCAAATCTCTTAAGGTAACTCCGGCTTGCAATTCTCCACTAAAACGCACTAAAACACTTTCAGGTACATTTAAAGGCATAGAACCAGTAACCGCAGCAAAAGCTACAAGTCCACTTCCTGCAGGGAAAGAAATTCCTATAGGAAAGCGTGTGTGAGAATCCCCGCCCGTTCCTACGGTATCTGGCAATACAAAACGATTAAGCCAAGAGTGGATAACTCCATCACCTGGTTTTAAACTTACCCCACCACGACTTGTCATGAAATTGGGCAAGGTTTTATGTAAATTTGAATCGCTTACTTTTGGATACGCAGCTGTATGGCAAAAGCTTTGCATAACAAAGTCTGCATTAAAACCTAGGCTTGCAAGTTCTTTAATTTCATCTCTAGTCATAGGACCTGTGGTATCTTGAGAGCCTACAGTTAAAGTTATAGGTTCTATATACATACCTGGACGCACACCTTCAACTCCACAGGCACGACCTAGCATTTTTTGAGCCAAGGTATAACCACCGCTTGAAGATTTAGGTTGTTCAGGTTTGGTAAAGATATTTTCACTTTCCATTCCTAAAAATTCTCTAGCCTTAGTACAAAGCCCGCGACCTATGATAAGTGGGATTCTTCCTCCTGCTCTAACTTCATCTAAGAGAGTGTTTGGACTGAGTGTAAATTCTGCGATTGTAGAGCCATTTTTTATGATTTTTCCCTCATAAGGATGAATTTCAAACTCATCGCCCATTTCTAAGTTTGTTACATCACAGATGATAGGTAAAGCCCCGCTATCTTGAGCAGTGTTAAAGAAAATCGGTGCTATAGTTGAACCCATTATTATACCACCGCTGTGCTTGTTTGGCACACCTTCTATTTCTTTTCCTAAGTGCCATTGTATGGAATTTATTGCCGATTTTCTACTTGAACCTGTTCCTACAACATCACCTACATAAACCACTTCGCGACCGCTTTTTTTAAGCTCTTTGATTTTTTCTAAGGATCCTGTTTGTCTTACCTTTAGCATGGCATTTGCATGTAAAGGAATATCGCTTCTTGTAAAAGCATCTCCTGCAGGGCTTAGATCATCGGTATTTGTTTCCCCTGCTACTTTAAAAACTATACATTTAATCACTTGTGGTAGTTTTTCTTTTTTATTAAACCAGTCCGCATTTGCCCAGCTTTGTAAAACTTCCTTAGCGTGTGGATTGTTTTTGCTAAGTTCAGCTATGGTATGGAAATTATCATGTACAAAAATAATATTTTTCAACACTTCTGCAGCATCTTTGGCTATGTTTTCATCTTTTAAGGCATCGATTAAAACTTTAACATTATATCCGCCTAGCATAGTTCCAAGCATTCTTAAGGCTCTTTTTTTGTCTATATTTGGAGCACTGATTTTGCCTTTAAGTATGGAATCTAAAAATTCACATTTTACTAAAGCTGCATCATCAACACCAGGATTTACTCTATTTTCTAAAAGATTTGCAAGCTCTTCATTATTTTCATTTTCAAGTAATTTACAAAGTTCTCTAGTTTGATTTGCATTTAAAGGAAGGGGTGGTATACCCAAAGCGGCTCTTTCTTCAACAAGTTTATTGTATTCTTGCATAAAAGACATTTTCTACTCCTTAAATATTTTTTATTATAATTGTAGCTCTTTGAAGGATAAAAAATGTTTAAAGTTTATTATAAAATGCCTTTATGTTACCTATCTTTACATAGTGATGGAAAATTTTTAACTAGAGTCGATTTTTGTGATAATAAAAGATCAGAAAAAAATTGTAGTTTGCTTGACTTAGCAAAATATGAACTTGATTTATATTTTACTCATAAGCTTAGAAAATTTAGCATTCCTGTTTTGATACAAGGTACGGATTTTGAATCAAAGGTTTACAAGGCTTTAATGGAAATTCCTTATGGCAAAATAGCTACTTATAAAGATATAGCAGAAAAAATTAATCATCCAAAAGCTTTTAGAGCTGTTGGAAATGCAAATTCTAAAAATCAAATTCCTATTTTTATACCTTGTCATAGAGTTATTGCAAGCAATGGCATAGGAGGATATAATGGAGGGCTTGAAATAAAAAGATTTTTGCTTGAAAATGAAGGAGTGAATTTAAAATAAGCTTGGGGTTTGATTTTCTTTGTTTTCAAATTCTTGCTCAAAAATATCATAATTTTCAAGAATTAAACAATATTTAAAATTTTTTAATTTTCTTAAATCTGAAAGCTGATTATAGGAAAAATCGCAAAATAAAGAATTTTTAGAAGCAATTTTAAAGTCTTTTATGTTTTTAAATTTTTCTTTCCAGAATTCAAAGGTATTTTGGTTGTTGCTTACAATAAACGCTTGAGAGCTTGAACCAAAAGGAGTGATTTCAAATTTATCATCAATAAAATAAATTTTAAAATCATCAATCTTATTAAAGTCAAATATTATTTTTTGACTTTTTTCTTTTAAAAAAGAAATAATTTTTGCAAAACTATTTGCGTAAAAAAAAGGCAAATTAAGATTTTTAAAATATAAATTTTCACAAATCAAAGTTGTAAAAAAGAAGCTAGATCGCGATAATAAGGTAAAATTAGCATCTTTTAGACTATGAGAATAGGTGCAAAGTTTATTTAAGTAATTTTCTTCACAGTAGCAAAAAATTTCACCCTTTTTTGCTTTGATTAGTTTTTCAAAATCAGCAAAAATATTTCCTTTTAAAATGTTAAAATAAAAAGCCTTGCAAAGACTTAGTTCGTAAGATTTAAAAAGTAAAAATTCACATTCTTTATCTTCGCAAAAAAAGCGTAAAAATCTTACAAGAGCTCGTTCTAGATTTTCTACTCTAAAGTAAAAAATTTCTTTATCTTCAATAGTAATGTCATTTTCTGTAATTATAGCATAAGCGCCTTTTTTTACAGCTTGGGCAATTTCTTTTTTATCGTTATTAAAGAAGGCAAAGCCTGTTTTAAGTTCGTTTAAATTTATGGCAAAACCTTCCACGCTTAAAACACTACCTTCATGAATTAGTGTTGCGTTTAACAGTTCGCCTAAATTGCTAATTTGCATATTTTAACCCACTAAAGAGCCGTTTTGCACAAGTTGTTCAGGGGCGATTAAAACAAGTTTATCTCCGCTTTTTGCAGAAAGTATCATACCATCGCTTTCATGTCCAAAAATTTTAGCTTTTTTAAGATTGCTTATAACGCAAACTTGTTTACCGATTAAATCACTGGCCTTATAGTATTTTGCTATGCCTGAGAGTACTTGACGGATTTCTTTATCGTCAAGTTCGAGTTGAAATTTTAAAAGTTTTTCACTCCCTTCTATATTTTGACAATCAAGTACCTTAGCAACTTTGATTTCAATTTTTGCAAAATCATCGATTTTTATTTTAGGACTTTCTTCTTTTTTAGGTTCTTCTTTAATTTCTTGTTTTAAAAGAGCTTTTTCTACTTTTGGAAATAAAGCTTCGCAAGGATTTGCTTTAAAATCTAAAAGTTCATTATCAAGTATCATTTTTGTGTAATTTGCAGACGAAATTTCAAAATTTAAAGCTAAGGCCACCTTTTGAGAGGACTTTGGTAGAGTAGGGCTTAATAAAAGGCTTGTTTTGGCTAAAATATTTGCACAAAGTGCTACTAAAGCATTAGCTTGTTCGTGTTTGTTTTCTTTGATTAAACTCCAAGGTTCGTATTTACTAATGGCTAAATTTGCCACACTTAAGGCTTTAAAAAGTTCTTCTAAATAACGATTACACTGTAAGTTTTCTAAAAATTCTACCGCTAAATTTAAGTGTTCTTTTGCTTGATTTAGTTCGGCATTGTAAAATTTTAAAACACCTTCTTTTGAAATATTTCCTTGAGAATATTTTGTACTCATACCTATAATGCGATTAAGTAAATTTCCAAATTCATTGCTAAGCTCTGCATTGATACGATTTATCAGCATATTTTCGCTAAAATCCCCATCGTTACCAAAAGGCACTTCTCTAAGCAAGAAATATCTAAAAGCTTCACTTCCATAGGCATCAACTACTTCTTTAGGTTTTACAACATTGCCTTTAGATTTGCTCATTTTTTCACCTTCTTTAGTCCACCAGCCATGTGCACCTATAAATTTTGGCAAAGGCAAATCCACGCTCATTAAAAAAGCTGGCCAATAAATGGCATGAAAACGCAAGATATCTTTTCCTACTAAATGCACATGCGCAGGCCAAAATTTAGCATTTTCTCCCTTGTTTTGAAAGTCAAGTGAGCTTACATAGATAAAAAGTGCATCAAGCCATACATAAATAATATGTTTATCATCATTAATTTCTTGAGGCAGTTTAATCCCCCAATCAAAACTTGTTCTTGTAATGGAAAGATCTTTAAGGCCGTTTTGGACAAAATTTATAAGTTCGTTTTTTTTGTTTTTTGGCAAGATGGGATCTTTTTCTTCATACCATTGTAAAATTTTATCTTGATATTTTGAAAGTTTGAAAAAATAGCTTTCTTCTTTTAAAATTCTAGTTTGTTTGCCACAATCTGGGCAAGAACAATCGTTAATAAGCTGACTTTGAGTAAAAAAGCTTTCACAAGAAATACAATAGTGTCCTTCGTATTCATCTTTATAAATATCACCTTTTTGCCACATTTTTAAAAACATAGCTTTAATAAATTCAATATGCCTTGTATCAGTTGTTCTTGCGTAAATATCATAGGTGATTTCAAATTCATCCCATAATTTTTTAAATTCAAAACTGATTTTATCAGCGTATTCTTGAGGAGTGGAATTTCTTAGTTTGGCAGCTTCTTCGATTTTTTGTCCATGCTCATCTGTTCCTGTTAGAAATCTTGTTTCATGTCCTTGCAAACGATAAAATCTTGCTAAAGTATCGGCTATGATGGTAGTATAAGCATGACCTAAATGAGGTACATCATTTACATAATAAATTGGTGTTGTAATATAACGCATTTTTTTCCTTTAAAAGTCAAATCCGCCTTCGGTTTTACCCTTAGACATACTGTTATAGACTGCATCAACATAATTTTTTCTAGTTTGGCAGTTAAAAATTTCATCGCAATTATAACAAGAGTTTAGGTTTTTTGAGTTTTGACATGAAAGTAAAATTTCTTTTTTTTTATCCATATCTTGCTCAAATTCATCTCTAACTTCATTCATTGTAAGCCTTTAAAAGTTTTGAAATTTCATATTCTGAGCCAAAAAAACAAGGAGTTGTCGCATGGATTTTATCAAATTCAAGTTCAAGTAAAGAGCGGTTTTTTCCATTTGTAGTTTTTCCGCCTGCTTTTTCTATGATAAAGGCTAGAGGAAAGACTTCAAAAAAGGCACGAAGTTTGCCATTAGGCGCATCTTGTGTTGCAGGATAGCTAAAAATGCCACCCCTTTTTAATAAAATTTGATTGATATCGCTTACCATGGCTCCAGAATATCTTAAGCGATAGCCTTCATCAAAAAGACTTTTGATAAATTTAGCGTGTTTTTCTTCCCAAAATTTTTGCGTTCCGCCTGTAGCATTAATCTTGCCTTTTTCATTCATTCTAAGATCTTTTATAAAAATAAATTCATTATTTGCATTTAAGCGATAAAGTTTTGGCTGATCTTTGCAAATCACAAGTTCTAATCGCGCTCCATACATACTATAAAGCGCAGCTCTTAAATTTTTAGCACTTGCTTTTTCTTCATAGATAGCAAAAATAGAACCTATGGCAAAATTAACATCCATTAAGCTAGAACCGTCTAAAGGATCATAAGCTACGATAAAATTTGCCCTCTCGTTAAGCGTTAAAATTTCATCTTTTTCTTCACTGATGATGGCTTTAATACTTGAACATTGACTTAGGGTTTTTGTGATAATTTCATCACTTAAAACATCAAATTTGAGTTGGGTATCGCCTGTAAAATTTTGATTTTGACTGTAGCTTGTATCGGGAAATTTTAAAGCGTTAGAAATTTCTAAAACCGCTTTTTGTATATAAGAAATCACTTCTTGCATTTTATAATTCTCCTTGTAAATTTTTAGCATTTTTAAGTATGTATTGGCAAATAGCTTGTATATCGTTTAAATCAAGCCAAGTAAGATAAGGGTGAGAAATTTTTTCATAGCTTGCAATGGCGTTTGAAAAAATAAAATAACTTTCATCAATTTCTTTGCAAAATACGCTAATGCGTGGTAAATCAAGAGTTTTTAATCCTTCAACCAAACAAATGTCAAAATCAGGGCTTAATTTTAAAGCTTTTAAAATATCTCTATTTTCATGAGAAAAAAAAGTTGTTCTTGTAGGGCTTAAAACCATGACTTCAGCTCCACTTTGAAAAAATTTAAAACTATCTTTACCGTTAAAATCAAATTGAGCTTTATCGGCAGGGTCATGTTTAATGATTAAAACTTTTAAATTTTGTTGCAAAAAATTATCAGCTATTTTAGTGATGAGTGTAGTTTTTCCTGAATTTGAAGGCCCGCTAAAAGCTATAATAAGTTGTTTCATAAAATATACTCTTAATTTTTTTGCAAAATTATATCTTTTTAAACCAAAAAATAGGGTTAAAAGGCTACAATAATACTAAAAAATATGGAAAAAGAATGAAAATTTATAGTGTAATTTTAGGTGCTTTTTTGCTTGGAGCTTGTTCTTTAAAAGATCAGGCGATTGTGGATACAAATTTAAAATCTCAAACTTTAATGTTTACTCAAAAATACAAAATCACACAAGATAAGATTAATGCCATTATAACTATGTCTTATTTAAACCCAATTCTAGACAAGACAAGTAAAGATGATGTATTAGCTTTATCTTTTACTCCAAATACATTAAAAATTCAAAATTTAGAAGTTTTTATCAATAATAAAAAAGCCAATATTGAAAAATTGGATGATGAGTATTTAAAATATATAATACAAAACAACTATACTGATTATTTTAAAGTATCTCTTCCTAGTGTCAAGGAAGAGATTAGGCTTGTAGCTAAGATTTGTTTAGATCATTTGCCTTGTTTTGAATTAAATTTTCAAAAATATCCGAAATCTTTATACTATCGTTCAGAAGATGTCGATACACAATATAATTAGCTAGAACTTTTTTTCCGTAAATTCGGCTTTCTTGATAAGGAACTAGCTCCATAGACAAGAAAGGTTCAAATTTGCCTGTCTTAAACATATCATTTCTTGCAAGCATACGGTTAGTAAATCCTATACCGCCATTATAAGCATAAGCGACAAAAAGTGGAGATTTTAAACGTGATTCAAGGTAATTTAGATGATAGTTTCCAAAGTAATATGCTATTTCAGGTTTAAACATAAAATCTTGATCGAAATTTGGAATTTTTAATTCTTTTTCCCCTATGTGATTGGCTAAAAATGGCATAAATTGCATCATGCCTAAAGCATAAGAAACTGAAATAGCAGTTGGAATAAAACGACTTTCTTGTCTGGCAATAGCCAAAATTAAAGCTTGTCTTGTTTTGTTATAGTCTTTTATATTATCATAATAAGGCATTATAAAATAATGTTTTTTAAAATTATTTTTGCGTTCTAATATGTAAGCATAAATAGGCAAGGTTTCTTGTGTGTCAAATTCTTTTGCCAAGACATCTAGTTGACTTGCGTTAGCATCGCGAATTTGTTTGTTTATTTTTTGCCAAGCAAAAGGATCTTGCATATTAAAATTATTTTTTTTCTTGCTTGGATTAAGGCTTTCTATCTTTGGAAAAGGTGTGTTGGTAAGTTCTTTTGCGTAAAGACTATAAATATTTAAAGAAGAACTTTGCGATAAAGTTTTTAAATCTTCTTCATTGTTTTTAATCAACCACATCCAAAATATAGCATTGTCTTTATTACTTTGCGATTTAAAACTTTGTGCCGCCTTTTTAAAAAAGTCATAAGCAAGCTCTGTTTTATCATAAGTTAAGGCATTGACTCCTAAATAGAAAGCAGAATCTTCACTTACATTTTCAGGATTTATTTCTAGCATAGAATATCTAAATTTTGGATTTTCTTTTTTAATAATAATATTTTGTGCAAAATCTTTAAAACCAATGTGGTTTGGTAGTTTATTGACTAAACTTGTATTTAAATCTAAGTCGTATTTTTTAGAATAATTATAAAGTTTAAAAAAACCATTAATATCTTCTTTTTGTACTATATAGCTCATAGGATCAGAAGTATTAAAAGCTAGCAATAAATTTGTCAAATCAGGTCTTTGATTTTTAAAGGTTTGAGCTAAAGTAGTTCGGTCTTTGGAATTTAGACTCGCTATAAAAACTAATGAATTTAAGCGCACACTTTGACAAGTTAAATTTGCATCTAAGATAGTATTTGCTATATAGGTATAGCATTTAGCATATTTTGGGTTGATATAAGGCTTTAAAGGGATGATTTTTTCAAGTTCAGATTTAATTTTTCCTATATAGCGAAAAATATGAGAATTTAAATCCTGTGCATCTTTTTTACTGATTTTATTTTTTTCTAAAAGCCTATAAATATAATAATCCTTAGCAAGTGAATTTTCTTCCTTTTTGAGTTTTTCTATACTATATTGTGTAGCATTTAAACTTGAAAAAATAAATAAAAAAACGAGTATTTTTTTTATCACAATATACTCCTTAAGATATTCCCAAGAAAAATGCCAAGAAACTGCAATGCTAAGACTATAATCAAAGGCGCAAGATCAATATTACCAATGCGTGTTGGAATTTTTCTAACTAAGGCGTAAGCAGGGTAGCTTAGTTTATATAAAATTTGCACTATGGGATTATAAGGATCAGGGTTTACCCAGCTTAAAAGTGCTGTGATGATAATAATCCAAGTATAAATGTTAATGACAATTTGAAGTACTTGAAAAATAGAAATAATAAAAGAGTCTATAACCATAGTTAAATCCTTGCTAATTCGTGAATAAAATTTTTAATATAAGGATAAAGATCACTAAGCTCAGGTCCGTGGATATTTCCTGTTAAAATTATCCTTAAAGGCATGAAAAATTTTTTACCTTTTAAGTTGCTTTTATTTAAAAGTTCATTTTTAAAATCTTCATAATTTTCAAAAAGTTCAATATCTTTTAAGAGTTCTTTTAAAATTTTACATTCTGTTTCAAACTCGCCAAAATCTTTTGCGTTAAAAATAGCTTGCATTTTTTCTTTAAGTTCTTTTATAGTACTTGTTTCTTGAGTATAAAATTTAGCAAGTTGTGCAAGATCTTTGTTTAAATCTAAAATTTTATTAAGCTCATCATCTTTGATCATTTTGATATGTTCACGATTGATTTGTAAGAGTTTTTTAAGATCAAATCTTGCGGGAGCTTTTGAAACTTTAGAAATATCAAACCATTTTATAGCCTCTTCTAAGGTAAAAATTTCACAAGGAGTTTTATTGCCTAGTATGACAAGATAATTCGCGATTGCGCTAGGTAAAATTCCACTTTCAAGTAGCCATTTTACAGAAGAATGTGCTTCTCTTTTACTCATTTTAACACCTTCTTCGTTTAAAATGATAGGCAAGTGTGCATAAGTCATGGCTTTATTATAACCTAAGCTTGCGCGGATATGTTCTTGTTTTGGAGTGTTTGAAACATGATCTTCTCCGCGTATAATACAAGTGACATTTTCAAGCATATCATCAACCGCACAAGCAAAATTATAAGTTGGAGTTTTATCCGTTCTCATAATCACAAAAGAGTCTATGTTTTCAGGCTCAAAACTAAGCTCGCCTTTGATAAAATCAGTAAATTTCATAGTATGAGTAGGTTTTTTAAGACGGATAACAAAGGGTTTTTCACATTCTAAAACATCAATATCGGCTAGTTTTTCACAAGTGCCATCGTAGCGATAAGCTTTACCTTGTTTTTTAGCCAGCTCTTTTTTTGCTTCAAGTTCTTCTTCGGTGCAAAAACAAGCAAAAGCTTTTTTTTCGCTTACAAGTTTTAAAGCCATTTGGCGATGGAATTTTAAATTTTCACTTTGTATATAGTAATGCTGCCATGAAATACTAAAAAGATTTAAAATTTCTTTGATTTCTTCTTCTTTTCCTGCTATATTTCTAGCCTTATCAGTATCTTCAATACGTAAGATAAAATCCATATTTTTTTGTCTTGCACAGATATAATTAAAAATTGCTGCGCGTAAATTTCCTATGTGCATATCACCTGTGGGAGAAGGTGCAAAACGGTACATCTTATAGCCTTTAAAATTATTTAAAAGCTTATTATAACAGAAAAATTTATACGGATATTTAATTTTACTTGGTTATAATACTTTTATGATATTTTTAATTTTTTCTTTCATTGTGTTATTGATTTTTGGCTTAGCAAATGTTTATATTTATAAAAGATTAATCAAGAAAATTACTCTTTTTAAGTATTTTTATAAAATTTTTTCCTTTATTTTTATTGTGCTTTTTTTAGCTCAAGCTGTGTTTTTAATATTTCGTAGAGATGAATATTTAAGTGATACTTGGTATGAAATTTTAGCCATGTTTTATGCGCCGACTTATTGTTTGTTTTTTATGACTTTAGCTTGGGATTTTGTTAAATTGATTTTAGCTCTTATGGGTAAAAGAGATAAAACATATAATCTTATTTTGCGTTTGATTTTTGAACTTTCTCTTATAGTTTTAAGTGTGTTTTTAATTTATGCAAGTATAAATAATGCTCTAAAAACACCTGAAGTAAAGAGTGTTGATGTTGAAATACCAAATCTTAAACAAGATTTAAAAATTGCCATGCTTACTGATATACATTTGGGTAAAAATTTGCATGAAAATTTTTTAGACAAGCTCATCACTAAAGTGAATTTGCAAAGTCCTGATATGGTTGTAATAGTAGGGGATCTGATTGATACTAATCCTAAAGATTTAAAAAATTACATCTCAAAACTTAATGATTTTAACTCCACTTACGGAACTTTTTATGCTTTGGGAAATCATGAGTATTATCATGGTATCAATGAAGTTTTGGATTTACTTAGAAAACATACTAATATGAAAATTTTAGTCAATCAAAATTTAGATTTGGGTTTTATAAATATTGCTGGACTTGGAGATTTAGCCGGACTTGATAGGGGTTTATATGCTCCTGATTTAGCAAGAATAAAAGTGGATTTAAATACAAGCAAAGCTAGTATTTTACTCACACATCAACCTAAAACAGCTTTGCTTTATGATTTAAGTGATTTTGATCTTGTTTTAAGTGGGCATACACATGGAGGGCAAATTTTCCCTTTTATGTTTTTAGTTAAACTTCAGCAAGGTTTTGTTTATGGGCTTTATGATTTAGGAGAAAAAACTAAGCTTTATGTGAGTAGTGGAGCAGGATTTTGGGGGCCAAGTCTTAGAGTTTTTGCTCCGAGTGAAATAGTGATTTTAAATTTAAAAGGAAAAAAATGAGTTTTTCAAAAGAAAGTTCGAGACTTTTTGGTTTTGTAGCGGGGATTAAATTTCCTAAAATGATACAAAAAGTTATTAATGAAAATTATGTTAAGTATTTTAATATCAATATGAGTGAATTTAAAGCTCCTTGTGAATATGAGAGTTTAAATGCTCTTTTTACAAGAACTTTACAAATTCCAAGAAAATTTGAAGAAGGTTTTATCAGTCCAAGTGATGGTAAAATTTTAGAGTGTGGAAGTACTTTTTTAGCAAATGAAGAACATTTTGCTTTTTCTATAAAAGGACATGCTTATAGCGTTGAGGAGCTTTTAAAAGATAGCTTTGAAAAAGATGAACTTAAAAATGGGCTTGATTATGTCAATATTTATCTTTCTCCAAAAGATTATCATCGTTATCACAGCCCTTGTGATATGCAAATTTTAAGTGCAACTTACACAAGTGGAGTGCTTTATAGCGTAAATGAAAAACATTTAGAATGCATTAGTAATTTATATGTAAAAAATGAAAGAGTGAGCTTGAAATGTCAAAATGAAAAAGGTATTTTTTGGCTTGTTTTTGTAGGAGCGCAAAATGTAGGAAAAATGCGTTTTAATTTTGATGCAAGCATACAAACCAATGCTAAAATTTCTCATAATTTTACTAGAAAATATGAAAATTTAAATTTCAAAAAAGGCGAAGAACTAGGAAATTTTGAGCTAGGTTCTACTATAGTTTTAATCTCTCAAAAAGGACTTTTAACTTTTAATTTAAAAGTAGGGCAGGGTATTAAATTTGGAGAAAAAATAGCGGATTAGTTTTTAGGAGTTTTATTTGCCATTTGATAGATAAAGGCAAAAACTTCAGCTACAGCTTTATACATATTAGGTGGAATTTCATCACCTAAGTCAAGCTTGCTTAAAATTTCTATTAAATCTTCATCTTCTTTAATAGGAACTCCGTGTTCCTTGGCTAAAGAAATAATTTTAGCAGCACTTTCTCCTTTGCCACTTGCAAGCACTTTTGGTGCAGAGTTTTTTTCTTTTTGATAGCCTAGAGCTACAGCTTTTTTAATCGATCTTTTGATTTTGCTCATACTTTTTTATCCATACCCATTTCAAGATCTAAATTTTTCATATTTCTAGTATCAAATTTACTTCTTATGATATCACCTACAAAGAAATTTGCACTTAAAAGTCCTGCTTTATTGATATTTCTTTTAAGCTCATGGGCATTTTCATAGATGGTTTTTCTAAATTCAATATTTTCTGCCATAATATTAATATCTATATATTTTTCATTATTTAAAGAAATAAGAATTTCTAAATCCCCAAGTTTTGCAAATTCGAGTTTAATCTGAGCAAAAAATTTGTCCTTTTTTCCGCGTCTAAACATAATTTTAGAATCATTTAAATCATCCCAAGAAAAAGGCAGATAAGTATTGATAGAATCATTAGCTAAAGACATAAGCTGATTGATTTCAATTTGCGCTAAAAGACGATTAGCTTGATTGTATACAGCTTCATTGCCTTCATTTTTAGCTAAATTTGAAATTTGCAAAAGTGTTGATTTTACATCATGATGTAAAGATTCAGCTATATCTTGTTCTGTTTTTGGTTTAATTTGCGCTAGATCTTTGATAGAAAGATTGAGTTTGTGTTCGAGATTTTTAAGTTCTGCTTGATTAAGCTTGGCATTTTGAGTATAGGGTTCAAGTTCTTTTAAGCTTTCATTAAGTCTACGAGAAAGATTGCTTAAATTTTTACTTAAATCTTGCACTTGTTCTAGATCTAAATTTTCTACATTAAATGCTAAATTTTTTACAATATTTTGTTTTATAAATTCCTGATTTTTAAAAATATTTTGCATAGTTTGGTTATTGTTAGATTGAATATTTTGAGTATTATTTAAATTTTGCGTATTGTTTGTGTTAGGATTTGAAGTGTTGGTATTTGTATTGATTGAAGTTTTGTTTTCTGTTTTTGTTTCATAAAATTTTGGATTTTCTTTGATATTTTCTTTTGATTTTTCTTGTTTTTCATCTTTAATTTTTTCTTGGTTTGGAGTAGAATTTTTTATATCATTGTCTGGCTTATTTTCTGTTTCATTATTTTGAATATCATTTTTTGTATCTTGGGTATCTTCTTCATGGGTTTTTATACCAGAATCTAAATTTTCATCTTCTTTTGATGCTTTTATATGTTTTTCTTCATCTTGGTTTTTTGTATTATGATTAAGTTTTTCTTCCTTGATATTTTCTTTGTTACTTAAAAGATTTTCTAAAATATTTTCTTTATCTTGTATTTTAGAAGCTTGATTGCCTAGTATATTTTTTAAAGTATTTTCAAGTTTTTCAAAGGCGGTAGCAGTTTGCTTAAGGATGTTTGGATCTTTTATCATTAAATTTTCTGGCTTATTAAGAGCTTTGAAAAAATCATTTTTGATGGAATTTAATTCTTTTAAAATTTTATTAGCTATAGGGGTGATTTTTTCTTGAGCATGACTGGGATTTTTACTTATATAATTTTTAAAATTTTCCAATTTAGAACTTAAATTTAAAAGTGCTTTAAAAGAACTTTGATTTAAAATTTGCTTATTTTCATTTTTGCTAGAATTAATAATATTTTTTAATTCTTTTAAAGTGTCTTTTGGGCTTAAATTTGTATTTGCAAGCTGGGCTATCTGAACGCTTAGTTTTTCGCTACTAAGACCTTTGATTGTACTTAAAAGAGAGTGAAAACTTTTGGGTAGTAATTCTTCGTTTAGGGCATCTTTTAATTTAGCTTCTAAAAATACGCCTGAATTTTTAAACAAAGGAGCTAAGTTATTGTTTTTTATTTCACTGGCAGGTTTTAAAATTTGATTTAATCTGTCTAAAACTTGTGTAAAAGTATCACTTTTTGCAAGTTCTGTACTTAAGATTTTTAATTCATTAGCAAAATTAGGAGCTAAATTTAAATTTTTTCCTTGTTTAAGCACAGGGGAATCGGGATTTTTTTGAGCATTGATTTGATCTAAAAGTTTATTAACAAGTTCTTTTAATTTGGTACCTGTTTCATTTTGAACAAATTTTGCTAGTATTTCCTCACTACTAGCGTCCTTGCTTAAACCTAAATTTTGCTTTAAAGCTTGTGCAAGTACTTCTTTTGGATTGTCTTTTAAATTTGTTTTATCTTTTGAAGCAGAGTTATCTACTTTTAAATCATTTTTTTGCGTATTGGCAATTTGACTTGCTAGTTGAGTATTAATCATCAAATATCACCATATTTCCAGGCTTTTTCTTAAATTTTTTATTTAAAATATTTGGTTTATTGATAGCAAAAAGAATTAAAAATGCTAAAGAAACTATATAAAACCATATAAAACCTTTGATTTCAAAATATTGCATTAAAAAACCTAAAATTAAAGGGCCAAACAAAGAGCCCAAAGAATAACAAAAAAGAACCCCACGACCTAACTCTACACCTTTATTTTTGCTTACTAAAACATCATTTGCTCTAGCAAGTGCTAAAGCATATAAGCAAAATATTCCTATACCAAGAGTAATTCCTAAAAAATATTGCATATATAAATGAAGTTTAAAAAAGATAAATATAAGCATAGTGATAAATCCTATGCTTGCACAAGTGATAATGGCAAATTTGCGACCAAGTTTGTCTGAAATAGTTCCTATGATGGTTTGTGCAATAAAACCACCTAAAACCCCACAAAATATAAAATAAGAAACCGCTTTTGTATCAAAACCTTGCAAAAGTATAAATAAAGATGCCATAGAAAAAAAGCCATTTATAAGCATTCCAGCTATAAAGCTTGTGACGATAGCTAAAGGAGCTATATCAAAAATTTTAGGTATAGAAATAGGACTTGATGCGGGTAAAACAGGTTCTTTGATTTTAATTAGATTTAAAGGTAAAGATGAAAGTAAAATTAAAGTTGCACTGAGAATAAATACACTATGTTTGCTCAAATTTAACGCTATGATTAAAACTCCAATACCAAACGCAAGATAAAAAACAATTTCATAAAAGCCTAAAATTCTAGATCGAATGGCATTTTTGCTTTTTTCATTAAGCCATGATTCTATGACCATTAAAAGTCCATAGTAGCAAATTCCTATGAAAAATCTTAAAATAGCCCAAAAAATAAGATTTTCGCTTACTGTATGAAGCATAGCTGAAATTCCAAAAATAGCACCAAATAGCCCAAAAGAGCGTATATGACCTATACGAGAAATAATTTTATGAGCACTGATAGTTCCAACAAGAGCGCCTACAAAAAAACAAGAACTTACTACTCCAACAGCTAAAGAACTTTCTCCGTTTTCTTTTAATATAACACCTATAGAGCTTACTATCAAGGCATTACCTGCAAATAAAAATGCCATACCAGCAAAAAGTGCTGTCATTGATTTAATAATTTTTTTTGGACTCATACTTTTTTATATATAAAATAAAAATAAACACACAAACTAGCAAGGATGAAATTCCACAAATATAAGCAAAGATATCTAATTTATCTTGGCGATGTAAAAATAAAAATCCAGCAACCAATATCACATAAGCCATCAATTTAAAGAGAGTAAAAAACATAGTAAAAAAATGGATTTTCTCTTTAATATTTGGCTTTAAATCGTCTTTTAGAACTTTAAAATGAATAATTTTTGATAAATTTTGTTTTTTTTTAATAAAAAGTGATGAAATGAAATTAAAATCTTTTTCATAATTTTTTGATTTTTTTATAATGACTTTTTTATAATTTAAATAAGAAGTAAAAATAATCAATAAAACACTAAAAAAAGCTATTTCATAGCTTAAAAATGTATCTAATTTAAAATGATTTAACGATGAAAATATGATCCAAAAAAATAAATGAATAATGGCAAAAATACAAAATAGAGCTTTTTTATGTTCCATTATTTGTTCTTTTCTTTTTGAATTTTTTCTTTGATCAACTCATCTCTTTCTTTAAATTCTTCATAGCTTTTTACTTGAACTTTATAAGCTTTATAAACATTAAGTATAGCAGCACTGATCCCCCAAAAAACTCCAAGCCAAAAAAGCCAAGGATAAGGAGTAAATTTTTTAAGCAAATATCCTATTCCCACACCTATAAATACAGCAACAACCATAGAAATGCCAAGACTTAAACCATCCGCAGCTTCAAGAGTTTTGCGAATGATTTTTTGTCTTTTGCTGTTGGAATTTTCTAAGTGATTTTTTTCTTCTTTTAAAATATTGCTCATATTCTTTTAAAGCTTTCCCTAACAGCCTCTAATGTTGTATCTATAATTTTATCATCCATTTTTGAACATATAAAGCCTGTTTCAAATTGAGAAGGTGCTAAATAAATTCCATTTTCAAGCATATTTTTGTGAAATTTTGAAAATAATGCTAGATCAGATTTTAATGCATCTTGGTAGTTTGATACAGGATCTTTGGTGAAAAAGTATCCAAACATAGAACCTACATGACAAGCTTGCAGCGGAAGTCCTTTTTCATCTGCTAATTTTTTCATTCCTTGTGTAAGTTTTTTTGCTAATTTTCCAAGTTTGTCATAAAGCTTGGTTTTCTTTTTGGCTTTTGTAAGACTTGCTATACCTGCAGCCATTGCCAAAGGATTTCCACTTAAAGTTCCTGCTTGATAAACTCCACCCAAAGGACTTAAAATATCCATAATTTCAGCTCTAGAAGCAAATGCTGCTGCAGGTAGACCGCCTCCTATTACCTTACCAAAAGTAATTATATCTGCTTGGATATGATTGATTCCATAGGAACCAAGGTAAGATGCTCTATATCCACTCATTACTTCATCAAAAATCAGCAGAGTTTGATTGTTTTTACAGATCTTAGCAAGTTCTTCTAAAAAATCTTGTTTAGCTGGAACTAACCCCATATTTCCAGCAATAGGCTCAATGATAATACATGCAATATCTTTATTTTTTTCAAAAAGCTCTTTAACGCTATTTATATCATTATATTTAGCTACTAAAGTGTGTTTAGCTACATCTTCTAAAACACCCAAAGAACTAGGAGAGTTAAAAGTAGCAGCACCACTTCCTGTACTCACTAATAATGAATCAGAATGCCCGTGATAACATCCTTCAAATTTTAAAATTTTATCTTTTTTAGTAAAACCACGGGCAAGACGAATAGCACTCATGGTTGCTTCTGTTCCACTGCTTACAAAGCGGATCTTTTCTAAATGAGGAAAATCAGATAAAACAAGCTTGGCAAGTTCAGTTTCTAATAAAGTTGGAGCTCCAAAACTTGAACCTTTATGAAGTGCTTTTTGACAAGCTTTTTGTATATCTTTATCACAATGTCCAAAAAGTAAAGGCCCCCAGCTTTGAACATAGTCTATATAAGAATTTCCATCTATATCGAAAATATAAGCACCTTTTCCATGAGAAATAAATTTTGGCTCACTTTGAACATTTGCAAAAGCACGAACTGGAGAATTTACACCACCTGCGATGAATTTACACGCTTCTTTAAAAGCTTTTTTGTTTGTCATTTTTCTTCCTTGCTAAATTGCTTGATGTAATTATATAAAGTTACAATTTCATCATTTGTTAAAGAGTAATTTGGCATGATTGATTTTGCGTCTTTACTCTGATTAAGAGAATTTTTAAAATTTTCAAAACTAAGATTTTGTATACTTGGAACTTTATAAGCTGTTTTAATACCATTTTTCATATAATATCCTAAAATTTGTTCGCTTCCATTTGCTCCATGACATTCTTTACAACTAATGCCCCTTGGATTTTCATAAAGCATTTTAGAGTATTCTTTAAGAGTGATAAAATCAGCACCAAAAAGACTGATACTAAATAAAAAAAACATTAAGACAATTTTCAAAGTTTCACCTTGTTAATGAAGTTTTAATATGATACAATTTTTACTTTAAAAAAGTGATTAAATTTATAGAAGGAAAATAATGACTTTGCTTGATGGTAAAGCTTTAAGCGCAAAAATCAAAGAAGAATTAAAAGAAAAAAATCAATTTTTGAAAAGCAAAGGGATTGAAAGCTGTTTAGCTGTTATCTTGGTTGGAGATGATCCTGCAAGTCAAACTTATGTAAAATCTAAGGCTAAAGCCTGTGAAGAATGTGGAATTAAATCTTTAGTTTATTATCTTAATGAAAATACTACACAAAATGAACTTTTGGCATTGATTAATACCTTAAATCACGATGATAGTGTTCATGGAATTTTGGTTCAACTTCCCTTACCTGATCATATTTGTAAAGATTTAATACTTGAAAGCATTATAAGTAGTAAAGATGTTGATGGCTTTCATCCTATTAATGTAGGATATTTAAATTTAGGCTTAGAAAGTGGGTTTTTGCCTTGTACTCCACTTGGAGTTATGAAGCTTTTGAAGGCTTATGAAATTGATTTAGAAGGAAAAGACGCTGTTATTATAGGTGCTTCAAATATAGTAGGTCGTCCTATGGCTACTATGCTTTTAAACGCTGGAGCTACAGTAAGCGTTTGTCATATTAAAACCAAAGATTTGAGCCTTTATACTAGGCAAGCTGATTTGATTATAGTAGCAGCAGGTTGTGTGAATTTACTTCGATCGGATATGGTAAAAGAAGGAGTGATTGTTGTTGATGTTGGAATCAATCGTCTTGAAAGTGGAAAGATAGTTGGAGATGTAGATTTTGAAGAGGTATCTAAAAAATCTAGTTATATAACTCCTGTTCCAGGTGGAGTAGGTCCTATGACTATAGCCATGCTTTTAGAAAACACAGTTAAATCTGCTAAAAATAGACTTAATTAGGGAAAATCTATGGAAATTTTAAAGAAATTATATAAATTTTCACAGTCTTGGACTGGAACTGTAGTTATTGTTCTTTTGGTGATTTTTTTCTTTATACAAGCTTTTGTTATTCCTTCTGGTTCTATGAAAAACACCTTATTAGTAGGGGATTTTTTATTTGTTAAAAAATTTAGCTATGGTATCCCAACTCCTCATATTCCTTGGTTGGAAATTCCTGTTTTGCCGGATTTTAATAAAGATGGGCATTTGATAAAAGCACAAGGGCCGCAAAGAGGAGATATAGTTGTTTTTAGAAATCCTAGAAATGAAAAAGAACACTTTGTAAAGCGTTGTGTAGGCACAGGAGGAGATAGGATAGTTTATGCAAATAAAACACTTTATGTAAGAATGCATGAGGGTGATGAATTTATGAAAGAACATTATCCGAATGATCTTGTTACTCTTGGAGGGCAAATTTATGTAAAAGAACCTTATAAACAAAAAGGTATTCATTATGATCCAAAAAAAGATATAGAAAGCGATATTTTACGCTTTCTTAGCATAGGTGATTTTGCCATGTCTCCAGCTTATATTAAAGAACTTGGAAATCATATAGGTTTTAGCGGCGGAAATGCTTATGTTTTTGATGTACCTGAAAATGAGTATTTCATGATGGGTGATAATCGCGATTATTCTTATGATAGTCGTTTTTGGGGTTCTGTTCCTTATAGGTTGATAGTAGGTAAACCTTGGTTTGTATATTTCTCTTGGGATAAAGATAAAAATGTTCGCTGGGAAAGGATAGGGCGTTTTGTTGATACCTTGGAAAATGATGAACAATATATCCATGATCATGATGATGAGGATAAATTAAGCTAATGTTTGTGAAAAACACAAACATTATATTTTTAAAAGCGTGATTTCATCACCTTTTTTTAATTCACTCGTATTTTCTTCGCTTATAAGCAAAAACTCACTTTTAATAAGTGGAAGTATCATACCAGAGCCAAATTTGTTTTCGTTAAATGGTGTAAAAATACCTTTTTCTAAATTTCCTAAAATGAGATTATTTCTTCCGCTTTTAAGTTTTAAATCCATACCCATTTTGCCATAAAATGTTAAAGGATTGTCTAGGTTTCCACTTAATAAATTAATGATTTTTTTAGCAAAAATAAAACAAGAAAGATAAGCTGCCATAGGGTTTCCTGGTAAAATCAATACGAAATTTTCACCTTTTCTATAAAGCTTAGTAGGTCTTGCAGGGCGTGCTTTTAAACCTTTAAAAAGCGGAGTAAAGCCTAATTCATCTAAAGCTTTTTCCATAAAATCAGCCTCGCCAACGCTTGCACCTCCTGAAGTGATTAAAAGATCAAAATTTGTATTTTCTAAAGCCTCTTTAGTGCTTTTAAAATCATCTTTGATAATACCCAAATAAGAAGCATTTTGAAGCATAGTTAGTAAAGGCAAAGCATTGGCATTATAAATACTTTCTTCATCGCATTCTTGCCAAGGTTCTTTTAGCTCATTTCCACTTGAAAAAATACCTATGCGAATTTTTCTTATGACTTCTATTTTATAAAGCCCTTGAGAAGCAAGCAGGGCGATATGTTTATCATTAAGTTTGGTGCCTTTTTGAAGTAAAATTTCACCTTTTTTTAATTCTTCGCCTTTATAGCGATAGGCATTGTATTGTTTAGGGGTTTTTTTAATGATGAGTTTATTTTCTTCTATATACTCATCTTCTAACATTAAGATAGTATCAGCATTTTTGGGCATTTTAGCCCCTGTCATGATTTTATAGCATTCATTCTTAGCAACTGTATAAAAATTTTTATCTCCTGCAAAAATAGTCCCTTTAATCTCCAAAGCCTCATTGATATCAGTATAATTAAAAGCATAGCCATCAAGAGCAGCATTGTCAAAACTAGGTAGATTTTTTCTAGCGTATAAATCTTTAGCTAAAATTCTATCCTTTGCTTTTTCAAGGCTAATAAGCTCACTTTCATCTAAACATGAAATTTGATTTTCTAAGTCTTTTAAGGTTTCAAAGATATTTTTCATTCTTCAAGCCTTGTGATTTTCACACCCAAATCTTTAAATTTTTCTTCTAAATTTTCATAACCCCTATCAAGATGGTAAATTCTATGGACTTTGCTTGTACCTTTAGCTGCAAGAGCTGCTAAGATAAGGGCTGAAGAAGCGCGCAAATCTGTAGCCATGACATCAGCAGCGTTAAGTTCTTTTCCGCCTACTATGGTAGCAATATGACCATTGAGTTTAATATCCGCACCCATTCTTAAAAGTTCACTTACATGCATGAAACGATTTTCAAATAGTCTTTCATCAATAATACTAGTTCCATTAGCTTTTAAAGCTAGTGCCATAAACTGCGCTTGCATATCGGTTGGAAAGCCTGGATATTCACTTGTCATGATTTCTACAGGTTTAATTTCTTTAGCAGGAAGTAGGGCGATACTATCTTCTGCAATCAAAGTTTCAAAACCCATTTGATGAAGTTTTGCTAAAACTGCACTAAGATGAGTGGCGTTAACGTTATCTAAAGTAATTTTAGAATTTGTAATAGCCCCTGCACAAAGATAAGTTCCTGCCTCAATTCTATCAGGTATAACGCTAAATTCTTTAAATTCTAAAAGTTCTCCATCACTACCATAAATTTCAAGTTCATCTGTACCTATGCCTTTGATTTCAAGTCCTGCGTCTTTTAAAACTTCGCAAAGTTGAACTACTTCGGGTTCTTTTGCAACATTTAAGAGTTTGGTTTTACCTTTAGCTAGAGCTGCTGCCATGATGATGTTTTCACTACCTGTAACCGTGATTTTATCAAAAAGAATTTCATTGCCTTTTAAATTTCCACTAGCTACGACATAGCCTTGTTTGATTTGTATATTTGCCCCCATTTTTTCTAAGGCTAAAAGATGTAAATCAATAGGTCTTTGTCCTATGGCACATCCACCAGGCAAAGATACTTCACAATGCCCAAAACGAGCAAGCAAAGGCCCTAGAGTAAGTATAGAAGCACGCATTTTACGCACAATGTCATATTTAGCTATGGTTTGATTAAGAGTGTTTGTGTTTAATAAAGCACTATTGTTTTGAAAATTGACTTTAGCTCCTAAATTTTCTAGCAAAGATATAAGAGTTTTTATATCAGCAACATTAGGAACATTGTTGATTTTTACTTCGTTTTTAGCAAGTATGCTTGAAACGATCAAGGGTAGGGCGGCATTTTTTGCCCCGCTTATTGCAACATTTCCGCTTAGATGATTTGTGCCTTCGATTTCTAGATAAGTCATATTTTTCCTTGAAAAAGTTTAAAAATGCACCATTATAGCATTCTTAAACTTTTGAAAAAATATAATCAAGCTTGTTGGCTTTGGAGTTCTTGAATTTGAGCTTGAATTACATCTGCTTGAGATATTAGCACATCAATTTGTTTTTGAAATGTCGTTTTCATTTGTTCGTTAGCGTTTGTCATTTTTTGAGTAAGTTCTGCAATTTTAGCTAAAATTTCAGCTAATTTTGCTATTAAAGCCTCTAATGCGGGATTTCCGCCACCTTTGCTACTTTGAATGGAATTTTGGTCTTTGTGGTTTTCTATTTTTTCTTGACTTACTTTGATTTCATATTCTTTTTCATTTTTTGAATTTGCTTGACTTAAACTTCTTGCTTCATCTGAAATTTGAATTTTAACCACATTGTCACTATGAACATTACTTGCCAAATCATTGTTTTTGTTTATTTGTGTTTGATAATTGCTAAAATTTTTTGTCAAAGTATCTATTTTCATCTTAAATCTTTTTAAATTAATTTATATTGTTATCGGTTTTTTTATTTATAAATTTATATTAATGATAATTATTTTAAGGATATTTTATTTTAGATTTTCATATTTATATTTTAAATGCAAAAAAGACTAAAGTTTCATAAAGTTTTTAAGTATTTTTTTGCCTTTTTGAGTTAAAACCGCTTCAGGGTGAAATTGCAATCCATAAATAGGATATTTTTTATGTTTAATTGCCATAATAATATTTTCTGAATTATGAGCTAAAATTTTGCATTTTTCAGGCATGGAACTAATGTGTAAAGAATGATATAAGCAAATTTCAATTTCTTTTTTAATACCCTTAAAAATAGGATCTTTTTTAAAATAAAGTTTAGAAATTTTACCATGCATGGGATTTTGCATTTTAGAAACCCTACCGCCAAAAATTTCAGCTATACACTGATGTCCTAAACATATACCTAAAATTTTTTTATTTTTTTTAAAATATTTGATTGCTTTTAAGCTTAATTTAGATTCCTTAGGAGAATGAGGGCCAGGAGAGATGATAAGATGAGTGAAATCAAATTTTTCTAATTCTTTAGCTTTTTTAAAGGCATCATTTTTTATCACTTTACATTCAAAACCAAGTTCTTTAAGATAATAGATGATGGTATAACTAAAAGAATCATAATTATCTATAAATAAAATTTTCTTCATTGTAATTTTACCTTTTTTAAACCACGCACGGAATTAATACAATAAATATTTTCTGCTTCAAATAAATCTTGTTTAAATAATGCTTTTTCTTTTATCAAACCAAGATTGATTAAGAAATTTCTATATACTCCATTTAACATACCGCTTTGAATTTGTGGAGTATAAAATTGAGAGTTTTTTTCTAAGATGAGATTGGTTCTTGAGCCTTCGCAAAGTTCATCTTTTTCGTTAAAAAAAGCTATGTCATAACACAAGTTTTGCTGCCATTTGTATGAGTGTTGATTATAAAAAGTACGCAAAGAGCTTTTGTGATAGAGATTGTCACTTTTTGAGTTAATTTTATCATCACTTAAAAGCAAAATATCGTTTGAATTTTGCTTTAAGGCACTTTGTTGAAATTCGTATCTTCCGTCTTTGTATAAAATAAGCTTTAAAATTCCTTCTTTATGTGGATTTTTAAAGGGTAGGGGAAAATTATAAAATAAAGAGTGTTTTTTGTGGAAAATTTTTTCATCGAGTTTAAAAAGTGTAAAATTTTGATATTTTTTATGAGAACTTTTTTGATTTAAAACATTATAAAAATCTTTAAAGAGCTTGTGAGTGTTAAAATTAAATTTAAGAGCTGAATTTATAAGCCTTAATAAATGTTCTTTTAAAAATAAAATTTGAGAATTTTTAAAATACATGGTTTCAAAAAGATGAAAATCACAAGGATTTAAGATTGCACTTTTAAGTTTTAATTCTTCAAATTCATCTTTAAATTTTGAGTCCCAAACCAAGCCGCTACCCGTGCTATAAGTATAAATTTCATCTTGTTTTTCTAAGGTGCGTATGGCTACGCTACATTTATTTTTATTTTTGTGTATTAAACCTATAGTTCCGCAGTAAATACCACGATCTCTTTGTTCTAATTCTTCAATAAATTTAATGCTTTCAAGCTTTGGAGCACCTGTAATAGAACCACAAGGAAAGAGAGCTTTAAAAATTTGATATAAAGAAATATTTTTTTTAAGTTTTCCTTGTACGCTTGAAGTCATTTGATGTAAAGTAGGGTGACTTTGAATTTCAAAAAGTTTGGTTTTTAAGCTTTTTTTTGTGATGATTTTTGAAAGATCGTTGCGTAAAAGATCACAAATCATAACATTTTCACTCAGATTTTTTGTATCATTTTGCAAGAAAATTTTATTTTCTTCATCTTTTATAGGATCTTTATCACGCTTAATTGTGCCTTTCATAGGTTTTGTAAATATTTTTCTTTTTTTGGTCTTGAAGAAAAGTTCAGGTGAGAAGGACAAAATTTCTCTTGTTTCATCTTTTATAAAAGCTTTAAATTCAGTATCTTGTCTAGAAAGTAAAAGTTTAAAAAGTTCAAAAGAATCCATTTTGCTATGAAATTTAAAATTTTGAGTGAGGTTGATTTGATAAACTCTTCCTTTGGAGATTGCCTCTTTAACCTTGATGAAATTTTCTTTGTAATTATCTTGATCTAAAAAATTTATAAATTCAGGAATAAATTTTTCTTCATCAATATCTTCTTTTTGAAATTTTTTTCTTTTTTTAAAAGCAAATACAGACAAATAAGCCTTTTTGCTTGTGAAATTTTTATCTTGAAAATATCTATATAGTTCATAATCAGTAAGCATTAAAATATAAAAATCATTTTTATATTTCTCTATAAATTTAAAGCATTTTTTACTTTCTTTGTGGTTAAAGGCTTTTAAAGTGTGTTTTAAATCATGGTAAAAATATTTACCAAAAACAGCATAGTTTTCAAGAGTCACTTAATTCCTTTGCAACCTGTGCGGCAAGTTTTAATTTATCATTATCAAAATGAGTGTAAATTCTTGAGGTATTTAAACTTGCATGCCCTAAAGCTTCTTGAACTAAAACTAAATCTTTTTGCTTTTTATAAAGCAGGGTGGCAAAAGTATGACGCAACATATGAGCACCATTTTTTTGTTTGCGAATTCCTGCGCGAAATAAAAGCTGTTCTACTATGCGACTGACATAAGATTGAGTCAGTGGAGTGCCTTTTTTATTGACAAAAAGTAGGGCGTCTTTACTTATATAATTAATACTTACATTTTTAAGCAAATCGTAAATAAGTTCTTTTTTTATCATTACAACACGATATTTATTGCCTTTAGCTCTTATTCTTATGATATAAAGATCGTTTTCTTCGCTAATATCACCCATTTTGATATTGATAGCTTCACTTACCCGTATGCCTGTAAAAATGATGATTTTAATAATAAGTTTATTGCGTATGGTATTGTTTTTAAAATCTGCATTTTCAATAGCATCAAGAAATTTTTTAAGCTCTTCTTTACTCATAAATTCAGGTAATTTTACCCCTTTAGAACCTGCTATACCTGCCCAGTTTTTAAGATTGATATCGAAAATATGTGCTTTTTCATCTTCTTCATTTTGCTTGTCTAAAAAATCAAAAAAATTAATCACAGCAATACGGTAATTTTTTTTGCTTGCATCTGATAAAGCACCTGTTATACTTGCTAAAACTTCTACAATAAGTTCTTCATCAATCTGTTTTAAAGAGTAAAGCTTATAAAAATTTAAATATTCAAATACTTTTTTTAAAGGATTAAAATAAGTATTAACTCCACTTAAACCAGCATTTCTTGCTTTTTTTGCTAGAGCGTCAAGTTCATCAATATTTTTTACACCTTTTGTAAGAGCAAAATTAACTTCTGCTAAAGCTTGTGGATTTTTTAACTCTTTGTTAGATAGTGAGTTGAGTTTAAATTTTACATATTTTGCTAACCAAAATAAGAATGATTTTTCAAAATTTTCTTCACAATCTAAAGGGTATTTCATAAAAACTTTTCCTAAATCTAAAATTTTAGCTTTTTAACTAGAAAAGGTATTTTAGTATTAACTTAGTAAAAAAAAGCTTTTTTAGGAAAAAGTTTGTTTTTATATGCAAGGCAAAAAGATTAAAATATTTTTATTAAATAAATCTTATATCAATCATAAAAAGATATGATAAAAGGTAAAAATATATAAAATTTATAATTTTGTATTGAAAACTGTAATTTTCAAACTTTTTTATATACACCTAGATTATTCTACTTTGATATAGATTAAGCTACTATTTTTACATACTTTTATGATTTTACCTTTTGAGTGAAATAAACTTATCCATAAAATATAATGTAAAAAATTGATAATTTTATTTCGTAAATTAAAATTATATTTTACTTTTCTTGAAAACTATAAAGAATATTTAAAAATTAAATTATTTTATATTATTATCAAAATATACATAAAAATGATAACTTGTGCATTAAATTTTTTAATCCCCTATTCTTGATTTTTAGTTAAAGTAAATATTCTTAGTTATAAAATTTTTTAAGAATATTTTTATTTTAATAGTTTTATAATAGTTATTACATAAAAACTTAATAAAAAGTTTTATCAAAACCAAATTTCAAGGAGAGGGTAATGAAATTTCCAGTAAAATTAGCAAGATCTATTGTTGTATGTGCTTTTTTAGCAGGTATAAGTGCTAGCGCATTAAGTGAAGGTAAAGAATATGTAATTCTTAAAAATCCTATTGCTAACGCTGATAATTATAGTGTCGGTTTAAAAGCAATGAATGTAAGTAAAGCTGATTTTGAAAATTTCTTAAAAACTCCAGAGGCTGCAGAGCTTTTAAAAAGTTATGAAATTGCCAATCCTATTTCGCAAAATTATGGCACCCCTGCTTTTGTTGTTAATGGAAAATATCAAATCGTTCCAAGTGCAATCAACTCTCCAGAGGCTTTGATTGAAATTACTAAAGAACTTAGCAAGCAAAAATGAGTTGTATAAAAATGAAAGATAAATGCAGAAATTTTTCACTTTCCAAATGGCAAGATACGCGCAAACCTTGGTTGATTTTGATTATAGTTACTATAGGACTTACTTGTATAGCACATTTTTTATTTCAAGAATATCTTTTTATGAAACCTTGTGAACAATGTGTGTATATAAGATTTGATATGCTTGTTATGGCTATAGGTGGTATGATTGCATTAATCAACCCTGCAAATAATATTATAAAAATTTTTTCTTATAGCTTAGCTTTTTATGGAATTTGGCTTGGCTTGGAGCATTGTCTAACTTTAAATCATATCCATGAAGTGGTTCATTCTGAAAATCCTTTTGCAGGCGTAGATGGATGTCGTGAAATTCCTATTTATCCATTTAATTTACCTTTGTATAAATGGGCTTCTAGTTGGTTTTTGCCAACAGGAGAATGCGGGATGGATACCCCTGTAGTTCCAGAAAATGCTTATAATCATCTCAATGCTTTTCAAAAATTTTTTATAGGAACTCCACCTGATTTTGAAAATGGGCTTTATAGTAATGGTTGGTATTTGATTCCTAGTTTAAAGTTTATGAATATGGCAATTTGCTGTCTTATAGCATTTTTATGTTGTTTTGTCGTGCTTTTTGCAATGTTTATAGCCTATGTTTTAGATAAAAATAAACCTAATGCTAAAATTTTTGCATTGGTGATTGTTGCTTTGGTTTTGGTGCTTAAATTTATAGGCGAATCAAAAAATCCGAATCAAAATATAGCTAGTTTAAATCAAGTCGTTTTAAGATACTCTTAAAATAGGATGTCTTAAATAATTTTAAAGGATTGATCATGAGACTTAGCAAAACTCTTTGCATGGCAATTTTGGCGGGTTCTACCCTACTTGCACCTAATGCTTTAATGGCCATGGGTGGTCCTAGTAGAGTGAAAATAGATTGGCAAATTCAAGGACAAATGGGTATGATTAAAATGAATCCTTATGGATTGTCTCCTTTGACCGCTATTATCATGAATAATGGTTATGTCTTAAGCGATATAAAAAAATCAAATGGTCAAACTATTTCTTAATAATGTGAATTCTAAAATGGCTAAGACGTATGGTGGAATTCCTATTTTTGGACTTTATCCTTCTTATAGTAAAGGTAAGTTATACTAAAACCGCAAATGGTAAAAGTCAAAAAGTCATTGATGAGATTTATAAAATTACAACTCCATGGGCTAGCATAGAGCCAAGCGGAAGGCACTGATCAAAGAGGAACTCTTTTTGAAAATGTGAAAGTATTAAAAATGGATCCAAAATTTTCAGATAGGCTATATTTAGTAAATAATGCTCCTGGAAAATAATCTGGCAAAGACTCATAATCTGTATGGAATAATCTTGTAGGTGGTGCTATGGAATGGGATGAAAATTCAAATGTCTTTATTATAAGATACCAAGGGTGAAATCAGATGGTATTATGATAACAATAAACTAATGAACTGGGGTAATATTTACAATCGTGGAATTATGATAAGTTTTCGTCAAAACAAAGATGGAGCTTTAACTTGGGGATTTGGTCAAAGATATGTAAAATACGATGTCTGGGAAGAGAAATTTTCAATCGCAAATTACCTGCTGTCTATATAGATTTTTTCTCATGCTATGGACAATATGCAAAAAATGGGCATTATTTCTTCAACAAATACTTTGCGTCCAAGATAGTAAGCATGTACGCACAGTGTGTGATACTATTATAGAAGTAGATGAGAATGGTAATGTTGTTGATGATTGGAGATTGTATAAGATTTTAGATCCTTATAGAAGTACTATTATCAAAACTTTAGATCAAAGTGCAGTGTGTTTAAATATAGATGCAAGTAAAGTGGGTAAAACTTTAAGCGATGAAGAGCTTGCCAAAATGGATGAAAGCGACAAATTTGGAGATATAGCAGGTATAGGTAGGAATTGGGCGCATATAAAGGGTGGAATAAAGAATTTCAAAAATATTTATTGCAACCTGTAGATAAAAATGGCAATGAATGGTTTTATCCTGTAACTTCTTTAACTCAATATGAACCAGATAAAGATTCTATTATGGTTTATAGTGCAACGCTGGAATGGCTTTTAATCTTAGTAAAGGTGTAAGTCTTGGAGAACCAAAACCTAAAATTGATGAATTTAACTGGGGCGCTAAGGAGCCTTCGGTTCAAATTCAATTCAGCGGTTCAGGCACGGATTATCAAGCAATGCCTTTTAGTGTTGATCAAGCATTCAATCCTAAAAAATAAATAAGCCCAAATTTATTTTTGGGTTTATTTATTTTTTTTAAATAAAATTATCTTTGAAAATTTTATTTAACCAAGGATATAATATGTGTAATTTTTTTTGCAAATTTGTTTTAGCTCTTGTATTTTATTCAAGTTTTGCATTAGCAAACAATAGTTTTATTACCCTTAATCCAAGTTTACCTAGCTCTGAAAATAGTGTAATAGAAGCATTTTCTTATAAATGTATACATTGTTATAATCATCATAAATTTGGAACTCTTGAAAAACTGAGAGAAGCTTTTCCAAATTTACATTTTAAACTCTATCCTGTAAGTTTAATGAATGGGGAATTTTCCAAAGAAATGAATGAGCTTTTTACCTTTGCTCAATACAAAGATGAGCAAAATGGTAAAGATGCGAGTTATTCTGATAGTTTATCTCATAAACTTGCTGATGTTTATTTTGTTTCTTATTTTTTAAACAAGCAAAGAAATTTTTCAAATTTAGATGAATTTTACGACATAGGTTTAAAGGCTATGAATGTAAATAAAAATGAAGTATTAAATTTTTTAAATACCCCAAAAGCTAAAGAAATTTTAAGCGAGTTTCAAAGAGCTAATGATATAGCTAAAACCTATGGTACCCCTGCTTTTGTTGTTAATGGAAAATATCAAATTAACCCAAGCGCAATCAATTCGATGCAAGATTTAGAAGATCTAGTTAAAAAATTAAGTAATATGAAATAATAAATTTTTAAGGCAATAAAAATTGCCTTAAAAATTATTTTTTGATCATATTTGTATAAGGTCCATAGCGATGTTGGGTTGTAGAAAAGATATCATCATAAGGTCCTACATCCATATCTAAAGGCTTAATCTTTCTATCTGGAAAGTCTTTATTTCTATTTGCTTTAATAGGACGAGCTTGTGAATTCATGTAAGCTGCTACATCATAAGCATCTTCAAGACTTAAGTCAGGCGCACCTTGAGGCATATTTTCTTTAATATAAGAAGCAGCTTTGATAGACGATACATTCCAGCTCCTGTATTATAACTATCATCACCCCAAAGTGGTGGATAAAGATAATACGCCCCTGTGCTATCCTCATTTTTAAGCCTTAATCCATTTTCTTGATGACAAACGGCACATTTATCCATATAAATTGCCTTGCCTTTTTTAGGATCAGCTGCTCTTGAGATGAAATCTATTTTCTTAAGTCCCTACCCTTCTATCTTAGCTCCTACTGGAACTCCTTGAGATAACCATTGCATATAAGTTAGCATGGCTTTCATTTCAGGCGCATCACTAGGCATTCTTTTGCCATTCATAGAGCGTTCAAAACAGCCATTGATCCTATCTGCTAAGGTAATTACTTTATCTCCTCTGGCATTATATTGTGGAAATCTTGCCCAAATTCCTACAAAACCCGATTGATTTTGCACACTTCCACCATTAGCATGACAGCTTGAACAAGAAAGATTATTTCCCGCAAATCTTTTTTTAGGATCTTTGGCCTGTGGACCCACATATTTGCTTGTTTCATTAAGAATTTTATTTCCTAAAATAACCATTTTGCTATATTCTGAATTTTTTGGCATCTTAGTTTCATCTATAGTGCCATCTTCATTTAATGCCTTAGGCAAATTCCATTTAGCAGTAGGCAGGTCAATACCTGTTGCACTCTTGGTTTTTTCCAAATTTGGATCTAAGGCTAAAGCACAACTTCCATATAACAACAAAGTTAAAACTATAGAAAAATTTATTCATCAATTTTCCTCCTTATTTTGCGTAATTTAAATTCAGTATAAGACTTTATTTAGAAAAAGTCAATAAAACCTAATTACATTTTAAGAAAAAAGCTTTAAACCTTAAAATAATATTCATTTATATTTAAAATAGAACTTATAAATATTTAAAGCAAAAATAAAGTTTTTTCGCTATAATAAAATCTTGCAATATTTTTAAAGGTTAGGTTAATGAAAAATTTAAGCATTCAAGAAAAAAAAGACTTAGACAACTGTGTTTTTCAAAATCTTGGAAGGCAAGATACTTTTGCTTTAAGCGCGATTTTTAAAAATTTTTATTTAAAAATTAAAGCATTTATTTATTCTAAATAATACCACTTAAAATCTTTTTTTGTGTAGGAAAGATCTTTAAAAGAAGGTGATTGGATAAATAGTTTGCACTCTTTATCCAAATTTTCTATTCCGTATATTTTCATAGCCATTCTTGAGTCATGTCTTGTAAGTTCTATTCCAACGCAAGCTTGATTGTTGATTTTGTAAAGCAAAGTACCACCGTCTTTTTCATCTATATTTAAAATATCCAAATTCTTATTTTTACTCATATCTTTTACATCTTTACTAAAAGAATATCGGAGTTTATAATATATCATAATATCCTGCATGGTATTTTTCAAATTTTGTAAATTTTCATTAATCAAGTATCCATTATTTTTATAAAGTTTTAAAAAATCTTCATTAAGAAATTTTTGAAAACTTTCATCTTTAGATAATTTTTGACAAGAATTATAGCTATTTAAAATTCTAACTTGACCAGCTTCTATTAAAAGTTCAAGGCAATCTTTATTTTCTTGTGAAAATTGCACTAATTTAACGTCTTGAATCTTAAAATCTTTATTTGGTTTTTTTTCATAAGCAAAATCATTTAATTTTTCATAAATATTGGCAAAACTTAAAGAATATAAACTAAAAAAAATTAAAATACACTTTTTCATTGAAAAAAATCTTTGTATTTATTTTTTAGAAATTCCACCACTTCTAAAATTTCATCAACCCCTTCTTTGTTGGAATTTTCGAGCACATTATCTATATTATCAATATAAGCTTCTATTGCATTTTCTAATTTGTCCCTTTTAACTCCAGCGTATAAAAGCATAGCTTCTAAAACTATGCTAAGCTCATATTGTAAATCTTCTAGTTCATTTTTTAAGGTTTTATTATTGTTTTGATTCATTGTTTTCCTTTTTAAGTTCTTTGCTTTTAATTAAATCAATAATTTGAGCCTTAATATGATTATAATTTGCTCCATCTTTAAATGTCGCAAAAAGTCCACCACTAGCATTTTTATGTCCACCACCACCTACTAAATTTTTAGCCATTAAACTTACATCTATTTTTCCATTTGCACGAAAACTTAAGGTTTTTCTAGAACTAACATCAATAAAAAAGTCATAATCAGGATTTTTTACTAAAAAATCATTTCCAATAACAGAAGTATTGCCTATATTTGAAGTTAAGATGCCTTTATGGCCTTCATATTCTATACTGAAATTTTCTTTTAGCTCGCTTAGTTTTTCAACTACAAAACAAGAAATTAAATTAGAAAGAGTATCATCATTTTTTCTGGCAAAATAATCCTTTTTTATAAAATGAGTAGCATTATCGAGTAAAATATTCGCATTTTCTTTTCCTATAAATTTCCAAGCCTTATCAAGCAAGAAAAACATATAATCGATTTGAGATTCTTTAAACATCACGCGATTTATTTCTTTTGCATTGGCAATCAAGCCTAAAAAAACCTTTCCAAGTTCAAAATTTTCATCCTCGCTTAGCCAAATATCAACAGCATTAACCACATCAACAAATTTTGAAAGCTCTAAAACAGGGGTGCAGATTTTAGAGAAAAAATCATAAACGATTTTAGTTGCACATCTTTTAGAATCAAGTAAATACCAAGAATATTTTTGAGCACATTCTTCGCCACTTTGATGATGATCAAGAAGAAAAATTTTAATATTTTTCTCTTTGCAAATTTTTTCAAATTCTTCGCATTGATTTAAATTTAAATTTAAATCTGTTATTAGAATAATAGCTTTTCCGAAATTTTCATCTTTTTCTATATCGCCTATAATAGAGTTAAAATTTTCATTAATTTCTTTGCCATAATTAGAATTATAAAATCTCACATTTTTAAAATAAAAATTTACTATAAATTGACAAGCATAGCCATCAAGATCTGTATGTGAAAGATGATAAATTTTCATTATATTCCTTAAAGTTCTATCCTAATAATACCCTCGGTATTAAAATTTGTATTTTCTGCAATTTCTGCAAAACTTAACACTACTATATTAATGCTAAAATTATAACAAATATCAGCAATGAATTTTCTAAGCTGCGGTTCAACGCAAAGTATAAAAGGCTTGATACGACCATTTGCTACTGCGGCAACTTCAGCCCTTAGAGTATCTACTAAAGTACCTGTTTGAGCTACACTTAAAGGCAAGTGATAACTTCCATCTCTAAATTGTACATTTTCCATTAAAACCGCAGAACTAGCAGAGTCTAAGATAAAAATATCCAAATTTCCTTTATCATCTAAATACATATTTGTAATCATCCTAGCTAAGGACGCCCTTACATGTTCAATAATCATATCAAAACTCTTGCTTACTTCTGCTATATCGCTTACAGATTCTAAAATAGTAAGCATATCTTTAATTGGTATGTGATGCTTAAGCAAGTCTTTGAGAATTTTTTGAATAAGACTTACAGGTGCAACACCTAAAGCACCTTCTACGATGATTGGATAATCATTTTTAACCTTATCAAGAAGATTTTGTACCTCTTGGCGTGTGAGAAGTTCGCTTGCGTGCGCTTTGATAAGTTCGCTCATATGTGTTGAAATAACACTTGCAGGATCTATTACTATATAGCCATTTAATGTTGCTTCATCTTTTAAATTCGCATCAATCCAAAGTGCATCAGAGTTAAAAGCGGGTTCTTTTGTAGCAATCCCTTCTATCTCTTCTGTGATAAAACCACTATCCATGGCTAAATATTTATCCGGATAAATTTCAGCACTTGCTATAGACACACCCTTGAGTTTAAAACTATACTCATTTGGTTTAAGTCTTAAATTATCTCTTATTCTTATTTTTGGCATTAAAAATCCTAAACTTTCAGCAATACTTCTTCTCATTGAGCGAATTCTTTCTGTAAGTTCGTTTTCAGCAAGCTTAATAAGTCCGTATCCAAGTTCAAGTTCTAAAATTTCAACTTTGAGTATATCGTTAATCTTGTGCTCTTCTTCTTTGAGAATTTCTTCTTCGCTTTTCTTAGCAGGCGCTGCCGTTGTCCCACCTGCTCCACTTTGAGATGCAACTGCGGCACTTGGTTTGCTTTTTTTAACTGTAGTTATATCAATTTTACCTTCCTTAACCTGCTTGGTAAGATAGCCAAGGCTTAAAAATACTAAAGCCATAAAGCCCAAGGATAAAGTTGGCAAACCAGGCACTAACGCAAAGATAAAAAGTACAAAACCTACTATTAAAAGCGTGCGATATTCGCTTAAAAGTTGAGTTAAAGTTCCTTCTGCAAAATTTTCCTCATCTTTGCTTGCACGAGTGATAATTATAGCGGTTGCAGTAGAAGTAATAAGCCCTGGAATTTGAGATACAAGTCCATCACCTATGGTTAAAATAGTATAAGTAGATGCAGCATCGCTTAAAGCCATATCGTGCTGAAAAGATCCTATTAAAAAACCACCTATGATATTTATAATAGTTATGATAATTCCTGCAACAGCATCTCCTTTGATAAATTTAGAAGAACCATCCATTGCACCATAGAAGTTTGCCTCAGCAATAACTTCTTGACGTCTTGCTCTAGCGGTTTGTTCATCAATAAGTCCTGCATTTAAATCCGCATCAATAGCCATTTGTTTACCCGGCATCGCATCAAGTGTAAATCTTGCTTGTACTTCAGAAACCCTTGTACTACCTTTTGTTACAACCATGAAATTAATCAATACTAAAATACAAAATACAATCACGCCAATGACCATATTTCCACCAACAACAAATTCTCCAAATGCTGCTATAATCTCACTCACAGCTTCAGGGCCGTTTTGCCCTTCGCTTAAAATCATCCTTGTGGTAGCTATATTTAATGAAAGCCTAAATAAAGTGATAATCAAGATTAAAGTTGGAAAAGTTGTTAAATCTGTCGGTTTGGGTATATAAATAGAAATTAAAATAATTAATACCGATAAAGCTATACTTAAAGCCAAGAAAAAGTCCAAAATAGGACTTGGTAAAGGAACTATAATAATAGCTAAAATACAAACTAAAAAACCAACAATAGTCAAGCTTTTAGCTTTTAAAACAGGAGCGATTAAAGGCCCCAAGAAAGGAAAAACTAAATCGACTATTTTATTTTTTGCCATTATTTTTCATAATATCTTCTAAAGTAATAGAATCTAAAAATTCATCTACTTTATTTTGTAAATTTACTAACATAGGCATTAAGGTGCAATTTTCTTCTTTATTATTTGGACAAGTGCCACCACTGCATTCAAATACACTGATATCCTTTTTTTCAGCACTATTAACAATTTCTTTTATAGTATATTGACTTGGTTCTTTGATTAAAACAAAACCACCTTTTGCCCCTTTAAAGGATTTTAACAAGCCATCTTTAGCTAAAGTTTGTAAAATTTTAGCTAAAAAACTTTTAGGAATATCAAGCTCTAAAGCTAAAGAATCTACATCTTGAGGTGTTTCTTTTTGAGAAATATAAATTAAAGAAAGTAAAGCGTATTCGCTAGCTTTGGTAAATAGCACAGATTCTCCTTGTTATAACTACAGAAATAGCTGTAATTATAATAAATAATTCTTAGAAAAAGACTTAAATTTTGACAAAACCTTCTAAAAAAGATAAATTCAGTTTATTTTTTGCTTTTTAAGATAAAATTACAGTTCTTTAATTTTATTATTTTACCAATCAGGAGGTCTATCATGGCTTTGGATTCGGCCAAAAAAGCAGAAATAGTTGCGAAATTCGCTAAAAAACCAGGTGATACTGGTTCAACAGAAGTTCAAGTAGCTCTTTTAACTGCAAGAATTGCAGAACTTACAGAACATTTAAAAATCTACAAAAAAGACTTTTCATCAAGATTAGGACTTTTAAAACTTGTAGGTCAAAGAAAAAGACTTTTATCTTATCTTAAAAGAAAAGATTATAATTCTTATAGTAAGTTAATTACTGAATTAAATCTTAGAGATAAATAATTTTTAAGCCCTTTTTACGGGGCTTTTGCCTTTTAAATTTCTTCTTTTGTAATCAGTTTTATATATCAAAAACACAAGAAAAATCTTACAAGATTTCCCTTTGTCCTTTGGCATCAGGTTCGCTTAAAATCCCGTTTTGCGTAAGT
This sequence comes from Campylobacter sp. CFSAN093226, assembly GCF_012897595.1. Taxonomy (NCBI): domain Bacteria; kingdom Pseudomonadati; phylum Campylobacterota; class Epsilonproteobacteria; order Campylobacterales; family Campylobacteraceae; genus Campylobacter; species Campylobacter sp. CFSAN093226. The sequence goes on from NZ_CP040608.1 coordinate 822,126, forward strand.
TGTTCAATAATATTTGCAGAGCGGTTATAGCCGATTTTTAAACGGCGTTGTAAATAAGAAATGCTTGTTTTTCCATCTTCTAAGATTACTCTTTTAGCTTCTTCATAAAGCTCATCTGCTTCCCCATCAAAGCTTTCATTTGTTGTAACACCTACGCTTTGCTGATCCTTTAAAAAGCTTTCATCATATTCTACGCTTTGTTGATCCTTTAGAAAATCCACGATTTTTTCTATTTCAAATTCGCTTGCAAAAGGCGCATGCAAACGCACTATAGAGCTTGTTCCAGGAGGAGTAAATAAACAATCCCCTCTTCCAAGTAAACTTTCAGCACCCATAGCATCTAAAATAACTTTAGAGTCAATTTTTTGCCCTACTTTATAAGAAATTCTACTTGGTAAATTCGCTTTAATTAGTCCTGTTACAACATCAACAGAAGGTCGTTGTGTAGCTACAATCAAGTGGATTCCACTTGCTCTTGCCATTTGCGCAAGTCTTCCTATATAAAATTCTACATCTTTACCCGCAGTCATCATCAAATCAGCAAGTTCATCGATAATTACTACAATAAAAGGAAGTTCTTCTCCGCCTAATTCTTTCATTTTTTCATTGTAATTTTCTATATTTTTGGTTTTTGCATCAGCCATTAAGCGATAGCGTCTTTCCATTTCAGCTACCATATTTGAAAGCGCATTGACTGCTTTTTTTGGATCTGTGATAACAGGAGTTAAAAGATGAGGAATGTCATTATAAATGCTAAATTCAAGCATCTTAGGATCTATCATCATCAAACGCAAGGTTTTTGGAGAGTTGCGATATAAAAGACTTAAAAGCATAGAATTTATCCCCACACTTTTACCACTACCTGTCGTTCCTGCGATGAGTAAATGCGGAAGTTTTTTAAGATCGGTTACAAAAGCATTGCCTACTATATCTTTACCTAAAGCTATGGTTAAAGGACTTTTAGCGTTTTTAAAAACTTCACTTTGTAAAATTTCTCTTAAATAAATGGTTTGAATTTCATCATTTGGAACTTCTATACCTACAACATCTTTTCCTGGTATTGGAGCTTGAATACGGATTGATTTTGCCATTAAAGCCATAGTTAAATCATCTTGTAAATTTAAAATACGACTTACTTTCACATCTGCACTAGGACGAAATTCAAAAGTAGTTACCACAGGACCAACATAAGTGCTTATAACATCGCCGCCTATTTTAAAACGACGCAATTTTTCAAGAAGATTATAAATTTTTTTATCTATTTCACTTTCATTGATTTCTTGTTTGTGTTCTTTTGGATTAGCTAAAAAATCTAATGGCGGCAAGGTGAAATCTTTTGGTTTTTCTATTTCGCCCTGCTCTATTTCACGCAATAAAGCTTGGTTAATAGCAATTTCTTTGGCTAAAACTGCTTTTTGAAGTTTAATTTCTTGATCATTTGTTTTTTCATTATCGATTTTAGTTTCTGTATTTTGGATAAAATCGAGTGTATTTTTTTCTTCTATAACTATTTCATTTATATTTTTTATAGGAGTAGGTTCTATATAAGGATGATTTAACTCTTCTACAATGGGAGCAAATTCAAAGATATTGTCTGCTTTATCTAGATTTTTATTTTCATTTATTTTGTCTGATTCTTCTGTTTCTGTTTTAATTGTTTTTGGGCTATTAAAACTATATTTATTCCCTTCTATAATATCGCTTGAATTTATCGCATCATATTCTTCTAATTTTTTAATTTCTTGTTTTACTTTATTTTCTAAAATTTCATTTTGATAGGCTTTGTATTCTTGTTCTAGTTTTTCTTTTTTTATCAAATTCTCTCTAAGTTCAAGCTCTTTTGTAAAAATTTTTGGTTTAACTTCTTGATTAGAAACTGGAATTTCAATATTTTTACGTTTATAACTTGGCTCATCTAAATTTTTATTTGTATCTATTTGCTTTATATCTTCAAGTTTTTTAGGTTTTAAAAAACGTTCAGGAATCATATCTACCTCTTCTTCTGAAATAAAATTAAAATCTTCATCAAGACTAATGCTCATTTTACTAGCCTTTTGTGCGAAATTTCGCACTTGTTGAGAATGCTCATGAACAAAACTTCTTGATTCTTTTAAACTTTGTTTATCAATCTCTATGGTTTCATCTAAAATTTGATTTTTTAGTTTTTCAAAATTTTCCTTGGCCGTGGTAATTGAATTTTTACTTGCATTGATATTGCTATCTTTAATTATCTGTTCTAAGTTATTGGTTTCCCCTTTTTTGTTTATTTGTAAATTTCCATAAATACTATCTTGCAAAATATTTAATTTTGGAACTATAGGTTCTGATTTACCTACATCTTCTTTCTCGTTTTCTCCACCAAATACACGCATAAGTAAAGATTTAAAAGCTTGCTCTACTTTTAATAAATAAGTAAAATCTAATTCTATTTTTAAAATTTCTTTTGCAAATTTTGGAAACAATAAAACCAAAGAAAATAGTAGAAGTAAAAGAGCGAAAATTCCGCTCCCAGTATGCCCCAAAATAGTAGAAAAAATCGCATAAGCAAGCTCTAGTATATAGCCTGAATTAGGATAAAAAACTGCAAATAAAAGCAAACTCGAGAAAAAGGCAAATCCTATACCAAAAAGCTCTCTTCTTGTAAAATTAGCTAATTTGTAATTTCTTTTATAATAAACATAATTTAAAATAAATAAGAAAAAAGGATAATAATACGCAAATTCTCCAAATAAAAATAAATTAGCCTTGTAAACCCATTCTCCCATGCCAGGTGCTAGCATACAAAGACAAAGATAAAAAATAACAAGCGTGGAGCTGGTAAAAATGGCTTCTTTTTTAATATTCTTTCCTTGAAAATAAAATCAAAGCCAAATTATACCATAAAAAATTTTACATATAATTTAATAAGCTAAGTTGAGAAATTGTTGTACTAGCTTTAAGAGAAGCTTGATATGCAAGTTGAACTTGCATTAAATTCATCATTGCCTCACCATAATCTACATCAATCACATTTGATTTTATACTTTGGACATTAACGCTTAAAAATGATGTGCGTGTATTAACACCTTCGATAGTATTATGATATGCTCCCATAGTTGTATTAAGCTTGCTAACATGATCTGCTAAATGATCAAGTCTTTCTAAAGCTCCTTGCATACCTGTATTTCTAGGGTTTTCACTTTCGGAGTCTGCTCTCATATTGCCTTTTAAAACAGCATCAATCATTGAATCTAAATCTTTAATAATATCCACATTTGGCTCATCTATAGTTAAAGAATTATTCGCGCTAAAACTAAAATTTGGACCATTTTGTACAGTAGAAGTTGTGGTAAAAGGAGGTGCTGGAAATTGGCCACTTTGAGAATCACTAAGAGAAATTTCTATATTGGTTCCTGATGAAAGTTTATCAGTAACACTAATACGACCTTTATAATCCATACTTACATCAACAGTAGCTTGTGAATCTTTCATGAGTTGTTGTATTTGGGTATAATCTGCATTATTAATTTGACCATTATTGGCTTGTATGGTTGTTGTAGGAATTTTATCTGCAGCAAACATACCTATAATATCATTAATTTGACCATAAGTAATATCATTTGATCCTGTAACAACCCCACTATTTCCAGTTGCAGGATTAGTATGCATAATAGGAAAGCTTATGGTTTGACCTGGATTATTAGGATCAGGATAGCTTACAGTTGAAGTTTGTAAATTTATAGTAACATCGTAAGAATTTCCACCTTTGGAATTGACTTTTAAATTTAAAGTAGTACCATTTAGGCTATCTCCTGCCATTACCTCGCTAAGTTTGGTTGAATCAGTGGCATAAGCATTGCTTCCTTTGATAACTTGAGAAACATTACCATAAACAGTATTGCCATTTTTTTCAAAATACACATTATCGTAATCAGCTCCATTAGCAGCATTTCCATCTGTATCTGTCATTTTACTTTTGATAAAATCAGTTTGTTTTAAATCAATTTCAAAGTTTTGTCCGTTAATTTGAATGGTTACAGGATTATTTAAATTTGTAATATCTCCATTATTGGGATTTCCTAGTGCAGCAGTCATAACCCTGTTTGTAACATCTTCCATTGTAATGCCTTCATCCTGTGCTGCTTGGATAATATTATTTAATTCAGTTTTATCATCAGCTTGTGGTGTGAAAGCTACAGCATGAAAATCGAGTTTATTATTACCTTGCTTTAGATCTGTAATTTGAATTTGACCACTATCATTCATACTTACTTCTACTACTTTATTATTTGGAGTATTACCATAAAGAGCTCCAATATTTTCCATTACATCTTCTAAAGTATCTTCGGGTTTGACGAGTACAGCACTTTTAAAACTTGTTCCATCGGGTCTTGTACCTTGAACATAAAGAGTTGTTGGAGGAAAATCTAGTTTGCTATCATCATACTCAAAGTCTTTGTCAGCATCTAAGCTATTATCTTTTACATAACTTTGTCCGATAAGTTGTTGCCATTTAGAATCTCCTGTGAGATATTTAGTTTTATCAGGGTCTTTATTTAAATCCCAACGATTATCTGTAAAACTAACATTAGTGCTTATTTGTTTTTTATAGTCTCCATCTGCTTTAAAAAATAAATCCCAACCTGGTATATTGTATGGGCTTTCAGTTCCAGCTCCAGTTACTACATTAATATTATTTTTATCTCCATAATAATTTCCATTAGAATCAAAAGGTTTGTTTGCAACTTGAGAACCCGCAAAAAGATACTGACCATTAACACTGGTATTTGCAAGCTGAACTATGCTTTCTTTTATACGTTCTAGTTCTTTTGCTATAGCTTCTCTTGAGGTTTGAGAATTGCTATCGCTTGCAGCTTGGGTTACTTTAACTTTAAAATCTTCAAGAAGTTTAACCATATCTTGTAAAGCTTTCATACTATTTTGAGTCATTTCTTGAGCTCTACTTGTTGATTCTTTTACTTGTTCTAACGTTTTAATTTCATATTCAAGACGCGTATTATCTATATAAGTGCTTGCATCTTCATATGAATTTTGTATTTTCAAACCTGAAGCAAGTTGTTGAGATATCTGATATAAAGCACTTTGACCGCCCATAGAATTATTCACACTATTTGTGAAGTTAAGTTTATTTGTAATTCTCATTTTTTTCCTCTAAAGTATTAAAGTTAAAATCTTTTCAAACATTGCTAATAAACAAAAGCAATAACTGTTCCAAAAATTTAAATTATATAATTTTATATTGTCTTTTTGAAAATACTTTTTATTTTTAAAGTATTTTTTAGCCTAAAAAAGTATAATTTTAGCTTTAAATCTTAAAAATGAGCCCGAGTGGTGAAACTGGTAGACGCGCCAGACTCAAAATCTGGTAAGGGCAACCTTGTGTCGGTTCGAGTCCGACCTCGGGCACCACTTATTTTTTGCGGGAATAGCTCAGGGGTAGAGCACAACCTTGCCAAGGTTGGGGTCGCGAGTTCGAATCTCGTTTCCCGCTCCATAGAGTAAAAAAAATATAAAATCTCTTTAATTATAAATTCTCGCTTTTCTCTAATACTAAAAAATACTCATTTTCTAGAATTTCAAGTTCTTTTTGCATTACTTCAAGCTCTTGATAAAGCTTGTTAATACCTATTTCTTGATATACATTTGGATCGGATAAATCTTGATTTAATTTAGCTATCTTTTGCTCTAAAAAATCTATTTTTTCAGGATGGTTTTTTAATATCTCATTTTCTTTGTAGCTCAATTTTTTGGAGCTTTTTTCTTTTTGGTTATTATTTTGCTCTTGGGTTTGAAGCTCTAAAGCAAAATTATCCAATTCTTCAATTTCTTTTTCATTTTCAAGATATTCAGTATAAAGAGTGTGTAAAATATTTATATATCCATTTCCCTCAAAAGCATAAAGTTTTGTTGCGATTTTATCAACAAAATATCTATCGTGTGATACTAGCAAAATAGCCCCTTCAAAACTAAGTAAGTATTCTTCTAATATATTAATCGTAGCTATATCAAGATCATTAGTTGGCTCATCTAAAATCAAAACATCATATTCTTTAGCAAAAAGCAAGGCTAAAGCAACGCGATTTTTCTCTCCGCCGCTTAAAAGAGCCACGCTTTTATCTAAAAATTCCTTAGGAAATAGAAAATTTTTCAAATATCCATAAACATGCATATTTTTACCACGAACTTCAACCCTATCTCCACCATTGGGACAAAAAATTTCAAGCAAGCTTTTATCAGAATTTACCAAGCTTCTAGCCTGATCAAAATATCCTATCTTAAGCTCTCCGCGTTTTATTTCACCGCTATCTTGTTTTATTTGCCCTAGAAGAATTTTTAACAATGTTGATTTTCCACAACCATTTCTTCCTACGATAGCTATGCGTTCACCTTGTAAAATACGCGTTGAAAAATCTTTAAAAAGATTTTTATTGTTTATATTTTTGCTTATATTTTTAAGCTCAAAAAGCATTTTTTTACGATTGATCGTTTTTTCTCCATTAAAATTTAAAGCCGCTCTTGAAATTTCAAGTTTTAAGCGTTTGATTGCCCCAGGATTTTTTTTCGCTTCTTCACGCATTTTAAAAATGCGTTCTTTTCGTCCTTCATTTCTTTTAAGTCTTGCTTTAACCCCTCTTCTAAGCCATTCTTCTTCGCTTTTTAATTGCTTTAAAAGAGTTTCATGGCTCTTAGCAAGGCTTTGCAAAATTTGTGTTTTTTTCTCTAAATAGTTTGCATATCCGCCTTTAAAAATACTAAGCTTACCCTGCTCTACTTCTACACACTTGTGTGCTATAGCGTCAATAAAATATCTATCATGGGAAATAAAAATCACACACATCTTTGAATTTTTTAGCAATTCTTCCAAAAAGCTTGTCATATATACATCTAAATGATTAGTTGGTTCATCAAGCAATAAAATATCAGGATTTTTTAGTAAAAGTATGCAAAGCCCAACGCGGCGTATTTCTCCACCACTTAAAGTAGATATAATGCGATTTTCATACTCAAGTAAACTAAATTCTTTTAAAACGCGTATTATTTTAGATTCTATACTCCAAGCATCTTTACTATCAATCAAAGTCATAAGCGTATCTATTTTTTGAAGATAATCTTTATTACTAGGATCTTCTTCTAATTTTTTATGCAGTATTTCATATTCTTCTAAGGTATTGTAAATTTCTACAAGCTCTTGCTTGATGGCTTCTTTTACGCTTAAATTTGCATTAAAATCAACGGTTTGTGAAAGCATGGCTATGCTTTTTCCATTTTGTCTTATTATTCTACCGCTATCTAAAGGAAGTGCGCCTAAAAGCGTTTTTAAAAAAGTAGATTTTCCTTCTCCATTTTTGCCTATAATAGCAATCTTTTCTCCCTCGTTTGCGCTAAAATTTACTTCATTTAAAACTATTTTGTCTCCAAATTTTTTTGAAGCTTCAATTAAATCTATAAGAGCCATTTTTTATCCTTGACTGAGTTTAAAGCTAAAACTAGAACCATAACCTAAAGTGCTAGAAATTTCAAGATAACTTTTATGTATATTTAAAATTTTCTTTACTAAAAAAAGTCCCAAACCAAAAGAATTATCACTTTTTACATCAATTTTATAAAATTTTTTTGTAATCAATTTTATTTTATCTTCTTCTATGCCTTTTCCAAAATCTTGCACTATTATCTTTTGATCTCTTGCCGTTAAAATGACTTTTTTTTGACTATATTTTAAAGCATTAGAAAGCAAATTTATAATCACTTGCTCGATTAAAAATTCATCAGCCTTAACTTTCGTGCTTTTACCTTGCAATGCAACTCTTTCAAAGCCTGGGTTTTTAGTGATTTTTTCACATAGAGAAAAAAGATCGAATTCTTGCATCTGCAAGGCTTCACTATTAAGATTAAAAACAAAATTAAGCTTATGGGTTAAAGCATTAAGTTTAACGCTTTGACGTGAAATTTTTTCTAGTAATTCCTTTTTTAATTTTTTATCTTCCAATTTCTCATCTTTTAGCATCTCTAAGCTAAGATCAATCACGCTTAATGGATTTTTAAGCTCATGAGAAATAGCAGAAATCACGCTAGCAAGCTGAGTATTTTTTAAAGTGATTTTATCGCTTTGTTTTTTATTTTTTTGGGTATTCTTTAGAATTTTATCCTTAGTTTTTAAAAGTTTCTCATTTAGTAAATTAAATTCTTTAAAGATTCCTTTTTCTAATATAACAACTTTATGATCCCCTATAGAATCCAAAAAATCCAAAATTTTATTAAAATTTTTCTCTATTCTTCTACCTAACAACAACATTAAAATAAAAACAAACAGCAAGCATACTCCAAAACCGATTGCCATTTTTGTCCAAAAAAGTTCTAAATCTAAAAAACGAGGATAAACAATAATAATATATTTATATCCTTTGTAAATAAAGCTTTTAGTGAGAATTTTTTTTGAATTGAAATTTAAAATTTCTCCTTCTTTAAGATTAGAAAAAAAATCAGGATTTTTTACAGAACTTATTTTCATATCATTGTTTAGGATAATAAAATCAGCCCTAGTATCTTTAGCAAAATCCTTGATATTAGCATCATTTAAATGCTCTAAGAGAGAAAATTTTAAAACATCATCAAGGCTTTTGATTTTTTGTTCATATTGTTTTATAAGCAAGAAATTAAGATAAGAATTAGTAAAAGTATAAAAAATAAACCCAAAAATCAAAGCCAATACAACAAAAAAAACTATAAAAATATTTTTAGTTTTTAGCATAATTTATAGCCAATACCCCTAACACTTATAATATGATCTTTTAGTTTTGGAAATTTATTTCTAAGTCTTGTTAGAGCTATATTGATTGTTTTATCACTTGTAGTATCATCTTTCCAAACACTTTCGCTTAAAAATTGTCTAGTAAGCAAGGTATTTGGATTTTCAAAAAAACATTTTAAAAGCTCATAGTCAAGATTTGAGATTTCTAATTTTTGATTTTTGTAAAAGAATTCATAACTAACCAAATCTAAAATAAAATCACCAAAAGATAGTTTTTCTTCTTCTTTTTTATGGCGTTTTAAAATTGCTTTAATGCGAAGCAAAAGCTCATTGAAATCAAAAGGTTTACAAACATAATCATCACAACCACTTTCAAAGCCTTCGAGTAAATCTTGATGTAAAGCCTTGGCTGTAAGAAAAATAACTGCTTCTTTATATCCTTGCTCTCTTAAATCTTGAATTTTTTCTAAAGAATCTCCACTGGGCAAATTTCTATCGACTATTAAAAGATCAATTTGCTCATTATCGAGCAAATCTTCAACTCCAAAAAAATCCGCTAAAGATATAACTTCATAACCACTAGATTTTAACTTTAAAACAAGCAGTTCGTTTAAATCTATATCATCTTCTATAATTAAAATTTTAAATTTCAACATATTGGACAAATACACACGCCTCTAATTGTTTTAGTTCATCTAATACTTCTTTTTGAACTTTTTCATCAATCAAAACAACAGCCAAAGCATACCCAAAACCATCTCTACCAAGCCTAAAATCAGCTATATTGATATTTTTAGCTGCCAAAACGGAACTGATTTTAGCTATAACTCCTGGTATGTCTTTGTTTTTAAAAATAATCATTTTTCCCTTTGGCTTAAAATCAGTTTTAAAGCCATTTAATCCAACTATGCGTTGTTCATTTTCATTAAACACTGTTCCTGAAACACTGATATTTGAATTTTCGGTGATAATTTTAACGCTAAGTTTATTATTATAACCACTATTTGGAAGAGTTTCGCAAGATAATTCAACTCCTTTTTCTTTGGCAACAAATTCTGCATTAACATAATTAATTTTCTCTCCTAAAATTCCACCCAAAGCACCAACAGCTGCAAAAGTTAGCATAGAATTTGCATACTCACCAATAATTCCTTCAGCCTCTAATTTAATACTTTTTATAGGATTTTTATCAATTTGAACAGCTAAAAAAGCCATTTTAGAAACAAGTTCTATATAAGGAGCTACAAAAGGTGGTAAATCTTCAGTTTTAATTGGTAAATTTAAGGCATTAGGATAAGCCACGCCTCGTGCTGCGCTTAATGCTTGCTCACAAGCTTCTCTTGCGATATTGTCTTGACTTTCTAAAGTATTTGCTCCTAGGTGAGAAGTAACTGAAATATTTTCAAAGTCTAAAAGAGGATGATTAGTCGCGGGTTCTTTATCGAACACATCTATACCAAGCCAAGCTATTTTACCACTTTTTAAACCTTCATATAAAGCCTCTTCTGTGTACAATCCTCCACGAGCACAATTTATTAATCTTATTCCATCTTTCATTTTTGCAATTTCTTGCTTTCCTATCATACCATTGGTTTCTTTGGTTTTTGGTGTGTGAATGGTAATAAAATCACTTTTTTCTAAAATTTCATCCAAATTTTTTGCTTGTTCCATATCTAAATCTGTAATCTTAGAAGCAGAAATATACGGATCATAGGCTAAAATTTTCATACCAAATGCTTTAGCACGGATAGCTACTCTTGAACCTATATTTCCAAAACCTATAACCCCTAGCGTTTTATTCATCAATTCAATGCCATACCATTTTTCTCTTTCCCATTTTCTTTCAATTTTTAAAAAATTATGAGCATTGACAAAGCTTCTAGCTGATGTTAAAAGATGTGCCATTGTTAGTTCAACTGCGGCAATAGTATTTGCAGTTGGGACATTCATCACAATCACTCCTCGTTTAGAACACTCTGGAATATCAACATTATCTACGCCCACCCCGGCACGCACAAGCGCTTTTAATTTTTTGGCATGATTTAAAAAATTTACATCTACATCCGTAGAACTTCTAGTAATTGCAACTTCAATATCGCTTAGCATTTGCATAAGTTCATCTTTTGGAAATTTTGCAGCTTCTATAAGCTCAATATCTTCAGCTTTTCTTAGAATATCGACACCTTTATCCAAAATAGCATCACACACTATAATCTTTTTTTTCATAACCAAATTTCCTTTACTTCTGTATTTATTTTATATTTTTTTAATTCTTTGATAATATCATCTATAAGTTTTTCATTGCCTGTATCCAAAAAGATTTCTGGACTATGGCCAGATTTAAGAAGAAAATACTTCACATTAAAAGAATTTAAAGTCTGTCTTAAGCAAAACATAGAATAAATATCATATTTTCCAACTATAAGTTGATAATATTTATTTTTCTCCTTAAGCTCGCTAGTATCCGCATCAAAATATAAGGTAAATTTTTCTGCTGCTGGGGTAAAATCTCTTGTAGGCCATTTTGCTAATTCTTCTTGCCATGAAAGATCTTGATTTTGGGTTTGAATGCTTGGCTGCGTATTTGTATCTTTAGCAAATTGTGGAATGAAATTTACATTAGCTTTAAATTGCCAAAGCAATGTAAAAACAACAGCAAGCAAAATGAGTAATAAAATACTCAAAATGCTTATTGTAATGTATTTTTTCATTAAGCTAGCTGATCTTTAATGATATCACCTAAAGTTACTTTATCATCATTATTGATTTCATTAAGAACTTCTCTTTCTTTTATTCTAACAAGATTTTTAACACTTAGGCGAATTCTATTTTTCTTTTCATCAATAAAAACTATAGCAGCTTCAATATCGTCGCCAATTTTTAAATTTTCAAGCATAGAAGTGCTTATATCTTCTTTATGAATTAAAGCATCAACATTTTTACTTAGCTCTACAAAAACACCAAAATCTTTAATATCACGGATAGCACCTTTTACAATATCGCCGACTTTATGAATTTTAGCATATTCTTGCACTGGAGAACTGCTTAATTCTTTTGTACTTAATGATATTTTTTGGTTTTCTTCATCTATTTTGATAATTTTTACCTTGATTTTATCCCCTTGAGAGAATTTGTCTTTGCATTTATCGTTTCTATCCCAAGAAGCATCTTCATTATGCAATAAACCTTCAATACCACCAAGTTTAACAAATGCACCAAAAGAAGTTACTGAGGTAATTTCTCCTTCAACCACATCTGCAATTTTGTAAGATTTCATAAATTCATCAAAAGGTCTAGAAAGTAAATTTCTTAAAGAAACCCTTAAGCGTCTTTCATTTGGATTGATTTCAATTACTTCAACATCAATTTCTTGACCTTTATTGATATAATCTTTTGGATTTTTAATATTTTTATCCCAAGAAATTTCACTGATATGTAAAAATCCTTCTATATCATTTCCTAAATCCACAAAAGCACCATAAGGCTCTATATTTGATACTATTACTTTAATGGTATCACCTATATCAAGAGTATCTTTTATCTCGCTCCATGGATCAGGTAAAGCCGCTTTTATAGATAAGGATAAATGTTTGCGTTCTTTATCATACTTTATTACTTTAACTGGAACTTTATCGCCCTCTTTATAAAGTGTTCCAGGGTTTACAGGTCCTTTGTAAGAAATTTCGCTGTAATGAACAAGGCCATCAACACCTCCTACATCTACAAACATACCATAAGTGGTAATTTTTTTTACAATACCTTCAATTAAATCTTCTTGTTGTGCTACATTATTGATCAATTCTTTTCGTTTTCTTCTCTCATCATCTAAAGTTTTTTTACGAGAAACAATGATACTTTGCTCATCTTTGTCGATTTTAATAATTTTAACTTTAAACGTTTTGCCTATAATATTATTTGTTTCTTTAAAGCCATATTGAGATTTTGGTAAGAAAAATTCAACATCATTTTCATCAACAACTATCAATCCGCCTTTATTTTTTCCAACTACTTTTACGGTAAAAATATCATCTTGATTTTCTTGATAGTTTTTAATAAATTCAATAACTTTTTCTTTTCTCAAAGCTTTTTTATGAGAAAGTAAAGATCTGCCACCACGAGAACCCATAACAGCAACTTTAATACTATCACCTACATTAAACAATAGCTTAGAATTGTCACCTTGTATTTCGCTAAGAGCTAAAATACCTTCAGATTTTTTACCTATATCTACATAAACTTCATCATTTTTGATCTCTACAATCACACCCTCTGTTGTAGCCTCTTCTCTTGATTTATCAAAAGCTTCTAAAAGCTGTCCAAAATCTTCTTCCTCAAGATAATCATCTACGCCGTCTTGAACTTTTTTGTTCACCTCGCTCATTATGGTCCTTTAAAATAATTTTTAGAAATTGATTGATTTTACCTTATTTTTCTTTAATTAGTGTTAAGTTTTTTTATTTTTGTTAATTTTTTTTAAATTTTTGACTTTTTTATTCTATTTAAAAACATTTTTTAATTAATTCTAAAATTTTCTATTTTGGCGATAACTTTTTGTATAATCCAATCAGGAGTACTAGCACCTGCACTAATGCCACAATGTTTTTTATCTAAAAACCATTCTTTTTTTAACTCTTCTTCGGTTTCAATTAGATAGCTATCTTCACAATTGGTTTTTGCAATCAAAAAAAGTTGTTTTGTATTGGCTGAGTTTTTACCCCCTACAACAACCATAACATCACTTTTAAGCGAGAGTTCTTTAATGGCATCTTGATTTTTAAAGGTTGCATCACATATAGTGTTAAAAACTCTTACTTCTTTGGTTTTAAGTATTAAAAAATTTACTATCTCCATAAAATGCTCAGGCTTCTTAGTTGTTTGGCTTACTACAGCTATTTTATTAGGAAGTTTTATATTTTGAAGTTCTTTTTTATCCAAAACTACATAAGCTTTTGTACTTACATAACTTTTGACTCCTTTAACTTCGGGATGATTTTCATCTCCAAAAATAACAACTTCATAACCCTCCTTACTCATTTGCTCGCAAATTTGTTGTGGTTTTGTAACAAAAGGACAAGTGGCATCAAAAATTTCTATATCTTTTTTTCTCAATTCTTCTAAATCTTGCTTTGTAATACCATGAGTTCTTATAATAGCCTTTTTTTCATTACTTAAAGCTTGTATATTTTCCAAAGTTTTGACATTAAAATTTTTTTGCAAACGAGAAATTTCTTCGTTATTGTGAATAAGAGGGCCTATAGTTGCAGCATCTTTTATTTGTTCTGCTTTTTTAATAGCTCTTTTAACACCAAAACAAAAACCATAGTTTTTTGCTAATTCAATAATCAATCCTAGCTCCTAAATTTGATAAAATCTCTATAAAATTTGGAAAAGAAGTTTTTATACAATCACTATCATCAATCTCGATTCCACAAAGCAAACCTAAAATAGCAAAACTCATAGCAATACGGTGATCTCCATAGCTTTTAATTTTTGAAGATTTTAGTTCGCATCCACCTTCTATTTCAAAACCATCATCAAGTTCTCTAGCTTCAACACCACAAAGCTTTAGATTTTCAACCATCACAGCAATCCTATCGCTTTCTTTAACGCGTAATTCTTTAGCATTTATTAAACTAGATTTACCCTTAGCCAAAGCAAAAGCTATAGCCAAAGCAGGCGCTTCATCTATTAACCAAGCGATATTATCTTTAACTTCTATGCCATTAAGCTTGCTAGACTCCACCCTGATCTCACCAATAGTTTCAAAATCATTTTGAGTTATTGTCATTTCAAGTTTGGCACCCATTTTTTGCAAAATTTTATACGCCTCTATACGAGTAGGATTAAGCAAAATATTTTTTAAAATAATTTGAGATTTAGGTAAAATAATAGCTGCTAAAACAAAATAAAAAGCCGAAGAAGGATCATTAGGAATGATTATATTTTGAGCTTTTAAAGGTTTTTTTAAAGGATTTATTTCAAGACTTAAGCCATCATTACTAACCCTTATTGGAGCTTTCATAGCCTTTAGCATGTTTTCACTATGATTTCGACTAAGAGAAATTTCACTAAAAGTGCATACATTATCAGCCCTAAAAGCAGATAAAATCATAGCTGTTTTAACTTGAGCCGAAGAAATTTCGCTTTTAAAATTAAAAGCTTTTAATTTTTGACCTTCTATACAAAGTGGAGCTAAATTTGCCTCATTTCTTCCATAAATTCTAGCGCCTATTTGAGTAAGTGGTTTGCTTATCCTTCTCATAGGACGATTGTTTAAATACTTATCTCCACTTAAAACAAAAAAACCAGAAATTCCTGCTAAAAATCCTATCATCAAACGCATAGCAGTTCCTGAATTTCCACAGTCTAAAATACAATTTGGAGATAAAATTTCTTTAGGGGGTATAATTTTGACGCAAGAATCTTTTTGTTCAATTTTAGCTCCAAGATTTTTTATAATTTCAAGAGTGTTTAAAGTATCTTGAGCTAAGAGATAATTTTGAGCCTTATTTTCTTCTTGTGTTAAAAGCGAAAATATAGCAAAACGATGAGATATGCTTTTATCTGCTGCTATATTTTCAAGTATAGCATTTACAGGGGTTTGCAATTTGTAAATTTTCATCTTAAATCAAGACCCAAATTTTTAAGAGTATTTAAAATTTTATCCATACATTCATTCACTTGATTATCTTCTAGAGTTTTATTTATATCCCTAAAAGAAAAACTTATAGTAATGCTATAAAATTCTTTAAGGTTTTCATCACTATAAATATCAACTAAACGAAAATTTTCAAGTATTTCTAAATTCAATTCTTCGATACAATTTTTAATCTGATTGTATTCAAAACCTTTAGGTATTAACACGCTAAGATCTCTAGTGATAGCTGGGAATTTGGAGTAAGGCTTAGCTATTTTAAAATCTTGCCTGATTAAATCTAAATCAAGTTCGCAAATATATGTTTTTGGTAAATCTCTCTCATTTTCTATTTTTAAATGCAAACGGCCTATAAAACCTACTTTAATATCCGATAGATAAATATCTGCTTGTTCATAAGGGCTTAAAATATTATATTTTGATGATTTTAGTTTAAAATCACCTATAATATTTTTAATATCTAAAAGAAAATCATAAAATTGCACCGATTCAGGTTTGGCCTTGTTGGAAATTTTAGCTTCTTCTTTTAAGCCAGAATGGATAAATGCAATACGATTTAATTCTTGATTATTAACATTGAAAACAGCCCCTAATTCAAAAAGTTTAATAATTTTTTTAGAATTTTTTGCATTTAAACTTGCTGCATTTAACAAATGATTTAAAAGGGTTGTTCTTAAAGTATTAAGTTCTGCTGTAATTGGATTGATTAGTTTTAATTTAACAGAGTCAAAACCTAATCTTTTAAGTTCTTCTCCATTATCCAAAACATAATGTAAGCTTTCAAAATAACCACTAGCTACTGCTCTTTTTCTTAAATTTAAAAACTCAATATAATTTTTATATGCAGAATTTAAACGATTTTTTTCTATAAATTCTAAACCCTTGGAAGCAATATTATCAATACCTATAATTCTTACAACTTCCTCGCAAATATCTGATAAATTTTTAATATCAGGACGATGTAAAGGTGCTTTAACATTTATAAGCCCTTCACCTGAAAGTATGAGCTCAAAACCTAATTTCTTTAATATTTTTAATACTTCATCTTTATCAACATTTTGTCCTATTATATCGCTAATACCTTCAATACTTATTGGTATGATTGGTAATTCTTTGTCAGTTAAAATTTGTTGAGAAGAACTATAAATAACAAGATTTGGAATCTGCTCAAAAATACCAAGCAAAAAATCCATTCCTAAATTTAATTTAGGTTCACTTCCCCTAAAACTTCTATAAAGCATTTTTTCATCTTGATCTTTATGATATATTTTAGCATCTGCAATTACCAATGGATCGGTATAATTAGCCTCAATAATAATTATTTTAGAATCATCTTTACATCTACTTTCATTATTTTGGAAAATTCCGCTAAAGCTTAAAAGTTTATCTTTGTAAGATACTTTTGTTTCTCCATGCACTTGCTTGCTTAAATTAATGGTAAATTCTTCATCTTTTTCAGAAAAACTACTTAAATCATAAGCATTAAAAAGAACACCAGTTGAATGCGTTGCATAATTTAATAAATTTTCTATGGAATTTTTTCCCAAACCTTCAATTTGAGCAAGTCTTAAACTAAGCAATAAATTTGTTTGAATTTCTTCTTTTAGCCCTATGGCTCGATAATTATAAAGTCCATTAAGTTCTTTCTCAGCTGCTAAGCGCAAAATTCTACCGATACCTAAAACATTTTCACTTTCTTTAAATGGTTTTGGTTCTTTTAAATTTAAATTTAAAGCTGCGGCTAAATCACGAGCTATACCATAAATACTTAAACAATCACCCCTATTAGGAGTAAGTTCCACTTCTATTAGCTCATCATTAAAAATTTCATAAGTATTTAAAGGTCTCCCAAGTTCTAATTTCCCTATACTCTCATCTAAAAGCATAATTCCTTCATTGATTTTTTCAAAACCCAGTTCTAAACTAGAACAAAGCATACCACAAGAATCCACTCCTCGCAATTTTGCTTCTTTTATTTCCATACCGTTTGACATGATAGCACCTTTAGTTGCAACAGCTACAAATTGTCCTGCATCAACATTCGCAGCACCGCAGACAATTTGCAAGGTTTCACTTCCGATATCAACTTGACAAATGCTTAATTTATCTGAATTTTCATGTTTAATTTTTTCCTTAACATAGCCTACAACAACTTTATCTGGAGCCTTTAAAGCGCCAACCCTATCAACTTCTATACCTATAGAGTTTAAAGTTTTAGCTATTTTATCTGAACTTATTTCTTCAAGTTCTAACCAATCATTCAACCAACTTTTAGTAATTATCATCTAAACTGCTCCAATAATCTCAAATCACCTTCAAATAAAGATCTTAAATCTGGAATTTGATGCAAAAGCATTGCAAAACGTTCTACTCCCAATCCAAAAGCATAACCACTTACATTTTCATAACCAACAAAATTATAAACATTAGGATCAACTATTCCACATCCTAAAACTTCAAGCCAACCTGTATGTTTGCAAACTCTACAACCCTTTCCTTTGCAAAATACACAAGAAATATCAACTTCAGCAGAAGGTTCTGTAAATGGGAAAAAACTTGGACGAAAACGAACTTTCACATCTCCAAACATATAACGCAAAAAATCTTCCAATACACTTTTTAAATTTGCAAAGCTAACCTTTTGCCCTTCTTCCACCACAAGGCCTTCAACTTGATGAAACATAGGAGTATGCGTAATATCAAAATCTCTTCTAAATACAGCACCAGGGGCTATCATCCTAATAGGAGGTTTTTGTGCAAGCATTGTCCGTATTTGCACTGGCGAAGTTTGTGTTCTTAAAAGCCTTTTATCATCAAAATAAAAGGTATCTTGCATATCTCTTGCGGGGTGAGATTTAGGTAAATTTAACGCTTCAAAATTATGAAAGTCATCTTCTATTAAAGGCCCTTTTTCTATGCTAAAATTCAAAGCTATAAAATATTCTATGATTTTATCCATGGTGCTCATAACAGGATGCAAGGCACCTGTTGTAATACTTTCATCAAAATAGTTAAAATTTAAAGCATCTTGTTTCATTCTTTCTTCTAAAGCAAGATTTTCCAAATCTTTAAATTTGGCTAAATAAGCCTCATTAAATATTTCTTTTTGTGCATTTAATTTAGCAGCAAATTCTTTTTTCGCCTCATCTTCTAACTCTTTAAGCTTTGTAAAGCCTTCTGTTAAAATACCTTTTTTTCCAAGAACGGAAATCCTAATGGCTTCCAAATCATTTAAATTCTCACATTTTTGAATCTGTTCTATAAAATTTTGCAATTTTCTTACCTTAAATAAAATATTTCAAGTTCTAATTCTATTAAA
Organism: Campylobacter sp. CFSAN093226; assembly: GCF_012897595.1. NCBI lineage: Bacteria > Pseudomonadati > Campylobacterota > Epsilonproteobacteria > Campylobacterales > Campylobacteraceae > Campylobacter > Campylobacter sp. CFSAN093226. The sequence continues at coordinate 840,849 of NZ_CP040608.1, forward strand.
AACTATTTTAAATTCAGCATAAAAACCAAACTTTAAAGATATAATTGTATCAAACCAACAATAAAAAAGGATAAATAATGCAAGAAAAAACAATTTTTGAACTCATAGTTGAAGGTAAACTTCCATGCAATAAAGTGCTTGAAAGTGACGATTTTCTAGCATTTCATGATATTGCACCCAAAGCACCCATACATATACTTATAATCCCTAAAAAATATTTTAAAGACTTTCAAGAATTTGATCCTGAACTTATGGCCAAAATGACAAGTTTCATACAAGAATTAGCTGTTCTTTTAGGTGTAGATAAAAGTGGATATCGCTTGGTAACAAACTGTGGAAAAAATAGTGGACAAGAAGTTTTTCATTTGCATTTTCATATGCTTGGAGGTTTTGAACTGCCTAAGGAAAAAACTAAAAAAGAAAATCCTCAAGCTTTATTTTAATTTAAATGGTAGAAAAACTACCATTTAAACTATTTTGTCAAAGGTAGCAACATTCCCTCGTATAATTTTTGATAAATTTCATCACCGCATAACTTTTTAGCTAGTTCTAAACCAAAAAGAATTGCCGTAGCTGGACCTGCTGAAGTTATAACATTTTTATTTACAACTACAGCCTTGTTAACACGATTTCCATTAAGTCCAACTTCACAACTAGGATAACAAGCAAACTCGCCCTCTAAAACACCTGCTTCATTTAAAACTATAGGAGAAGCACAGATTGCGGCAACAATTTTATTTTTGCTATGAAGTTGTTTAATGATATTTAAAATAACATTTGAATTCTTAAGATTCATCATACCTTCAAAGCCACCCGCCAAAGCAATAGCATCTAAATTTTCTATATCAACATCCTCTATAGAACAATCTGCTTTTATACTAATGCTATTAGCACCTTTTACCAATAACTCACTGTTTAACGAAGCTATAACAACTTCCAAATCTGGATTTAATTCTTTTGCTCGTTTTAAAACATCCGCAATTCCTATAAATTCAGCTTCTTCAAAACCTTGAGCCAATGGAATTAATACTTTTTTACTCATTTTGTTCTCCTTTTTTATATTTTTTAAATCTTTCTTCTCTTTCTTTGTTTTTTTGCATCATTTGATGATTGAAACCTATAACCAAAACAATCATTAAAAACACAAAAATAACTATTAGAATGAAATCTAAAATTTCCATAAATACAACCTTATTTTTGGGAAATTCTAACACATTTTTTTAAATCTTTAGAGAAAATTCAAAGATATTTCTATAAAATCTTTTTTTAAATAATTTCTCTGAAAAGGTTTACAAATTGAATCAGAAAAATATAAGAATTTTTGTTTTTTTTGTTATTATTATTTTATGGGGCTATTTTTCTTTCCCGATAGAAATATTAAAAATTCAAGATCCTAGTGGAGTTGCAAGCTATGGCTATACAGAAAATGCAAAAGCTTATTTAAAAAGTTATCTTATTACGCTTTTATTAACTGCTTGTGCTGTTATTATCGGAGTGATTATTGGTTTTAGCTTAGCTATTTTACGCTTCTCTAAATTTAAAACACTTAATTTTATTATAGATGAATATATAGACATTATACGAGGAACACCGGTAATTTTACAATTGATGATTTTTGCTTTTGTAATTTTTACTTTTATAGACAACCTTTATGCAGCCATTCTTGCACTAGGACTTAATAGCTCGGCTTATATAGCAGAAATTGTAAGAAGTGGCATTAATAGTGTAGATAAAGGACAAATGGAAGCTGCAAGAGCAATGGGACTTGATTACAAAACTTCAATGAAAGAAATTATTCTTCCTCAGGCTACTAAAAACATTCTACCTGCATTAGCTAATGAATTTATTTCTTTATTTAAGGAAACTTCTGTTGTAGGATTTATTAGTGTTATTGATATTACCATGCAAAGTCAAAGCTTGCAAGCCGTACTTTACAATCCAAAGCCTATTATTTTCACTGGACTTGTTTATTATGTAAGTGTAAAAATTTTTAGTTATTTTGCAAAAAAACTTGAACTTAGGATGAATAAAAATGATTGAAGTTAAAAATTTACAAAAAAAATATGGAGAATTAGAAGTTTTAAAAAATATTAACACTACAATCTCAAAAGGCGATGTAATAGCTATCATAGGTCCAAGTGGAGGCGGAAAAAGTACATTTTTACGCTGCATCAATCGCTTAGAACTAGCTGATAGTGGGGAAATTTTAATCAATAAGCAAAACATACTTGATAAAGAAATTGATATTAATAAGATCAGGCAAAAAGTTAGCATGGTATTTCAGCATTTTAATCTTTTTGCTAATAAAAATGTTATGGAAAATTTATGTTTAACACCAATTAAAACAGGAATTTTAAGTCAAGAAGAAGCCATAAAAAAAGCAAAATTACTTCTTGCTAAGGTGGGTTTAGCAGACAAAGAAAATATAATGCCCCATAAGCTCTCTGGTGGACAAAAACAACGCATAGCTATTGCTAGAAGCTTGATGATGAATCCTGATGTTATTTTATTTGATGAACCTACTTCAGCTCTAGATCCTGAAATGATAGGCGAGGTTCTAAGCATTATGAAAGATGTTGCAAAAGAAGGTTTAACTATGCTTGTAGTAACTCATGAAATGGGCTTTGCTAGAAATGTTGCCAATCGTATATTTTTTATGGATAAAGGAAAAATTGCTGTTGATGCAAGCCCTAAAGAAGTATTTGAAAATCCTAGCAATGAAAGATTGAGAGAATTTTTAAACAAGGTTTTAAATCATTAATTCATAAGCCACTAAGGCTTATGAATTTTAATCCCAACATTCAGCGTTTTTAATTCCAAGTTTGCTAGCATTAAATTTAGGATCTATACCAGATTTTTGTTGCGTATTAAAATCTTTTAAAACTTTATTTACTATACCACCTAAAAGCAATAAAGATATAATATTTGTCGTTGCCATGAAAGCCATAGTCAAATCAGCCAAATTCCAAGCAAGTTTTAAATTCATTTGCGAGCCTATAAAAATCATAGCCACAGCTGTAATTCTAAACAAATTCATTACAAATTTGGAATTTGTTAAATATTTAACATTAGCTTGAGCATAATAATAATTTCCTATTAAAGAAGTTATTGCAAAAAGAACAATAGCTATAGTAATAAAATGGATTCCAAAGCTACCGTAATACTCACGCATAGCTTCTTGAACTAAAGGCATTCCACCATCAATTTTATTTTCTCCAAGTCCTAAATATGCCATAGAAAAAAGAACTAAAAATCCAGAACTTGTACAAACAACAACATCAATTAAAACTGAAAAGGCTTGTATAACACCTTGTTTAGCTGGATGACTTGTCAAAGCTGCTGCAGCTGCATTAGGTGCCGAGCCCATACCCGCTTCATTTGAAAAAAGTCCTCTTTTAATCCCTATAACCAAAGCAGAACCAGCAAAACCACCAAAAATCGCTTTAAAATCAAAAGCACTTTGTAAAATCATATGAATCACAGAAGGAATTTTATCAAAATTCATTAAAACAGCAATCACGGCAAGTAAAACATAAGCTAAAGCCATAAAAGGAACAATTAAAGAACTAATTTTACCTATTTTAGTATGGTGAGAAAAAAACATCCATGCACCAAAAATAGTTAAAACAATACCAATAATCATTGGCCAAGAACTTGATGCAAAATCTACAGCAGCATTTGGATTAAACATATCATAATAAACTTTAAAAGACGAAGTCATTGTTTGACTTTGAAGTCCATTAAATCCATAAGCATAAGTAATAATAAGAATAAAAGCAAAAAAAGCTCCAAAAAAATGTGAGCCTAAGGCTTTTTTTATATAATAAGCTGGACCACCTTTAAACCCGCCTGTATCATCTTTTGATTTGTAAACTTGAGCTAAGGTACTTTCAGCAAATGCTGAGGCACCACCAAAAAATGCCATAACCCACATCCAAAATAAAGCACCAGCTCCACCTGTAGCCAATGCCAAAGAAATTCCAGCAATATTTCCTATACCAACTCTAGAAGCAGTTGAGATCATTAATGCTTGAAAAGGTGAAATATGTTCTTTAGCGTGTCCTTCGTTTTTTTCTGTAAGAATTTTAAATACAGAACTCAACATACGAAACTGAACAAAGCGAGTTAAAAAACTATAATAAAGCCCACAAACAATAAGTAAAACTACCATAATAATGTCTGTATTTGGGACAATCTTATTAGCTATAATATCAGACGCTTTATTGGCAAAATCTAGCATAATATCTAAATTCATCTAAACTCCTCAAAAAATAATCTAAATTTTACTTTAACATAATTTTTATAAAAAGGACTTTATGATTTTATTTGTTTTAAGCTATTGTGTAAATTTGAAACTTTTAAGAAGCAAAATTTCTAAAATTTTGTCTTAAAGCTTCATAAGAGATTATACCAACGCTTGTGGCTAAATTTAAACTTCTTCCATAAGATTTCATAGGTATAGTTATAGCATTTTCCCAATTTAATTGCATTAATTCCATAGGCAAACCATAACTCTCACTTCCAAAGAATAAGAAATCATTTTTTTGAAATTCTGCATCAAAATAAGCTTTTTGACTCTTAGTTGTTGCGAAAAAAAAGCGATTTTTATAAATCATATTTTCATTCAAAAATTCTTCAAGATTCTCCCAAATAATAGGCTCTAATTTATCCCAGTAATCAAGTCCTGCCCTTCTAACAGCCTTTTGTGAAATATCAAAAACAATTGGTTTAACAATATGAAGTTTAAAACCAGCATTAAAGCACATTCTACCTATACTACCTGTATTTTGCGGTATTCTAGGGTGAACTAAAACTATATTAAACATATTTATACTAGAACTCTTTGAATATTAGGATTTAATTTTACTAAAATTTCATAGTTAATAGTATGAAAAAAATCAGCCCAAATATCAGCATCTTTAAACACGCAAATTTCCTCACCAGAATTTTCACAAGAAAAACTATCCATTGACATCTTTCCAAGCATTGCTTTTCCATTTCCAAGCACTAACTCCCCCCTTCCATTGTAGCGAAAAAGACCATCAGCATAACCCAAATCATAAGTTGCTACTTCCATATCCTTTGCAGCAGTAAAAATGCCTCCATATCCTATGCTCTGTCCTTTTTGTAAAATCCTTTGACTTAATCTATGAGCATACAAACTTAAAACTCTTTTTAAATTTGAATCCCCATATCCAAATTGAACAAGCCCAACTCTACAATATTCATCTTCAGGAATTTTCCCTCTAAATAATGCTGCAGAATTATACGAATGAAATAATAAATTTGAAAAATATTTTTTTACTATCTTTTTAGCTTTTTGAAAATTTTCTTTTTGAACAAAAAAACTTCCATCCATTTCATCTGCACTAGCAAAATGTGTAAACATTCCAGTAAGTTTTAAATCACTACCTTGAATAAGATTTATAGCATGCTCTAAATTTTCTACACAAATTCCATTGCGATGCATGCCTGTATCTATTTTTAGATGTATTTTTATATCTTGCTTGTAATTTTTTACTTGAGAAATGTCATTTAAAGCATAAATAAATCGAGAATTTTCATTACCATGAGGACGATGTGATAGTATTAATATATTCTCAAAAAATTCTTCGATTTCTCGAGCTTCTTCTTCACTCTTAACAGCAACAAAAGAAACTCCTAAATTTTTGGCTAATGGAGCTAAAAGCTTAGCTCCATGTCCATATGCATTATCTTTAAAAACACAAATTAATCTTTGAAAACTCCCTATTTTTTTAGCAATATGTCTTAAATTGTATTCATAAGCTTTTTGATCAATTTTTATTAAAGACATTTATTGCTCTGCTAAAATTTTCATTTTACCTTTACTATCTATCTTAACGTATAAAATTTTATCGCCTCTAAACCGATAGTTTTTAGTGTAATAATCCTCATAAAATGAAATTCTATACATAGTTTCATTTTCTAAATTCGGATAAGGGCTGATATTAATATCTGAAAATTTAATCTTTTTATCTTCTTTACGAGAAAAAATAGATTTTTTCATGGAAGCAAACTGTTCAAATTTCATTTTATCAAAACGTTTAAATTCTTGCTCATCATAAAAACTTAAATAGGCATTAGTGTCACTATTTGTCCAAGCTAGTTTCCATGTAAAAAGATCAGCCAATAAACTAGCGATTTGATCCTTTTTAGCTCTAATTTTTTCTTTTTCTTCTGTCATAACAAAAACTTTTTTATCTTGCACAACTTTTGCAAATTTCTCCAAATTATTATTAAATAAAGCAATACACCCTCTTGTTTTAAATTCATCAAGTCTAGAACCATCTAAAGGATAGCCATGGATCCAAATACCACCACCTGTTTTTCCTTGTACTTTATCAAGTAAATTTGGATAAGTTGTGGCAAAAGCAAAGGGACCATAATAAGGATCACCTGGATTAAACTTACGGCCTAACTCATAAAAACCTACTGGAGTTTTCAAATCTCCTTCTATTTTTTTATCACCCATTAATCCAGTTATTATTTCTTTTTGTTCAAAATCTTTTCTTATTTTTCCGTCCTCGTAAGAATAAACACGGAGAATTTTATCTGTTTTATTTGTAAGCACGATAGCAACATTATCATCATAGTATCCAAGTGAAATATTTTTATCTCCTATTTCACTTAACCAAAAATCCTTTTGAGTTAATTCTTTTTCAATCGCTACACCAACAGCATCTAATCCTTGATTAAGATAAATTTTAACAAGATCTGAGGCATGCAACATCAATGAAGAAAGTGCAATTAATAAAGCAAGTCGTTTTAACAATGTTTTTCCTTAGGTATTTCAAATTTTTTAAGTCAAAAATGTTTGTGATTATAATATTTTTTTTCTTAAAAAATATTAATTATATTAACAATGCAGCCTTATTTATGATATAATTTTTACAAATCATAAAGGCTTGTTTTAAAAGGTTGTCTATAATGATAAGAAATTTTTTTATAGGAATGTCTTTTTTAGGCATTTTGTTTTTAGCTTTTTATACATTATATGATAAAAAGAAAGAAAGTATATTTAGCTTAAATACATGCCAACCTCTAACTTGTGACTTAAATTTACAAGATTGTGTTTTTTCTTTTAATAAAAAAAATATTGAAGTTTCAGCCTACCCAAAACCTATAAAAATTTTCAATAAAACTACTATAAAAATTAAGAATTTTCCTCATTATTCTAATTTAAAGATTAAAATTTATAGTTTAAATTCCTATATAGGCGATATCATTCCTAAATTTAATATAGTTAATGGTGATATTCTTATAAATTTTATAGGTAGAAGCATTACCGATGATTCTAGATTTAGGGTTGAATTTTTAAACAATAATGCTCCAACTGGTTTTTTCTTTGATTTTGATGTTACTATGCAAAAAAATTTTCAAACAGGTAACACACATTGAAAAATTTTCAAAATTTTATATTCAAATAAAAATATTTTTTGATATAATGAACAAATATTTAATATTATAAAAATAAGGATACAATATGAAAAAAATTCTTCTCTTAGGTGCTCTTTTTGCTGTAAATCTTTGGGCTGTTAATGATATAGAGGTAAAAAATGCCTTTGTAAAACAAACTCCACCTCATGCGCAAAATAGTGCTATTTTTCTTACTATTTTTAATAATACTAATAAGGATATTGCTCTAATAAGTGCCAAAAGCGATATCAGTGAAGTCAGTGAACTGCATACACATATACATAAAGATGGAAAAATGATGATGCAAAAAATTCCTGAAATTATTATAAAAGCTCATTCAAGCACAGAGCTTAAATCTGGAGGTTACCATATAATGCTTTTAAAACTAAAAAAACCTATTATTAAAGACACGAAGGTAAATTTAGATTTAAAATTTAATAATCACAAAACCATAGAGTTAAAAAATATTGATTCTAAAGAATTTTAATTAATGAGAAAAATTATTTTTATCCTAGCTTTTGCTTTTGTTATTGCTATTTTATATATTATTTTTGATTTTTATGTAATAAAAGATTCTCAAAAAATAACAAAAACTGATTTTTCTACCCCATTGACTTGCGATCTTAATGTTAAAGACTGCACATATAGTTTTAACAATAAAAAAGTCTTAATTTCCCTAAATCCCAAACCCTTACAATCTTTAGATGTTACAAATCTAAAGATTGTAAATCTAGGAAATTATAACAACTTAGGAATTAAAATTTATGGATTAAATATGTATATGGGCGAAATTAAACCTAAAATACATCGATTAAATTCAACAGACTATGAAAGTAAAATAGTTCTTGCTGCTTGCGTTTTAGATACTATGCGTTTCAGGGTAGAATTTATGGATAATAATAAACCCATAGGGTTTTATTTTGATTTTGAGCTAAAAAAATGAAAAAAAATATTATTTTGTTTATAGTTATAGTTGCCATTATTTTAGGTGTAATATTTTTTATTAAAAATCATCAAAATTCTTATGATTTTATCTTAAAATCAGACTTAAAAGAGGAAACCACCCTAAAAGATTTTAAAGGAGATAAGCTTATTATCTATTTTGGATATACTTATTGCCCTGATGTTTGTCCGGCAACTCTTAGTTTAGTAGGCAAAGCCTTAAAGCAAATCAATAATCCTAAGGCTCACCTTCTTTTTATTTCTTTAGATCCAAATAGAGATAATAACTTAAGCAATACAAACGAATGGTTACGATACTTTTACCCAAAAGCAGATGCCTTAATTGCAAAAGATGAAAAAACTCTTCAAAAAATAACAAAACAATATAATGTTCAATATCAAAAAATAGATCTAAATGATTCTTTTATGGGTTATTCTATAGCACATAGCAATATGCTTTATCTTATTGATGAAAAAGGTCATTTTTATAAAGAAATTAACGATTTAAATCCACAAGAAATTTTAAGAGAACTTAGAATTTTTCTAAATTCTCAATAATTATACTTAAGCAAAAAGATCGGTTGAGAGGTATCTTTCAGCCGTATCGTTTAGCATAGTTAAAATTCTTTTATCTGGAAATTTCTTTGCTAGCATACTTGCGGCAAATACATTTGCTCCACTTGATATACCTACCATTAAACCACTTTTGGCAAGTTCTTTGGCTGTATTTATAGCATCTTCATTACTTACTGTGATCACTTCATCTATAACTTCTTTATTTAAAATAGCAGGTATAAAATTCGCCCCTATTCCTTGTATTTTATGGCTTCCCGCTTCACCTTTGCTAAGCAATGGAGAATTTAGAGGCTCGACTCCAACAATATGCACTTTTTCTAATTTTTCTTTTAGTATTTCCCCAACTCCACTAATAGTACCGCCAGTTCCAAAACCAGCTACAAAAATATCAAGTTCATTATCCAAATCTCTTAAAATTTCTAAAGCCGTATTCTTACGATGCGCATTTTTATTTGAAATATTTTCAAATTGAGAAACCATAAAAGAATTTGGAGTATTTAATAATATTTCATTTGCTTTATCAACCGCTCCTTTCATTCCTAAATTTGCAGGAGTTAATTCTAACCTAGCGCCAAAGAGTGTTATCATTTTTCTTCTTTCTAAACTCATAGATTCGGGCATTACAGCAATAAATTTAAGTCCCAAATCTGCACAAATCATAGCCAAAGAAATTCCAGTATTTCCACTAGTTGCTTCAACTATTGTAGTATCTTGATTAATTTTTTTACTATCTAAAGCATCTTTAATCATTTCAAAAGCTGCTCTATCTTTTATAGAATGACTAGGATTTAAAAATTCACATTTAGCAAAAACATTGATACCAAATTTTTTCAAATGTATAATAGGAGTATTTCCTATAAGCTCACTTACTTTTTCATGTACTTTCATAATTTTAATATCCTTTTTTGTTTAATAATGATAGTTTTATAAAAGTTTAAAAAAATAAAGTAAATAAAAGATACAAAATATCTGAATTAATTAAGAAAGAAGGCTAGAATTTATCTAGCCGAAGTTTTATTTTTTCTTTTTGCCGCTTGCTTTTGCAACAGCTTCTTTAAGGTTTTTACCTACCTTAAATTTTGCAACTCTTGTAGCAGGAACTTTGATTGTTTTTCCTGTGCTTGGTACTCTAGCTTCTCTAGCAGCTCTTTCTTGAGTTGAAAAAGTACCAAAACCAATAAAACTGATGCTATCACCTTTAGCTAAAACATCAGTAATAGTAGAAATAACTGCATCAGTAGCAGTAGTAGCGTCTTTTTTTGTTAGCCCAGCTGTTTGAGCAACTAATGAAATGAAATCTGCTTTAGTCATAAAAGCTCCTTTGTTTTAATTGAAACGCCTAATTTTAGCATATTTAAAAAACAATATCAAGTAAAAAACAGCTTTTTTTAAGTTTTTTTCAAAAAACTTTATTATTTTTTCTTATATCTTTCAAATTCTCCACTATTATCAATTTCATTACCAATTTTCTCGTATAAATCATAATAAAATTTAACAAATTCTTTACACTTAGGCATAATAGGAAGAAAAATATTATCTTCAATTTCACAAAATCTACTTAAAAACTCTTTTGCATCAAGTCTTAAAGCATAGTGTTTTGCCAATTCATGATAATTTTTTAAAGTTAGCTCTTTAAATTTTTCATAATACCCTAAATCAAAATTTATCTTCAAATTATTATTTTCAAAAATCAATACTTCGCTTTCAAAAAGCAAGCTAAGATGAATAAGTCCTTCCGTATAATAAGGTCTAACTTCATCAACCCTTTGCCAAGAAATAAGTCCAATAGCTCTTTTTATAAGTTCATGAAAAACAGGCATTATCAAGTCATCTTGTTCATGATAAAAGAAATTTATAAGTCCACCTGTAGTAGCTTTATATTCTTCTATATTTTTAAAAAAACCACTCTGATTCATTGTTTTTTCGGTATCATTAGCAATAAAAAATATATGACCAAATTCATGGCCTATAGTTGATACTTCATAAACCCTTTTCCAAATTTTTTCCTGATAAAATAAAATATTTCTTCCAAAATCCAAAAATTCTTTATCAAAAACCTCGCTAGAAATTTTCATAAAAGGCTTTGTTTTAGCATTTTCATATACAAAATTTATAAAGGCAAATATTTTTTTGCCCGCCTTAGAACTTACAAACTCATCATTTGGAACGACTTGAGCTGAGAATAAACCTTTAAGTTCAGCACCATAAAATATCATCGGAGTGCAAATATAAAGTTGAGTTTTTTCTATATTAGATAAAACTTCTTTTTCTAATTCACAATCTTCAAGTCCTATATTTTTATAAACATGTTCAAAACTTTCCTTAATTTCATTACCAAATTTCAAAACATCAAAATCATTTTCATCTTCTATTCTTATATCCCATTCTAATGCCACCGCATGAGTATAATTATCTTCATAATATTCTAAAGGATGTCCCACTTGTAAAGGTGATTTTACTTTCATCCAAGCAAATTCAGCTTCTTGCCAAGCTTTTATAACCCTATCTTCATCTTTTTCACAAAACGCTAATTTTAATTTTTCAAAATATTCTATATAAGCTTTTTCCTCTTCGCTGCTAGCAAATATTTTAAGCTGATCAATCATATTTTCAAAAGCAAATTCTAATTTTAAAATTTCATTCTCGAAAAATCTCGCATAAGGAACAAATTTCCATAAATTTCCTATTCTAACTAAAACACCATAGCTTCGCTCACAAATTTCTCCTTCTGGAGTTTTTTGATATAAATGATTTTTACGTAAAAATTCCATTGCATCATCTAAATTTGGAAATTGAGTAGATAAAATTTTATTATTTTTTTCTATAATTTCTTTAGTCCAAGAAATTTCAAAAATATTCATAATTAAACCTATATTATGCACTCCTTGTATTAAGGACTGATAAAAATTATTTAAAAGTTTTTTCTCTTTTATTTCATTAATTAAATTTTGATGTTCTTTTTCATAAAACTTTCTAACCTCTTCATAGAACTTATGTTTTAACTCTATAATCTTATCTTCCTTAAAGTTGTTTTTTTTCCACTCTTGAACTAAATTTTCTTCTTTTAAATCAATCAAACGCCTAAGTATGGCTAGCATAGTTGTTTTATCTTGTTTTAACTCACTTAAAGAAATCAAAGATCTAAAATACTCGCCCACATCTTCTTTGTCTAAAAACTCATATAACGCATTATTTCTTTCTTTGTATTTTCTAACCAATTTAGCTATTTCTTTAAAATTATTCATACTTTTATTCTCCTTTTTAACTTTTTTAATTATAATTCATTTTTTAAAATAAGGAGTAAAAATGAGAGATATGGGAGAACCAAAATTAAAAATTGTAGCTATGCCAAGTGACACAAATCCAGCAGGAAATATTTTTGGCGGATGGATACTTTCACAAATCGATTTAGCAGGAGCTATCGCAGCAAGAGAACTTTCTCCTGAACGCGTTGTAACCATCTCTATGGATAAAGTAGTTTTTAAAGAACCTGTTTTTATAGGCGATATAATTTCTTGTTACTCTAAAGTTGTAAATGTGGGCAACACTTCAATCAGCGTTGAAGTAGAAGTCACAGCTCAAAGAGTGGATTCTCAAGGTTGTACTTCTTGCATTAATGTAACTTCGGCTTTAGTAACTTATGTAAGTGTTACAAGAGATGGAAAGAAAAATCCTATTAGTGAAGAACTTAAAAGAATTCATGGCTTTTTAAATGCTTAAAGCTTATTTTGTATGATAAAACTTTATCCTTTAAGCTTATCAGCATTTATTTAAACCGCCACTATTATATTTTTTATCTAGACATTCTTTGAAAAATTCCCCTCTGGTTTTTGGAATTTTTCCTGGATGTTTTTGTTTCATGTGTTCTAAATACTTATCATAACTAGAAAGTCCCACCAAGGGATGAAAAAACCTTTCGGCTTTTTCATAATAATACTTAAATTTTTTGAAATTCATCAATCTTAATATACTTAGTTTCTTTAAGAGGAATTTTAATTTTACCTAAGCAAATTCCTATACAAGAAATTATAACAAGCAAGGTAGCTATCATAAAGAACACACAAAGAATTGCATTAAGTAAATTTCCAACTTTATTTTGAGTGGCTATTGAAATTTCTTTTCTAATTGTAGAAATTTCTTTTTCATCTTTAGTATTATTTAATTTAAATTCTAAATCTTTAATTTTTTGACTTTGTATGCTAACGGCGGCTACATGACTTACCGCATTTGCTATTTTATTGCCTTCTTCATAAGGCATAATTTTTTGAATTCCTCCATACAGAGTTGCCACTAAGACAAATACCGCAGGTACTAAAGTAACCCAAGTATATCTTGCCTTGTCCATTTTTACAAGTATAGTTGTAGCAAGAAGCAAAGCCATACCCGCAAGCATTTGATTGCTCACGCCAAAAAGAGGCCAAAGTGTATAAATTCCTCCCTTAGGATCAATGGCGCCTTGATAAAGAAAATATCCCCAACCTGCAACACTTAAAGCCGTAGCCAAAAGTCCAGCTGGATAATTATGAATATCTCCTAAAGGTTTATAAACATTACCCAATATATCTTGCACCATAAAACGACAAGCCCTTGTCCCAGCATCCACCGCTGTTAAAATAAATAAAGCTTCAAACAATATAGCAAAATGATACCAAAAAGCCATCAAATCCACGCCGCCAAAAAGTTCATGCAAGATCAAAGCTACACCTATAGCAAAAGTCGGGGCTCCCCCTGTTCTTGAAAGTATAGTATACTCTCCTATATTTGTGGTTAAAGTAGTAATTTCTTCAGGAGTAATACTAAATCCCCAACTTGAAATAGTTTGTGCTACATTTACAACATCTGTTCCTATCAAAGCAGAGCTTGAATTTATAGCAAAATAAAGACCTGGATGTAAAATACAAGCACAAATTAAAGCCATAATCGCCACAGCACTCTCAGCAAGCATAGAGCCATATCCAACAGCCAAAGTATGAGTTTCGTTTTCAAGCATTTTAGGAGTAGTTCCACTAGAAATCAAAGCATGAAAACCACTGATCGCACCACAAGCAATGGTAATAAATAAAAATGGAAACACTCCACCTGCAAATACTGGACCTGTTCCATCAAAATACTGAGTATTTGCTTTTGGCATTTGTAAATCAGGAGCAACCAAAACAATAGCTACAGCCATTACCACAATAACACCGATTTTCAAAAAAGTTGAAAGATAATCTCTTGGAGCAAGTAAAAACCACACAGGTAAAACAGAAGCAATAAAACCATAAGCCATCATAACAATTGCCAAAGTTGGAGCTTCTAAAGTAAATATTTTAGCCCAATAAGGATCAGCAGCTATAACGCTACCATAATGAATAGCCAAAATTAAAAGCACAAAACCTATTATAGAAGCCTCCCCTACTCTACCTGGACGGATAAAACGCATATAAATTCCCATAAATATTGCTATAGGAATCGTCATTGCGATAGTAAATAAACCCCATGGAGATTCTGCTAAAGCTTTTACAACCACCATAGCTAAAATGGCAATAATAATAAGCATAATGCCAAAAATCGCCACCATAGCAACTCCACCTGTAAATTTACCCATCTCATCCTTAATCATCTCGCCAAGACTTCTACCTTTTCTACGAGTAGATATAAAAAGAACAACAAAATCATGCACAGCACCCGCTAAAACTCCTCCTACTAAAATCCAAAGCATAGAAGGCAAATATCCCATTTGAGCGGCCAAGATAGGTCCTACTAATGGACCTGCTCCTGCAATAGCAGCAAAATGATGTCCAAATAATACAGCTTTATTTGTAGGCACAAAATCACGCCCATCATTTTCTACAAGTGCTGGTGTTGCACGATTTTTATCAAGTTCTAAAACCTTATAAGCTACAAAACTCCCATAAAATCTATATCCTATCATATAAATACATACAGCAGCAACCACCAAATAAATCGCTGATACACTTTCGCCATTTTGTAAAGCTAAATAACCAAAACAAATAGCGCCTAAAGCTGCAACAAACAACCATAAAATTTTAGTACTTAACTGAGTCATATTTCTCCTAAGAAAATAAAATATTTTCAAAGAATAGCAGATTTATAGATTAAATTGTATAGAAAGATGTTTAGTTTTTTCACATTTTTAAAAAAATATATGTTTTTTGTTTCTTTAAGTAGCATAAAAATGAAAAGCTTAAAAATAATCTTTAAGCTTTTTTAATCTAAATAAAGAGAGAATTTACACTTTCGTTATGATAAACACGACGTATTACTTCAGCAAAAACAGGTGTAACGCTTAATACTTTAATATTTGGTAATTGCTCTTTTAAAGGTATAGTATCTGTTACCACAAGCTCATCTAAAACTCCGCTTGCTATTCTCTCATAGGCTTTTCCACTTAAAACTGCATGAGTACAGCAAGCCATAACAGATTTTGCACCTTTTTCTTTTAAAGCTTCCGCGGCTTTAACTATAGTGCCAGCAGTATCAATAATATCATCCACTAAGATAACTTCTTTATCTTTTACATCTCCAATAATATTCATTACTTCACTTTCATTGGCTTTTTCACGACGCTTATCAACTATAACTATATCAAGTCCTAAATGCTTTGCAACACTCCTAGCTCTTGCAACACCCCCTATATCTGGACTTCCTATAATAGCATTTTTAAAATGTTTGGCTTTAATGTAATCATTAAAAACTATACTTCCATAAAGATTATCTACTGGAATATCAAAAAAACCCTGAATTTGTCCTGCATGCAAATCTATCGTAGCTACGCGATCAATCCCAGCTGCTTGAATCAAATTAGCCACAAGTTTAGCAGTAATTGGCACTCTAGGATTTGCTTTTCTATCTTGTCTCGCATAGCCAAAATATGGGATAATAGCCGTAATTGAATTTGCACTTGAGCGACGCAAAGCATCTGTAAGAATTAAAAGTTCCATTAAATTATCGTTTGTAGGAGCGCAAGTACTTTGAATAATAAAAACATCCTTTCCGCGTACACTCTCATCAATTTGAACGCTAATCTCTCCATCACTAAACCGCTTTACTCCAGCATCACTTAAAGGCAGGGAGAGATATTTAGAAACTTGTCTTGCAAATTCGACATTAGCTGAGCCTGAAAAAATTTTATAACCTCGCATAAAAAACCTTAATCAATAAAATTATGAATTAATACAAAAGATTTTAATAAAAAAAATGTTAAAAACTGCTGTAAATTTAAAAAGCTTATATAAAAATATAAGCTTTTTTAAGAAATATAAGCTGTCTTTTTGGCATAATATCTTACCAACATAGAAAGTGAAAAACATATTATAAAATAAATTCCCGCAACAACACCTATCATCGCTAAAATTTCTTCAAAACTTGTTAGTTTTGCCAATATAGTTTTTGAATTATAAGTAAGTTCAGCTATACCCAGACCTGCTAAATAAGCTGTATCCTTTACAGTGGTTACAATTTGAGATAATAAAGCAGGTATTATTTTTCTAAAAGTTTGTGGTAAAATAATATAAAAAAGAGTAAAAAATTTACCAAAACCTTGTGAATAAGCTGCTTCAAACTGACCTTTTGGTATAGAATTTAATCCGCCTCTAATAATTTCAGCCATAACCGAACTCGTATAAAGTGAAAATCCTATAGTACCCCAAAAAGCTTGAGGAAATTGTCCAAAAAATACAGGCAAAACAAAACAAGCTGCGAGCATCCATAGCAATAAAGGAGTATTTCTAAAAATATCTATATAGCAAGCTGCTAAAAATTTACTTAATCTATCTCCATAATTTTTAGTTATAGCTAAAAAAGTTCCAAAAACAATCGAAATAATACAAGTTGCCAAGGCTATTTTTAATGTCAGAAATAAACCTTGCATTAAAAATTCAATATTTTGCGCATTAAAAACATTTTCCATTAACAACCCTTTATCTCGTTAAATGTGCTTTTTTTAATTTATTTTCATAAGCTTTTGCAAAATAAGCCAAAGGATAGCAAATTATAAAATATAAAACCGCTGCAAATATATAAGCTGGCGCATAATTTCCATAATCAGCTGCATAACTATCAGCAGAATGCATTAACTCAGCTCCACCTACAATAAGCAATACAGAGGTATTTTTAATTAAATTTACCATTTGATTTGTCATCGGTGGTAAAATAATTCTAATGGTTTGAGGTACTATAATATAACGCATTTGTTGAATATAAGTAAACCCTTGAGACGCAGAAGCTTCAAACTGACCTCTTGGCACAGCCAAAATTCCACTTCTAACCACCTCGCTTACATAAGCTCCGTGATACACCCCAACACCCAATACACCAATAGTAAATATATCAAGCCTTATACCTAAAACAGGCAAGGCATAAAACAAAAAGAAAATTTGTATTACCAAAGGAACATTTTGAAAAAGCTCTACGTAAATTCTAGTGTAGGCTCTGATAATTTTAAATCTACTTGTAGCCATAACTCCGCCTATAGTTCCAAAAATTGTAGCTATAAGCAAAGCAAGAATGCTTACTTCTAAAGTATAAATAAAACCATTAATAAAAGCATCTTTATTATCCAAAGCATCTAAAAATTTCCATACCGCAAAAGGGCTTATACTATTTTCATCATATAAACCCCAAGAAGTAAGAATTTGTCTTAAATGTTCAACAAAACCTACACTTTCATTCATATTATAAACCCCATTTTTTCGCTAAAGCATCAATTTCATTTTTATGTTCTTTTACAAAATCATCAACATATTTTGCAAAAGCTGGATCATCTTTTTTGGTTACAATACCATAACTTTGTGGTTCAAAACTATCTGGCAAAATTTCACTTTTATCATCCACATAACCTAACAATATTGATTTGTCTACAGAAAACGCATCAACTCTTTTAGCATCTAAAGCAGCTTTTATACTTGGATAATCAGGAAATTCACTAAATTTAACATCAATGCCAATTTTTTTAGCAGCTTCACCTATAGCTTTTTTTGTAGTTGCAGCTTGAGCCACTCCAATATTTGCACCTTTCATATCAGCTAAAGATTTATATTTTTTTTCTTTTAAAACCAAAAGCCCTATAGCATCTTGATAATAAGGCTCTGAGAAATTATAAATTCTTTTTCTCTCTGGAGTAATAGTAAAAGTTGCTATCACCGCATCTACACTACCATTATCAAGCAAAGGGCCTCTTGTTTTAGCATTAACTGCAACTAGTTTTATTTTTTTATCATCACCCAATATACTTTTAGCTAGCAATTTGGCAACATCTACTTCGAAACCTTTAATTTCACCTGTTGCTTGATCAAGTAAAGCATAATGCGGAACATCATTTTTAACACCAACTATTAATTGTCCTTTAGATTTAATAGACTCAAGTTTACCTTCTGCTGCATTAGCATTGCTAAATGCAACACAAGCACCTAGAGCAAAAACTGCCAACTTTAACAAAGATTTTCTAAAAACCATTTTTTCTCCTTTCAATTTTGGTTAATTTTTAAGAATTTTCCCTAAAAAGAGTCGCGCTCTTTCAGTTTTTGGATTTGAGAAAAATTCACTAGGAATATTTTCTTCCACAATAGCACCATCTTCCATAAAAATAATCCTATCTGCTACTTCTTTTGCAAAACCCATTTCGTGTGTAACAACCACCATGGTAGTATTGCTTTGATGTGAAATTTCTTTCATTACATCTAAAACCTCTTGTATGGTTTCTGGATCAAGGGCTGAAGTAGGTTCATCAAATAAAATATAGGGTTTTTTAGTACAAAGTGATCTTGCTATAGCAACGCGTTGTTGTTGTCCACCTGAAAGGGTTGCTGGATAAACATTTGCTTTATCCAGCAAACCTACAACTTTTAAATACTTAAAAGCTGTTTCTTCAGCTTCTTTTTTAGATTTTTTTTGAAGTTTCATTGGAGCTAAGGTCAAATTTTGCAAAACCGTCATATGTGGATATAAATTAAAATGCTGAAAAACCATTGCACAATATTTTCGGCAAATTTCAATTTTATTTTTATGATTTAAAACAAGATTGTTAACTACGACCTCTCCTGAACTAACTTCTTCAAGCCCATTCATGCAACGGATAGTTGTACTTTTTCCACTTCCACTTGGACCTATAATAACAAGCTTCTCACCTTCTTTAACAGAAAGATTAATATTCTTTAGAACATGATGAGTTCCGTAGTATTTGTTTACATTTTTTAATTCAATCAAGTTTTTTCCTTTATTTTTAGCTAAATATAAAATTAATTGAAATTATTTTATCATTAAATAAAGAAAACTACTTCAAAATGTAACTTATTTTTACTAATAAATTTCCAAAGTGTAACTTTTAGTAATTTTTAGAATTTATACTTTTTCATAGTAAACACCTCTTGGAGAGAAAATCTTTTTAAAATAAATAGTCTCTGGAATTAAATCAGCATTGCCAACATAAAGCCTTCCTTTATCATTTAAAATTCTATGAAACCTCTCCATAAGTTTTAGTTTTGATTCATGATCAAAATAAATAATCATATTTCTAGAAGCTATAATATCAAATTTTCCCAATCTTGAAAATTTTTCTTCAAAAACATTGCAAAGTTCAAATTTACAAGTACAAAGCTCATTTTTATTAATAGTATAAAATTTATCTTCGCTTTCTAAAAAAAACCTTCTTTTTTCACTCTCGCTCAATCGCTGTAAAGTTCTTCCTTGATATTTTCCAAGTTTTGCTTTTTCAATCACACTTGAATTAATATCAACGCCTAAAATATACATATCTTTAATAAAATTCTGTGCAGCCAATAATGCCAAAGAATATACTTCTTCTCCACTTGAACAAGGGGCGCTTAGGATATTTACTCTCTTTTCTAAGCTTTTGGCATAATAAATTATTTCTTTCAATTGAGCCAATTCTCTTAAAAAATAAGTTTCACCTATGGTTACAAAATCTAAAGTTTCTTGTTTAAGTTGTCTATTGCTTTTTAATTTTCCCAAAAATTCGGAAAAATTTTTAGTATTAGTTCCTTCAAGAAATTTATTCAACTTTAAAGCTAGTATATTTTTTTTATCGGTTAAATCAATACCACTCATTTCGTTGATAATTTTTATAAATTCATTAAGTTCCAATTCGCTAGGAGTTATTTTTTTTTCCATGCAATTTTCCTTTTATTAATCCTGATCAATAAAATTTACAATTTCTTTTTTAATTTCTTTTAAGCTCATAGGTTTTAAATGCGGATTCATATCTTTTGCTCTTTTTGGCATACCATAAACGACGCTATCTGCTTCATTCTCACATAAACATCTAACTCCTGTTTTATAAAGCTCAAATAAACCTTTTGCGCCATCATCTCCCATGCCCGTTAAAATAATAGCAAGTATTTTATTTGTTTTTGCCAAAGAAACAGCGGAATGAAAAAGTAAATCCACACTCGGTTTAAAGCTTGAAGCCACATCTTGCCAAGCGGCTACAATATTTAAATTTCCAGATAAAATAGTATTTTTAGGGCAAATATAAATTTTATTGCTTAATATCTCTTTATCGTTCAATAAGCACACTTCACTAAAAGCTTCTTTATTAAATTGCCCCACAAAAGATGGAATAAAACTGGCACTCATGTGCTGAGCTATAACTACACAAGTATTTTTTACATCAATATCCTTTAAAAGAAATTTAAGCTGATTAGGACCACCTGTTGAAGATCCTATGAGTATGAGCTTCACTTTCTTCTCCTCTTAATTTATTGAAATTTTATTTTTCTTGTCACATGATTCTAACATATATAAAGAAAAATAAAGCTTATTTTTAAAACAAAGAAAAGCTGTTTTTATGATTTAATATGATAAGATTAGGTTTTTATCTTATTTTATATAGTAATTAGGAAACCAATGCTTAGGGAAAAAATTTATATTGCTAGTGATCATGCTGGTTTTGAATTAAAAGAAAAAATTTGCGTATTTTTAAAAGAAAAAAATATAATTTTTAACGATTTAGGAACAAACACTTGCGCAAGCTGCGATTATCCTGATTATGCGCATTTACTTGCCGAAAAAATAAACAAACGGAGCTTTGGCATTCTTATTTGTGGAAGTGGAATTGGAATTTCTATTGCAGCAAATCGTCATAAAAACATTCGTTGTGCATTATGCCACGAAAGCTTAAGTGCAGAACTTGCAAGAAGGCATAATGATGCCAATGTTTTGGCATTAGGCGGAAGATTAATTGGGGTTGAATTAGCTATAGATATTATAGAAAAATTCATTCAAACTCCTTTTGAAGAAGGGAGACATATGCAAAGAATTCAAAAAATTGAGGTAAAAATATAATGTTTACAAACTGGCTTGTTTTAACTATATTGATTTGTGCAACTATCTATCTTATTGTAATGTTGTTTTACTATAAAACTCTACTTAATAAAGAAAAAACATCAAAAGATTTTATCAAAAACAATCTTGATGATACTGAGATTGTCATTAGAAAACTACAAATTCAACTTCAAAGAAGTCTTGGAAATATAGATATACTCACAGAAGAACTTAATAAAATCAAAGCAGACCTTACATCTTTAAGAACCAGAAATTCTCAATATCGCTTGGAAAATGACAAACTAAGACAAAGAATTAAAGAATTAGAAGCAAAAATTGAGGCATTATTATGATAAAACTAACACAAGAAGAACAAAAATACCTGCTTGATAGCATTAGGATTATTCCTGATTTTCCAAAAAAAGGAATTATTTTTAGAGATATTACCACTCTACTAAATAACAAAGAGGCTTTAAATTTTCTACTTAAACATTTAAAAGAACGCTACAAAGATTACAATCTAGACTTCATAGCAGGAACAGAAAGCAGAGGATTTATCTTTGCATCTATGATTTGTGCAAAACTTAATCTTCCTTTTGTGCCTATTAGAAAACCTGGAAAACTCCCTTTTGAAACCTTTAGCTGCGAATACGATCTTGAATATGGCAGCGATAAAGTAGAACTTCATAAAGATGCATTTAAAAATATTCAAAATGCAAGAGTTTTACTTGTAGATGATTTAATAGCAACTGGCGGAACAGCTATAGCTTCATATGAACTCATTCAAAAAGCTGGAGCAAAATGTGTTGAAGCTTGTTTTTTAATAAATCTTAAAGATTTAAATGGAGCAAATAAACTTGAAAAACTTACTTCAGTTTATAGTGTTTTAGAAATTTAAAACTATAGAAAGGTACAAATGGAAGAATTTTTAAAAAATTTACTTTACCAATACAAAGATCTAGCTTATATTATTATTTTTTTATGGTGCATTTTAGAAGGAGAGTTAGCTTTAATTTTAGCTGGTATTTTTGCCCATCAAGGACATGTAAATTTAGGCTTTGTTATATTTATAGCAGGTCTTGGCGGTTTTGTAGGCGATCAAATTTACTTCTATATAGGAAGATATAATAAATGCTACATACAAAAAAAATTAAAAACTCAAAGGCGTAAATTTGCAGTAGCACACCTACTTTTACAACGTTTTGGTTGGCCTATTATTTTTATACAACGCTATATGTATGGCTTTAGAACCATTATACCTATGAGTATAGGAATCACGCGTTATAGTGCAAAAAAATTTGCTATTATCAATCTTTTTAGTGCTTGGGTTTGGGCATCAATCACTATACTTTTAGCTTGGTATTTTGGAGAACAAATTTGGAAGATGGTGACTTGGGCTGAAGAACATTGGTATTATGCAGCCATTATTATTATAGCTTTTTTATCCCTTTTATTATTTGGTTTTAAACAAATGGAAAAAGCTATACTTAAAGATAAAAGGAAAAAATCATGAAATTTGAATTAAACGATAAAAAACTAGATGCTATAAAAGCAGACTTTGAACTTGTTTTTATACAGGATAAAAATTTAAAAATTTTTAACAAAGAAAAAGATTTTTTTAAACTTAATAATTACAAAGGCGAAGGTGCATTATTAGACTTAAACAATAAAAAGCTTTATTTAGAGCTTAAAAGTCTTGCTTATGAGGATATAAGATTAAGTCTTTGCACAGCATATAAAACTCTTGAGAAACTTAATATTAAAAGCGTAAAACTTCCTAGCATAATAGGAGATTGTGTAGTTAGAAGTTTTGCATCTTTAGTTGAAGGCGTACTTTTTGGAGCTTATAAATTTGACAAATATAAAAGCGAGAAAAAAACAAGTACTTTGGAAAAATTTATTATTTCAAACGAAGAATTAAATGGTAAGAAATTTAATAAAGATGAAGCTAAGATAGGTTTAGAGCGTGGAGAAATTTTAGCCAATGCTACAAATTTTACTAAAAATATAGTCAATGAAATTCCTGAAATTTACACCCCTTTAAAAATGGCAGAAGATGCGCAAAATTTAGCTAAAGAAAATAAAAACATTATTTGTAAAATTTATGATGAAAAATTTTTAGCCAAAGAAAAAATGAATGCCTTTTTAGCGGTAAATCATGCCTCGGTACACCCACCACGCCTCATTCATCTAAGCTATAAAGCCAAAAATGCAAAAAAACGTGTTGTATTTGTTGGAAAAGGCTTAACTTACGATAGCGGTGGATTAAGCTTAAAACCAGCTGATTTTATGCTTACAATGAAAGCTGATAAAAGCGGTGCAGCAGCAGCAATGGGAATCATAAAAGCCGTAGCTGAACTTGCTTTAGATTTAGAAGTGCATTGCATTTTGGGCGCAACTGAAAATATGATAGGCGGCAATGCTTATAAGCCTGATGATGTGTTAATCAGTCGTGAAGGTGTAAGCATAGAAGTAAGAAATACAGATGCAGAAGGACGCTTGGTTTTAGCTGATTGTCTTTCTTTTGCACAGGATTTAAAACCTGATTTACTTATCGATATGGCAACTCTTACTGGAGCTTGTGTTGTAGGACTTGGAGAATTTACAAGCGCTATTATGGGAAATAATGAGGAATTGCAAAATGATTTTTATCTAAGCTCTAAAAAAAGCGGAGAATATACCACAATCTTACATTTCAACCCTCACTTAAGAGAACTTATAAAATCAAATATTGCCGATGTTAGTAATACTGCCTCTAGTCGCTACGGAGGTGCAATTACCGCAGGGTTATTTTTAGATAAATTTATTCGTAAAGAATATAAAGATAAATGGCTACATCTTGATATAGCAGGACCTGCTTATACAGAAAAATCTTGGGGATATTCTAGTTTTGGCGCAGGTGGAGCTGGAGTTAGAATGTGTGTTAATTATTTAATTCAAATTTTAAGGAAAGCTAAATGAGTTTAAGCGTAGGTATAGTAGGACTTCCAAATGTTGGCAAATCAACAACTTTTAATGCTTTAACTAAAGCACAAAATGCCCAAAGTGCAAACTATCCTTTCTGCACCATAGAGCCTAATAAAGCCATGGTTGAAGTTCCTGATTTAAGACTTAATGAACTTGCTAAAATAGTAAAACCTGAAAGAATTATGCATTCTTTAATAGAATTTGTAGATATCGCTGGACTTGTTAAAGGCGCAAGTAAAGGCGAAGGCTTGGGAAATAAATTTCTTTCAAATATACGTGAAACTGAGGTTATTTTGCATATAGTACGTTGTTTTGATGAAGAAAATATTACCCATGTTGAAGGTGGAGTTGATCCTTTACGTGATGTAGAAATTATCAATACAGAGCTTATTTTAGCAGATATTGAACAACTGAGTAAAAAAATAGAAAAACTCACCAAAGAAGCCAAAGCCAATCAAAAGGGTGCTAAAGAAAGTCTCGAACTTGCAAATTCCTTACTTGATCATTTAAACAAAGGCTTAGCTGCAAGTTCTTACCCTGAAAAAGAAAGTGAAATTTATCAAGCCTTAATCAAAGAATTAAGACTGCTTTCTGCTAAAGAAGTGATTTATGGTGCAAATGTTGATGAAAATGGTATTAGTGAAGATAATGATTATGTAAAAGCTTTAAAAGAATATGCTAAAAAAAATGATCATGAAGTTATCAAGCTTTGTGCAAAAATCGAAGAAGAATTAGTAGGATTAAGCGATGAAGAAAGTCATGAATTTTTAAGTTCTCTAGGAGTTAACGAAAGCGGTCTTGATCAAATCATACGCACTGCTTTTGCTAAGCTTGGACTGATCAGTTATTTTACCGCTGGTGTAGTTGAAGTGCGTTCTTGGACAATCAAAAAAGGCTGGAAAGCACCAAAAGCAGCAAGTGTAATTCACAATGACTTTGAAAAAGGCTTTATAAAAGCTGAAGTTATTTCCTATGAAGATTATATCCAATACAAAGGCGAAAATGGCGCCAAAGAAGCAGGAAAGCTACGCCTTGAAGGAAAAGACTATATCGTTTTAGATGGCGATGTAATGCATTTTAAATTCAATGTTTAGGCAAAATAGCCTAAACAATATTTATAAATTTTGAATAAAACCTTCCAAAATTTGAATTTGCTTTTCTACGCTTGCAATAGAACTTGAGCCTTCACTTTGCTTAGAATTTAAAGAAAATTCAAAATTTAAAAGTTCCATAGCTTTTTCATCAAATACAGGATCTATTTTTGAAAGATCTTTAATTTCACTTATATCAATACCTTGTGCTTCAGCTTGTGCAACAACATTTCCCACTATAAAATGTGCTTTTCTAAAAGGAATATTTTTTTCACGCACCAAATAATCTGCCAAATCGGTAGCCAATAAATGACCTTTTTTACAAGCATTAAGCATATTTTCTTTATTAATTTGTATTTCTTTTAGCATTGCATTTAAGATGATTAAGCTATCTTTAGCGGTTTTTACACTATCAAAAATCCCTTCTTTATCTTCTTGCATATCTTTATTATAGGCTAAAGGTAAAGCTTTCATTATAGTTAAAAGAGAAATCAAATTTCCATAAACACGCCCTGTTTTTCCACGTATAAGCTCACAAACATCAGGATTTTTTTTCTGAGGCATAATAGAACTTCCCGTTGAAAAACTATCACTTATGGTTATAAAAGAAAATTCTGAGCTTGAAAATAAAATCATTTCCTCACAAAGTCTTGAAGTGTGTGTAAAAATAACTGCTATATCATAAAGCAAATCAAGAGCAAAATCCCTATCACTCACTCCATCCATAGCATTTGGCATAATATCTTTAAATCCTAAAATTTTAGCACTCAACTCACGATTGGTAGCATAGCTTGTTCCTGCACATGCACAAGATCCAAGTGGTGAAAAGTCTGCAAGTTCTAGGCTATTTTGCAAACGCTTAATATCTCGCATTAACATAAAAGCATAAGCTAAAATATAAAAAGAAAAACTCACAGGCTGAGCGTGCTGTAAATGTGTAAAACTTGGCATAATAGTTTTTTTATGCACTTTAGCATGTTCGAGCATGGTTTGAATCAATTCTTTTAAAAGCTTTATGAGTTCAATATGAGATTTTTTTACAAAAAGTTTAAAATCAGTAGCCACTTGGTCATTTCTACTTCTTGCAGTATGTAGTCTTCCGCCAATTTCACTACCTATAATCTCGCTTAAACGCTTTTCTACAGCCATATGAATATCTTCATCTTTAATATCAAAAATAAATTTACCTTGCTCTATTTCACTTCTAACCTGCTCTAAACCTTTTATAATAGCATCTAATTCTTCTTTTTTTAAAATACCACAACTTTCAAGCATTGTAGCGTGTGCTATAGAACCTTGTATATCTTCATTGAACAAAGTTTTATCTACATTTAAACTTGCATTAAATTCTTTTAAAAGCTCATCACTTGCACCACTAAAACGTCCTGACCACATTTCATTTTTCATTTAAATGCCTTAAATTTTTGGTCCAAATTTGCTAAATTCAATGCCTTCTTTGACATCTTCATAACGTTTAAAATTTTGTATAAACATATGTGCTAATTTATCTCTTGTTGCAATATAAGCATTTTTATCTAACCAAGTATTTATAGGATTTAAAAGTACACTTTCTACACCTTCTAAAGCTTTTGGAATAGCTAAATCAAACACTTCAAAATTTTCAAATTCGCATTTTGTAATACTTCCATCTAGAATGGCATTAATGCAAGCCCTAGTAGCCTTAATGCTCATTCTTTTACCCACACCGTAGCTTCCGCCACTCCAACCCGTATTAACAAGATAAACATTAACTTCATGTTTTTCAATCTTTTCACCAAGCAATCTCGCATAAACCGTTGGATGTAAAGGCATAAAAGGTTCTCCAAAACAAGCTGAAAAAGTTGCTTGAGGCTCTGTTATACCGCGCTCAGTTCCAGCTACTTTTGCTGTATAGCCACTTAAAAAATAATACATAGCCTGCTCTTTGCTTAGTTTGCTTACCGGGGGTAAAATTCCAAAAGCATCTGCACTTAAAAATATAATATTTTTTGGATGCCCTGCTTTTAGACTAGGCTCATGATTTTCAATATGCTCTATAGGATAAGAAACTCTCGTGTTTTCTGTTTTTGAGGCATCAGCATAATCAACACTCTTATCAGCTCTTAAAACTACATTTTCTAAAAGTGCATTTCTTTTAATAGCTCCATAAATTTCAGGCTCATGTTCAGGATCAAGATTGATTGTTTTTGCATAGCAACCGCCCTCAAAATTAAACACACCTTCATCATCCCAGCCATGCTCATCATCACCTATGAGTCTTCTTTTTGGATCGGTTGAAAGCGTAGTTTTTCCTGTACCGCTAAGTCCAAAGAAAAGTGCCACATCGTCTTTTTCTCCGACATTTGCACTACAATGCATAGAAAGTTTATTTTCTAGTGGTAACCAATAATTCATCATAGAAAAAATACCTTTTTTCATTTCTCCACCATACCAAGTTCCACCAATAACCGCTATATTTTCTTCAACATTAAAGATCACAAAAACCTCTGAATTTAAACCATCTTGTTTGTAATCTTCATTGATGCATTTGCAAGCATTATAAACAATAAAATCTGCTTTAAAATTCTCAAGTTCCTCTTGACTTGGGCGAATAAACATATTTTTAACAAAATGCGCTTGCCATGCAATTTCAGTAACAAATCTTACTGCTTTGCGACTTTGCAAAGAAGCACCGCAAAAAACATCTTGAACATAAATTTTCTTTCCGCTTAATTCTTGCTTTGCTTTAGTTAAAAGTTTATCAAATAATTCTTTTGTAATAGGCTGATTTACCTTTCCCCAAGCTATATATTTACTAGATGGATCTTGTTTTACAAAATATTTATCTTTAGGACTTCTACCTGTAAAAATCCCTGTATCTACACAAAAAGTATCATTATCCGTGCTTAAACCTTCATTATTTGCTTTTTCATGAGCATTTAATTCATCATAACTTAAATTATGAAAAATTTCCTTTATATTATCCAAACCTAACTTATCAAATTTTTTCATTTTTCCCTCACTTTAATTCTTGTAAATAGCTAATACTTCGCCTTCATTAACAGTATCACCTATTTTAATACAAAGCTCTAAAATAATTCCATCTTTTGGGGCATTAACCTCAATCTCCATCTTCATTGCTTCTAAAACCATGATAGCTTGACCTGATTTTACTTCTTCGCCTTCGTTAACATAAATTTTAAAGACATTACCTGAAATACCTGCTAAAACTTCATTTTCAGCATCTACAGAACTTGTTGAATTTGAAGAAATAATATTTTTATTTTCTTCTACTTTTTTCACACTTTTAACATTAACATCTTTATCAAAGCCATAGCTTACTTCTACATGATATTTATTACCATTTACAGCTACGGTAAATTTGTTTTCATCTGCACTCATAGGTTTTGGCATACTGGCTAATTTGCGTATATTTACCTTTGCCTCTCCTTTTAAAAATGCTATACCTTTTTCTTTGCAAGCTGCTGCAACAAATATATTTTCTTCACTCGTTTCTATACCCTCTTTTTCAAGCAAGGTTTTGGTATAAGCTATACTTTTACTCTCATCTTTATCAGCTATATTTATAGCAAGCTCTGTAGTAGGTTCTAAATTAAGTTGTTTTGAAGCAAGCTCAATAATGTTTGCATCGGGTGCAACTGGAGTTTTTCCAAAATAACCAAGCACCATTTTTCCATAACCTTCTGCGATTTTTTTCCAAGACCCAAACATAACATTATTAAATGCTTGTTGAAAATAAAATTGAGAAACTGGAGTAACCGAAGTACCAAATCCACCTTTTTCTACAACTTCTCTCATAGCATGAATGACCTGTGGAAATTTATCTAAAATATTATTATCCCTCATCATTTGTGTATTTGCCGTTAAAGCTCCTCCTGGCATAGGAGAAAAAGGAATAAGTGGATTTACCATAGTAGCTTCAGGGGGTAAAAAATACTCTTTTAAACAATCTTTTAAAACTTCTTCGTATTTTAGAATTTTTTCTTCTTCAAGTCCACCTAAATCATAATCTTTACCTTTTAAGGCATGCATCATGGTTAAAATATCAGGCTGAGAAGTTCCACCACTTACAGGAGCTGCAGCCAAATCGATACCATCAACACCTGCTTCAAGTGCTGCAAGATAGCAGGCTATACTCACCCCTGCAGTTTCATGCGTATGAAGTCTAATATGCATATCTTGAGGTAAAATTTTTCTTGCCATTTTAATGGTTTCATAAATTTTATTTGGATTTGAAGTTCCACTTGCATCTTTAAAACAAATGCTGTGAAAAGGAATTTCTGCTGCTAAAATTTCTTTCAAAATTTTTTCATAAAAAGGCACATCATGAGCACCTTTGCAATTTGGCGGTAGATCCATTAAGGTAATAGCGATTTCATGTTTTAATCCATGTTTTGCTATACATTCACCACTAAATTTTAAATTATTTATATCATTAAGAGCATCAAAATTTCTTATCGTTGTGGTACCGTGTTTTGCAAAAAGTTTTGCATGCAAATCAATAAGCTCACTACTTCCAGTATCTAAAGTAACAGTATTAACCCCTCTTGCTAAAGTTTGAAGATTAGCATCTTTTCCTACAATAGCCCTAAATCTATCCATCATGGTAAAAGCATCTTCATTAAGATAAAAATACAAGCTTTGAAATCTAGCACCACCACCAAATTCAAAATGAGTAATACCCGCTTCTTTTGCTGCTTCTACTGCAGGAAAAAAATCATCCATTAAAACCCTAGCTCCATAAACAGACTGAAAACCGTCCCTAAAGCTTGTATCCATTACATCGATGAATTTTTTAGCCATTATTTTTCCTTAAAAAAATATTTTTTCATTATTATACAAAAATTTGATAACACATTACCAAAATTATTGCTATAGGCGATATAAAACGAATAAAAAACAACCAAATTAAGAAAATTTTTCGACTTATAAATTTAGAAAAAATTTTATAAATTTGTTTTTTATTCATAAAAAAACCTACAAATATAGAGCATACTATAGCACCAAGTGGAAGTAAAAAATTTGAAGTTAATTTATCTAATAAAGTAAAAAAATCTTTACCAAAAAAACTAAACATAGAAAAAAAATTTAAATTTAATGACAAGATACAACAAATTCCAAAAACAAAAACAAATAAACCTATTAAAAATAGAGCTTTAACACGAGAAATTTGATAGTTATTAATCATATAAAAAGTTAAAGGCTCTATCATTGAAACAGCTGAAGTAATACCAGCAAAAAAAAGTGCTAAGAAAAAACAAAATGCAAAAATATAGCCTAAAGCTCCAAGTTGATTAAACAAACTCATCAAGGATATAAAAACAATTCCTACTCCTTGAGTATGCGGATCGGCTCCAAATTCAAAGATAAAAGTAAAAACAATAAGTCCCATGATAAAAGAAATCAATAAATTAATCAAAACAATATACACTGAACTTTTTATAAAATTTGTTTTTTTATCCAAGGCCGATGAATATGTAACTATACAACCTATTCCCAAGCATAAGGTAAAAAATGCAAGCCCTAAAGCTTCGGCAATAGAGCTGAATTTAAAATGTAAAAAATCGGGATAAAATAAATAAGAAAAAGCATTTGCAAAACCTTGCTTAAATCCCATGCAATAAAACAACATAAAAACAAGCATTAAAAATAAGCTAGGCATTATAACAACGTTTAATTTTTCAATCCCTTTGATTAAACCTTTAGATACTATCAATAAAGTAAGAAAAAAAGATAAAGTGAAGAAAAAAACAGAACTTGTCAAATTTGTAGTAATTAAATTCTGAAAATTACTTGCTGCTTCATCTAAAGTTTTAGGAAGATAATAAAGACTCACTACAGTATATTTTAAAACCCATCCCATGATAACTAGATAAAAAGAGAGGACAAAAATACCACCTAACATAAAAACGCCGCCATATCGCCATCTATTGCCATATTTTATGGCAAGATTTGAATAAGCATTTGCAAGATCACTTTTACTTAAACGTCCCATAGCCACTTCAGCCAAAAAAATACTAAATCCTATAGTTAAAGTAAAAAACAAATATAAAAGCACAAAAACAAAACCACCATTTTCTGCGCTTAAAGTTGGAAATTTCCAAGCATTACCTAAACCAACGGCTCCACCAGCAACAGTCAATACAAAACCGATTTTTGAAAAATATGTTCTCATTATTTTTCAAACTCACTTTAAAAAAGCGGCTATCATAACTATAACAACAGCCAAAGGGGAAATAAATCTCAAAAACACATACCAAAGTTCAAAAAATATACCCCTCATATAAGGTTTAAATAAAATTTTTAAAGCTTCTTTTTTCATCACAAATCCCACAAAAATAGCTGCCAAAATTCCACCTAAAGGCATAATAACCTTGCTTGAAACACTATCAAGCAAATCAAAAAAACTCATTCCAAAAAATCCAAACTGAGTACTTTTTAAAGAAGATAAAATACACAACATTCCTAAAATATAAACAACAATTCCTATTAAAATCAAAGCTTTTTTACGGCTCATACCAAAAGTATTAATAAGGTAAAAAGTGAAAGGCTCTATCATTGAAACAGCTGAAGTAATACCAGCAAAGATTAAAGAAATAAAAAACGCTGCTCCAAAAATACAACCAATCACTCCAATTTTTTCAAATAAAGTAGCTAAGGAAATAAAAACAAGTCCTGGTCCTTGCTGATTAGGATTGTAACCAAACTCAAAGATAAAAGTAAAAACAACCAAACCCATTAATAAACCAACTAAAAGATTGATAAAAATAATATTTAAAGTACTGGTAATAAAATTGGTTTTATCAGGCAGACTAGCAGAATAAGTAATAATCGTTCCAACGCCCAAAGAAAGACTAAAAAAAGCAAGTCCTAAGGCTTCAAGAACATTTGAAGTGTTGATTTTGGAAAAATCAGGTACAAAAAGAAATTTAACCGCCATTATAAAACCATCTTTGCTAATAGCATAAACAAGCATCAAAATAAGCAAAATAAACAATGAAGGCATCATCCAAACATTTAACTTTTCAATCCCATTCTTAACACCTTTAGAAACAATATAAAAAACACATAAAAAAACCAAAGTAAAACAAATAAACTGACTTAAAAAATCCTCACTTATAAAAAATCCAAACTGTGCTTTACTTACTTCTAGATCCATAGGCAAATTTCCAGTGATACTTAAAAACACATATTTAACTATCCAGCCAATCACCAAGGTATAAAAAGAAACTATTAAAATCGCCCCCACCATAGTAAAACCAACATAAGACCAAGCTTTTTTATTTGAAGGTGCTAACTTTTCATAGGCATTAACCGGATCTTTTTCACTAATTTTTCCTATGCTAAGCTCAGCTAAAAATATCACAAAACCTACACCTAAAGTAAGAATTATATAAAGCAAGATAAAAGCAGATCCACCACTTTGACCTACTAGTGTTGGAAATTTCCAAGCATTACCCAAGCCCACCGCTGAACCTGCTACCGCTAAAATGAAACCTATTTTTGAAAATTTAGAACTCAATGTTACAACCTTGACTTAAAAATTATTTTAAAATATTATTAAAGCAAAAAAACTTTTAAGCTTTATTGAAAACAATCAAATTTAAATCAAAAATGTGAATTTTTGTAAATTTCAATAAAAATAAAGATACTTTTGGTTATAATTCGAATTTATTTTTAAGTCTTAAGTAGGGATACGCAAGCCGAACTGATTTAAAAATTGAAAAAAATTTTTTTATAGAAAGGTTAAGATAATGAAAAAAGTTCTTTTTTTATTATTAGCATGTACAGCAGTAGCTTTTGCAGCTGAAACTAATGCTCCAGTAGAGCAAGAAGCTATTAATGTATGGATTAAAGCATTTTCAGTTCTTGCAGCAGGCTTAGGTCTTGGTGTTGCAGCACTTGGTGGTGCTATCGGTATGGGTAATACTGCAGCGGCAACAATTGCAGGAACAGCTAGAAACCCTGGTCTTGGGCCAAAATTAATGACAACTATGTTTATCGCTTTAGCGATGATTGAAGCACAAGTTATCTATGCTCTTGTTATCGCGCTAATAGCACTTTACGCAAATCCTTTTATAGTTTTACAATAAAACTTATCAAAGCCCTTTTTGGGCTTTTTTCTATGCGGTTATGGTGGAATTGGTAGACACGCCATCTTGAGGGGGTGGTGCGCTCCGCGTGTGCGAGTTCAAATCTCGCTAACCGCACCATTATTTAAAATTATAATCATTCAACTTAAAATACTAACTATTCAAAATCAAATTTCAACTTACAATTTCTTAAAGTTACAAAAAATAAAAAATATTGGTTTTTTTAAAAAACTTAAAAAATATTAAGATTTTTTTTAAGTATAAAGAATATAATTCTATCCGTTTTCAAAAACCATCCCTTAAAAAGGATTATTCAATGTTTGTTTTTATACCATTATTTACAATTTTTATTTTACTTGCAGGCGGATATTTTGCCAAAAGAATTGGCGTTTTAAAGCAAAAACAAGCTAGGACTTTTTTAGATTTTGCTATTATTTTTGCTTTACCTTGTTTGATTTTCGATAAAGCATATCATTTAAATTTTGATTTTTCATTGATTATTTTTATTTTTATTGGATTGTTTAGCTGTATACTAGCAGCTTTTTTTGCTATTCTTATTGGAAAAGTTTTTCATTTTTCTAAAGTAACTTTAGTCAGTATGTTTTTGCTTTCTTGTTTTGGAAATACTATATTTGTGGGTATGCCTATTGTTGCTGGTATATTTAATGACCCACAATTTAGCGCTGAAGTTATATTTTACGATGCTTTAGCCACAACTTTACCTATATCACTTTTTGGACCTTTTATACTTTCTTTGGGAAATGGAGAAAAAGTCAGTTTGCTTGCTAATGTTAAAAAAATTCTTAGTTTTCCACCTTTTTTAGCTTTGCTTTTTGGTTTTTTGTGTAAATTGATTACTTTACCTGAATTTATTTTCTCTCCTATTCGTTTATTTGGTGCCTCTGCAACCCCTGTTGCACTTTTTGCTATAGGTTTAGGACTTGGCTTTATGGCGATTAAAACCTCTTACAAACCTACAATAGTTGTCATCTTTGCTAAAATGATTTTAGCTCCTTTATTTTTTGTATTTTGTTTAAAAATATTTAATTTGGAATTAAAAGATTCTACCATCGTTGCTATTATAGAAAGTGCAGCTCCTACTATGACTTTAGCAGGAGCTATGGTAATGAAAGCTAAACTAGATAGTAATTTAGCCGTAAGTGCTGTAGCCTTTGGAGTTCTTTTTGCTTTTGTTTCTATGCCAATTTTAATTTGGACTTTGTTATAAGCTCAAATTATATGGCTAAATTTTTAGCTAATTCTTTAACTTTTTTAAGATCAACTTTTCCTGAACCTAGGAGGGGAATTTTTTCTATTTGAAAATAATATCTAGGTTTAAAAAGTGTAGGTATATTAGAATTTTTTATAGCCTCACATACTCCTTCAAAAATTTCATTATTGCATTCTATGAGTAAAACAATTTGTTCCTCTTTTTTCTCATCTTCTAAAGATGTGGCACAAAATTTAACCACTTCAGTGTCTATAAATTTGGCAATTTCTTCTTCTATTGCACCCAAAGAAATCATCTCTCCGCCAATTTTTGCAAAGCGAGAATAACGATCGACAATATATAAAAAACCATCTTCATCCAAATGTCCCTTATCTCCCGTGTTGTACCATCTTATGCCATCAATTTCTTTAACCACTTCATCGGTTTTTTCTTTGTCATTAAGATAGCCTACCATAACTTGATGACCGCCTATAAGTATGAGTCCATCTTCATTTGTTTTTAAATTTTCATAATTATTTGGATCAACAATACGTACCGCAGTTCCAGGTAGAGGCATTCCTACGCTTCCTTCTTTATTAGCACGATGTATAAGCCAATAATCCACATCAAAATGATTTGGTAAATTTACACTCGCCACAGGCGTGGTTTCCGTAGCCCCGTAACCTTCAAAAATGCTTTTTTTAAACTTCATTTCAAAAGTAGTTCTTACTTCATTTTTTAGTTTTTCAGCGCCCGATACAACTATTCTTAAACTTTCAAACATTAAAGCATCAAGCTTTTTATTTCTTGCATAAATTCCTAAAAAGGTTGAAGTTCCACACATAATAGTGACATTATTTTTAGCAACAGCTTTGGCAACCCCTAAGGCATCGGTTGGATCTGAAAAAGTGATGCTTTTAATACCTTCAAGCAAAGGCAAAAATGTAGTTACGGTAAGTCCAAAAGCATGAAAAGGTGGTAAAGATGAGAGAATGACATCATTATTTCTTGTGCAAAGCACATCAGAAATTTGTGCTATATTGCTTAAAATATTACGGTTATTGAGCATAACACCTTTTGGAGAACCTTCACTTCCACTACTAAATAAAATAGCTGCGATGGCAAGATTGTTTTTTGAAGGAGTGAAGATGCTTTTGAGTATAAAACTAGGTATAATACTAACTGCTAGCATCATGCTAAAAATTTTAGTTTTTTGCATTTTAAAATCTTCTACAATATCTTCAAAATAAATTAAATGTATATTTGTATCGAAATTTAGGTTTATACCTTTATTTGCTAATTTTTCTAAAAAAGTTTTAGAAGTATAAATTTGTGAAATTTGCGCATTTTTTATAGCTGCTTTTAGAGCTTTTTCTCCAGCAGTGAAATTAAGATTTACTGCAATTTTTTCTGCGATTAAAACAGATAGATTGGTTAAAGAACTTGCAAAAGAAGCAGGTAGTAAAATTCCTATAGCTTCCTCTTTAGGAGCGTAACTTCCACGCTGAAGGTTAATGTTTAACTCTTTGGATTTTCTTTTAATAAAAAAATTAAGAAATAAACTAAGAGTCAACATTTTTCTATAAGAAATATCTCCAGCTAGTGTATCGATAATAGCTATTTGATTTAGATTTTTTTTAGCTGTATCTATCCAAGCTCTTGCTATAGTATGCATAGCTTCGCATTGTGATTTCCAAGCCATAAAAGAAAGTTCAAAAACTTTAGCTTTAACTTCATCTTTTTTAGAATGCAAAGGCATAGCTTTACCAAAAGCTATAGCAATTTTTCTTTTATTTAAAGTGCGGTTTCTTGCTGAAAATTCTTCATCACTTCTTGAAAAAGCGCTACCCCAAAGCCCTCTTATATAAAAAGGAATAATTTTTCCATCATCTTCACTTAAACATTCACAAGCTAATTCAAATCCTGCTTTAAATTCATTTAATTGCCCATGTCGCGAAAGTGTACCTTCAGGAAATAAGCAAACTAAATTACCTTCTTTAATATGCTTTGCTATCAGTTCTAAACTCGTCTTACTTCCTGTACTTGATACAGGAATAATACCAAATTTATCAAGAAAAATTTTAATATACCATTTAGAATAAATACTTCTTTCCATAACAAAATAAATTTTTCTTGGAATTGCCATTTGTACAACAGCCCAATCAATAAAAGAAATATGATTACCCAAAAGTAAAGCTCCACCTTTTTCTGGTATATTTTCAAAACCTTCCACAAGTAAACGGTATCGTTGTAAAAAAGCTATGCTTAAAAGTATACGCACTAAAGAAAAGGGGAGTTTTAAAAGTATGTAAAAACTTCCTATAAAGGTTACCAAAGCAATAAAATAAAACAAATAAATCACATTGATTTCAAATTTTACAAATAAAGTTGCCAAGAGCAAAAATCCCAACATGGCAATATTTTGAAAAAAATTATTTCCTGCAAGAATTTGTCCTAATTCATTTTCTTTAGCATGAAATTGGATTAAAGTATTTAAAGGAATGATAAAAAGGGCTCCGCAAAATCCAAAAAAGAAAAATAAAAAACTATAACTTAATAAACTTATAAAATAAGGCATTAAAAAAGCCATTAAAAACATACCCAATGCACCAAGTGGAATAAATCCAAGTTCTATATAATTTTTTGAAAATTTACCAGCTACTAAAGAGCCTAAAATCACTCCTATACCAGAAAAAGCGAGTGAAATTTGCACATAAAAAGTATTTTCTATGAAAAGTTCATTTTTAGCAAAGACAGGAAAGCTGACAAGATAAAGTTGAGATATAGCCCAAAAAAATGAAATTCCAATTATACAAAGCCAAATAGTTTTATTTTTAAAAACAAGCTTAAGATTATTTATTAGAAGTTTTCCACGAATATAGTCTTTTTTATTAAAAACTAAATCTTTATTTGTTTGTTTGAGCTTAGGTAAACGCCACGCAAAAAATACTTCGATACAAGAAAATAAAATTAGCACAATTCCTAAAGGCGCTACTTCTTTTAAAATTTCATCTGTTTGATTATACATAGAACTATAAAGACTTTCAAAGCTTAAAGAAAATAAAGCCATTCCCGCTAAGATTGCCACAATGCTTACCGCATTAATTACACCATTACCCATAGCAAGAAAGTCTTTTCCCACGAGTTCTTTAATAAAACCGTATTTACTTGGTGAATAAATCGCTGCTTGTGCTCCCATTATAAAAGTAAAAATAAAAGCCATCCAAAAAGCACCGCTATAGTAACAAATGCAAATTATTAAAGTGAGTATAACATTGAAAATTGCTGAAATTTTCATTACAATATTTTTTGGATATTTATCCGCTAAAAAACCCGAAGGAGAAAGCATAAGAATAAAAGGAAGTAAAATCAAAGCATTAACTATAGCATTTAAAAATAACTGCTCACTTCCTTCATAGGCCTTATAAATAGTATTTTGAATAATAATTTTATGTCCCAAATCCACAAAAGCATTGATGAATGCTATAAGTAAAAAAGGAATTAATCCGTAAATTTTCAAAAAAGATTTTTTTTGCATTATTTAAACCTCGTCAATTAGCGCTTATTTTACAAAAGAATTTATCAGTTTTTAGGAAAATTATCTATATTATCTTTTAAAATAATTCCATCGATTTTTAATTTATAAAATTTTTTAAAATTCTCTAATTTATCAACAATCATTAAAACCCTACTATCAAAAACATAAAATTCTGCAACCTTACTAGCAAATTTTGCAAGTTTTTTATCATTACAAAGCAAAAACTTAGCTCCTAAAGCATTGGCTAAAAATATCTCATCTTTATTTTGAACTAAAATAGCAAATTCAAAATCATTTTGACTTAAATAAGAAATCAATTTTTCATCATAAACAATACAATAAACTTTATTATCTTTAACTTCTTCAACACTTTCAATAAAAGAAAAATCTAAATTTTTTAATAATTTATGTCCAATAATAAGCATTTTTTTTCCTTAGCTCTATTTTTTATTATTTTGTAAATTATACTTATAAAATTGTTACCAAGCAAGATGGCGCAGCGGACGGGGCTCGAACCCGCGACCTCCGCCGTGACAGGGCGGCATTCTAACCAGCTGAACTACCGCTGCATCCAAAGTAAAGAAGTAGAGATTATAAAACCTATTTATGATTTTATAAAATGGTGGTCACTATAAGACTCGAACTTATGACATCCACCTTGTAAGGGTGGCGCTCTACCAACTGAGCTAAGCGACCTATGATTGGCGACCCCTAGAGGATTTGAACCTCTGTTTCCACACAGAGAGAGTGTTGTCCTGGGCCACTAGACGAAAGGGTCATAACCCTAACAATAAAAATGGTGTCCCGTGTTGGATTCGAACCAACGGCCCCCTCCTTAAAAGGGAGATGCTCTACCGGCTGAGCTAACGAGACAATATGGCGCAGCGGACGGGGCTCGAACCCGCGACCTCCGCCGTGACAGGGCGGCATTCTAACCAGCTGAACTACCGCTGCATCCAAAGTAAAGAAGTAAAGATTATAAAACCTATTTATGATTTTATAAAATGGTGGTCACTATAAGACTCGAACTTATGACATCCACCTTGTAAGGGTGGCGCTCTACCAACTGAGCTAAGCGACCTTTATAATGGTGTCCCGTGTTGGATTCGAACCAACGGCCCCCTCCTTAAAAGGGAGATGCTCTACCGGCTGAGCTAACGAGACATTTTCTGAAATAAAAATGTGATTATGCCAAAATTAGCTCTATTTGTCAAGCTTTTTTAAATCATTTTTGGCATTTTCTCTCCAAATAACGAGAAAATATACTTATAGGTAAAGTCAAAACAAGATATGTAATAGCCAAAATTACATAAGCTTCAAGAGTAGCAAAAGTATAAGAATTTATCTCTTGCGCACTTTGGGTTAATTCATTTACAGCAATAACGCTTAATAAGGAACTATCTTTAATTAAATTTGCAAATTGTCCACTCAGCGGTGCTAAAATATTTTTTAAAGCTTGGGGAAAAATTACATACGCAAAAACCTGCATCTCTTTTAACCCTAAAGCCCTAGCGCTCTCAAGCTGAGATATAGAAATACTTAAAATTCCAGCTCTAAATATTTCAGCTAAGTAAGCAGCAGAAAAACATGATAAAATAATAACTCCAGCCACATATCGATTATCAAGTCCTAAATTATTTGCAATGATATAATATATCAATAATACCTGCACTAGTAAAGGGGTTCCTCTGACAAGCTCTATGTAAAATGTAGATAAAAATCTTAAAAAAACAATCGAACTTAAAGAAAAAGCACAAAAAACTCCACCCAAAATTATACTCAACAATAAAGAAAAAAAACTGATTATTAAAGTATTTAAAAAACCTTGAAGAAATTTTTCTTTATAGGTTGCAATTGCGCTAAAATCAAAATGATAAGCACTTATACTAAAACTACAATAACAAAACAATATTAAAAATAAAATCAAAAGAATTAAATTAGTGATTATTTTTGACTTTGATAGAGGTTTTAAAGGTTTAAAATTCTTATTTTTTTGAGTAAACAAAGACAATAAAAATCTCCAAAATTACAATTTATTCATTTCTTAAAGTATCTAAAATATTAATTTGAGTTGCTTTTTTTGCAGGATAAAAAGATGATAAAGCTATGATTATTAAAGCACCCACAATGGTTAAAGAAAAATCCATTAAAGACAAATCAAGTGGTAATTTACTGGTTCCATAAACATCAACAGGTAAAGTTACAATATCAAAATTTCCCAAAAGCCATAAAGCAAAAAATGCAAGTACCACACCCACTATCATACCACCACCACCAATAAGCATACCTAAGGCAAAAAAACTCTTTTTTACCTCATTTTTGCTTGCACCTAGAGCAAGTAAAAGTGCTATTTCACTGCGACGATTCATTACTATCATCAATAAAGAACTTACTATATTTAAACTTGCAACCAAAATAATAAGCATCAACACTATAAAAAGCGCTCTTTTTTCAAGTTCTAAGGCTGAAAAAAAATTTTTATTTTGCTCCCACCAACCCACCACAGCATAATCATCTTTTAAATAAGATTTAATTTTTTCAACATCCTTAAAAGCATTATCGCTATATACATGAATTCCATCATAATTTGGATTTTTAGGTATTCCAAGTACTTTTTTCAATGCATCAACATCTGTGTACATATAAGCTTTATCATAAAATGCAAGCCCTGAAGTAAAACGCGCTTTAACATCAAAACGTTTAGTTTGCGGTACTAAAGAAAATCCACTAGGATTAAGATTTGAAAAAATAAGTGAAAGTTTGTCATTTTTATGCAAACCAAATTCATCAGTAAGTGCTGATCCTACAAGTATATCAAAACCACTTAAATTCTCATCCTTTAAAGCTTTAGCAACCACTTCGTTTATTTTTTTTTCATCATTAAAATTAACGCCAAAAAGCACACCACCTTCAAAACGATTATCTCCCTTTACAACAACTTGAGTGCTTAAATAAGGGCTAAATAACAAATTTGGAAATGTTTTTCTTAACTCATCTATAAATTCATCATTTACAGGAGCGTAGAATTTAGGCAAAATAGTAATAGGATAATTCATCACAAAAAAGCGTTTTTCAAATTCTTTATCAAAACCATTCATAATTGCCATAGCTACAAGCAAAACGCAAAGTCCTACACAAACTCCTAAAAAGGCCAAAAGCATAGAAAGATTGATAAAGGGTTGCTCTTTATCAAATCTTAAATACTTAAAAAGTAAATATTTTAAAACGCTTTTATTCAAGCTAAAATTCCTTGCTTAGGACCACTTTTTCCATGGCATTCTTTAAATTTTTTTCCACTTCCGCAAGGACAAGGAGCATTGCGTGGAACTTTTTTAAATTCAGCTTCGCCAAGATTATCTTCGCTTGCGCCCATTTCTACTGAGCTTTGAAGTAGCTTTTCATTTTCTTCATTGGCTTTATTTTCTAAATTTTGCGCCTCTTCTTGATTAAATTGCACGCTAAAAAGTAGTTTAATACTATCAAATTTAATACGATTGACCAACTCCAAGAAAAGATTATAACTTTCTTTCTTATATTCCACAAGAGGATCTTTTTGATTGTATCCACGAAGTCCTATTCCTGTTTTTAAAATATCCATTTGATACAAATGCTCTCTCCAAGCATTATCCAAAACTTGCAAATATAAAATACGCTCTATATTACGCAATTCTTTAATCTCAAGTCTTAACATCTTTTCATTATAAGAATTTTCAAGAATTTGACTTAGCTTGTCTTGCATTTCAATGACGCTTAAATTCTCAAAATCTTTTTCACTAATCTGAGTTGAACATTCATACAAAATTTTTGCTTTCAAATTTTCAAAATTTACATTAGAACCGCTTTCGTCAAGCATATAATCATTCATTACATTTGCGCTATATTCAGCGATATTTTGAGAAATTTTAGCTCTAATATCATAGTTTTCATCTAAAAGCTCATTACGATAACGATAAATAGTTTTTCTTTGTTCATTTGCTACATCATCGTATTCTAACAAATGCTTTCTGCTTTCAAAATGCAAGCTTTCAACTTTTTTTTGCGCATTTTCAACCGCTCTTGTAACGATTCTTGATTCTATGCTTTCGCCCTCTTCTATGCCCAAGCGATCCATAATACTTTTAATACGATCCCCACCAAAAATTCTTAAAAGATTATCTTCTAAACTTAGATAAAAACGACTTATTCCAGGATCACCCTGCCTTCCTGCACGACCACGAAGTTGATTATCAATACGGCGGCTTTCATGTCTTTCTGTACCGATGATATAAAGCCCACCCAAAGCCCTAATCTCATCA
This sequence comes from Campylobacter sp. CFSAN093226, assembly GCF_012897595.1. Lineage (NCBI taxonomy): Bacteria > Pseudomonadati > Campylobacterota > Epsilonproteobacteria > Campylobacterales > Campylobacteraceae > Campylobacter > Campylobacter sp. CFSAN093226. The sequence continues at coordinate 883,280 of NZ_CP040608.1, forward strand.
TCGATTTTTATATCCACACCACGACCTGCCATATTTGTAGCGATAGTTACAGCACCTTTTTTACCTGCATCTTGGATAATCAAAGCTTCTTGCTCGTGATTTTTAGCATTTAAAACATGATGAGGGATTTTCTCTTTTACAAGCATATTGTGAAAAACTTCACTGCGCTCTATACTTGCGGTTCCTACAAGTACAGGCTGACCTTTAGCATTGGCTTTTTTAATCTCTTCAATTACAGCTTTGAATTTTTCATTTTGAGTTTTATAGATAAGATCATCTTTATCTTGTCTTTTAATAGGAATATTTGTCGGTATAGAAATAACATCTAAACTATAAATTTGAGAAAATTCAGTCGCTTCTGTTTGTGCAGTTCCTGTCATACCTGCAAGTTTATTGTACATTCTAAAATAATTTTGAAAAGTAATATCTGCTAGAGTTTGGCTTTCTTCTTGAATTTTTACATTTTCTTTAGCTTCTAAAGCTTGATGCAATCCTTCGCTAAAACGACGTCCTTCGCTTAAACGCCCTGTAAATTCATCAACAATGATAACTTCATTATTTCTTAAAACATAATGCACATCTTTTTCAAAAAGATTATGTGCTTTTAAGGCTTGATCAAGCTGATGAGCTAAGATAGCATTATCAAGACTGTATAAATTTTCTACGCCAAAAAGTTTTTCAGCCTTAGCAATACCTGCTTCTGTAATTAAAATATTACGATTTTTCTCATCTACTACAAAATCACCCTCAGGTTTTGCAGGGGGTAAAACTGCTTCACCTTTTTGCATTTGTTTAGCTACTTCATTGGCTTTAATATAACCATCTAAAGTACGATTTGTAGGACCACTGATGATAAGCGGAGTTCTTGCCTCATCAATTAAAATACTATCTACTTCATCTACGATAACAAAATTATGCTCTCTTTGAACTTTTTCAGCTTTTGAAAATTTCATATTATCACGCAAATAATCAAAACCAAACTCATTATTGGTTCCATAAGTAATATCACAATCATAAGCTTGCTTGTGTTCTATATCACTATTTTGAGAAGAAAGCACCACGCCAACACTAAAACCTAAAAAATTATAAATCGCACTCATTTGCTCAGCATCTCTTTTGGCTAGATAATCATTTACTGTAACGACATGTACGCCTTTGCCACTCATGGCATTTAAAACAACAGGTAAGGTCGCTACAAGAGTTTTACCTTCTCCTGTTTTCATTTCTGCGATTTTTCCATCGTGCAAAACCATACCACCGATTAACTGCACATCAAAATGACGCATATTTAAAGTTCTCTTACCTGTCTCTCTGACTATAGCAAAAACATCATTTAAAACATCATTTTCGTTTTTTTCTCCGCTTAAAATTTGCTCTTTAAATTTTGCAAATTCAGCTTTTAATTCATCATCGCTTAAATTTTGATAGTTGCCTTCTAAAGCATTGATTTGTGCTACACGCTTGAAATATTTCTTAACTTCACGATCATTTTTTGTGCCAAACACGGCTTTTAAAGCATTTAAAAACATTTCTAAACCTTTATAAATTTTTCAAGCTATCATTATAACGATTATTTAATTAAAATTAGCTAGAATGACATAAAAAATATATTTTTTTAAGGAAAATAAATGAAAAAAACATTCTTGATATTTTTTATTTTTATAGGACAACTTTTTGCCCTTGATCTTAATTTTAATACCTTTTCAAGCAATTTTACCCAAATAGTGAAATCCAAAAACTCTACACTTTCTTATTCTGGGCATTTTATACTGAGTAAAGATCAAGCATATTGGAGTTATGATACTCCTAGTAAAAAAGAGATTTATATCAACAAAAATCAAGTAACCATAGTAGAGCACGATCTAGAACAAGTCATTTTCTCTCATCTTGATAACATTCCAAATCTTAATGAAATTTTCAAAAAAGCAAGTCTTATAGACAAAGATAAACTTGTAGCAAAATATGATAATATAAATTATACAATTAAACTCAATCAAGAGCAAATTCAAAGCATATCCTATAAAGATGAATTTGAAAATGATGTTATAATCAATCTAAACAATCAAATTAAAAATCCAAAAATTAATTCCGATGTTTTTAAGGCAAAAATTCCGCAAAATTATGATATAGTTCGCTAATTTTGCGTTGAATTCTCATCAAGCTTTATATCATAGCCTGTTTGTGGCAAATGATAAGGCTTGCTTGCGTTATTTTCTTTGAATATTTGTGGAGGATTGGCGATTAAATCTCTTTTAATTTTTTCTTCTATATCTGGAGTCATTTTAGGTGTATTTAAATTATCTATATTGATTTCTCCATTGTCATTTTTATTTTCTTCATCTGGATCTTTGAAAAGCTGTTCAACTTGCTTGACTTCTAAATTTGGAACACTAGGAGTTGGGATCTTTTCAACACTAGGAACTTGAGTTTTAGGAACTTCTAAGTTTTCAAGTGCTTTTTTTACCTCGCTACCCATACCCTTCTCTTTAGCCTCAGTACTTTCTAAAAAGCGTTTAAACTCCTCTAAATCAAATTTTTCCACTCCACTTAAAGATATGATATATATATCATCTAGTTTAATCTTATATTTCTTATCTAAAAATTTTTCTAAAGTTTTTTTAAAATTATTTTTTCCAATTTCTGTAAAAATATCTTCATAAAAAAACCCTGAAATTACTGTATTTACAGCATCAATTAACTTATTTTCATTTTCTTTTAAATTATTCCCATCAAATTCCAAAGAAATTTCAACTTTTTTAAGAACATTTGCTCCACTTTTAGAATACAAATCTGTTCTTATTTTATCTATTTCAAGATTTTGAGCATTTAAACTCAAAACCAAAAAAACACTTAAAAATATTTTTTTCATTTAATGCCTTTAAATGATTTGTTCTTGTATTTCGAGATCTAAAAAATTATGTTTTTTATAAAATTCAATCACATTAGAATCTATTTTTAAAATATTAGCAAAATAAAATCCAAAATTTATCTTTTTTGTAGAATAAATTTTTAAAGTATTTGGGTTTGTAGCGCGAGAAAGAGCGACATAAAGCTGTCCATTTTCAAAAATATGATCAATATCACACACTAATTTTTCAATACTCATACCTTGTGATTTGTGTATAGTAATAGCATAAGCTAATTTAATAGGAAACTGTGTAACACTTGCGAGAATATTAACAACAAAATCTTTACCTGATTGCTCAAGTTCTTCCATGAAAAAAGTATAAGGTTCAAGTAAAATTTTCATCCCATTATTTTTAATAATGCTAATATAAATTTTCTCCTCTTCATAAAGAATATCTTCTATAATGCCTTGCTCTCCATTATAATAATTCTTATCCCAATTATTTACGCAAAAAATAATACGAGCGCCTATTTTAATATTTAATTCTTCCAATATATTTAAGCTTCTAATCCAAGAATCAAGCTCTTCATCTTTTATTCTCTTATCTTCTTTTTTAACCTGAGCCTTAAAGCATACAAGCGGGGTCTCAAGTTTGCTTAATTTTTCTTGATTGATATTGTTTACTTTTTTATTGATACCACAAAGTAAAGTATAATCATTTTCTAAATTTTCTAATTCTTTATAATCAATTCGCAAAGATTCAAAAAAGCTTAAAATTTTTTCATCTAAAAAACCTTGTCTAATCAAAGATAAATGGTTATAAAATTCCATATTTTGCGTTCTTTTAGGTTGAGAAAGTTTAATATTCTTAAAATTTAAATCTTGCCAAAAAAATGAAGAAAAAGCATAATAAGAATGGTTAAATAAAGTTTCTTTTTTTTCTTTAATTACTGGAGGCAGTTGAAAAAAATCTCCAACAACTAAAATTTTTCCATTAAATTGAGAATTTTTAAGTCTAAAGCCTATCATTTCAAAAACATTTGCACTAACCATGGAAATTTCATCGATAATAATAAGCTCAATCGTTTTTAAAAGCTCTTTAAGTTTTGTTAATTTTTCTTTTTGTTTTTGATTGCGATCCAATACACTTAATTTCATCATATCATCACAATACCCTAAACAAAAAAAGCTGTGTAAAGTAACACCGCCTATATTAAACGCCGATAGAGCACTAGAACCAAGAGCTATGGCTAATTTTTTTTGTTTTCTATAAGATTTGATAAGCTCATTTGTCAAAAAGCTTTTACCAACTCCAGCACCACCACTTAAAAAAACATTATCATAAGCTAAAATTTTTTCTAGTTTATCAAACATTATATTTCCTTGGCTTTAATTATAACTATTTTTTCTAAAAGGTTGATTATGAAATCTTGTTTATATTTTACTTTTATAGTGCTATTTTTAACAGCTTGTTCAACAAAAAATTTAACTTCACTTCATCGTGAAAATTTAGAACAAAAAAATGAAAATCAACATTATGTAAAACTTGAATACGAACAAAATGTAAACATTTTGCCACAATTTGCTTACGATATTAATTTTGATGCAAAACGATATAAAAAATATTTCTTTAACCCTTGGCATGATTCATTTAAAAATTACAAAGGACAAAATATTTTTTGGTCCTTTCCTTTATATTTAAATTCAAAAAATACTTATTATTTTTTCAATAAACAAATTATTCCACTTTCATGGTTTAAAAACGCTATAAATAACGCAAATATCCAAGAATTCGGTAAACTTAATCAAAAAGCTTTAATTATCCAAAATACAATCATTAAAAATCTTCCAACCCAAAGAGCTATCTTAAAAAATCCTTTTTTTGAAAATGAAGGAATTCCTTTTGACTATGCAAGCGATGGCATTTTAAATACTGGAGCCCCTGTCTTAATTTCACATTTTAGTAAAGATAAGCGTTATGCTTTTGTTTTAGGTGAAGCTGGATTTGGATTTGTTGAAAGTAAAAATTTGGAATTTTTCTCAAACGATAGAGCGAAAATCTATGAAAATCTCAACTTTATCACACCACTAAAAGAAAAATTTGCTATCTATAGCGAGGATGGTAAATTTTTATTTGAAAGTAGAATTGGTGCTATCTATCCTTACTACAAAGAAGATAAAAACTATTTTTATGGAAAAATAGGTTCTAAAAAATATAAAATTTCTAAAAAAGATGTATCTAAATTTCCTTTACAATTCAATGATAAAAATTTAAAAAATCAACTTTCACAAGTTTTAAATTTGCCTTATGGCTGGGGCGGTTATAATTTTGAAAGAGATTGTTCTTTACTAACTCGTGATATCTTTTCAGCTTTTGGACTTTATCTACCAAGAAATTCAGCTGCACAAAAAAATTCTTTTAATCATTTTGATATAAGCACTCTTAGTAATTCTCAAAAAAAAGATTTTTTAAACCGCTTTGGGAAAGCTTATCTTAGTTTACTTTATTTACCTGGACATATTATGCTTTATGCAGGGCAAATTACAGATAATAATATTGCCATACATAATATATGGGGCTTAAGAAAAGATGCAACCCAAAGACTTCTCATAAGTTCTAGCGTCATCACTTCTTTAGAAATAGGAAAAAATGAAATTTTAGAAGATAATTTGCTTTTATCAAGACTTAAAGAAATAAGTTTTATAAATTTAAACGAACAAGAAAAAGAGCAAATAAAAAGCTATCTTGAAAATATACAAAACAAATAAGATTTATTGATTTAATCAATAAATCTTTTAGTTAAATCTGTAAAATATTCTATGCGTCTATCTCGCAAAAAAGGCCACCAACGACGCACATTTTCACTTCTTTTTTTATCTATTTCTATGATTTTTACACATTCGTTTTGAGAATCTAAAAGACAAAGTTCTTCACCTTGAGGGCCAAAAACAAAAGAATTTCCCCAAAATCTAATGCCCTCTTCTACCCCGCTTACATCTTTTTCAAAACCTACTCTATTGATAGCTACTACATATAAACCATTAGCTATAGCATGTCCTTTTTGTACGCCAAGCCAAGCATTGAGCTGTCTTTGTTTTTCTTCATCTTTATCCTTATCAAACCAACCAATTGCCGTGGGATAAATAAGAATCTCAGCTCCTTTTAAAGCCATAATTCTTGCTGCTTCAGGATACCACTGATCCCAACAAATAAGCACTCCAAGCTTACCTAAACTTGTATTTATAGGTTCAAAACCCAAATCTCCAGGAGTAAAATAAAATTTTTCATAAAAACAAGGATCATCGGGTATGTGCATTTTGCGATATTTGCCTGCTATAGAACCATCTTTTTCAAAAACCACTGCAGTATTATGATAAAGTCCGGCACTTCGTTTTTCAAACAATGAAGCAATAAGCACTATTTGATTTTTTCTAGCTATATTTGCCCAAAATTTCACATCTTTTTCATAATCATTAGCATAGTCAAAAAAATCCACATTTTCACTTTGACAAAAATACTCACTTTGATGAAGTTCTCCTAAGCAAACAAGCTCAGCTCCTTGTTTAGAGGCTTCTTCTATAAATTCGCAAGTTTTTTTTATAGTTTGTTCTTTATTTAAATGAAATTTTTGTTGTATTAAAGCGATTTTCATTGTCTTTGCCTTTCTTGTTCTGCATCATCATAAGGATCTAAATGAATTTGTATATCCCATTTTTCATTTTCAAACATCTTACGCACACCTTCTTCTATTTCATCTGAAATTTTATGCGCATTTAAAAGCGAAATTATAGGGCAAAAAACCAAATGCACGCTTAAATAATTACAACTTGGAGTTTTACGCGTCTTTAATTCATGATAGGAAATTATTTCAGGATTATTAGAAATCAAAGTACAAATTTTATCCACTTGTTCCTTAGGTAAAGCCTCATCCATTAAAAAAGCTAAAGCTTTTTTAATGATTTTAAAAGCAGAAAATGCCGTATAAAGACTGATCACTATCCCAAAAATAGCATCAATAATATGTAAATTTGTAAAATAAATCAAAACCAAAGCCCCTAAAGTACAAGCATTGGTTAAGCAATCTGTTTTGTAATGCAAAGCATCACTTTCTATAATCAAACTTTTGGTTTTTTTAGCTACATAATTTAAAAAAAGTACAAGAAAAAAAGTCATAATTAAAGCAAAAATCATCACATAGATGCTTGAATTTAAATCTTTAATTTCTTCTTTATAATAAATCTTTAAAATACTCTCATAAAAAATAAAAATCCCCACGCCAACTATAAAAACACCTTCTAACAAACCCATTAAAGCTTCAATTTTAGAAAAACCAAAATTATAATTTTCATTCGCCTTTTGTGAGCTTTTTTTAAGAGCCAAAAAATTAAAAGCAGAAATAGCAAAATCCATTAAAGAATCAATCGCACTTGAAAGTACTGCAACAGAACCACTTGTTAAGCCTACTATAAATTTAACCAAGGCTAAAACAATAGCACATAAACTTGCTACAAGAGTTGCTTTTTTTTGCAAACTCATCTTAAACCTTTGAAACGATTTTGACAAGAACAATGCAAAGAACCGTTTTGTCGTAAAAACACTCTTGCATCTACTCCTATAATTTTATGATTAGGTAAAGCTTTAGAAAGTCTTTTAGCTATGATTTCATCATTTTTATCCTTGTAAAAAGGCACAATTAAAGCATTATTTATAAAAACAAAATTCGCATAAGTCGCTCCTAATCTTCTTTCTTCATAGTATAAAGGCTTAGGTATAGGAAGTTCTAATAAATCAAAGCCTGTTTTTTTAAGCTCTTCTTTCATTTTTTGCAAAGGCAAATAATGCTCATCCTCTTCATCTTCACAAATACAATGCGCTATGGTATTTTTATCTATAAATCTTGCTAAGGTATCGATATGATGATCCGTATCATCACCTTTTATGAAACCATTTTCTAGCCAAATAATTTGCTTTAAACCAAAAATTTCTTTTAATTTTGTATCAATTTGAGTTTTGTTTAGATGAGAATTTCTATTTTCATTTAAAAGACAATGAGAGCTTGTAAGCATCACACCCTCTCCATTAAAGTCAATACTTCCTCCTTCTAAAATAAAATCAACCTTTTTAAGCTCCTCTTTAAATTTTTCTTTAAAAAGCTTAGAATTTACAGCATTATCAAGCTCGCTTTGAAATTTATTTCCCCAAGCATTAAAAGTAAAATCAAGAGCTTTTAAACGACCATTTTCTACTATATCTATAGCTCCAAAATCGCGTATCCAAGTATCATTGGTATCACATTTAAAAAACTCTACATTTTTTATATCTTTAAAATTTTCAAAATCACTCTGTTTAGGAGCTATAAGTAAAACTTTTTGAAATTCACTTACCACTTTTACAAATTCTTTATAACTTTGCAAAATTTCCTCTAAGTAGGGATTCCAATCGCTTTTTTCATGGGGTAAAGAAAGCATGAGGTATTCTTGCTCACTCCATTCAGGAATTGATTTTATCATTTAACTACCTTTTTTGATAATAAAATTATAATTGTATCATTTTTTAGACTTTTGTCAAATTTAAGAAGATTGCCTCGATATTTCGAGGCTTTAGGGCATTATTTAAAAAAGATTTTCATTTCATCATTGCTTAAAACAAGTTTTCCATTTTCATTTGAAATTTTAAAAGTTCCTTTGAAATTTGAAAGGAAAGAATTTTCAAAATCCATTACATCCATTGGGTGACAAAGCATTTGAGTTGAAGCTACGCGATCACCTTCGATTTGTAAAGTATCCGCCTTAGTTTGATAAGAACCAAAAAAACGATTGCATCCTGAATAACCATAAAATTTATTATTTTCAAAACTGATATTTGGACTTTCCTCTGCGTTTTTTGGATCAAAAGTTTTGCCATTTACTATAATTTTTTCTATTTTGAAAAGCTGATTTTGCACAAGTTCATTATTACCTTTAGAAGTAGATGAAGTAAGAGAAGTACTAGCACAACCCGCAAAAAAAGTTGCAGCTAAAGCAATTTGAAGCATTTTTTTCATTTTATTCCTTTAAATTTGAAATTGGTTAAGTTCGCTTTCAAGATTATGACACACTATTTTTAACTCATCTGCAACTTGAAGCAGAATTTTAGAAATTTCTTCATTCTTTTCACTTACTTCAACATTTTCTTGCATACGAGAAAGTAAATTTTGTATATTCTCTTGTGAAATTTTTATTTTTTCAGTACATTGAGTTACCAAAGCCCTAGCATCTTCGTTGCATAATTTAACCTCATTAGCATCATCAACCAATAAAGCGGTGTCATCATTTAAAGCTTGTACACTTTGAGCATTTTTCTTTAATTCTGCGCTAACCTCATTAATACTTTGCAAAAGCTCTTTTGTAATTTGAGCTACATTTCCCAAAAATTCTTCACTGTTCTGAGCCAACTGCCTAACATCCTCAGCAATTACAGAAAAACCTCGTCCAAATGCACCAGCCCTAGCTGCTTCTATGCCAGCATTTAGGGATAGTAAATTGGTTTTATCTGCGATCTCATCCATCATTTGAGTTGCTTTTTGTATATTACCTGCTTGATTGACCATGTTTTCAACTTTTTTAGCCAATTCATTTTCATTTTGAGATACTGTTGATACTTTATTAGCAACATTAAACAAAGATTTAAGCATTTGTTCTAATAATAAAAAGGATTTTTCATTGGCACTATTTGCTTTATTTGACAAACTAGCAAGTTCTCCAAGTTCATTGCCAACATTTGCACCAAGTTTAAAACTTTGATCTATTTGCTTATGACTTTGTGAACTGATATCACTTAAAGAAATAGCATTTGAATTTAAAAGATTGCTTTGTTTTTCTACATTTTTTGAATTATGACTTGCACCGCTAACTGCCTTATGAGTTTTTTCGATAAATTAATTGATATATCCACAAGCTAAAGCAATTTCATCTTGACCTTTAACTGAAATACGAGCTTTTAAATTGCCACTTCCTTGAGCTAATTCTTTAGCATGATTTAAAAGCTCTAAAACAGGCTTTCCAACAACAACTTTAAGCATTAAAAGAACCACACAAAGGGTAAAAATCAAAGCAATAGTAAATATTACAATATAAGATTGACTGGTTTTGCTTATATCTTTTTGAACACCTTCTAAAGAATGTGATATATCCATAACCCCAATCACACTCCCTACATTAGCATTTGCATGACAAGCAACACAACTTTCATCTGCAATCAAAGGGCGTATCAATCTTAAATGCACAACACCATTTACATTTTCTTCTAAAGCTTGAATTTTAGGATTTGAAAATTGTTCTATAATACGCTTATCATTTGAAATTTGAGGGGCTTTCATCTCAAAAAGATCTATAGTATCTTTTGAAGGATAAATTTTAATATCACTAATACCCTCTATACTTTTTGCATCTTCAATGGCTTCTTTAATTTTTTCAGGATCTCCTAAATTCATAGCCATTCTCATTGTTTGAAAAACAGAAGTACTTACGGTATCTAAATTTGCCCTGCTCATTTTATTGGCAGTATTTTTAAAATCCAAATTTAAAATCACTTGCATTACAATAAAACTTATAAGCAACACCACAAAAATTGCAGCAGAAACCTTAAATCCTATAGTTTTAAACATCATAGTTTCCTAAAAATAAAATTTTTCGGAAATATTTTACACATAATTTATTTAATTTTTATTGAATTATGTGTAAAAAACATAACATTCCATTAAACTTAATGTAAGAAATGTCTTACTCCTGTAAAATAAAGCGCCATACCATACTCATCAGCCGCCTTTACCACTTCATCATCTCTTATACTTCCGCCTGGTTCTACTATAGCTTTAACCCCTACTTTACTTGCTTCATCTATGCTATCTCTAAAAGGAAAAAAGGCTTCACTTGCTAAAACGCAACCTTGCAAATCAAGTCCCATTTCTTTAGCTTTAGCGATTGCTGCCTTTGCTGCATCGATTCTACTTGTCATACCCATACCTATAGCCACCATAGCGCCATTTTTTACATAAACAACATTGTTTGATTTGGTAAACGCTGCTATTTTCATAGCGATTTCAAGATCTTTTAATTCTTCCTTACTTGCCTCTCTTTGACTCATAAGCTTTGCATTTTTAAGCTCATCTTCGCCCACTTCATCACTGTTTTGATACACAAAACCCCCATCAATATGTTTAAAATCATATTTATCAAAACTGCGGATTAAAAACGGACTTTCTTGAGTGAAAATTTTAATGCGTTTTTTACCTTCAAACACGGCTAAAGCTTTTTCATCTACATTGGCTGCAATGATTACTTCTACATAAATTTCATTGATTTTATTTGCTAAAGCCTCATCAAGAGTTCCATTGATTGCAACCACTCCTCCATAAGCACTGACGCTATCGCATTTTAAAGCATGTATATAGCTTTGTACTAAATTTTCTTTTATAGCAAAACCGCAAGGATTTCCATGTTTTACTATAGCAATAGCTGGAGCTTTATCGAAACTACTAGCTAAATTTAAAGCTGCGTTAATATCGGTTAGATTGTTAAAACTTGCTTCGCCTTTAAGGGCTTTGAAATTTGCGCTAAAAAAGGCATCAAACTCGTATAAAGCCCCTTTTTGATGTGGATTTTCTCCATATTTTGTATCAAATACTTTTTGTCCTACTATAAATTTACTCGCTCCAAAACCTCCGTTAAAGCGTTCATTCATATAATTTGCAATATAAGCATCGTAATTTGCTGTATGCTCATAAGCTTTTATCATCAAATTTAAACGAAAATTCTCATCATTTTGACCTTTTTTTAAAGTCTCAATCACTTTTTCATAATCAAGTGGATCGCAAAGCACCATCACATCTTTATAGTTCTTTGCTGCACTTCTTATCATCGCAGGTCCGCCTATGTCGATATTTTCTATAATTTCATCAAAATCATCGCTCATAATGGTAGTTTTTTTAAAAGGATATAAATTTACACAAACTAGATCAATGCCTAAAATTTCATTTTCTTTTGCTTGTTTGATATGATTTTCATCGCTTCTTTTATGCAAAATCCCACCGTGAATCTTAGGGTGCAAAGTCTTCACACGCCCTTCAAAAAGCTCAGGACTCTTTGTAAAATCACTCACTTCTATAACTTTTATTCCATTTTCTTTTAAAAGCTTAAAAGTCCCCCCAGTTGAAAGAATCTCAAAACCTAAATTTTCAAGCTCTTTGCCAAATTCTACTATGCCTTCTTTATCACTCACACTAAGTAATGCTCTCATTTTTACCTTTCTAAATGTTTTTTAACTTTTTCATAAGCTTCGTTGATTTTTTGAAATTTCTCTACGCCGATTTTAAGCTCTTCTTCGCTAACATTGTTTGCATTTAAAATATCAGGATGGTATTTTTTTGCCAAATTGCGGTATTGTTTTTTTACCGCATTTAAATCCGCATTATTTGGAAGTTCTAAAATAGCAAAAGCTTCATCAAGACTTAATTCTTTTTTAGTACTTTTTAAATTTGAAAGACTTGCTATAAAAGCGTCTAGTTCGCTTTTTGCTATATCAAAGGCTTTAGCGATTTGCTCTAAAATTTCACGCTTTTTAGCATTAAAATCTGCATCGATTAAAGCCATAAAAACAAGCACACGCAAGACATTAAAACGCTCATTTTTAGGCAAAGGCACTTCTTTTAAAAAATCTTTTGCCACATAAAAAGCATCGCTTAAATTTTCTTTATGTTCGTTAAAACTTGCTTTTAAAAAAGCTCTTTCTTTTTCATCTTTGGCATTTGCATCTAAAAGATCTTTGATCATTTCAGCTTCATTTTCACTTACCCTGCCATCGCTTTTTGCAATTTTTGCCAAAAGTGCGATAACATAGTAATTCATACGCCTTTTAAACTCATCCATTCTTTCTTCCATAACCCCACGAGCAAAACCCTTAGCAAAGCCTTTGGCTCCTCTTGTAGCTGAGTTTAAAAAATCCTGTTTTCCCCAAGTTTTATAATACCAGTAAAACACCAAAACAACGAGTATAATTAAAACTAAAGTCATTGGATTTGCTCTTTAAAACTTTCAAAATAAAGCTTATCAAGTTCAGCCTTGCTTAACTCAATGCTATCAAGTTTAAAATGTTTTTGGCTTGTACTCACACCTAATTTATAAGCTTTTACTCCAAATTCTTTAGCTAAATTTAAAAAAGCTTCTTCATTTTCTTTACTAAGCCCTATTATAGCACGACTTGCACTCTCATCAAAAATCATTTTTTCATCATCAAAATCACTTGTTAAATTTGCACCCACACTAGAAATAGCAAACATTTTTGCCAAAGTCATAGCAATACCCCCTATTCCTACGCTATTGGCACACTCAAGTAAAGAATTTTGATTGGCTTTATAAAGCAAATCCCAAAGTGCAAGTTCAGCTTTATAATCAAGCTCTTTAAGACTTCCTGATACTTTTTTATCTTGGATTTTCATTACCATAGATCCACTAAATTCTCCTAAACTTTCACCCAAAAGATAAACGCTTAAATTTTCTTTTTCAAAACTAGCTTTTAGGGTTTTATTTGCATCTTCTAAAACCCCTACACTTACTATAGTAGGACTTGGATAAATACTTACGCCTTCAGTTTCATTATAAAGCGAAACATTGCCGCTTACTACTGGGGTATTTAACTCTTTACAAGCTTCTTTAATACCTTCGCAACCTTGTGCGAATTGCCACATCACTTCAGGATTTTGCGGATTTCCATAATTTAAACAATCGCTTATTGCCAAAGGTTTAGCCCCCGTACAAGCAACTTTTCTTCCTGCAGAAGCTACTGCTAAAGCTGCTCCTATTTTAGAATTTACATAATTTAAGCGTGAATTACATTCTATAGCCATAGCCACACTTGCACCATTTTCTTTGATACGAATAACACTAGCACCTAATCTTCCATCAGCTTTTATGGTATTGGTTTGCACACTTGAATCAAATTGATCATAAATAAAAGCTTTATTATTAATATTTTCATTTTGAAGCATTTGTATAAAAAGCTCTTGAACGCTTGATTTTAACTCAAATTTATAATTTTTAATTTCACTTAAATATTTTGGTTCACTTGTAGGGCGACTTAAAATCGGCGCTTTTTCACTTAAAGGCTCGATAGGAATAAGTCCTACAAGCTCATCATGCCAAAAAAGCTCCATTTTTCCTGTATTGGTAACTTCACCCATAACCACAGCATCTAAATCCCATTTTTTGAAAATCTCTATAACCTTATCTTCATAGCCTTTTTTCGCACAAATAAGCATTCTTTCTTGAGATTCGCTAAGCATTAACTCATAAGGAGTCATACCGCTTTCACGCATAGGAGTTTTATCTAAGTAAAGTTTCATGCCACTGCCACTTCTTCCTGCCATTTCAAAAGAACTTGAAGTAAGCCCTGCAGCACCCATATCTTGAATACCCACAATATAATCGGTTTTAAAAAGCTCTAAACAAGCCTCCATAAGAAGTTTTTCACTGAAAGGATCGCCAATTTGCACTGTAGGACGCAAAGATTTGCTTTCTTCATTGAAGCTATCACTTGCCATAACCGCTCCACCAAGTCCATCACGCCCTGTTTTTGAACCCACATAAATCACAGGATTTCCTACACCTTCAGCCTTAGCATAAAAGATATCTTCACTTTTACAAACCCCTAAAGCAAAGGCATTAACTAAGATATTTCCATTAAAACACTCATCAAAAGCACATTCTCCGCCTATAGTTGGCACACCCATGCAATTTCCATAATGAGAAATTCCATTTACCACGCCTTTAACAAGGTATTTTTGATGTTTGCCGCATTTTTCATCATGAATATCGCCAAATTTTAAAGAATTTAGCCCCGCAACCACTCTTGCACCCATAGTAAAAACATCACGCAAAATTCCCCCTACTCCTGTAGCCGCACCTGCAAAAGGTTCGATAAAACTAGGGTGATTGTGACTTTCCACTTTAAAAACCGCTGCCATACCTTGCCCGATATCAATAACCCCTGCGTTTTCACCTGGACCTTGAATCACCCAAGGTGCTTTAGTTGGAAAACCATTAAGATATTTTTTACTGGATTTATAAGAGCAATGCTCACTCCACATCGCAGAAATAACCCCAAGTTCTAATAAATTTGGCTCACGTCCTAAAATTTCTAAAATTTGTGCATATTCTTCATCGCTGATTTTATGTGCTTTTATGGTTTCTTTATCCATTTCTATCCTTTCATTTTCCTAAACAAAAATTACCAAACATTTCGTCTAAAATTTCATCTCTTTGAAAATCTTTGGTAAATCTTGCAAGTTCATTAATAGCTAAATTAAGCTCAAAAGCAAAAAACTCTAAAGAACTTTCCTCTAAAAGCCCCTTAGCTCTAAAAATCGCTTCACTTGAAATTTTACAAGCATTAATAAGATCTAAAGAACTTACCATAATACCTTCGCTATCAAAAGAATTAAGATAATTTTGCAATTCTTCTTTTAACAAAGTAATGTCTTTTTGAGCACTAAGCTTGATAAAATTTTTATTTTGAGTATTTTTGAAAACATTTTCTAAATCACTTTTATTTAAAATCCAAAAGATTTTTTTATCAGTATTTGCTAATAAGTCAAAAATTTTCTCATCTTCTTTATCTTGCACTCTTGAAGCATCAAAGACTGCCAAAATAATATCTGCATCTTCTAAACTTTTTTTACTTAAAGCTACGCCGATTTGTTCTATAACATCTTTACTTTCCCTAATACCCGCTGTATCTATAATGCGTAATAAATGCGTTCCTAATTTAAAGTTCTCTTCTATAGTATCACGAGTGGTGCCTGCTATATCTGAAACAATAGCTCTTTCATAAGAAAGCAAGGCATTTAAAAGCGAAGATTTGCCTACATTTGGCTTACCTACAATAGCGATTTTAAAACCTTCTATGAGTCCTTTTTTGCTTTGAGAAAGCGTATAAATTTCTTTTAAAATTTTAGAATTTTCTTCACACATAGTAGAAATTTGCTCTAATAAATCAGAAGGTAAATCATCATCAGCATAATCAATGCTAGTTTCTACAAAAGCCAAGGTTTTAACCAAATCTGTGCGAATTTTTTCTAAAAGTTCTCCTAAGTTTCCTTGCATGTTGCGTGCTATAATTTTAGCTGCAAGTGCAGATTTTGAAAGTATGAGATCTTGTATATTTAAAGCTTTTAAAGGAGTCATTTTGCCATTTAAACACGCTCTTTTGCTAAATTCCCCTGCTAAAGCAAGTCTTGCTCCTAAACTCACAAGTTCTTCGAGTAAAACTTCACTCACACTAAATCCTCCATGAGTTTGAAACTCTACTATATCTTCCCCTGTAAAACTATAAGGGGCTTTAAAATATATCATTATAGCTTCATCGATAATTTCATTATTTTGATTAAAAAGTTTTGTAAAAGTAGCATGGCGCGGGGTAAGTTTGGTTTTGTGGCTAAGCTTTAAGGCAAATTCTAAAGCCCTTTCACCGCTTAATCTTACAATAGAAATCGAACCCACACCATGAGCTGTGGCAATAGCCGCTATAGTATCACTCATCTTTTTTGAAAAAGTCGTTTATTACAACAAATCTTTGATCATTATTTTGCTTAATTCCTACATACTTATCTGGAAATTCAGCTCTTAACTGCTCTAAAGCGATTTTTATCAAAACCCCATCTAAAGGTTTGGTTTGTCCGCGTCCATGAATTTTAATTTTTTCAATCACGCTTTGTAAATAAAGCTGCATACCTTGAATTTGATTTTCTAAAAATTGAGCGATCTCAAGGCGCACTAAAAGATTATATTTTAAATTGATCCAATTATGCAAAAGATAAGAAATAGCCTTGTAACGATGTGCTTCTTTGCCTATCATCAAAGCAGCATCTTCCCCATCCAATCGAATCAAAACACAATCTTCATCATACATTCTAAGTTCACTAAGCTCTATTTTAAACTGGGAGCTTTCTAAAAGTTTTACAAGCTGAATACGAATCTCATCTAAAATATCCTGAGTATTACGCACTCCTTTGCTTTCTCGATGAAAACTATCAAAAATTTCATCACTTTTTACTGTGTATTTTTCTTTTTGACTTTTATTTTTTTCATTTTTTATTTCAATCTTGTTTTCTTGTTTTGGCTCATGTGTTTCTGGTTTGTGATTTTTTGAACTTGTAAATTCTTTTTTAGGATTTTTTTTCAAAATCCTTTTTTTTGCTTTAGCCTCTATAATTGCCTTTTTTCTTCCAAATCCAAAAAAACCTTTTCTTGGATGCTGAATAATCTCATATTCTAAGTCCATCACAGAACATTCTAAACTTCTTGAAGCTTCTGTTAAGGCACTTTGAAGATCAATGGCTTCGATTTTCATTTTTCATGCTCCGCTTGTTTTTTTGTGATGTTCTTTAGCAAATATTTTATTGATAACCCATTGTTGAACCAAAGAACAAAGGTTATTTACAAACCAATAAAGCGTAAGTCCTGCTGGGAAAGTGATAAAGAAAAAAGTAAAAATCACTGGTAAAAATTTCATAATCTTAGCTTGCATAGGATCTTGTATAGTCATAGGTGTAATAAGCTGTTGTAAAAACATCGTTGCACCCATTAAAATAGGCAAAATAAAATAAGGATCCATTACCGATAAATCATGTATCCAAAACGCCCAAGGAGCTGCTTTTAGCTCAATAGCATTAAGCAAAACGCGATAAATAGCAAAGAAAATAGGAATTTGTAAAAGTATAGGCAAACAACCACTCATAGGATTTGCACCATGTTTTTTATAAAGCTCCATCATGTGCATATTCATTTTTTGTGGATCGCCTTTATAACGCTCTCTAATATCTTTCATTTTAGGAGCAAGATCTTTAAGTTTATTCATAGAAATCATAGACTTATAAGTTAGCGGGAATAAAATAATACGCACAATTAAAGTCATCACAACGATAGCCCAACCCCAATTTCCTATATACTGATGCAAGAAATTCAAAAACTCAAACATAGGCTTAGCAATAAAAGTAAACCAACCATATTCAACAACTGCTTCAAGGCGTGGATCTATACTTCTTAAAATCACATGTTCTTTAGAGCCTATATAGCCCCCTGCTTTAAATTCATTATCACTATAAGCAAAAACTATAGGGTTTTGATTAGCATCCTTGCTGATTGCCACATTTAAAGGTTTATCAAAATTATAAAAGAAAGTTGCATAGTATCTATCAAAAGCCGAAGTCATTACGACATTATTAGCACTTTCATCCTTTTCTACATCTCCATCTTTATAAGTTTCGATGGTTTCTTTATTATCCATTACCAAAGCACCATGAACTGTATAACTATCTACGGCAATATTTGGACGATATCCTGGACTTATAAAATAATTTGCATTCTTGCTGAGTTTAACTTCTATCTCATAATTTCCTTTTGGATAAAAAGTAATATCTTTTTCGATTTTCAATCCAGAAAGATTTTGAGTGAGTTTTAAAACTTGACTTCCATTTTCATCAACAAAAAGATTGCTAGCGTTAGCAACATAAGGAATTTTAAAAGCCTCTGAGTTAATACTTGGATCACTAAAACGCATTTCTAAAGGATAAGGACTATTTTCCTTGCTAACAAGATTTATAAATTCTCCTTTCTCATTTTGGTATTTTCTATCTTTTAAATAAAAAGCAGAAATTCTACCAAAAGAGTCAATTTGTGCTTCAAAATGCTTGCTTTGAACCTTAGATATCACACTATCTTGCGAAACTAAAGCCGCACTTGGAGTATTTGTGGTGGCATTTTGTATATTAGGAGTGTTATTTATGCTTGTGTTTTGTTGATTTTTTTGTGTAATGTTTTGTTCTATTTTTAAAGGTTGCTTTGGAATGAAAAAATAATCATAAATAACAAAAAATAAAAAAGAAATCACAACAGCTAAAAGTATACGCTTTTGCTGAAAAATATTATTTGAATTATTCACTGATTTGTCCTTTTAAAGATGATTTTTATAAGATAAAAACTTTTATTTTTATAAGGTATATATAAAAAACAAAGTTGTTTTTCTGCTAAAAATATAGGCTTAAAACATAAATTTATAGGATAAAAATTTTTAGAAACTCTAGGATAATCAAAACCCCCTTTAAAAAAAGGGTTGCATCTTAAAATTCTAAAAAAAGTAGAAAAAAAAGCTAGAAAAAAATTCTTTTTTTGAAACTGCCAAAGCGCATACTCAGAACAACTAGGATAATACCTACAAGCAGCGGGTTTTAAAGGGCTTAAGAATTTCTGATAAAAACGGAGTATTTTTAGGCATATCATTTGAAACATTCTAGTTTTTTCAATCCCCATTTTAGATTTTTTTCTAACCTAGAAAAAGAAAGTTCAGTGATTTCATTTTTAGCTACAAAAATATATTTGCCATCTTGAAGATATCTTTCAAACTTAGCAAACAAAGCTCTTAAAATTCGTTTTGAACGATTTCTAACCACTGCTTTTCCAACTTTTTTACTAGCAACAACTGCTATTTTTTTTTCATAACTATTCAGATAAAAAATGATCACACCTTCGCAATGCCATTTTTTGCCTACTTTATATACAGATGAAAATTCCTCGTTTGTGCTAAATTTATCAAAATTTTTCACACAGCAAGTCTTTTTCTACCTTTAGCGCGTCTTGCATTGATCACTTTGCGACCATTTTTAGTTTTCATACGAACACGGAAACCATGAGTGCGTTTTCTTGGAGTACCATGCGGCTGATAAGTTCTTTTCATTTGATTTTTCCTTAAAAAATTATAAAATAAACTTGTATTTTATCTTAATCTTACTTATAAATTGCTTTTGATTAAGAGTAATTTTTAAATTCTTTTGATAAATTTTGAAATTATTTTTAAAAGGTTAAAAATGTCAGAATTTAAAATTATTGATTTAAGACAAGAAGATTTAGATATTTTACAAGAAATGATCATAGAATTTGCAAAATACGAAGATATGTTAGATTTTCTTCAATGCACGAAAGAAAAACTGGAACATTCTTTACTAAAAAATAAATTTGCTCGTGCTTTTTTGTTAAAAGAAAATGAAAAAACTATAGGCTATATGATTTATTTTTATACTTTTTCGTCTTTTTGGGGCAGCGGTGGAATTTATCTTGAAGATATTTATATACGAGAAGATTTTCGTAAAAAAGGTTATGGAAAAGCTGTTTTTAAATTTTTAGGAGAAATTTGCAAAAAAGAAAATTTAAAAAGACTCGACTGGGTTTGCTTAAATGATAATATTTTAGGTATTAATTTTTATGAAAGTTTAAACGCTAAACATCTTAAACAATGGAGAAATTATCGTCTAAGTGGAGAAAATTTAGAAAAATTATGTGATTTATGATAAGAAGTCTTTATTATTTAAAAGCTATGGGATTTAACTTTGTTGATACACATACAAACCACTTTGAACAAGTACAAAATTTTCAAGAATTAAAACAACTTGTTTCATCTTGCACCTTATGCCAATTTTCCAAAACAAGAAAATTTAGTCTTATGGAGCCTAAGATAAAAAATGCCAAATTGCTAATTCTTGATGTTTTTGGGCAAAAGAGTGAAAATGAAAGCGGAATTTTACTTAATTCAAAAAAAGGTGAAAAATTAAAACACTATATTTATCAAATTTTAGGGCTTTGCGATGAAGATTTTTATTTTTCTTATTTATTTAAATGTTTTTGTAATGGAAAATTTGATGATTTTTCGCTACAATCTTGCTTACCATTTTTCTGGAACGAACTAAAACTGATTCAACCTGCTTTTTTACTTTGTCTAGGAGAATATACATTTAAAAGCTTGGGATTTAAAGATTATCACATTTTAAAAGGTGAAGTTTTTGCTTATAAAAATTTTTTCATAATGCCAAGTTATGATTTAGATTTTATAGAAAAAAATCCAAGTTATGAAAAAAATTTTATACAAGATTTAAAAAAAATTAAAGGATTTTTATGAAAAAAATATTTTTAATATTTTTCTTATCTTGCTTTTTGCTTAATGCAAAAGAGCAAAAATTAGTCGATGTAAAACCAGTTGAAAATTTTTATCCTAAATTAAGCGTTCAAGAATGCAACACAAATTGTCTTTTTGATCTTTTAGAATCAAGATTGTATCTTAGTTTTTTAAGTGAATTTGCAGATCAAAACGATCAATTTTTATCTAATGTTTATGCAAAATTATTAAATTCCATTACTGATTTTGAAAAAAATGTTCAAAAAATTACTTCTGTTAAACTTGCGATAATTATCCCAGAAAAAACCATAAAAAGCTACTCAAATACTATAATAAATTCAAGCATAGCCTATCTTTTAAGACAAAGAGCTGAAATCAAAGTAAAAGTTTTTTTAACCGGCACAGAAGATAATGATAAAATTCGAGCCGCGCTTGATGCAGCACAAGCTCAAGGATATCAGTATGCCATAGCTGGATTTACCTTAAAAGGTGCTAATGAGTTGAAAAATTACTCAGGAAATATGAAAATTTTCATACCGACTATCCATAAAAACAACATACAAATTTCAAATCAAAATATTATTTTTGGAAGTATTGACTATGATGCTCAAATTGCCACACTTTTAAGCAAATCAAATGCTAATATCGCAATATTTAGCGATGGCTCTGCCTTATCAAGCAATCTAAATTCAAGAATTCTTGCTCAAAATAATAATGCTAGAATATATACCATAGAAGGCGAGAAGCTTGATTTTAGCAGGCTTTTAAGATCACAAGGTGGAGTTAATAATGCCTCAATATTTTTTAACACTCCATTGATCAAAACAGCTCTAGCAAGTTCTCAGCTAAGAATTTATAACATTCATCCTTATGTGCTTTTATCCACTCAAATCAACTATAATCCAACATTTTTAAGTTTAACACAACAAGGAGATAGAGAAAATTTTATCATTGCTAATTCTATCAATAACCACGATGATAACCTAGTCTATCTTAATGAAATTTTTAATCAAAGTATAGATTATAACTGGATTGCTTATGCTACTAGTATAGGAGTTGATTACTTTTATACCGAATTCTTAAATAAAAAAAGCGAAAGTTTATTTGATGAGAAAATCAAAAATTCTCAAGTTGATTACAAAGTGCGTCTTATGCAAGGCAAACAAGCAAGCTTTGAAGAATTAAAATAATTCTTCAAAGAGCTTTTTTAACTGCATATCCATTCTAGCTGGTTTTTCGTTTTTAATAAAAGCTAAAGTTAATTCCATTTTAAAAAGCAAAATTTCATCTTTATAAATTTCTTGTAAAATTTCCACAGAAGCATTTTTGACTTCTAAAATTTTTGTTTTAATCTCTATCATATCTCCAAGTTTTGCAGGTTTTAAGAAATTGCAATTTGCTTTTGCAAGCAAAAAATGTCCCTTAGACGCATCAAAAATATCTACTTTTTTATTGAAAAAAATTTCACTTCTTGCTCTCTCGCAAAATTTTAAATAATTACTATGATACACCACTCCACCCGCATCAGTATCTTCATAATACACACGCATTTTCATCGCTTTACCTTAAAAAATATTTTACATTTAAAAAACATTAGATTATACAACGGAAATTCTTTGATATCGCTTTTTAGTTTATATTAAAAAATTCCGCCCAATCTTAATTTAATAAAGCTTTTTAACTTCACGGGGAGGGGGTATAGAGAAATTTTGTTTTAAACTTTCTATTGTTACCTTCTTAAGCATCAACGCTTTTGCAGCCACTCAAGCAAATACTACAGACAATCGAAATTTCAATATTCCAGAGCATTATTTTAATGATAACGAACTTTATGATAAAACCAATTCTACTTATAAAAACTCCAAGGTATAAATTATTATGCTAAGAGTTCTAAACAATATATTAACAATATTACTTTAATATATAACAATCCTAAACCAAATATTACAAATATAAACGATTTAAATTTTAAACATTATTTACTTACTCCTGATATGAGAGAAGATGAAGTTCTTTCTTTTAAAGCAAGGCATGGTGTTAATACAGCCGGTCATAGTATAAAAACAGTTAGAGTGCTTCCTTTTTTAATCACAGCAAAAACCGATCATGCTGATGCAAGTTATAATAAACTTATATTAGAACAAGGAGAACTTAGTTCAGTTTTTTATCTTAAACCTAAAGATACTCATATAAAAAACCCTAGTAATTCTAAAAGCAATCAACGCATGAATTTCTTAATGAGTTCTACCTTTACTCATTATGGTAATGCAAGCTATAACCAAACCATACTTCAAAAAGATGCCCATATTAGTATGGGAGTTGAGAACACTTATGATTTAGCCTTAAATGGTGCTCCTTATTTAATCGGAGCTATAGCCACTTATGGAGATTCTACAAATAATAGTTTAAATATAGAAGCAGGTAGCAGTGTAGAGTTTTTTACTTCCTTACCTAAAAAAGATAAAAATGGTAATAATACCTTTGATGAAAGAATCACTCACCTTGTAGGTGGTTTAGCTTATCAAGGTAATGTAAAAAACAATAAAATCTTTATCAAAGATGCTAATATGATTATCCATGGTCCAAGCAAAGCTTATGCTAGTTTAGCTGCTGCTCATATTAGCGCAGGTTATATAGATAGTGGAACAGATAAAAACTTTCAAGCCAGTAAAAACCTTTTAGACATAGATGGTTTTAATCTTGATATGTATATGAACCATGATAAACAACCCTTAGCTTATAATTCTGTTTTATTTGCTGATTTTTGGGGTGGAAAAACCGAACAAGGACAAGCCTTAGATAATACTATCAATTTAAAAGATATTAAAAACCTAAAAAAAGATAAAAACAATGAGAACATTTTTGCTCAAGCTTTGTTTAACTTCTATGCAGGAGCTTCTAATAATGGAGAAGCAAATTATAATACCTTAAACATAGAATTAAAACATCCTTTAGAAATCGCTAATAACTTCTTAGGTTATAACCAACATTCTTTTTATGGTGGCTTTGCAACTAAAGGAGCTAATCATAATACCATTAACATTAAAAACGATCTTACCACAACCGATCTTTCTCAAAGCTATAAAGATGCTTTAAATATTGTAGCTGCTAGAACCTTAGAAGGCAGTGCGGATTATAATAAAGTTTATATTAATAATTCTATGTCAACCTTACCTGTATACATTTATACAGCTAAGAAAAACATTCTTAATAACCAAGACTTTTATCCTAGTAGTGCTAATAACAATGAAGTAGTGATTAAAGACTTTGCTTCTTTTAGAAATTTAACTGTATTAACAGAAGCTAAAGAAGCCTCTTATAATACTATAAATTATAACAATGTTCAAAGCATTACCGATGTAAGTAATATAGATAAAGGTTCTAAAATCATCATAAGAGCTTTAGATAAAGCCAATCATAATACTATAGATATAAAAAACTATTCTTCTAATGCAGCTGATAATGCTTATTTGATTATGGCTTATAATGAAGCTGCTTATAATAAAATCATTATCAATGATACTTTATTTGGTGTAGCTTCAGATAAAAGAGAAGGAATTTTAAGTATTATAGCTGGACTTTCAAACAATGCCCATGATAATACCTTAATCATAAACAATCTTAATCTTGATGAGTACAAAAATAACAATTCTATTTTTATAGCTCCTTCAGCCATTACAGGTTTAAGTGAAGCTAAATCTTATAATAATACCTTATATATAGGTGGGAATTTAAATATATTTAAAAACACTTTCATAGATATATTAGCAGGAGCGTTGGTGCATTATGAAGATAATTATAGTGCTTCTAATGCTGCAGCTCCTTCAGATATCAGTTTAAGTAAAAACAATAGACTGATTTTAAATACTAAAGTTGAAGCTAGAATTATTAATAACTTTGAGCATTATTATCTTATTGTATCCAATAAAATCAACACAACTCCCCTTTTGAAGTCATACGATGCTCCTATTAATATTTCTAGCTAGGGAGTATTAGCTCTTTACACCCTCAAAGAGTAATACCCCTATATTAAAAATAAAGAAATCTTAATCTTATAAAGTGAGCAAGGTTTTATAGATGAAAACTCTAATATTTTAAATCAAGAAGAACTTCAAAGCTTTATTGAAAAAATGCAAAAAACAAAGAAGATTTTAAACTAAGTTCTATAGATAGATTAGAAAATATGAACCTACAAAAGCTTTCTTATGAAGCAAGAATATCTCAAGATGACAAAAACATTTATGCAAGGATAAAATAAATCATTCCTATTTTTAAGATAGGAATGATTTATTTGTATTTTTATAAATATAAACAAAAGATTCTTAAATCTTAATCTTACAAAAAGGAGCAAGTCATGAAAAAGTTAAATAAACTTTCTTTGTCTTTAGTTGTAGGTTCTTTACTTTTTACACAAAGCTATGCTTTACCAAGTGGGGGTAAGTTCACTCATGGAACAAGTGGAAGTATAAGTGTTAGTGGTGGTTTTAATATAGCAAGTAATGAAACTGTAAATTTTGGACAAGGAAAAACTAACCAAAATTATTTAAATATTGTCTATGGTTCTAAAAGCTCTCATTATAGATGGAACACTCAATAGTGGAAGCAATAATATCTTTTTAATCAATCCTAATGGCATAGTAGTGGGTAAAGGTGGAAAAAAATTGTTCTGTCTGCTTCATCAATAGGTGATAAGGAGATGAAGGAGTTTACAAAAGATGGAAAACTTTCAGCATTTAAAGGAAATCCTAAAACAATATCACCTGTAATTAAATCCAATGCAGGAAATGTTATAAATTTAGAAACTATAACGGTAGGAGAAAGAGTTGCTATGGCAGGCAATCAAGTTTCAAATATGAAATATGGTGGCACTGATTATGGTAAATTCATTTTTACAAATAAAAAAGAACAATCCAATACCGTCTATCTTAATGTCTATAGTAATGATACATTTGTCATTCGTGGTCCTGCATCAAATACAATAAAAAAGAAGACTCTGTAATATTGAGTATAAGATCTAATAAAGGCTTAACTGGACCAGGAGGAGATCCAACAGACACAATAGGCTATAAAGAAACTAGCGATCTTATTGCTAAAGATAACATCTCAAATGAAGTTTTAAATTCTATATTTAATGACTTGAAATTTAATTCTAGTGTTGATATTAGCGACTTAAGTAAATTTTATAAAGATGGAAAAATATTAACAGCTGATGAACTAACAAGCATTAATCAAAGTATGGATTTTATTACTGCTTTATATGGACAAACTCAAGATAGCAATAATGCAACATTTGCAAACGCTTTAAAGGAAGTATTGGGAAATTCTTATGGTGATCTAGGAAAAGCTAAACAAGCCATTATTAAAACAAAGGAAATTCTTTCTCAAAATTCCTAAAATGACCGAAGGGCAAGAAAACGCTCAAAAAACTTACGATACTGCTGCAAATGCTTATAATGAAGCAGTTAAAGCTTACAATACAGCTCTAAGTGGTATAACAGGTAATAATGGCGATAAAGTTATTGCAGGTTTAAAACAAGCTGTAGATAAAGTTTCTAGTGATTTACAACAAGCTACAATAGCTCTTCAAATCGCTACAGCGAGTACTAATTCTAGTTTAGAAAATTCTAATAAAACCTTAGCAAGTGCGAGCATAAATGGAACTAGTCATCTTACAGTCAATGAAAATATAGTGCAAACTATAAGCCAGTATCCATTATAAATTTAGGATCTAACAACTCCAACAACAGAAACGATGGAACCGATTCAGGTGATATTAACAATAGCAACAACAACGGTTCTAATAATAACCCAAATGATACCATAGGACAACAAGAACCTGGCATTGCTACAGCTTTTTATACAAACTACAGATGAAGATCCAAATATCAATGAAGATGATAAACAAGCAAGTATAGATGAAGCCAGTACTCAAGAAAGTGGTAATGTTGTATAGTATCGGATAATTTTAAAGCAGGAAATCCTTGCTCAAGATGATTAAAATCCAAAAGGTTAAAAGCCTTTTGGATCTTGTTAAAAAATTAAAAAACAAACAAAGTTTAAAGATTAAAAATCAAACAAACACTAAGGAAAATTTAAATAAAACGCATTATCTTACTATCTAGTTTAGCTATCTTAAGCCTTTATGCTAGTGATACTAAAGATAATAAAAAACCATACAAATGTTAGAACAATCTCCTTATAAAGAAGATGCTAACTCAAAAAACTACAACAACACTTTAAAAGTAAAAGATGGAGTGATTATCATAGATCATTCTAATACTAGTGATGATAATAATTCAAAAACCATCAACACAAAGAAAAACACTCAAAAAAATCAACCTAACTTGTCTAATGATAATACTTTAAAAACTAAAACCCCAAATTCAAACACTCCTTCTTTAAAAAATACTTCTAAAGAAGAATCAATTTATAAAGTTAGCTTTAGCTTTCATATTACCAATAAAAACATAAACTTTAAAGATCTAGGTTTAGATGAGCAAGTTTTACAAGAAGCCTTAAACGATTACAAAAAAGAAAGTATTTCAGTTCAAGACTTACAAGATATAGCCAATATCATTTCTTATTATGTTCAAGTTAGTGGTTATCCTGCTGCTACAGCTTATATCCCACAACAAGAACTAAAAGATCAAATTCAAATCAATATCACCTTAGGTGTTTTAGGTAAATATGTGGTTCAAAACAATTCTAGTGTAAGAGATTATGCTATAGAAAGTAAATTACCTAATCACAAAGGTGAAATCATCACTACTAAATTAGTAGAAGATGCAGTTTATAAAGTCAATGAAATGTATGGCATACAAACCCTTGCTTCTTTAAAAGCAGGAGATAATCCAGGTAAAACAGATGTAGTGATAGAAACTACCCCTAGTGATAGCTTTGTTTCTGTATTGTTTTATGGGGATAATTACGGTATAAAAGAATCAGGCAGATATAGGGATGGTGCCAGTATGAGTTTTAATAACATAGCTCATCAAGGAGATAGTCTTAATGCTTATTTGCAAAGAAGCGATGAAGCACAAACTAACTATAGTATAAGCTATACTACTTTCTTAGGGAATTTAAAAATCACTCCAAGTTATTCTAAAAGAAACTATGCTTTAGGAGGAGCTTATAAAAATGCAAACTTTATAGGAACTTCTGAAAATCTAGGTATAGATTTAAAATATCCTTTGTGGATTACGACTTATAATTCTTTTTATTTAACTTCAAGTTATTATCATAAAAAGCTTAGTAATTCAAGATTAAATATCATGACTATAGATAAAAGCTCTGATACGATAAGCTTTAGTATAGAAGGAGTTTATAATGGCATTAGTAATGATAGTTTTTCTTATAGTGCTAATGTAAGCTATGGTAATGTTAAAGATGGGGGAACTACTATATTAGGAATGAGTTCTAAAACAGATGGAGATGGCTTTGGAAAATTTGCTAAACTCAATGTCAATCTTAACAATGCTTATTTCTTTAATGATACTTTTACTCATCTTTTTAGTTTAAATTATCAACAAGTTGTCAATGGAGCTACATTAGATAGTAGTGAAACTATATCTTTAGGAGATCCTTATGGAGTAAGGGCTTATAATAATGGAGATGGAGAAGGAGATAATGCTGTAGTGGCTAGCTTTGGACTTAGAATGGCTACTCCTTTAAAAGATTTTTATATCACTCCTTTTTATGATATAGGTTATTCTTGGTATGAGAATGATTCTAAACTATATAGAGCAAGTGAAACAAACTATATGGATGCTTATGGTTTACAACTGCTTTATAATAAAACAGGGAATTTTTATGTCAAGCTTGATTTAGCTAGAGCTTTAAAGAAATATAAACTAGATGATGATTATAGTTCTAAAGCTTATGTAAGCTTTGGGAAGTATTTTTGAGTTTTTAAAAATTTATTTTTGATCAAATACTTAATGCATATGAGATTTATATTGCCATAAAAGCTTTTAATGTTATAATTTAGCATTAAAAGCAAATGTCAAGGATAAAAATGCAAGAAAATTTACTTGAAAAACAATTTCTAAATCACCCTTTATACGCTAAAATTCAAGAACTTAAAGCTCTCAATCTTGCTTGTAATTTTTCTTTAGGCGATAGCGTGAATTTATCTACAAATTCTCAAGCCAAAGATGAAATCTTAGCTATAGCAAAAGAACTTAAACCATGGAGAAAAGGTCCTTTTAAAATAGACGATCTTTTCATCGATACAGAATGGCAAAGTTTTATTAAATTCAACATTCTAAAGCCTTTCATGAACGAAATTTCTCAAAAATGCGTTGCTGATATAGGCTGTAATAATGGTTATTATATGTTTAAAATGCTTGAATTTAATCCTGCAAAACTCATAGGTTTTGATCCTTCTATCAAATACCGTTTGCAATTTGAACTCATTAACGCTTTAGCTAAAACTCCTATAAAATACGAACTTTTAGGCGTAGAAGATCTTCCAAGCTATAGCTTGAAATTTGATGTGATTTTCTGTCTTGGGGTGATTTATCATAGAAGTGATCCTATAAAAATGCTAAAAGATTTAAAAGCAGGACTTAATAAAAATGGAGTTGTTTTTTTAGATACCATGTATATAGAAGATGAGAGAGAAATCGCTCTTGTGCCTAATAAAACTTATTCTAAAATTCCAAATATTTATTTTGTACCAAGCATTAGTGCATTAAAAAACTGGTGTGAAAGAGCAGGATTTAAAGAATTTGAAGTTTTGGCTACAAAAAAAACCGATGAAAATGAACAAAGAAAAACAGAATGGATAGACTCTTTTTCGCTGGAAAATTTCTTAGATCCAAAGGATAAAAATCTTACCATTGAAGGCTATGAAGCACCCAAAAGAGTTTATATACGCATTAAAATATAAATTCTTTTTATTTTTTGCCGATATTGAATTTTAGATATTTTGAAGTAGATAAGTAGAATTTAAAGGTTAGATATGGCAAAAAAAGATAATTTTGAAGAATATGCACAACTTGAAGAATACGCATCTGCAGAAGATATATCTCGCGTTAGAGCAGAATTACTCACTTGTCCTGAATTAAACACCTCACTTGCTGGAACCATTATCGAAATTGATAAAAACTATGCCAAATCAATTTTAATAACCACAAGCGAAATGGTAGCAGATGATCAAGGATTGATTTTTGATGCCTTTATTTTCGCTGCAGCAAACTATGTAGCACAAGCCTCTATCAATAAAGAATTTTCAGTGATTATTGGATCAAAATGTTTTTTTTATGCTCCGCTTAAATTAGGCGATGTTTTAGAACTTGAAGCTCATGCACTTTTTGACGAAACCTCCAAAAAAAGAGATGTAAAAGTGGTTGGACATGTTAAAGAAGTTAAAATGTTTGAAGGAACGATACAAGTTGTTAGCACCGATGAGCATATATTTAAACTCAAGCGTCCGCCACTTAACACTGTTAAACCTACAGAAAATCAAGAACAAGGTGCCAAAATCAACAATCCAGAAGCCGTAGCAGCTGCATTAATGGCCTCTGTGGGTGGAAAATAATCAAGGAGTCATTTTAATATCTACCCAATTTTTTGGGCAATCCTTATGATAAGTTCCGCTTCCATCATAATACTCTTTACAATCATCATAAAAACGATTTGAAATCCCTCTTTCATTTACAAAACATCCAGAAATTCCTAAAACTAATAGCACCATTAAAGTATATTTTTTCATGTTTTTCCTTAGAATTTATTGTGTTTTCTCCATTTATAAGGCTCTATAGGATTACTCTCTTTCCAAAGACCTAAATGATTTTTCTTAGCATTTTCTTGTTCTTTGGTATAAGCGTTACTATAGTAAGTATCAGCCCAAGCATAGCCTTTGCTTACCAAAAATCGATTAATATCAACATCATTAAGCTTTACAATAGCAACAATTCTACCATAAGTATCTTTATTTTTATAAATAATTTCAACTTGTTTGCCACTTAAAATTCTACTTAAAGCTTCTTTTGACTGCTTTCCAAAACTTTGTTTAAGTTCTGGTGCATCTATACCGAAAAATCTTATTCTAGCGAGTTTGTTTTCATGATTAACTTCTATAGTATCTCCATCAATAATTCTAACTACTTTTCCTTCAAAACTAGAATTTTGGGCAATATAGTTCTGGATAAAAACAACTACAAGAGTGAAGATTAATACAGAAAAAAGTTTTTTTGGATCACTTAGTAATTTTCTCAGATTAAATATTTTTTTATAATTTATTCTCATTTTTTAATCATTTTGCCTTTAAATTTTAAAAAATATGCCATAATTTTATCAAAACAAAGGAGATAAAATGCAAAATGTTATAGAAAATTTTAAACAATTATGCAAAATTCCTCATTGCAGTTATGAAACAGAACAAATGAAAGAATTTTTAAGCTCTTACGCCAAAGATAAAGGCTTTAAGGTGAGTGTAGATAAGGCAGGAAATATCCATGCCATAAAAGGCAAACCAAAAATTTGTCTACAAAGCCATTATGATATGGTCTGTATGGGCGATGCACCAAACTTAGAAGTTTATGAAGAAAATGGCTTTTTAAGAGCCAAAAATTCAAGTCTTGGTGCAGATAATGGCATAGGTATAGCCATCATGATGAGTGCTATGGCTGAATTTGAAAATTTAGAATGTCTTTTTACAAACGATGAAGAAGTAGGACTCATGGGAGTGAATTTACTCGAGCACACTTTAGAATCTAAAATGCTTTTAAATTTAGATCATGAAAGCGATGATGAGATCATGATAGGCTGTGCAGGTGGAGTAGATATAGAAGCAAGTTTGTCTTTTAATACCCTTAGAAAAAAGGGTAAAATTTACGAGCTTTGTGCGCAAAATTTTAAAGGTGGACACTCAGGCATAAATATCATACGCAATGAAAAAAGTTCCATCAAAGAAATGGCTAAATTCATACAAGAAAATGAAGGAGAAATCATTTCTTTTGAAGGCGGAGAAAGAATCAATTCTATACCTAAACACGCCAAAGCTTTAGTGCATTTTAAAGATGAAGTAAAGAGTAATAACTGGATAAAATGCGAATTTAAAGAAGAAAATGAATTTGAAATTTGCGATCAAAGTAAAAAACTTTTAAGCCTTATAAATTCTTTCACTCATGGAGTTAGAGCTTATGATGAAAATCTAGATATAGTTCAAACAAGCATTAACCTAGCTACTTTAAGAATGCAAGATAACCAAATCAAATTCGCACTTTTTGCAAGATCTAATATACTTGATGGACTTAAGCAAGTAGAATTTGAAACTTTAGAATTTTTCAAAGCTTTTGATTTTAAAATAAGAAGTTTTAATTTCTATCCACCTTGGGAAGGTAAACCAAACGCACTTAGCGACATGGTTTTTAAAGCACTTAAAAAAGTATCGCCTAATGCCAAAGTTTCAGCTATCCATGCAGGGCTTGAGTGTGGCATTATAGAGAAAAAACAAGAGCTTTTATGCGCTTCTATAGGCCCAAATATCCATAATCCTCATTCAACTGATGAGCATTGTGAAATCGCTTCAGTTGAAAAAATATCTAAGGTTGTTTTTGAAGTTTTAAAAGACAATGCTTAATTCTTTAATCTTACTTCTTGCAAAAACGCGTTTTAACAAAAACACGCAAAGCAAGGAGCAAGATCCCACTATAGCAAGATAAATACCTAAATACTCTTTATAAAAAGCATTAACTATAAAAGGGGTTAAAAAACCTAAAATCGCATAAGAAATATTATAAGCAAAACTAAGCCCGCTAAATTTAAGTTCGCTTTTAAAAATTTGCGTCATAAAAACAGGCGCGAAAGTAATAATACCTTGTGCAAAACAAGCCAGTAAAAAATAAAATAAAAAATTCTCATCATAAAAACCAAAAAGCATACCAAAGATAATAAAAGCTATACTAAAAATAGAGCAAATTTTATAGCTTCCCCATTTGCTTGCTAAAAAACCTTGAAATAAAGCTCCAAAAATCACCGCTAAAATAGCAAAATTTTGCACCCATAAAGCAGAAGTTTTACTCATAGCTAAAAGACTTTCAAAATACTTAGGCAAAATCATCAAAGTTGCCACACCGCTTGTTAAAACCATGGTCATTAAAAAACAAACAAGCATACTCATTTTATGAGTTTTCAAAGCTTCAAACAATGGAAAACTTAAAATTTTCTTTTCATTTTGAACTTTTATAAATTCTGGAGTTTCGCTGAGTTTATTTCTTAAAAACAAAGCTAAAATTCCAAAAAATCCTCCTATGATAAAAGGAATTCTCCAAGCATAGCTTTGAACTTCTTCTGGGGTAAAATAAGATCTTATGCCCAAAGTGGCAATATTTCCTAGCAATAAACCTATGGTTAAAGTCGCTGAAATAAAACCAAGAGCCAAAGGAATTTGACGCCCTTTAACAAATTCGCTCACATAAATCCAAGCTCCGCTCACCTCAGTTCCAACGGCTAAACCTTGCAAAATACGAATAGTAAATAAAATCAAAGTAGCAAATATACCTATACTTTCATAACTTGGTAAAAAAGCTAAAGCAAAACTAGGCAAAACCATCAAAAGCATAGAAATATAAAAAATATTCTTTCTTCCATATCTATCAGCAAAATGTGCCATCACAATAGAACCAAAAGGACGCGCTAAATAAGCAGCACCAAAGGCTATATAAGCATTTATCTGCATCCAAAAAGCATCATTTTGCGGAAAGAATACCTTAGCAAAAATATCCAAAAAAAAGGCAAAAAGCACAAAATCATAAAATTCTAAAATTCCACCCAAAGAAGCATAAATAATATTTTTGTATTTTTTTTGCATATTTTATCCTAAATCAACTAAAGGGCAAAAAGCCCTTTATTAAATTTTTCCACCTTCAATCACTACATCATCGGCCTTAACATCATCTCCAAAATGAGCTTTTAAAGTTTCATCATAAGCCTTGTGAAAAAACTGCTCTTGGCCTAGTTTGATGATCAAATTATCGATAAATTCTTTAAGTTCTTTATCGCCTTTTTTAACCGCTGGTGCGATAACATCTTTGTTACCTAACTCTTTAATACCCATTTTAAAATCAGGATGATCTTTCACCCAAGCAAAAAGTAAGGTATTATCATGACTTAAAGCATCGCCTCTTTTATCCATCAAAGCGGCAAAGGTTTCGGTATTTTGATCATATTTTAAAGTTTTAATATTAGGATAATTTTGCGTAAAATAAGCATCTGCTGTTGTGCCTTTGTTTAAAAGCAAGGTTTTATCTTTTAAATCTTCTACGCTAGTTATATTACTATCCTTTGGTACAGCTACGCCTAAAGCTACCTTCATATAAGGCGAGCAAAAATCAACCTGCTCTGCCCTTTGCGGAGTTTGAGTAAAATTAGCCAAAATAATATCTACTTTATTTGATTTTAAAAACTCAACCCTATTTGCAGCTTCAACAAGAACAAATTGCACCTTATTTTCATCGCCAAAAAGTTCTTTTGCTATGCGTTTAGCTAAAGCTATATCATAGCCTTGATTGTTTCCTTTTTCATCCACATAACCAAAAGGTGGTTTATCGCCAAATACCCCAATCCTAACAACTCCATTTTGCTTGATCTTATCAAGAGAATTTAAAGTTTTAGAGTCAGAATTTCCTCCACAAGCAGCCAATACTACTGCAACAAAGGCCGTTAAAACACTTAGAAGTATTTTTTTCATACATTTCCTTTCTTTAAAAATAAGCTTAAAGCTATTGCAAAAATATATAATAATTGCAAAGTTAATTATACTTAAAATTATAAATAATGCATTTGAAACAAACTAAAAAGATTTTCCTATGTGTAAAAATGTAATTAATCTCACACTCTCTTTTAGCATTGTTTAAATTTTAAGTAAAAAAAGATATAATCTTTTTTTAAATTTTTAAGGAGAAAACTATGAAAAAAGGTATTTTTCTCTCTATTGGAATAGCTGTTTTGTTTTCAGCTTGCGGAAATTCCATAGATGAAAAAACAGTTAAAAAATATGAAAATCAACTAAATCAAACAGTTAAACAAGAAATTGCAAGCCTTTCTCAGGATTCTGGAATAAAGATTGAATTTTCTGATTTTAAATGCAATGCAGATGGTGATTTTATAGCGTGTTTAAGTCCAAATTTTAAAACTCTTACAAAAGATAATAACGATGAGTATCAAGAACTATTTCAAGCAAAAAATATCAAAATTCGCTCAAATGAAATTTACAAAGGCGAAGCAAATGCATCAATTAGCATTAAAGAATATTACAACGATCTTTTTAAAAACCAAAAAAGCATACAATCAAATTTGGTTTTTGAAGATTTTAAACTTGGAGAAAAAGTTGTTAGTGACATCAATGCAAGCTTATTTCAACAAGATCCAAAAATCAGCTCTTTTATCAATAAATTAAGCTCGGATTCTTATACTTTATCATTTGATAACTCCATAAACAAACAAGAAAACAATTATCTAGATAATCTTGATATAAAATTTTATAACGCAAAATTAAATTTCAATACAAATCTAAATATAAATCTAAAAGAAGATTTGCTTAATTACCTTGATTCTAAGGGTATAAAATTTAACACTCAAACTTTAGTTATGGATAAACAAGCTATCAATGAACTTCTTAATATAGCAAACTACGAACAAGCTTCAGATTTTAGCAATACAATCCAAAAATACATCATCTTAAATAATTTTAAAATTGATTCAACTCTTAAAACCGAAGGCGTATTTAGTAGCTATATAGCAACTGCTAAGGAAAATTTACAAACCTTAAAAGCTCAAAGTCAAAATGAAGAACAAGCATTAATCTTTGATAAAGCTTTAGCTATTTTAAACAATATCACTCAAAATGATGATTATAAACTCAATCTTGATTTAAAATTTAAAAACATCCCTGTTAGTGACTATAGCACACAGGGAATCGACAGCATAGAAAAACTAAGCATCAACAATCAAGACGCCACAGAAGCGTTAAAAATTATACTTCCATTTATCATGTTTTCTATGTTAATGGGCGGAGCGTCATTTTAAATTTTAAAATGATAAAAACTTCAAAAACATTAAAAGCAAGATTAAATTCTTTGCTCTTAATGTTTTCATAATATTAACAAAAAAGGCTAAAATGAAAATTTTATTCTCCCCTAGCGAAAGTAAAAATGAAAATTGCGTAAAAAATCCTATCAATGAAAACTCATTTATATTTAAAGAATTATTTCCTTATAGAATGGAAGCTTTAAAGCATTATGAAGAATTTATCAAAAACGCAAGTTTACAGAATTTACAAGAACTTTTTGGCATTAAAAATGAAAATGAAATTGATAAATTTAAACACGACTTAAAACAAGCTCCCACCCAAGAAGCTATATTGCTTTATACTGGGGTAAGTTATGAATATCTTAATTTTAAAGCTTTAGATAAAAAAAGTCAAGCTTATATTTTAGAAAATACTCTTATATTTTCTAATCTTTTTGGCATTGTAAGAGCTAATGATACCCTACCCTTTTATAAATTCAAGCAAGGGGCTAAAATAGGAAATTTTGCCATAGAGAAATTTTATAAAGAACATTTTAGTAAAGCCTTAGATGAATACTTAGAAAATGAAGAAATACTTGACCTTAGAGCAGGATTTTATGATAAATTCTACACCCCAAAAAAGAAATTTTATACTTATAAATTTGTAAAAAATGGTAAAGTCATCAGTCATTTTGCTAAAGCTTATAGGGGAATTTTACTCTCCATAAGTGCAAAAAACCAAGTAAAAAACAATAAAGAGCTTTTAGCAAACCTTCCTTCAAACCTAAAACTCAAAGAAATTCAAATCAAAGGTTTAAAGGAAGAAATTGTGCTTGAAATTCTAGATTAGTTTTTATTTTAAGTATTTTAAAGCTAGCTTCGCATAATAACTTGCAGCCCTAGCTAAAAGCTTATCATTAAAAACATAACTAGAATTATGTAAATAAATGTCGTTTTCATTTTCTAAAAAAGCATAGGCACATTTTTTCATTTCGCAAAAAAATCCAAAATCCTCACTTGCCATTAAAGGACGATGATTAAATTCACAATTTTTTTCGCCAAATAATTCTTTTGCAACCTCACTAGCAAAATCCACAGCTTCATCGTTATTCATAGTCACTGGTGCAACAACATTTTTATTGATTTTAATCTCTATATCATTAGCCTGCGCAATACCTTTACAAATTTTATAAATTTTTTCTTCAGTTAGCTTTCTAGTTTCATTATCTAATGCTCTAACACTCATTTTAATCGTTGCAATATCTGGAATGATATTAAAAGCATGTCCTGCATTAAAAGCTCCTATGCTTACAACTGCTGAATTTTGAGGATCAACATTGCGAGATACTATGCTTTGTAAAGCCACAATAAGCAAAGAAGCAGCATAAATAGGATCTTTTGCCTTTTCTGGAGCACTTCCATGACCACCCCTTCCAATAACTTCAATACTATAACTATCCGAAGAAGCCATCATCGCACCTTTTTTAAGATAAAATTTCTTATCGCTACCAAAAGGCATATTGTGCCATCCAAAAACATAATCACTATCAAATTTTTCAAACAATCCATCTTCTATCATTGCCTTAGCACCACCCAAACCCTCTTCAGCAGGTTGAAAATAAAGATTTAGAGCGCCATTAAAATTCTGACTTGCTAAATATTTTGCAGCAAGCAATAAAGAAGTAGTATGTCCATCATGACCACAAGCATGCATTACATTTTCTTTTTTGCTTTTATAAGGCAAATTTGTGCATTCTTGTAAAGGCAAAGCATCCATATCTGCACGAAGTCCTATTTTTTTATCGCTATTTCCCTTTTTTAAAACCCCCACAACGCCTGTTTTTCCTATTTCCTCATAAACCTCATAACCAAATTCTTTTAATTTTTGCGCCACTAATTTTGCAGTACATAATTCATCAAAACCAAGCTCAGGATTTTCATGAATTTGATGACGAATTTTTTCAAATTCGCCTTGTAAGTCTAGTATTTCTGGAATTAAATTCATTCTATTTTTCTCCTTGTATAAATTTTTCTCTTCTAGGTAAAACAAATTGTGCTAAGATCGCTGAAATAAAAATCAAAGCAAAAATATAAACAAAACCCAAAGTAAAACTATGGGTTTTATCAACACTCCAAGATACTACCCATAGATTAAATGATAGTATAACAAAGGTAATACTCCAAAAAGCACTCATAATATAAGCAGTTTGATTTGGATTGGAATTTTTTAGTTCTGAAGGTAAATTAAAGAAAAATGGAAACTACATAGAATAAAAAATGCCTGATAACACAGCAAAAATCTGTATCAATACTAAATTTTGTAAAAATAACATACAAAATCCGCATATAAAAATACACGCTCCTCCAGACAATAGCATTATTTTAAAAGAAATATTTTTTCTTTTAAAAAATAATCCAAGATAAGGACCAAAAATAATAGCAAAATTAGCCAAGGCTGGAATTTCTTTTTTAGCAAAATCAGCTAATTCTTTACTAAAACCTGCATATTGTGCATAAAAAGTTGGTAAAAAAGTAAAAAGAGAATTTAAAAATAAAATAGGCCCTATGTAAAAAATAATCATACCCCAAGTAACACGAGATTTTAGAGCATAAATAAGATCTTTTGCATTATTCTTTTTTTCTTCTTTTTTATTCTCATCTTTACCTACAAAAAGCCACAAAATCAATAAAATCAAATTAATCCAAGCATAAAATGATAAAGAATCTCTCCAATTTCCAAAATAATTTGAGATGCTTTCAGCTAAAACAAGTCCTAGGGTAATGCCTACTAAATTTGAAGTTATGTTAAAACTAATTACAAAATGTAAAGCTTTTTTTTCGAACCATTGCTGTGCAATAGGCACTAAGCAAACTAAAGCACAAGCTGAACCAAGCCCTGTTAAAAATCTTATAATCAAAATACCACTATAACTATCTACAAAACTTAAAAATATACCCGAACTCATTAAAATACAGCCTAAAAAATATCCCTTTTTTAATCCGAATTTATAAACCAAAAAAGCAGTAAATGAAGCACCAAAAATTTTCGCAACCACTATCATGCTAGTGATTAAAGTAGCTTGCTGAGTATTTAGGGCAAGATCGTTTGAAATCAAAGGCATTAAAGACCCTGTTGCTGCCCAAGAGATACTAAAAACAGCATAAACACTAAAAATGATAAATTCAACTCCAATGCGTCTAAAATGAAATAAAAGTGATTTTTCCATATTAAAATCCTTTTTAGATATTTATTAAAATATAACATAAAAAAATAAGATATTTATTATCTTTAATTATTTTTTTTAATTTAATTATTTTTTTATATATTTTTTTGTTACTTTTTGAAAATTTATATATAAGTTTAAAGATAAAAAAACTAAAATACAAAATAAAAAACCCGTAAAAGTTTTTTGAAGTATTTAAATGATATATTTCAAAATCTAGTTTTAAAAAGGAAAAATATGGAATTTTTAGCATTTATTTTTTTGATTATTATATTTTTATTTGTAGTCTTTATCATCGTTACTCGCTATGAAAAAAAGATAAAATTACTCAACCAAAACATACAAAATATGAAAGAAGATATAGCCGATCTTAAAGAAACAACTCAAAAAAATCGCTCTTTAATTGAAAAAAATCGCTCTAATATAGAAAATATAATAAAATAAAACTAAGAAAGATTTGCGATAAGCTTATAGTGTTTTTTCTGATTTATCATTAAAGTAAAAATTTTTTCACTTGAATTTTCGCTTTTATTTTTATAAATCATACTTTTTAAAAACGGAAAAAGCATCGTACTAGAAGTTTTACCTTGTAAAATAATATGCATAGAGCCTTTTAAAATTCCGTACTTATAGCTCATACCGCTTGGAAATATATCAAGATTAAAACTTAAACTATCTTCATTACTATCATAATTTAAAATTTCAATTTTAACAAAGCTAATTTCTTGATCTTCTTGAGATAAATTTTTAAAAATTTCAAGTTTTTCATGTTTTTTGATAGTAACAACTTCTTGCTTACTTTCTTTAAAATCAGAAAGAAAATTTTCATTTTTAAAAATTCTTGAAAAAAATTTTAAATTTTTAAATTGCATACTTGTTTGTTTTGTGTTTTCATGTATTATTTTTTCGGATTTTAAGATGTTGTGTTCTATATCATCTTCTTGGTTTTGATTATCTTTGTTTGATTTCATGTCAAAATCTTCAACGATAATCATATCTTCAGTATCACAAATATTAAAATGTTTTACAATTTCTTCAAAAGTAAAACTGTCATCACTAAATTCCAAAAGATCTACATTTGAAGTGATAAAATCAACACCATCTCGTTCTTCAATCTTATCTTTAATCACAAAAGCATCAACACAAAAGCACGATCTTTGAATTTCATATTCAGAACTTTTGCCTTTAAATACTATCTTCATCATCACAAAGCTTTTGCTATAAGTTCTAAAGGACTAGCAAAAACAACCTTGCTTGAATTTTGTTCTAATGCATTTGAAATTTGCATTCTACAAGCTGAACACTCGGCACTTACCACACTAGCCTTACTTTCATCGATCATTTGTGCTTTTTTAAGCCCTACACTTAAAGCTCTATCATAATAATCCGTTTGCATACTCACCCCGCCAAAACCGCAACAAGTATTAGAATTACTCATTTCTACAAAATGATAATTTGTTTTTAAAAGTTCTCTTGGCTCTTTAAAAACCCCTTGCATTTTTCTTGCATGGCAAGGATCGTGATAAGTAATGCTATAATTAAATTTATTTTTTGTTTTTAAAATTTCTTCCAAAGAAGTAAATTTATAAAAATACTCGCTAGCCATATATATCTTAGATGACACACATTTTGCGCGTTTTGCCCAGTCTAAATCATTTTGCATTATAAAAAAATGTTCATAATCTATCTTTAACATAGCCGAACAAGTGGCCTCAGGAACTATAATAGCATCTAATTTTTCTAATTTTTTTTCAAAATACTCAATATTTTTTTTAGCCAAAACTTCAACACTTTTAAAATCACCCGTAAAAAATTGCGGCGCTCCACAACATACTTGTTCTTTCATCAAATCCACATTGATTTTTAATTCCTTAGTGATTTTAAGCACCGCATTAGCCGTATCTATGTAAAAATAATTCGCCAAACAACCTACAAAAAAACCTATTGTTTTTTCTCCATCATTATTGATAAATTTTGGATTAGAATTTAAGAAACTTTTTTTATTAAAACTTGTAAGTAATCTTCCCTTTTTAACAAAAGGCATGGAAAATCTTGCCTTCATACCTGTATTTTCATTCTCATTTTGAATTTTAAACGCACAACTTTGAAACACATAGCCAAGCTTAGCTACCAAATCTAAAATTTTGCGTCTTCTTAAAAAGAAAAAAATAAGTTTTTTATACCAAGCTATACCAAATTTTTTAGCTATATCATAACGAACTTCTTCTATGGCATTATCTACTCTTAATTTACTCGGACATACTTCAACACAATTGGTGCATAAAAAACAAGATTCAAAAACTTTCTTAGCTTCTTTATCAAGCTCTAGACTTCCCTCTTTATAAGCAGTTAAAAGATCTAAAAATCCTCTTGGACTAGTAATTTCATCGCGATTTTCTTCATGTATAGTACAAACAGGTATACATTTGCCACATTTAACGCAAGCATCACTTATTTGACTAAATTTCATCTTACACCGTTTTTGAGAATACTTTTTTATCTTCACTAATGTTTTTCATATAAGCATCAAAACACATAGCAATATTTCTTATAAGCAAAACACCTGTTTCATTGACTTTGATAAAATTTTCATCAAAATTAACAAAATCTTTGTATTCTTCTAAAGCTTTTAAATCCTCTTTAAAATACTCCTTAAAATCAATGGAAAATTCTTTTTCTATTGACTTAATATCAAGCTTAAAATTTGCCATTAACTCCATAATCACTGCTTTTCTAAGCTCATCATCATCGCTTAAAATCACACCTCTTTCAAAAGGTAAAACTCCTCTATCTAATGCAGCTTCATAACTTGACATATCTTTAAAATTTTGTGCATAATGTCTTTGTCCTTCGCCTATACT
Organism: Campylobacter sp. CFSAN093226; assembly: GCF_012897595.1. Classification (NCBI taxonomy): domain Bacteria; kingdom Pseudomonadati; phylum Campylobacterota; class Epsilonproteobacteria; order Campylobacterales; family Campylobacteraceae; genus Campylobacter; species Campylobacter sp. CFSAN093226. The sequence continues at coordinate 925,205 of NZ_CP040608.1, forward strand.
TGTAAGCCCAACACCGACTAAATCAGCACCGCCTTTGGTGGTATAACCTTGGAAATTTCTATGTAAAGTTCCATTTTCTAAAGCTTTAAAAAGCTCATCATTTTCTTTTGCAAAATGATCCATTCCTATCATTTTATAACCATTTTTGCTTAAAAATTTCTCACAAAATTCTAAAATTTCAAGCTTAACATCAGGACTTGGCAAGGTATTTTCATCAAATTTTCTCATATTTTTCTTAAGCCAAGGCACATGAGCGTAATTAAAAATCGCCAAACGATCAGGGTTTAAAAGCATAACTTTTTCTAAAGTTTGTGTAAAGCTTTGTAAATTTTGATAAGGCAAACCATAAATTAAATCCATATTTACAGACTTTATGCCTTTATTTCTTACAAGATTTAAAGCATTTTGTGTTAATTCAAAAGACTGGATGCGATGAATTTCTTTTTGAACTTTTTCATCAAAATCCTGCACTCCAAAGCTAATACGATTAAAGCCATTTTGCGTTAAAACTATGGCTTGTTCCTCATTTAAAAAACGCGGATCGATCTCACAGCTAATCTCTGCATCTTTAGAAAAATTTCCAAAAACAGATCTGATTTTTAAAATCAAACTTTGAAGTTGTTTAGCGCTAAAAAAAGTTGGAGTTCCGCCACCAAAGTGCATTTGCACCACTTCTCTTTTAGTATCTAAAATGGTACTTAAAATATCAAGCTCTTTAAAAATATAAGTTAAATACCTTTCTTTACTCTCTTCTTTTGCAGTATAGATGACATTGCAACCACAAAAATAACAAGCACTCCTACAAAATGGTAAATGAAAATAAAGCGATAAAGATCTATCTTGTTTTTTTAAAATTTCTATATATTCTTCGTATTTGAAATTTGCATTAAACTCTACTGCTGTAGGATAAGAAGTGTAGCGTGGTCCTGCTTTAGAGTATTTTACAAAAGCTTTATAATCTCTCATTTTGGTTTACCCTTTCTATCATCGCTTGCATATCTACAAATAAATTTGGATGCTCTTGTTTGATTTTAGAAATTAATTTTTCAAGATCAATACTAACTTCCATGGTACCATTTTGCGCCTTTTGCTTGATCTCATCCATAGCAACCGTCCAAACATCGTTAAAATCTACAGGAATTTGTTGATAAATCGCCTTTTCTAAACGCAATTCAAAATTCTCTTTTTGACTTTGTTTTAAACTTTCAAGTATATTCTTAAGACTTTGTAAAGAAAGCAAAGTGTGAATTTCATCGTTTTCATCGATCACAAACCAAGGCTCAGGAGAATCAAAACTTCCATTTTCAAGAACTAAACATTTTTCGTTTTCATTCTCGCTTTGCTTCATTTTAAAAATCGTTCTATCTTTTTTCTTTATTCCTAGATTTTGACTAAATTCATCAATGCGTTTTAAGCAAGTGCTATACTTTTCTAGCTCTTTCATTCTCTTCCTCTCTGATTATCCAAAAAGCAAAGCAAGGCTTTTACCACATAAAGGCGATTTCTTGCTTCTTCAAAAATCACATCTGCATGTTTTTCAAAAATTTCTTCACTCACTTCATAACCCCTATAAGCAGGCAAACAATGAAGCAATATCGCGTCTTTATTGGCAACGCTCATAGCCTTTTCATCGATCATAAATCCTTCAAATTCTTTAATCTTGCGTTCTTTTTCATTCTCTTCGCCCATGGAAACCCAAGTATCGGTAATGACTACATCTTTATCCTTTAAGGCTTCAAATTTATCATAGCCTAAGGAAATTTTAGCTCCTGAAATCAAAGCCTGTTTCATAGCAAATTCCCAAATTTCAGGGCTAATTTTATAGTTTTTTGGCATAGCTATACTAATTTCAAAGCCCAAAATCGCAGCCGTAATAAGCCAAGAATTGCACATATTATTACTATCTCCGATAAAAGCAACTTTTGCTATACCATTTTGCATTTTATTCCATTCTTTGATAGTAAACAAATCCCCTAAAACCTGAGTAGGATGATAAAGCTCGCTTAAAGCATTGATCACAGGAGCTTTAGAATATCTTGCAAATTCGAGTAAAGTTTCATGTTTATTGACCCTCATCATCACAAAATCAACCATCGCCCCTATCACCCTAGCTGTATCCTTTACAGGCTCACCACGACTAAGTTGTAAATCATTGCTGCTTAAAAACAAAGCCTTTCCGCCAAGCTCTGTTATGGCTAATTCAAATGCCATTCTTGTTCTTGTAGAGTTTTTCTCAAAAATCATTGCTAAAGTTTTATCTTGTAAAAGTTTTTTAGGCTCTTTTTTAAGCTCGCTAGCATGATTTACAAGGCTTAAAATTTCCTCCTTAGAAAAATCTCTTAAAGTTAAAAAATGTTTCATTTTTCTCCTTTTAACATTTTAGCTAATTCTTTAGCATGATAAGTGATGATAAGCTTTGCCCCTGCTCTTTTAAAAGCTATTATAGTTTCATACAAAACTTTTTCATAATCAATCACTCCTGCATTTTTAGCTGCCTTTAACATAGCATACTCTCCGCTTACATTATAAATACACAAAGGCAAGTTAGAATGAAGGGATATTTCTTTAACCACATCAAGATAAGCAAGAGCAGGTTTTACCATTAAAATATCAGCTCCTTGTGCTTCATCCTCTAAGCTTTCTTCTAAAGCTTCTTTACCATTAGCAAAATCCATTTGATAGCTTTTTCTATCTCCATAACTTGGAGCTGACTCTGCTACATCTCGAAATGGCCCATAATAACTTGATGCAAATTTAGTAGAATACGCCATTATAGGCAAATTTTCAAAACCTTCCTTATCTAAAGCTTTGCGCAAAGTAGTGATAACACCATCCATCATTCCACTAGGTGCTATCATATCTACCCCTGCTCTTGCATGAACTAAGGCTTGCTTGGCTGAAATTTCTAAAGTTGCATCATTATCTACGCTTTTTATTTTTGGATCGATAATCCCACAATGCCCGTGATCTGTGTATTCGCAAAAACAAAGATCACTGATTATAAAAAGATCTGGAAAATTTTTCTTAATCTCTCTTATACTTCTTGCAACAAGCCCTTCATCATCTAAAGCATCGCTTCCACAACTGTCTTTTTTCTCATTTTCTAAAACACCAAAAAGTATAATGGCTTTAATGCCTAAATTAACTACATTTTGACACTCTTTTAAAATTTCATCTAAACTCATTTGAAACACATCAGGCATAGAAGAAATTTCTTTTTTTATCCCCGTTCCATTAACCACAAAAAGCGGATAAATCAAATCATTTACACTTAAAGAATTTTCCCTTACCATAGATCTTAAGTTTTCATTAAGCCTTAATCTTCTAAATCTTTTAAACATTTTTTTGTCCTTTTTTTGCTAAAATCTTAACATAAATTTGATTATAGAGAGTAGTAAATGGAAATAAAAATTTCAGAAATTGCGAATTTACCTAGCAAATGGGGAAATTTCCAAATGCAAAGTTTCAAAGAAAACGATAAAGAACATTTATGCATATTTAAAAACACTCCAAAAGATACACTCAATCTAAGAATTCATTCAGAGTGCTTAACAGGAGATGCTTTAGGAAGTTTAAAATGCGACTGCGGAGAACAACTTGAATTTTCGCTAAAATATATAGAAAAGAATGGCGGAATGGTGATTTATCTTAGACAAGAAGGAAGGGGTATAGGGCTTTTTAACAAGGTTAATGCTTATGCTTTACAAGATAAAGGTTTTGATACGATTAAAGCAAATCATCAGCTTGGCTTTAAAGCCGATGAGAGAACTTATGAAATTGTAGAATTTATACTCAAACACTATGAAATTTCTAAGGTTAATTTACTCACAAATAACCCTGAAAAGCTAGATTCTATCAAAGAAAAAATCATCACACGCATACCGATTTTAATAGAACCTAATCGTTTTAATGTAGAGTATTTAAACATAAAACAAACTCAAATGGGACATCTTAAATAAATGATTTTTAAAGATTATGATTTTTTGCAAAACTACGATTTAAAAAACTTTGAAGAAAAGGTAAAAATTTATAAAGAATTATTATCTAAATTTAACCGCATTCACAATCTTACTCATTTAAAAAATATAGATGAAAATATCTTTGATAGTATTAAAATTTTAGATTTTTATGATTTTTCTAAAGCAAAAAATATTGCCGATATAGGAAGTGGCGCAGGATTTCCAGTTGTATTTTTAGCTTTTTTACTGCAAAGCAATTTTCATCTTTTCGAACCCAATCCCAAAAAAGCTGCCTTTTTGCGGACATTAAAAATAGAATGTGAACTTCCAAATTTACATATTTACAAAGAAAAAGTTCAAGAATACAAGAATACCTTTAAAGCTGATATCATCACTTCAAGAGCCTTAATGGATGTCAAGCCTTTGCTTGAAATTTGTAAAAATCTAAAAGATGAAAATACAGTTTTTATTTTATGGAAAGGTAGTGAAATTTATCAAGAACTTGAAAATATAAAAGATTATGAAATTTTTGAAAATAATTTAAGAAGATATTGTATTTTAAAGTAGCCCTAAGGCTACTTTTTATTCTGCTAAATCAGCATTAAAACTGATATCCACTAAAGGCCAAGAAATTCCACCATGTCCTGCAGCAACATCGCTTAATGCTTTTAATGCTTTAGAACCATTTTTAAAAGTATGCAAATCAAGTTGTCCTTTAGCTTCAAATTTATTATCTTTGATGGTATAAGTTAAAGGTACAATAGTACTTTTTTTATCCATAGTAATTTTTGCTGAAATAACGCCTTTATTTTCACCCGCAATCACATCTTGAAAAACAACTTTAATATCCGTATCTCCCAATAAAGCAGGGAAAAATACTTTTGTGATATTATTGGTTATAATATCATTGCCTTCACCCATAAAAGCATTGCTTGGCTTTATGGTAGCTTTAGCGCCTTTAAGATAACTTGCCAAATCCTTTATATTTTTAGAAAATTTATATTCTACATTTTTAAATTCACCTTTTGTTCCTATCATATCTTTAGTTTTATATCCTTCAAAAGAAATCTTTAAACTATCTTCTTTAAAAGATACAGCACTTAAAGCCGAAGCTAACAAGCAAGAACTTAAAACACTTACAAGAATTTTTTTCATCTTTATTCCTTTTTAATAAATTTAATTAATGAATTAAATTATATTCTTACGTTGATTAATAAAATAAAATTTTCTAAAATAAAAAATAATTTTTATTACCAAAGTATACCTTTAAAAGCTAAGGTTAAAAAATATCCTCCAAAAATCAAAACAAGCCCTAAAACAAAAGCCAAGCCAAATACCCTAGAGCCACTTTTTAAAAATTTTTTAAAGTCAATTTGCAAGCCTAAAGCTGCCATAGCAAAAACGATACATAAAGTACAAAGTGTTTTACCTAAAGAGATGATATCGCTCGTAGCAATACCTAAAATACTTTCTTTGCTTGCTAAATAAGTATTTAAAACTATCATGCCTAAAAATGCAAAAGCAAAATAAGGTATAGTGATACTTTTTGCAGTTTTTCCACTGCTTGAATGTTGATTTTTAGCGAAAAAATAAGTCACTATAAGCAAAAAAGGCACAAGTAAAATCACTCTCATCATTTTTATAATCACTGCAACATTAGAAGCACCTTGCTCAAATCCTGCCATATCCTTTGCCATTTCAGCAGCACCTGCGACATTTGCCACCTCATGCAACGTAGCTCCCATAAAAACACCCATAGCATTTTGATCAAAAAAAGGAAAAAGATTTAAAGAAAAAGCTATGGGATATAAGAACATAAATACAAGTCCAAAAATCACCACCGTACCTACAGCTAAAATTCCCTTAAAAGGATCACTTTTCAAACTTGACTCTAGTGCTAAAACCGCTGCCGCACCGCAAATCGCACTTCCAGCTCCAACAAGCATAGAAGTTTCTTTATCGAGTTTAAAAATTTTCGTTCCCACAAATAAAGCAATAATAAAAACAAAAAATATCACTATAGCAGAAAGCAAAAATCCTTTCAATCCTACACTTAAAAGCTCAGTTAAAGTGATATTAAAACCATATAAAACAATGCCAAGTCTTAAAAGTTTTTTCGCACTAAAATGCACTCCGGCTTGAAAATGATGTTGGTATTTAAAAAACCAAGGAGAAAGCAACACTCCTATGATAATAGCAAAAGCAGTCGCTGCTAAATGAGTGGTATCTTTGATACTTTGAACACTAGAAAGATACATAGCAAAAATCACTATACAAGCAGTAAAAAGCAAACCCTTAAAATTTGATCGCACTATAGCCACGCTATGTGCTAAAAAACTTGTTTTCATTTATTTTCCTTTTTGTAAATTTTGTGTTATTATATTTTTTTTATTAAAATTATAGAAATATATTATTTTAATTTTTATAATAAATTTTTTTTATTAAATAAAGGAATCACTCATGAAAATCAAAGATATAGAAATATTTTTAGATCTTTTAAACACTCAAAGTCCAACTCATACAGCCAACAATTTTTCCATAACTCAACCTAATGTTTCAATAGTAATTAAAAATTTAGAAAATAAATTTGATGGCATTTTATTTGAAAGACTTGGAAAAAAACTCTTACCTACACCAAAAGCTTTAGAACTAGGAAAAAATTGGTTAAAAATTATACAAGCCTACTACCAAAGCTTAGAAAAATTAAACGACGAAAGTATGCTCTTAGGGGAAATAAAAATAGCCTCAACTCAAAGCATTTCTGAACATTTTTTAGCTCCTATTTTATTTGATTTTAAGGCAGAATTTAAAAACATAGAAATTCGCTCTCAAACGCAGAATTCAAAAGAATGTTTAAATTTACTAAAAAACGGAAATATAGAATTTGCAATCATTGAAGCAGAACTTGATCCAGCTTTAGTGGAGTATGAAAATTTAGAAATAAATTTTTGGCAAGATGATGAACTTATAGTAGCTACAAGTGATAAAAAACTCAATGAAAAAGAATTTTATATCGATGAACTTTTGGAACAAAAGTGGATTTTAAGAGAAGTAGGCTCAGGCTTAAGGGATAAATTTTTAAACGAAATTGGTGCAAGCTCAAAAAAACTTAATATTTTTCTTGAACTTGATAGAATGGCTGCGATTAAAGAACTTGTTTTACAAAAAAAAGCAATCTCTATTTTTTCCAAAAAAAGCATAGAAAAAGAATTAAAAAATTCAACACTTTATGAAATTAAATTAAAAAATATCGACCTAAAGCGTAAATTTTATACCTTAAAAAGAAAAAATTATAATTTTAACAGAGCTTTAGAAAAATTTGAAAAAATATTCAAATCATAAACATAATAACCGATTTATATAGAAAGTTAAGCAATTTTTAGATAAAATCCAAAGCTTATATAAATTTCAAGGATAATCAATGAACGCCAAAACTCAAGAAGCTGAATTAGAAGAATTATTTCAAGAAAATGCAAAAGATTATATCACATATGAAAAATTGGTAAAATATCTTACAAAACAACCAAGTGCATCAACCACTAAAAAAGTGCAAGCATTAATGAAAAAACACAAAGTGCAACTTTTTTCAGCAGCTGAAATTGCACAAATGAAAAACATAGAAGATGCAAAAAGACTTCAAGAAGAAAAACAAAAACTCCAAGATACAAGCCTTGAGAACGAATTTGATTTAGCCAATGAAAACGATTTATTAGAATGGAGCAGATCAGACTCTCCTGTTCGTATGTATTTAAGAGAAATGGGACAAATTGCTTTATTAAACAAAGATGAAGAAATTGAAATTTCCAAAAAAATAGAACTTGGCGAAGATATTATCATTGATGCTTTTTGTTCTGTACCTTATTTGATAGATTTTATTTTAGATTATAAAGAACCTTTAATAAACAGAGAAAGAAGGGTAAAAGAACTATTTAAAAGCTTTGACGATGAAGAAAAAAGTGATGACAAACTTGATGAACTTGATATAGATGAAGATGAAGAAAACGAAACAGAATTAGAATCAGATGAAGAAAATACTAAAAAAAACAGCAAAAAAGAAGATGAAAGAACTTTAAAAGTTATAGAAAAATTTAAAGCTCTAGAAAAAGCTAAAAAAGATTGGCTAAAAACATCCAAAGACAAAGAAAGCGGAGATGAACTTTTAGATAAATTAAGCATTGCGTTCAAAAAAAATATTTTAAAAGAAAAATTAATGGATCTAGGCCCTACTTCAAAACTTATTAGCGAAATCGTAAAATCAATGGAAACTGCACTAAAAAGTGATGAAGAATTTGACAAAGAACTTAAGCGTTTAGAATACCGCTTACCTATGTTTTCTGATGAACTTAAAAAACGCCATGCAGATATTTTAAAAGATATTACAAAATTGAGCAAAGAAGAAATCACAGAGCGAGCTTTAGAAACAACCATGGTAAGCACTTATATGGAAATTAAAAAACTATTTCAAACTAAAGAAGCCAGTGAAAAAAGCTTTGATCTTGAAAAATCACGCTTAAAAGAAATTTTGGAGCAAATTAAACGCGGTAAAAAAATCTCTGATGAAGCAAAAGGAAGAATGGCAAAATCAAACTTGCGCCTTGTTGTAAGCATAGCTAAACGCTACACAAATCGTGGTCTGCCTTTCTTAGACCTTATCCAAGAAGGAAATATAGGTTTGATGAAAGCTGTGGATAAATTTGAATACAAAAGGGGTTATAAATTTTCCACTTATGCAACTTGGTGGATCAGGCAAGCTATTTCAAGGGCTATAGCTGATCAAGCAAGAACCATAAGAATTCCAATCCATATGATAGAAACCATCAATCAAATTAACAAAATTATCCGCGAACATCTACAAAAAGATGGAAAAGAACCTGATGTCAGTGTTATAGCTAAAGAAGTAGGTTTAAGCGTAGATAAGGTTAAACAAGTTATTAAAATCACAAAAGAACCAATTTCTCTTGAAGCTCCAATAGGAAATGAAGATGATGGTAAATTTGGAGATTTTGTTGAAGATAGAAATTCACTTTCTCCAATGGATCATATCTTAAAGGATGATTTAAAAGAACAAATTGATGAAGTTTTAGATCAATTAAACGATAGAGAAAAAGCGGTAATTCGTATGCGTTTTGGTTTAATGGATGATGAAAGTGATAGAACTTTAGAGGAAATTGGAAAGGAACTTAATGTCACTCGAGAAAGAGTGAGACAAATAGAAAGCTCAGCTATAAAAAAACTCAAACACCCTAAAGTAGGAAGAAAACTAAAAAATTATATAGAAGGTTGGAAGTAAGAGTCAATCTCCTTACTAAAAACCCAGATCTTTTTCTTCTTTTAACTTGCGTACATGTTCAAAAAAAACTAATTTTCCGCTATGTTTTTTTAAATTTTTAAATTCCTTAATATCAAATTCTAAACACAAGATAGAAGAAGTTGGAAAAGAAGCTAAACATAGCGAACTTAATAACTCTCCAAGCTCCATTAAACTAGGATTATGACCCACTAAAAATACTTCATTAAACTCATCATCAATATCTTGCAGAATTTTTAGCAAATTTTCAACATTGCAAAGATACAATCTTTCATCAAAACAAATTCTATTTTTATCAAAATTATAAAATTTGGCTATTTTTTTCGCTGTTTTAGCGGTTCTAACAGCAGGACTTGATAGCACCAAATCAGGATGAATTTCATGCGAAGCAAGATTTTTAAAAAGTTTTTTTAAATCTTCCTTTCCACTCTTAGTAAGTTTTCTTTCAAAATCATCGATGTCTTCACTCTTACTTGCTTTTGCATGTCTTATAATATAAATTTTTTTCATTTTACCTCTTTTATTTTAGCTAAAATATAACCACACATAAACCCGAAAATATGACCATACCAAGCAACATTTACCCCCATAAGCAATGGCACAAAACTCATAAGTAAAATTGCCACTATAAGTCCTTTTGTGCTATTTTTATCAATAACAGCATAAAAGCCCATTAAAACACAAATTGCACCACTAGCGCCTATGACATTTATATTTTCTCCAAAATATTTAAAATCAAAATACACATAAAAAACACTTAAAAGTGAGCACAACAATCCGCCAATAAAATAAATAAAAATAAAACACAAAGCACCCAAATAAGTTTCTAACATACGCCCAAATTGAAACAAAACTATCATATTTAATATAAGATGAGTTAAATTTCCATGTAAAAACATTGAACTTAAAAGCTGCCAATAAGCTCCATTAAAAAATAAAATATTCAAACCAAGGATATTGTAATAATCATAAGAAATCAAAAAATAACATAAAATATTTAAAAAAATTAAAAAAATTGTAAGCAAAATATAAAACCTTTATTTTTTATAATATTGTCTTAAAATTCACATAAAATTCACATAAATTCTTTACAATTTTACTAAAAAATAATTTAGGAAAAATATTGAAAATTAAATTTTTAAATATTATTACTATTTTAAGCTTATCTTTAAATGCTGATATAATAATTTCTGCTGATAATTTACCGAATGTTTCTAAAGAATTTTTACAACATAATTTCAAAGCGCCTATAGGGATCGTGCAAAAAGACAAAAATTCCTATGAAGTCTATCTTAGCGATGGAACAGAGCTTGAATTTGATATAGATGGAGCTTGGAAGGAAATTGAAAATAAAGCCTTTCCTTTTGATCTAGATTTTTTACCTCAAAATTTAGCCAATATCATCAAAAACGAATTTCCAAATACAAAAGCTAGAGAAATTGAAAGAAAAATCAACCATTATAAGATTAAACTTGATAACGATATAAAAATTCTTATAGATTTTAATGGAACTATCTTATATAAAGAATTTGATGATTAAACATATCATCAAACCTGCATTATATCTTTAACATCGTCATATTCTATCTTTTCTTTTTCAAGCAAAAGCTCTGATAATTTTAAAATTTTATCCTTCATAGAATTTAAAAATTCATCCATTTCTTTTTTTTGTTCACTTAAATTTGACTCTTTCAACATATCAAAACTCAACATATAATCAAGCAATTCTTTAATCTTTAAAAAATCATCTTGCGAGTTAGTATAACTTTCATTGTAAATCAATCTCATGGCTCTAGAACCAGCCAAATAAACTTTTATACGATTGATAAGCTCTGATTTTGATCTTATATTATGCTCATATTCTTTAAAACGATCTTCAATGAGAGTGATTTTTTCAAATCCTATGTCAAAATAATACGCACTCAAAGCTTTTGCAGCTTGATAAGTGGCTTGAATTTTCTTCTCTTCATTATTAAAACTTAAAATCTTTTTCTTACCTAAAAGAACTTTATTTAATACAGCATAAAAATCGCTTTCCTCAACTAAAGCACTATTTCTTCTTAAAGCATTAATTGCTGCTTCATTGACCAAAGTTTCAAGCCCTGCTCCACTAAAACCTACGCTTGCTTTAGCGATTTTATTTAAATTGATATTATTGTTTTTATCTTTCATATAAATTTCTAAAATTTTAAGTCTATCCTTAAAATCAGGCAAAGATAAAAAAATTCTCCTATCAAAACGCCCCGAACGCAATAAAGCAGGATCCATAAGTTCGATTTTATTTGTCGCAGCTATAACTATAACCCCGCTATTGTCCTCAAAACCATCCATTTGAGTTAAAAGTTGATTTAAAGTGCTATCTCTTTCAACATTTGACATTTCTCCTCTTGCCTTACCTACGGCATCTATTTCATCAATAAAAACTATGCTAGGCGCCATCATTTTAGCTTTTGAAAAAAGCTCTCTAACTCTTTTTGCACCCATACCTACATAAATTTCAACAAAACTTGAACCACTTTGATAAAAAAATGGCACCCCTGCTTCTCCTGCAACTGCTTTTGCTATCAATGTTTTTCCTACACCAGGTGGGCCTACCATTAAAACACCTTTTGGCATTTTTACACCAAATTCTTTATATTTTTTAGGATTTTGTAAAAAATCCACAAGTTCGCTTAGCTCCATTTTAACTTCATCAACACCTGCTACATCATTAAAAGTAATATTTGAAATCACAGGTTTTATATGGGAACTTTCTAAATTTATATTTGAATTTTGAGCTTGAGTGTGATTTTGATTCTTATTTGATATTGGATATTTAGCCAACTCTTTTTTACGAGCAAAATAACCAAGACTTATAAAAAGTGCGATAATAAAAATAAGTAAAACAAAAAACACCCAAAGCGTATTATCTTTTTTAACCTCTACGGGAACTTTTGATAAAAGTGTTTTTATATCTATGCCATCTTTTATAATTACGTAATTTTCACCTTCTGCCTTAAGCCAAATTTCGTCTTTATCAATCACAGCTTTTTGGATTAAATTTTGGCTTAATAGACTTTGATAAAGATTTTCATCTATATATTTAGGTTCATTTTTAAAATATAAAATTCCCAAAAGCATACATAAAACCATAAAAGATGCTAAAATTATCTTTTTATTTTTCATTATCTAGCCTTTTAAATTTGTAAAGTTAGACTTTTCTTGTACTTCATATTCAGATATAACGATCCATTCTTTAGCTATATCTTTATCACTTTTAATTTTGATCTTATTAAAAAACTGATCATAACCCTCAAAAAAACCATCTTTTTGATTTTCTACCAAAACTTCAAGTGAAACTTGATTTTTTTTCCTAAATTCATAATTATTTTTTTCTACTATGGATTTTAAAGTGTTTAGCCTTTCTTTAGCTAAAGTTCCATTTATCACATCTTTCATGGTAGCAGAATGCGTGTTGTTTCTAGGGCTAAAAATAAAAGCATGGATATGAGTGAGTGGAAATTCTTTAAAATTTCTTAAAGCTTCTTGCCATAGCTCTTCACTCTCGCCTGGATGAGCTACTATAAAATCCGTCCCTAAAGCATATCCTTTGCTTGCTATAGTATTAAAAAGCTTTAAATCATTATCCGTATGTGATCTTCTTCTCATTATACGAAGCATTTTTTCACTTGTATGTTGCAATGCAATATGCAAATGCCTTTCAAGCCAAGCTTCATCTAAGATTTCTAAAAAACTTTCATCAAGCTGTGCAGGTTCTAAACTACCTAGCCTTATGCGTTTTATACCTAAAATTTGTCCCATTTTTTGCAAAAGCTTGCCTAGGGTTGTGCCATTTTTAAGCCCATATGAACCTATATTAGTCCCTGTTAAAACAATTTCACTATAACCATTAGCTCCCAAAATTTCAACCTGTTTTAAAAGAGCTTTTTCATCCACACTTCTTGATTTTCCCCTCACGCTAGGAATAATACAATAAGAACAAGCAAAATCACAACCTTCTTGAATTTTCACAAAAGCTTTGGTATGATTTTCATACTCACAAACTATATCTTTATCAATAAAATTTAAATTTCCAAGTTCATAAAAACTTGTCTTTGCTCCTAAAAATTCATTGATTTTATCTTTATTTGACGCTCCAAGCACTCCAAAAACTTGCTTTTTATCTAAAAGCTCCTTACCTTTGCTTACAGCACCACAACCTGTAAGTATAACTTTAATGCCTTTTTTTTGCATGGTATTTACATAAGACTTTATCCCGCTATCAGCTCCATTTGTAACCGTGCAAGAATTTACAACGATAATTTGTGCTTTATTCTCATCATTTATAATCTCATAATCTTTTACATAACTTTTTAAAAGCTCTGTATCATAAATATTTGTGCGACACCCAAAGGTTTTAAAAAAAACTTTTTCTTTCAATCCTTATTCCTTGCATGAAAATACATATTTTCATGATGTTGTTCAAAATGATTTTGATTTAAATTTCCTAAATATAAATTTTGCGATGGATAAGCAATTTTTATATCTTTATGCTTATTAAATTCTTTTATAATCTCTTTGCTAATCGTACTTCTTAATACCAAAGCCGCATAAGCATTAGTCATATACCATGCAGAAATTCTCATTCCCCAATGTTCAAAAAACATAAAAAACCTTGGCTCCACTTTAGGATTTTTAATACTATATTCATGTTGTAAACGAGCTATATTTTTTCTAGCAAGCTCAGTATAACCTTTGGCATGGCGTGTAACAATATTTTCCACAATTTCTTGAGCTTTGTCAAGATTGCTATCAAAAGTAACACTTATATCAATGCCATCAAGCACGGTTTTCATACCATGATGGGTATAATTAGCAAGCAAATTTGTAAAAACATAGTTATTAGGAATAAATATAATACGCCCACTACGACGATTTTTATTATAAGTTTCAAGCGTAAGCTCTTCATAAAGAGTAATGCGTAAAAAAGAAATGTCTATAATATCTCCTATATAGGTAGTATCATTTTGAAAAACTTTTACACGATCCCCTACTCTAAAACTTCCGCCAAAAATAATCACACACCATCCAAGCATAGACATAAACATATCTTTCATAGCAATAGCTAAGCCCGCAGAGGCAAAACCAAGTATAGTTACAAGATAAGTAATATTTTCTATATAAGCAAAGAGCAAAATAAGAAAAATAATATTTATATTAATAAAATTAATAATCTTCGTAGCAGTATAATATCTTTCACTATCCTTAATGTATTTTTTAGCAATAAATTTCAACATAAAAGCTATAGCTATAACAATAACAATAGCAACAAGTATATTTACAGCCCTTAAGCTTTGAACTTTAATCTCAGCACTTACTCGAGAAAGCTCTTCATCAATTTTTTTCTCATAAACAGAATAAGAAACACTAGCAAAATTTAAAGCTTGCTCAAATTCTTCCAGCTTTTTATCCGAAGCTTTTAAAGCTTCTATATTCTCAACACTTGGTTTAAGCTCAACTAATTCCTTAAGTTCTGAGTTTTTTTCCCTGATTTTATCTACTAAATTTTTAAAATCATTAAATTTAAATATATACTCTTCCTTTTCTCCTTTTAATTTCTTAATATGAGAAAAAGCTCCTATAATAGCCAAAGGATTAGTAAGCTTAGATAAAGTTTCTATATTATCAGGGGCACTAAGACTTTGTGCAAAATTTAAATCTTTATATTCTTTAAGCAAGTTCAATTGCTCTTCTAAATTTGCTATCTTGCGTTTAAGTTCTTCTTGTTGGTGAATATCGGAAGTCTTTTTTAAATTAAGATTTAAAATGATTAATTCATCATTTATATCTTGATATTTTATAAAATTTTCATAACGTATATTCCAAATACTAGCACTGATTACAGTATTTAAAGTATTAATTTTCTCATTTATATTATTAATAATAGTCCGATTTACATCACCAAAAGCAAAAACAACAAAAAAGGTTAAAATAATAATTTTTTTCATTGGAATTCTCTTAAAGTTGCAATTATATCTTCTTTAGAAATATCACCTTTTATCAAACCCTTACCCAAAGGACTAGCAAGAACAAAATTGATTTTTTTATTAGAGCTTTTTTTATCCATGAAAAAAGCTTCATAAAATTCATCTACATTGTTGATTTTATATGATATTGGCAAACCGAATTTAAGTAAAATATCTTTTATTCTTTGACTTTGCATTTTATCCAAAAGCCCTAAATTTAAAGCCAATTGATTTGCCATAACCATACCTATAGCCACCGCTTCTCCGTGTAAATAAAGCTTATAATCTGTAAAATTTTCTATAACATGAGCAAAAGTATGACCATAATTTAAAAGCATTCTAAGCCTTGATTCTTTTTCATCTTGTTCAACAACCCTTGATTTAAGCTCTATGCTTTTTGCTATAATCTGAGTAAAAATTTCATTCTCACAAGTAGCATTTAAGAAACTTTTTTCATCAATTTTTTCTATAAAATCAAGTATACTATAATCAAACATTGCTGCCATTTTAATAAATTCAGCCATGCCTGCAGCAAGTTCTCTAGAGCTCAAAGTCTTTAAAAAAAAACTCTCACAATATACAGCTTTAGGTTGATAAAAAGTGCCAATAAGATTTTTACCAAAATTATTATTAACACCTGTTTTTCCACCTACTGCTGCATCAACACAAGCTAAAAGTGTAGTAGGAATATTTATAAAATCAATACCTCTTTGATAAATACTAGCAGCAAATCCGCCCATATCACTAATCACGCCACCACCAAAACTTATAAGTACGCTTTTTCTATCCAATTTAGAATTAAACATTTGGTTTAAAATTTCTTCCATGGTGCTTAAATTTTTATATTCTTCACCATCTTTCACAGTGGCAATAAAAATTTCTTTTGCCTTAATTTTAGAAAGTAATGTTTTCAAATGAAGACCTGAAATCTTAGGATTTGAAAGTATAAAAACCTTACTATCAAATTCTAATTCTTCAAGTTCATCAATATAAACCTTATAAGCATTTTCTTTTAACTTAACTTCTACTTGCATTGAACTACTCTTTTTGCATTTATTTTATCACATTTAATTAATTATTTATTCTACTGGTATGAAAAGTTGGTAATTTTGTCTCATTTTGTAATAATGCCTATTTAAATTTGTACTTAAATTTCTGGCAAAATCTCTATTTAGTAATTCTTTTTGAAAACTCACAAATTGTAACAAATCTTCGCGATATTGCAAATTTAAAAGAGGGTTTTCATCATTTTTATTAATAATTTGTATATTTTTATCATAAAGCTTAGATAAACTTCTAAAATACTCCTCCATATCTGTAGTATTTTGAGAATTTGGATTATAATAATATAAAATAACTCCAAAATCAAGCTGTTTACTTAAATCAGTAATGACATTTGCATTGTTTTCAAGTTCACTCTCATCAGCACTTAAAATAATCGCTTCTTTAAGCTCATCAAAAGAAGCTTCACCCACCTTCATAATAGGAATTTTTAAATCAAAAAAAGCTTGTTTTTCTTTCTCAAAATTTTTTATATCAGTTACAACTAATCCTATATCATTATTTTGCAACCACATGGAAATTTGTTTAAAATCCGTGTTGAAATAATCAAAAAACACACCTTCTTTATCCTCAGAAAGTTTTTTTAATTTTTCATACATTACCCCTAATTTAGGATTGATAACATGTATAAAAAATCTTTTTGCATTGCTTTTTTGAGTTAATTTTAAAGTAGTATCAAGCACTCTTTCTTGCATATTTTGATTCATATTTTTCATATCAATTAAAGCAAAAACATTACTTCCAAAAGGCATAGGAAATTGCCCTGCTTTGCCTCTTATATTATGAAAAATACTTTGTAAAACAACAGGATCCCCAACGATCAAAATGCTATCATTTGGCTCTAGAACAAAAGATGGTTTTACAAAATAAATTTTAGAATTTCTATAAATAAGGACTATGCGCCACCTTTTTTGTTGTATTGAACTTATGTGCCTATAAGCAAAAATAGACCCTGCTGGAATTTTTACTTCCATAATCTCTCCAACTCCAAGTCCTATATACTGAGCTGTTAAAGCAATATCTGGTAAAAAATCCATAAATCTACGGCTTAAAGTCATTCTAGCATCAGCTAAATTTGCATGAGTATCATTAACACTTAACCCCCAAAAATCCATTATTTCTATTTCTAAATTTGGATTTAAAGAACGCAAAGCCTCGTAACTTTTTTTAGTTTCAAATTCATCTTGCATATAAATAAAAGCCTGTTTAAAATCCTTACTCATAATATTTTCAAGACGCGCTGTGCTTGTAGGATCAAAATAATGCAAGTCAATATACTCGCTAGAAATATTTAAGTTATTTTTTTCACTATTTTGACACACTACTGTAAAAAAGTAACCTAAGCCTTTTTCAAAACAAAGCCTTTCTAAGAAATGCTTTGCTAAAATACCATCTATTATAATTAAAATATTATTCATTTTAAACTCCAAAAAGGAAATTATAACAAATGGAATTTAAATTAAAGCATAAAGATGGAATGGCAAGGGTTTGTGAAATCACTACCGCACACAGCACTTTTTTAACCCCTGTTTTTATGCCTGTTGGCACAGTAGGAGCGGTTAAAAGTCTTGATGCTAATGATATGAAAAATGAGCTTGATGCAAAAATTATTTTAGCAAATACCTATCACATGTACTTGCGTCCAACTTCCAAAGTAGTAAAAGATTTTGGAGGTTTACATGGATTTACGAAATTTGATAGAAGTTTTTTAACCGATAGTGGTGGTTTTCAAGCTTTTTCTTTAAGTAAAAATTCCAAACATTTTAATGAAGGCATAGAATTTAAAAGTCACATTGATGGAAGTCGTCATCTTTTTACTCCAAAAAGTGTTTTAGATACTCAATATGATTTTAATTCTGATATTATGATGATTTTAGATGATTTAGTAGCCCTACCCGCAACCAAAGAAAGGGTTAAAATTTCTGTTGATCGCACTATACTTTGGGCAAAAGAGGCTATTACTTATCATAAAAATATGCAAAATAAAGGTATAGGTATAGGGCAAAATATTTTTGGTATTATCCAAGGTGGTACAGATTATGAAGAAAGAAAGCGTTGCGCTTTAAGTTTAAATGAAATGCCATTTGATGGTTTAGCTATAGGTGGGCTTAGCGTGGGCGAAGAAAACGCCTTGATGTACGAAACAGTCCAAAACTTAAACCCTTATCTAGATGAAAATCGTCCAAGATATTTAATGGGCGTAGGAACGCCTGAAGATTTAGTAGAAAATGTTGAGCGAGGAGTAGATATGTTTGACTGTGTGATGCCAACTAGAAATGCAAGAAATGGAACATTTTTCACAAGTTTTGGAAAATTTAATATCAAAAAAGCAGAATTTATCAACGATCATGAAGTTATAGATTCTACTTGCTCATGTTATACTTGTCGTAATTTTTCAAGGGGTTATTTAAACCATCTTTTTAAAGCTAAAGAACTTACTTTTTTTCGTTTGGCAAGTCTGCACAATCTACATTATTATCTTGAACTTGCAAGAAAGATGCGTGAAGCAATTTTGAACAATTCTTTTACGCAATTTAAAAGAAATTTTTATCACTTAAGAGGCAAATAAAATGCTAGAACTACACGAAAATCTAAAAAAAATCCTACAAGCAAAGAATTTAGAAACTTTTTATAGTGAAATTTATGGACAAAAAATTTTTGTTTATGTGGGATTAAATTTGGAAACTTGGCTTTTTAACGATGAAAAAATTTATAAACTTCAAGATGGAGAATTTAAGCTTTCTAGCATAGAAGAATTTTCAAATTTTATTAAATCCATTTTAGAAGATTTTAAAGTACAAAATACTCATTTTCAAAACCTTTTAGAACACAAAGAAGGTATTATCTTAAAAGGTGGTTTTGTTAAAAATTTTTACAAAAAATCCTTTGTGTTAAGACAAAAAATCAACAAAAATCTAAAGCAAATTAATCTTCTAAGCGAAGCTTTCAATCTTTTGCTTAGTGAACAAGCACAATATAAAAAACATTTAAAAATTTTAAATTTATCCATCAGCATCTTAAGTAAAAACACCAAAGAACATCTAGCAAGAATTGATACTCTTTATACATTAACAAATGCAATTAAAAATGAAAAAATGAATAAAAGTATTTATCTTTTAAGTATACTTTCTTCTATTTTCTTGCCTTTAAATTTGATCGTAGGATTTTTTGGAATGAATACTAATAATCTTTTTTTCAAAGATAGCCCTTATGGTACACTTTATATTTTTTCTTTGATTTGCTGTATTTTGATTGTAGGTTTTATATTTTATTATTCAAAAAAGACTAAAGAATTTGATTTAGATGAAGGTAAAAAAGCTAAAAAACAAACAAAATAAGCAAAATTTTGCTTATTTTAAGAATATTTATATATAATTTTAACTTATTTTTGCGCTCATAGCTCAGCTGGATAGAGCATTTGATTGCGGTTCAAAAGGCCAGAGGTTCGAATCCTCTTGAGCGCACCATATTATTTATCTTCTTTAATTTTTCTTTTAGCTAATCCCATATGCTCGTAAGCATCAATTTCTTTTTTGTAAGATCCATAAATTTTCTTAAGTTCTTTATTTAAGTAACTTACTGTTTGTGCACTTGCATTAATATTTGCAGCCAAAGCAGAAACAAATTCTAGTTTCTTTTTTGCTGCTTCATCTAATTCTTTAGAAGTTTTTGAACCAAGTTTATGTGTCTGCACATAAAGTTTGGCAAGTTCTTTTAATTCAATATCCGTTAGTTTAACATCGGAAGCAGCAATTATCATTTTATCTAAGTCTGTATCAAATTTTTTAGTCTTTTCAGCTACATGCTGCTTTTGGCTAGTTTTTTGCTTTTTAATTGTTTTTTTGCCATCACTTGTAATAAGATAAGCAATCACGCCTAAAAACAATAAAAGCGCTAAAGCAGCACAAAAAATAACCAAAAAAATATGGTTCATTTAAAGTTTGCCCACAAAATTTCGCTTCCTTCTTGCAAAAAAAGCTAAAACCACCATCAATGCAAATCCCCAATAAACATAATTAGGAATTTGAGCCGCTTCGCCTGCAGCGTAAGAATGAAGTCCTGTTAAAAAGTAATTTACTCCAAAATAAGTCATAATAATAACCCAATAAGCAAACATACTCCATAAAGCAAACACAAATTGATTACAATATTTTGGAATCATTCTAAGATGCAAAATTGCTGCATAAACCAAAATGCTAACTAAAGCCCAAGTTTCCTTAGAATCCCAACTCCAATATCTCCCCCAACTTTCATTTGCCCAAATTGCTCCTAAAAAATTTCCTACAGTAAGCAAACAAAGTCCAAAAATCATTGCCATTTCATTAATTCTTGTAGCCTCTGTAATATTTCTCAAAATATTAAGATTATATTTTCCATCTTTCTTAAGAAAACACATTAAGAACAATGTAAAGATACCAAGTAAGGCACAAAGTCCTAAAAATCCATAACTAGCAGTAATAACAGATACATGAATACTAAGCCAATAAGAATTAAGCACAGGAACAAGATTTGTAATTTGCGGATTCATTTCGCTTAAATGCGCAACCATTAATACAACACCAGATAAAATAGAAGTTAATGACAAGGCTATAGGACTTTTTCTGGAGAAAAATATACCCGACAAAGACAATGCCCAAGCTATATACACCATACTTTCATAGCCATTACTCCATGGAGCATGACCTGATAAATAAGCACGAAGTCCAAGACCTACTGTATGAATTACAAAAGCTAAAACATTTAAAACATATACCACTTTAAATATAAAAGAGATTTTTAAATTCGGTACGACCATTTTAGAAAAAACAAGAATCAAGAGTAAAAAACCCGCAATTAAATATACAGGAGCGAGTTTAACGAAAATTTCAGCCTTATTAGAAAAAATTTCCATTTCAACCTTGGTTTTACTAGGCATGACTTTATATCCTATTTTTTCTTGATATTCTTTGATAAATTTCAAGCCTTCATCAGCTCTAATCCAATTACCATCTTTAAAAGCATTTTCCACGGCACTAAAATAATTCTGTATTAAAGCCAAAACAATATGCCCTTCATCCCCCTTAAGAGTAGTTACAGCAGAAAAAGGTGCAAGCCAAACATTATTTGGATTATTTTGAACAGGAATAAATTTAAATAATTCACCACTAAAAACTAAATTTACAACATTAGCTCTTTCATCTAGTTTTATAATTTCCTTATCAAAAACTCCTCTTGCATTTGGGTTTTTACGATTTGCATTTTCAACATATTTTTGAAGTTTATAGCGGTTATTCTCATCAAAAAAATCTTTATAAGCAATATATTTAGCACTAGGAATTTCTAAAATATTTGCAATAGCATCACGAACTGCTTGATTTTGTGGCATTAAAATAAAAGGTTCCAATTGCCATTTATCTACATCAACGAGCATGGAAAGCATAACAGCGTTAGAATTTTGACCCTTATAGCTATCACTTTGATGAATTTTTTCTAAAATTTCTCTTGATAGCGTATCAAAAGGCACCATTCTTCCATCTGCTGATTTTTGAACTATTAAAGTGGCAAGAGCTTTAGCATGATTAGTATTTACCACAGGTAAGGTCGAATTTAAATCTTGAGCAAAAGTCTTTTCAGAACCAAAAGATAACAATAAAATAAAAATAATCACACTTGTATGTTTTAAAGTGTCTTTATTAATTAATCTTGCCAAAGTTCTAAATCTAGAATGTGGATTTAAAAAATTCATAAACATTCCAAGACAAAGCAGAAAATAACCTATATAAGTTGGTATTTTGCCCGGATCTTTATTTACAGATAAAACAGTCCCTTTTTCATCTTGATCATAAGAACTTTGATAAAATCTATAGCCATCATAATCTAAAACATTATTCATAAAAATTCTATAATCAAAATTTTCATTATTATTTTTTACGGTAATTTCACTTGCATAAGAAGCTGGAGACATAGAACCTGGATAACGATCTAATACAAAATCTCTTAAATAAATATCAAAAGGCAATTGTTCATAAGAAAGCGCCCAAGAAATAAAGAATTTTTGATCTGCAAGTTCTATCATAATAGGTTTATTATATTCAAAAATATAAAATTCTTTACTTTCATTTTTATAGCTTAATTCTAATTTTAAAGCATTAGAGCCAGTTAATTCTAAGTTTTTATTCTCATTGCTTAAGGCAAAATCTTTAAAATGCAATAATAAAGAATTTTTCCAATTTTGAGGCTCGCCAAAAGTAGAAATCAACATAGTTCTACCCACTTCTAACCAAGCAGATTTAAACCATAACCAAAAACTTTCATCTTGAGGTCTATTGGAACCTTCTAAAGCTTCTTGCGCATGCAAAGAAGCAGCTTTAACTACAAAACTAATATCATTAATTTCATAAAGTCTTCTTTCCTTAGCATTTGCCTTTTCTCCAATTTTAAGGTCTAAATTTTGTCCATCTAGCATGCTTAGAAAATGTAAGTTTTCACTTGAACTTAAAGTTAAATTTTCATCAATTTTTACAAAAGGTGCTTTAACATTATCATTCATAAAAGCAAAGTTAACCCCTTCTATATTCTTAACTTCACCTTTTTCAAATTTAACATCAACACCTTGAGATCCTTTTTGAGAAAGCATCAAAACCAATAAAGGATCAGAATTATTATTTTCTTTATAAGTATAATGAGCATTTAAGATTAAATCTTTATATTTTAATACAGCTTGATCATCACCTAAATTAAGTTTTAGTTTAAAAGAATTAGCAAAAGGCAAATTTCCTATATAACGATCATTAACCGCACTATAGCGTTCTCCATCTTTTATAGCAGAAATACGCAAAGAAGTCTTAGAACTTTCTATAAGTGAATTTTGAGTATGCTCTCTAATAGGTAAAATACCTTCAAAACCAGCATATCTTGTCATTGCAGAACCCACTAAAATAAATAAAAAAGAAATATGAAAAATCATTAAAGGTAATTTTTTAAGCCCAAACATTTTATAACGAAACATCCCGCATAGTAAATTAATACCAAGTAAAAGTTGTATATATTCAAACCAAAAAGTATCATAAACCATTGCCCAAGCCGTAGGGGTTCCATAAGCACTTTCAATAAAAGTTGCCAAAGCACAAAAAAGCGCAAAAAGCAAAAACAATACAACCGAAACTCTTAAATCCCCTATGCTTTTTATTATATTTTTCATTCTTTTTCCTTTAAATTTTAAAGCCCTAAATATTTCTTTCTAATCTCATCATCACCTATTAAATTTTTAGCCTCGTTTTCCATTACAATGCGACCATTTTCCAAAACATAAGCATAATCACTTATTTTTAATGCAGAATAAGCATTTTGCTCTACCAAAAGAATAGTTATACCCTCTTCTTTTAAACGCACAATAATATCAAAAACTTCACCCACAATCTTTGGAGCAAGTCCCAAAGAAGGCTCATCCAACATCAAAAGTTTTGGTTCACTCATTAAAGCCCTTGAAATCGCAAGCATTTGCGCTTCCCCTCCACTCAATGTTCCAGCTAAAGCATGCTTTTTACTTGCAAGTCTTGGAAAAAGTTTATACATTTGCTCTCTTAAATGCTCATAATTTTCAGCATTATTAAAAGCACCTATTTTTAAATTTTCCTCTACGCTTAAATTAATAAAAACACGCCTTCCTTCAGGAACTAAAGCTATACCTTTTTGAACTAAAGTATGAGTTAAATGCCTTTTAGTATCATAACCTAAGAAATTAACCTCACCAGTTCTTTTAACTGAGTTTAAAAGCGCATTTAAAGTTGAAGTTTTACCTGCTCCATTTGAACCTATAAGAGAAACAATATGACCTGTTTCCACTTTAAAATCAATCCCTTTAACAGCTTCAATTAATCCATAATAAACATGCAAATCTTTAACTATTAGCATCAAAATCCCCTAAATACGCAGCAATTACTTCTTTATGATTTACAGCATCGCAAAGTTTACCTTCAAAAATTGTTTTTCCATAATCAAGTACCAATACGCGATCACACAATTTATTTACAAATTTCATATCATGTTCTATAAGCAAAACGCTAATTTTATAATCTTTTCGTAATTTAAAAATGAGCCCAGCAAGTTCATCACTCTCAGAGCTATTCATCCCAGCGGCTGGCTCATCAAGCAATAATAATCTTGGTTGAGTAGCCATTGCTCTTGCAATCTCAACTTTTCTTTGTTGTCCATAACTCAAGCTAGTAGCCTTTTCATAGGCAAATTCTGCAATACCAAGTTCTTCTAATATTGCATAAGCCTTCTCTTTAAATACTTGTTCTATTTTTCCAAAACGCCCTAAATGCAAAAAGGCTTCAAAAATATTATATTTCATTTGTTTATTAAAACCAATAAGAACATTTTCAAGCACATTCATGCTTGAAAAAAGCCTAATATTTTGAAATGTTCTAGCTATTCCTAAATGCACAATCTTATGAGGTTTTAAGTGATCAATTCTTTCTCCTAGAAATTCAACCGAACCTGAACTAGGTTTATAGTTACCTGTTATAATATTAAAAAGAGTTGTTTTGCCAGCCCCATTAGGTCCAATTAAAGCAAAAATTTCACCCTCATTGATTTTAAAAGAAGTTTCATTAATAGCCTTAACACTACCAAAACTTTTTGAAATTTGTTTTAATTCCAAAATCATTTTTTGCTCCTTTTAAAACGCTTTTTAATCCCTCTAATCACATCACTCAACTCATAATAACCCATTATGCCTTTTCTTGCAAAAAGCATTACTAAAATCAGAACAATAGAAAAAACAACCATTCTAAGCCCTGGCGTTGATTGGATATCAAGATTTAAAGAATCTATTTTTATATTTAACTCATCTAAAAATCTAAGCCACTCACTTCCACCAATAACCAATATCGCACCTATAATAGCACCTGTAGTAGAACCAAGTCCACCTAAAACAATAATAATCAAAAGCTGAAAAGTAAGTAAAAAATCAAATTGAGTTGGAGATACGGTAGTCAACAGACAAGCTAAAAGTCCGCCACCTACACCTTCTAAAAATGCTGAAGTGCTAAAAGCTAAAGTTTTTATCCAAAAAGTATTTATTCCCATAGCGCTTGCAGCATCTTCATCATCTCTTATAGCCTTCATTGCACGACCATATTTAGAATAAACTATATTTAAAATTAAAATAACCGCTACAATAGCAATACCACCTGTCCAATAGATCGTGGAAAATTGTGGAATATCTACCAGCCCTCTTGAGCCATTAGTAATAGAAGGAAAATTAATAGCAGCTATTTTAATAATTATTCCAAAGCCTAAAGTTACAATAGCCAAATAATCCCCTCTCACGCGAAATACAGCAAAAGCCAAAATCAGGGCAAGTAAAGATGAACAAATTCCAGCCACAATTAAAGCTAGAATAAAGGAATTTGAATGGATAGCTAAAATAAAAGAACTAGGACCATCTAAAAAAAACTGATCATTTTTTGCATCAGCACTTAAAAGAACTAAAGCAGCCGCATAAGCTCCAATCGCAACAAATCCATTGGGTTCTAGTGAAAATTGTCCAGTTACACCATTAATAAGATTGTAACTCACAGCCAAAATAATAAAAATAGCAATTTGATTAACAATGTTTAATCCATAATCCCCAAAAATATAAGGAGAAATGAAAATAAAAATAATTGAAGCAATTAAAAAGATTAAATGTGAAACCTTAATTCTAACCATCATTAAAACCTACTCTTTTCAAAATTTATACCTAAAATTCCCGTAGGCCTAAATAACAATATAAACACCAAAAAAATAAAAGCAAATGCATCTTTAAAGCCTGATAAATCTGGAAAAAAAGCCACAACAACAACTTCAGTAAATCCTATAATAAGTCCACCCAAAACTGCACCTACTACAGAACCTATACCTCCTAAAACTGCAGCAGCAAAAGCTTTTAAACCTATTAAAGTTCCCATAGTAGGTTCAACAGAGTAATAATTTGCAGCCCAAAAAACACCCCCAACTGCTGCCAAAGCTGAACCTAGGGCAAAAACTATAGCAATAATACGATTTGCATCTATACCCATTAAATTTACTGTTTGTATATCAAATGCCAAAGCACGAATAGCTATACCATATTTGCTTTTATACAAAATCCATAACACTGCTATTAAAATAACAAATGTAAGAGCAGGAACCATTAAAGAACCATAAGTTGTTATCACTCCACCAAAATTAACACTTTCCTCAAAATAACTTGGCGGTGTAAAAGTTCTAGGTGTTGAAGTAAAAAGCATATTAAAAAGATTTTGCAAGAAAAAACTAATACCGATTGCTGTAATCAACAATGAAATTCTAGGAGCCTGTCTTAAAGGTTTATAAGCGATTCTATCTGTAGCTATTCCAACACAAGCAGCAAAAATCATTGCTAAAGACAAAGCTCCTAGAAAAGGAACATTTAGATTAGTCATGCAAAAAAGAGCCGCATAAGCACCAACCATCATAATATCGCCGTGAGCAAAATTAATAAGTCTTAACACACCATAAACCATCGTATAGCCAACAGCAATAAGAGCATACATACTGCCCAAACTAAGTCCATTAACAAGTTGTTGTAAAAATAAAGTAGAATCCATAATCTTTCTATTTTTCCTTTAAGGATTGATAATATCTTTATAATTTTGCTTCTGATTTTTAATTTCTTTAACCACTACAGAACGAGTTGCATTTCCTGTTTGATCAATACTGATAACACCAGAAACACCTTGATAATTTTTAGTTTGGTGAATTTTTTCATTGACACACTTACTAGTAAGATTTTCAACGCAAGCATTCATAGCATTTAGCATTACAAAATACGCATCAGCACCCATAGCCGAAAAATTTGGAACTTCTTTTGTTCCTTTAGCTTTTTCATAAACACTGATAAATTCTTTGCTTAATTTTGTAGTTGGATTATTAGCATCAAAACTATCTGTGAAAATATAACCCTCGCTTGCATCTCCAGCTAAACTAATAAAAGTTTGATCAGCAACTCCATCTGCAGAACCCATAGGAATATTTAAACCTGCGAGTTTTGATTGTCTTGCAAATAAAGAAGCTTCGCTATAATAAAGCGGTAAAAAAATAAATTCTGGATTTAAACTTTTAACTTGAGCTACAATAGCTCTAAAATCTTTATCACCTGAATTAACTCTTAAAATTCTAAGAATTTGACCACCATTAGACTTGTACTGTTTTTCAAAAGCTTTTGCTAAACCTAAGGAATAGTCAGTGCTTTGATCTACTACAATAACAGCACTTTTGTAATTAAGTTTTGAAAAAACATATTTTGCTAAAGATGAACCTTGAAAACTGTCCATAAAACATACTCGAGAAGAATATATTTTTTTATCAAGCAATCTATCACCAGTTGCAGCAGGAGCGATCAATGGAATTTTATTATCTTCTGCTACGCGCATAACTTGCAATGTATTAGCAGTAACCATTTCCCCTATAAGGCCTATAACTTTATCTTGAGAAACTAAACGATTTGCTCCACTCGAAGATTCTAATTTATCACCTTTAGTATCAATAATAGCAAGAGAAACCTTATCTCCATTACTTAAAGCTGATTGCATTGAATTTGCAAGTTTAATCCCTTCTAGTGCGCTTTGTCCATATGCTGCAGTAGCTCCGCTAAGCGGTAAAACAACTCCTATTTTGACTTCCGCAGCACTTAAACTTAAACTTAGAATACTTGCTAAAATTAAACTTTTTTTCATTCTCTACCTTTATTTTAGTAATTATGGATTTATAATTGTTTTATAATTTTGTTTTTGATTTTGAATTTCTTTAATCACAACAGAACGAATGGCATTACCGCTTTCATCTATGCTAATCACACCACCAACAGCTTGAAAATCTTTAGTTTGATGAATTTTGCTATTAATACATTCGCTGCTAAGATTATCAACGCAAGCATTCATAGCATTTAACATTACAAAATACGCATCAGCCCCCATAGCCGAAAATGCTGGAAGTTCTTTTGTTCCTTTAACTTTCTCATAAGCTGCAACAAAATCTTTTCCTAATTGTGTAGATGGACTGTTATAATCAAAACTATCAGTGAAAATTACTCCATTAACAGCACTTCCGCCAAGATCTATAAAAGTTTGATTGTTAACACCATCTCCTGCTACTAAAAGTTTATCAAAACCAATTTGTCTTGCTTGTCTCGCAATTAAAGCAGCTTCAGGATGATAAATA
This sequence comes from Campylobacter sp. CFSAN093226, assembly GCF_012897595.1. Lineage (NCBI taxonomy): Bacteria > Pseudomonadati > Campylobacterota > Epsilonproteobacteria > Campylobacterales > Campylobacteraceae > Campylobacter > Campylobacter sp. CFSAN093226. Next base: position 953,746 of record NZ_CP040608.1, read on the forward strand.
GGCATATAAACAAAATCAGGATTTAAACTCTTAAGTTGAGAAACCACAGCTCTAAAATCTTTATCTCCTGAATTAATAACAAGTTTTTTTATAATTTTCCCACCATTATTCTTAAAAGAATTTTCAAAAGCTCTTGCCAAACCTAAAGAATAAACATTGCTTTGATCTATGATGATAACAGCATTTTTAAGTCCTAAATCCTTAGATACATAAGTAGCAAATTTATCTCCTTGAAAACTATCTTTAAAACAAACTCTACTTGCATATTTCTTTTTATCTAGCAATTTATCTCCAGATGCCACTGGAGCTATTAGGGGAATTTTTTTCTCTTCTGCTATAGAAATAGCTTGAATGGTATTTGGAGTTGTAGCTTCACCAATAATCCCAAGGACTTTATCTGTTGCTATTAAACGATTAACTCCATTTGAAGTTTCAAGCTTATCTCCTTTTGTATCTATTGTGATAAGTTTAATAACATCTCCATTTGAAAGTTTTGGCTGTAGCTTATTAGCCAGTTCAATTCCGTTAAAAACATCTTGCCCATAAGCTGCCACAGTTCCAGTTAAAGGTAAAACTACTCCTATATTAATATCCTTAGCATATAAGCAATTTACCATAGTTAAAACACTTAAAGTTAAAGTTAGTTTTTTCATAGTATTCCTTTTAATTATAGTTTTTACATTTTATTTTAGAAATATATTATGTTTTGTTTTTTGCGCAGGTTCTTCTTCAAGAAGATCTTTTACTTGCAAATCAAGCGCAAAATTTCCACCTTTAATATAAGCAATAATATTATCTATATCCTCGTGGCTTAAATTTCTAGCATAAAAAGCCATTTGAGAAGCTGTTGTAGAACTGCTACTATCAAGAGTATAACCTATCAAAGCTCCTTTAATATCCTCAGGAGACATATCTTTTAAAATTCTAGATCCTATAACACTCTTTTCAGCATTATCTCCATGGCAAGTATTGCATTTATTTTGAAAATACAAAGCCTTCGCTTTTTCCATATCATATTGCTTATTTGCATCAAAGGTATAAGTAAAAAATGATTTCAAGTTAATACCAAAAAGCGCAACAACAAATATTGAACTAATAAACAACCAGCGTGCAATCATGATTTTCCTTATTTTATTGTAATTTCTGTTTGTGTTTTATTTTGATATCTATGTGTTTTTTTGTTGTATTTTTTTTCTTTTTTAATATCATAGCGATAACGAACAGTCCCTGAAACTTCTATATCTTTAAAGACTTCATCTAACGGAGCTGCAAAAACAAAATGATTTAAAATCATACCAATTAAAAATATTTTTTTCATTTTTATTCTTTAAACACAAAAAAACGATTATATCAAAAAAAGATAATCCTTGTTAATGACCACCTTTGTGTAAAAAATAAAGTCCTACACAAAGAGCTAAAATCGATCCAGCAAGAAAAGCCATATCCACAGGAGTAGCAAATTTCATCTGTAAAACCCTTTGAAAGAAATTTACCACTAAGACCATAATGATAACTTTTGCAAGCTTGTCTTTTAATTGATCTAAGCTATGCACCTCTAAAACCTTGCTTTGTTTTGTTTGTTTAAATTCTTCTATTTCACTGATAAAAAGCTCATAAACTCCAAAAGAAAAAATAAACAAAACTAAAGCCATAAGATAAAGATCAACAGCTCCTATAATTAAAGCCACCACATCCTCATGCAAATCGACATTAGAACCTGCATCAAAAAAATAATTATAAGTATAAAATATAACTTTTAAAACATCATAACTTGCAATAAAAAACAATACAAAAGCTCCAATTAAACCAAAAATTACGGGTAAAATTGTAACAATACGACTTCTAACAAGTAAAGATTCAAATATTTTCTCTAACATTTTTTTCCTTATTTATTTTTTAATTCTAACCATTTTTGCGCAATACGCACAGCATTTGTTGCAGCACCTACACGAATTTGATCCGCCACACACCAAAGATGGAGTATTTTTTTATCATACACATCAGCACGAATTCTTCCTACATAAGTTTCATTAGTATCGCTAGTCATTAAAGGCATAGGGTATTTTTTATTTTTAGGATCATCTATGACAATAACACTTGGTGCTTTTTTTAAAATTTCTTTAGCTTTTTTTACATCTATTTCTTTTTCAAAATGCATAGTAATGGCTTCGCTATGACTTCTTAAAACAGGCACTCTAACACAAGTTGCCGAAACTTCTAAATTTTTATGTAAAATTTTTTGAGTTTCATTGACCATTTTAAGTTCTTCTTTAGTGTAATCATTATCCATAAAAACATCAATTTGTGGAATAAGATTAAGTGCCAAAGTATAAGGAAAAGTTTGAGGTTCAAATTCATCAAGTTTAAAAGCAAAAAAACTTTGCATAGCTTCAACCAATTCTTGCATTCCTTCTTTTCCTGCTCCACTTGCAGCCTGATAGGTACTTACATCAACACGCTTTAAATTAAATGCATCATTTAAAGGTTTTAAAACTTGCACCATTTGTATAGTAGAACAATTTGGATTAGCAATAATCCCTGTTTTTTTCCAATCTTTAATATCCTCAGGATTGCATTCAGGAACCACCAAAGGAACATCTTTTTCCATTCTAAAATGACTTGTATTATCAATAACAACAGCACCAGATTCTACTGCAAATTTAGCATATTTTTCACTCACACTTCCACCTGCGCTAAAAAAAGCAATATCAATAGGATTTTCTTTAAATACATTTTCGGTAAGTTCTTTGACTTTATAAGCTTTGCCTTTAAATTCTACTTCACTACCTACACTTTTTGCACTTGCTAAAGGTAAAATACCTTCCACTGGGAAATCAAGTTCATCTAAAACATTTAAAAGCTCTTCCCCAACCGCACCAGTAGCACCCACAATGGCTATTTTTTGTTTTTTTGACATTACTTATCCTTTATTTGATATTTTTTAATTTTTTCATTTAAAATTTTTATATCCATACCTAAAATTTGAGAAGCTTGATCCTTGTCATAATCTACACTTAAAAGAACTTCACAAATCAATTCTTTTTCTAAATTCTTTACATCTTTTTTTATACTTCTAGCTTCTAAGAACAAATCTTCACTTGAAATTTCATCATTTTCACTTAAAATACAAGCTCTTTGTACAACGGATATTAATTCTCTAATATTACCAGGAAAATCATATTCAAGTAAAGCATTTTTAGCTTCTTGGCTGAGCTGTTTTTCCTTAAAATCATATTCTTTACAAGTATCTTCTAAAACCTTTTGAGCTATACCTAAAATTTCTTCTTTACGCTCTCTTAAAGGCGGGATATTAATAGGAACAGTGTTTAAACGATAATATAAATCTGAACGAAATTCGCCATTTTTTATTTTTTCATCTAAATTTGCATTAGTTGCACTGATAATTCTTACATCTATTTTGATGCTTTTTGTACTTCCAAGTCGTGTGATTTCTTTTTCTTGCAAAGCTCTTAAAAGTTTAGCTTGAATTTCATAAGGCATTTCACCAATTTCATCTAAAAACAAAGTGCCCTCATTAGCCATTTCAAAAAGCCCTATTTTAGTTGCATTAGCATCAGTAAAAGCACCTTTTTCAAAACCAAAAAGCTCACTTTCAATCAAATTTGCAGGAATGGCTGCCATATTAATAGCAATAAAAGGCTTATTAGAGCGTTTAGAATGGGTGTGAATATAACGAGAAAATACCTCTTTTCCTACTCCACTTTCTCCAAAAAACATTACAGAGGCATCAGTTTTAGCCGCTTTTTGACTTAAATTTAATGTTTTTTCTAAATTAGGAGAAGTTGAAAAAAAATCTTTATTTTCTTCTTTTTTTTCATTTTTTTTGCTTTTTTTATCGGCTGTTTTTTCTCTTATGATTTTAGCACGCTTAATAGCCTCGACTAAAGTATCAACATCAAAAGGCTTGGTTAAAAAATCTTTTACTCCCAAACGAACCGCTTCTATAGCACGGCTTAAAGTAGCATTTCCTGTCATAATAATAAAATCATATTTATTTTCACAGGCTTTAACAAATTCTATGCCATCAATTCCTGGCATATTAATATCTGTAATAATCAAATCTGTATTATCATCTATTTTTTTTAAAGCTTCAGTGGCAGATTTATAAGATTTAATATTAAATTCTTCATACTCTGCTAATGCAATTTCTAAGGATTTGCGCATATTAATATCATCTTCTACTATGACTAAATTCATCCTAAGCCTTTTAAAAAATTTCTACTATAGTATCCAATTTGCGCTTAATTTTGAATTTACTTTTTTTTAAGATAATAAATTATCGCATTTTGTTCGCCAAATTCTACGGTAAAACGCAAGGGTAAAATTTTAACATAAGTTTCACTTTGAGCACGTAATAAGTCAGTATTAACAATATCCTTAACACTGATTCTAGCTCCTATAAAGCAATCGCTTAATTCATCTTTATGAGAATTTAAAAAATTAAATTTAATTGTTTTTGGCATATTATCATCAATCAATCCTAAAGAAGTTCGAGGTAAAACTTTTAAATCTTGATCACTATAAGAAATTTCACATACCCATTGTTCTTCAACATTTTCGCTTTGCGTCATTGCTAAGGATAAATTTTGATTTTGATGAAAGAGAATGAAATTTTTACTAGAAAGCTCTGCCCAAAAAATAAATTCATCTTGGGCAAAAAGCTTAAAGCTAAGAAAGATTAATAAGCAAACAATTCTTTCCACTTGTCTGCATCGATTTTAAGTTCTAAGTTTACTCTATAAAGCCCTTGATTAAAATTCTCATCAATAATACTTGCATTTTTTATCAAACCATTTACTTGCGCAGTAATAGTTGAACTTCTAAGCATTGCATCTTTTACAGTGTCTTTACCATTCACTTTCACACCATAAAGTTTACTTGCAAGCTGTCTGTAAGCATCTGTAATCGCTGCTCTTTTTGCTAAAGCTAGAGCTTGAGCAGTAGAAACTGTATTCATTGGAGCAATTCCTTCACCAACTGCTGTAAAACTAAGTTCCGTTTCGCTAGCATCTGGAGCCAACATTTTTTCTTCTCTGATAATATCACGCACATCATCTTTATCGACTTTTTGCACGATAACATCTTGAGATGGAGCAGTGCTATTTGCACTTGAATTTTTAGTTGCACTGTTTGCACTTGGTACACAACCAGCGAAAATTCCTGCTATTGCTAGCATAAAATAAATTTTTTTCATTTTTACACCTTCAAAATATTGTAATTAGTAAAATAAAAAGCAATAAGCGTTCCAACTTTAAACTTATTGCAAATCTAAACCAAAGTTTTCATCGCTTAACTCATCCTCGTCATTTTCCTCTTTAGGACACTTAGCGATGCTAACCACCTCGTCATTTTCCACATTAACTACAATGACACCACTCGTATTACGCCCTGCTTTTCTAATGCTTTGCATATCAACACGTATCATCTTACCTGAACTTGTAAGAGCCATTAAATCCATAGTTTCATCTACTATAACTACGCTAATAAGATCTTTGGTTTTTTCTGTAAGTTTCATACAAATTACACCCTTACCACCTCTGCTTTGCAATCTATATTCTCCAGCATTGGTGCGTTTTCCTATACCTTTTGCACTTATGCTTAAAATTTCTTGCTCATCATTTTCTATAACAACTGCACCTACTAATTCGTCATTTTTCTCTTTAAACTTAATAGCCGTCACTCCACGACTTACACGGCCGATTTCACGCACTTTAGCAAGTGGGAATTTGATACACATACCTTTTTTGGTTACTGCAAAGAGCATTTTACCTTGTGTGCTTACACTTTCTTCATTTTCAAGATTTTCATCATCTAAATTTTCAATTTCTTGATTTTCTAAATTTTCTTCACCACCAGTGGCAAAAATTTCATCTTCATCTCTTTGAACAATAATAGCAGTTACCAACTCATCATTTTCATCCAAGTTGATCGCTCTAACTCCTACACTTCTGATATTTTGATATTCACTCAAATTTGTACGCTTTACAATACCATTTTTAGTAAAGAAACATAAAGATTTACTCTCATCAAAATCCGTGGTTGGAATAATAGCCATGATTTTTTCTTCAGCTTGTAAATTAATAAGATTTACCACTGCTTTTCCTTTAGCCGTTCTTGAGCCTTCAGGAATTTTATAAACTTTAAGCCAATAAAGCTGTCCACGATCTGTTACAAACATAAGTGTATCATGTGTATTTGCCGTAAAGAAACTTTCTATAAAATCATCATCATAAGTCGTAACGGCTAATTTTCCTTTTCCGCCTCGTTTTTGCTTTTCATATTGTTTACTAGGCACACGCTTAATATAACCACGATGCGTAATAGTTACAACCATATTTTCATTAGGAATCAAATCTTCAATATCAATATCATCATAATCATCTTCAATTTGAGTAATACGTGGCACATCAAATTTACTTCTAATTTCTTTTAATTCATCGCGAATTAAATTTTCAAGCAAGGTTTCACTTTTTAAAATTTCTTCAAGTCTTGCAATTTCTTTCATTAATTCTGCAAGTTCATTTTCGATTTTTTCTCTTTCAAGTCCTGTTAAACGACCAAGTTTCATATCTAAAATAGCATTGGCTTGAAGCTCACTAAGACCAAATTTAGCTACTAAAGAATCTCTTGCGGTATTATTATCAGAACTATTTTTAATTAAAGCAATCACTTCATCTATATTATCAAGTGCAATTTTAAGACCTTCTAAAATATGAGCTCTTGCTCTTGCCTTTTGAAGTTCAAAAATCGTTCTTCTAATAATAACTGTTTTTCTATGAGTTAAGAAAAGATTTAAAAGTTCCAACAAAGAGAAAATTTTAGGTTCTTTATTATGAATTGCCAACATAATCACACCAAAAGTACTTTCCATAGTGGTAGATTTAAATAGATTATTTAAAACAATTTCACTCATAGCCTCACGTTTAAGCTCTATAACAACGCGGATTCCTTCTTTATTGCTCTCATCTCTTACTTCAGATATTCCTTCAATTTGCCTTTCTTTAACAAGCTCTGCAATCTGCTCTATAAGCCTAGCTTTATTGGTTTGATAAGGAAGCTCATCGATAACAATAACATCTTTATTTGTCTTTTTTTCAATATGAGTTTTAGCTCGCACTTTCACGCGACCACGCCCTGTGCGATAAGCTTCTATAATACCTTTTTTACCATAAATTATTCCACCTGTTGGAAAATCTGGACCTTTGATAAACTGCATAATCTCTTCTAGGCTTGCATCTTTATTATCAAGCAAATATAAAAGTCCATCTATCAACTCATTTAAACTATGAGGTGGGATGTTTGTCGCCATACCTACAGCTATACCACTTGAACCATTTAATAATAAATTTGGAACCCTAGAAGGTAAAACATCAGGTTCGCTTTCTGAACCATCATAATTTGGAACAAAATCGACCGTATCTTTATCTATATCTTTTAAAAGCTCATGAGAAAGTTTACTCATTTTTGCTTCAGTATAACGCATCGCAGCGGCACTATCACCATCTATAGATCCAAAGTTGCCTTGTCCTGTAATACTTGGATATCTCATAGAAAAATCTTGAGCCATTCTAACCAAAGCATCATAAACTGCTGTATCTCCATGTGGGTGATAACGACCTATAACAGCACCCACTATACGGGCTGATTTGACAAAATCTGTTCTACTTTTTGCCTCATCATTTTGCATAGCATATAAAATTCTTCTATGAACAGGCTTTAAACCATCTCTTGCGTCAGGCAAAGCACGACCTATAATAACACTCATAGAATAGTCTAAATAACTACTTTTTATAGAATTTTCTATATCTACAAGTTCAATATCAGAATCTTTGCTAAAAATATTCTCCATAAAAATCCTTCTATTAGTTCAAAGTTTTGATTATAGCATATTAAACTTTTGCATCAGCTAAAACAAGAGCAAAAAGTACAGAAATTTTATTTTCTTCTAAAACTTTTTTAGCTTCCAAAAGGCTAGAACCAGTTGTTACAATATCATCTACTAAAATTACAGGTTCGTGAATGGTTTTTAAGAGTTTGTAATTTCTTTTATGTTTTTGACGAAATTCTAAACTTTTTCCAGAATATTTCACAGAATTTTGTGCTTTTAAAACATTAAAAACAGGTTTTACAAATTTTGTTTTAAGATATCTAGCTAAAATAGCAGAATGTGAATAAAGCATATCTTCAACCTTATCATCTAAAGCTATAACATTAATTGTCATTCTAGGATCAAAAAAATCTTTAAATTTTGCAAAACTTAATTTAGCAAGCATTTTATAAACAAAATAACCATAAAAATAATGTTTAGAGTGAAGCAAGTGTTGTATTTCATGGTATTTATAAAAAGAATAGACTTTGAAATTATTATCAAGCTTTCTTACATTTAAGGAAAATTCAGAAAGCTCTAGCTCACACAAATCACAAAAGCAAAGCAGAGCAAAAGCTCCGCAATTTATACACCTCAAAGTTCAGAGATTAAACTAGCTGCTTTATTTGCCATTTGTTTTATTAACAAATGAGTATAAAAAGTTGTTTCTTTTAGATCATCGAAACCTTGTACATCTTGCTTGGTGCGGATTGTAAATTTCTTATTTTTGTTTATATCGCTAACTTGTAAAACTCCTACTAGTTTTGAATGTAATCCTGCAGCATCTTGAGTTGCTCCATAAGATATAAATTCTAAATCAATCTTACTCACATAAGGTGAATTTTGATCGTTATTGTCAAGCACAACTATTCCTCTAGCTTCAAGTTCTTGTTTTAAATAAGTATAAAATACCGCATTAAAATTCACATCAACAAATAACTTTTTCCCTTTAGCATTTAAAACTTTTTGCCCTTCTTTTAAATCATAAAATCTATGCAAATAAACCTTTTTTAAAGCAATACCAGTGTCTAAAGTGCGTTTATTTGCACAACATTGAATTCCAACATCGCTAATGTATAAAAGCCCTTTAATCTTTGCTTCAAAGCCATCAGGACTTTCACAAGAACTGCATTGAGAATTTTTAGAAATTTGATTAACTTGAGCAAAAGTATCTTGTTTAGTTGCGCAAGCACTCAAAAATAAAATAGGCACTATAAAAATCAAAAATTTTTTAAACATTTTTTCTCCTTAGAAAATTATTTTAAAATTGTATTAAAAATACAAGCAAATTTCAAGCCAAGTTTTAAATTTATCATCAATCTATCTTTAAAACACTCAAAAAAGCCTCTTGAGGTAAATTTACCTTACCTATAGCTTTCATTCTTTTTTTACCTTCTTTTTGCTTTTCTAAAAGCTTTCTTTTTCTAGTAATATCCCCACCATAACATTTTGCTGTCACATTTTTACCCATGGATTTAACGGTTTCTCTTGCAATGATTTTATTTCCTATACTTGCTTGAATGGCCACTTCAAAAAGCTGTCTAGGAACTATTTCTTTCATAGCGCTAACAAGTTCTCTTCCTTTACTTTGCGCTTTTTCATTAGGCACGATAATGCTTAAGGCATCAACATTTTCACCCGCTACTTTAATATCAAGTTTTACCAAATCCCCTACTCTAAATTCTATAGGCTCATAATCAAAACTCGCATAGCCTTTTGTTAAGGACTTTAATTTATCATAAAAATCCATCACAATCTCATTTAAAGGCACATCATATTCTAATAAAACACGCTCAGGTGTGATATAGTCCATTTTAACCTGTACTCCTCTTTTACGATTTAAAAGAGTGATTAAATTCCCTAAAAATTCACTTGGAGTAATGATAGTGGCTTTAACATAAGGCTCTTTTATATGATCGATTTTATTAACAGGAGGAAGTTCGCTAGGATTTTGAATTTTAACAAGCTCTCCATCGGTTTGATAAATTTCATAAGTCACAGTTGGAGCTGTAGCAATCAAATCAAGATTAAATTCTCTCTCAAGTCTTTCTTTGATCACTTCCATGTGTAAAAGTCCTAAAAACCCTACCCTAAAACCAAAGCCTAAAGCCAAAGAAGTTTCAGGCTCATAGGTAATAGAACTATCGTTAAGCTTTAGCTTATCCAAAGCATCTCTTAAATCTTCAAATTTATCCGTTTCTATAGGATAAAGTCCTGCAAACACAAAAGCTTTAGCCTTTTCAAAACCCCCTATGGCTTCTTTAGCTTTATTTTTTACTAAAGTAATAGTATCGCCTACTTGTACATCGCCTACAGTTTTAAGCCCTAAAACCACCACGCCTACTTCACCTGATTGTAAAGATTGAGTTTTAATTGGACTTAAAGGGTGGGGATAAAAAAGATCTTGAACTATATGTTTTTTATCTGTACTCATGACTAAAACTTCATCATTTTTAGCAATACTTCCTTCATAAATCCTAACCAAAGCCAAAGCACCCAAATAATTATCAAACCAAGAATCATAAATTAAAGCCTTAGTAGGAGCTTCATCATCTGTTTTTGGTGCAGGGATTTTAGTGATAATTGTTTCTATAAGCTCTTTTATACCCACTCCTGTTTTTGCACTCACGCAAATTGCATCTTTGCAATCTATACCTATAATATGCTCGATTTCATGCTTGACTTTTTCAACATCAGCATTAGGTAAATCGATTTTATTAATCACAGGAATGATTTCAAGATTATTTTCAAGTGCTATATAAACATTAGCTATAGTCTGTGCTTCAACACCTTGAGAAGCATCTACTACAAGTAAAGCCCCTTCACAACTTGCCAAAGAACGACTCACTTCATAAGAAAAATCCACATGGCCAGGAGTATCAATAAGATTTAAAACAAAATTTTCATTATTAAATTTATAATTTAAACGCACTGATTGTGCTTTTATGGTGATACCACGCTCTTTTTCTATATCCATAGTATCCATAACTTGTGAACTCATCTGCCTATCGCTAATAGCACCACACTCGCTAATAATCCTATCTGCAAGAGTAGATTTTCCATGATCTATATGAGCTATAATAGAAAAATTTCTAATATTTTTTACCGACAAAATTTCATCCTAAATATAAAATTTTAAAGCTAAGATTTTAGCAAAATTTATGTTTAAAACAAATAAATTTTATTTTATATAAAAAACTTCAATTGAAATTTATATAAAGCATACTAAAATATCGCTATGTTTGAAAAATATTTAAAATCAGCTATATTTTTAGCTCTTTACCCCTTAGCAATGTTAGCTTCTAATTTGCACGAATTTATAGCACTAAGTCAAAATAACGAATCCTATCTTATTAAGCAAATGCAAAGCGAACAAGCAAATTTAGACAAAGAACAAGCTTTTAGAAATTACCTACCCTCTCTTAGTCTAAACTCAGCTTATGTAGCCAACAATAAAGATCGCTTCATCATCGATCCACAAGAAAGTTTATTTACTAAAGTTTCTCTTAATTTTTTGCTTTTTGATGGGGGTGCTAGAGAGGCCAATTTAAGGGTTTTAGAAAGCAAAGAAAAATTAAGCCTTTTAGACAAAGAACAAAGCAAAAATTACCTTGCCTTAAATGCAATCACACTTTATTTTAATACCTTAAGTCTTGAAAAAATTTTACTAGCCAATCAACAAAAAGTAGCTTTTTTAAAATCAACTTTTGAAAGATTGCAAAAATTTTACGATGCAGGACTTAGCCCTAAAGATGAACTTGAAAGCATTAAGGCTAAATACCATTTAAGCTTATTAGAGCTCAGTCAAAATGAATTAAAACTTGCCAATATACAAAAAGAGATTAAAATTTTAAGCAATACAGATTTTAAAGTGCAAGGGAATGCTTTTTTAGAAAATCCACAACAAGAAAAAAGTCAAAACTATGAAGTAATGATAGCTAAAGAGCAAATCAATCTTGCTAAAGAAAGTGTAAATTTAGCAAAAGCTGAATATTTTCCAAAATTTTATATTCAAGATAATTTTAACTTTTATAAAAACAATTACAATCCAAAAGTTCCAGCTCCTTTTGCAAATTTAGCGGATCAATTCTTAGAAAAATATTCTCAAGGTAATCAATTTATTTTAGGTATGGAATGGAAAATTTTTGATTTCAATGCAAGGGCTAAAGAAGTTGAAAAAGAGCGTTTAAATGTTCAAATAGCCAATGCAAATGCAAGATTTAGCGAGAGAAAAAATAAAGAAGAATTAAATTATTTAGACAAAAGTTTAAAAGTTTTACAAGAACAAATTTTAGCTCTTAATCTTAGCTTAAATGCTGCAAATTTAGCTTTTGAAAGTGTAGATAAAAAATACCAAGCAGGACTTGTTTCTTATGTAGAATATCTTCAAGCTTTAGAGGCTAAATTTAAAGCACAAAGCGATTTAGAGCTTGCTAAAAATGAATTTGAAATTACTAAAGCAAATTATTATTTTAATGCGGGTATAGATCTTAATTCAAAGGTTAAAGAATGAAAAAAATTCTATTTTTACTTCTTGTTTTTAATTGCGCCTTTGGCGAAGAAATTTACGCAAGTTTCAATGTAGAAGCATCAAAACAAAGCAAACTTGCCCTTGAAAGCATAGGTTTGGTTCAAAAAATTCCTGTAAAAATTGGACAAAAAGTCAGCAAAGGAGAACTTTTACTTGCTCTTGATCAAGAAAGTGAAAAAATAGCTCTTCAAAATGCTCAAAATTCTTATCAACTTGCCCTTGTAGAATACGAAAATACCAAAAGTAGGATGCAAAAAATCAAAGCTGTAGAAAATGTTATAGACAAACAAAGCTATGAAGATATGAAAGCTAAGTTTGATGCTGCTAATTTAAATTTAAACAAAACAAAAATCAATATAGCTTATTATAAAAATATCATGGCAAAAAAAGAATTACGCGCACCTTATGATGCTATTATCGCAAACAAATTTATACAAGTGGGCGAAGGAGTAGGAGGAGTAGCTCAACCTTTAATAGAAATTTTTTCCTATCCACAAAGCAAACTGATTTTAAGTTTTGATGAAAAATATAAAGATAAAGTTAGATTAGGCGATGATTTCTTTTATAAAATCGATCAAAATGGTACAGAATTGAAAGGAAAAATCAGCCTTATTTATCCAAGTATAGAAGTAAAAACAAGAAAAATTTATGCTGAAGTGCAAACCACAAATCTAACACCAGGGCTTTTTGGTGAAGGTAGAATCATCACTAAAGATTAAAAATGTTTAAACTAGCTATAAACCGACCTATTACCGTGCTAATGTTTTTCTTAGCTCTTATGATTTTTGGGCTAATCTCTGCTTTTAGCATGAGTGTAAATTTATTTCCTAATGTTTCCATACCTCTTATAAAAATCACAAGCAAGATAAATGGGGATTTAAATTTCGTAGAATCAAAAGTCACTAAAGAAATAGAAAATGCTTTAAGTGAAATCGATGGAGTAAAGACCATAACCTCAGCTGCATATGATAATTTTAGTGTAAGTGTAGTCGAGTTTAAACTGGGTAAAAATCTTGAAGTAGCTGCCAATGATGTGCGTGATAAAATAGGAACTTTGAGCCTACCTTCTAAGCCTGAAATTGAAAAAATCAGTTCAGATTCTGGTTCTGCTATTTCACTTTTTCTATATTCTAAAGATAAATTACAACTCATGCGTGAAATCAATGACAAAATAAAACCTTTTTTGCAAAGAGTTGAAGGAGTAGGTAAAATCGAAGCTAAGGGGTTTTTAGAACCCCAAATTCGCATAGAATTAAAACCAAACGAACTTAGAAAATACAATCTTAACGCCCTTGATGTAGCAAATATCATCAAAAGTCAAAATTTTAAACAAGCCCTAGGCGAACTTAACAACAATCAAGATAACTATATCATCAAAGGCTATTTTGAAGCCACAAATTTAGAAGAACTTAGCAATCTTCGCATAAAAACAGGAGTATTTTTAAGTGATATTGCTAATATTTCAAGCCTTTATGAAGATGAAAAACAAAGTGCTTTATACGAAGGTAAAGAAGGGGTGCTTTTAGAACTCGGAAAAATCACAAATTATAACACCCTTGAAATGATTAAAAATGTCAAAAATGCCTTGCCTATTTTAGAAAAACAAATTCCAAAAGATATAAGCATTAATATGCTTTATGATAAAAGCTTAAATATCCACAAGCACCTTTCTCAAGTGATTTTTGATATGGTTTTGGGGATTTTTCTAACCCTTGTTATCGTGTTTTTATTTTTAAGAAATTTAAGTACAACTCTCATTGCTTGCATAGCTATACCTACTTCTATCATTTCAACTTTTTTTATTATCGATCTTTTAGGCTATGATTTAAACCGCTTAACTTTTATAGCTTTAACCTTAAGCATAGGAATTTTTATCGATGATGCTATAGTAGTGATTGAAAATATTGCTAAAAAACTAAAAACTTATCCGCCTTTACAAGCTGCTTTTTTAGGTATCAATGAAATAGGTTTTAGCGTTTTAAGCATAAGTATAGTTTTACTTTGTGTTTTTATCCCTATTTCTTATATGAACTCTATATCAGGGCTTTTTTTCAATGCCTTAGGCATAAGCGTTGCAAGTGGGATAGTTATAAGCTTTTTGGTTTCTGTATTTTTAATACCTAGTATTGGGGCAAGATTTTTAAATCCAAAAGAAAACAAGTTTTATGAAAAAACAGAAGCTTTTTTTGAAAAAATAGAGCAAAAGTATGAAAATTTACTCTATAAAATTTTACAAAATAAAGTAAAATTTATCCTAGCCACTCTTGTTTTTATAGGGCTTTCTTTTGCTTTAGCCACTCGCATAGGGCTTGATTTTTTACCTATGGAAGATGATAGTGAAATTCAAGTTTTGCTTGAAAGCAAAAAGGATTTAAGTTTAGAAGCCATGAAAGAAAAAAGTTTAAATTTGCTTGAAAAAATCAAAAATGATAGCAATGTCAAATACGCTTTTTTACTTGTAGGCTATGATGATGCCAAAGATGCTACAAAGGCTAAAATTTATGTTAAACTTAAAAATTTAGACGAAAGAAATTTAAGACAAAGTGCCATAGTAAGTTTATATCGTCAAAAATTTCAAGATGAAAGTTTAAAAATCAAAATTTTAGAACTTCCAAAGATAGAGGGTGCAGGCATTGATGATCCCGTGCAATTTTTAATCTTAGGAGATGATTTAAACACTCTGAAAGAAGCTGCTTCTCAGGCAAAAGAAATTTTAGGCACTAATGCACGCATTGTAGATATAAGTGATAATGCTAATGCTACAAAAGATGAAGTAGCCTTACACATCAACAAAGAAAAAGCCAAACTTTTAGATGTCAATCCTCAATATATCGCTGGGGTTTTAGGGTATTCTTTCTCGCAACTTAGCGTAGGAAGCATGGATAGAGGCAATTCAAAAGATGATATTATCCTAAGTTTTGCTCCAGAATTTAAAAAAGACATAGAAGCTTTAAAGCGCATTAGCATTAAAAACAACCAAGGTATAAATTTAGAACTTTCAAGCGTGGTGGATTTTATATACAGTAAAGATTTAAAAACTATCAATCGTTACAATAAAAACCGCTCTGTGAAAATCACAGCTGGAGTGAATGATCTTTCCTTAGGAGCGGTGCAAAAACTTTTACTAGATAATATGGATAAAATTTTAAATAACAATCCAAGTCTTAGCTATGCTTTTTCAGGCTTTATCAATCTTTTAGGTGAAACCGTGCAAGGTTTTGCTATGGCAGTAGCACTTGCTTTTGTTTTAATTTATCTTGTTTTAGCCGCACTTTATGAAAGTTTTATTCTGCCTTTAATCATCATGATAACCATGCCTTTAGCCTTTGGCGGAGCTTCTATAGGGCTTTTTATCACAGGGCATAATTTTTCACTTTTTGTACTTATTGCCATCATCTTACTTTTTGGTATGGTGGGGAAAAATGCTATTTTACTCGTAGATGTAGCTAATAAAAAATGCCATGAAGGTTTAGATCCCGATAAAGCTCTTTTAATCGCTGGAAAATCGCGCTTAAGGGCTATATTGATGACAACTTTTGCTATGATTTTTGCTATGCTCCCACTTGCTCTTTCAAGGGGTGCGGGCTATGAAGCTAATTCTCCTATGGCAATAGCCATTATCTTTGGACTTATAAGTTCGACTTTGCTTACCTTACTCGTAGTACCTGCACTTTTTAAATTTTGTTTTAAACTAGATAGCAAATTAAGAAAAATTTATGAGAGAGAAAAATTAAATTAACCAAAATGATTAATTTAATTTTTTTAAGTATTATTCTTATAAAGTGCTTTTAAGTTATCATAGGCGATTTGTATTTTTTCAAACTGTTCTCTTGCGTAAGCTTTTTCTATTGCACTTTTTCCTTGATGAAAATCAGGATGATAAAGTTTTACCAAAATCAAATATTTTTGTCTGATTTCACTAAGATCATTTTGCGGAGTGCATTCTAAAGTATTAAAATAATTACTAAAAAGCTTAGCTAAAGCATTAAATTTCCATTTCATATTTTCTTTATTGTGAATATTTTGGCGAAATTTTTTATACTCTTCGCGGTCAACTTCAAAATTCACGCAATATTTTAAATGCTCGCTCTCATCTGCAAAAACTTCAAAAAGTTCAAGGGTATTCTCGTTTTTATATTCTAAAATTAGAATATTTGTCATTTCATTATATTCTATATTATGATCTTGAAAATAATTTCTTATATAAGCAATAAATAATTTTTCATTAGAGCTTAACTTCATCAAAATTCTACCCGCAACAAAATCAATCTTGATAAACAACATAGGCTTAAGCATATTATTTTGCTCAAAAATTAATCTAAAAGTTTTAAAATGAGCATCTTGTAAATTCTCTATACCTTCATTTGTGCTTTTACGATATTTTTGATCTAAAACTTTTAAGAAATAACGGCGCTGTGGAATTTCATTTTCTTCAAAAAAAGAAAAAATTTTATTTTTTCGTCCTATGACCTTTGTGAAATTTTTGGTAATCAAGTCTTTAAAATACTGAAATACGCTAATATCATCTGTATTAACATTGATAGTTTCTAAAGTTTGCACGATTTGCATCTATTTCTCCCATAAAACCTCATTTTCAAAAAGCTCTTTAGTGCCTTTTAAAATTTCATTAGGTGTATAATCGGCTTTATAAGATAAAGATTGACACTTTTTTACAAAATACCCAAGATAAATATAATCTAAGTTCATTTTTTTAGCTATTTGTATTTCATTGAGCAAAGAAAATTTACCCAAAGAAAAATACGAAAAATCAGGATCATAAAAACAATAAATGCTTGAAATTCCATCCTCTAAAATATCAATCAAATCAACACAAACGAGCTTATCTTCTATATAAAATGCAAGCTCATATCCAAAATTCATAAAACCATCGACATAAAGATTATAATACTGTTTAAAGCTTAAATCATAACGCTTCCAGTTCTTTTTTTCTTCCATAAAACGATGGTATTTATCATATAAAAACAAATGTTCATTGCTTAAATTGGGTGTTCTAAGTATAACTTTGGTGTTAATATTTTTATTTACAACCCTTCTTTCACTTCTTGAAAAATTATATTCATTAACTAAAATTCTAAGACTTAAACATTCATCACAATCTTTACAAATAGGGCGTGAAAAATACCTACCAAAACGACGCCAACCTCGTTTTATTAGCTCATTATTGATTTCTTTAGGGCAATTTTCAATGTATTTATACTCTATTCTTGAACGTTTATCCTTTAAGTAAGGACACTGATCTTCAAGAGTACAAAAACCAATCTCAAGCATTAAATTTTCTTAATATCTGCATTTTTGATAAATTCGGAAAATTCATCCTGTAGTTTTTCTTGCTTTAAGAAAATTTCTTGCATTTCCTTATCTATGTTTGTTTCTTGATTTTTTTCGCGAATATCTTTAGCTAGTTTTTCTAAATTTTTTACACTTGCACCACTCTTGCTTGATTTCTTCGCTAATTTTGAAGTATTGGTGTTAGCTTGCATTTCTTTTTTAATACTTTTAAGACTGTCTAAAAAATCCATCTATTATTCCCTACTTTCTCGTATTTTTTTAAGCGTAGCAGCTATTGCAGCTATAACTTCTTCTTTATTTTCTTGATGACGATCTTCTGTTTTTTCTAATAATTCTTGCATATGTGTTTCTATGAAAGAGGTGTCTAAATACCCCCTTCTAAATTCTCTTGTTTTTGTAATGGCAATTAAAAATGGTATTGTTGTTCTAATATCATCAATCACAAATTCCTTCAAAGCACGCTCAAGTTTATTAACCGCTAAATCATAACTTGTTGCTTTAATAATAAGCTTTGCAAGCATGGAATCATAATAAGGCGGCACAGTATAGTCTTTATAAATATGACTATCAACCCTAACAGATGGTCCAAGAGCTGGGTAGTATTCTCCTATTTTTCCAGGACTTGGAATAAAATTTTTCCATACATTTTCAGCAGTAATTCTAGCTTCAATAGCAAAACCCCTAGGTTTAATATCGCTTTGTTCTAAGTCCAAAATTTCTCCTGCTGCAATACGAATTTGTCTTACAATAAGATCAATACCTGTAATTTCTTCAGTAATTGGATGCTCAACTTGAATTCTTGTATTCATTTCCATAAAATAAAAGCGATTATAATCATCAAGCAAAAACTCTATAGTTCCAGCATTTGTATAACCTACAGCCTTAGCAGCTGCCACAGCTGTAACACCCATGGTTTTTCTAAGATTATCTGAAATTCCAGGGCAAGGTGCTATCTCAATTACCTTTTGATGTCTTCTTTGAATAGAACAATCCCTTTCACAAAGATGGATAATATTTCCGTAGTTATCTCCTAAAATTTGAAATTCTATATGTCTGGGATTAACTACATATTTTTCCATAAATACTTCATCATTATTAAAGTATGTTAAAGCTTCTCTTTTGCAAGATTCAAAGGCATTTTCAAGATCTTGTTCTTTATGAACAACGCGAATTCCGCGTCCACCTCCACCACCTGAAGCTTTTAAAATAACAGGATAACCAATCTTCTCAGCAAAAATTTTAATTTCTTCCATGCTATAGGAATTTAATTTTTCAGTCCCTGGAACAATAGGTATGCCATTTTTAGCCATTAACTTACGAGCGATATTTTTATTTCCCATCTTATGGATTACTTCAGATTTTGGACCTATAAAAATAATTCCAGCATCTTCACAAGCCTTAGCAAATTCGTAATTCTCACTTAAAAATCCATAACCAGGATGAATCGCATCAGCACCACAAGCCTTAGCAATCTCGACAATACGAGCAACATCTAAATATCCTCTTATAGCATCCGTTCCTATGCGATAAGCCTCATCTGCGATTTTTACATGCAAACATTCACGATCAGGCTCTGTAAAAACTGCAACACTTTTAATATGTAAATCTCTACAAGCACGGATTACTCTAACAGCTATTTCAGCTCTATTTGCTATGAGAATTTTATGGATTTGATTCATAATTTGCCTTTTTTGTTATATTTTTATTGTTAATTTTAGCAAATTTTCCTTACAAAAACTTAGCAAAAAATTTAATTTATTTTAGTTATAATAAAACTTTTTAAAATTTTAATTCCAATAAAGAAAAGTTATAATTATAATGGTTGCTGATAAAAGATTATTTTATTTAAGTTGTATTTTAATCACCATAGGAATAGTATTTTCATACTCTCTTACAGCTTTTACTGTTCTTTTTCTTGACTATAGTGAGTTTCATTTTTTTATTCGTCAGCTTTTTTTTGGAATTAGTGGCATACTTATAATGTTTTTTATTTCTCGATTGGACCCTGATAAAGCACTTTCTAAAAAAATTATTTTAGCTATTTTGATTATTTCTTTTATCTTTATCATCATTTTGCCATTTTTACCTTCTGCATTAGCAACAGCTAGCGGAGGAGCTAAACGCTGGATACGCTTAGGCCCACTCTCTATCTCTCCTGTGGAATTTTTTAAAATAGGATTGATTTATTTTTTAGCATGGAGCTATACAAGGCGTATTGATGATAGCAAAAAAGCTATCAGACACGAGGCTTTAATTCTTCTGCCTTATTGCATCTTAGCTTCTATAGTTATAGGATATATTTATATCACTCAAAACGATTTAGGACAAAGCGTAATTTCTTTCTTTTTGATTCTGGCTTTAGCTTTTTTTGCAGGAGCTAGTAAAAGACTTTTTGCTTTTGGAACTTTAATCATTATGATGATAGGTATAATGGTAATTTTTAGCAACCAAAGAAGAATTCAAAGAATCGCTTCTTGGTGGGGGAATATACAAGATGCTTTTTTACCTATGCTTCCTGATTGGCTGGCAAATGCTTTAAGAGTAAGTAGCAACAGCGAGCCTTATCAAATTTCACACTCTTTAAATGCTATAGCCCATGGAGGAATGTTTGGCGAAGGCCTAGGACTTGGAACTTTTAAATTAGGCTTTTTAAGTGAAGTGCATACTGACTTTGTTCTTTCAGGAATTACTGAAGAAATAGGACTTTTAGGTCTTGGGGTTATTTGCTATATTTATCTTTGGATGATTTTAAGAATTTTTAGAATTGCAGGAAGATGTGAAGCTAAACAAGATTTTATTTTTTGTTCAGGCATAGCCTTACTTTTACTTTTTTCTTTCTTTATGAATGCTTTTGGTATTATTTCTCTTACTCCACTAAAAGGTGTAGCGGTTCCACTTTTAAGCTATGGAGGAAGTTCAATGTGGGCAATTTGCATAGGCATAGGATATGTATTAATGATTTCAAAAAAGGTTAAATTATGACAATAGCTTTAACAGGTGGTGGAACTGGAGGACATTTGGCCATAGTGCGTTGCTTATTAGAAAGTGCGATTAAAAAAAATATAGAATGTGTATACATAGGCAGTCAAAATGGTCAAGATAAAGCTTGGTTTGAAAATGAAGTACGCTTTAAGGAAAAATTTTTTTTAAGCTCTAAAGGAGTGGTTAATCAAAGCAAATTTGGCAAAATCAGTTCTTTGCTCCACACCTTAAAACTCTCCAAAGATTGTAGAGAAATTTTTAAAAAATACCACATCCAAGCCGTTTTTAGTGTAGGTGGATATAGTGCAGCTCCTGCATCTTTTGCAGCTTTATTCTCACATTTGCCTCTTTTTATACATGAACAAAATTCAAAAAGCGGCTCTTTAAATATGCTTTTAAAACCTTTCGCTACAAAATTTTTTAGCGCCTTTGAAAAAGAAATTAGCCCTTATCCCGTAGCAGATAAATTTTTTGATAATGCTAGGATTCGCAAAGAATTAAAAAATATTATTTTCCTAGGAGGATCACAAGGAGCTCAATTTATCAACGAACTAGCTTTAAATTTGGCACCAAAACTTCAAGAACAAAATATCAAAATCATCCATCAATGTGGAAAAAATGATTTTGAAAAGTGCAAAAAACATTATCAAAGCTTAAATATCCAAGCTGATATTTTTGATTTTAGTTTAAATTTGGAAGAAAAAATGAAAAATGCAGATCTAGCTATATCAAGAGCAGGTGCAAGTACTCTTTTTGAACTTTGCGCTAATACTTTACCTACTATTTTTATACCTTATCCTTATGCAGCTAAAAATCATCAATACTTTAATGCTAAATTTTTACAAGATCAAGCTTTATGTCAAATTTTTATGCAAAACTCTATTAATCTTGATGAATTTTTTAAGTCAATATTAAAACTAAATCTAGAAAATATTTCTACAAGATTGCAAAATATAACCCAAAAAAACGGCGCAGATATGCTAATCCAAAAAGCTTTATTTGATAATTTGACTTTTATAAGATAAATATCCAAAGATATTTACTAAAATTCCAACAAAAACTAACATCAAAATAGCAAATGAAAAATTTTCAAATTTATCATGCAAAAAACCTATAATCCATTGTCCTTGTGCTGCAATTAAATATCCAAAACCCTGAGCTAAAGCAGAAAGTCTCGCTGCTATTTGAGCATTAGAGCTTTTTTGTGCAATAAAAAGCAACGCAATGCCAAAAACTCCACCCCATGGAAAACCCATGATAAAAGCACTAATAATAATAGAAATTTTGCTATCAAAAATAAAGAGCATACCAAAAGCGATCACATACATACTGCACAAACCTGCTATGTAAAAAGTATGTAAATTTTGTCTTAATTTTCCTAAAAGTAAAGGGCCAAAAAGAGACACTGGAGCTGCAACAAGTTGAGCAAATAAAACCATACTTGTAGAAAATTCTTTATCAAATCCTTTTTCTACAACAATTTGAACATACCAAAAAAACAAAGAATAAGCTAAAAAACTTTGAAATCCCATAAAAAGAGTAATTTTCCAAGTTGTTAAATTTGTAAAAAGATTGATTTTTTTATGAGCTTTTTTCTTAATGCGAAAAAATCTACCATTTTTAGCTTGAGGATAGTAAACTACTAAAGCTATAAAAGAAAAAATAGCCCAGAAAAACATAGCTCCAGCTAAATCAAATACACTAAGCAAAGGTATAGCTAAAGCAATACCCATAATCGAAGAAATACTCAAAACAAGACTATAAATTCCCATTATACTTGCCATTTTTTTTGGAAATTTTTCTTTAATAAAACTAGGAAGTAAAACATTTGCAATTGCAATACCACAGCCCATTGCTAACATTCCTAAAAATAAGCCATATACACCAAAATAAGAACGAATAATTTCGCCTAAAAAAATTAAAAAAATTCCAAAAACAATAGCACGAATAGGAGAAAAATACCCCACAATAAAAGAAATACTTCCAAAAGCTATCAAAGGAAGACTTGTAAGTATGCCCGCTACGGTTGAGTTTAAATAATACTTATCTTTAATAATATCAATAATAGGCCCCACTGCAGTAATTGGGGCTCTAAGATTAAAAGCTACAATAATAACAATAATAACATTAATCCAAAATATCTTTTTAAAAGAAGCCATAAAAGCCTTATTTGTTAAGTTCTACTTTGAATATTTTACCTTCTGCCATCTTAGGAATCCATAAAATATTACCTTCAATAAATATATCTGCAGGACCTTTCATCAAAGGAAGTTCAAGTTTTACAGATTTAACATTATCTAAATTATAAATATATCCATTTAGATTATTTCCCCAAGAACTTACCAATAAACCATCTTTATAAGGAACTATTCCATCATAAGATTCTTTTTCATTTTTAATTATACTGAGTTCTTTTGTATTTAAATCATAAGCCATTACAACACCGCCACTTACACCATCAGGATGATAACCAGCTATAAAAAGCTTATGTTTTTTTCTATCTAGATATAACCCATTTGGACCGCCAAATTTTGCTAAATCAAGTTTTAATAATTCATCATATTGCTTAGTTTTTAAATCAACCTTTAAAATAAGTCCTGTGCCAGTATCGCTAACCAAAAGCGTATTGTCGTCTAATTTTTCTATGTCATTTAAAAAGATTGCACCTTTAATAGGTAAATTAAAAATTTCTTTTTTAGTTTTAAGATCAAAACCGCGTAAAACATCGATATCTACCACATAAAGAGTTTTTCCAATCTCCATCATGCCTTTTGGTGCATTAAGATGGGTTAAAAATTTATATTCTAGCACTTTGCCATTTTTATCAAGCTTAGAAATAAATCCATCATTATCTTTCGCCAAAGGTTCAAGTTTTTCTCCTACATTAGATATATAAACATAGTTTTTATCTACAAAAATACTTTCAGGGCTTTTAAAACCATCAAATTCTTGATATTTTAATTCACTTGCACCAAGCAAACTTCCAAGAAGCGCTAAACTTAAAACATATTTTTTCATATTTTCTCCTTTATTTAAAAATATTTTCATTGAATTATATTTATTTAGATAAAAAAAATGTGCTAGTTTTTTGATAAAAAATACAAGTTTTTTGTTTTTTGATATTGCTTAGGAGTTTGCTCATATTTCTCTTTAAATCTTTCAATAAACCAAGCTACCGAAGAAAAAGCGCACTCATTAGCTATTTCATTGATATTTTTTTTAGAAAATTTAAGTAAAATCTTTGCTTTTTGCAACCTTTTTTCATCTAACCATTTTTTAGGACTTTGTCCAAAACATTTCTTAAATTCTTTAGAAAAAGTTGCTAAATCTAATTTCGCAAAATTAGACATTTCATTTACGCTTAAAAATTCTCTACCACAATACTCAAAAAGTTGGGAAAGATCAAGGCGAAATTCTTTTAAAATTCCTGATAAAAAACTAATAAAATAAATATTCTTATTTAAAAGCAAATGTAAAAAAATCTCTTCAAATTTCAAACTCACTATAGGATCTAAAATTTGCGTATTTTCTTCAAAATGCGGTGAAAAACTTTCCAAAATTCCTTGCAAAATCTTATCATTTTTTACCCAAAAAATTTCATAGTTTTGAAACTTTTGATCTAGTTTAAAAAAATCTTTATACTTATAAATAAGCTCAATTAAAAATGCATTGTCAAAAAAAAATAAATAAGCTTCATAAACTCCTTTACTAAGTCCTACATTGCTTAAAGTATAGCTCCCAGCTTTTAAAAACAAAGTTTCATAAGAGTTAATCTTATAATCTTTTGATGCAGTGTGTAAAATTTTATATCCTTTGCGAACAAAAGTTAAAAGATGACTTCCTACATTAACAAAAGTAGAATGCGAAGTATCCGTTTGTGTATATTTAGCAAAAGTGCAAGATTTAATTTTTTTATAATTGACACCTTTTAATTGCTTTAAATCTTCTGGTAAAGAAAGAATTTTATTCATCGTAAATTTTGCCTACATTCTAAAAGATACTTTTTAAGATCTTTTTCTTTCATTAAAATTTCACGCATGCAAACACCTACTACATTTATATCTTTAAAATTTTCTATATTTTGAGCATTGATACCGCCTATAGCATAAAGTGGAATTTGACTAAATTCAAGCAAGGATTTTAAAAAATCAAGCCCTTTAGGTTCTAAACCCATCTTGCAAGAACTTTCAAAAATATGCCCTACAAAAGCATAATTTACCTTATAGCTCATCGCCTCTAAAAGCTCTTCTTTGCTATGGACTGAAGTACCGAGTATATGAAAATATTTTGTTAATTTAGGTTCTTTTCTTAGCAAAGAAAGCGGTGCGTGAAAATAACGATGTCCCAATTTTAAACACTCCCTATCAAAAAAATGCAAAAAACAAGTCACTTTTTGCTTTGCGCAAATGCTTAAAACTTCTTTTGCTAAGTCATAATACTCAAATTCGCTTAAATCTTTTTCTCTTAAAACTATAGCATCTACCTTAGCCTTAGCAAGTTTTTCAATCTGCTTTAAGAAATCTATTTGCACACATTTTCTATCACTTATAGCGATGATTTTTTTATCCCACATAGATACTATCGCTCATCACAGCTTGTAAATTGGATCTTTTAAGCATAGCTAAAATTTCATCTACACTTCTATCATCTGAAATTTCAAACTGCTCATCACCCTTTTTCTCACCCTTATGCTCACCTATACCCACACTCACTCCTGCACTCATTTTAGTAGCACCAAGCTTGATAACCTCATCTCTAAAACCTATTCTTTCACGACTTGAAATGGTAATGCCCGCAAAAGGCAAAAAGAGTCTATAAGCACAAAGTACTTGCAAAAGGCGTTTTTCGCTTACATCTTTAGGATGGATTTTGGCATTATTGATAATAGGTCTTAAACGCGGCACTGAAATAGAAATTTCAGCATGCGAATAAGCTTGTTGTAAAAAATGTGCATGAAGCGCCGTAGCAAGAGCGTCTTTTCTAAAATCATCTATACCCAAAAGTGCCGCAAAAGCCACTCCACGCATACCCGCTTTTAAAGCTCTTTCTTGAGCATTAAAGCGATAAGGAAAAATGCGTTTTTCACCAGCTAAATGAATTTTAGAATATTTTAGAGGATTGTAAGTTTCTTGAAAAACAGTCACATAATCACAACCCTTTTCATGCAAAATTTTATATTCATCTTCATTCATAGGATAAATTTCAACGCCCACAACCTTAAAATACTCTCTAGCTATTTTACAAGCATTTGCTATATATTCTACACTTGCAAACTCCCTGCCCTCGCCTGTTAGCATTAAAATTTCTTCTAAACCACTTTTAGCAATGGCTTGCATTTCTTCGTGAATTTCAGCTTCATTTAGCTTAGCTCTTGCGATTTTATTACCTTTTTGAAAACCACAATAAACACATTTAGAATTACAATAATTTGACAAATAAAGCGGAGTAAAAAGAGAGATAGAATTTCCAAAATATTTTTGCTTGACTTTAGCGGATTTAAAGGCTAATTCTTCTATGAAATCTTCTGCTGCACTTGAAAGCAAGGCTTTTAAATGCTCTATGCTTAAATGTGTTTGATTTAAAGCATTTTTAACATCTTTAGCGCTAAATTGACTCTCATCATAGCTTTGAACTTGAGTTAAAACCTTGTTTAAAATTTCGCTTTTTATTTCCTGCATGTGAGGTAAATGCTGCATATAATCTTGCATAATCAATCCCTTAAAAAGCCTGTTAATGGAGAACTTGCTTTAGCTTCACTCACACTTGCCACACCTGCTAAAAAAGCCGCTCTTCCCGCATTTACTGCCAAAGAAAAAGCTCTAGCCATCAAGGCTATATCTTTAGCTTCAGCTATGGCTGTATTTACCATCACTGCACTTACTCCCATTTGCATAGCTTCACAAGCTTGTGAAGGACTTCCAATACCCGCATCTACAATGATAGGCAAATCAATTTCATTAAGCAAAATTTGTATAAATTCCTTAGCACATAAACCTTTATTACTCCCAATAGGCGCTGCTAAAGGCATGATAGCCGCAGCTCCAGCATCACGCATAGCTCTAGCTGCGTAAAGATCAGCATGCATGTAAGGTAGGGGCGTAAAACCCTCTTTAGCTAAAAGCTCACAAGCTTTAATCGTTTCATAATTATCAGGCAATAAATACCTACTATCACTTATCACTTCTATTTTGATAAGTTCTCCACAACCAAGCTCTCTTGAAAGCCTTGCAATGCGTAAGGCTTCATCGGCGTTTCTTGCGCCTGAAGTGTTGGGTAAAAGTGTGATATTTTTAGGGATATAATCAAGTATATTAGCAATTTCCCCTGTATTTGCACGGCGTAAGGCTAGAGTGATAATCTGTGCTTTAGCTTCTTCTATAGCTGATTTTATAAGCTCTAGCGAATATTTTCCAGAACCTAAAATAAATCTTGAATCAAACTCGTATTTGCCTATTTTTAATTTATCATTTTTTAAATTTTCTTGCATTTTTACTCCTTATTTGCTAAAAGCTCTAAAACAAGGTTACTTTGATGTCCTGCGCAAATATTTACCCTTGGCGCCATAAGTCCATTTCCTAGCTTAGCACCATTTACCAAATCCCCACACACATAGAAATTTTTAGCAATTTTTCTTGTTTGTATGCTGTTGCTATCACCATAGCCCGCAAGCCCTGAAGCGCAGATTAAAATACCATCTTTGTAAAATCTATGAAAATTTTGCGCTATCATTGCTTTTGCGATAGCACTATCAAAGGCTTCACAAACTATATCTATATCTTTAAACAAAGACTCTAAATTATCCTCATCGATTTTTAAAGTACAAATTTCAACGCTGATATAAGGATTAATTTCGCTAATTTGCTCTTTTAAAGCTTCGGTTTTAAACTTGCCCAAATCACTTACACGATAAGCCTGACGATTTAAATTACTAGGCTCAATCACATCAAAATCAATCAACTTTAAATACCCCACTCCACTTCTTGCTAAATTTATCGCAATGTGCGATCCAAGTCCGCCTAAACCACACACCGCCACGCGCCCATTTTTAAGTTTATCGTGAAGCTTTGGTGTATGTCTTGCTCTCATCATAGCATCTAGTGCGTCTTTTGGAGGTAAAGTATTTTTTTCTATACAAAAAAGCTCATCATTTTCATTTAAAGCGATATTCTCTTTTGTTGCAAAACCATTGATAATCCATACATCATTTTCATTTTTGCTGATATTTTCAAAAAATTCCAAACTTGTTTTAAAGTCTGTATCAAGTTCTTTGCCATTGAATTTTACTCTCATCATCCACCTCCTACAAAACTTACGATTTCAGCTTTATCGTTTTCTTTTAAAATCAAATTTTCAAATTCGCTCTTAGGTACAATCTCTCCATTTAATTCCAAGGCGATAAGTTCGATTTTAAAACCTTTTTCTTTGATAAAATCCATAAATTTAAGCTCTTTTAACTCAAGCTTTTGTCCATTGATAATCATTCTAAACCTTTAAAAATTTTCTATCAAGTCTTTAAAAACAAGGCAAAGTTTTTCAAATTCTTCTATGCTTACTCTTTCATCAATAGCGTGAATTCTATCATTACAAACCCCAAATTCTACTACCTTTACACCGTATTTTGCAAAATACCTTGCATCACTTGTACCGCCTTTGGTATTAAGCTCTGGCACTTCATGAGTGATTTTTTGAACGCTTTCATTCATTTTTTGAACGATTTTATTATCGATATTTGTCAAAAAAGCTTCGCTTGATTGTTTTAGCTCTAACTCATAGTTTAAACCATGACAAATTTTTTCTACATAACTTTTTACATCTTCTAAGCTTGTATCAGGGGAATTGCGTACATTAAACATAAGTTTTAAATCATTTGGCGTTACATTACATACCCCCATACCTCCACGAATATCAGTTATAACGATTTTTGAAGGACTAAATTCAGCACTTCCAGGATCAAGATCAAAACCCGCTAAAAGCTTTAAAACCGGTGCAAAATCATGCACAGGATTGATACATTTTTCAGGATAAGCAACATGCCCTTGTTTTCCACGGATTAAAAGTTTTCCATTGATAGAACCACGACGCCCTATTTTAATACTATCGCCGATTTTTTTAACACAGGTTGGCTCTGCAACCACGGCATAATCAGGTAACATATCTCTTTCTTGCATCCATTCTAAAACAGCCTTGGTTCCATATATAGCCTCGCCTTCTTCATCACTTGTTAAAATAAGACTCAGTCTTGCTCCTTTAAAATCCGCATTCTTTGCCGCATCCACAAAGGCTGCTACTCCGCTTTTCATATCTTGAGCACCCCTTGCATAGATAAAGCCTTCTTTTTCCACAGGCGCAAAAGCATTATTACTCCAACCCTCGCCTGCAGGCACCACATCTACATGCCCACCAAAAGCTAAATGCTCGCCTTCATCTTTAAATTTTTTAGTGAGTAAAAGGTTTTTAATGCCTTCTTTTTCTATAAAAAAAGCTTCAAAATCACTCAGTTCCATAGCGATGAAATTTAAAGCTCCATCATCATTTGGCGTAACAGATTTAAATTTTAAAAGTTCGATTAAAAATTCTTTTGCATTCATTTTTTATCCTAAGAAAGTTTTATATAATAAATTAAGAGCAAAATACTCTATAATTATAGCTGAAATTATATTGATTATAAAAACAACTTTTGCACTAAAAACATGACTATATCTTGCCACCACAAAGGCTAAAGCACTTACCCAAAAAAGTATAGCCACAACAAGCCCTAAAGTCATCAAATAAGCATGATCGCTGCTTAAAACCACACTTGCAGCACTAAGCCAAAATCCTATCACAAAAGGATTTGAACCATTTAAAAAAGCTCCTTTAATATAACTTTTCAAAAGACTTTCTTTAAATTCTTTATGCTCTAAATTTAAGCTTTCTTTCTTTTTTCTTAGCATCAAATACGCCATATAAGTTAAAAAACAAAAACCAAAAATCGCCAAAAAACGCATAAAAATGACATTGTCTAAGAAATTTAAAAGCCCAAATTGAAGCAAAAAAAGATAAAGCATATCCATACTAAATGCTCCAAGTCCTACAGCTATGGAATTTTTAAAAGCTTTTAGTGCATAAGTTAAAATCAAAATATTTACAGGTCCAAAAGGCACACTCACTCCAAAGCCCAAAAAAACTCCACTTAAAAAAGAATCAAACATTACCATCTTTCATAAAATTTTCTATATCAAGTGCGATTTTATCAATAGCGCTTATAATATCTTCAGTGTAGATTTTATCAAAATACCGCTCTAAATTCGCATCTTTTTCGTAGATATTTAAAATACTTTTTTCGCACATTGAAGCATAACGCCCTACAGGCAAAACCGCCCCACTTGTGCCTATGCTGATAAAAAGCGAAGTTTGATTTAACAAAGAATAAAGCGTAGCATAAGCAGGGGCTTGCTCTTCAAACATGACTATATTGTGTCTTAAATCCTTGCTTTTGCATTTTGGGCATTGTTTATCTGTGATTTTTTCATAACCTATATTAAAAATTTCTTCGCATTTTAAGCAGCGAAGTTCAGGCAAAAAGCCATGCAAATGTACTACATCTTTACACCCTGCACGCTCTAGCAAATCATCTACATTTTGCGTGATGACAAAAAGGTTTTTACCCCATTTTTCTTTTAACTGTGCGATTTTTTCATGAGCATGATTTGGCTTTACATTTTGAAGTTGTGCCCTTCTTGCATCGTAAAAATCAAGTACTTTTTTAGGATTTTTTCTAAAACCTGTTGCAGAGCAAACCTCCATCACATCGTATTCTTCCCAAAGTCCATCATTATCTCTAAAAGTTTTAAGCCCACTTGGAGCAGACAAACCCGCTCCGCTTAATATCATAATGTTTTTCATCGCTAAACCTTATAAAATTTACAAAGTTTAGCGAAAAATGCTTTAAGAAAATAAATATTTTTGCAAGATTTTTTCTTTTTCTTTTTCTAAAAATTCTAATTTAAGATTAAGAAAATCAATTTGTTGTTCTACTAATTCAATGTTTTGAACAATTTTTTCTTGAATTTCTAACGGTGGGAGTGGGATTGTAAGATTTTCATAAAAACTTATAGGAACTCTTTTGTGTCCACTTGCTCCAGTCATAGCAAGAGCTGCTTTTTCTCTTATATTTTGTTGATTTAGATTATAGAATAAGAAACTACTATCAAGCCCTGTTTTTGCTCTAAAAATATGAAATTCTGTGCTACCAAAACCTATGTTATTTGTTAGATTTTTTGCGATAGCACATTTACCATTTTCCATGCAAGGAGTAATTTTTGCAATCAAAATATCATTTTCTATAAAATATGTGTAGCCTTTTCTTACTTCGTTTAATGACCTATCTATCTTACTTTGAATATAACCCTTATCTGAAACGCTAGCCATTTCTATAAATGAGACAAGCATATTTTCATCAAGTTTTGATATTTCTTTTTTGCTAGGATTAAGTTCCATATATTGTTCATTCTTTAAAGAAATTCTCTTCCAGCCATCTTTTGGTGGAGTTGAGAGAGTTTGTAAAAGCTCTTGTATAGTTTTAGAAAAGTTTTTAAAAGCATTAAAATCTTGCTTTCTTTCCTTGCTTTGAGTTTCTTCAACTAATACTTCAGAATGACTGATTTGTTCTTCAATTAGCGAAAGCAAAAGATTAAAATCAAGCTTAAATTCTAATTTTTGCAAATTTTCTAAAATAGAATTTAGCTCATACCCCCCCCCATCATCTATAATACCGCATTTTTGAAGTATTGCCTTGATTAAATTTTGATACTCTTCTATACTCATTCTTATTGTGTTATACTGCTCTTCTACCTTTTCACATTCTGCCACGATTTGCTTTTGAATCTCAAAGTCTGCATTTGGTATTAAAATAGATTCTAAATTTGTTTTATTGATTCCGCCTTGAGCCGAACCTGTAATTTTAGATTTTAAAGCTTGTTGTCCACTATAAGAATGTAATATATAAAATAAATATTTTTGTTTTGCTATATTATCACAACGCAATAAAAAAATATGCTCATTAATCATTGCAGATTTCCTAATAAATTCATTACGCACCATTGCAATTTTTCCAGTTAATGCACCATCTTTACATATTAAAATATCAAATTGTTTTACAATTCCTTTATCTTGCAACGCAAAACTTTCATAAAATTCTATTGGTACATACTTAGGATTATCTAATTTGATATACCCACTTTTATTGTTTATATGTTCTCCACCAAGACTCAGTGCACCGTTTTCATATTTGCCGACACCACCACTAGGACGCTTTGCGGTTTGAATATCTAATACAAAATCTTTAAGTCTTACTAACTCAAATTTAGAATTTATAAAAGGATTAGACATCTCACTTTGCGTTGAATTGCTAGGATTTAAACTTATAGCTTTATTAAATTCCACTTTTTCAAAATCCATCATATCAACAAGCCTTGCTTTTGTAGCATAAATCTGCAATTCTTGCGGGATAACATCAAGCGGCGTATTTAAAAAAGATTTGTAGATTAAAGTATTAAGCTTAGTCTCATTTTGTGGATTGCCTCTTTCAAAAAGTGGGCTCAAATAAGGCTCGTGCAATTCTTTTAAACCTTCATCACCTTTTCTATTACTCCACTCATAACCTAAAAATTTCTTTTGTTCTTTTATATCACTTGGGGATTTTATGATTAAAACTTCTTGATTAAGACTTAGACTAAAATAAAGCAATTTATCCTTTTCTATTGCCTGAGCATAAGCTAAAAAGGCTTTATCTTCTAAATCTTGCTTATCTTTACTTTCTTTATAAAATTTAGATTCTTTAAGTTTTTTATAATCACTTGTTTGCCTAAATGCATTGCGATAATCTTTAAAGGCTTCTAACTCTGCAAGATTAGAATCTAAGTTTCCATTTAAAAAATTACTATAAAGCTCTTTATCAAATTTTCTAAAATCACAATACGCACTTAGATAATTTTGATAAAAGTTTTCATTGTCTTTTAAATTTTCAGCTTCTATGCGTTCTTTAATCAAACTATAATCTTGAGAAATAAGATGATTTTCTTGTTTAAAAGTTTCTTTTTTGCGTAAAAATAAAATAATCGTATTTGTCCCTGTTGCTCCAAATGTTTGATTACCTAGCTCTACAATGGCAATAAAATCAAAATTTTGAAATAATATTTCTCTTGTATTTTTATAAATAGAATCTTTATTTAAAATAGAACTTGGTAAGATAATGGCAGCTTTAGCATTATCATTTAAAATTTGATTTGCTCGCTCACAAAAAAAGCATTCAATAGAATTATTTGTTTCTATGTTTATATCATCGTTAAAAAGTTTATAGGTATTTTTAGATTTATCACTTAAAGTTTCTAAAAATCCTTTTACAGAATAAGGCGGATTTGCTATAAGCAAATCAAAACTATTTGATTCTATTTGTGGTTTTGCTTTTTCTCCTTCTAAATTATTTGTATTTGCTAATTCAAAAGAAGCAAGTGCATCAGCGTATAAAATATTGATTTCATTTTGTCCATACATTGCACTTGATACCTTAGAAACCTTACTTAAGCGATACTCTTTTTCAATACCATAAATATTTTTATAATGCTCTTTAAGCTCATCTTCTGTTAGATAACGCTTAAGCTCATTGGCATAGGTGTTTAAAAAATGTCCAGCACCACAAGCATAATCAATCACCCTTAAAGCTTTAGAGTTTTTGCTTAACATTTCTTGAAGCGGTAAAGAATACATAATAAATTCACAAATTTGAATAGGGGTAAAAAACTGCCCTTCATCTTGCTTCATACCTTTTTGCAAAAAAAGTTCAAAAAGATTGCCTAAAAATTGATTTGTAGAGTTTTGGGTAAGCTTGTAATTTGCAAAAAGCTCTACTATTTCTTTTAATACAAGTGCATTTTTTAAGAATAATTCTTTATTATGCACTTCTAAAAATGCAAAATCATTATTTGAATAAAATTTTAATTCTTTGATGTAATTTTGCATTACTTCTTTTAAAGTTTTTATCTTTAATTGCTTAAAGTCTTTTTCTATATCTTCATTAGATACAAAGGTAATTTTCTCTCCTAAGAATTCTTTCATAGCTTCTTTATAAAGCCACATTAATCTATCTTGCATATTTGCATAAGTATCTGCCATTACACCAAAATATCCAAATTTGAGATTGTTCTTATTAAAAGTTTCATCATAAATTTTGCAAAGAAAAATATTTACAAGTTTATCAAAGGCATTTTCCTTGCCTGATATATTATGCTTGCGTAAAATTTTTGCAAATTCGTGATATTTACTTTCTTCTTTAAGTTCCTTAAGATTATCAAAAGTTGGAGTAATTTCTAAAATTTTATAAGCATTGACATTTTCTTCAAAAATACCTTGTTTAAAATATTGCAGTTCATAACTTTCTTTCCAAGTTTTAAAAAGTTCTATATTGTTATTAGATTTTTTATAAGAATTTTGTAATTCCTTTTCTTTTAGATATTCTTCGTTATCGTAAGCTTGTATGATGTAATTTTTATATTCTAACTTATCGCTAAAATCACTTGTATAAAGACAAAGATATTTTACACCTTTTTCTTGCTGAAAATAAGAAAAAAGCTGCCCGCCATCTTCTTGCATTCTATTCCATTCTTTTATAAACTCACTATTTTTAGAATCTGTGGTTTTACATTCTATAATCAAATAAGGATTGTTTTCATTATCCTTTACTAAAATATCAGCCTTACCACCTTTTTTATCCCTGCCAAGATTCCATTTTGGCTCTAACTCTAAATGTTCAGCCTTATAACCTTTTTCTAAAAGTCTATGCACACATTCAAAAACTACAAAACTTTCAGGGTGTGAAAAATTAGAAGTAGTTTTATCGTGAATTTTTATTTCTTTTGGGTAATTAATACTTTGGTTTTTATAATCTATTAAAAGTGTGTAATTATTGATTGTTTTTACATAATTTTCATTTTTATTTTTAAAGCCTAAGTTTTCTAGAACTTGTTTTAAATTATCTTTTGTAATCATTTATTTCCTTATAATCTCACCACCTTAGCACCAAAGCCACCTTGATTGATCGGTGCGTCATTAAAGCCCTTGACACTTTTATGAGTTTTCAAAAACTCTCTTACAGCAAAGGCAAGCTTTCCTGTTCCTATACCATGGTAAACTAAAACTTCATCAAAGCCTGCAAGCAAAGCATCTGAAATAAATTTATCAAGCCTTGAAATAGCTTCATCACTCCTAAGCCCATGCAAATCCAAGCTAACGCTAAGATTAGTCGGTTTTGCCACACTAATGCTTGTTTTTGGACTTATTTTAGGTGTAGGAGTGCTTTTTTTAAGCAGTTTTAAAGGCACACGAAGTTTGATCCCATCACTTTCAACCATAGCATCGTTTTTAGAAATGCTTATGATTTTACCCTTAATTTTTTCATATTTTACAAAATCCCCCACACGCAATTCTTCGTTTTGCTCCATACTTGGCAAGATGATTTCTTTTTTAAGTTCATTGGCTTTATTAAGACTTCTTTGCTTATCTTTTGTGTCTTTAAGCTGTATGGTTTTTTTAGCTTCTTCTATGGTTTTGTGCAATTTAAATTCTAAATTTCTCAAACTCGTACGAAATTCTTGTTCATTTTTTTCTTTTTGCTCTTTTAAAGAAAGTAAAATTTCATCGACTTTTTGCTCTTTTTTCTCAACATTTTCAAGCTTAGCTTTTAGTTCTAATTCAAGATTGATATTTTTACCCACAAGCTCTTCTAAATTTTCTTTATCCTCGCCATAAAGCTTTTTAGCCTCGCTAACTAAATTCGGCGGAATCTGATAACGCAAAGCGGTTTCAAAGGCATAAGATTTTCCTATAGTACCTTTTAAAAACTCATATTTTGGGCGTGAAAGCTCTTCATCATATAAAGCAGCAATGAGTTCAACTTGCTCATTTTTTGCTAAAAGCATGGCAAGGCGTTTGTGGTGTGTAGTAATGATGATTTTAAGATTATTAGCTATGAGTTTTGAAATTAACACACTATACAAACAAGCCGCTTCTTCAAAATCTGTTCCAAGCTCTATTTCATCGATACCTAAAAGCAAATTTTTCTTAGAAAAAAGCCTGGAAAAGTGCAACATTCTTCCTGCAAAAGTTGAAATGTCGTTTTTAACATTTTGCGGATCTTCTATGATGGCATCAAATTCTTTAAAAGTACCGATTTTACTTTCATTTGCTTTTATATACATAGGCAAAAGATGTTTAGCTAAAAATGCTGCGCTTAGCATGGATTTTAAAAGCATGGATTTTCCGCCTGCATTTACCCCTGTGATGATTAAAACTTGTTTTTTAAATTCCAAACTCACGCTTTTTGGATTTTTTAAGGCAGGATGAGCGAAATTTTTAAGCACTAAATCCTTACTTTGATCACACAAAACAAATTCAAAATCCCTTTTTTTAGCAAGCAAAACCCTAGCACTATAATGGTCAAAAAGATCAAAGGCTGTATTGATAAATTTTAAAAAAGGTAGATTTTTTGCTAAAAAAGCTGAGAAATTTTTAGCGTATTCATAATAAATTTCTTCTTTTTGATTTTTGATTTTTTCTATATCATTTTGCAAATTCTCAACACTTAAAGGCACGATATAAAAGCCACCGCCATTACTTCTGCCTATGATTTTTGCTTTAATAGCGTGATTAAACCCGCCTCTTACAAGCAAGGCTTCAAGATTGTTTATAAGATGGATTTGTGTATCGATAAGATAAGGCATCAAAGCTTTTGTATAGCAAAATTTCTTAAACTCAGCTATTATGCTTTCATTTTTTAATCTTAGAGCGGCATTAAGATTTACAAGTCTTTCATCTAAGCTTTCTTTTAATTCCCCTTTTTCATCGAAATTCAAACAAAGCTCCAAAGCCCCGCTAACAAATTCTATCTTTTGCAACCAAGAGTCTAAATTTGTTCCTAGTTTTAATTTTTTTAGCTTTTCAAAATAACGAAAAATTTTTACAAATTCAAAAATTTCATCTAAATGTAAAATTCCTTGCTTGCTTAAATGAACTAAGGCTTTATCAAGATTGCTAAGCTCTGGCATAGTAGGAAATTCCACCTCGCAAAGCTCATGTATGCGTTTAAAATGAAGATTAGAATCTCCTTGCAAAAAAATCTCCTTATCTCTTGCAAAAAGAGCTTTAAACTCTTCTAAATAGCTGTTTAAATCAAGCTTTGAGATCAATTCTTCTTTTGTATCATTCATCATTTAACCTACAATCTTTAATATCTATGATTAAAGAATTAAAACTTTGATTATTATCCTTTGAAATAAAACTTCCTGTCCCAAATTCGTAATTAAAATAAGCTTTAGAGATATTTATATCTTTACATAAAATATTTTTATTTTGATTAAAAGCTACGATAATATCTGTTCTTAAATGACTTTTTTGTGTATTTTCAAATTCAAAAAATACTACTAAAACAATAAAAATCACAAGTAAAATACCAAAAAAAGGTTTAGTTTTTTTGCCTAATTTTTCACGCAAAGCAAAAGTGATTAAGGCTAAAATTAAAATAATTAAAAAATATAAAAAAAACCTACTCATTTTTTTGCCTTAATTTGTTGCTGATATCTCCTGCACCAAAACCTATAATAAGCCCTTCTTCAAAAACTTGCCCCTTAGAAGCCACCAAAAATTTACCCTCTCTTTTGATATCTTCTACAAATAAAGCCTTAGGAAAAACCGCTTTTAAATCAAGCCCTATAGGCTCTTCTCCTGCAGCATAAACAGGTAAAATTATAAGCTCGTCTACACCTTCAAAAGCCTTTGCAAATTCCTTTAAATTTGCAGCCAAACGCGTGTAGCGGTGGGGTTCAAAGATAGCTGTGATTTTCTTATATCCGCCTAATTTTGCGTATTCTTGTGCTGCACTTAAAGTCGCTTTTATTTCGGTGGGATGATGACCATAATCATCGATTAAAACCAAATTTTCATCAGCATGTAAAATATCAAAACGCTTTTTAATACCTTGATAATTTTTAAGCCTAGTTCTTATCGTTTCTATATCTAAGAAATTTAAAGCCGCCAAAATCGCCAAAGACGCATCAAGGGCTAAATGATATCCCATGCCAAAAACCTTAAATTTACCTAAATCTTTCAACTCAAAGCTTGTAAAAGGTTTGAAATTTTCTATACACATGGTGCAGTTTTTGATATCTTTGCTTGGATAAAGTTTGATTGACTCATTTTTATAATTTTTCAAAAACTCATCTTCAGCATTAATCACGCGAATTTTAGCCACATCTAAAAACTGCGTATAAGCATGATGGAGTTTTGAAACTTCATTGCCATAATGATCTAAATGCTCTGCTTCTGCATTAGTAACTATAGCCAAATAAGGATTTGAATTTAAAAAAGAACTATCGCTCTCATCAGCTTCAAAAACAAGGTTTTGGCTTTCTTTATAAATCATATTTGAACCAAATTCTTTTAAAATCGCTCCGATAATCACAGAAGCATCATCAAGCAAAGAAGCTAAAATACTTGAAGTCGTACTTTTTCCATGTGCTCCTGCAACTGCAAAAACGCGCTTATCTTCTAAAATAAGAGGTAAAGCCTCTTTGCGTGAAAGGCATTTAATGCCTAATTCTTTAGCGTGTTTAAATTCAGGATTTTCTTCTTTGATAGCAGCAGAATAAATAACTAAATCTTTGTTTAAAATATTGTCTTTATGATGAGGGATGCTGACCTTAACCCCTTCTTTTTCTAGTTCTTTAGTGATTTTACTCTCTTTAAGATCACTTCCGCTAATTTTAAAACCTTTTTCTTTTAAAAATCTTGCTAAAGCGGAAATTCCTATACCGCCTATGCCGATAAAATGGATATTTTGCATCATTTAAACCTTTATACTTTAAAGGCTAAATTTTAGCACTTTTTTACTAAAAAGAAAATATAAATCCTATTTTGAAATGCCTAAACGCTCGGCTAATTGATATAAATTTAACTCTCTATAAAATTTATCAAAGTCTTTAGTATAACCATCAAGGTTAAAAGCTTTATTCATATCTTTTAAAGTATCATTACTTTCAAAATAATACCCTTTACCGCCACTATAAATACCTTTTTTATCAATCCATACAGCATCGTTGATCCCAAATTCTAATTTCTCATCACTTGGTCTTGCTAACATATTTCTTCCGCCTACGCTTAAATACTTGACATTATTTAAACTTAAAGCATAAAGAGTTGGAAAAATATCTTTATGAGATCCTACACGATCTTTATCATAATAAATATTATCTTGCAAATCCTTAGGAATATAAAGATAAAAAGGTACACTATAAGCAAAAGCTTTTTGGGAATTTAAATCCATACTCATTTCGCGTACTCTATGATCTCCAGTTGCTGCTATAATAACACTATTCTTAAATGGACTTTGTTTTACTTTATCTAGAAATTTTCCAAATTCATTGTTTGCATAAGTATAAGCTTTGATAATGTTATCTTGTTTATCTTTTTCATAAGGAAGCATATTAAGCAAAGTTTGCGGAATGTTTTGTAATTTTGGCAAATCATTTTGTGGAATTTTATAAGGTGGATGATTAGAAATAGTAAGAGCAATTATAAGGGTGTTGTGTGGATTTTTTTGAAGTAAGTCATAAACTTTTTTATATAAAAACTCATCAGCTACCCCATAACCATTTTCGCTATCTTTTGCTCCATTATACTCTTTCATTAAAATATTTTCATCTATAATCTCATCTACCCCCAAAATACTGAGATAATTTTTAATATTTTGCCAAGATCCATTACCTGCACTTACAAAAATCACCTTATATCCTGCTTTCTTATAAATAGCAATAGGTGTTAAATCTAAATAAGTTTTCTGAAATTTACTTGTGGAAATATTAGAAAATGGACTTACAAAAAATAAGTTTGCAAAACTTGGTATAGTTCCATTACTAGAACTCAAAAAGCGTTTGAATAAAAAATCTTGCTTAAAATGTTTATCTAACGAACCCAAAAAATTATGTTCTGTATTTGTAAAATCAGCCAAATTAAGCCCAAAACTTTCCATTAAGTTAACAAATACACTAGGATGATTCTTTTCAGCTTTTAGATTTATAGGACTTTGATGCAAATAATCAAAAAGTTTTTCTTTAAGTTCTTGTGCTTTTAAAGGTGTGATAGCCTTCAAAGCTGCTTCTTCTTTATATTGTTTTAAAGCCCAAGAAAATGCCATAATTGGATTTAACATTGTATCATTTACAACACTATATTCGCTAAAAGAATAATTTTGCACATTTATAGCCACATGCTTAAATGGACCCCTTAAGGCTATAACATAAACAATAATTAATATTAAATTTAAAGCTATCAAGGGAAATAATCTTAAATTAACAGGTTTTAGCTTTAAATTTAATATTTTCAAATTTAAAAAAAATACAAAAACTCCAAAAATCAACATTAAAGCTAAAATTTTTAAAATTGGATAATCGTGATAAATAATACTTAAAATAGTTTTTGCGTTATCATCTTTTAGAGTAAACATAAAAATATCAAATTTAGTCTTGTAAATTTCGTAATAATAGTATTTTGCATAAGAAAATCCTATACAAAGACAAGAAATAACAATTATATAAATGCTTGAAAAAATGAAATAAAAATTTTTACTATATATTACTAACTTATTATTTATTTTTATATTAGAAAAAATTAAACTTAAAAAACCACAAAGCAAGAATGGTAAAAACGCTGCGCTTAAAAATCTTATATCATGAAAAACACCTAAAAGATACATTAAAAAGATTTCATTTTTATCACTAATTAAACCAGTAGGGATAAAAGAATTTTGCATTAAAATACGATTAATGGTAAAAGTTACTATAAATAATACACTAAAAATAAAAATTTGAAGTAAAATTTTTCTCATATTCACCTTCTTTAAAAATTCTTAAGAATTTTATCAAAACCCCAAAGTTTTCTTGCTTCATCACTTTTTTTAGGCTCTATAATAAGCATTTCTTCTTCAGAACCTAATTTACTTTCTATCTCACCAAAAGCATTAATAAACAAAGTATCGCCGTAAAAATTCCACTCATCTTTTGTTTTGCCTATGCGATTTACTCTTAAAATGCTTGTAGAATTTAAAAAAGCTCTTGTTTTTAAAAGTTCTTCCCATCTTTGTTTGCTTTCAAAGGTACAAGCACTAGGAACGATAACCAAATCAATTTTTTTCGCCATAATCTGTTGCCAAAAAATATCAAAATGTGTCTCAAAACCAAAAAGCAAAGCACATTTTAATTTTTCATAATTAAAAGTAAAAATTTTTAATTCTGATGGAGTTTTGTTGCTGAAAAATTTTTCTTCATTCCAATGTTCATAAGGCATTAAAATTTGCTGTTCATAACTTTTCACACCATTTGGAGTAACTTTTAAGCAAAGTTTTTTATAACTTTTAGCTTCAACGCTTACATAAGGAGCGATAATTTCTAATTCGTATTTTTTAGCAAGTTTAATCAAGCTTTCTTTTTTAGCTTCGCTTTGTTCTTTTATCATATTTTTTGGCATATGCAAAAGTTCTGTAAAAAAACTGTTGATCACATATTCTCCCAAAACTACTAAATTTACTCCATTGTCTTTTGAAGCTTTAAGATAATAATCAAGCCTTGATTCACTTAAAGCTAAAGTTGGAAACTGTAAAGCTGCTATTTTACTCATCGATTTGCTCCACTTCTAATTTTGCTTTTTCAAGCTCAAGTCTTGCTTTTTTGATACTCTCTAAACCTTCTTTATAAATTTTTACACTTTCATCTAAGGCAAGCTCTTGATTATTTAATTTTTCCAAAGATTCATTAGCGTGTTTTAAATTTTCTTCAAAACTCATTGATGATTAACCTTGTAGTTTGGTGCTTCATGAGTGATAGTAACATCATGCACGTGACTTTCTTTAAGCCCTGCAGTGGTAATTTCAACAAATTCGGCTCTTTTTTGAAAATCTTCTATATCTTTAGCCCCAACATAACCCATAGAAGAACGCAAACCTCCTAAAAGTTGATGCACCACGCTTCTTATACTTCCCACATAAGGAACACGCCCTTCTATACCTTCAGGAACGAGTTTATCTTGAGCAGTACCTTGCTGAAAATATCTATCCGAACTTCCCTTTTGCATAGCCCCAAGTGAGCCCATACCACGATAAGACTTATATTGTCTTCCTTGATAAGTAAAAAGCTCTCCTGGACTCTCATCTGTTCCAGCTAAAAGCGATCCTATCATAACAGAACTCGCACCTACAGCTAAAGCTTTTGCGATATCACCTGAATATTTAATCCCGCCATCAGCTATCACAGGAACGCCAAATTTATTTGCTTCTTCCACGCACTCATCAATGGCTGAAATTTGAGGCACGCCCACACCTGAAACAATACGTGTAGTACAAATACTTCCTGGCCCAATACCTACTTTAACCGCATCTACTCCTGCTTCACAAAGTGCTTTTGCTGCAGCTGCAGTGGCGATATTTCCTGCGATAAGATCTAAATTTGGATATTTAGCCTTAATTGCTTTTACTGTATCAATAATACCCTTAGAATGCCCATGCGCAGAATCAAGCACAACAACATCAACGCCTGCTTCAACTAAAGCATTCACACGATCCATTTGCCCTACTCCTATAGCCGCACCCACGCGTAATCTGCCAAAATTATCTTTATTGGCATCAGGATATTCTTTGCGTTTTTTAAGATCTTTTATAGTGATAAGTCCTTCCAAGCGTCCTTGTTCATCAACTATAGGAAGTTTTTCTACTTTGTTGGTGCTGAAAATTTTTTCCGCATCATCTAAAGTACAACCCTTTGGAGCAGTAATTAAAGGCATTTTAGTCATAACATTTTCAACCAAATTTGAAAAATCACTCTCAAATCTTAAATCACGATTGGTAAGTATGCCTATTAGTTTCTTATCTTCATCTACTACAGGAACACCTGAAATTCTATACTCTGCCATAATTTCTAAAGCTTCCGCAACACTTGCCTTAGGACTTACAAAAATAGGATCGATAATCACCCCGCTTTCGCTTTTTTTCACTCTTTTTACTTCTCTAACCTGTGAGGCTATATCCATGTTTTTATGAATCACTCCAAGCCCTCCAAGTCTTGCCATCATAATAGCAGCCCTGTGTTCAGTAACTGTATCCATAGCCGCAGAGATTAAAGGCATATTTAAAGTGATATTTTTTGTTAATTTAGTGTGAATTTTTACTTCCTTAGGTAAAACTTCAGAATA
This sequence comes from Campylobacter sp. CFSAN093226, assembly GCF_012897595.1. Classification (NCBI taxonomy): domain Bacteria; kingdom Pseudomonadati; phylum Campylobacterota; class Epsilonproteobacteria; order Campylobacterales; family Campylobacteraceae; genus Campylobacter; species Campylobacter sp. CFSAN093226. Next base: position 996,723 of record NZ_CP040608.1, read on the forward strand.
CCCAGGACGCAATAATACATCTTCAAAAGTTAAAGCTCTTTTTACAATTTTCATCTTTCATCCTTAATGTTTAATCATTTGTTCTAAACTTAAAGCCCCATCTAATAAGGTTTGTTCATCATAAGCTTTGCAAATCAGTTGTGCTGATATATTAAGCCCTTCTTTATCTTTTGCAACAGGCACACTAATGCCTCCAAGTCCTGCTAAATTTACAGAGATAGTATAAACATCTTCTAAATAAGTTTGCATAGGGCTTTTTTGAGTATCAAATTTAAAAGCCGTTGTAGGCGTTACAGGCATAAAAATAAGATCACAATCTTGCAAAATTTCTTCATATTTTGCCTTAATAAAAGCTCTAGCTTTTTGTGCTTTAATATAATACGCATCATAATATCCACTGCTTAAAACAAAAGTTCCTAACAAAATTCTTCTTTTTACTTCTTCTCCAAAACCTTCGCTGCGTGTATTTACATACATTTCTTTTAAATTTTGGATATTTTCAGAACGCTTGCCATAACGCACCCCATCATAACGACTTAAATTTGCACTTGCTTCAGCTGTTGCGATGATATAATACGCTGCGATATCAAACTTAGAATCAAGCAAATTTTTATATACAATCTCATGTCCATTAGCTTTTAACATATCTATGGTTTTTAAAAGTGCGTTTTTTACTTCACTATCTGCATCATTGACATAATTTTCAATCACTGCAATTTTTAATTTTTTATTTGCATTTAAATTTGGAGCGGTTTTGATAAACTCGATATTTGCACTCGTGCTATCCATTTTATCATATCCTGCGATCGCATCATATAAAATTGCCGCATCTTCTACATTTTGCGTTAAAACCCCAATTTGATCCAAACTTGAAGAATAAGAAGCTAAGCCATAGCGACTCACTCTTCCATAACTCGGTTTAAATCCTACGCAACCACAAAAAGCTGCAGGCTGACGTACAGATCCTCCTGTATCAGAACCCAAACTTGCCAAAGCCAAGCCACCCGCTACCGCAGCAGCACTTCCACCACTTGAACCACCTGGCACACGCTCAAAATTTAAAGGATTTAAAGTTTTGCCATAATAAGAACTCGCTGTTGAACTTCCCATAGCAAATTCATCCATATTGCAACGCCCAAAAGGAGAAAAACCATTAGCTTTTAAATTAACAATCACACTTGCATCATAAGGAGCGATATAACCTTGTAAAATCTTACTCGCACTAGTAAGCTCCCAGCCCTTTACGCTGATATTATCTTTTATAGCTACAGGCACACCTTCACCTGAAACACTTAAGTCTTTATCTAAAAATTGTTCGATATAAGCACCTATTTTTTTTTCTTTTTTTGCTTTTTCATTGAGTTCTTTTTTTAAATTTTCAAGTTCTTCTTTGGAGTATTTTAAAGCTTCTTTTAAAGTTATCATTTATTTTCCTTTGTTTTTTTGATCAAAAATACCGCTAAAGCACTAAAAGCCAAAACCACCGCTATAGTTGTGATGATAATGCTATTTGGAATAGGATTTTCTAGCATTGAATCCCTTTTAAAACTTCTTCACATCTTAAACAAGGTGTTTCTTCATCTTTACTTTGAAGTTTCCAACATCTTGGGCATTTACAAAGTGAAGCTTTGGTGATTTTAAATTTCTCATTCTCTACTTCAAATTCAGCCAAAATTTCTTCATTTTCATTGCTGATTTGACTTACCATAAACCAATCGGCTAATTCCTCATTTGGGAATTTATTAAAACTGATGTTTAAATTTAATTCCAAAGTAGATTTAATGATTTTATCTTTTTTAAGTATATCAATCTGTTCAAAAAATTTCTCTCTAGCACTCATTAAAAATGTATCATCTATACCAAAATCATAATCAAAATCCTGAGTTAAACTTAGATCAAATACATCTTTTGCATCGCCTTTGATTAAAACATTAGCATGTTCTAAAGCCTCATCTACACTATAGCTTAAATTTGGAGCAAGTAAATTTAAAAGCTCTTTTGCTATCAAAGCCATAGCCACTTGAGCAGATTTTCTTCTTTGGGCATTTTCGCTATCACAATAAAGTCTATCTTTACTGATATCAAGATAAATCCCACTTAAATCCGCACTTAAGAAATTTAAAAGCAAACTAAAACCTTTAGCAAATTCATAAGCAAAAAATGCCTCTTTGCTTGCTTTAAAAACTTTAGTTGCACGGCTTAATATCCATTTATCAATAAAACTAAATTCTTTAACTTTTAAATCTTTTAAATCATTGGTATTGGCAAGTAAAAATCTTATAGTGTTTCTTATTTTGCGGTATTGTTCGCCTACTTGTTTTAAGATATTGTCTGAAATTTTTAAATCACTTGAATAATCACTTAAAAGTATCCAAAGTCTTAAAATTTCAACTCCATAGGTTTTTGCTACATATTCAGGAGCGATCACGTTGCCTTTAGATTTAGACATTTTTTGCCCTTTTTCATCGGTGGTAAAACCATGAGTTAAAATGCTTTCATAAGGTGCACTTTCATTGATCGCTGTACCTACAAGCAAAGAGCTTTGAAACCAACCCCGATGTTGATCGCTTCCTTCTAAATACATACTTGCTCTTTTTTCTCCTGCGTCATAAAGTCCGCTATTTAAAACCGCATTAAAAGTACTTCCACTATCAAACCAAACATCTAAAATATCATATACTTTTTCTAAATTTTCAGCGTTGTATTTTGAATTTGTAGGAATTAAATCTTTGATTTCAAACTCCCACCACGCATCAGCGCCGTGTTTTTCAAAAATAGCCGCTACAAAGTCAAAAAGCTCATCATCAAAAATGACTTCTTTAGTGTTTTTATCTCTAAAAAAGGCTATAGGCGTTCCCCAGTCCCTTTGTCTTGAAATACACCAATCTGGGCGATTTTCCACCATAGAACCTATTCTTTTTACCCCACTTTGCGGATAAAAAGTTGTTTTTAAAAGTTGTTCTTTTGCACACTCTCTTAAGGTTTTTCCTTGAAGTTTTGGCTCATCCATTAAAATAAACCATTGTTTAGTAGCTCTATAGATTACAGGTTTATGTGTTCTCCAGCAAAACGGATAAGAGTGTATAAATTTAGAAGAATGTAACAGTTTTGCGCCTAAAAGTTCTAAAATTTTTTCATTAGCCTTAAAAATATGAAGACCTATAAACTCTTCAAGCAAATGAGAAGGCAAAAGCTCTTTAGCTCTTAAAGTTTCATCATAACATCCACCATCATCAACAGGCATTAAAACTTCAATACCGTATTTCAAACAAGCATAGTAATCATCTTCGCCATGTCCTGGTGCAGTATGCACAAGTCCACTTCCACCATCCATCAATACATGCTCACCCATAATTAAAACAGATTTTCTTCCATTTAAAGGATTGATAGCTTCAAGTTTTTCAAATTCTTTTGCGTTTAATTCTTTTTGAATTTCTCCACTTGTAAGTCCTTTTTCTACCATACTTTTAAGTAAAGCACTTGCAAAAATCAAACCTTCTTTGGTGATCACATAATTTTCATTAGGATTTAAAGCTATAGCTTGATTAGCCACTAAAGTCCAAGGCGTAGTTGTCCATATCACTGCGCTTGCTTTTGAAACACCTAATTTTTCGCAAGCTTTTACATCCAAATCAAAAGCCACAAAGATAGAATAATCTTCTTTATCTTGATATTCTACCTCAGCTTCTGCTAAAGCTGACTTTGCCGCCCAACTCCAAAAAACAGGTTTAGAACGCTCACAAAGTAAGCCTTTCTTAGCAATCTCACATAAAGTTCTATAAATCGCTGCTTCAAACTCAAATTTCATAGTTAAATAAGGCTTATCCCAATCCGCAATAATGCCTAAATTTTTAAATTCTTCTCTTTGGATATCTACAAATTCACTCGCATGTTGTCTGCAAAACTCACGAATTTCTTTTTTACTTAAGCTTTTTTTCTTTTCTCCAAGCTTTACTTCTACTTGTTGTTCTATAGGCAAACCGTGACAATCCCACCCTGGAGTAAAACGCACACTCTCACCTTTAAAATAATGTGTTTTGATAATAGTTTCTTTTAAAATTTTATTTAAAGCATGTCCTATATGGATATGTCCGTTAGCATAAGGGGGGCCATCGTGTAAAGTAAAACTTTTTTTCGCATTTTTGCGATTTTCTTTCATTGTTTCATAAGCATAATTTTGCTCAAACCATTTTTTAAATCTTTGCGGTTCAAGTTCCGCTAAATTCGCCCGCATAGCAAAAGTAGTGCTGGGCAAAAGTAGAGTTTCTTTGTAGTCCATTTTTTCCACCTAATTTTTAATAATCTTAAATTCTACTCAAATTAGCTTTAATTTCTACTTTGTTTTTGGCTATAATTATAAGAAAAAAAGGAAAATTTATGAAACATTTGCTTTATCTTATAGGAGATGAGCTTACTATAAACGAAAAATTCAAAAATTATATTTATAGAACTTATGAAGAAAAATTTAAAGAAATCAACGAAATTCGCATACAAAGTAAAACCGATAAAGATTTACCCTTTTTGCTTGAAAACCTCTTAAATCAGTATGATTTTATCACTTTATTTACAAGCCCTTTGCATTATGCGACTGTTGCTAAAATTTTAGCAACTTTAAATGATGATAATCTTATCTTAAAAGATGATACCTTGGTTCCAGATAAAGCAGAATTTAGTAAAAATAGCTTTGTGTGTAATTTTTCAAATTCAAAAATCAATGTCGTTAAAATAAATCCAAGCGAAAAATTACCCAATCTTCTTGGGCATATAAAATTAAATTTTGCATATTTTTGCATTTTTGGCATGGATGATGAAAGCGCTATATTACTACTGCAAACCCTAACAAAATCTTATGAGATAAATATAAAATTAACCAAGCTTTTAGATAATCTTGTGCTTATTAAGGCCACTTGCGCTAATTTTGGAAAACTTGATGGTTTTTTAAATAGCGTAAAAAATCTTTTTGGACAAAAGGTGTTTTTAGGTAAAGATCCTATACATTTTATAAGCTCTAAACTTTTAGAAAAAAAATTAAAAATTTCTTTTGCTGAAAGTTGCACAGGCGGACTTTGTGCAAGCACCTTAACCAAAATTTCAGGTGTAAGTGAAATTTTTGAAGGATCTATTGTAAGTTATTCCAACCGCATCAAACACGAATGGCTTGGAATTAGCGAAAGCATCTTAGAAAATAATGGCGAATACAGTGAACGTTGTGTTTATTTTATGCTAAAAGGTATTTTTAAAACAGCTAATCCTGATTTTGCCTTAGCTATTAGCGGAGTAGTTGGCGAAAAAGATGAGGGAAAAATAAAATCAGGCACTATTTATATAGGTGCAATGTTTAGAGATGGAACTTTTATCCAAGAAACGCTTTATTTAGATGGAGATCGTGAATTTATGCAAGAACAAGCTGTTTTGGCAACTTTTTGCCTACTTTTAAAATTAAAACCTGAGATTTTTGAAATTTAAGGGATTTAAAAATGAAAGAAATTAAGCTAAAAGAAGACTTGGAAAAAATTTATCCCTTGATAAAACAATTAAGAAATAACCTATCTTTGAAAGATTTTTTAGACAAAATCCAACTTGCTACACAAACTCAACATTATAAACTTTTTGCCTATGAAAATGAGGGAAGCTACAAAGCAGCTTGTGGAGTCATGCCCTTTAATGTACTTTATCATAATCATTGTCTTTATATTTGTGATTTTGTCGTAGATGAAGCTTTAAGAGGAAAAGGTATAGGTCAAGCTTTTTTGAAAAAAATCCAAATTTGGGCAAAAGATCAAGGATATGAAGAATTAGAACTAAGTTCAAGTTTTTTTAGAACACAAGCTCATGAATTTTATATCCAAAAAATGGGTTTTGAAAAATCCGGTTTTGTTTTTAAGAAAAATATCAAACTATAATATTTTTTGATTAAGCTTTGCATTTTATAATTAATATTATTATTTTTGATTTTAAGGAATAAAATGAATTTTAAAGAACTAATTTCAAAACGCAGAGCTTGTAAACTTTTTAATGATAAAAAAATCAATGAAAAGGATTTGCATTTTATCTTAGAAAGTGGAGTCTTAGCCCCAAGCTCACATGGATTTGAGCCTTGGAAATTTGTAGTATTAGAACAAAAAGAACACAATCTTAAACTCTCAACCCTATGTTACAATCAACAAAATGTAGCAAGTGCGAGTCATAATATCATTTTTCTAGCAAGAAAAGATCTTCAAAGCAAAGATGAATTTGCACAAAAACAAGTGCGTCGTTTCTCAGGTTCTAGCGAAGAAAATTTTCAAAAAATTTTAGAAATTTACACCCATAAAACCAATGCAATGAATGATAATGAACTCTATCATTACGCACAACTTCAATGCTATCTTGCTATGATGCAAATGTCGCTAGCTGCAATGAGCTTAGGTATTGATTCTTGTATGATAGGTGGCTTTGAAAAAGCTAAAGTTGATAATTTTCTTAATTTAACTTATCCTTTTGAAACTGCTGTAATTTTATCCTTAGGATATAAAGCCCATGAACCAAAATATTCTACTCAACGCTTAAATTTTAATGAAGTCGTCGAATTTTACAAGGAAAAATAATGAAAAAAGAACTTGAAATTTTTAGCACAAGATATTCTTGTAGAAATTTTAAAAATGAAAAACTCAAAAAAGAGGATTTAAATTCTATTTTAGAAATAGCAAGATTAAGCCCAAGCTCCTTGGGACTGGAACCTTGGAAATTTATAGTAGTGCAAGATGAGAAAAGAAAAGAAGAACTTTCTAAAATTTGCAATCAACAAAAACATGTAAAAGATTGTGCTGCATTAATTATAATCATTTCAAGACTTGATTTTTTGGATTATTTTGAAGAAAAACTTAGAAAAAGAGATATGAGTGAAACAGAAATGCAAAAACGCTTAGATACTTATATGCCTTTTTTAAAATCTCTAAATCAAGAACAAAAAATATCTTATGCAAGAGAACAAGCTCATATAGCTCTAGCTAGCATACTTTACAGTGCTAATGCTTTAAATATAGCAAGCTGCACTATAGGTGGTTTTGATAAAGAAAAGCTTGATTCTTATTTATCACTTGATATTCAAAAAGAAAGATCAAGTTTGGTGGTGGCTTTAGGATATTGCAACGATAAAAAAAATCCTCAAAAAAATCGTTTTAGTTTTGATGAAGTTGTAAAATTTATTTAAATTTTGCTTTTAAGCAAAATTTAAATAAAAATAAACTGATTCTTTTTTGTATTTTTACTAAGTCTTTGCTTAAATTTTATACAATTTTGATTATAATTTTACATTTAATTTCACAAGGCTTGTTATGAATTTACCCAATATCTTGGCGATTTTTAGAATGGTTTTAGCGCCTTTGCTATTTTTTTTATTAATTCATCATTTTGAAAATATTCATCAAAGTTGGATTAACTATTTTGCTGCTTTAACTTTTTCATTAGCAGCTTTAAGTGATTTTTTTGATGGATACATCGCAAGAACTTGGAAACAAACTACAAAACTTGGTGGAATCTTAGATCCATTAGCCGATAAAATGCTTGTTTTAGCAGCTTTTTTAGGGCTTTTACTTACAGGAAAAGCTAATGAATGGGTAATTTATATTATATTAGTAAGGGAATTTTTTATCACAGGTTTTAGAGTTGTAATGATTAGCGAAAATTTAAATGTCAATGCTTCTTTTGCAGGCAAACTTAAAACCGCTTTTCAAATGACTGCGATAGGATTTTTAATCATGGAGTGGATAGGCGGTGAAATTCTACTTTACATAGCTTTGATTTTAACTCTTTATTCTGGATTTGAATACATCTATACTTATATAAAAGCTCAAAAAAAAGGAGAAAAATGAGATCTTTATTATTTTTAATTGTTATTTTGATTTTGGGAATTAAATTTTATTCTATTGAATTTTTAGCAACTGTTTTAGTCATCTCATTTTTAATTTTCTTTCACGAATTAGGACATTTTTTGGCTGCAAGATCTTTGGGTGTAAAAGTTGAAGTTTTTAGTATAGGATTTGGAAAAAGTCTTATAGAGCGTGAATTTAAAGGCACAAACTATCGCTTAAGCACTTTACCACTTGGAGGATATGTTAAACTTAAAGGACAAGATGATATGCGTCCTGGTTTTGAAAATCTAGACAAAGATAGCTATAGCATTTTAAGTCCTTTAAAAAAGATTTATATTCTTTTTGCTGGACCATTTTTTAATCTAATTTTAGCTTTTTTTCTTTATATTATCATAGGAAATTTAGGTCTAAACAAACTTGCTCCGCAAATAGGAAGCATAGCGCCAAACTCTGCTGCACAAGACATAGGACTTCAAAAAAATGATACTATCTTAGAAATTAACGGTATAAGAATTCAAAGCTTTGATGAAATTTCAAAGCATTTAAGTTTAGAGCCTTTGAAAATATTAATCGATAGAGAAGGAAAAAATTTAGAATTTATTTTAACTCCAAAAATAGGACAAGGATATAATGACTTTGGACAAATCGTTGAAAAACCTCAACTTGGAGTCAGTCCAAATGGGACAAGCACTCTTGTAAAACACCAAGGTTTAGAAAGTTTTAAATATGCCGCACAAGAAAGTTTTCAAGCTTCCACACTTATCATCAAGGGTATTGTAAAACTCATAAGTGGTGAAGTTGAAGCAAAAAATTTAGGCGGTATTATCACCATGACTGAAATTACCTCAAAGGCTGCACAAAATAGCTTTACTTTGCTTTTATTTATCACTGCTTTAATTTCTATAAATTTAGGTATTTTAAATCTTTTACCTATTCCTATGCTTGATGGAGGACATATACTTTTTAATCTTTATGAAATGATTTTTAGACGCAAGATTCCACAGCGTGCTTTTGAATACTTAAGTTACGCAGGCATGGCAATACTTTTAAGCTTAATGCTCTTTGCAACTTATAATGATATATCAAGGATTGCAGGTGAATAAAAAATTTTCCTACCCTATTCCAAATTTTACTGATAGAAGAAAAAGTATCATCTTTTGGCGCTATTTGCGTTTTCAAGCAAGAAAAATTCTATATTTTCCTCAAGTAAGGCTTCTAGAAAAAACGCTTAATGAAGAAAAAAATAAACATTTAAAAGACTTTTTCTCTCAAAGACCCTATGCTTGCTACAATGCTATAAGAAGATTTTGCGATAAAAGTTTTAAAGCAAATGAACGCGTTAAAACACTTATTTATGATGTTGATAAGGGACTTACTTGTTTTAAATTTCTTCCCGAAGAACAAATGATTTTTTCTTTTGATGAAGATTTTGAGCTTTTTTTAGGATATAACCATAATGTTTACGAAGAAGGTTTTTGGGCTTTTTCTTTAAAATTTAAAAAATACACTATTTCACAATGTAATTTTTGCTTTACTTTAGAAAATAATCTTCTACTTTCTTGCATACAAGGATATAAATACAAAGATTTTAATATTTTAGAAATTAATAAAATTTTAACTAAAAAATGTCATGGTTTGCGCCCTGTTGCTTTACTTATAGAATGCTCTAAGATGCTTTGTGAAATTTTAAAACTTCAAGCTACTTTAGGTGTACATGAAAAAAATCAAATCCGTTCTCAAAAAGGAAAAGAAAAAGGCTATTTTGTAGATTATCAAAAAATTTGGCTAGAAAATGGTGGAGAATTAATAAAAATCGATAAACACAAATACTACAAGCTCCACCACTCGCAAAAAAACCTAGAAGAAATCCCTTCGCAAAAACGCTCCATGTATAAAAAACGTTTCACTATGCTTGAAGGTATTAGGCAAAATCTAAAAAATTTATTTAGATATCAAATAAATCATTAAAAGACTCACTCATTGTTGGGTGAGTATAAATTTGATCTCTTAAAACTTGATATTTTAAATTAGTATCCATAGCAAGTTTAACAATATTAATCATCTCATGAGATTCTTCACAAAAAAGCATTGCTCCTAAAATTTCGTCATTTTCTTCATTTATGATTGCTTTTAGTAAACCATAAGTTTTTTTAAGAACTTGTGCCTTAGGGATTGCTACAACAGGCAATTTTACCACTTTAATTCTATAACCTGCATCAATTGATTCTTTTTCATTTAATCCAACTCTTGAAAAAGGAGGATCGATAAAGACACTATAAGGAATAACCTTTCTTTTAGATTTTGTATAATTTTGTTGCCTAAATGGAGCATAAGCTATTCTATAATCATCTAAAGAAACATAAGTAAATTGTAAACCTCCATTTACATCACCTAGAGCATAAATAGAATCTTTATTTGTTTTTAAAGTATCATCAACAATAATAAAACCTCTTTTATCGAGTTGAATGCCGGCTTTATCGCAACTTAATCCAAGAGTATTTGCCTTTCTTCCCGTTGCTAATAAGATCATATCACATTCAATTTCGAAATCTTGGTGATCTTGAGTAAAAAACACTATACTTTTTTGATCAAAATCTTTAATTTCTTTAAATTGAACTCCTAATCTAATATCAATCTGTTTATTTTCTAAATTTTGAAAAATTAAATCTGCGAAATCTTTATCTTCTTTACCTAAAAAAGTATCGTTCCTTTGCAATAAGGTTACCTTAGAACCAAAATTAGCATAAATACAAGCAAATTCTAAAGCAATATAACCTCCACCTATGATAACAAGATGCTTAGGTAAATTTTCTTGTGCCATTAATTCTTTGCTTGTTAATACATTTTTACTTTGATCTAGTCCTTTTATATCTGGTATAATAGGAATCGAGCCTGTATTAATATAAATTCTATCGGCACTAATTTGAACTTCTTTTTCGCCCTGTATTAACAAAGTTTTTTCATTAATAAAAGAAGCTTTTCCAAGATATAGAGTAATATTTTCTAAAGCATTTAACTTATCATAATTTTTTTGTCTTAACATTGCACTTAATTGTTTTTCTTCTAAAATAGCATTGTAATAAAAATTCTGTTTTATTTCCCAATTTGCATTTTTATCAGCACAAAGAGAGTTTTTTACCAAAGACTTAGAAGGAATACAACCAACATTAATGCAAGTCCCTCCGTACATATTTTCATCTTCTTCTATAAGAGCAACTTTTTTTCCTAGCATTGCAAGTTTTGCCGCTAAAGTTTTTCCACCCTTACCAAAGCCAATAATAATAACTTCATAATGCTTCATTTCTCTTCCTTAATTTATTTTTTGCTTATATTGATGATATCTTTCATTAAAGAATCTATTTTATCTACTAAAACAGTATTTTTAATATGATATTTTTGTATTTTTGATTTTAAACTGACATAACCTATAAAAGTTTCATTATTTTGATCTTGCCAGATTAAAATTTTTAAAGGTAATTCAATACCTATCATTGGATTTTCTTGCATCAAATAAGTTCCTACAATAGGATTACCAAACACTATAACTGTATTTGATTTTAAGGTCAAATTAACATCTAATGCATTTTGATAGTGATTAAATTTTGCAAAAATCGTTAAATTTCTATCTTTAAGCTCTTGCTCAACTCTTTTTATCAGCTCATTAAAATTATATTTACTTTTTTCATAAATAAAATCATCATTTGCAAATAAACTGCTAAAACACATAAACAACAAAACCAATATTTTTTTCAATTTTAATCCTTGCTCAATTAAGGTCGTATTTTAAAAAACATTGCATTATAACAGTCGAAAGTAAATCAAAACAAATCCATTGCTTATTAATTGTTTGATAATGGCAATGATAATTTACATATTAACTTCATTGAAGTATAAATTAAGTATATTATAGTATAATTTGCTCTTGCTTTAATGCAAAATCCTTGCTCATAAAAATGGGCTTTATATCCATAAGGAGAAAAGATGAAACATTATGAGGTTTTATTTATCTTAAAACCAACGCTTACCGAAGAGGAAGTGAATGCAAAGTTGGAATTCGTTAAAGAAGTCCTAATCAAAAATGGTGCAGAAATTGAAACTGTTGTTCCAATGGGCACTAGAAAATTAGCGTATAAAATCAAAAAATATGAAAGAGGAACTTATTTTGTGATTTATTTCAAAGCTCCTACAAACTTGATCGCTGAGCTTGAAAGGGTGTTAAGAATCACTGAAGAAGTAATAAGATTTTTAATCGTAAAATATGAAAACAAAAAAGAAATTGCAGCTTGGGAAAAACTAAGCCACGGGATTAAGCAATCTAAAAAAGAAATCAAACCTTTAGATGCTCCTGAAATTCAATAAGGAAAAAGATGTTTAACAAAGTTGTTTTGGTTGGAAATCTTACACGCGATATAGAAATGCGTTATGCACAAAGCGGTAGTGCTATTGGAGCTTCTGCTATCGCAGTAACAAGAAGATTTACCACAAATGGAGAAAAAAGAGAGGAAACTTGCTTTATTGATATAAGTTTTTATGGTCGCACCGCAGAAGTTGCAAACCAATACCTTACAAAAGGTTCAAAAGTACTCATAGAAGGACGTTTGAGATTTGAACAATGGAGTGATCAAAATGGACAAAATCGCTCTAAACATAGCATTCAAGTTGAAAATATGGAAATGCTTGGCAATTCCAATGCTCCACAACAAGGCGGAAATTTTGGCAATAATAGCTTTTCAAACAACAATTATAGTGGAAACTATGAAAATCAAAGCTATGATCCTTATATGAGTGAAAATCAAAATTTTAATAAAGCAAAAACAAACCCTACTCCACAAAGAAACCAAAACCCACAACACGAAGAAAAATTAAAAGAAATTGATATCGATGCTTATGATAGCGATGATACTAATTTACCATTTTAAAGGATAAACTATGGCAGAAAAAAGAAAATACTCTCGCAAATATTGCAAATACACTGAAGCAAAAGTTGAATTTATTGATTATAAAGATACAGCAATGTTAAAACATGCTTTATCTGAAAGATTTAAAATCATGCCACGCCGTTTAACAGGTACAAGCAAAAAATACCAAGAAATGGTAGAAGTTGCAATCAAACGTGCAAGACATGTAGCTCTTATCCCTTATATAGTGGATAGAAAAGAAGTAATCAATAATCCTTTTGAAGGACTATAATCTTTTAAAAGCAAACTTGTAAAAAGTTTGCTTTCTTATACATTTATTCTCAAAATAAAATTAAATCAAAGTATATTCTAAGACATCACTAAAAGTATCAACAGCAATGATTTCCATATTGTCTCTAACCTCACTAGGAATATCTTTTAAGTCCCTTTCGTAATTTTTTCTTGGGATTAAAGCTGTTTTTATATCTGCTTTATAAGCTGCAATTAATTTTTCTTTTAATCCGCCTATTGGTAAAACTTTTCCTTTTAAATCTATTTCACCTGTCATTGCAACATCTGCTTTAACCTTTTTATCACTAAAAATAGAAGCAATAGCTGTGCTTATCGTAATGCCCGCACTTGGACCATCTTTTGGAGTAGCTCCATCTGGCACATGGATATGAATATTATAACTATCATAAACATTAACTTTAGGATCGATAATTATTTTTTTAGGTATTTTTATTTTTCCTTCATCGATTAAAACTTTTATCATGCTAAAAGCAATTCTAGCTGATTCTTTCATTACATCACCCAAACTTCCCGTGAGCGTTAATTCTCCTTTACCTTTAATTTTTACAGCCTCTACTTTTAAAACATCTCCACCTACACTTGTCCAAGCCAAACCATTAACCTGACCTACTTGATTTTCTCCATTATTTTTTTCTATTTCAAAAACTTTTTTATCTAAAAATTCATTCAAATTTTTTGTATTAATAATGACTTTTTTAATATTTTCTAAAAGTAGTTTTTTAGCACTCTTACGACACAACTCTGCCACTTTGCGACGCAAATTTCTAACTCCTGATTCACGAGTATAATCACTAATGATTAACTCTATAGTTTCATCATCAATAGATAATTCATTGGATTTTAAGCCATGTTTTTTAAGCTCATCTGGAACTAAATATTTTTTCATTATATGAAATTTTTCACTTGGAGTATAAGAGCTAAGTTCTATAAATTCCATTCTATCTCTTAAAGGTGCAGGAATATTGCTAATATCATTTGCTGTTGCTATAAAAATGACTTTACTTAAATCAATATTAAAATTTAAATAATAATCCCTAAATTTAGAATTTTGCTCTGGATCTAAAATTTCTAAAAGCACCGCACTTGGATCGCCTCTAAAACTGCGATTTAATTTATCAATTTCATCCAATACAATTACAGGATTAATTTGTTTTGCCTCTATGAGTCCTTGGGTAATACGTCCAGGCATAGCGCCTATATAAGTTCTACGATGACCACGTAGCTCATTAACATCTTCAAGTCCGCCTAAGGCTATGCGAATAAGCTCTCTTTTTAAAGCTTTTGAAACAGAATTTGCCAGTGAAGTTTTACCCACGCCAGGAGGTCCATAAAGACAAAGTATAACTTTAGCACCATCTTTTTCTGCTATTTTTCTTTTTTCTAAAAGTTCCCTAACTGCAAAATATTCTTCTATGCGTTCTTTTGGTTTATTTAATGCATAATGATCATGGTTGAGCTGTTTTGAAACTTCTTTAATATCAAGTTTTTTCTTAGAAATTTTTTCAAAAGGAATATCTAATGCTGTTTCTATGTAAGTTTGAATCATCGATGCTTCGGAATTATCTTGATGAATGCGTTCGAATTTTTCAATTTGTTTTTTGATTTCTTTATAAGCGTCTTCGTGCATAAATTTCTTCTTTAACTCCAGACGCTTTTGATACTCTCTAACCTCATCTTCTTTTTGTGTATCAGAACCAAGCTCTTTTTGAATTTGTCTTAATTGTTCTTTTAAAAAATATTCTTTATTTACCTTATCAATACGAGAATGTACTTTATTTTTAATTTCTTTTTGAATTTTATTGGCTTCTATTTCTTGGGCAATTAAATCTATTAATTTTACTAATTTTTGCTCAAGATCTGTTAAAACAAAAAACTCATAAGCAACTTGTTTTTTAATACGCACAGTATTTAAAATCAAATCACAAATCCTAGACGCATCAAAACCTTCTTCAATTGTTCTTAAAAGATCCGGAGAAAAATAATGACTAATATTTGCCAAATTTTTTACCTTCTCTTTTAAAACTTCAAGAAGCGCTTCTTTTTTAGTTCCTTCTAAAAAGTCTTCTTTTATAAGTTCTATCTTGGCTTCTAAAGGTTTATTAGAAATTTGCTCTATAATTTTACCCTTAGCATATCCTTGAAAAAGTATTTTCACCCTTCCATCAGGTAAAGGAACTTTTCGCATGATAGTCCCAATCACTCCGCAATTATAAATTTCATCAAAATTTCTTCCATTTTCCAACTTTGAAGGTGCAACAAAAAGCATGCTATCATTTTTAATCGCAAGATCTAAAGCTTTCATATTGGATGAATCGTTAATAAAAATAGGAGTTATCATAAAAGGATATAAAAATAATTCATCTTCAACCAATACTGGTAAATTTGCTGGATAATTTTGTATCTCTTCAATCTGCATTTATTTTCCTTGTTTATTAAAATCTTTCAAATATACTTCTATACCAAGGAAGCTCAGGTTTGATAATACTTTGCTGATAAAATTCACTTTCTTGAAGTCTTTGTTTATAAATTTGTGCACTTTCATCATGCCCTATGCGCTGGTATAGATTTTCTATAGTACTATTAAGATAAAAAACCGCTAAATTAAATTTTGTAAGCATTGTTTGAACCAAAGGTTCATATTCTGTATAAGGATAATCTTTCAAAAAAGTATCTATTTCTTTTTGGCTTTCAAGCATTAAAGCCTGATTACGATTTGGCACTGCAAATGCATCAAATTTTGCCTTAATTTTAAGATAACGAATATAATCAGCATTGCGTGAATTTCCAAATTTTTTATTATATTCATCTAAATAAAATTCAGCTAACTTATATTCCTCTTCATCCATATGAGCTTGTGCTAAAATAATTAAAGTAGTTTCCAATAAAGGATCGGCAACATGCTCACTTGCCATACCATTATAATGATCATCAGCTTTTTCCAAATCCTTGTCCTGCAAATCTTTAATAATTTGCTTATACCACTCACTAGCACTAAGATTGTATAAACCTTCATCATTTTTCGTACTACACGCACTAAAAAAAACACTTAAAAAAACCAATAAAAAAATACCTTTTTTCATACTTCACCTTGATTTATATTCTCAAAAATATATATTTTAACGATTTTATAATTATGTTCTTCTAAAATTATAATAAAATTAATTAAATAATTTAAAATTTTGGAATGATTATTGCTTATTTTATGTTAAAATATTAAACATTATAACTTGAGGAGAAAACATGACCCTAGCTGTTAAATGCCCTATCTTAGGTTTTGAAGAAACCAAAAATATGGAATTTTCAACTATCGATGAAGTATTTGTAAGACTTAAAAGTCTTGATGGTAAAGACTTTTCTTTTGTTTTAATTAATCCTTATTTGATTAGACCTGATTATGAATTTGATATACCAACTTATTATCAAGAGCTTCTTTCTTTAACACCTGAATCTAATATGAAAATTTTTAATATAGTAGCCATAGCAAAAAGCATTGAAGAATCGACAGTGAATTTTCTAGCTCCAGTAGTCATTAATCTTGATAATAATACTATGGTACAAGTGATACTAGATACAGTTAATTATCCCGACTTTTTTCAAGCTGATCAAATTGCTAATTATATTAAAAAATAATGCTCTATATACTTGCAAATGGATCTATGGCAACAGCCTTAGCCTATGGGTTAAAAGATGATTATGAAATTTGTATAGTAGGAAGAAGTATAGAAAAACTTCAAGCCCTCGCCAAAGAAGGCTTTAAAACCTTACTTTACAAAGATTTTAACATAGAAGGTAAAGATGTTATTTTAGCATTTAAACCTTATGCTTTAGAAAATATTGCTCAAATGCTAAAAGGACAAGCACGTATCTTAATCTCTGTTTTAGCCAATGTTGATTTTGAAAAACTACAAACCATCAAAGCTCAAAATTATGTTAGAATAATACCCAATACAGCAGCTAAATACAAGGCTTCAACCACACCATATATACTTAAAAACTCTCATTTTGAAAATGAAATTTTAGACATTTTAAAAACTTTTGGCTCGGCTTATAAATTAGATAATGAAATACAAATGAATGCAGCTATGGCGATTAGCGGCTGCGCTCCTGCTTTTTTAGCACTTATAGCAGAAAGCATTGCTAATGCTGGAGTTTATGAAGGTTTGTCAAAAGAACTTAGTCTCAATCTTACGCGCTCTTTATTTAAAAGCTCTAATGCTTTACTAGAACATGAACATCCAGCTATTATCAAAGAAAATATTTGCTCCCCTGGCGGAGTTACAATAAAAGGCATAAAAATACTCGAACAAAAAGGAATTCGCGGAAGTTTTTTTGAAGCCATAAATGCTAGCAGCGCTAAATGAAAAAGGCTTTCATACTTATAGAAAGCATTAGTGCTATAACGATCATATCTTTAATTTTCATTGGCATTTTTTATTACTATATTCAACTTTACAAAAACTATGAAAATTTAAATATTTTTGAAAGACTCTATAAACTTCAAGAAGAATTATATGAAAAGCCTATTTTTAAAACCATCATACTTCAAACTTCAGCCTTAAAACCTATAGTTTTACAAGAACAGTTTGTTAATGACGGTATATTTCAATTTCAAAAATTATACTTTCAAGATCAAAATTATAGCGTTTATTTTAAAGAATGAGCAAAGCTTTTACACTTTTTGAACTTATAATATCACTAATACTTTTTACTTTTATAACTAGCTTACTTTCAAAACCTTTAATGGATTTTTATCATTTAAATTTTACTGCTTTACATACAAACAATCTTATCACTCAAGCACATTTAAACTTGCTTAAAATAGAAAAATTAATACAAAATTGTATTAATATTACATTTTCACAGAATACATTAAAATGTCTTTTAAAAGATGAGTTAATTAGCCTAAAAGATAATAAACTTTATCTTATTAATTCTGCTCTTATTTTAGAAAATAATCATACACTTTATTCACCTCATTCTGATTTTAAAACACAACTCCAAAATAGAAAAGATTTATATAACGACAATGAACATATTAGCTATGCTTATAAAATTAATAAGATTGAAAAAATATCTATCTTGGAAAATGGTATATCTGCAAATTTTACAGGTAGTTTTATTCCTTTGCAAGCTCAATTAGTTATCAAATTGCAAAATGAAGAACTTATATATGAAATAAAGCCAAAATTTAATGAACAATTAAACCAACAAGGATTAATTTCTAAAAACATAAGCTCATTTAACCTGCAAAACAATAAATTAAAAATTTGCCTAAAAAGACAAACAAAACATTGCCTTGAAAAAAGAATTTTACTGTGAAAAAAGCTTATGTTTTAATTTGGACAATTTTTTTAATACTGCTAATAAGTCTATGGATGAGCTTGACCTTAAACATATCCAGCTATACTCCAAAAATAATCCAAGATAGTTATTACTACCTTCAAGCTCAAATTTTAAGTCACAATGCAACACAATTTTCTAAATATTTTTTATATCAAGCAAAGCAAGAAAATAAAGAATGTTTAGATAATATATATTTTAATTACACAAAAGCTTTGATTAAAATAAAATATTTTTATCCTATTGCACAATGTGTTAATTTTAAATTTTCCAACTTCAATCCCGATGCAAATTTAAGCAAAGATGGTGTTATTATAGCCCACATTAGTATTGCTTTAAATCGTGATAAAAACGTCAATGATGAAATTTTACTCACAAAAAGCATTATTATTTATCCCAAAGAAAATTTTTGGAATTTAAAAAATTAAACCAAAGTCTTAGCGAGCTTAACACAGTTTAAAAGACTTTGATTTTCGCATATATAAAGATTTTTAAAATTTAAAAGCTTCTTTGCTGTGCTTTGCCCTATAACTACAACCTTATCTTCTTCTTTTAAGCTGTAAAATTTTAAAAAATTTTCTACACTTAAAGGAGAGGTGAATATAAAAATAGCAGGATGGATAAGCTTTTTGTCGCCTTTTTTAAAAACATTTTCATAAACAATCATTTCATCTAAATCCACACCTACATTTTTAAGATCCAAATTTAAAGTTGAAACAATATTTTTAGCCCTTAGATACAAACATTTTTGCATTTTTAACTCCTCTTTAAATTCAAGAAAAAGATCTTTTCCATAAGCCTTTGATGGAATTTTAATCTTTTTAAAACCTAAATTTTTAGCGTATTGAGCTGTACTTTGTCCCACAGCGTATAAATTGAGTTTGAAATTTAAAGTGATTTTTGCATGTTGTAAAGCTTTTAAAGCATTTTTTGAAGTGCAGATTAAAGCATCATACAAACTCAAATCCACACTAAAATCATAAAAAACAATCTCATTTAAAATAAGATTTTCCACCCCTTCAAAAGGAGTTTCATTTAAGAGATAAATTTTCATAGATTTTACGCTTTAGCTCTTTAGCTGCCAAAAAAGCATCTTTAGCATCCATGATCGCCCTAACCACAGCCACACCGCTTAAATTTATACCCTTTAACTCAACAAGTGCTTCTTTGTCAATCCCACCTATGGCTACAACCCCTATAGGGCTTTTATCACAAATTTGACTTAAAAGCTCAAGGCTTAAAAGCGAACTTTCTTTAGTAGGCGTTGCCTTAATAGCTCCACAACCTAGATAATTTACTCCTTGTATAAACTCAAGTTGTTCTAACTTTTTAAGACTTAAGCCTATGATTTTTTCATCTCCTAAAAGCTTTCTAGCTAATTTTGCTTCTAAATCTTCCTGTCCTAAATGCACCCCATCAGCATCTAAGGCTAAAGCTATATCCACCCTATCGTTAATCAAAAAAGGTATTTTATAAGACTTGCAAAGTTTTTGCACCTTTAAGCCTAGTTTATAAAATTCTCTTGCATTAAGCTCTTTTTCACGAAGTTGTATGATACTTACTCCGCCTTTTATAGCATTTTCTAAAGTATTTAAAAAACACTCCTCGCTTTTACTTCCCTTAGTAGCAACCAAATAAAGGCTAAGATCTAATTTATTTTTCATCTAGAAACTTGAAAAAATGATTTGTAGGACCACAACCTTTTCCAAGATTAAGTGAATAATAAATCGCATTTCTTACATACTCTTTAGCTTCACTAACAGCGTGAAATAAATCCTTGCCCTTAGCTAAATTACTAGCAATAGCCGAAGAAAGCGTACAACCTGTACCGTGAGTATTTTTAGTTTCTATGCGTTCGCCTTTTAAAATATAAATTTCTTTTCCATCATAAAACACATCATTGGCATTTATTTCACTATGTCCGCCTTTAAGTAAAACCGCCTTAGCCCCCAAGCTGCATAAATGCTTAGCTGCTTTTATCATCTGCTCTTCATTAGCGATCTTAAAACCGCATAAAAACTCTGCTTCAGGAATATTAGGCGTAAGAATGTCTGCAAATTTTACTATGGTTTGCTTGAAAAAATCACAATTTTCTTGCGGCATTAAAGCATAGCCATTTTTAGCAAACATTACAGGATCGATCACTATGTTTTGAGGTTTAAACTCGCTTAAATTTTTAGCTACACAGCTCATTAATTCACAAGAACCTATCATTCCGATTTTAGTTGCCTTTGGCACTATATCTTCAAATACGGCAAGCATTTGTTCATCTACGCTTTGAGTAGGTATATCGTGTACAGAAATCACCCTTGCGGTATTTTCAGCTACTACACTTAAAACCACACTCATACCAAAAAGATTGTGCGCACTAAAGGTTTTAAGATCGGCTTGTATCCCCGCTCCACCACTACAATCGCTTCCTGCTATAGTTAAAACAGGTATAAGTTCGCTTCCTTTTGCTTTCATAAATCTTCCTTTAAAATTTTAATCCATTCTTCACCCTTAGGGCTTAATTTTTGTCCTTTAAAACTCTGTTTTGCAAAAGCTACAATCAAAGCATGAAAAATTTGATAAAGTTCGTAAAGTTCGCATTTTCTCCCTAAAATTTTACACAAATTTTCTTGCTCACTCTCTATACCACTTTGAAAAAATTCTCTTAATTCTTCATAATTTTCAAACTCATAACCTAAGTGAAAAGCCAAACGCAAGCTATAACTATCTACAACCAAAATCTCTCTTTTGCAAAGATAGTTTAATATCCCATCAACACTTTCAAAACCCAAACCTTTGATATTTAAAAGCCATTTTCTGCTTACATTTGTTTTAAAATTTTCTAAATTTTCATAAGTGTTTATGATACTTTCTACTAAGCCTTTTAAACGCTTGGCTTTGGTATTATAAAACCCGCTAGGCTTGATTAAAGTTGCAAGTTCTAAATTGGATAAAGTATTGATTTGTTCTAAGCTTGCAATATTTTCTTTTTTTAAATTTTCTAAAGCTTTTAAGACATTTTTCCAATTTGTATTTTGAGTTAAAACGACAGAAATTAAAAGCTCAAATTCACTCAATCCTTGATTTTCAAGCCAATCAAAATCATGATAATTTAAATCCAAATTTAAAAGCTTGGTAAAAATTTGTGCTCCAGTCATTTAAAATTCTCCTTAAAAGCTAAATAAAATTGCTTTGCGGTACGACCACTTCTACTTGCTCTTAGAGTAGCAAATTCTTTAGCTTTAGCGTGCAAAAGCTCTTTATCACAAGAATAATCTTTAAAATAAAAATCTATCATCTTTAAATACTCTTCTAAATTTCCCTGATAAAAACTTAACCACAAACCAAATCTATCACTCAAGCTTAATCTTTCTTCAGCAGCATCGCTTAAATGAAGTTCTGTATGTGTGATTTGCGTATCAAGATTATCAGTAATGCTTTCACTTAATAAATGCCTACGATTTGAACTCGCATAAATAATTACATTATTTGGGGCTTTTTCTATGCTTCCCTCAAGTAAAGGTTTTAAAAATTTATAACTATCATCTCCCTTTTCAAAAGAAAAATCATCACAAAAAAGTATGAATTTAAAATTTTCTAATCTGATTTCATCGATGATATCTGCTAAGGCAAATAAATCTTCTTTATTTAATTCGACAAGTCTTAAGCCCTGTTCTTTAAATTCATTAAATATAGCTTTAATTAAACTTGATTTTCCAGTGCCCTTAGATCCCCATAAAAGTGCGTGATTTGCTCCCTTATCTTGAATGAAATTTAAAGTATTTTCATAAAGTGCTTTTTTTTGACTTTCCATACCTACTAAATCTTTTAAAGCAATAGGATCGATTTCAAAAATAGGCTTTAAATAATCTTTTCTTGCTCTATAAATTGCTGCATAAGTTTTATTCCAATCCATTTTAAGCCTTTCTTAAATGCGTTAAAATTGCCTCTAAAATATCATCATCATCTTTGCTTTTTGCCTTGATGAGTTCTTTTTCATCATTTAAAGCAGTAAATTGAATATTTTGCTCATAGTTACTAATGCTTTTAAATTTATTTAAAGCTAAAATTTTAATAGTAATCAAAGATAAAAATTGCTTAGTATAAATGTCAAGTTTTCCAAAGCGATCTTCAATTTCACTTTCGATCTCATAAACCTCATGAACTTGCTCACACTTGCTAAGTCTTCTATAAAGTTCTAATCTTAAGCGATCTTCGCTGATAAGTTCGCTGTTTAAAAAGGCATTAACATTGAGTTTTAAATCAAGTTTATTTTCTTTTTGATCCACTTCATTTTTACTTAAAGCATTAAGTTCATCTTCTAACATTTTAAGATATAAACTATATCCAATTTGCTCAATATGTCCACTTTGATCTACGCCTAATAAATTTCCACCGCCACGAATTTCAAGATCATGATAAGCCAAAATAGAACCTGCGCCTAAAAAAGAATTACTTTCTAAGGAAACTAGACGCTTTAAAGCATCTTTTGTGATAGCATTTTTATCTTCAATTAAAAAATAACAATAACCTTGCTTATCACTTCTTCCTACACGCCCACGCAATTGATGCAAATCAGCCATGCCAAAACGATCGCTTTTTTCTACTATGATAGTATTTGCATTTGGTAAATCAATCCCACTTTCTACGATAGAGGTACTTAAAAGCAAATCATATTCTTTGTTTTCAAATTTCAACATTTCTTCTTCTTGCATCTTGGCATCGATTTTAGAATGTAAAATCAAAATACGCAAAGTAGAAAAAAGTTCTAATAGATGCTTTTTACATTGCTCTATACTTGCAATATGATTATGAATATAAAAAATTTGCCCACCACGTCTTAACTCTCTTGCTATAGCTTCTTTTAAAAGTGCGTCATCATTTTCTTTGACAAAAGTTCTTACATCCATTCTATCTTCTGGTGGAGTTTGCAAAACACTATAAGATTTTATAGAACTTAAAGCTTGATTTAAGCTTCTTGGTATAGGGGTTGCTGACATGGATAAAATATGTGAATTTTGAGTGATTTCTTTAAGCTTTTCTTTTTGCTTCACTCCAAATTTATGCTCTTCATCAATAATAACAAGGGCTAAATTTTCACATTCTACACTTAAAAGTGCATGAGTTCCTACAACTACACAAGCTTTATTTTCTTTTAAATTTTGTAAAACTTGTTTTTTTTCTGCACTACTTGTAAAGCGATCCAGTTTAAAAACCTTTATATCAAAAGGATCAAAACGCTTTTTTAAGGTTTTATAATGCTGATGAGAAAGCAAAGTCGTAGGCGCAAATAAAAATGCGCAAAATCCACTTTTAACTACTGGATAAATAGCATTCATAGCGACTTCTGTTTTTCCAAAACCCACATCACCGCTTAAAAGCCTATCCATGACTTTTCCACTTTGAAAATCTTGCAAAATTTCATGACAGGCTTTATCTTGATCGCTTGTATAAATAAAACCCGCACTAGCTATAAAATCAGTCTGTCTATTTAAATCCACTGTAATTTTTTTTGCTTGCACCAAAGATCTTTTAGCCGCCATAATAACAATTTCAGAAGCTATGGCTAAAAGTTTAGTCTTTAATTTTTCTTTAAGTTTAATAAAGCTTGTTTTACCTAGTTTATCTAAGCTTGGAATAGATCCACTCACGCCCAAATATTTATCAATCAAATAAAGATTTTCCACTGGTAATAAAAGCTTATCAGAATTTTGATACTCTATAGCAACAAACTCTTTTTTTGCTCCGCTTATCACTATCATCTCAAGACCTAAAAATTTACCTACCCCATAATCTTCGTGTACTATATAATCCCCATTTTTAAGCTCATCTATAATCAAACTAGCTTTTTTTCTTGTTTTTTGTTTTTCTTTTTGATTTAAAGAAATAATTAGCTCTTCAGGACTAATAAGATTAAGCCTTAAATCACTTTTTACAAAATGGATATTTTGAGTATCTTCAAGCTCTAAAGCTTTAAATAAAGCTTCGTTTTTAGCTAAAAGTGTGATTTTTTTATTTTTATGAAATTCAAAAAAATCTTTATTGTAAGAACTTTGCAATTCTTTAAATTTTTTAGCTTGAGGTAAAATTTTTGCATTCACAAAACTTATATCTTTTTCATATTCATTAATATCAAACTTTTCACAAGCTAAAAAATCAAGTTCTAAATAATCAAAAAAATCATCAATACACCAAAAGCCTAAAGAATTGATATCATGTATTAAAGCATCGCTTTGAAAATCTTCTAATTTGTCCTTAAAAATTTCATAATTTTCTTTGTCAAAATATTTTAAAAAAGGACAAATTTCAAAATGTTCTAGTTCGTTAGGAATAGACTTTTGACTTTGCAAATCAAAATATCTTATACTTTCAATCTCTTCGCCAAAAAGTAAAATTCTAATAGGATTTTCTTCATTGATACAAAAAATATCAATAATATCCGCACGAATTGAAATTTCACCTTTATCCTGAACTATATCTACAAATTCGTATCCCAATCTTGAAATTTCATCTTCAAAACATTTCAAATCAAAATTTTGTTTTTTATCGATATGATAATTTTGTAAATGTTTTTTTGAAGGAAGTTTTTTTAAAACAGTATTTAAAGGAGAAATAAGGATTTTTTTTTCTTCTTCTTTATGATAAGCATTTAAAATCTTACAAAGATCAAAAAGTTCTTTAGAAAAAGCCCTTAAATCATCTCCAAACTGCGCTCTAAAATCAGGTAAAACAAAGGTTTTTAAACCCTTAAATCGTGAAACTTGAGCGAGTAAATCTGCTTGTTTTTCATCTTTACAAAGAAAAAGTTCACAAATTTTTGGATTTTGTAAGTATTCATAAAATGAAGCTTGCATTATTCTTCGTTGTTATTTTCAATAAGTTTGATAGTATCTTCTTTAATTTTACTAGTTCCATTAAAGCGACCGCCATTTTCTATAGAAATTTTTTGCGTTGAAATATCACCATTAACAACTCCGCCCGCTAAAATTTCTAAACTATTAGCCTCAAGTTGCCCTTCAAAACACCCATTTACTACAATTTTATCTGCTTGTAATTCACCTTTTAAATTTCCATTTTTTCCGATAACCACAATGCTTTCAGAATGAATAATACCACTTAACTCTCCATCAACATGAAGCATAGAAGCAAAATAAAATTTACCCTCAATTCTCGCACCTGAAGAAATTACTGTTGTTTCTGAGCTAGAGCTGGATGTTGGGCTGATACCGCCTTTATTAAAGATTGCCATGGAACTCTCCTTTCTTGATTAAAAAAATCATTCATATTTTTTCTTTGCAAATTTAAAAAATACAAAGGTTCTAAAGTTTTATTAATAAACCTTACCTCATAGTGCAAATGCGGCCCCGTAGAAAGACCTGTATTGCCACTATAACCTATCAACTGCCCTTTATTAACAAATTGACCTGCTTTGACCACTTCTTTGCGCATCATATGAGCAAATACTGTTTTAAAACCAAAATTATGCAATAAAATTACATTATAGCCATAGCCATTATCACTATAACCTGAAAATTCCACTACTCCACTTGCTGGTGCATAAATAGGAGTACCAATTTCTGCTCTTAAATCAATACCAGGATGAAATTCCCTTCTTTTTAAAAGCGGATGCTCTCTCCAGCCAAAATTTCCTGTAATGCCTTTATTTTCAATAGGCCATCCATTAGGAATTTGCCCCAAAATTCCAAGTTGCTGCTCATTGGTAAGCTGAAGATTATCAAGTCTTGCACTAATTGTAAGATTATTTTCTGCTTCTAAGCCCAAAGCCTCTTCAAAAGAAGCTATTTTATCTTCTATAGCTGCATACTGCTGAGTTTTTTCTTCTATGCTTTTTTGCATTTGCGAATTAGATAATTCCAATTCTTTGCTTTTTTTCAAAAGCTCCTCACGCTTTTCACTGATATCACTAAGTTTGCTATCGAGATATTTGATATAAAAACCACTAAAAACTAAAAATAAAACAATAAAAGCAATAATATAAAAAACTATTTTTTTGATTATTTGATTTAAATAAAAATGTCTTGAACCGTTAATATCTGTAATGGTAATAGTGAATTTATTTTTTACCACACCACTCCTTTAAAAAATTTTCTACCAGCATAAAAGAACCAAAAACTAGATTTTTTTTATTCTCTTCTAATTTTACAAATTCTTTACATTGCATGCCTAGCTTTGATGCAATACTATAAATTTCATCATCGGCCAGCTTTCGTTCTGCACTTTTATATTTATATATTTGTATTGTATCAATAATAGGCTTTAATGTATTTAAAATTTGAAAAATATCCTTATCCAAATAAGCATTATAAATAAGATTTATTTTTTCTCCTTGAAATTTATCAAGCATGGCCTTAGCAGCCATGGGATTATGACCCACATCAACAAAAAAATTTGGAGAAATTTCTTGGCATCTTCCTTGTAAATTTAACTCTTGTAACTTTTTTAAAGCTTCTAAGGTTTTTTCTTGCGAAGTTAAAATTTCACAAGCCTTTAATGCAAGCTTTAAATTATGCTTTAAAAAATAAGGTAAAACAAACTTTTTACAATAAATCTCAAATTTTTCTTTCAAAAAAGGATTTAAGGAGGAAACTTGCAAATTAGCTTTTTTTAAAAAAGCAATTTTTTTTGCTAAATTTAAAACATTTTGCTCTTGCTCATCACTTATAAGTGCTATAGGTGCCATAACTTTAAGCTTGGTTCTTGCAATATCTTCTAAAGAATTGCCCAAAATTTGAATATGGTCAAATCCAATTCTTGTAAAAATACTCATTCTTCTTTCAAAAATAGAAGTAGCATCATATTCTCCACCCACTCCTGCTTCTAAAACAATGAAATCGCATTTTTGAAATAAAATCATAGCTAAAAAAGTAGCATATTCGAAATAACTTAATTTTTGCAAGTCTTGTTTAAAAATTTCTTCAAGTCTTATATGAGCTTGTTCTAATTCTTCATCATTCGCAATCTTACCATCAAGATAAAATCTTTCATTAAAACTGAAAATGTGCGGGCTAGTATAATGCCCTATTTTATAATTTAAATTTTCTAAAAGTTGGGTTAAATATCTACCCGTGCTACCTTTACCATTTGTGCCTATAAGTTGGATTATAGGAATATTTTTAAAATATTTCTTATATTTTTCATACATTCTAAACATCAAAAAACGATCAATTTTATCGTAATTTATACTTTTTTGAGCTAAAAAATTCTCAACTTTCATTATGTTGTTCATTAACCGCTGCAATTTGCTTTATTAACTCATCTAAAATATTAATACTTGGCTTACTTTGCTTATCAAGATAAGCCACGTGAATTTTAGGAGTTATAATATCTTGCTTATAAATAAATCTAAAATTTTCTATAGTTTTAAGATTTGTATTTACAAGCTGTGTAATTTCATCTTTGCTTTTTCCTGGCGAAACAATCAAATAACTCTTTTCATCTATCATCCACAGTTCATCAAATTCACTACAAGAATCTTTTAAAATTTTTTTAAATCGAACAAAAATTTCATTCAAACTTCCCATACCATATTTTTCCATAATGAAACGGTAATTTACTATAGAAAATAAAGCTAAAGAATAATTAACTTTATACTTATTAAAATTTTCATCCATTTTATCAAGCTCTTTAAGAACACTCCAAGCCTCTCTCTCTTCTAAGCTTTGCGTGAATTCAATTTGATTATTTAAAGATGTAATTTTTTCTCCAAGTTGTTTAAATTTTAGTTTTAAATCCTCAAAACTAAGTTTTACTTCCCCATTTTCATCTGGTTTTAAGGTATTGATAAAATCCATATTTTTTTCATTCGATTTATTAAGTAAGACAAGCAATTCATAGATTTTTTTTAGATTATCGTTAAAAAAATTTAAATTTTTTTGGACATACATATTATCAACCATTATGCGATGATTTATAAATTCCATTAGTTCATTTTTAAAATTTTCTTCGCCTATTACAAAAGGCTTTTGTGTTAAATTTTGTATAAAACCTTGAATTTTTAAATCTTCTACCAATGAAGGATTTAAACCCAAGCATAATAATTCACTAAAGTGCTCATAACTACGCTCTTCAAGCTTGACTAAGAGTTTTTTAATCACGCTATCATAATCATCATATTTACTAATGCCATATTTACGAGCTTGTTCTTCTAAGTCATTTTCATCATAATTTCTTTCAAGCTCTTTCCATTTTTTAGTAAGCAAGTAAATACTTTCACTATCCATAGTTTTAGAAATTCTAATCGAAGTCACCTTAGCCAAATCTCTTATCTTTTTATCCTTACTTATTTGCAAAGTTTTAGATATGGTATATAAAAAATCAAAAAATTCACTAAATTGTTTTCCGCTTTGTCTATTTAAAACAGAAATTAAAAAACTAATTAGTTCTTCTAAACTTCTTATAGTTTTAGAATTTAATTCTTGTTGATAAATCGGCAAAAGCAAGGTTTTGTATTTGTCAAGTTTAGCTTTATTTGAGCTTGTGATACCATATTTTAAAGATAATTCTTCAAAAATTTCCGTATAATTTTCAGGAGTTGGTTTTAGTTTTCTTTCTTTTAATGCAATTAAAGTTTGCTTTGCTATTTCATTAGTATTTGGAATCACGTTTTTGCCCTTTAATAGCAATTACGGAAATAAACTCATCAAATGCCTCGCTTGAAGCTGCTCGAATAGCCTCATACCTTGCAGAATCACTAATAATACTATTTGGAGAAATTTCAAAATTATAACTTCCACTTGTACTAAAAGCCTGACTTGAACCATCTTTAAAGACAACATTAAAATCTAAATTTAATTTAGCTTTATAACTAATAACATAGCCATTTTTATCATAAGCTAAAGGAATAAATTCTAAATTATTCATTTTAACATTAATTACATCATCTGCCTCGTGTTTTAAAGCAAGTTTACGCCCTAATTTTGAAATTACCATTTCTTTTAAAGTATCGGCAACATAGATACTATTTTTTGGGTCTTGTTGACTTAATTCAACATTAACATAAACCTTCTCATCGAAAATATTATTAGCGATTTTTGATGTAGGAATATATCCACAAGCACCTAAAAATAAACCTATACAAAAAATTAAAATCTTTTTCATTTAATCACTAGATTAACTAGCTTTCCTTCCACATAAATTTCTTTAACTATACTCTTACCTTCAAGCCATTTAGCAGTATTTTCTTTTGCAAAAGCTAAAATTTCTTCTTTGCTCGCACTACTTGAAATTTCAAATTCAGCCCTTTTTTTACCATTAATACTTACAGCTAAATTTAAAGTATCTTTTACAAAAACCTCTTCTTTAAGTTCTAATTTTTTGAAATTTTTACATTTAAAAAGCTCCTCGCTAAGCTCAAAACAAACATGAGGAATAATAGGCTCTAAAATATTTAAAATAATATAAAAAGCCTCTTGCTCCAAAGCTTCATTTTTACAAAGTGCTAAAGCATTTAAAGCTTCCATACAAGCTGCAATTAAAGTATTAAAAGCAAAACTTTGATGATAAACTTCAAAAGATTTTTTCAAAGCTTCATATACCTTTAATCTTGCATATTTTTCTTCTTTGTTTAAATTTTCTTGTTTTAATTCTACAAGCTCACCTTTTTTAACATTTTGCGCCCTATCATAGAGTTTGCAAATAAATCTATAAGCCCCTTCAACCGCATCATCATTCCATTCAAGCTCTTTAGCCGGAGGCGCAGCAAAAAGTATAAAAAGTCTTGCGGTATCAGCACCGTATTTTTCTATAATCTCATCAGGATCTACAACATTGCCTTTTGATTTTGACATTTTAGCACCATCTTTTAACACCATACCCTGAGTTAAAAGTCTATCAAAAGGTTCATTTTGTGTTAAATAACCCAAATCTCTTAAAGCTTTTTGGAAAAATCTCGCATAAAGTAAATGCAAGATTGCATGTTCAATACCACCTATATATTGATCCACACTCATCCAATACTTTACACTTTTTTCATCTAAAGCTTTTTCCTGCCAAGTTTTCTCATCACTTGCAAAACGTGCAAAATACCAAGAACTTTCAAAAAAAGTATCTAAAGTATCGCTTTCTTTTTGAGCCTCTTTACCACATTTTGGACAGATACAATTTTTCCAAGTTGGATGTTTATCAAGTGGATTACCCTCACCTGTAATTTGCACATCTTCGGGCAGAGTAATAGGTAAATTTTCTAGTTTTTGAGGTACTATACCACAACTTTGACATTTAATCATAGGAATAGGCGCACCCCAATATCTTTGACGCGAAACACCCCAATCACGAATTTTAAAATTTACAACCCTTTTTCCTATATTTTTAGCTTCAAACTGAGAAATGATTTTTAATCTTGCTTCATTACAATCAAGATTATCAAATTCTTGACTATTAATTAATTTTCCTAATTTTTGCATATAAGGTAAATTTTCTTGAGTTTGAATAACTTGTTTGATGGCAAGATTATATTTTGTTGCAAATTCAAAATCTCTTTCATCATGAGCTGGAACAGCCATAACCGCTCCACTACCATAATCAGCCAAGACAAAATTAGCCACCCATAAAGGAATTTTTTCTCCGCTTAAAGGATGAATGGCATAAATTCCTAAAAAATAACCTTCTTTTTCAGAACTTTGTCTTTCTCTTGGGCTTTGATTTTGAATAACTTTGATTTTATTTAATACATCTTGATTTAATAAATTTTGTGAAAGCAAATTTTGAACAATCTTATGTTCTGGAGCTAAAGCGATATACGAAACTCCATAAATTGTATCTGCTCTTGTAGTAAAAACTTCTAAAGAACTTTCTTTGGTTTTTTGCTTACTTTCTTCGTCTAAATTTAAAGAAAATTCCAAACCTTCGCTTTTACCAATCCAATTTTCTTGCATAGTTAAAACTTGATTAGGCCATTTATCTTTTAATTCTTCTAAATCTTTTAAAAGTTCCTCAGCATAAGCAGTAATTTTTACATAATAACCTGGCATTTTTTTCTGCACCACTTCATGACCACAACGCCAACATTTTCCGTCTTCAACTTGCTCATTAGCCAAAACCGTTTGATCTTGTTCACACCAATTTACATTTGCTTCTTTAGTGTAAATCAAACCTTTTTCAAACATCTTAATAAAAAATTCTTGCTCAAATTTTGTATAAAGTGGATCTGAAGTAGCAAGCATTCTTTTTTTAGAAAAAGAAAAACCTAAAGAAAAAAGTTCTTTTTTCATATAAGCTATATTTTCATAAGTCCATGACTTAGGATGAATTTTATGTTTAATAGCTGCATTTTCAGCAGGCATGCCAAAACTATCAAAACCTATAGGATGTAAAACATTAAAACCTATCTTGCGATAATATCTTGCTAAAGCATCACCTATAGTATAATTTCTTACATGCCCCATGTGAATGCGTCCGCTAGGATAAGGAAACATCGATAAAATATATTTTTTAGGCAAATTTAAGTCATCTTTTGGCTCAAAATATTCATTTTCATCCCAAATTTTTTGCCATTTTTTTTCTATTAAACTTGCTTCATAAGCCATAAATTCTCCTTACACAGTTCCTTTTTCATACATTGCACGATTGCGTTCTTTATCTTGTTTTCTTTTTGCTTTTTCAATTTCTTTATTTCTAAACTCAAGCACACTAAATTTAAACCATAATAATGTCGGACTTGCAACAAAAATAGAGCTTAAAGTTCCCGCTATAATACCTACAATTAAAGCCAAAGAAAATCCTTGTATCATTTCCCCGCCAAAGAAATAAAGTATCACAACGGTTGCTAAAGTCAACCCTGAAGTTAAAACCGTTCTTGATAAAGTTGCTGAAACACTTTCATTAATAATAGGTGCAAGTTCGGTTTTTTTACTTGTTTTAATACCTTCTCTGATTCTATCAAAAATAATAATTGTATCATTCAAAGAGTATCCAAGCACAGTTAAAACAGCAGCCAAAGTATCTAGATTGACATCAATTTTAAATAAAGAAATTGCTCCTAAAGTAATCACAACATCATGAATTTCACTGATTATAGCCGCAAGAGCAAAACGCCACTCAAAACGCAACGCTATATAAATTAAAATTGCTATCAAAGATACAGCTATAGCCATAAGTCCTTTATTTCTAAGTTCATCACCTACTTTTGGACCTACCACATCAGCACGACGCACTTCAAATTTTCCCGTATCCTTTAAAAGAGTGCTTATATGCTCACCTATATCATTGCTTACATTATCATTACTTCCTAAAAAGCGTATAGTTACTTCTTCATTGCTTCCAAACTCAGTTACAGATAAATTTTGAAAAGTTCCTTGATTTTCTAAAATTTCTCGAATTTGCGTTATAGGAGCTGCATTTTCATATTTAAGCTGAACTAAAGTTCCTCCGCTAAAATCAATGCCATATTGCAAACCCCTATCCCAAAGTAAATAAATAGAACCAAAAAACAAAATAAAAGAAAGGGAAATAGCAGCAAAACGCATTCTCATAAAATCATAAATTTTCTTTTCGCTAAAAAACTGCATTATCTTCTCCTATAACCAAACCAAAATCTTGTATTATTATTTTTTTCTATGCGTTGCATAAAATAATCAAACATTCCATGAGTTCCTAAAATAGCTGTAATCATAGAAACAACGATACCAATTCCCAAAGTCACAGCAAAACCTTTAACTGCTCCTGTTCCATAGGCATAAAGCGCTACCGAAGTAACTAAAGAAGTGATATTTGAATCTATAATCGCACTCATAGCATTTTTATAACCTTGTTCTATACTAACTCTTATATTTACTCCATCTCGCAAGAGTTCTCGTATACGCTCATTGATAATCACATTTGCATCTACTGCCATACCCACAGTTAAAACAAGTCCTGCCATCCCTGGTAAAGTTAAAGTTGCTCCAAACATAGCCATAACGGCAACTACTACCAAAACATTAACTAGCATTGCAATATTTGCAAAAATTCCTGCCACACCGTAATACATCATCATAAATACTACAATAAAAACTGATGCACCGATTAAGGCTATCATACTCATTTTAATACTATCAGCACCTAAAGATGGTCCTATGCTTCTTTGTTCAAGTAATTTTACAGGCGCAAGCAAAGCTCCACTTCTTAAAGCTACCGCCACATCGCGTGCTTCTTCTTGAGTAAAAGCTCCACTGATTTGCCCACTACCTCCGCCTATGCGTTCATTGATAGATGGAGCAGAATATACTTTATTATCAAGTACAATAGCAAGACGCTTTCCAACATTTGCTCCTGTATAATCAGCAAATTTTTTAGAACCCTCGGCATTTAAAGTAAAATTAATCACAGGATAATTACTCTTATCGCTAAGTCCTACTCTAGCATCAGTAAGCATAGATCCATCTAAAATAGGTATACTTTTTAAGGTATATTTTAAATTTGGATTTCTAGAATCAGGCACTAAAATCAGTCCATAACTCGCAGCCTCAGCATCGCTCATTGTAGAAGCTTGACCCATTTTAGAATCATCAACTTCCATAAGTTGCAAATGTGCTGCTTTTGTGATGCGTTCTTTTGCTCTTAGTTCATCTTCTTTGGTTTTAATCCCTGCAAGTTCAACCAAAATCTTATCATCACCTTGTTTAGCAACTGTTGGCTCTGCTAAACCAAATTGATCAAGCCTATTTCTTATGGTTTCAACTGCTTGCAAAAGTGCAAAATTTTCTATATTTTTTACTTCTTTTGAGGTAAAAGAAATTTTATAGTGCATATTTTCACTTTGTATATTAATTCCTTTTATTTCTTTAAGCAAATTTTCAACTTTTGCAATATCTGCATTATCAAGCAAAGTAAATTCTAAAATATCATCATGGGTATTTAAGCCATCATTTAAAATATTTTCTTTATTAAAAGAATAACTCAATGAAGATGCAATTGATTTTATTTTAGATTTTACAGCTTCTTCATTATCTACACCTAAGAGCATATAAAGCCCACCTTGCAAATCAAGCCCTAAATTAATCTTCGCACCACGTTCTGACTGCAAAAAAGAAGGGAGTGAAAAAGCCACTCCAAAAATAAATACCGCTATAAAAATAATCAAGCGATAATTGATTTTAGAATTACGCATCAATTTTCTTTGCTATAAATTCTCTTGAAATTTTTGCAGTAACATTGTCTTCATTAAGCTTAACTTTGATAAAATCCTCCTCTGGTTTTACGACTTCACAAATAAGTCCGCCATTAGTGATGATTTTATCTCCTTTTTGCAAAGACTCAAGCATTTGTTTATGTGCTTTTGCTTGTTTTTGTTGCGGTCTGATCACCAAGAAATAAAAAATTGCAAATAACACTACAAGAGGTAACAATGAAGTTAAAATTGAATTTTCTGCCATATTTTTCCTTTATTCCAAAAAAATTAAACACTAATTCTATCATTTTTAAAATAATAAAAGTCTTTTTTATTGCAATTTTACTTTCAAATTCTATTTATCTATCATTTTTTGAAAATATTTTTACACAAACCATTAGTCCATTTTTAGCTATTTGGGGGTTAGTTTTACTTCTAAAAAGTAAAACTTCTAAACAATATTTTTGGATAGGTTTTTTTGTAGGGATTCTTTGGTTTTGGTGGATTGGTTTATCTTCAATTTATTTTAATCTAAACTATTTAGTACCAATTATACCAATTATCATTGGTTTTATTTATGGGTTACTTTTTAGATTATGTTATTTATTAAAATTTGATTTTTTAAGGCTTTGTGGAATTTTTTGCATAAGTTTTATCCATCCTTTAGGATTTGATTGGTTTAATTGGGGGATTTTTACAGTTTATGGTTTTTTTGACCCAAGTTATCGTGGCATTATTTGCATATTTTTAATAGCATATTTCATCTATGAGGGTTATATATCAAGATATTATAAAATAGCAATTGTTCTTATTTTATTCTTTAGTGGATTTCAATATAATGAAAAACAAGCTCAAACTCTTAATTTAAACTACAAACTCATCAATACTAATATCTCTCAAGATCAAAAATTTTTACAAGAAAATTTAAAATCAAATTCTGATATCTTAATTCAAGATATACTTCAAGCTATAAATGAAAAAAAAGAACTTGTAATCTTGCCTGAAACCGCTTTTGCTTTTGATTTAAAAAATACCAAATATGAGCTTATGCTTAAAGAATTATCTTATAAAATCACCATTATTACAGGAGCATTTCATGTTGAAAAAGAGCATACTTACAATAGCACTTATATCTTTAAAAAAGGCAATGTCTATATTTTAAATAAGCATTTTTTAGTTCCCTTTGGTGAAGAAATTCCATTTTTTAAAGACTTAACAAAAAAATATTTTCTCAAAAATATTGAAGAATTTTCCAAAGGTCCTATACAAAGCAAATATAAATTAGATAATCAAATTATCACAAATGCAATTTGTTATGAAGCTACCAAAGAACAAAACTATCAAAATTCACAAATTATTATAGCCCTAAGCAACAATGCTTGGTTTAATAATAGTAGCGAATACAAACTCCAGCAACTCTTAATGAAATTTTATGCAAGTAAATATGGGGTTAGTGTTTATCATGCTACAAATGGCAAAGAGAATATAGTTATACTCCCTAAAAAGCTTTTAAGCAAAGATTGGAAAAATTTATCCAAAGAAATATTTAATGATAAAAAATAATATTAAAATTTTAATTTTAAAGTAATTTAAGTTATTTTATATTATAATTCTGTCAAACAATATTTTGACTTAGAGGGGTTTTTACCCCAAAGCTAAATTAATTTAGCTTCCTTCCTAACTTTTATATTTATGAGGGATATTGAAAAATATCCCTCTAAGTCAAAAATTAATATAACTTTATTAATTCTTTATAATTATACAAGCCTTGTTTAAGCTTGTATAATATTGTTAATTTTTTAAAGTAGCTTTTTAAACTGTTCTAGAGCATCAAGTTTTTCCCAAGGATAGTCCTTTTGTCCTACTTGCCCACGAGCTGCTACATCCGCATAAAGAAAAGTTTCTTTACTTGGTTTATCCAGATGAAATTTATCACGGATCCAATTTGGCGTTAAAGAGAAATTTTGCATTACAAAATCACTTAAAACATCGTCATTTACACTGGTATTTGTGCCCATACAATCCACGCTTACCGAAGTAGGTTTTGCAACACCTATAGCATAACTAAGTTGAACTATACATTTTTTAGCAAGCCCTGCTGCAACTATGTTTTTAGCTAACCATCTACCTGCATAAAGTCCACTTCTATCAACTTTAGTATAATCTTTGCTCGATTGTGCGCCACCACCTATTGGAGAATAACCTCCAAAACTATCTACTATAAGTTTTCTTCCTGTTAAACCACTATCATGTAAAGAAGAATGATTAACATATTTACCAGTTGGATTGATTAAAATTCTAGTCTTATTAGGATCAAAAAGTTCTTTTGGTAAATTACTATCTAAGATAAGTTTCATCACTAAAGATCTTAAATCTTCTATTTTCATACTTTCAACACAAGGTGCAGAAACTACTATAGTATGAATACTTTGCGGTTTACAATTTTCAAAATTCGCCTTAGTGCCATAATCTATAGTCACTTGAGTTTTAATATCCACTCCAAGTTCATGTGGATTTGCTTTTGCATAAGCATAAACTCTATCACATAGCATTCTTGCATAACTAATAGCTGCTGGCATATATTCCTCAGCTTCACAACTTGCAAAACCAAACATAATGCCTTGATCACCTGCTCCTGTTTCGCCATCTTCTTGATCGACACCTTGGTTGATATCAGGGCTTTGTTCATTTAAAAACACCATAACATCAACCTCATCAGGATGTAAACACTGCTCTTTGCTAAAATGGCCTGCTCCGTCATAACCAATGTTTTTTAAAACATCTTTAACTAAATTATCGTAATCAGCTTTACTAAGTTTGTGATTTGACTTAACTTCGCCTCCTATCACAACCTTATTTCCTGCGACAAAAACCTCACTCGCCACCCTTGAATTTTTGTCATTTTTCAAGAGTATATCCACTATCGTATCAGCGATTATATCAGCGCACTTGTCTGGATGACCTGCACTTACGACTTCTGAAGTGAATAGATACATAAAAAGTCCTTTCATTTAAAATGAACCACAATTGTATCCAAATAAACTTATCAAAGCTTGATAAATTAAAAATTCTCTAAAATTAAGCAAAAGTTAGTTAAAATCAACTTTTGATATAAAAAATATTTAATAAGGTTTTTATGTTTTCTAAAATCATTCAAAGCTACGCTAAAGGCAACCTCATAGTTCAAATTTGCATAGGTATAGCACTAGGAATACTTATAGGCATTAGCTCTAAAGAAATATCTGAAATTGCAAATTTACTTGGAATACTTTTTACAAGTGCCTTAAAAGCTATCGCTCCTATGCTTGTTTTTATTTTAATTTTAACCTCAATTTGCACTAAAGATTTTTCTCAAAGTGGTGCTAAGATCAAAAATATTATCATTTTATATATAGTAGGCACCTTTTTTGCTTCAGCTTGTGCAGTTCTTGCTAATTTTTTCTTCCCTGTAAAGCTTGTTTTAGATGGAGTTCAAACTGCTACAAACTCATCTCCAACCCACATGAGTGATATTTTCAAAGATCTTTTATTTAAAATTGTCGATAATCCCATAAATGCTCTTTCAAGCGGAAATTATTTAGGAATTTTAACTTGGGCAATAGCTGGAGGTATAGCATTAAAACACTGTTCTAACGAAGCAAAACAAGTTTTTATAGATATCAATGAAGGGGTTTTAAAAATCGTTAAATTTGTAGTAAAACTTGCCCCTTTTGGAATTTTTGGACTTGTGGCTAATTCTGTAGCACAAACAGGAGCACAAGGTTTGCTAAGCTATGTAAAACTTTTAATTTTACTTGTAGCTACTATGCTTTTTGTTACTTTTGTTATCAATGCCTTAATAGTCTTTTTTTATACAAGAAAAAATCCTTTTCCTTTAATTTTTATCTGCTTAAGGCACAGTGCATTTTTTGCCTTTTTTACAAGAAGTTCAGCGGCAAATATTCCTGTAAATATGGCACTTTGCGCTAAACTTGGCATAGATAAAGAATTTTATGGCATTTCTATACCTTTAGGAGCTACTATCAACATGGCAGGAGCAGCAGTTACTATAGCTATTTTAAGTCTTACTGCAGCCAATACCGTTGGTATAGAAATCAGTCTTTTACAAGCCTTTTTATTAAGCATTATTGCCACCTTTGCAGCTTGTGGGGCTAGCGGAGTTGCGGGCGGATCTTTACTGCTTATACCTTTGGCTTGTTCTTTATTTAATATAGACTATGATATTGCTATGAAGGTAGTTGCCATAGGTTTTATTATAGGGGTTATTCAAGATAGTGTTGAAACTGCTTTAAATAGTTCTACAGATGTTCTTTTTACAGCAATTTGTTCTAAAAATGAATTAAATTACAATATCAAATAAGGTAAAAACATGCGTCATCTCATCACTACAAAGGATTTTAATAAAGTCGAAATTATGGAGCTTTTTAAAGAAGCAAGTGATTTCTTAGATGAAAAACCTAGGACTTTTCTTGAAGGAAAAAGCATCACGACAATTTTTTTTGAAAACTCTACACGCACCCTTTCATCTTTTGAAAGCGCTGCAAGAAGATTAGGTGCTAGGGTTTTACGCCTTGATGTTTCAAGATCAAGCTCTAGCAAAGGAGAAACTCTTTATGATACTGCTGCTAATTTAGATGCCATGAGTCCTAATGCTATTGTTGTAAGACACGCAAACTCAGGAGTTCCTTTGATATTAGCAAAGCATATGCATTGTCCAGTTGTTAATGGAGGAGATGGAAAACACGCCCATCCTACCCAAGCTTTACTCGATTTGTTTACGATTTATAATCATTTTCAAGGTAATGTTGAAGGTAAGAAAATTTGCATCGTAGGTGATATCAAAAATTCCCGCGTTGCAGCGTCCAATATAGAGCTTTTAAGTAGATTTAATCTTGATATTACCCTAGTAGCTCCACCACATTTTATGCCTAATACCCATCTTAAAAAACATTATAAGCTTGATGAGAATATCATAGCAAATTCAGATATTATCATGAGTCTTAGAACACAAACAGAAAGACATAATAAAACCGTTTATGCTTCACTTAAAGACTATGCAAATGATTTTTGCATTCAAAAAAGCTTAGTAAAGGATAAAAAGCTTATTTTACTACATCCAGGCCCTGTAAATCGCAATATTGACATAAGCGATGAAATGATGAGCAATGAAAGGACTTTAGTTTTAAAACAAGTTAAAAATGGAGTGGCTATTAGAATGGCTGTTCTTAAAAAACTCATACTAGAAAATGAAGGATAAAAAATGTTAGAATGGGATTTAAGTGCTTTATTTCACGATAAAGAAGCATTGCAAAATTTTACACAAGACCAAATCCAACAAAGTTTAAATTTTAAAAAAAACTATGAAAATAAACTTTATACATTAAATGCTAATGAGTTTTTACAAGCTTTAAAAGATTATGAAAATTTAAATCAAGCCCTTGGCAAAATCATGACTTATGCTTATTTGCTTTTTGCTAAAAACACTCAAAATGGTTCTTTTTATGCACAATACGAAGAAGAATGCAAAAAAATAGAAGAAAATTTACTCTTTTTCGAGCTTGAATTTTGCGAGTTAGCTCCTGAGAAAAGTCGAGAATTTACAACTTTTTGCAAAGATTATGATTTTTATCTTTCTAATTTATTGCAAAACAAACGCTATAATCTTAGCAAAAACGAAGAACGCATTATGCTTTATCTTTCCAATACAGGTGCAAATGCTTTTAGTAGACTTTTTGATGAAAGTATGAGTGCTTTAAAAATCCCTTTTGAAGGTAAAAAACTTAGCGAAGAAGAAATTCTAAGCAAAATGTATGATGAAAATAGAAAGATACGCAAAAAAGCTGCTAAAAAATTCAGTAAAGTCTTACAAAAAAATAGCAGACTTTTAAGTTTTATTATCAATATGATAAAAACAGAAAGAAAAAATATAAGCTTATTAAGAGGTTATGAAAATGCTGAAATTTCAAGACATATCAGCAATCAAATTTCACAAAAAAGCGTTGATTCTTTGATAGCAAGTGCGCAAAAACATTTTAACTTAGTATCGCAATTTTACAAAAGAAAAAAACAAATTTTAGGCTATGATGAGCTTAAAGACTATGACAGATATGCACCCATAGGAAAAGAAGCAAGTTTTGATTTTAAAACAAGTAAAAATATTGTTTTAGAGGCATTTCAAGCTTTTTCTCCTCAATTTTATGATATAGCAAAAAATGCTTTTGATCAAGGTTGGATTGATGTTTATCCGCAAGAAAATAAACAAGGGGGTGCTTTTTCGCATTCTGCAACTTCTGATGCACATCCTTTTGTTTTATTAAACTACACCAATAAAAGACGCGATCTTTTTACACTTGCACATGAATTAGGACACACTATCCATCAAAAACTTTCTTATAATGTAAGCTATTTAAATCAAAATACACCTTTAACCACCGCAGAAACAGCTTCAGTTTTTGCTGAAATGCTCGTATTTGATTTTATTAAAGATAAGTTAAAAAAAGAAGAACTCTTATCTTTATATGCAAATAAAATCGAAGATATTTTTGCAACTTTTTATAGACAAATTAATTTTACTTGTTTTGAAAGACGCTTACATGCTCAAGAAAATGAACTTAGCACTGAAGAAATCAATAAAATTTGGATGGAAGAATCTCAAAAGATGTTTCAAGACAGCGTAAAACTTACAAAAAATTATGCTTCTTGGTGGAGTTATATTCCTCATTTTATCCATTCTCCTTTTTACTGCTATGCTTATGCTTATGCACAACTTTTAGTTTTAGCTCTTTATGGACTTTACAAAAGTAAAAAATGTGAAAATTTTAAAGAACTTTATATCAAAATGCTTTCTTTAGGTGGAAGCGTGAGTCCAAAAGAACTAGTAGGAATGTTTGGATTTGATATAGAAGATGAAAATTTTTGGGAAATAGGCATAAAAGAAATTCAAAAACTCATCAATGAATTCATGGAGTTACAATCATGCTAGAAACAATCTTAAAAAATGAAAATTTTATCCATACCATGCAAAAGCATTGTTATGAAGTTATTTCACACCTTATAGAAGAAAATATAGAATTTTCCATAGTTGCAAATACAAATTTCATAGATTTTAACCCTGAACTTCCCAAAGAGCTTGATATTAAACAAAATCCTTATGCTCTTTTTGCTCTTGGAGGATACACCTTTGAATCCATACAACTAAATAAAGATTTCATTCAATTTCACGCAGGTTTTGGAAATGATGATTTTGATAGTTTTGTAAAGGTTGATTTAGGAGCTATCACGCAAATTCAAGTAGAAAATAGCATTTTATTCGTTAATTTTAGTCTTTATAAACGTGAAGATAGCAAAAATTTACAAAAATCTAAAAATATATTTTTAAATAATCCAAAAAATAAAGATATTTTCAAAAAATGAATCTATTTGAAGATTTAAATGATAGTCAAAAACAAGCGGTAAGCCACATTGATGGAGCCATGCTTATCCTAGCAGGCGCAGGTAGTGGAAAAACCAAAACTATCACCACTCGTCTTGCTTATCTTATCGGTGAAGTAGGCATCCCCTCACATAACACTCTTACTCTTACTTTTACAAATAAAGCAGCTAGTGTTATGCGTCATAGAGCATTAAATTTTCTACAAGGCAATCACAATCCTTTGCTTTGCACCTTTCATAAATTTGGACTTTTATTTTTAAAACTCCATTTTGAAAGATTGGAGCGTAAAAATAGTTTTATTGTTATCGATACAGATGATACAAAAAAAATAATTAAAGACTTAATCCATGATAAAAACAAAGATAATGTCTATGATATTATCCAATACATATCTTATTGCAAAAATGAAGGCAAAAGAGTAAGCAATGTCTTTGAAGATTTAAATTTACTAAAAGAACATAATTTTGAAAAATATCAAAATGAATACAAATTTGCCAACTATTACCGTGCTTATGAAGAATACTTATTAAAACAAAATTTTGTAGATTTTGATGATCTTTTATTGCTAAGCAATCTCATTTTAGAAAATGATATAAATTTTGCCAAAGAACAAAGCTTACTTTATAATTACATTACAGTTGATGAGTATCAAGATACTAATACCTTGCAATATAAAATTCTAAAAAATCTATGTTGTATGCATGAAAATATCACAGTTGTTGGTGATGATGATCAAAGTATTTATAGTTGGCGTGGAGCAAAAATTGAAAATATTTTAAATTTTCAAAATGATTTTAAAAATGTTAAACTTGTAAAACTTGAACAAAACTATCGTTCAGTAGGGACTATTTTACAAGCAGCAAATAATCTCATATCTCACAATGAGCAACGACTTGGAAAAACTTTAATCTGCACTAAAGATACTGGGGAAAATATTAAAATATTAAAAAACGAAAACGAAAAAGATGAAGGTTTATATATCGCTCAAGAAGTGAAAAAATTGCTAAATTCTGGAGTAGAAGCTAAAGAGATCGCCATTTTATTTCGAGTTAATGCACTATCAAGAGCAATAGAAGAAGCATTTATGAAGAAACAAATTTCTTATAAACTACTTAGTGGTATGCGTTTTTATGAGAGATTAGAAATAAAAGATTTAATCTCGTATCTTAGACTTATCTTAAATCCAAGCGATGATTTGTCGTTTAAACGTATTATTAATCGCCCCAAAAGATCCATAGGAGAAAAAGCCCTAAAAAATTTAGAAGAATATGCAAAAAAACGTCAAATTTCACTTTTTGATGCCCTATGCGAAAGCGATGGTGGTGTAGGAATTTTAACAACAAAAAAAGCACAAAATGAAGCAAATATTTTTATACAAAATATTCACACTCTAAAAAGCTACGATAATGCAAAAAAGGTTTTTGACAATATAGAAGAATTATTTAAAATCAAAGATTATTTTTCAGAGCAAGATGATGGAGATGAAAGAATCAGAAATCTTGATGAGTTTTATGCTAATCTAAGAGAAAAACTCAAAGAAGATCCCAAAGCTTCTTTAGAAGATCTACTTAGTGAAATTTCTTTATTAAGCGATCAAGATAATTTAGATGAAGAATGTGTTTGCTTGATGAGTATTCATGCTAGCAAAGGTTTGGAATTTGATTATGTTTTTATAATAGGCTTTGATGAAGGATTTTTTCCTTTAAATAGCGAAGAAAATCTCGAAGAAGAACGCCGTCTTGCTTATGTTGGCATCACTCGCGCCAAGAAATTTCTCACAATAAGTGTTGCAAATTCTCGTTTTTATCATGGTTCAAGAGCAAATATCAATCCTAGTCGCTTCTTAGAAGAAAGTAAATTAATCAATGAAAAATCAAAAAATCAAAATATACAAAAAACTAGTTTTTGCAAAGGAGATCTAGTTAAACATAAAATTTTTGGCATTGGCAGGGTTGTTGAAGTTAATAAAAGCGGAAAAGAGGAAAAGCTTAATATTAATTTTGGTGGTATAATGCGTGTAATCATGGCAAGCTTTGTGGAAAAAGCAGTATGAACAAGATCTTTGCAGCCTTTAAACCAAAGGGTTTGAGTTCTAATGCCTTTTTAAGTACTTTAAAGAAAAAATATAAAAATAAAAAAGCAGGATATTCTGGCACTCTTGATCCTTTCGCCAAAGGGGTTTTAATCGTTGCATTTGGACAATACACAAAACTTTTCCGTTTTTTAAAAAAAACCCCAAAAACCTATAAAGCTACTTTATGGCTTGGAGTTTACTCCTTAAGTCTTGATGATCAAAATATAAAAGAAATTCAAAATATAAAAGAATTTGATCTTGCAAATTTAAAACAAATCATTGATCAAATGCAAGGAATTATCTCCTATACACCACCTCAATTTAGCGCCAAAAGAATCAATGGAACTCGCGCCTATGAACTTGCAAAAAAAGGTATAGAAGCAAATTTAAAACCTTGTCAAATGGAAGTATTTGATTGTAAGATCTTAAGCTATAATCATCCTTTTTTAAATATTGAAATCACAGTCAGTGAAGGTGCTTACATAAGATCTTATTGTGAACTTTTTGCTAGAAAACTAGGTATTAATGCGACTTTAAGCTCTTTAGAGCGCATTAAAGAAGGCAAATTTGTTTATAATAATGAGAAAAGCTTAAATGTGTTAAAATACATTAACCTAAAGCCAAATTTTATCAAGGATTTAAATAAACTCGAAAATGGTGCTAAAATTTTTGTCGAA
The DNA here is from genome assembly GCF_012897595.1 of Campylobacter sp. CFSAN093226. Lineage (NCBI taxonomy): Bacteria > Pseudomonadati > Campylobacterota > Epsilonproteobacteria > Campylobacterales > Campylobacteraceae > Campylobacter > Campylobacter sp. CFSAN093226. The sequence continues at coordinate 1,041,405 of NZ_CP040608.1, forward strand.
GAATTAGAATTTCATGATGAAGGAGATTATTATATTGAAACAGAAAAATATTTTAGCATAATTAATATTAAAGAAAATACAGTAAAATATCTTCTAAATAAGGTTGAAAAATGTTAATATTATCAAGAAAAGAAAATGAAAGTATAATTATCGGAGAAGGTATAGAAATCAAAGTCGTTCAAACAGGGAAAGGATATGCCAAAATAGGTATAGAAGCTCCAAAATCCCTTATGATACTTAGAAAAGAACTTGTTCAACAAGTAAAGGATGAAAATTTGCATTCTGTTGTTCAGAATGATATTAAACTTGATGACTTAAGCAAAAAACTAATCAAATGAAAGCTTACGCTAAAGCAAATATTTTTTTAAAACTTACCGGTTTTGACTCAAGAAAATATCATCTTTTAGAATCACGATTTATACTTTTAAAAGATGTTTTTGATGAGCTTGAGCTTATTGATAAAGAATCAGATTCTAAAAAAGAATTTGAAATCATTAGTAATTTTAAATGCGAAAATAATATTATTCAAAAGGCTTATTTGCTACTTTCTAGAAGATATAATAACGAATTAAAAGAATTATTTAGCAAAAAAAGTCTAAAACTCACAAAAAATATCCCAGTATGTGCTGGGCTTGGTGGTGGAAGTAGCGATTGTGCGAGTTTTTTACTACTAATAAATGAAACCCTAAATTTAAAATTAAACCTACAAGAACTTATAAATTTAAGCATACAACTAGGAAGTGATATTGCCTTTTTTTTAAGTGGCTTTCACTCTGCTAATGTAAGTAGCTGTGGCGAAATTATAGAAGAATTTGAAGATGACATACCTAATTTAAAATGGACTTTTCCACAAATATCTTGCCAAACTAAAGCTGTTTATGATGAATTTGATAGAGGAATATTTGACTTTCAAAAAAACAATAATCAAGCGCAAATCTACAAAAAACTCAGCACAAAAGAGTTGTTACAAAACTTTAAAAACAAAGAATTAAATGATTTATTTACTCCTTGTGCAACTTTATATCCTAAAATGAAGTCTTACTTGCAAGAAGATTTTTTTCTAAGCGGTAGCGGTAGTAGTGTTTTTAAGGTTGATCGATGAAAATTATTGCGAGAAATAAAAAAGCTTTATTTGATTATAGCATCATAGAACGCTTTGAAGCCGGAATTGTCCTTAAAGGAAGTGAAGTTGTAGCCTTAAGAGCAGGAAGAGCAAATCTTAAAGACTCTTTTGTTCGCATTATAAAAAATGAGATTTTTTTACTTAATTCTCATATTTCATTGCTTCATACTACACATTCTTTCTATAAACACAAAGAAAGAGGTGCTAGAAAGCTTTTAATGCATAGAAAGCAAATTGATAAATTATTAGGTAAAGTAAGTATAGAAGGATATACTATCGTTGCATTAGATCTTTATTTTAACACAAAAAATAAAGTAAAAGCTACCCTTGCTTTAGCTAAAGGGAAAAATTTGCACGACAAGCGTGAAACTTTAAAGAAAAAGCAAGCCGATTTAGAAGCTAGAGCTGCTATGAAAAATTACAAATAAAGGAAAATAAATGAAAAAAATTTCAGCCCTATTTTTAATAAGTTTAGCATTTTTTCTTAATGCTTGCTCCAAGGAAGAAGAAATTCAAAATGATTTTATGTTTGAAGAGTATCACAAAGGAGATAAAATAGTCTTAAATAGTGTAAATGGTGGAAGCAAAACTTTAATAAGAACAGATAAAGGTTTTGTGGTGGAAGGAGAGGAAGGAAAAGTTCTAATGTTTGATTTTTTTGGCACTTTTTGCACCCCATGTAAAGAAGAAGCTTTAGATCTTAGCAAACTTTGGAAAAATAATTCTAGCAAATTTATCATTATAGGACTTACACATTTTGAAGATGTTAGCGATGAAACAGTTAAAAAATTCGCGGGTGATTATGGTGCTTACTATTTTCTAAGCAATGGCAGCTCTAATGATCGTATTATTGCTCAAATTTTAAAAGATATAGACTATCAAAATATGGAGCAACTTCCTTTTAAAGTTGTTTTAAAAAATGGAATTTATCAAAAAATAAGCGATTACTGGAATAATAATACTCCAACAAATTTTTATCTTGGTAAAATTCCAACAGAACTCATGCAAGAAGATTTAAATAAAATCTACAAAGGAAAATAATGCCAAAAACCCAAACTCTAGAGCAAACAAAACTTAGTGAACCAAAAATGTATAAAGTTATACTCTTAAATGATGATGTAACAACCATGGATTTTGTCATAGAAATTTTGATGAATATTTTTCATCAAAACCTTGAGAAAGCAAGTCAAACAATGTTAGAAATTCATCACAATGGTTCTGGAATTTGTGGCATTTACACCCAGGAAATAGCTCTTTCAAAACAAAAAAAAGTTATGGATGCGGCTAAACTTGCTAATTTTCCACTACAAGCAAAGGTGGAAGAAGAATGAAATACCAAGAAAATTTACAAAAATATCTTGATAATGCCAAAAATCTAAGCTTAATAAATCACCATGAATTTGTTACCTGTGAGCATGTACTGTTTGCATTACTAAAACTAAGCACTGATTTTAAGGATATATTTGAAGAATTTTCAGATGGAGATCTTGAACTTCTAGAAACTGAATTAAAAAATTACATTTCTCAAAACAATCAAGTTATTAAACAAGAAATAGAACCTACAATATCTGTTGTTTTAGATGAAATCTTACTTTCATCTAAAAATAAAAATAATGAAATTAAAATTATAGATTTTTTAGAAAAGCTCATACAGGATTCAAGAAGTTATTCTAGCTATCTCTTAAAAAAACACAACATAAATCTTAACAAAATTCAAGAACTTCAAAATCATGAAAATATACAAAATTTAAACAACCACACAAGTGATTTAACACTTTTAGCTCAAAATGGCAAAATTGATCCTTTAATAGGAAGAAAATTTGAACTTGAAAGAATGATGCAAATTCTTTCACGTCGCAAGAAAAATAATCCTATTTTAGTAGGAGAAGCAGGAGTTGGAAAAACAGCCATTGTAGAGGGATTAGCATTGGCTATTGCGGAAAAAAAGGTGCCTAAAAACTTACAAAATGCAAAAATTTTTAGTCTTGATATGGCTAGTATACTTGCGGGAACAAAATACCGTGGAGATTTTGAGAAAAGAATTAAAGAAATTTTAAGTGAACTTGAGAAAATACCCAATGCTATTTTATTTATTGATGAAATTCACACTATAGTAGGAGCTGGAAGCACAGGAGAATCTCATACTGATTTTTCCAATCTTTTAAAACCAGCTCTAAGCAATGGAACTTTAAAATGCATAGGTGCAACAACTTTTATGGAATATAAAAATACTTTTGATAAAAATAAACCCCTAAGTCGCCGTTTTGCTAAAATAAATGTAGATGAACCAAGCCAAGAAGAAAGCTTGCAAATTCTTAAAGGATTAAAAAACAAATATGAAGAATTTCATCATATCAAATTAAACGATGAAATTCTTCAATATGCTGTAATTTGGGGTAAAAAATTTTTTAATGATAAATTTTTACCTGATAGCGCTATAGATCTGATCGATGAACTTGGCGCTTCTTTTGCTTTAAATCCAAGAGCTAAAAAAAATGCCAATTTAAAAGATTTAGAAAATGTTTTAGCAAAAATGACCCACCATCACAAAATGTTTGAATTCGATCAAAATAAAGCTTTAATGAACTTAAAAACAAATTTAAAAGCAAAAATTTTTGGCCAAGATGAAGTTATAGATAGCCTTGTTTCATCACTTAAGCAAAGTTTCGCAGGATTTAAAAATTCCAATACACCACGCGGAGTGTTTTTGTTTACTGGATCAAGTGGAGTTGGAAAAACAGAACTTTGCAAAGCTTTAGCTGAATTTTTAGGTTTAAATTTAGAACGCTTTGATATGAGTGAATATGCAGAAAAACATGCTATAAGTAAACTAATAGGATCTCCAGCTGGATATATAGGTTTTGAAGAGGGTGGACTTTTAAGCAATGCTATTCGCAAAAATCCTTTCAGTCTTGTTCTTTTTGACGAAATAGAAAAGGCTCATCCTGATTTAAGCAATACCTTTTTACAGATTTTTGACAATGCTGAACTCACCGACAATAGTGGTCTTAAAGTAGATTTTAAAAATACAATCATTATTATGACATCTAATCTAGGACTTAAAGAAAGCAATGAGCTTGGTTTTTTAAGTAAAAATGAAGAAAAAAGTAATCGTGCTATCAAAGACTTTTTTGCTCCAGAATTTATTAATCGCATTGATAAAATTTTACATTTTAATGATTTAAACGATGCTATACTTGTTAAAATTATCGAAAAAGAACTTGACGAAATTTCTAAAAATTTAAATAATATAAAATTATCAGTGGATGATAAAGCTAAAATTTATTTAGCTAAAAAAGCCTATAATAAAGAATTTGGAGTAAGGCTTTTAAAACGCATAATTTCTGAGGAAATAGGAGAAAAAATCAGTGATGAAATTTTATTTGGAAAGCTTAAAAAAGGTGGTATAGCTAAAATCAAACTTGGTAAAAATGAAAAGCTCGAATTTATATTCTAAATTACTCAATGCGCCTAAAAATGCTCCTGTATTTTTAAGTCAAAATTTAGAAGCTGATTTTATTGTAAAAGCTTATACTTTTGGTCTATTCCCATGGACAAGTAAACCTGTAACTTGGTGGTGTCCAGATCCTAGATGCATTTTAATTCCAAATCAAATTCACATCCAAAAAAATATGAAAAAATTTATTAATCTCTATCAAATTAAACTTGATTATGATTTTTTAAAATTAATTACATTATGTCGCGATACACGCTCTCAAAGCTGGATAGATGATGAATTTATTACCACTTATTATAAGTTATTTACCCAAGGCTATGCGCATAGCCTTGAACTTTATGAAAATAATGAACTTATAGGTGGAATTTATGGTTTAATTTTAGGCAAGGTTTTCTTTGGTGAAAGCATGGTAAGCATTAAAAAAAATGCATCTAAAGTTGCCATGATTAAACTTTGTGATTTATTAAAACCTTATGATTTTATCATAGATTGTCAAGTTTATAACCAACATTTAGAATTTATGGGTGCTCATAATATTTCTAGGAAAGAATTTTTAAATATTTTAAAAGAAAAATGCAATCAAGAAAGTGGTTTTAAAAATTTTAAAGATTTAATTACTTAAAAATAAGCGTGAAAATCACGCTTATGACATCGCTTTAGCAACTTCAGCAGAGCTTTCACGAATTTTCTCCATACACTCTCTTGCTTCTTTTGCAAGTTCAACACTCTGATTAACATCCTCTAAACCGCTTTTAATACTCTCAACCACTTGTGATGTAACATTGCGAATAGAATTAATCGTAGTGGTAATTTCATTAACCGAATGCCCTGTTCTTTCAGCTAAATTTCTTACTTCATCAGCAACAACAGCAAAACCTCTACCATGTTCACCAGCACGTGCTGCCTCAATAGCAGCATTTAAAGCAAGCAGATTAGTCTGATCAGCAATATCACTAATAGTTTGAATAATAGATTTAATTTCATCTGATTGTTGATTTAATGAGGAAACAAGATTTGAACTTTGAGACATCATATCAGCAATATTCTGAACATTTGAAACAGTGTTTTCAATTACACGATCTCCATCTTGAGTAAGATTATCATTTTTTTCTGCAAGTTCGCTTATGAGGCAAAGTTTTTCTTGATCTTTTTTAACTTGTTCGCTTATATCTGTAGCAAATTTAATAACCTTGTAAATTTTTCCATCATCATTTTTAACCGGATTATAACTTGCTTCAAGGTATACTTTTTTATTATTTCTTCCGTATCTTATATATTTACCTGATTGAAATTTGCCCTCTCTTAAATCTTCCCAAAATTGAACATAGTCCTTAGAGTGTCTATAATTAGAATCACAGAACATGCTATGATGCTTTCCTTTAATCTCATCAATATTAAAATCCATAGTTCTTAAAAAATTTTCATTAGCCGTAATAATAGTCCCATCAGGTTTAAATTCAATAATAGCCATAGAACGATTAGCAGCAGCAATAGTATTTCTAAGATCAAGCATTTCATAATGTCTTTGAGTTATATCATTGGCAAATTTAATAATTTTATAAACATGACCATTATTATCACTAATTGGAAGATAATTTGCTTCTAAATAAACATCTATCCCTCCCTTAGCTATACGTCTAAAAAGACCACTTCTAGCTTTTCCATCTCTTAAATCTTTCCAAAAATCACTATATGCTGAAGAATTAACAACTTCAGGCAAACAAAACATACTATGATGCTTACCCTTGATCTCTGAAAGGGAGTATTTCATAGTTGTTAAAAAATTTTGATTTGCCTCTAAAATAACGCCATCGGTAGTAAATTCAATTACCGCCATGGTATTCCCAATAGATCTTAAAATATCTCCTAAACCATTACATTTTTTTTCAAGTTGTTCAATTATTTTAGTATTATTTTTCTTAGCACCAAACATAAAACTCACCTTTTTAATAATAAATTATTTTAAAATTATATCATATTTATATAGTATTATTTACTTAAAATTATATTAATTTATAAGTTAAATATATCCTTTAAACCTACAATAATCATCTTAAACCCCATAGCAACAATAAATACTTGTGCTATACGAGAAAAAACATGTAAAATCAATTTTCCAACTATTTTTTCTATAGTAGCTGCAAAATGAAAAAGTATAAACATAAAAATAAAAGCTATCATTACTCCACCAAGAGCAACATCAAGCCCACCATCTTCGGCTATAACAATAACGCTAGCTAAAGTTCCAGGCCCAACAAGCATAGGAAATGCCATAGGTATTAAACTCTGTCTTAAAATTTCCTTATCATCCATATCTTGATAAGAACTAAAATCCTTAGTTGCAATTTTTGTTGAAAAAAGTAAATTTTTAATAGCCATTATAATAAGAACCAAACCACCAGAAACCCTTAAATCATCCAATGAAACTCTAAAAATATAGTTCATAAATAAAGGTCCTGATAATAAAAACACCAAAACTATAGTAAAAGCTGTATAGAGAATAGTTCTAAAAAGTTTTTTTCGAAGCATTAAAGGCAATCCATCACTCATAGCCAAAAATTGAGTTAAATTACCAAAAGGATTTAATATAGCAAGTAAAGTAATTGCAGCAAAAAACATCAAATAAAGCTCAGAACCCATACTAGAAAACACTATCAATCCTTAGTTTTTACAAATTCCAAAGAAATAGAATTTACACAATGTCTTACATTTTTAGCAGAAAATCCTTCTCCTTCAAAAACATGACCTAAATGTCCATTGCAATTTGCACATACAATCTCGGTTCTAATCCCATCTTTATCAGGAATTCTTTTAACAGCCCCTTTTATTTCATCATCAAAGCTAGGCCATCCACAACCTGATTTAAATTTATCTTCGGATTTATAAAGCGAAGCTCCACATTGCTTGCATTGATAGATTCCTTTTTCATAAAAATCATTATATTTCCCACTAAAAGGAGCTTCTGTTCCTTTATTTAAAATTACTTTTTTTTCTTCTTCATTTAATTCTTTCATGATCTACCCTTATAAAATAATTTTTATATTATATAATTAAATTTTCAATTTTAAATGATAAATTTTTATAATTTTCAAGAAAGTTTTAAATGCAAAAAGAATTTTTTCAAGAACTTCAAGATATTTTATATGAAAAAAATGTAACTATAAAATTTCACTCTTTTCAAAATTTTTATGAAGACTTTAAAAGCCACAAATTTAATTTTAATCACGAGCATCAAAGCATTTTCAAAAAAAATACATCACAACAAATTACCTTGCTTCATCCTACGCGTATAAGAAGGCCTAAATTTGTCAATTCAACTCATGCGCTTGCTAAAATAATTCATTCAGTCGCTCATATAGAATTTAATGCAATTAACCTGGCTTTAGATGCGAGTTATCGCTTTAAAAATTTACCTTTGCAATTTTATTACGATTGGCTGGAGGTAGCAGATGAGGAAATTAAACATTTCAAACTTTTAAATTCAGCACTTAAAGAACTTGGTTACAAATATGGAAATTTTCCAGTGCATGATAATTTAGAATCTGCTCTAGAAGCTACAAAAGACTCTTTAAGCTTTAGAATGGGAGTAGTTCATAGAGGTTTAGAAGCTAAAGGGCTTGATGCCAACCCCTTTGTTGTTCAAAAACTTCAAAGTTCCAATCATTCCATTAAAAATCTTCTAATGGAATATCTTGAAATTATACTTAATGATGAAATAAAACACGTTAAAAAAGGAGATACTTGGTGGAAATTTGCAAACCAAAACAGGTATGATTTTATTGAGCTTTGCAAAACATTTAAACAATTCTCTCTTGCAGGAAAAAAACTTAACATTCAAGCAAGAATCAAAGCTGGCTTCACTCAAGAAGAATGCGAAGTCATTGAAAAATTTTACTCTTGATTTCTTGTCTTAAATTTTGAAACGATAATAGTATATAAAACTCGAATAATTCCATAAAGCACATACAAGCTTGCTAAAATTACTAAACTTTCAAGAGGGTAAAGATATAAAAATGAAAATATTATAATTAAAATAATCAAAACTTTTAAAACACTAGAACGATTAAAATCAAGCTTTTTAAAGCTAGGATAGCGTATATTACTTACCATTAAAAGCCCTAAAATTGCTTGAAGCACCAAAAAAACTACACCATAAGGCTTTAAAAAATCATAACTGATAAATGCATAAGTCCATATAGCACTCACAACTGCTGCAGTAGGTATAGGAAGACCTATAAAAACGGAGGGTTCATAAGTGCCTGTGGTAACATTAAATCTCGCCAAACGAATAGCTCCAAAAACCACAAAAAAAGCTGTAATCAAAGATCCAAGCTTTCCAAAATCATAACCTATAGCCATATAAAAAAGAACCGCTGGAGCAACTCCAAAAGCTACTAGATCAGCTAAAGAATCAAATTCTACTCCAAATTTTGAAGTAGAATTTGTAAGTCTTGCAACGCGGCCATCAAGCCCATCGCAAATCAAAGATAAAATAATATAAATCAAAGCTGTATAATAATTTCCATGTATTGAAGCTATAATAGAAATAACCCCTAAAAAAGCTGAAGCAGCTGTAAAAAGATTGGGTAAAATATAAATTAGTTGCGGTCTGTTATTCATTATTTTTCCTTACGCAAAATAGCCTAGCAATGAACCTGCTTTAATTTCATCATTTAAGCCTATATGAATTCTAGTATCTTTTGGTAAAAGTAAACTTATAGAGCCATTAATTAAAAAACCCATTCTATCTCCTGCTTTTAAATCATGAGAAATATTATCAAGCTTTAATTTTCTATCAAAAGAACCTGCATAGATTCGCAAGGCTATCGTTTTATTCTCTTTAACTTTTGCCAAAATAAAAGCTCTTTCATTCATCATTTTTGCAGATTTTAATTCACTGCACAAAAAAAGCCCATGTCGTAAACGAATATCTATTATAGACATTGCAAAAGGTGTATTAAAATTCCCAGCATCATAAAGAGCATTTTTAATAGCAATTTCAACACATTCACCCAAATCTTTATGATGAATATTTTCTATTTTAGTAACCCTACCATCCATAGGTGCAAAAATAGCTTTTTCATCACTACAAACAAGTTCTCTTTTGGGCGCTCTAAAAAGAAAAATACAAATTACAATTAATGCTAATAGCAAGATGGAAAAAGAATAAAAAATCCACACAAAAATAAAAATTAAGCTTAAAATAATAAGACTTAAATATCCATATTTTGCAATAAAATCTTTCATTCTTCTACTTTAACTTCAGTTTTAACTTCTTCGAGTTCTTGTAAACGAGTTGGTAGACTATTTTGATCCTCAAACTCTTTAATAATCTCGCGCACTTTATTACCTTCAATAGTTTCTTCTTCATAAAGGGCTGCAACCATAGTCTCAATCGCTCCCTTATAAGTATTTAAAGTATCTTTAACATCTTTATAGCGTTCATCCAAGGTTTTCTTTACATAATCATCTAAAGATTCTGCCATCTTTTCAGAATAATCTTTGATAGTTTGTCCACCACTTAAGAAAGTATTTCTTTGTTTTTCAAGTACCATAAGTCCTGCAATTTCACTCATACCATACATAGAAATCATAGCTTTTATGATATCGGTTGCTCTTTCTAAATCATTACTTGCACCCGTTGAAATTTCACCTATAAACACTTCTTCAGCTGCACGACCACCCAAAAGTACATCTACTTCAGCGATAAGTTCATGTTTTTGCATTAAAAATTTATTTTCCTCAGGAGTATTTAAAGTATAACCTAAAGCCGCAAGACCACGCGGAATCACAGAAACCTTACTTACACGTTTTGCGCCTTTGGTAGTTTCAGCAATCAAAGCATGACCGCATTCATGATAAGTAACAATTTTCTTTTCTTTTTCATTAATACGACGTGATTTCTTCTCAAGCCCTGCTATAGCTCTTTCAACAGCTTCAACTAAATCATTTTGTTCTACATATTTTTTAGAATCCCTACCCGCTAAAAGCGCTGCTTCATTAATAATATTTGCAAGATCAGCTCCTGCAAGCCCTGCGGTTAAGCGTGCTATATCTTCTACTTTAACTTTTGGGGAGATTTTGACATCTTTCATGTGCACTTTTAAAATATCACACCTACCTTTAAAATCAGGTTTATCAACTAAAACTTGTCTATCAAACCTTCCTGGTCTTAAAAGCGCTGCATCTAAAACTTCTGGGCGATTTGTTGCTGCTAAAACAATGACTGGGGAACTTTCTGTCCCAAAGCCATCCATTTCAGCCAAAAGCTGATTTAAAGTTTGCTCTCTTTCATCGTTTCCACCCATCATGCCACTTGCTGCACGACTTTTACCAATAGCATCTATTTCATCTATAAAAACAATAGCAGGAGCTTCTTTTTTTGCATTTTCAAATAAATCTCTCACACGAGAAGCACCTACACCCACAAACATTTCTATAAAAGACGAACCTGAAACACTAAAAAACGGCACATCAGCTTCACCTGCAACTGCTTTTGCAAGCAAAGTTTTTCCTGTACCTGGAGGCCCAACAAGTAAAAGCCCTTTTGGAATTTTAGCTCCCAATTTAATATATCTTTCAGGATACTTTAAAAAATCTACAATTTCTTTTACTTCTTCTTTAGCTTCTTCAACACCAGCTACATCGCTAAATTTTACTTTAGGTTTTTCTGAATTTACAAGCTTCTTAGAACTTCCTATACCCAATATAGAACTTCCCATATTTTTTTGCATACGACTTGCCAAAAACATCCAAATACCAAAGAAAATAAATACTGGCAAAACCCATGAAAAAAGTATATCCGTAAACCAATTTGTTTCAGAATACGCACCATAAGCGATATTTTTACTATCTAGTAAACTCACAAGCTCAGGATCATTAACTTTTTTTGCTGTATAAACAGTATTGTGAGAGCTTGAAATCGCTTTGATTGTTGTTTGTCCTATACTAACTTGATTGATTTGTCCACTTTCAATAAGCTTTTTTAACTCAGAATAAGGGACATTTTTATTTACTTCATTGCCATTCAATGCCCCGCCAAAAGAACCATTGCCATCAAAAAATCCCTTAAAAATAATTATCATTATAATTGCAAAAATCGCAAAAATAAAAATGGGATTTTTGTTAAAAAAATTATTACCCTGCGGATTACCCTTATTATTTTGGGTATTATTATTCATTACTTATCCTTTTTTATTATTTTTATATACAAAACTACACCACTCATTGATTTGCATTTCATCAATGAGTTCCAAATCTTGAAATTTTTCTTTAATTCTTGTTGAATATTTATCTAAAATTCCTGACAAAATAAGTATAGCATTATCTTCTAAATGGTTTTTAATATCTTTTTCTAAAATTAAAATCACATCTGCAATGATATTTGCAACAATTAGATTATATAAACCATTTGCTTTATCTATAGATCCACACCAAGCCTTGTGAAAATCGACACCATTTAATCTTGCATTTTCTAAAGAACTATCAATAGCCAACTCATCAGTATCACAAATTTCAACATTACAACCAAACTTTGCCATAATAATACCCAAAATTCCACTACCACAACCAAGATCTAAAGCTCTTAATTTACTTTTAGAAAATTTTTGTAAAAATTTTACACAAGAATATGTGCTTTCGTGATGTCCTGAGCCAAAGGCTAAGGCTGGATTAATCTTTATATTTATACAATTCTTCTTTTCTTCTTGCCAAGTTGTATGGATGTAAACATTATCCACTAAGATAGGTTTTATGCCTTTTTTATATTCTTGTATCCAGTCCTTGTTTTCTTTCTCTACAAGACTTAAATTAGAAATAATTTTATGGTTTAAATTGAAAGTAGTTGTAAGTTTTTGAGCAAATATTTCAAGTGCCCATGAAAACTCTTCTAAACTCTCATGGGATCTAATGTAAACACCATTATCTTTCTCTTCTATGGCTTCTATACCTAAATCAAAAGCAAAATCAAGAAATAAATTTTTATACTGCTCTTCTACGATAAAGAACAATTCATAATATTTTTTTTGCATTTAGAATTTTAAAAATCAGCCTTTACTCAGCTGCACCTTCTCCACTTCCTGTTCCTAAAACATCTTCAAGTTTTTCCTTTAAAACTTGTGGAGTAAAAGGTTTTACAATATAGTTATTTACGCCAGCTTTTAAAGCAGTAATCACTTCAGCTTTTCCACCCTCAGTTGTAACCATGATGATAGGCATATCTTCATATTTTTTCTCTGCTCTTACTTTTTTTACCAACTCCAAGCCATTCATTTCTGGCATATTCCAATCTGTAATTAAAACTTTTACATCTTCATTTTTAGTTAATAAATCCCAAGCTTCAACGCCATGCTCAGCTTCTAAAACATCATCGTGTCCAAGTCTTGTTAGGGTATTTTTAATAATCCTTCTCATAGTAGAACTGTCATCAACAACTAACAATTTCACAATTTCGTCCTTTCAAAGTTTTTATAGTTTTATTTTACCCTTTTTAGCCTTATTAATCAAGCTAAAAAATTTTAAAAAACAGCATTATATCATCTTTTACTTAAATTTTTACTCAAATATTATTATTTTTATACTTAACCGTAAATAAATATACACTTAAACCTAAAAGAAGCAAGCTCACTCCACCGATAAGATAAATCGCATAAATCATCTGAGAAAGATCACCAATAGCAAGTTTAAATACCAACATCAAAGCTTCTATAGCTAAAGCAATGATAATAGAACCCAAAAATCTCACCATAGTTTTTTGAATTCCGCCTTCTTCTTTTTTCGTCCTTCCTAATACTTCTTGTTCGATCAAAGTTTTTGCCAAATCAAAAATAGCTAAAGCCAAAGTTATAGCGATGGTACTTTCAAACATATGTTCTATACCTATAGCTTGATTATCAAAAAGACTAAAAAAACCTTTTTGAAATAAAAAACAAGTAATCACAAATAAAACCAGTGCGAAGCAAAAATATACCAAACGACTAAACTGAGTAAAAACAAATTCAAATTTTCCTGCTTGAATAATCTTTAAAATATCTTCAAGCTTGATATCAATACAAACAACAAAAAGCAAGTTATTTTTATCATCGTAAATTGGCATAGAAGCTGTCACGCAAAGCTCATTATTTAAAACCGAAGGATAAGGATCGCTCAAAACACATCGTCTTAATTTTACAGCTCTATAAAAATAAGAACGAGTACTTCTATCCTCACCCTGCCCTATTTCATGAGCTTTATTTAAGGAAATCGCATTTTCTATTTGCATGCCTGAAATATCTAAAATATACAAAGCATCAAAAACAACAACTTCATGAGCTATTTTATCCAAAGCTGTTTTAATCGTTTCAAGGTGAATATCAGGAAGTTTATTGGGCAGATTTCTTGTTAAAATATAACTCATATAAGCTCTAGCACGATAGCGATTATCTTCAAATCTTTGTATATCTTTTATATACATTATACACCTTCTTTATTGTGTTTAAATTCAGGTACAATCTTTAATAAAGCCTCTGAAATATCTTCACATATTTGTAAATTTTCTATCTCTTTATTAAGCCAATCAAGATCAACCTTCTCATTCTTTGCTACAAAAATACTCTCATATTGTGTTTTAGCATCATTTTCATCAATCAAAAGCTCTTCATAAAGCTTCTCACCTTTTCTTAAGCCTGTGATTTTAATTTCTAAATCATTGCGATTAGAAAGTAAAAGCATTTTTTTAGCTAAATCTATGATTTTCACAGGCTTACCCATATCCAAAACAAAAAGTTCTCCCCCTTTTGCGATAGCTCCAGCTTGTAAAACAAGTTGCACTGCCTCAGCCACAAGCATAAAATAACGCACTATATCAGGGTGCGTTAAAGTTAAAGGCTCATTATTGGCAATTTGTGCTTTAAATTTCGGTATCACACTACCACTAGAACCTAAAACATTACCAAAACGCACACAAGCAACTTCAAAATTTTCATCACTCATACTTAAAGTATAAAGCTCGCAAACTCTCTTAGTGCAACCCATAATATTTGTTGGTCGTACTGCTTTATCTGTACTTATCATCACAAATTTAGCTACTTTGTTTTCTTTAGCACTGTCGCATAAAATTTTAGTTCCTAAAATATTATTGATTACTGCTGAATGTGGATTTTGTTCGCAAAGAGGCACATGTTTATAAGCGGCTGCATGTAAAATAAGCTCGGGTTTATAAGTTTTTAATACCTCATCTAAACTTTGCTTATCTAAAATACTCAGTAAAATAGGAGTAATTTTTTCTTTATATAAATTTAAATCATCATTGATCTTATAAAGATTATACTCACTATGATCAACCATGATAAGATGCTTAGCACCAAATTTAATACATTGCTTACAAAGTTCACTGCCTATAGTTCCACCTGCTCCACTTACCAAAACTACCTTATCTTTTAAAAAAGCCGCCACAGCACTATCATCTAAATCTTTTGGTTTTCTAGCAAGCAAGTCTTCTATACTGATATCTCTTGCTTCGTTTCTTGTAAAAGAAAATATTTTTACATCGCAAATACCATAAGCTACAAGTTCTTCAAAAAGTTTTTTAAGCTCTTCTTGTTCAAGTCTTAAAGCAATAATGGCAGTTTTTACCCCTTGTTCTACATAAGATTTTATTTTTTCTTTTTCTTCTACAATAAATTTATCACAATAAGTCCCTATAAGCTCTTTTCTCGCATCAACTACGCCTACAGGAAAAAGCCCTAAAGAACCTTCTTTCGCACCTTTTAACAAATGCAAAGCCTTAGAAGTTGCCCCTACTACAATACAAGGAGTTTCTTCTTCTTTCATTCTAGAAGGTTTAAAATCCACAAGCATTCTTTTGCTAATTCTTAAAGTACCTATAAACATATAAGAAAGAACAAAATCTATCACAATAGCACTTCTTGGAAAAGGATTAAAAAAATCACTAAAAAAATAAAAAATAAGAAAAAAACAAAACTCAGCTAAAAGCAAAGCGATAAAAATCTTTCTTGCTTCATTGAGAGAAAAAAATCTCCAAGCTACTTTATAAATTCTAAAAACAAACAAAAATGAAAGTTTTAAAACAAGCAAAATAATAGCAGAAACCATCATACCATGATAAAAAATACTCGGAATATCTCCACTAAATCTCAAAGAAAAAGCCAGATAAACGCTAAGTAAAATTAAAACAATATCTGAAGTTAAAAAAAATGCTAATCTTTTGCTTTTATAAAAAATCATTTTAAGCCTTTATGCTCTTTAAGATCAGTTTTGAAATTTCATAAACATCATCTTTACTCATCGCCGTGCCACTTGGCAAACAAATTCCTTTTTGGAAAAATAACTCACTATTGCCATTAAGATAAGCCTTAGCTCCTTTAAATACTTCTTGAGCGTGCATAGCTTTCCATAATGGTCTTGTTTCTATTTGTTCATTTTTCAAATCTTCTATGAGTTTTGAAATTTTTGGATGCAAAGTAATATTTTTTTGACTGATATTTATATCTTTTTGACAAGAATTAAGTTCATTTTTATCAAAATCAATCAAAGCTGTACTTAACCAGCGATTGCTTCTTGAATTTTCTAATTCATCTAAAAAGCTAAAACACTCTCCTAAAAATTCTTTATACCACTCATAAATTTCTCTTTTTTTAAGCACTCTTTGTTCTAAAACCTCCATTTGCGCTACGCCAATAGCTCCTAAAACATTGCTTAAGCGGTAATTATAACCATAATCTAAATGTTCATAATGCAAACAATTTTCCCTAGCTTGAGTGCTATAAAATCTTGCTTTTTCAATCTTTTCTTTATTTTTTCCTATAAGCATACCTCCACCTGAAGTGGTGATAATTTTATTGCCATTATAAGAATAAGCTCCAAATTCTCCAAAAGTTCCTAAAGCTTTATTCTTATAAAAACTTCCTAAAGCTTCAGCAGCATCTTCGATTAAAACAATTTCATTTTCTTTGCAAATTTCAACAATTTCATCCATTTTAGCCGCATTGCCATAAAGATGAGTTAAAATCAATGCTTTTGGTTTTTTTTCACATTCTTTAATAGCAAGCTTTAATAAATCTACATCGATATTATAAGTTTCATCACAATCTATAAATACAGGTTTTGCTTTAAGATAACAAATAGGTGCTACTGAAGCGATAAAAGTAAAAGAAGAAGCCAAAACAATATCATCTTGTTTTACCCCTGCCACCCTTAAAGCTAAATGCAAAGCCGCTGTGGCTGAATTTAAAGCTAAGGCATTTTCACTTTTACTGTAAGCCTTGACACTTTGTTCAAAGCGATTTACAAATTCACCCAAAGGTGCTATATAATTGCTTTTGAAAACTTCTTCTATGTATTTTAATTCATTACCACCCATATGCGGAGGAGAAAGAAAAAATCTCATGATTTATCCTTTGTGTAAAACAAAATTTTTATAAATTGACTCTATTTTACCTAAAAAAATTTACAAAGATTCAAATATTTAAATTCTTTTTATAGTCAAAGCTTGTTTTCATACCAATTTTTAAGCTTTTCTAAGTCTTCTTTTTTATAAATACTTTCAAAGCATTTAAGGAGTATTTTATTTTTTGTTTTGATAACAAAACAAACTTCAACTTGATTTAAAAATTTCATTTTTTCTATTTTAACAATTTCCAAATCTTCTCGTTTTATAAAATACATATAAAAAAGATTAAATTTACTAACTATATAAATTCCATTTTCACAAACCATTGCTAAATTTATAACATATATCAACAATAATAACATACCTGTTATCACAGAAGAAACTGATACTTGCAAACTCCAAAGTGTTTTTAAATTTTCATTTTCTAATTCAAAGAAAAAAAGAAGTTGATAAAAACCTTCAAAATTATACCAAATTCCTATTAATCCACCCAAAAAAGCAGCAATACCTGTATATTTTATAATCCTACTATTTTTAGAATTTACATTTGCTTTAAGACTAAAAAGTTTTTTGTGTTTTAAAGAATTTTTCAAAGGAAATATGTAGCATATTAGACATATGGTTAGTAAATTAATGACAATCCACCCCAAAGGCGAAGGATTTACTATATAGTGAACAACAAGATTGTTATTAAAATGCAATTTACATCCTTTTTGCAGGTACTCCCACAAAAACACCTTTTTCATCTTGATTTTTAACTAAAGTTGCTCCACCACCTAAAATACTATCATCTGCCAAACTTAAATTAGGCAAAACACAAGAATTAATCCCTAAAAAACAATTTTTACCAATTTTTACATTACCCGCACATTTAGCTCCCACACTCACATGAGAAAATTCCCCTATCACACATTCATGCTCAATTACGCTTGAAGTATTTAAAATCACACCTTTTTCTATTTTAGCTTTAGCGTTAATCACTACATAAGGCATGATTAAAATTCCTGCATTTTCTTCCACGATTGCGCTAGGACTTATAAGCGCGCTTTTATGGATAAGATTGACAATTTTAAAGCCATTTTCTGAAATTTTTTGATAAATCTTTTTTCGAATTTCATTGTTTCCTATGGCTATAAAAAAATCATATTTAGGTAAGGTACTTTCAAATTTCATTCCTTTAAAATCATCTAAAAAAATACATTCTTTATAACCCATATTTTTAGCCACATCTTCACAAACAAGCCCATGACCACTAGCACCATAAATATAAATTTTTTCAGTTCTTGCCATTAAATTTCTCTGTTGTAACATGGCCTTCTTTGCTTACCCCACTTCGTTTTAAAACCTTTAAAGCTGTTAAAAACATGATTTTTAAATCAAGCAAAAAAGAAATATTTTTCACATAATACACATCAAGTTCGAATTTTTTCTGCCAAGAAATAGCATTTCTACCATTTACCTGCGCCCATCCTGTTATACCTGGACGCACTTTATGACGCAATTTTTGCTCTTTATTGTAAAGAGGCAAATACTCAACCAAAAGAGGTCTAGGTCCAACAAAACTCATATCCCCTTTTAAAACATTAAAAAGTTGCAAAAGCTCATCCAAACTTAAGCTTCTAACGATTTTTCCAAAAGCTTTCAAACGCAATTCATCGCTTAATAACTCACCCTTTTCATCTCTTTCATCGCTCATGGTTTTAAATTTATAAATTTTAAAAATTTTTTCATCTAACCCGGGACGATTTTGGGTAAAAATCACACTTCCTTGAGTGATTTTTAAAAGTAAAGCAGTGATTAAAATCACCGGAGAAAAAAGCACTAAAAGCACTAAAGATAAAATAAAATCAAAAATTCTTTTAAAAACTTTTTCATACATTCTTAATTACCCTATCATAAAGTTTTAAATAACGCTGTGCGATTATATTTTCATCGTATTGTAAAGCATCTTGGGCGGCATTTTTAGCTAAATTTAATCTTAATTTTTCATCTTCTAATAAAAGTGAAATTTTTTCGCTTAAATCTTTAGCATTTTTTGTTTTTGCCCAAAGTCCATCATAAGCATTAGAAATAGCCTCCACACAACCTTCACAATCACTCACCACTATAGCCTTACCGCAAGCTTTTGCCTCCAAAACACTTACAGGAAAGCCTTCTTTATAGCTTGGCAAAACAAAAATATCACAATTTTGCAAAAGCTCGACTATATCACTTCTAGCACCCAAATAATGCACCGCGCCAGAGTTTAAAAACTCCAAACTTGCACAAGAAGGATTTTCATCTCTTCCACCAACTAAAACAAAATTTGCTTTGTCTTTTAGCATAGTAGCACTTTCATAAAATTCTTTTACACCCTTATGCCATAAAGCTCTTGCTATCATAAGCACAATGGGTTTTTTATCTATGTTTAAATTTTTCCAAAAAAGCTCTTTTTTTTCCGATTCTACATAAATAGGAAAAAATTTTTTTAAATTGATCCCTACAGATTTTATCACGCAAATTTTATTTTCTTTAAGTCCTAAATTCCGCATAAACTCAGCATTACTTTCATTGACAAAAATAAATTGGTGTGCAAATTTAAAACTTAATTTATAAAGACTATTAATAACAAAACGCACTAAATTTGCCTTAAAACCTTGATCTATATAAAAAGATCCCAAGCCTTCTACTAAGGCAAAACGATAAGGAATTTTTGCCCATTTTGCTGCTAAAATTCCAAAAGTATTGCTTTTGTGTGCCGCACTTTGAATAAAATCAAGATTTAAATTTTTCAAAACCTTAGCAAGATAAAAAAAATTCTTTAAAACCACAAAAGGATTTAAACTAGCTCTTGAAAACTCATAAACAATTACTTTTAAGCCAAGATCTCTAAGTTTTTGCGTGTATTCATCTTGCGGCACTATAACAAAAACTTCGTCTTTTCTATCTTTTAACGCTTTTATAATAGGCATTCTAAAATGATAAATACTCGCTCCTGCATGTGATAAAAATCCTATTCTCATTTTCAACCCTTAAATTTTAAGTTTAAAAACTTTAGCATCTCTAGAATTAATCACCAAGTCAAATAAATTCTTATCATAATTTCCCAAAAAAAACATTTGCACATAAGCACTATTAAACATGGTTTTATCCATTAAAATAAATTGTGCGTAAGGAATAGCACTATCCTTTAAATAAAAAATATAAAACTGAGCCTTATCATCGATTGGAGTGATTTTGTATTCACCTTGTTTAATAGAATTAATCTCTACGATACTATTTACAGAAACCACATTATCACCTATTTTAAAACTTCTAAAATCATCGCTTAAAACCACTCCGTTGCTAAGATAAATTTCTCCATTTTTAACATCAAGTGGATAAGCTGTGCTAAAGGTAAAAGGTTTATCCAAAACTCCTGTATCTAAATTAATAAAAGAAAAACTAGCCACCGTAGAAAAAATCAAAGACATTCTAGCGGGCATATAAAGATAAATATCACGAGTTTTTGGTGTATCGATTTTAAAATCAGGTTTTGATAATGAAGCTAGAAATAAATCCACATTGCTTTGATTATAATCTTTCATCATGGCTTGTAAAATGTCTGATTTTAAAATATCATTTTGCGGAGCATAAAAGCTTTTTTCTGTATATTCTACACTAAGTCTTGCCATATTAGCTGCAGCTTGTTCATCTTTACTTAAAGAAAAAGAAGGGAAAAAATTATCCTTACCTAAATGCTTTCCACCATCTACTAAAGTTTTCACATCGCTATAATAACGCACAGGATAACCATAATCCCACCAAGTTACCACATAATCTTCTCTATTGGCTATATTTTTTAATTGATTTAATAATGATGCTTCATTTTGAGAAAAAACTGTTGGCGCTTTATAGTTGTAAATATGGATAAATACTGGAGCCAAAGTCAAAATAGTTGCAAAAACAATACAAACATTTGAAGTTAATTGGCTATATTTTTTAACCAATATAGCCTTAAACTCGCTCAATAAAAAACCAAATCCTAAAGCCATTACAGGTACAGAATAAATGGTAAATCTAAGTCCTCCTTTTAAGGCTAAAAACCCAAGCACCAATATAGGTAAAGCCATAATCATACTTTTATGTTTTCTCAAAAGCCATACAAAACCAAACAAAGAAAACAAGAAAACAATTTCACTACCACTAATTCTTCGCATAAATTCGCTAAAATCTACATTTTCAACTTCTTGTATGGTTTGATTAACATTAAAATACATAAAGCCCTGTGTTAAATTCGCACTTTCATCGCTTCTAAAAATATAAAATTTAAGCTGATAAAGTATGGGATCAACCCCACCACTTAAAATCAAAAATATCAAAGTTGCACTACCTAAAATTCCTATAATCATAAAATTTAAGCGTTTTTGCTCTAAAGCAAATAAAGCAAAAAGTATTACTATAATGGCACTTTGATAAAACCATGCTATATTTGAAAGAGTAAGAGAAGACAAAATCACAGCTATATAAAAAATCTTTTCTTTTCTATGAAAAATAAGTGTATAAATTAAAAAAAGTCCAATTAAAGCTACATTTAAAGTATAACTTGAAGGATACCACCAAAGATAAATTCCTATAAATAATGGCAAGGCAATCAATGAAAAAAAGTCTTTTTTTAAAATCATTCTTACCATAAAAAATAAAATAAACATAGGTAAAACAATTACCAGCATATCCGTATCATAATACCCACTCATAGTGCGATTATAATAACTGTTTGCTACACTTGCTAAAAGAGCAGCTACAAAGCCCATTAAAGGGCGTTTGTATTCATTAGCTAGTAAAATAATAGGAATCACCACCAAAGAAGATAAAAAAGTACTCATATATAAAATGATACTTTCAAAAGAAAAAGGTGTGATTTTATAAAGCCAATAAGTAAGCGTAGATAAAGAAGATCCATAATAACTCAAATCATTAGGCTGATGAAAACCTGCTATCATATCTCTTGCGCCCTCAGCAAAAGCATAGCCATCGTTTGAAATGATCATTAATTGATTATTGAAAAAATACTCGTTAAACTCACTTGCCCACCAAACCCAATAAAACCTGCAAAATACACTAAAAACATAAGCTAATACAATCATCGCAAACAAAACTAAATAAGGGTTTTTTAAATACTCTTTTTTCAACATCTTTTATCCTAATAAATATTTCAAAGCATCGCGTGCAATTTTTACTTTATCAAAGGCTTTAGCCCTAGTTTTAGCTTTGTTTTTATACGCTTTTCTTAATTTATCGTCTTCAAGCATAGTTTTTAAACCCTGAAACATAGAGTTTTCATTATCTACTTCTACTAAAAGTCCAAATTCATCATCGCCAAAAAGCTCTCTTGCACCACTTTTATGATCAGTGCAAACCACCGCACAAGAACAAGCCAAACTTTCGATTAAAACATTTGAAAAACCTTCAAACACAGAAGCAAAAGCAAAAAATTCGCATTTAGCCATGTATTTATAAGGATTATTATCAAATCCTAAAAGCAAAACCTTTTCTTCCAAATTTAATTCTTTAATCAAAGCTAAAAGCTCATCCTTAAGCACACCTTCACCTAAAATCACAAGCTTTAAATCTGTTTTCAATCTCGCATAAGCACGAATTAATAAAGCATGATTTTTACCTTTATCAAGCCTGCCTACACTTAAAATAAATTTATCTTTTAAAGCTATGTCTTCAAGGGCTTTTTGCCCTATGTTTTCTAAATCGATGGCATTGTATAAAATTTCACATTTTTTTGGACTTATACTAAAATTTTGCACTAAATCTTCTAAATTTCCCTTAGAATTAGGCAAGATTAAATCAGCTTTTGGGTAAAGCAAAGAAATTAAAAATTTATTTACCAAAGAATTAAAATTATTTTTCATATACATCACACTTGGCGTAGTGCATTCATTGATCACAAGGCGAGTTTTGTTTCCAAACATTCTTGCCATTAAAGCTATATAATTAGGTCGATTTAAAAAAACAAATTCTGTATCAATACCTAAATTTCTGCAAAGTTTTTTGTATTTTAAAGCCAAAAAAGGTAGTTTTAAAAATTTCAAAATAGGATTTTCACTAGGTTTTGAACATTCTAAAAAATGAATTTGACACTCTGGAATTTCATAAGAAATTTTATCATTCATCAAGATCAAATGCACTTCAAATTTCAAACTTAAAATAGGCAATAAAGTCGCCACAACTCTTTCAGCACCACCACTTCCTAAAGAATAAATAAAAATGCCTAATTTTTGCATAAAGCCACCCGAATTTTTGATAATTTTTCAATCATATTATTTGGAATTATACTTAAAATGAGTAATATCAAAGCAGGAGCGTTGATTTTTATACTTAGGCTTTTAAACAAACATTTATAAAGGGCTTTATAATTTTTTGCAAGTTTTGCATAATAAGCTGCCATTTTATAATAACTCGCACAAGTTTTTTTATAATCTTTATCCTTACTCATTCTAAGTTCATTTTCTAAAATTTTAGCAAGCTCTAAATATCCCAAATACACCCTATAAGCATTTTTACTCGCCCCTAAAGTCACGCTATCTTGCCTAAAAATTCTATAAATCCTAAAAGCCTTATGGATATAAAAACTTTTTTCTTTGTATAAATTTACCCAAAGCGTGGCTTCATTGCCATAAAATTCTTCATTAAAACGCTTATTTTCAAGTAGGGATTTTTTAAAAACAGAAAAAAACTCTCCGCTAAATTTAGCCATTAAAAAATCTTTTTTAGAAATTTCACTATCTTTTTCCAAGCCCTTGCCGCTAAATTCCTTGCTTAAATTTCCTTCTTTTTCTATCAAACAATTTCCAAAAACATGAGCATAACCCTCATTTGCTTTTTGCATCAAGGTACTTAAAGCCCCGGATAAAAGCTCATCATCATCATCTAAAAAAGTTACAAACTCGCCACTTGCTTGATCTAAGCCATTGTTTTTATTGCCATTTGGACCTTGTTTGTAATTTTGATTTAAAAAATACTTAATGCGATCATCATCTTTTTGTAAATTTTGCACCACACTTTTAGTATCATCGCTAGAATTATCATCGCTTACAATAATTTCTAAATCTTTAAAATCTTGATTTTGTATGCTTTTAATAGCCTTTTCTAACAAAACTTGACGATTAAAAGTTGGTACTATAACAGAAAGTTTAGGCATTTTTAACCTCGGCTATAAGCTTAAGCCATTCTTCTTTGATATGAGAAATTTCAAAGTCTTTACACCTTTGTTTGGCATTATTTACAAGTTCTTTTCTAAAATTTTCATCATTTAAAACAAGTTCAAGTTTTTTAGCAAGTGCTATTTCATCATCACAACCTACCAAAAGCCCATCATGATTATCTTTGATTAAATCCTTAGCACCATTATAATAAGAACTTGAAATTCTACAAACCTCAAAATACAAACTTTCAATTAAAACCGTTGGCAAACCCTCTACAAAAGAACAAAGGCAAAGCACTTTTGCTTTTTCATAAAGAGCCTTGACATTTTCAACGCGTCCTAAAAAATCAACTTTTATTCCTAAAGATTTTACCTTATATTCAAGTTCTTGTCTTAACTGTCCATCTCCTGCTATAACAAATTTATAATTTTCTTGTAAATTTTTATCCAAATGCGCTATAGCTTTTAAAAACATTACAGGGTTTTTGTTGTGATCTAAACGCCCTATAAAAAGAACCAAATTTTCCTTTTCAAAACTAGAATCAAAAGAAATTTCATCGCTAAAATGACAAGGGTTTAATAAAAGCTTAACCCTTTTTACAAATCTTTCATAATACACCTTATCACTGCTTCCAAGCACACTTAAAGCATCACAAAAAGGATAGCTTACCCTTCTTAAAAAACGCCAAATTTTAGGTTTTAAATACGCTTCATTGCTATGCTCACTTATAATGAGTGGAGTTTTAAGCCCTATTTTCGCAGCAATACAAGCAATATTAGTCGTATCCAAAAAAGAAATAAAAACATCAGACTTACTTTCTTTCAAAGCCTTTCTTAAAGCAAAAAATTTCTTAAAACGACTTGCGATTTTATGATAAAGCGTGTCAAATCTAAATTGTTCCAAACTTGTAACTTTAACTTCATTTTCAAGCTTATAAAAAGATTCTCCTGCATGAAATTTAATAATACTTACTTCATGCTCTTTGCAAAGTGCATTAGCTAAGGTTACTAAAGCACGCTCAGCACCTCCTGAATTTAAAGTTGCGATAATAAAGCTTATTTTCATCATTTCTCCTCTTTAAGCTTACCGTGTTCTAAACGATAAACCTTATCACATTGTGTTATCGTAGAAAGGCGATGTGCGATAATAATCATGGTTTTATCTTTAGAAATTTTATAAATTTCATCCATAATTTTTGCTTCACTTTGAGTATCAAGCGCAGAAGTTGCTTCATCAAGCACTAACATTTCAGGCTCTAAATATAAAGCTCTTGCTATAGCTATGCGTTGTTTTTGTCCCCCGCTTAAATTACTCCCCCCATCGCCCACTTTTGTTTGCACTCCTTGAGGTAAATTTTTTATAAAATGCTCTAAATTTGCTTGTTTGATAACCCTATTAAGTTTTTCTTCATCAACCGCATCTCCAAAAGTGATATTTTTAGCTATACTGTCATTAAAAAGATAGATATTTTGCGGGATATAGCCTATTTTTTGGCGATAATTTTTTGTATTATTTGCATTTAATTCTTGCTCATCAATTAAAATTTGCCCTTCTTTTGGTTTTAAAAGTCCTATGATAAGATCTACTAAGGTACTTTTTCCACAACCACTCTCCCCTATAAAAGCGATTTTTTCGCCTTTTTTAATATTTAAGTTAAGATTTTTAAATAAATATTTTTTTCCCTCATAACCAAAGCTAAGATTGCAAATTTTAAGCTCTTGATTAAAGCTTAATTTTTCCTCGCCCAAATTTTCTTCTTCTTGTCTTAAATTTTGATAAATAATATCCAAAGAAGAATGATAATAAAGCAAATCATGATAACTTGTAATAATACGATTTGCACTTGGCATTAAGCGATAAAGCGCTAAAACAAAAATAGAAATCGTGGATAAAATACCTGAAATATCACTTTCATTTTTCAAAACCAAAAATACCACGATAAAAACAAGTACGCAAAAGCCTATTCCTTCAAGATAAATTCTAGGCACCGCAGCTACGCTTTCGTTGGTAATATTTGCTTTAGAAAAAGCTTCACTTTGCGCTTTAAAAAGACTTAATACTCCATCTTCTTTGGTTTTAAGCTTAATAAATTTGAAATTATTTAAATTTGTATTTAAAATTTCAAAGAAATTTTTCATCGCTTCTTCGCGTCTTACTCCTGCTTTTTTAATGATAGGGCTTAAAATTTTCACTAAAATAAAGGCATTTAACACCATAAAAATACTTAAAAACAAAGTGATTTTATAATTAATCAAAAGCATTAAAGCATAAAGCAAAAGTACTACAAAAATTTCACTCATCAAAAGTAAAAATGATGAAATCATAGTGCTTAGATTATAAACTTCCCCTGTAATGGACTTTAAAATTTCAGATTGATTTTTTTGAGTAAATTTTTCATAATTAATATTTAAAAATTTAGAAAAAACCTTATAAGCGATCGCATGATAACGCCCTTTAGAAAATCTTGCCAAAAGATGAAAATAATACGCATTTAACAAAGCTCTAAACACATAAAAAACAATAAGCCCCACTCCAAAATAAACAATGATTTCAAAAACAGGGATATTAAGATATTCTTTTAGGCTGATTAAATATTTATTACGATCAAAATAAGAAAAATCACTAGCCAAAGTGATAAAAGGCATTACCAAAGAAATTGCAAAAGTTTCTATAAAAGAAATAAATACTGAAAAAACAAGCAAGAAAAATAAAAAATTTTTATCTTCCTTACTTAAAATAAAAAAAAGTTTTTTTAACACTGTTTTTCCCAATCAAAAGCAGATTTACAAATAAGCTCTAAATCATCATATTTAGGCTGCCAAGAAGTAAGATTTCTGATTTTACTTGCATCAGAAATCAATACACTAGGATCACCCGCACGGCGTGGGGCAAGTTCTACTTTAAAATCCACTCCGCTAACTTTTTTCATCGCTTCAATCACTTCTTTTACGCTAAAACCATGTCCATAACCTACATTAAAAACATTGCTTTCATTCTCTTTTAAATAATCCAAAGCCGCTAAATGTGCACTTGAAATATCATCTACATGGATAAAATCTCTTATGCAAGTACCATCTTTTGTATCATAATCATCGCCAAATATGAAAAGTTTATCACGTTTTCCTGCGGCACATTCAGCTGCAACTTTTATAAGCAAAGTCGCTTTTGGATAGCGTTGTCCTAAAGTATAATCCATACAAGCACCTGCAACATTAAAATATCTTAAAATACAATGCTTAAATTCAGGATTTGCCATACTTGCATCACGCAAAACTTCTTCACTCATAAGCTTACTACGCCCATAAGGATTAATAGGTGCTAAAGGACTTGTTTCGCTCACAACGGGAGTTTGTGGTTCGCCATAAGTGGCCGCCGTTGAAGAAAATATAAATTTATTCACTCCAGTTTGCAAACAAGTTTCGATGAGATTTGTCGTATTAACAGTGTTGTTCATATAATATTTTAAAGGATTTTGCATACTTTCAAAAACTTCAATGCTTGCTGCAAAATGCACAATAGCGTCAAATTTTTCTCTCTCAAACAATGCTTTTACGCCTTGAAAATCACTTAAATCTTGTTCGAAAAATTTAAAAGCTCTTGTTTTTTGCAAATCTTCTATTGCGATTTTAGAACCCTTAGAAAGATTATCTAAAACACAAATTTCATGATCTGTTTTTAAAAATTGTCTTAAAGTATGAGAACCTATATAACCTGCACCACCGCTAATAAGAATTTTCATCATCATTCCTTTTTTTAAAAATGTCAAAAATAAATTTTAATATATTTTCTTAAATACTTAAGATCGAACTTTTGAAATTTCACTCTCACAAGCTTTTGCAAAAACTTCTGTATAAGAACGATCTGATTTTTTTGCACACAAGAAATCTCTCATATAAGAAAGAAAACCAACATAATCTTCTTCATCAACATTAGCTTTAATAAGTTCATATTTTAAAAAAAGCATATAGGTGTTTAAAACATCACTTTCACAATATTCGTGGATTTTTTCAAGTTTATTTTCATAAAAAAGTTTCATTACCTCATCGCCATGCACATCATATTTTCCTGGCAAACCCACCATAGAACAAAGTGTATCAAGCTTTATTCCACGCCCGTTAGATCCTAAGGATTCTAATAAATCACAATGTTTTAATTCTGAAAATCTTGTTTTATAATTATTCCATTTATCACTTTGAGTATCCAAATAAGTTGCTGCTTTTAAATTGTATTTTAAAGCCCTTAAAACAAGAACAGGCATATCGAAATTTTTACCATTAAAACTGACTAATTTTGGCTCATAATTTTCTATAAAATTGAAAAAATTCTCAATCATTTCTTTTTCATTTTGTCCATCAATTTTATTCACTTTGATAAATTTTCCAAAATTATCACTTAAAACCGCACAAATACTGATAATTTTATGATAAGGCAAAGGCAAAAACTCACTCCCACTTTGTTCTTTTTGCCACTGAAGTGCTTTTAAACTTACCTCTAAATCACTTCCTTCAAAACCCAAAGTTTTGCGGATAAGCTCAACATCTGGCACACTCTCACAATCAAAAACACAAATATAACCTTCATTTTTTGCCATTTTTAACCTTTTTTTAAATAATTTCGCTAAAATCATAGCAAAAATTTTAAAATATTAGGCTTTTAATGAAAATAGCAATTGTTCGTTTGTCAGCACTTGGTGATATTATACAAAGTGCCGTGGTTTTGCAATTTATCAAAAATTTTAAAAAAGATATAGAAATTCATTGGTTTGTAGATGAAAAATTTGAAGGCATACTTAAAAACCATCCTTTAATAAACAAACTCTATGCCCTGCCCTTAAAAGACAAAAAAATTTTAAAAAGCCTAAAAATTCTTCTTAAAGCAAGAAAAAACAACTATAATGCAGTAATAGATCTACAAGGGCTCATAAAATCTGCTATTGTAAGTCGAATTTTAAGTAGAAATAATTTTGGTTTTGATAAAAATAGTCTTAAAGAAAGTTTTGCTCATAATTTCTACAACCAAAAACTTGAGTTAGATTACAATGAAAATGTATTTGTAAGATACTTAAGTCTTACCTCCTTTATGTTAAATACTGATTTTAATGTCAAAAATTTAGCCTTTAAACAAGATATTTTTAGCGTAGATGAAAATTTAAAACAACTCTTAAATAATAAACTCAAACTCGACAAAAACGAAAAAAACATACTCATACATGTGGGCTCAAGTGTAGAAAATAAAATCTATCCTAAAACCAAACTTGCTATACTTTGTAAGCTTTTAATCAATGAATTTCAACAAACAAAAATTTGGCTCGCTTGGGGAAATGTAAAAGAATACGAATTTGCTAAAGAGGTTTTAAATCTTAGTGGTATTGATGAAACACATATAGAATTAGCGCCAAAATTCAATCTTGAAGAACTAATGGCTTTTACAAAAATGATGAATTTAATCATAGGAAATGATAGCGGCCCAACACATTTGGCTTTTGCTTTAAATAAGGCATCTATTACGATTTTTGGTGCAACACCAAGCTACCGCAATGCTTTTCAAACTCATATCAATAAAATCATTGATGCAGGTAAAAAAATCCAAAATGCCAAGCATATCGATAAAAGTGATTTTTGTATCACGCGTATAGAAGAAGAAGATATCTTCAAACTTGCCAAAGGCTTACTTAATGAAAAATAGTGATAGAATATATCTTAGTCTTTATTATATTTTGAAATTTTTTGTTACTTTTATGCCTGAGTGTATCTTGCATTTTTTAGCTTTGATTGTAGCAAGAATCGCTTTTTATCTTAACAAAAAACACCGCAAAATCATCAATACAAATTTGCAAATCTGTTTTCCTCAATACACTCAAAAAGAACGCGATAAATTGTCTTTAAAAATTTATGAAAATTTTGCTCAATTTGGGATTGATTGTTTGCAAAATCAAAACACCACCAAAGAAAAAATTCTCAATAAAGTAAATTTCATCAATGAAAATTTTCTTATAGATGCTCTAGCTTTAAATCGTCCTATTATCTTCACAACTGCACACTATGGAAACTGGGAAATTTTAAGCCTTGCTTATGCAGCTAAATATGGTGCGATTTCTATAGTAGGGAAAAAGTTAAAAAGTGAAATTATGTATGAAATTTTAAGCCAAAGTCGCACCCAATTTGACATAGAACTTATCGACAAAAAAGGCGGCATAAGACAAATGCTAAGCGCTCTAAAAAAAGGGAGAACTTTGGGAATTTTAACTGATCAAGACTGTGTAGAAAACGAAAGCGTAAGATTAAAATTTTTTAACAAAGAAGTGAATTATCAAATGGGAGCAAGCCTTATCGCACAAAGAAGTAATGCTTTGATCATCCCTGTTTATGCCTATAAAGAAGATGGTAAATTTTGCATAGAGTTTTTTAAAGTAAAAGATTCTCAAAATGCAAGCTTAGAAGAACTGACACTTTATCAAGCACAAAGTTGCGAAGAAATGATTAAAAAAAGACCTTGGGAATACTTTTTTTTTCATAGACGCTTTGCAAGTTATAATAAGGAAATTTACAAGGATGCAAAATGAATCTAAAGCAAATAAGTGCTATTATCATCGTAAAAAATGCAAAACAAACCTTGCTTGAATGTTTAAATTCTTTAAAAGATTTTGATGAAATTATTTTACTTAACAATGAAAGTAGTGATAATACCCTAAATATAGCTAATGAATTTAAAAAAGATTTTGCTAATTTGCACATTTACCACAGTGCTTTTATAGGTTTTGGAGCTTTAAAAAACCTTGCTTTAAGTTATGCAAAAAATGATTGGATTTTAAGCATTGATGCTGATGAAGTGCTTGAAAATGAGTGTATTAAAGAGCTTAAAAATTTAGAACTTCAAGAAGATAATATCATCGCACTTAGTCGTAAAAATCTCTATAAAGGCGAATGGATAAAGGCATGTGGTTGGTGGCCTGATTATGTTTGGAGAATTTTTAATAAAAATTTCACTC
This sequence comes from Campylobacter sp. CFSAN093226, assembly GCF_012897595.1. NCBI lineage: Bacteria > Pseudomonadati > Campylobacterota > Epsilonproteobacteria > Campylobacterales > Campylobacteraceae > Campylobacter > Campylobacter sp. CFSAN093226. The sequence goes on from NZ_CP040608.1 coordinate 1,072,536, forward strand.
GTTTTAATGATAATTTAGTACATGAAAGCCTTGTTTTGCCAAGTAATGCTAAAAAAATTTATCTTAAAAATGGATTAAGGCATTATGCTTTTAGAGATATTTCCCACCTAATTGACAAAATGCAGTACTACTCAAGCCTTTGGGCAAAACAAAATATACACAAAAAAAGTGGTGTTTTAAAAGCAAATTTAAGAGCTTTTTGGACTTTTTTTAGAAATTATTTTTTAAAAAATGGCTTTTTATATGGTTATAAGGGTTTTATAATTAGCGTTTGCAATGCCTTAGGGACTTTTTTTAAATACATGAAATTATATGAACTTCAAAAGCAAAAGCCAAAAACTTGCGCTTTAATAATAACAACTTATAATCAAAAAGAACGCCTTAAATTAGTGCTTGATAGTGTTAAAAATCTAGCCTTTTTACCCAATGAAGTTTTAATCGCAGATGATGGTAGCAAAGAAGATACAGCAAGGCTTATTGAAGAATATCAAAAAGATTTTCCTTGCCCTTTAAAACACATTTGGCAAGAAGATGAGGGTTTTCGTGCTGCAAAAAGTAGAAATAATGCTATTAAAGCTTCTAAAAGTGAATATATAATTTTAATTGATGGTGATATGATTTTAGAAAAAGACTTTGTAAAAAATCATTTAGAATTTGCAAAACGCAAAGTAATTTTACAAGGTTCAAGAGTAATTTTAAATAAAAATGAAAGCGAAGAAATCTTAAAAAACAATAATTATAGTTTAGCTTTTAATAAAAAAGGTTTTAAAAATCAAAGAAGTATTTTTTTAGCTAAATGTGTATATAAATTTTCAAAACTAACTAAGAAATTTTTTAAAAAATCACAACTTGTTAAAGGTAGTAAAACTTGCAATATGAGTTTTTATAAAAGTGATTTTGAAGCCATTGAGGGATTTAATGAAAAATTTATAGGCTGGGGTAGGGAAGATAGTGAGTTTGTAGCTAGATTTTTATTTAATGATGGAGTGTTTAAAAGGCTTAAATTTAATGCTCTGGCTTATCATATCTATCATGAAGAAAATAGCAAAAATATGCTCGAAATCAATCATCAAATTTATCTTGAAACTATAAAAAATGAAAAAACAACTTGGAGATAAAACATGAAAAAAGTAGGTGTAGTAATCCCCATATACAATGTAGAAAAATATCTAAAAGAATGTTTAGATAGTGTAATCAATCAAACTTATACTAATTTAGAAATCATACTAGTAAATGATGGTAGTACAGATGAAAACTCACTTAATATTGCAAAAGAATATACTTTAAAAGATAAAAGAATAATTCTTTTTGATAAAAAAAATGGTGGTTTAAGTAGTGCTAGAAATGTAGGTATAGAATATTTTAGTGGAGAATATGAAACACAATATATTGAAAAAGAAAATGAATTAAATGTTTTTAAGATTATTGGCGATAATCCACAAAATATTTATAAAATTTATAAGTACAAAAATGCTTTAGCGAGTGATAAGCTAGAAATTTCAAAGATTGATTATATTATCTTTTTAGATTCTGATAATTATTGGGAGTTAAACTGCATAGAAGAGTGTGTTGTAAGAATGCAAAATGTAGATGTATTATGGTTTGACCATGCTTGTATTTATGATGATGGTATAGAAGATAAGGGTCAAAAAACAAGGATGAATGTATTTAATTTTACTCAAGAATGCACTATCACTCCAAGAGACTATGCTAAGCAAGCTATAAAAGTAGGTTCGAGGGATATCTCGTTTAGCTGGGGTGGTATGATAGATTTTTCATTTTTAAAACAATTAAAACTTAAATTTATCAACAAAATCATCAATGAAGATATTCATTTTGGCATGGTTTTGTTTGCGAGTGCTGATAGTATCTATATTTTACCAAAAAGATTGTACTTATGCCGTTTGAGGGCAAATAGTATATCAAATCATGATAAAAAAGTTACAAAGGCAAATGTGTCAGAGTATTTTAAAGACTTGTATGAATTTTTTGGAGAAAATGCTAAAGAGGCAAAAAACTATTTAAAAGCAGCAAGTAGGATGATAACAGCTTTGGAGTTGATAGAATTTTTTAAAGATCAAAAAAATGAAAATTCTCAAGCCATAAAAGAGGCTTTTTTGCCTTTTTATGTAAAAAAGGCTTTGATGATTAAAAAATTTAAAAAAGATCCTTTGAATTTAAAGGAAAAATTACCTATAATTAAACCTTTTATCCAAACAAAAATTCCTTATGATCTTTGGAAAATTTGGCAAAAAATAAAGGGTATTTTAGATAAAATCAACTTTGCAAAATGATTTTATCTATCATTGAATCTTTTTTTATAGATTTAAAATGCGTGAGTTTGTGTAAAAAGCTTTGTTTTTGAATTTCTTCCCAAAGAGTTGAATTAAATTTTTCTTTGGCACTAAATTGTAATAAATGGCATTCTATATCGCTCATGTTTTTATAGATATCATTTACAAAGCCATGCTCTTTTAAAAGTTCAAATATGATATGTAGTATAAAATAATAGTGATTTTCACTTGATTGCTCATTTTTCCAATAATTCATTAAAATATCTTTTAGAGTTTGAATAAAAGTATTGTTTGTTTTGGCTATCATAAAACTACTTAGCATTTTAACTTTAAAATCATCATTCCAGTTAAAGTATCCATAAGAAAAATATCCACTTTTGATAAATTTTTTCAATTTTTCTTTACTAGGTTTTATTTTTGATCTTTCAAAGGTAAAAAAGTCTTTATCACAAAGTTCACTAGGAATTTTAGAACTTAAAAATATACTTGCATCACACCATATACCTCCATAAGTTGCAAGCAAGCATACTCTTAAAAGATCTGAAAAAAAAGTTATAGTTTTTTCTCCAAAAAAATTATTTTCTAATTTTTCTATAACAAATGGTGGAAAATCAAGGTAATCTTTTATATTATCTTTATCTAAAATGATAATTGTGTAGTCATCTTTCATTTGACTTTGTACAGAGTTAAAACATTGTTGTATCATAGGTGAAGCTTGATTTTTACCTTGATACCAAAATTGCCAAATAATTTTATCGTTTTTAAAATAATGTTTTTTTTCAAAATCAAAATGAGGAATTTTCCCTTCTAAAAAAGGATTAATATAGTTGTTTGAAAGATAATTAGTCACTTTAGGGTGTTCTAGCTTATATTGAATATGATTTCTTAATTTTCTTCTTGTTGATTTTATGGGTATAAATGAGCTTAGTTTTTTTGTTAAAGTATTATAAATTAAAGAATTGTTTTGTTGTATTTGCATATATATTCCTAAAAAGTTTTTTGATATAATATCAAAAATAATTAAGGTTATGTATATATGAAAACCGTAGGTGTAGTAATCCCCATATACAATGTAGAAAAATATCTAAAAGAATGTTTAGATAGTGTAATCAATCAAACTTATACTAATTTAGAAATCATACTAGTAAATGATGGTAGTACAGATGAAAACTCACTTAATATTGCAAAAGAATATACTTTAAAAGATAAAAGAATAATTCTTTTTGATAAAAAAAATGGTGGTTTAAGTAGTGCTAGAAATGTAGGTATAGAATATTTTAGTGGAGAATATAAACTCAAAAATAAAACTCAAACTATAAAAGAAAATTCTTTAATAGAATTTAACATAGAAGGTAATAATCCTTATGAAATATATACTGTATATAAAAGCTATAAAGCTTTTAATAATGAACAAGATTTAACTAACTTTACTTATCCTATTATAGATTATATCATCTTTTTAGATTCTGATGATTATTGGGAATTAAACTGCATAGAAGAATGTGTACCTAGAATGGATGGGGTAGATGTGGTTTGGTTTGATAGTATTGAATATCATGATATAGAAAAAAGTTATTTCAAGCATCATAGTCGTTTAAAAGATATTAATATAAAGAAAGAATGTAGAATAAATCCTATAGAGTGGCTTAAGCTTCTAAGGCAAAATAAAATTAAAGACTTTGCATTTGCGTGGAGTGGCATAATTGATTTTGATTATATAAAAGATAAAAAAATGAAATTTAAAGACGCTATTTTTGCTGAAGATCATTTATTTGGAATTTTGCTTTTTTCGCAAGCTAAAAATATTTATGTCTATCCTAAAGTATTTTATTATTATAGAATTCGAGCTAATTCTTTGACAAATCAAGATAAAAAAATCACTAAAGATAATATACTTCCATATTTTAAAGATATATTTATTGCATTTGAAGAGAATGCAACTTTAGCAAAAGAGTATTTTAAATATGTTAGTTGGGTGGAAACCAGTTTAGAATTAGTGCGATTTGTAGAAAATTATCATGATAAAAAAATTTCTTCGTTGCTGAAAGATACTATTTTGTATTTTTATATCAAAAATGCATTTAAAATTAAAAAATTCGATAAAGATCCTTTGTGTATTAAAGAGAAATTGCAACTATTAAAACCCTATAAAATTTCAAAAATAAGATATAAAGTTATGAAATTTTTAATATCTTTACGGAATTAAATTATATAAAAATTTTTTCCATTTGAATTGATATTTTTGATATAAAATATTTATTTTATAATAAATAAGATTTATATTTCTTTTATTAAAATTTTGTTCATATTTCAATAATTGAATTTTTAATAAATATATAATTAGAAAATATAGAGGTGTTTTTTTATTTTTAATTGATTTTAAAACATTTAAAACAATTTTATGTTCTTGAATATTAGCTTCTAAAGAATTAATATTATTTGTTATAGAATTGCTATTTACATGCTGGGTATACAAAGGTTGTGTTAAGTAAAATATTTCATTAGATAATATTGTCAAAGGATAATATAATAAGGCATCTTCTGCCATATTTATTTTGATTTCTTTTTTGAGATTTAACATGTTGAAGGCTTTTAAATAAATATCTTTTTTGATTATTTTAGCCCACATTGTCCAAAATGGATTTTTAGTTTTAAGTATTTGCATTGTAAATTCTTTGTTGTTGTATTTTCCTTGTTTTATATTTAATTTTTTTATTGATTTTTTTGCATTGGTAATAAAAGCTTCAAAACACAACAAATCAATTTTACCCCCCCCACCCATATCCAAAATTTTAATACATTCTTCGCAAGCATTAAGTTCTAAATAATCATCAGAATCTAAAAACATGATATAAGGTGAAGTTGCTACTTTAGCACCTTCATATCTTGCTCTTAAAAGCTTTAAATTCTCTTCATTATGTATGATTTTTATTCTATCATCTTTACTAGCATACTCTTTAGCTATATCTATACTTTTATCATTACCACAATCATCTACTACAATGATTTCTATATCTTTAAAAGTTTGGTTAATGCAACTTTCTAATGCTCTAGCAATATATTTTTCCACATTATAAGTTGGTAGTATGATGGAAATTTGACTCATTTTAGCTCTTTATTTTTTTTTGATATAATTATACTATAAATTTAAGGTAATAAAATGAGTATGAATATTAATGCTTTGGTATGCGGTAATGGACCTAGTTTAAAAAATATAGATTATAAAAGGTTACCAAAACAATTTGATGTATTTAGATGCAATCAGTTTTATTTTGAAGATAGATATTTTGTGGGTAAAGATGTAAAATATGTTTTTTTTAATCCTTTTGTGTTTTTTGAACAATACTATACTAGTAAAAAACTTATACAAAACGAAGAATATAACATAGAAAATATAGTTTGTTCTACTATTAATTTAGAATACATAGATGGATTTCAATTTGTTGATAATTTTGAATTATACTTTAGTGATGCTTTTTTAGGTCATGAGATTATAAAAAAGCTTAAAGATTTTTTTGCCTATATTAAATATAATGAAATATACAATAGGCAAAGAATTACTAGTGGAGTTTATATGTGTGCTACAGCTGTGGCTCTGGGATATAAAAGTATATATATAAGTGGTATTGATTTTTATCAAGATACAAATAATTTATATGCCTTCGATAATAATAAAAAAAATTTATTAAATAAATGCACTGGTTTTAAAAATCAAAAATTCAAATTTATCAATCATTCAATGGCATGTGATTTACAAGCTTTAGATTATCTAATGAAAAGGTATGATGTGAATATTTATAGTTTAAATTCAGATGAGTATTTTAAATTGGCTCCGGATATTGGAAGTGATTTTGTATTGAGTAAAAAACCAAAAAAATATATAAATGATATATTGATACCAGATAAGTATGCACAAGAAAGATATTATGGAAAAAAAAGTAGGTTAAAAGAAAATCTCCATTATAAGCTAATAAAAGATCTAATTAGACTTCCAAGTGACATAAAACACTACTTAAAGGAAAAATATGCAAATAAAAATAGATAAATTAACTATTTCTCAGAAAAATCCTTTGATAATCCCTGAAATAGGTATAAATCACAATGGTAGTTTAGAAATAGCAAAACTTATGGTAGATGCGGCCAAAAGAGCAGGAGCTAAGATAATAAAACACCAAACTCATATAGTCGAAGATGAAATGAGCCAAGAGGCTAAAAATGTTATACCGGGTAATGCAAATATTAGCATTTATGAGATTATGGAACAATGTGCATTAAACTATAAAGATGAACTAGCTTTAAAAGAGTATGTAGAGAAGCAAGGTTTGGTATATCTTAGCACTCCATTTAGTAGAGCTGCAGCAAATCGTTTAGAAGATATGGGTGTAAGTGCTTATAAAATAGGCTCAGGTGAATGTAATAATTATCCTTTAATAAAACATATAGCACAATTTAAAAAACCTATGATTATAAGCACCGGAATGAATAGCATAGAAAGTATAAAACCCACAGTTAAGATACTTAGAGATTATGAAATACCTTTTGTTTTGCTTCATACTACAAATTTATATCCTACTCCATCGCACTTAGTAAGATTACAAGCTATGTTAGAATTATATAAAGAGTTTAATTGTCTTTATGGACTTAGTGATCATACCACAAACAATCTTGCATGTATAGGTGCAATAGCTCTTGGAGCAAGTGTACTAGAAAGACACTTTACAGATACCATGGACAGAAAAGGCCCTGATATAGTTTGCTCTATGGATGAAAGCACTTTAAAAGATCTTATAAATCAAACACAAGAAATGGTGCTTTTAAGAGGCGATAATAATAAAAATCCTTTAAAAGAAGAGCAAGTGACCATTGATTTTGCATTTGCTAGTGTAGTAAGTATTAAAGATATAAAAAAGGGTGAAATTTTATCTATGGATAATATTTGGGTAAAAAGACCTTCAAAAGGTGGTATAAGTGCAAAGGATTTTGAAGCCATACTTGGAAAAAGAGCAAAAAAAGATATAAAAAATAATATACAACTAACATGGGATGATTTTGAATGAAAAAAATAGTTTTTGTTAGCGGAACTAGAGCTGATTTTTCTAAAATAAAATCTCTAATGATGAAAGTTGAAAATTCAAATGAATTTGAATTATTTATATTTGTAACCGGTATGCATATGAGTAAAAAGTTTGGTTCTACTTATATGGAAATAGAAAAATGTGGTTTTAAAAATATATATAAATATATAAATCACGATAAGTATTATCAGATGGATAAGGCTTTATCATCAACAATAGATGGTTTTTCTAAATTTATACATGAGATAGAGCCTGATTTAATAGTAGTGCATGGTGATAGAGTGGAGCCTTTAGCTGCTGCTATAGTAGGAAGTTTAAATAATATCTTAGTGGCACATATAGAAGGCGGAGAGCTTTCAGGAACTATAGATGAGAGTTTAAGACATGCTATTAGTAAATTAGCACATATTCATTTAGTAAATGATGAAATAGCAAAAAAAAGATTAATACAAATGGGTGAAGATGAGAAATCTATTTTTATTATAGGTTCTCCTGATTTAGAATTGCTAAATAATACTATATCTTTAGATGAAGCAAAAAAATATTATGATATAAAATTTAAAAATTATGCCATAGCTATATTTCATCCAATTACAACCGAAATAAACTCTTTATATAAACAAAGTGAAGAATTTGTAAATGCTCTTATAAAAAGTGAAAAAAATTATATAGTTATTTATCCAAATAATGATTTAGGATTTGAATTAATTTTGCAAAATTATGAAAGGCTAAAAAATAATGAAAGATTTAAAATTTTTCCTTCTTTAAGATTTGAGTATTTTATAAGTTTGCTAAAAAATGCCAATTTTATCATAGGAAATTCAAGTTGTATAATAAAAGAAGCTTTATATCTTAATATAAATGGAATTTTAGTTGGTTCAAGACAAGATGGTAGAACTGACATTAATAAAACAATAAGAGTAAATGCAGAGGAAAAGGATATATTGGAAGCGATTTTAAATACTAGTAAATGCACTAATATTACAAATAAAAGACTAGAAATTTTAAATAGTTCTGAGCAATTTTATAGGTTATTGAAAAATAATATTTTATTTACTATAAACAAGCAAAAAATATTCATGGATAAAAAATGACTTTGTTTTATAAAATTATAGCTTTTTTAAGATTGCTTAAAATTGATAAAAAATTAAAATTTGATAATGAATATTTTTTAAACTTAAATAAAAAAATCTACGATGAAAAGCATAAAGGTTTTTTTGATTTTGATCCAAACTCAAAAGATACAAAATCTCCTTTAAATCCATGGGCTTTTATAAGAGTAAAAAATGAAGCCACTACTTTAAGAGTATCACTTGAAAGTATGTTACCTGCCATACAAAGAGGTGTTATAGGATATAATGATTGTACTGATGGAAGTGAAGAAATTATTTTGGAATTTTGCAAACAATACCCTTCGTTTATACCAGTAAAATATCCCCATGAGGTGCAAATTGAAAATCCGCAAAGCGAAGAAAATAAACTTCATAGTTATTATAACTATGTAGCTAGTTTTATACCGCAAGATGAGTGGCTTATAAAAATAGATGTGGATCATTACTATGATGCAAAAAAATTATATAAGAGTTTTTATATGGCATCAAAAAATACTGCTGTTAGATTTCCAAGAATTAATTTTTTAATACTAGATAAAATTGTAATTCAAAATATAGGAGAATGTGGTTTTATCGATGGAGGGGATCAATTGTTAATTCAAAAGTGCAATAGTGTATTTATAGAAAGAATGGTTTCAAAGCAAAGTCAGTGGATTGATCCTGAAAAAACTGTGAAAGAATTGTATTCTGAACAGCAAATTATACCCAAACATATAAAAATCTTACAAGCAGAATTACTTCAATGGCATTTTCCTGCTTTAAAATATCATAGAAATGATTATCAAAAACATTTGGATGCTTTAACTTTAGAAGATTTTAAAAAAATCCATTATAGACATAGAAAAATAAAGAAAATAAATTATACAATGCTTGATGAAAAAGTAATTCGTGAAATATTAGATAAATTTAAATTGAGTGGTAAAAAAATGACTTTAGCTATAATACCTGCTCGAGCTGGTTCAAAAGGTATAAAAAATAAAAATTTAGCTCTTTTGCATGATAGGCCTTTGTTGTATTATACTATCAATGCAGCAAAAAATTCAAAGTATGTAGATAAAATTGTTTTAAGTAGTGATGGCGATGATATATTAGAATATGGACAAACTCAAGGTGTAGATGTGTTAAAAAGACCTAAAGAATTAGCGCTAGATGATACAACTAGTGATAAGGTTGTATTGCATACCTTGAGTTTTTATAAAGATTATGAAAATATTGTTTTATTACAACCCACTTCTCCTTTAAGGACAAATGTACATATAGATGAAGCTTTTTTAAAATTTAAAAATGAAAACTCAAATGCATTAATAAGTGTTGTAGAATGTGATAATAAAATTTTAAAAGCTTTTATAGATGATAATGGTAACTTAAAAGGAATTTGTGATAACAAATATCCATTTATGCCTAGACAAAAATTACCAAAAACTTATATGAGTAATGGTGCAATTTATATAGTAAAGTCAAATTTATTTTTAAATAACCCAACTTTTCTACAAGAAAAAACAAGTTGCTATATAATGGACGAAAAAGCTAGTTTGGATATAGATACAACAGAGGATTTAAAAAGAGTTAATAATATAAGCTTCTTATAATTTTTTTATAAAAAACTTGGTTAAAAAGGATGCTATATTATCTAGCATTGATGTTTTTAAACAAGTATTTATCTGATTATATAATTTTTCTATCTCATGTTTTTTTAAAAGTTGTCCATAAACTCCCATTTGATGAAAAGTATTTTTCTCCATATTATTTAATCTCCACATTTCTGAAAATAAATGTAAGAAAGGTTGACTGATATCTATTGAAGTATTATCTAAAAAAATTTTTACATTACACCATGGAATCTGACAAGTTCTTTTATAATCCCAAACAAAATTTTCTAAACCACATTTTTTTACATGATCAGCTAAAAACCAAGGTCCTATAACACCCCACGAGATTTTTTTTCTTTTATTAATGATTTTTTCTGCTTCTTGTATAAGATTTTTTCCAAAATCTGAATATCGAGAAAATTTTAAAAAGGATGTTGTGATTCTTGATTTTTTATTATCTTCATCCACTTCTTGTGTAAAGATATATTCTTCATTTAAATCAATATAATTTAAACATATCATATCAAGATCTACCCATACCCCCCCCCTTTTTTTTTTTTTTTAAGATAAAGTAAATTGTATCTAAAATAATCACTAAACGCTGCTACTCCAGATCCCCTATCGTCTCTAAAATAATTTTTAAAAGAAACAATTTCATTTGCATCTTTTAATTCAAAATCATCAAATAATTCATCTAATTTTTTAAAAATTTTATCATCTAAATTATAAGTATAAAGTATAAATTTATAACCATTATCTATAAAAGATTTTATAGATAAAAGCTCCATTAAACCAATACCTTTATAACCTCTAGGTGTATACCAAAAACTACTAATTTCTTGCTTCATCAACCCTTCTTTGTAAATCAAATTCTTCTTTCTCTAAAACCTCAAACAACTTCTTATGAAAATCATTATTTTTAAAGTTTAAACAAAGCTTTTTTACAAGTTCATTGCTTTTCTTTTTATCTTGATAATTCTGCCATAAAATTTCTTTATTTTTGTTTTCATATCTTCCATTTGGATTAAATTCATAATGATAAATGCAAGTTTTAAAAACAGCTATTTTCTCACAAAACATAAAATAAACATAACAAAAAAGCACATCTTCGCCATAACTCAAACGCTCATCTATTTTAATTTTTTCAAAACTTTTTAAGATAATATCTTTTCTAAAACACTTAGCCCAAACCGACCAGCAAAAATGCCTTTGTTTGCTTAGAAATTCTAAAAATTCTTTTTGATTAAAAAACTCATCTTGTTTAAAACGATAAAATTGCTTGGTTTTTACCCTATGTACAAAAGCATCAAAGCAAAGCAAATCAAAACCTTTTTTCATCTCTTTAAGCGCTATTTTACAAGCATCAAGAGTTAAAAAATCATCACTATCTAAAAACATTATAAAATCAGAACTAGAATGCAAAACTCCCAAATTTCTACTTGCAAAAGTGCCCAAATTTTCTTCATTTTGAAAGATTTTTATCCTTGGATCTTTTTTAGCAAATTCTAAAACCATATTTAAACTATTATCTTTACTTTTATCATCGATAATCAAAATTTCAATATCTTTTAAAGTCTGATTTATACAACTTTGCAAAGCTCTTGAGATAAAATTGCAAGAATTAAAAAGCGGGATTATGATAGAAAGTTGTGGCATATTTTTCCTAAATTTTGTTAAAATAATAAAAACAATTCTATCAAAGTTTAGGAAATTTATGAAAATTTTTATACATCTTCCCACCTGGTTAGGCGATACGGTAATGGCTTCACCTGCTTTATACACTATAAAAGAACATTTTAAAGATGCTCAGTTTATCCTTTATGGTTCTTTTGTTTCTACAGCACTTTTTAAAGAATTTCCTAATTCTAAAATCATCATAGAAAATAAACTATCCCGTTATAAACAAGCTCTATCTTTACGCAAAGAACTTGGTAAAATCGATCTTAGCTTTGCTTTTAGATCTGCGTTCTCTTCTAAGATTATCTTGCATATCCTTAAAACAAAACAAAGATATTTTTTTGACAAAAACAAGTACAAAGAAGAACATCAAGTTTTAAAATACCTTTATTTTATAGAAAATTCACTTAGTATAAAAGCTCATTTTAAGGACTTAAAGCTTCCCTTTAAGCTAAAATTTCAAAACCCTCTTATCTTAAGAAATGGTAAAAAAATTCTAGGACTCAACCCTGGTGCAAGCTTTGGAAGTGCAAAAAGATGGGATGCGAGTTATTTTGCTAAAGTGGCTTTAAATTTCAGCCAAAGTCATGATATTTTAATCTTTGGTGCAGGAAAAGCCGAACAAGAACTTTGTAATGAAATTTATCAAATTTTAAAAGAACAAAACATAAAAGTAAAAAATCTTTGCAATAAAACCACCATCAAAACCCTTTGTCAAAATATCGCTTTTTGCGATCTTTTCATCACAAATGACAGTGGACCTATGCACCTAAGTGCGGTTTATAAGGTAAAAACCGTAGCTATTTTTGGCCCTACGAAATTTACTCAAACTTCACCTTGGCAAAATGAAAATGCAAAATTAGTGCATTTAGATCTAGCTTGTATGCCTTGTATGCAAAAAACCTGCCCTTTAAAACACCACAAATGCATGAAAGATCTAAAGCCTGAAAAAGTGATAGAACAGGCTAAAAATTTACTTAAAAACTCTCATCTATGATCTGACAAAGTGTGTGTATGATTAAAATGTGCATTTCTTGAATTCTAGCTGTATCATCGCTTGGCACAACAAGATTATGATCACAAAGCTTATTCATCATTCCACCACCTTTTCCGCTAAGCCCTAGACAAAGCATATTAAGCTCTTTTGCTTTTTTTAAAGCTTCTAAAACATTAGGGCTTTTTCCGCTCGTTGAAATACCGATTAAAACATCCTTTTCATTCCCTAAAGCTTCCACTTGTCTTGAAAAAACAAACTCAAAACCATAGTCATTTCCTATGGCACTAAGTGCTGAAGTATCGGTTGTAAGTGCTATGCCTGCTAAAGCCTTGCGTTCTTTTTTATAACGCCCGCTAAGTTCAGCCGCAAAATGCTGAGCATCAGCCGCACTTCCACCGTTTCCGCAAATTAAAATTTTACCACCTTTTTTAAGACACTCACACAAAAGCTCACCTACTTTAGCGATTTGTCCTTTTAAAATTTCGCTTGCTTGAACAATTTTTTGATGTTCTTGCCATTCTTTTTCCACTAAATTTATCATTTTTTATCCTTAATCTTTTCTATGATCTTACTTGTACTAAATCCTTCTTCAAAGTCGATTAATTCAACCCTTGAAACGATATCTGCACCTACAACAAGTTTATCTTTATAATCAGCTCCTTTAACCAAAATATCAGGCTTTAAAAAGCTTATAAGTTCTAAAGGCGTGTCTTCATCAAAAATCACTACAAAATCAACAAAATAAAAAGCTGCCAACATACAAGCTCTTTGAAATTCTGAATTTACAGGACGACTCTCGCCTTTGAGTCTTTTCACACTCGCATCTGAGTTCAAACCTACAATCAAAACATCGCCCAATCTTTTAGCTTTGTCAAGGTATTTTATATGTCCAAAATGCACGATATCAAAACAACCATTTGTAAAAACAATCTTTTTATTATTTTGTTTCAAAAGTACCAAAAGTTCTTCTTTGCTTTTGATTTTTTTCTCAAAATCCACGCGCTTAAAACTTTTAATCTCATCAAAACTCACACTCACGCTACCTATTTTACTTACCACAACAGCTGCGGCTTCATTGGCAAGTTCGCAAGCTTTAAAAATTTCAATTTCATTTGCCAAACAAAAAGCCAAAACTGCGATCACACTATCGCCCGCTCCTGTTACATCATAAACCTCTAAGGCTTTAGCAGGTGCGATTTTCAAACCCTCATCAAAAAGTGCAATTCCAGCTTCTGAAAGAGTGATGATAGAATAACGCAAAGAAAAATCTTCTTTTAATTTTTTGATGCCTTTTTCTAAATTTTCACCCTCTAAATTTTCAAATTTCAAAGCCTCTAAAGCTTCTTTTTTATTAGGTGTAAGTAAAGTTGCACCGCTGTATTTGTTAAAATCACTCCCCTTAGGATCAACCAAAACAGGGATATTTAAAACCTTAGCCTTTTCTATCACAGCCTTACAAACTTTAGGGGTTAAAACACCTTTGGCATAATCGCTTAAAACCACAGCCTTAAAGTCTTTAATCTTTTCATCAAACAAAGCAATAAGCTCATTTTCAAGCAAAATCTCACTTATATCTTCTTCATCCAGTCTTAAAACCTGCTGATTATGCGCCATAATACGATTTTTAAAAGGAGTTTTGCGTCCTTTTTGGATCAAAAATTCTCCTTTTAAATTTTCTTGTAAAAATTTTCCACTCTCATCATCGCCCACAACACCGAGCGCAAAAACATCAGCTCCCAAGCTTTTTAAATTTGCATAAACATTCGCAGCCCCGCCTAATCTTTTATCTTCTTTAAGAGTTTTAGCTATTAAAACAGGGGCTTCAGGGCTGATACGCGAACAATCACACCAAGTGTAATTATCCACCATAAAATCTCCTATAATCAAAATTTTAGGTTTTTGCTGACTTAAAAACTCAAGCATTTACTTCCTTTTCAAAAAGTCTTTTTATCTCGCCTAAATAATCTTTTATACCCTCTTCAAGGCTAAATTTTGGCTGATAATTCCAAGTTTGATCTAGTTTTGCTTCAGTATGGAACTGATAAGATTTTACATAAGGATTTGGGATATATTCACAAGGCAAATCAGTCTTTAACTCTTTTTGCAAAATATCAACTATATCTTGAAAGGTTCTTGCTTTACCACTGCCTACATTATAAACCCCACATTTTGAATCAAGGGCGATTAAATTAGCACTAATAACATCTTTAATATAAGTAAAATCCCTATAAATTTGATCACTTCCTTCAAACAATCGTGGATTTTTTCCTGCTAAAATTTGATGGCCAAATTGCAAAACCATAGAAGCGGTTTTGTTTTTATAAAATTCGCCTTTTCCATAAACATTAAAATATCTAAGTCCTACCAAATGAGCTTTATCGTAATATTTTTTCGCTAACTTATCCATCATCAATTTTGAAAAAGCATAAGGATTTTTTGGTTCTTCATCCTTACCTACAGTTTGTGGACTTTTTGCATCACCATAAACCGAAGCTGAACTTGCATAAATAAGCTTTGCATTAAGATCTATGCTAAGTTCTATAAAATCTTTAAAAGTATTTAAATTGGTTTGCAAAACCTTAGTTTGATCAAAAACCGTAGTGTCTGAAATTGCTGCTTGATGAAAAATAATCTCTGGTTTAAAATCTTCAATCTTTTTTAAAACTTTTTCATCGTTAATATCGCCTGCAAAAAGTTCTCCATCAAATTCAAGTAAATTTTTAAAATGCCCAAAACTTTGCAAATTTCCATTTTCAAAAGTCGCACTACTACGCATTTTATCGATGATTAAAATTTCATGTTTTTCTTGCAAATTTAAAGCTAGTTGCGAACCTATAAATCCTGCTCCACCTGTGATTGCTATTTTCATTTAAATATCCTTTTCCTTAAAAAAGTTCAAAATTTCTTTTAAATTTTTAAATTGTCTAAAAAAATCACCTTCTTTTTTTTCTTCATTCACTAAAATCAAAGTGCCAATATCAGCATTTAATCCTGCTTGCATATCACTTAGATTATCTCCGATAAAGATAGAATTTTTCATATCTAAATCAAACTCATCTTTTGCTTTTAAAAGCATGCCTGCTTTAGGTTTGCGACACTCACAACCTTCTAAATGCGGACAATGATAAATTTTATCAATTTTTATATCTTGTTTAGCAAATTCTTTAAGCATATAATCACAAAGCTTAAAAAAATCACTTTCCTTGTAATATCCTCTTGCAATGCCTGATTGGTTTGTCGCTATAAAAAGCAAATAATTTCTAGCCAAAAAATATCTACAAAGTTCAAAAATTCCATCACAAAATTCGAAATCTTCTATTTTATAAACATATTTTTTATCTATATTAATCACACCGTCTCTATCTAAAAATAATGCTTTTGTTTTCATAAAAACATTATAATATAGCTTTTTTAAAAAGAAAATAAACATTATCTTTAATTTCTTAAGATTTTTATTAAAAATAAAGATATATAATACCTAGCAATCTAATTTTTACTAAGGAGAAAACAAATGAAAAAATTATTAGTAGTTTCTGCTTTGGCATGTCTTGGTGTTTCTGCTTTTGCTGCAGATGGTGCTACACTTTTTAAAAAATGCGCAGTATGCCATGGTGCAAATGCTGACAAAGTTTACTTAAACAAAGTTCCAGCTTTAAAAACTCTTTCTTCTGCTGAAAGACTTCAATACATGAAAGAATATTCAGAAGGTAAAAGAAATGCTTATGGTCAAGGTGCGATCATGAAACTTAACCTTAAAGGTTTAACTGAAGAAGATTTTAAAGCTATCGAAGCTCATATTGAAACTTTAAAATAATTTCTAAAAAAGGCTTTTCTTTTTAAGAAAGCCTTTTTTTATCCAAAGCTTCTTTTTTACGTCTTTCTAATTCTATAGCATCACGTAAAGAATCCTCATCATCATTTAAAGTAGTAAATTTATAATCATCATCAAATTGCTTATTTTTAATCCCCCAAAGCAAAGTTGCCAAAATGATAAAAAACGCTAAGATAGAAACTCCTATCATCATCATGATTATACTATTCATTCTTTAATCCTTAAAGCATTTAAAACGACTATTATACTACTAAAAGACATAGAAATAGCAGCAAATAAAGGATTTATCATACCCAAAAAAGCCAAAGGTATGGTGCAAGCATTATAAAACAAAGAAAAAGCAAGATTTTGCTTGATAATTTTAAAGGTGTTTTTAGATAATTTGATGGCTTTTTTTAAAGAAAGCAAGTCATTTTTCAAAAGCAAAACATCACTACTTTCTATAGCTAGATCACTTCCTTCTCTTAAAGTCATTGAAACACTTGCGTATTTTAAAGCTAGTGCATCATTTACCCCATCACCTACAAATAAAACTTTGTAATTTTTACTTAAATTTTCTATAGTTTTCATCTTATCTTCAGGCAAACAAGAAGCTTGATAATTTTGAATTTCTAACTTTTTAGCGATTTTTTCCACTGCTTTTTGATGATCGCCACTGAGTATCATTAATTCTTTCTTTTCTTTTTTAAGATAAGCGATAAGCTCTTTTGCACCTTCTCTTAAAACACTATCAAACTCAAAAAAAGCTAAAATTTTACCTTCCTTGGCAAAAATAAAATGCGTATTATCAAATTCTTTAGCCACAATACCCTTTTCTTGCAAAAATTTAGAACTTCCGCCTAAAAGCAACCCTTCATTTAACTCAGCACTTAAACCTTTAGCTTGAATACTCGAATGCTTTTTAAAATCCAAATTTAAATCCTTAGCTCCTTTTTGCTTTAAATATAACACAATATTTTGAGAGATAGGATGTTTAGAAAGTTTTACAAAATTATAAAGCTCGTTTAAATCAAGCGCTTTATCTAAAAAAACCTCTTTAAGTTCAAGCTCTATTTTGGTTAAAATACCCGTTTTATCAAACACCACACAATCACATTTGCTTAAATCTTCTATCACGCTAGAACTTTTAAATAAAATATGCTTTTTTAAAGCCCTACCTAAAGCCACAAGATTGCTCACTGGCGTTGCTAAAGCCAAAGCACAAGGACAAGCGATAATCAAAACTGCAATCGCATTGACTAAAGAAATTTCGAAACTCTCTTCTTTATAAAAAAACCAAAAAGCAAAACAAATAAAAGCGATCAATAAAACCGTTCTAGAAAAATAAGCCAAAAGACTATTGACCAAACTTTCAAGTTTTGCTTTTTTAGAACTTGCAAGTTCTAAAAGCTGGATAATTTGACTGAGTTTTGAATCCTTGTAAAGCTTTGTTGCTTCATACTCCACACTTCCATCAAGCACTATACAAGCTGAAAAAATTTCATCTTCTTTTTGTATGAGTTTTGGGGTATTTTCTCCATTTAAAGAAGAAGTATCTACGCTCATTTCACCACTTTTACAAATCCCATCGATTAAAATTTTATCTCCAGTTTTAAGCAAAATTCTATCCCCCAAACAAACCTTTTGCACTTCTTTAGAGACAAATTCTTTACCATTGAAAACTAAAACTTCATTTTGCAAAAAATCATTAAGCCCATCTATAGTATCTAAAGCACGCTTTTTGCTAAACATCTCAAGATATTTACCTATAAAAACAAAGCAAATTATCATCGCCACAGAGTCAAAATACACCTCCCCTACCCTAAAAAACATGGCCCATAAAGAATAAACATAAGCCAAACTCGCTCCGCTAATCACCAATACATCCATATTTAAACTATGCATTTTTAAAGTTTTAAAAGCACTTTTATAAAAATGAGATCCCGTATAAAAAAGCACAGGAGAACAAAGGATAAATTCAGCAAAATTTAAAATATCCTTAGTGTCCTTATCCATACCGCTAAAAAATCCTGCGTATTTTGCCACTGCTATCCACATGATATTCATCACACAAGCTATAGCCACAACAAGCTTAGAATAAAATTCCCTTTTTAGTAAATCCGCTTTTTTTGAAGCCTTGCTCGCATCATAAGCACTCGCTTTATAGCCTATGCTTTCAATAAGTCTTAAAATTTGCACCAAAGAAATGCTTTGCTCATCAAAAACAATGCGTGCTTTATGGTTTAAATGATTAATATCAAGTTCTAAAATTCCTTCTTGTTTGGTTAAAATTTTCTCATTAAGCCACACACAAGCTGCACATTCTATACCGTGTATCATGAGATAAATTTCACTAAATCCTTCTTTGGTTTTAGTGATAAACTCATCATAATTTTTCATTTCATTTTGAAAATTTACAGGGCTTAAAGTTTGATTTCCAAGCTTTTCATAAAACTCATCTAATCCACTTTCATGCAAAATTTCCCAAACGCTCTCACAACCTTTACAACAAAAAATTTTACCCTTATACTCTATCATTTGGGCTTGTTTATAATCAAGTTTGCAATGTTCACATTTCATAATCATTCTTTAAAAAAATATTTTTTATAATTATAAACAAATTTGACAAAAAGTGCATTTTTTTATTAAAATCACATTTTACAAAAATTATTCTGCTAAATCTTACGAGGACTTATGGAAAAAGAAAAAAAACAACATCAAAGAACCCACGTTCCAGTGGAAGGTTATAAAATCGAAGAATTAAAATTATTAGATTTAGAAAATCTAGTTAAAATCGCTAATGAATGTGAAATCGAAAACCCAAGAGAATTTCGCCGCCAAGAACTTATTTTTGAAATTTTAAAAGCACAAACAAAAAAAGGCGGTTTTATACTTTTTACAGGGATTTTAGAAATTTCTTCCGAAGGTTATGGCTTTTTAAGAGGTATGGACTCTAATCTTAGTGATAGCGTTAATGACGCTTATGTTTCAAACTCACAAATTAAAAAATTTGCTCTGCGTGTAGGCGATATCGTTACAGGACAAGTTAGAGAACCAAAAGATCAAGAAAAATACTACGCTCTTTTAAAAATCGAAGCGATCAATTATCTGCCTTTACAAGAAGCCAAAGAAAGACCTTTGTTTGATAACTTAACCCCTATTTTTCCAACAGAAAAAATCAAACTCGAATACGATGCGATGAAGCTTACAGGTCGTGTTTTGGATCTTTTTACTCCTATAGGAAAAGGACAACGCGGGCTTATCGTTGCTCCACCACGCACAGGTAAAACAGAGCTTATGAAAGAACTTGCTACTGCTATTGCAAAAAACCACCCAGAAATGCATTTAATCGTACTTTTAGTCGATGAAAGGCCTGAAGAAGTTACCGATATGCAAAGATGTGTAAAAGGCGAAGTTTTTAGTTCTACTTTTGATTTACCTGCTTATAATCATGTGCGTGTAGCTGAACTCGTGATAGAAAAAGCCAAAAGAATGGTAGAAACAGGCAAAGATGTTATCATCTTGCTTGATAGTATCACAAGACTGGCACGTGCTTATAACACCGCAACTCCAAGCAGCGGAAAAGTCCTAAGCGGCGGGGTGGATGCTAATGCCCTACACAAACCAAAACGCTTCTTTGGTGCAGCTAGAAATATAGAAAATGGAGGCTCTTTAACTATAGTTGCTACAGCTTTAATTGATACAGGTTCAAGAATGGATGATGTGATTTTTGAAGAATTTAAAGGCACAGGAAATAGCGAAATAGTTCTTGATAGAAATATCGCCGATAGAAGAATTTATCCTGCGATTAATATCATCAAATCAGGAACAAGAAAAGAAGAATTACTCCAAGGCGTAGCAAATCTTCAAAAAATTTGGGCGATCCGTTCAGCGATTTCTCAAATGGATGATGTTGAAGCGTTGAAATTTTTATATTCTAAAATGCTTAAAACCAAAGACAATGTAGAACTTTTATCTATAATGAACGAGTAAAAAATGCTTCAAGCTTTAGCGATTAAATACAGACCAAAAACTTTTGATGAACTTATAGGACAAAAGACAGTTAGCGTAAGTTTAAAATACGCCCTAAATCATAATCGCTTAGCTCATGCTTATCTTTTTTCAGGACTTAGAGGAAGTGGAAAAACTTCAAGTGCTAGAATTTTTTCTCGTGCTTTAGTTTGCGAACAAGGACCAAGTGATACTCCATGTGGCACTTGCAAACACTGTCTTGCAGCACTTGAAGGCAAACATATAGACATTATAGAAATGGATGCTGCAAGCAACCGTGGGCTTGAAGATATACAAGCCTTAATCGAACAAACCAAATACACCCCTTCTATGGCAAGATTTAAAATTTTCATCATTGATGAAGTACATATGCTTACCCCACAGGCTGCAAATGCGCTTTTAAAAACCTTAGAAGAACCCCCAAGTTATGTTAAATTTATACTTGCAACCACAGATCCTTTAAAACTTCCAGCTACTGTGCTTTCAAGAACACAACATTTTCGCTTTAAACAAATTCCACAGAGTGAAATTTTAAATCATCTTAAAGAAATTTTACTTAAAGAAAATGTTAAATTTGAAGAAGAAGCTTTAAAATTTATAGCAAGAAGCGGCAATGGATCTTTAAGAGATACTTTAACCTTGCTTGACCAAGCTATTATTTTTTGTCAAAATGAAATCAGCATTAGTAAAATTACAGATATGTTAGGCTTTTTAGATCCTCAAAAAATCAAAACCTTTTATCAGGCTATCTTAACAAAAGACAAGGAAAAAGTTTTTGCGTATTTAGAGGAATTACAAGACTATGAAGCCTCAAGCGTGATTGATGAAATGCTTTTTTATTTAAAAGAAAGTTTTTTTGCAAAAAGTACAGAATTTTCTACTTTAATTTATGAAAGATTTTTCCGTATTTTATCAAAAGCTAAGAATATGCTTTGCGATGATGATGGCTTTACGCTTTGTGTTATGGCTTTTATGATGATGGAAGCAAGTCATTTAAAAGAAATTGACGCACAAATCCAAGAAATCAAACAAGAAAATATGACAAATATTACACCTAGGATCACACCTGCTCCTATCATACCTAATCTTGAGAAAAAAATAGAAAAAAATGCTTATGAAATCTTGCTTGATAGTATTTATGATAGGGATTTTAATCTTGCAGAATGCTTTAAACAAAGCACAAAATTTATTAGTTTTGAAAACAATACTTTAAATATAAGCTCAAACGCACAAGGACAAAATCGCGATACACTCAATAAAGGTTTTAAACTCATACAAGAACTTTTTAAAGCTAAATTTGGGGAAAATGCAAAAATTAATGTGCAAAAAGCACTAACAATTGATGAAAATAAGCTTCAATCCTTAACTCAAGAATTACCAAACAATGAAAATAAAAACATAGATATTCAAAGTTCTATTAATATGCTTAAAGAAGGGGCCAAAAAATTTGACCCACAAGAAGATCTTAAAGAGGCTCTTAAAGATTGCTTTGGCAATCCTCAAATCCAAAATATAGATTAAGATATTGCTTAATAATAATAAT
The DNA here is from genome assembly GCF_012897595.1 of Campylobacter sp. CFSAN093226. NCBI lineage: Bacteria > Pseudomonadati > Campylobacterota > Epsilonproteobacteria > Campylobacterales > Campylobacteraceae > Campylobacter > Campylobacter sp. CFSAN093226. The sequence goes on from NZ_CP040608.1 coordinate 1,094,645, forward strand.
ATAAGTAATCTTTAGCTACAATATTTTTTTATAAATTATTTAGAAAGAAGAATAAAAATGCAAAGAAGAGACTTTCTTAATGGCATGGCCTTAGCTGTCGTTGCAGGCATGACACCCTTACAATTACTCTATGGAAAAGATAGTAAAATTGAAGACTTTACAAAAGAATACTATCCTCCCAATCTACTTGGATTAAGAGGTAGTAATAATAAAAGCTATAAATACGCTCACATGTTAAGAGATGGAGATAAATTTGGTTTTAGCAGTATAAAACCTAAAGAAAATTATGATTTAGTAATCGTTGGAGCTGGAATCAGTGGACTAGCTGCAGCTTGTTTTTATCAACAAAAATTTGGGGAAAATAAAAAAATTTTAATTCTTGACAATCATGATGATTTTGGAGGACATGCTAGACGCAATGAAATACAACTTGATGAAGGAACCATTTTAAGTTACGGAGGAAGTGAAAGTTTTCAATCCCCAAAAGCACTTTATTCTAAAGAAGTAATCGAACTCTTAAAATCACTTGGAGTCAGTATAGATGAATTAGCAAAACGATTTGATGTAAATTTTTACCCAGATTTAAAATTAAGCAGAGGGGTATATTTTTCAAAAGAAAATTTTGGTGTTGATAAAGTTGTCAATGGAAATCCTAGAAAAGTTATTTGTGATGATATCCCAGATTCTAAAAATAATGGAAAAAGTATTGAAAATTTTATTAAAGATTTTCCTATGACTTCTAAAGATAAAAGAGAGTTAATATCCCTTTTTAAAAGCAATAAAGACTATCTCAAAGGTTTAAGCAAAGAGGAAAAAGAAGAATATATGGCTAAAACAAGTTATAAAAAATTCTTAGAAGAAAAAGTAAAATTATCCCAAAAAGCTATAACATTTTTCGAGGGAATGACGGATGATTTTTTAGCTTTAGGTATAGATGCAATCTCTTGTGAGGATGCAAGAATTTCTTTTTTACCTGGGTTTGATAAATTAGGACTTGATCCTATCGAAGGAGAAGCTTTGGCCGAAATGGAAGAACCTTACATTTATCATTGCGCCGATGGAAATGCTACAGTAGCAAGATTAATGGTAAGAAAGCTGATTCCTACAGTGTCACAAAAAGGTAAAGATATGGACGATATCACCTTAGCTCATTTTGACTACTCAAAACTTGATGACTCTAATAATAAAGTTCGTTTACGATTAAATAGTACTGTTATTCATGTAGAAAATACAAAAAATGGAACCTTAATAAGCTATATCAATCAAGGAAAAAAATATAGAATTAAAGCAAAAAATGTTGTAATGGCTAATTATAACAATATGATTCCTTATATTATCCCTAGTTTACCTAAAGAACAAAAAGAAGCCTTAAGTAAAAATGTAAAAACATCTCTACTTCACACCAAAGTAATTATAAGCAATTGGGAACCATTTATTAAACTAGGGGTTCATGAAATTTATTCACCAAAAATGCCTTACGCTAGAACAAAACTTGATTATCCGGTTGATATGGGTGGCTATCATCATCCAAGAGATCCAAAAAAACCTATATGTATTCATATGGTTTGCTCTCCTTTAGCTCTAGCCAATATTCAAGGTATTGATCTTGAAGGGCTTGATGCAAGAGATAGAGCCAGAGTAGGTAGAAATCTATTGTTTACCATGAGTTTTGAAGAACATGAAAAAATCATTAGGGGGCAGCTTCAAGGAATGTTGGGAACTGCAGGTTTTAACCACGAAAAAGATATATTAGCAATTGTTGTAAATCGCTGGGGACATTGTTACTCCTATACAGAAAATAGTCTTTATGATGATCCTAAAATTGCAGAGCAAACCAGGCTTATAGCTAGAAAACCTTTTGGCAATATTGTTATAGCTAATTCAGATTCAGATTGGTCAGCTTATATGCATTCAGCTATCGACCAAGCTTATCGCGCTATTAATGAGATCAAGGCTTAGATTTTCTAAGCCTTAAAGAATTAAACACTACAGTAACAGAACTAAAACACATTGCAAGTGCTGCTATATGAGGACTTAAAGCGATAAAAGGTACAAATCCTGCTGCGATGGGAATGCAAAGTACATTATAAATAAAAGCCCAAAAAAGATTTAGCTTAATAATACTGCGTGTTTTTTTAGCAAGCTTAAAGCATTTAAAAATAGCTGATAAATCATCTTTTATCAAGATAAAATCCCCTGTTTTTTTTGCAAGTTCATTTGCCTTTGAAAAACTTATACTCACACTTGCAGCAGATAAAGCTGCCGCATCATTGATCCCATCTCCTACAAAAAGAGTTTTTTCAAATTTTTGAATGATTTGTAGTTTTTCTTCACTCTTAAGCTGAGCGTGAAATTCGTCTATTTGTAATTCTTTGGCTATTTTTTCTACATTTTTTACATGATCGCCGCTTAAAATAAAAGTTTTAAGATTTTGCTTTTTTAAATTTAACACAAGCTCTTTGGCTCCATCTTTTAAAGCATTGCTTAACAAAACACCGCCTAAACACTTTTTATTCTTAGCAAAATACACCCTAATATATTCTTTAAAAGTATCAAAAAAGATATCACTTTCTTTTGTGTCAATTTCATTTTCGTGCAAAAACTTCGCACTACCTGCGAGATAAATATCATTATCTTCTTTGTATTTTATACCAGAACCCACAATCACTCTTCCCTCACCCTTTAAATCAAAAAAATGATCTTTATGTAAAGCCTTAGCTATAGGATGAGAGCTTAAACTTTCAATTTGACATAATTTATCAAAATCATCTTTAGAAAGATTGTGTTTAAAAATACTCAAATTTTCCTTTGTTAATGTACCCGTTTTATCAAAAAAAGCATACTTAACTAAGGCTAATTTTTCTAAAGCAGCAGGATTTTTAATAAGAATGAAATTTTTTGCCGCATTTGCACTTGCCACAACCAAAGCTATAGGCGTTGCAAGACCTAAAGCACAAGGACAAGAGATCAAAAGCACAGCACAAGAGTGTAAAAAAGCTGTATTTAAATCTGCTTTTAGCACCCAAAAAACAAAAACTAAAAAAGCAAAAAATATTATACCCCCTACAAAGTATTTAGAAATTTGATCTGCTAAATTTGCCAAAGGACTTTTGATACTTCCTGCTTCAAAAACTAGATTTTTGATTTGTTCTAAAGTACTATCCATGGCCTTTTTGTTTGCTTTGATCCTTAAAGCACCATTTAAAACTACTGCTCCTGCTTGAACTTCATCGCCTTCTTTTTTTAAAACAGGCAAAAACTCCCCATTTAAAAAACTCATATCAAGCTCTGCACTCCCTAAAAGCACTACTCCATCTGCAACAATGCTTTCTCCTTCTTTTACCAAAAGTACATCGCCACTTTTAACAAAAGAACTTGAAATTTCTTTGATACTTTCATCTTCAAGCAAAATTTTTGTCTTTTTTGTGTCTATATTTTCTAAAATTCTTTGATAATCTTGTGCCTTAAATTTAGCCTTACTTTCAAGATATTTTCCTAAAAGCACAAAGGAAATAATCATCATTGCACCACTAAAATACAAATCTTCTTCTTTAAAAATTTGCAAATACACCAAAAAAGAATACACAAAAGCACTCAAAGTCCCCAAAGCTACAAGGGTATTCATATCTAAATTTTTGCTTTTAAAGCCTAAAAAAGCATGAGAAAAAAAGTCTCTCCCACAATAAAATATCCCAAAAAAACTCAAAGCCATTTGGATATTTTGAGAAAAAGAACTTTTAACAAACATTTCAAAATACATAATAATCACACTCAAAACTATACTTAAGAGCAAATTTTTTCTTAATTCTAAGTGTTTTTTTGCCTTGTATGCGTTCAAGCTTTGTTCATCTTCTAAAATTTCAAAGCCTAAATTTTTAATTTTTGCGATGATATCCTTGCGTTTTTTTTGATCTTCAAGTAAAAAAACCCCGCTAGAATTCACATAAGAAACACTAGCATCTTTAACACCATCAATTTTTTTACAAGCTCTTTCTATAGCATTAGAACAATTAACGCAAGTCATTTTGCCTATTTTTATACGCAATTCTTCCATTATAAACGCTCTACAATCTCAAAACCTAAATCTTGAAATTCTTTTGTAAAATTTGATACTTGATTTTCTTCTAAATTTAAACTTAAAATTTTTTGCTCCAAATCCACTTCTATATTTCCAAATTCATCTTCAAGAGAATTTTTGATCAAATTTACACAATTCATGCAATTAACATTTTTTACTTTAAATTTCATTTTCACTCCTTATAGGTTGTATGGTAATATGCCCGATTTCAAATTCATGCAACAACTTATGAGATAAATCCTGAGATAGTTTTTCAAATTCCTTTAGATTGCAAACTCTTACTTTTAAATGCATAGAGGCTACTAGCATTTTATTAGTGATTTGAGTAATATGCAAATCCACTACCTCATCCACACTAGGATTTAAAAGCAAAACTTGTCTTACTTTTTCTATATCCACAGGAGAACTTTCAAGCAAGACATTAGCACTTTGTTTAAGCAAGATAATCGCCCATCTTAAAAGCAAGATTGATAATACAATAGCTAAAATCGTATCTATATAAACAATATCACTAAAATACACCACAATCCCACCTATAATAACCGCTAAAGAACCCAATAAATCGCTCATCATATGCAAAAAAGCGGACTTCATATTGACATTTTCTAAATTTGCACCCTTAAACATCATCAAAACATTAATCCCATTTACCAAAAAGCCCAAAATAGCTACAATTATCATGGTTTTAGCGTCAATTTCTTTTGGATTGATAAATTTTTCTATAGCCTCATAAATGATAAATAAAGCCGATAAAATAATGGTTAAAGCATTGATAAAAGCCACTAAAACTTCAAGACGAAAATACCCAAAGGTCTTTTGATGATCTTGCCATTTTTCTACAGCTATAATGGCTAAAAAACTAAGAGCTAAGGCAAAAACATCAGAAAACATATGCAAAGTATCGCTTAAAAGTGCCAAAGAATTTGAAAGGATTGAATAAATAAATTGCACAAGCATCATAGAAAAAGTCATTAAAAGAGAAATTTTTAAAATCTTTTTATCCACACTCCTTGCATCGGCATGGGAATGATGATGTTCATGAGAATGTTCTTCGTGATTATGATGACAAGATTTGTTAGCTAAAGGCTCGTGTGATAAAAATTTATACATCTTATATCCTTTTTTGCTTGACATTTTAAGATATTAAGCTAAAAAGGATATAAATATTTGTTATTTTTATAAAAATTAAAAGTCAAAAAGCTCGCCTAGCCAACTTTCTTTCTTTTTCTTTTTATAATAGTCATTGTGCTGATGATAAGCTGAGTCATTATATCTTGACTCTTGTCTTGGAGCTTGGTTAAAATTTGCTGTATTAGGGACACTGCGTTCTATGATTTTGTCAAGCTCTCCACGATCAAGCCAAACGCCACGACACTTTGGACAATAATCAATCTCAACTCCACTCCTATCACTCATAACCAAATCTACATTACAAACTGGACATAACATACAATACCTTTTTTTAAATTTTTGACTTAAAATTATAAAAAGAAATATTAAACAAATTTACAACAAGTTTTAATGTTTTTTTGCATGTCTAGTCATCATAAAACTTTGTTCAAAAAATATAAGCAAGGTAACACTCACTCCTATAGCTAGAGCCAAAGTCACAGAAACAGTTGTAAAAAAATAATCAAAAAATTGAACTAAAAATTCAGACTTAGCCTTCAAATCATCACTGCGTATAAAAGAAATAAGATACAAAATCGCTTTATAAGCATAAATTCCAGGTATCATAGGAATAAGAGCAGGGAAAGCGATAATTTCAGCAGGAGTTTTGATGATTTTTGCTAAAACAATTCCTAAACATCCTATGCAAAATGAAGCAACAAAAGTTGCAATTGCTAAAGTTTGAAAATGAAAATATTCCACCAAGGTAAAACGAAGTCCATGTGCAATTGCCGCTAAAAGAGCAGATAAAATAAGGGTTTTTAAAGGTGGATTACAAGCATAAGCAAAGCCAAATCCCGCCACAGCAGCAAAAAACATATCTCTTAAAATAAATTCAATCATCTTAAAATCCCAAAATCCGAAATACTAAGCGTCATGTAAATTCCAAGTGCTATACAACAAATCAAAATAGCCACGCTGATAATACGGCTAAGCCCCATTAAAATATGATCTTTTAATATATCAATCACAGAATTTATAAAAAATACCCCTGGTATAAGATACAAGATACTAGAACCCAAAGCCACATCAGAAGTATTGGTATATCCCATATCCAGTCCAAAAAATACAAACCATGATGAGATAAAAGAACAAAGGATGTATTGAATTCTTAAATCAATCTTTGCTTTAGTTAAAATATATCTTAATAACAATCCCACAAAAGTTGCAAAAAATACTAAATTTCCAGCACCAAAATCACCACCAAAAAGCCTGCAAAAAGCCGAATTTGCCATAGAAACAAATAAAAGATTAAGCAAATAAGAATGCTTTTTTTGTTGAGAAATTTGCCCAAAAACGACTTTTGCTTTTTCAAGATCGTATTTGTGATCATATATAGCCCAGCTTAAAGCACTTAAATCAAAAATAAGTTTAAAATTAACATGGGCATGATGATTGGGTATAACATAAGTTCTTTGAATGGAGTTATCATCCATATCTACAACATTTAAAGTAATATGATGAAAAAAGAAATTGATATTTATCTCATAGCCATAAACCTCAGCTATTCTTCCTACGCATTTTGCCACCCTAGCTGTATAAGTTCCAGCACCTAGCAAAGTTTTAGTATATACGATTAAAAAATTAGTTAATCTTTGTATATCAGGTTTTTCCATATTTTAATAATCTTTGATTGAATTTGTTATAATTATAGCAAATTTTAAAATAAATAAGGAGAAAAAATGGCAAAAATCGGTATAGTTGGTTTAGGTTATGTAGGATCTGCTAGTGCTTATAGCATAGCTACTCAAGGAATTTGCTCAGAACTTTATTTATATGATATAAAACAAGATTTAGCTCTAGCTCATGCAAGAGATTTGGAAGATATGTCAGCCATTCATTTTTCTTATACAAAAATTTTTCATGTGCCAAATTTAGAAAATTTAGCTTCTTGCGATATTATCATTTTAGCTTTTAGAAAAGAAAGCTTAAAAGAATTACCTAGTCGCTTAGTAGAACTTCAAAACAATATCCTCGAACTTAAAGACATTGTCTTAACCTTAAAAAATGCTAATTTTAAAGGCAAATACATTGTCGCAACAAATCCAAATGACACCATAACTTACTACACTCAAGTATTAAGCCAATTACCTAAAAATCATGTTTTTGGTAGTGGAACAAATTTAGATAGTTCAAGACTTAAGAAATTTTTAGCCAAAGATTTAAACATAAATTCAAAAGATATTTTTGCTTGTATGATTGGTGAACATGGAGATTCTCAGTTTGCAGCACTTTCTAATGCAAGCGTTTTAGGACAAAATTTATTAGATTTTTACAAGCAAAAATTAGGCAAAGATTTAGACATACAAGAACTCGAAAAAGCTGTGATTAGCGAGGGATATTTCATCTATGAACGCAAAGGAAGAACAGAATTTGGCATAGGAACTTCTTGTGCAAATTTAGCCAAAGCCATCCTAGAAGATAGAAAAAGTTTACATCCTGTAAGTGTGGTTTTTGATGATATAGCTTTTTCAATGCCCGCTATCATAGGAAAAGATGGTATAGAAAAGGTTTTTGAATTAAAATTCAATGAAAAAGAAAAAACAAAATTAGAAAATTCAAAACAACAAATCAAAAACGCTATACAAAGCGTAAAAGATAAAAATTTAAGCCTTTTTAAAAGGCTTTTTGATTTTGATATAAATTAAACTTGCTAAAATCACAAAAACAATTATAATGATTAAAATTTGAGTTAAATAAGTTTTAATCAACTCTTCATTTTGTCCTATATAATAACCCAAAAATACAAGTATAGCCACCCAAATAGCACTACCAAGTGCAGTAAAAAGTATAAAATTTATAAGTTTCATTTTTACCAAACCTGCAGGCATAGAGATGTACTGACGAATCCCTGGCAAAAGACGACAAGTAAAGGTTGAAAATTCCCCATGTTTGTTAAAAAATTCTTCAAATTTAGCAAATTTGACTTCGTTTATACCAAAATACTTACCCCATTTTAATACAAAATTTTTACCCCAAAAAAAGCAAATATAATAATTAATCAAAGCCCCTAAAACAGAACCTAAAGTCCCACTAAGTATACAAAGAGTGATATCAAGCTCGCCTTTATGTGCCAAATATCCAGCAGGTATCATAACAACTTCACTTGGAAAAGGTATAAAACAACTCTCTAAGGTCATTAAGATAATAATACCCAAATACCCCCAAGCACTAGCCGTCTCAACAATAAAAGAAATGATTTCTTGCATATTAGCCTTATTTGAAGAAAATTTTAAAAAATTGTAGCTTAAAAGATTAAACAGTAAAAAGCGGTTTTACACCGCTTTTTTTATTTACCTGCAACTGAAACTTGATTTGGATTGTCTGCTGCACGAGCGATCATGCACTCTTTTAAAACAGCAGCATCAGCTGGATCGCTAACTTTTTTATTAATCCAGCGTTCAACTTGTTTCATTGTTTTTGACTCTGGCTCTGGAGCTTCGTATTTTGCCATCAAACTTGCACAATCAGCCAAAGCAATGATAGGTAATAAACTTGCAAAAAGTATTTTTCTCATCTTTTGCTCCTTAGAATTTTACATTATACATTAACATGATATTATCAGCTCTTGCTTTATCTTTTTTCGCTCCACCAAATGGTAAGCCACGATTACCCCAAATGTTTTGGATATTGGTGTAGCTTAAGCGTAAGAATTGATATCTATCAAGTTGATAAATCACATAAAAATCATGTGCCGTTCCTCTTGTCATTCTTATATTAAGCGGATCATTGATACTTGGACGGCTCATAGTATACCAGTATCTACTTCCCCAGAAGAACTCATACCCTACTTTTAAAGCCTTAGTAAAATCATAGCGTCCGCCTACATGCACAGCATAGCCGTCTTTTTCATTGAACTTACCATTGCCATAACCTTTACTTTGAAGAGCTATGCTTAATAATGGATTTATCTCATTATTGCTTCCATTAGAATATCCCAAAGATGCGAACCAATTAAAATTTGTTCCAAAAGCTTTGTAATTTTCAAAATGAATATTAGCTAAAGTAAGATTACCTAAATTAACAACTTCATCATCATCACCCAATAACATAGATCCTGGAATAGGCAATGCAAAATCAGTCATATGAGCCACATTGAAGATAATAAGATTATCTCCCATACCTTCTATAGGAAGCTCTCCTTCTACTGCAGCATAGTAAAGATTTGCATCAGCATCTTTTTGATCACTCATCCAGTCTCTTACTTTACCACTTTCTTCATCCCATTGATAAGTTTTACCATAAGCTGCACGGATAGCTACCTTATGATCTTGCAAACTTTCAGGTTTATAAGTGATCACTGCTGCATCACCTAAAGCATTGATTGCTAAAGCTGGATAAGTTGATTGTCTTAAAGCATTGTTTCTAAGGTTGCTTCCTGGACCATCGGTTCCTGGCTGTCTTCCTATGGTTGCAATCCACTCAGGTGTGATATAGTAGTCAAGATAAGCTCTATCTACATAAAGTACAGGCCCGCTTGATCTTGTATTTCTTCCTGCATCTAAGTCAAGTGGACTTCCACTCCAACCCATTTGAGACCAGTTTTTAGCCATAGATAAACGACCATAGAATTTGGTTTTATCATTAATATCAGCATTCATATTTAAATGAAGCTCATTCATCCATTTGTTATTAGCGCTATAATCTTGTCCGCTAACTTTATAGTTTGTATTTGAAACTGCTGTTGAAAACTCAAGACCAAATTTAACCTTACTTAAAGCAGCTTGAAATTCTGTTTCATCGGCTCTATCATTAAGATCGGCAAGTTCAGCTTTTACAGCTTCATTTTGCTTAGCTTGAGCTTCCCTTTCTTTTCTGATTTCTGCAAGTTCAGCTTGAATTTGTGCAAGCTGTTTTTGAAGCTTGGTTATCTCATCATCTGTATTTTTAGCAAAAAGTGAAGATGAAAGAAGACAAGCACTTAAAATAAGTGAAAACTTAGTTTTCATAATCATAACTCCTTGTAATTTTGTTACATTTAGTAAATTAAAATTGTGATTATAGAAAAAAAAGTTTAAAAAAAAATTATACATTAATCATTTTTAGCTAGTCAAACTTATGACTAGCTTTGTAAATATTGTAGTTTCAAAAAAGTTTTAAAATTTTAAATTTTTAAATTTTATTGCAAATTTTTATGTCTAAAATTTTATCTCCTTGGCGTATGGAGTCTAAAACTTCCAAACTTTCTTCATCTTTTGGATCAATTTGCCCAAAAACAGTATGAACTCCATCTAAATGAGCTTGAGGGCTGTGACAAATGAAAAATTGAGAACCACCCGTATCGCGTCCTGCGTGTGCCATAGATAAGGTTCCACGCTCATGCTTATGCTCTTGATCATCACATTCGCAAATGATTTCATATCCAGGCCCACCTACACCATTGCCGTGTGGACAACCTCCTTGTATGACAAAATTTGGGATCACACGATGAAAATTTAAATCTTTATAAAACCCTTCATTAGCCAAAGTAGCAAAATTACAAACCGTTTGTGGAGCCTCATCGCCAAAAAGTTTTAGTTTCATTGTGCCTTTTTCAGTTTCTATAAGAGCAAATTTATATTCGTTTACTTTGCTTGTGTCAATTGTTTTTATCATTATTTCTCCTTAATCTATATTTGTATAAACAGCTTGAACATCATCATCGTCTTCTAACTTATCTAAAAGTTTTTCTATATCGCTAAGCTGTTCTTCGCTAAAGCTTACAGGATTGTTTGGTATATACTCAAGCCCTGCTTTTTTAAGAACTAAACCCTTAGCTTCTATAGCAGAACTTAGCTCACCAAAGGCAGTATAATCACCGCTAATTACTAACTCTTCTTCATTTTGTTCTAATTCTTCAAGTCCTGCATCAATCAAATCAAGTTCTAATTCTTCTAAATCTCCTGCAAATTTTTCAAGATGAAAAACCGCTTTTCTAGTAAACATAAAGCCTAAAGATCCATTTTGTAAAACTTCTCCACCATTTTTGCTAAAAATAGCTTTTACATTAGCCACGGTGCGTGTAGGGTTATCGCTCATACATTCAACTATAACCAAAGCTCCATGCGCAGCTTTTCCTTCATAATGAATGTTTTTAATATCTGCGCTATCCTTTCCACTCGCACGCTTAATAGCCGCATCTATATTATCTTTTGGCATATTATTTGCTTTTGCTGTAGCTATAGCACTTCTTAATTTTGGATTCATATCAGGATCAGTGCCACCTTCTTTAGCAGCTACTTGTATGGCTTTAGCAAGCTTAGGAAAAAGCTTACTCATTTTATCCCATCTAGCCTCTTTAGAAGCTCTTCGGTATTCAAACGCTCGTCCCATAAATTCTCACTTTCTTTAAAGATTTTTAAACTTAAAAGTATAAACTAAAAAGGCTAATTAAAGCTTTAAATGGTATGATTTTACCATTTATTTTTGGGGAGAAGCTTTTTGAATATCGCAAAAAAAGAACTTTTTGTTGCTTGGTTTTTCTTGATTGCTGCTATTGTATTTGAAGTTTTAGGCACTAGTTTTTTAAAAATGGAAAATCAAATTTTAGGCTATATATTTATGGCTTTATTTATAGCTTTTTCTTATTTTTTTATGGGCAAAGCGATTAAAAAAATTCAAGTAGGCATAGCCTATGCTGTATGGGAACTTTTAGGGATTATTCTTATACTTTTAGTTTCTTTTATAGTTTTTAAAGAGAGTTTAACCTTAACTCAAATTCTAGGCATTGTTCTTTCTATCGTTGGAATTATCATGATTAATATAGGCGAGGTTAAAGAATAATGTATATTTTTATCATTGTTCTATCGGCATTGTTAGATATCGTAGCAAATTTATTACTAAAAAAATCAGATGGTTTTAAGCATAAAATTTGGGGCTTAGCTGCGATTGTCAATGCTATACTTGCTTTTTTTCTACTTTCTTTTTCTTTAAAATATGTTCCTTTAAGCATAGCTTACTCAACTTGGGGTGCTATAGGCATCATAGGAACTTGTCTTGGTGGATGGATTTTATATAAAGAAAAATTAAACAAAATAGGAATTTTAGGTATCATTATCGTGATAATAGCAGTATTTTTGCTAAATTATTAAAACAGCAAAATGCTGTTTTAATGTTCCATTTTGTTTTTCGCTTCAATGCCCATTAAAGAAAATGCGGTTTTAATACTAAGAGCAACCAAAGAAAATAATTTAAGCAAATCATTTTCATTTGCAGAGCCTACAACTTTATTTTCATTGTAAAATTTATGAAAATTTGCAGCTAAATTTTTAAGATAATCAGGAATTTTTTGCAAAGCTCTAGCCTCAAAAGCATCGTTTAAAATAGCCTTTAAATTCAAAGCTTCAAAAAGCAAATTTACGCCATCTTGATTTAAACTTTGCAAATCAGCTTTCATTACATCATCGATTTTTTTACCAGCTTTAGCAAACACTTGATGAATTCTAGCGTGTGCGTAGTTGATATAATATACAGGATTAGAACTATCTTCTTTTTGCAAATCACTGATATCAAATTCCAAATGCGTATCGCATTTTTTGCTCAAAAAGATATAACGCAAAGCATCACTTCCTATCTCATCAACCACATCGCTCATCAAGATAAAATTTCCTGCTCTTTTACTCATTTTATAAGGTTCTCCATCTTTAAGTAGGGAAACCATTTGTGCTAAAATAATCTCAAGATTATTAGAGTCAAATCCCAAAAATTCCATTGCAGCTTTCATTCTAGGGATATAACCATGATGATCTGCTCCCCAAATATTAATACACTTTCCATAACCACGACTCATTTTATCTTTATGATAAACAATATCTGCTGCCAAATAAGTCCCGCGTCCATCTTCACGGATAATTACCCTATCTTTTTCATCGCCTTTTTGCGAAGAAGCAAGCCAAATTTTACCTTCTTGCTCGTAAATTCCTTTATGCTCTTTTAAAGATTCTAAAGTTGCATTTAAAGCATCATAATACGATCTTTCGCTTACATAGCTGTCAATTTTAATCTTTGCTTGTTCTAAATTTTGTTTAATCAAAACAAGCATTTTATCTTTTGCCCAATCAGCCAAACTAGGGATATTTTCTTCGCTAAAAAATTCTTTACCAAATTTTTCAAAAGCTTCTTTTGCTAAATCCGCTATATACTCGCCTTTGTAATATTGCTCTGGATATTCAACATTTTCATGAAGTATATTTTCTTTCACACTTAGTAAAATAGAAAGCCCTAGTAAATAAATTTGATTACCCGCATCATTGACATAGTATTCTGTATCGAATTTATAGCCCAAATGTCTTGCAAGTCTTGTTAAGGTGTCTCCAAAAACAGCGCCTCTTGCATGTCCTATGTGTAAAGGCCCAGTAGGATTTGCACTCACATATTCAAGCAAAAAACTTTCTTGTTTTTTTTCTCCTTTAGTAAAATCATTTGGATTTGTTAAAGCCTGATTTGCAAGTTCATTTAAAAAAGTTTTGGAAATTCTAAAATTTAAATACCCATTTACAGCTTCAACTAATTCAAAACAATCATGATTTTGAAATTTGCTCGCTAAGTCGCTAGCGATCAACATAGGGGATTTTTTTAATTCCTTAGCCAGTGAAAAAGCCAAAGGGGTAGCAAAATGTGCTAAATTTTTATCCTTTGGATTTTCAAGCGCAAAATCACACTCTAAAATCTTTTTAATTTCATTAAAAATAATACTTTTCAAAAGACTAAACCTTAAGCTTTTTTTGTTTCGTCTATACTTGCATCAGCATTTGTATTATTAGTTGTGTTTTTGTTTTCTTCTATTTTTTGAGTATTTTTTGCTACTTCATCATCATTATTCATTTCATCTTTAAAAGTTTTAATACCTTTGCCTAAACCCTTTGCAAGTTCTGGAATTTTTTTTGCTCCAAAAAGCAATACAACAATCAATAAAATAATCAACCAATGACTTGGACTTGACCAACCACCCATTTTATTCTCCTTCATTCCAAATATTCTGAATTTGCCCTAGATTCTGCCCTTTGGTTCTAAATTTATGGGCGATTAAAATCGCTCGCAATGCTTCATAACTTTGCTTTAACTCATCGTTAATGATAAGATAATCATACTCGCTAAGCTCTTTCATTTCATCACTAGCGTTTTGTAATCTTTTTTCTAGTTGTATTATTGTATCAGTATTTCGCTTAATAAGTCTTTTTTTTAACTCATCTTTATTTTTTGTAGTAATAAAAACAGAAACAATCTTATCAGCCATTTTTTTTCTGGCTATTTTAAATCCTTGCACATCAATATCAAAAACAACTATTTTTCCATTATCTAAAGCATTTTGAGTGTGCTTTAAAGAAGTACCATAAAAATTTTCATGCACTCTAGCCCATTCTAAAAAATGATCACTATCTATACCTTTTTGAAATTCTTCATGGGATATAAAATGATAATGTATTCCATTTTTTTCACCCTCTCTTGGTTTGCGAGTTGTTGAAGAAATAGAAAAATAAAGCTCATCTTCAAATTCATCAAAAAGTTTTTTTAAAAGAGTTGATTTTCCAGCACCACTAGGACCTGAAATCAACAAAACAAAACCTTGCAATTTCAATCCTCTTTAAAACTAATGTTTATATTTATATTCATATTCATACCCTTAAGAGCAGCTTTTAAGGTATCATCTTTAATACTTGAAGTGATCGCTCCTGCTATGCTTTGGCTAAGCTCATTAACTATCTCTTCGCTATTATCATCTTTAGTTACATCACTTACTATAGGCTCTTCATTTTTTTCTAAGATTTCCTCTCCAAGAGCTTCTTGTATATCACTTTCTTTCAATGTATCAAAATCACTTATATTTAAATTTGGCACAACCACTTCCTCTTCATTTGTTCCTAATTCTTTATCGTCTAAAATTGGTTCATCTTTAAAATCTTCTAAGACCTTGCTACTATTGTCACTATCAATACCATAATCAAGCTCATCAAGTTGAGCTAGTTCTTCTTTGATTTGATCTTGAGTACTCAAATTTGAAGCAAAATCATCTATTTCATCTTGAATATCTTCTTCCACAACAGGAGCAAACTCCTCTAAATTTTCCTCTGATTCTTCATTATATTTTGCTTGACCTAAAAATTCAGCATCCTCAGGAAGATCATCAAAATCCATTTCTTTTTCTTGCTCTTCAACCTCAGGAAGATCATCAAAATCGCTTATATTAGCTTGTAATTCTTTATTATCTTCTAAATCTTCATCATTTTTATCATCTAGCTCATCTAAACTAGGCTCAGTATCCAAAGCTGTATGTTCTTGGCTTAAGTCTTCTTTTTCACTTTCGCCATCTTCTAAAGTTAAATCTAAATCAATTTGAGTGTCTTCTTGAGTCTGTTCTTTAATTGTTTCATGTTCTAAATTGTCATGTTCTAAATTTTGAGTTTCTAAAGTTTTGTTTGAATTATCATCTTGAGATTCGCTAAGCTCTTCTTGCATTTCTAATGTATTTGTTTTAGAATCGTCTAATAATTCTTGCTTTTCTATTTCTTCATTTTTATCATCTTCTTTGATTTCTAAATCTTCATCATTTTTATCATCTAGCTCATCTAAACTAGGCTCAGTATCCAAAGCTGTATGTTCTTGGCTTAAGTCTTCTTTTTCACTTTCGCCATCTTCTAAAGTTAAATCTAAATCAATTTGAGTGTCTTCTTGAGTCTGTTCTTTAATTGTTTCATGTTCTAAATTTTGAGTTTCTAAAGTTTTGTTTGCATTATCATCTTGAGCATCATCATCAAAACTCAAATCTTCCATTCCCTCTGAATTTATATCTAAAGAATTTTCATCAGGCAAATCATCTAAATTTAAATTATCTAAATCCAAGCTTATATCAGCATAAGGATTTTCATCATTGCTTAACATTGGCAAATCAATAGATGTATGCTTGTTCGCATCTTTATTATTAAGTAAATTTAAAAAATCTGTAGGTAAAAAAGGTTTTTGTAAAATTTGCGCATCTATATCTTCTACATTTTGATTTCGCGGGGCTAAAAAAATCAACCTATCGCATTTTTCTTTAAGAATTTTTAAAGGTGCTGGAGTATCACTATCTACAACAATCACATCATAATTACCCAAATTTTCACTATAAGCATTAAGTTCTTCAAAATCATAAGACATTTTTTTAGCACTAAGGCTTACAAGTCTTGAAACTACAGGGTTTTCATTTAAAAGTAAAATTTTCATCACTTTAATCCTTAAAAAATAATCGCTATTTTACGATAATTTCATTTATCCTTTCCTTAGAAGAAAAAAAGAGTTTGCATATGAGTAAAAAGTTCTAAAATTAAATTTTTAAAATATTGCATCATAACTAGTAAAATAGCAATCAAAACTACAAAACCTAGAGCTATCTTTATAGGATAGCCAATAACTAAAAGATTAAATTGTGGCATTGTTTTCATCAAAAGTCCAAAAATAACATCGGCTAAAAGTGAAATTCCAAGTATAGGAAAGCTCATAGTAAAACCTATGATGAAAATATTAAACATACCCATATTTAAATAATGCATTAAATTCTCATGCGGATAAAATCCACCTAAACTAATATAACCCAAAGAATGACTTAAAAACAAAAGCATTAAATGATGGCCATCAAAAGCAAGAAAAAACATCAAAGCAAGTAAATTTAAAATTTGAGATGTGATAGGCATACTCGTTCCAGAACTTGGATCTAATATACTTGCCATAGTAAATCCCATAGTAAAAGCAATCTGCTCACCTGCCATCATAATAATAGCAAAAATAATTTGAAGCATTAATCCTGCTATCATTCCAAAAATCACTTCACTAATAAGCTGTAAAACAAAAAAACTATCTAAATGCAAAGATTCTAATCTAGCCAAAGGATATAAATACATAGTCAAAAATAAAACTATAGTACTTTTTATCACCATAGGAATAGAATTATGTGAAAAAAAAGGAAAAAAAACTATAAGACCACCCATTCTAGCAAGAAGCAACATAAAAGTTACAACATTTTTATCACCTAAATAATTAACAAATTCCATTGGCGTTTATAGTATAAGTTTTATCACAAAAACTTGCAAGCTTGCTATCGTGAGTTACAAAAAATAAAGCTGCATCATTTTCTTTAACATAGGAAATTAAAAGCTCGATAACATTTTTAGCATTATCAAAATCCAAATTTCCAGTTGCTTCATCAGCAAAAATAATCTTTGGTTTTTTACAAAGCACACGTGCGATACTCACACGCTGTTGTTGTCCGCCGCTAAGCTTTCCTATTTTTTGATGTAAAAGCGTATCAATACCTAACCTTTTTAAAATTTTCTCATCTAAATCTTGACCCGATAAAACACTAGCAAGTTCGATATTTTCTAAAGCCGAAAAACCTTTAAAAAGATAATGTGTCTGAAAAATAATACCAAAATCATAACGGCGAATTTTTAATCTTTCGTTTTCATCTATCTGATAAAGACTAGAACCTTTAAAAAAAACTTCACCTTTTTTTGGAATCAATAAAGAAGAAAGTATATGCAAAAGAGTAGATTTACCACAACCGCTACTCCCTTGAATAGCAATGCAATCTTTGGTATTTAAAGTAAGATTTAAACCCTCAAAAAGCGGATAATCAAAACTATGGCTTAAATTTTCCGCTCTTAAGAGTTCCATTTTTAACCGTTTTTAAAGTTGTGCAGCAACTTCAGCCGCAAAATCTTCAGTTTTCTTTTCTAAACCTTCGCCAACTTCAAAGCAAATAAATTCAACAATTTTAATTTTTCCGCCAAATTCTTTTTCTTTTTCAGCAATTACTTGTTCTACAGTTTTTTTATCATCCATTACATAAAACTGACCCATTAAAGTAAGTTTGCTATCGAGTTGAGAATTATCAGCTATAAAACTATTCATTTTGCCCGGGATAATATTGTCCCAAATTTTTTCAGGTTTACCTTGAGCTTTAAGTTCTTCTTTGATTTTTTCTTCAGCTTCTTTTAAAATTGCATCGCTTAATTGTTTGCGACTTGCAAATTGAGGAATTTTATGTTCAGGTTTATTTGGATCTTTAAGTCTACGTCTTTCTTCATTTTCTTTTTCAAGTTCAGCAACCAAGGCTTTGTATTCATTTTCAACAAAAGTCATATCCAAATCTTCATAACTTAAATAACTTGGTCTCATTGCTGCAATATGCATACAAATTTGTCTTAATAAATCTCTTGATTTTGAAGCTACTTCAGCACTATCACAAGCTGCAGCGATCACAACACCAACACGGCCATTTGTATGAATATAACCATTTACAACGCCGTTAGCACCTGCTTTTAAAGTTGCAAATCTTCTTACAACTAAGTTTTCTCCTATAGTTGCAATTTGACTTTTTAAATATTCTTCAAATTTTACACCATTAATCGTACTTGAGTGAAGCTCTTCCACACTTTGCAAGCTATTGCTTTGAATATGAGCTGTAGTATCTTTTGTTAAAGCGATAAACTGATCATTTTTTGCCACAAAATCTGTTTCGGAATTAATCTCACTTACAGTTGCGCTTGTAAAATCATCACTTACTTTTACACTTACTAAACCTTCTGCAGCAAGTCTATCTGCTTTTTTAGCAGCCTTACCTAAACCTTTTTCTCTTAAAAGTTGTACTGCTTTATCAAAATCTCCATTAGTTTCACTCAAAGCATTTTTACAATCCATCATCCCCACGCCTGTACTTTCGCGGAGTTCTTTTACCATTGCAGCAGTAATTTCAGCCATTATTCTTGCTCCTCACCAAAGTCTTCTTCGCTTATCGCTTCATCTAAAACTTCTTTTTTCTCTTCATCGGTGATTTCTTTTTCTTCATTTGCTAAAGCTTCGCCATCTTGTTCTCTTAAAGCTTTTCCTTCATTAATCGCTTCAGCCATTTCTTGGCAGAAAAGTTGCACTGAACGAATTGCATCATCATTTCCTGGAATAGGATAAGTTACCAAGTCAGGATCGCAGTTTGTATCTAGTGGAGCTACAACAGGAATTCTTAATCTATTTGCTTCTTGAACAGCAATTTTTTCTTTTACTGTGTCAATAACAAAAATCATATCAGGTTGAGTTTTCATATAACGAATTCCACCTAAATAAGCTAATAATTTTTCTTTTTTTCTTGTAAGCATTAAAGCTTCTTTTTTAGTTAAAAGTTTAATACTTCCATCTTCTTCCATTTTTTCAATTACTTCTAATTTTCTAATTGATTGGCGAATGGTACCAAAATTTGTCATCATACCGCCAAGCCATCTATGATTTACATAAGGCATACCGCATTTTTCAGCGTATTCTTTAATCGCTCCACCTGCTTGTTTTTTTGTCCCGACAAAAAGTATAGTTTTTCCTTCGGCAGCAGCGTCACGAACGATATTATAGGTATATCTAAAATATCTTAAAGTTTTTTGTAAATCAATTACATAAATACCTTTTCTCTCGCCAAAAATGAATTTTTTCATCTTTGGATTCCAGCGTCTTGTTTGGTGTCCAAAATGCACACCGCATTCTAATAAATCTCTCATACTAACCATGAGTTTCTCCTTATAAATTTAGCTTTATTCCTCCACATCCCTTAATTTACACAAGCTAAAAAGGATTGATGCGTGTGAAATGAAGCTAAGATTTTATCAAATTTAAGTTTAGTTTTTACTTATATATGTAGTCCTTGGTAAGACTTAGATTATTATTGATTTCTTTTGTGATTAAAAATTGAAACAAATCCACGCTTCCAACACGAAAAGCAGAGGCACAAGAACGAAGGTACAAATCCCACATTCTTATAAATTCTTCATCATATTTTTCCCTTACCTTGTCCAATACTTCGTTAAAATTTTCATCCCATAAATCTAAAGTTTTTGCATAGTGCATTCTTAAACTTTCTGCTAAAAGAAGATGAAAATCCCACTCACTCATAGCACTTACAACCTCTCTTAAAGAAGGTAAATATCCTCCTGGAAAAATATATTTATCTATCCAAGCATTTGTTTTTCCTTCAAACATGGCTAAAATAGAATGTAAAAGCATAGAACCTCCAGGTTTTAACACTTGTTTTACTTTCATGAAATAAAGTCCTAAATTCTCTTTGCCTACATGTTCAAACATACCCACAGAAACAACTTTATCAAAATAATTTTCAAATTCTAAATCTTGATAATTTTGAAGTCTTATTTCTATTTTATCTTCAAGACCAAGTTCTTTTACTCTTTCCTTAGCTTTTTTACACTGCTCCTCTGAAATAGTAATTCCAACAACCTTAACTCCATACTTTTGAGCCGCCATAATAGAAAGCCAACCCCAGCCACAACCTATATCTAAAAGCTTTTCTCCTTCTTTTAAATCAAGTTTTTTAAGAGTATGTTCTATTTTGTTAATTTGAGCTTCATAAAGAGTATTATTAGGCTCTTTAAAATAAGCGCAAGAATAGCTCATAGTATCATCAAGCCAAAGCTTATAAAAATCATTACCTATATCATAATGACTTTTGATATTTTTACTTTCCTGTTTTTGGGCTATTTTACTCAAGATATCCTCTGTATTTTTTAAAAAACGCTTATTTGAAAAATAATACAAAACTTTAGCTATTTCATCATAATCACCTTCTATTTCTAGTTTAGACTCCATATAATGTTTTGCAAAAACTAAACTCGTATCACTAAATAATTTTAAAAAAGGTATTTTTTCTTTGAAAATTAAAGAAAATTTAGCAGGCTGATTACCCACATGAAATTCTTCTTGATCCCAAAATACAATTCTAAAATTTCCATAATTCCATTTTGAAAGAATAAATTTAATCATTTGTTTTTCAAGCATGACATACTCCAACTAATAAAAATTATTATTTGATAGTATCTCTTAATTATGTTTAAAATTTGATAAAATTGAAGAAAAGATAGAATTTTTGCCACAGATATAAAATAGTGGCAAAAATTTTATAATACTAATGTAATTTAGACCAAACAGAACGCTTCCAACCTATAGCAAAAATACTTAAAATTACAAAGAATATCATTACATAAATTCCTGTAGTTTTTCTTTCTTCTTTTTTGCTATCACCCACTTGATCAATATAAGATACAACCTTAGCCTGTGCAGCTTCTGTTAAACCTACTCTTGGCATAGCGGTTCCTGGAAGAAGTTTTTGAGTATTATTAATAAAATCATGTAAATATTGCTCACCACGAGATCTTATCATCATAGAAAGATCAGGTGGAACAGAACCTAAATAAGTTTTTAAATCATTTTGATTTGATGGAGTAAAAAAGCTATCGTATTTCATATCATGACAACGTCCGCAAGCCTCAATAAAAGTTGCTTTATCTTTAGCAAATTTTATATCTTTTTCCATTAAAGCTGCTTTTTGAGCACTATTTTCCATTTTAGCATATTTTGCCTCAACATCTTTCTTAATAGTAGCATCTTCATTGGCTTCAAATTTAACACTCACATCTTTAAGATAAGCAATTACATTGGCTATATTTGCATTTGTAGCTTCTTCACTTTCTCCTGAAGTATCTTTATTGTAAGCTGTCATAATAAAAGCATCACCAAATTTATGATCTACTTTTAAAGCAAGCGCAGGATGCATAATCAAAGCTGCTAAAAATTTTTCATCAAAAATAGCACCAGCTGCACTGAGATCAGGCGGTATTACTCCCATAGAAGAATCAGTAATATTAGCCGCTATTCCATCTTCTTTTACACCATGACATGCAAAACAGTTATTTTCAAAAAATTCTTTACCTTTTTTTGCATCACCCTTAGCAAAATCGATCTTTGCAACATCTGCCCAAAGTGTTTCAACCTTGCTTAATTCTTCTTTTGCTTTTTCAAGTTCTTTGTTTGCACTCTCTATTCTTTTAGCATCTCCTGAAGCTTGTGCATCTTTTAGAGCTAATTCTTTAGCTTCAACTATACCTTTTGCAAAAGTAGTATCTTCAACAGCAAAATCAAAATTTGCAGGAGCAACATGAGGCTTCATCACTGAATGAGCATAAGGCTCTACCCCCCAATATACAAGTGCAGTAAAAACTACTACAACTAAAAATATTTTTATTTCTCTCATTGTTTAGCTCCTTTTCTCTCCATAATAGTAATAACCGGTAAAACTACAATAAGTAAAAGTAAAAATACTATAGAAGCGTAAAATCCTACCCAAGCATTTACACCTGTTGGAGGTAATTTTCCATAAACTGTTAAAACAATTAAATCGATAAGCAATATCCAAAACCAAATGAAAAATAAAGGTCTTTCATGAGCTGGTTTTACCACATCACTTCTATCAAGCCAAGGAAGCAAGAAGAAAATCACTTGAGCAATACCAAATGCAGCCAAACCTATATCAAAAGCTTTAATACCTGCAATATCAAAGAAAAATCCTCTTAAAACTTCATAACTCCATAAGAAATACCACTCAGGATAAATATGAGCTGGTGTTTTAAGCGCATTAGCTGGATCAAAATTAATTGGATCCATTGCAAATTCAAATTTAAAACAGACCAAATAAAAGAAGAAAATCATAAAAAAGCTTATATACATAAAATCTTTTGATAAAAATCCTGGCCAAAAAGGAATCACTTTAGAACCCTTTGTGTCACCTGCCATGTATTTTTCAGCCTCTAAATCAAAGTCAAGTTCTTCAGAAATTTCATTATTAACATGAGGAATTCTTAAAGAATAGAAGTGAAATGCTATAATAGCAATGATAACTATAGGAAGCAAGCACACATGAAGCATAAAAAATCTTGTTAAAGTTGGATCAGAAACCGCATAATCTCCACGAATCCAAATCACAAGCTCAGGGCCAATAAATGGTATCCCTCCAAAAAGATTAGTGATTACTTGAGCTGCCCAATAACTCATTTGTCCCCAAGGAAGCATATACCCACTAAAAGCTTCAGCAGAAAATACAACAAACAAAAGCATACCGCTAACCCAAATCATCTCACGACCTTTTTTATAAGAACCGTAATAAATTCCTGTTAGCATATGTATGTATATAATCAAAAATACAACAGAAGCGGCAACACCATGCATGTGACGCCAAAGCCATCCATAGTCCACCTCTTGCATAATAGTCTTATTCACACTATCAAAAGCAAGTGCAGTATCTGGTTTATAATACATCACAAGTAAAAGTCCTGTAACAAAAAGCACTGCAAAAAGAGTGGTTAAAATAACCCCCATTGCCCAAAGAAAGTTAATTTGCTTTGGTATCCAATACTTTACCATTAAAACATCAAGCAGTTTATGTACCGCAAGTCTTTGATCAAGCCAATCTACAAGACCATTAGCTTTTCTAATTTGTGCCATCTTAAGCCTCCGCTATCATTTTTTTATATTCAGGACCCTCTTCACCTAAAACAAGCTTGGTTCCATCAATTTTAAAAGGAGGAATTTCAAGAGGCTTTGGAGGAGGTCCAAAGACATTTTTTCCACTTGTGTCAAATTCTCCACCATGACAGGCGCATTTAAACAATTGCTCACTTGGTTGGTAAGCAGGTATACAACCCAAATGCGTACAAAGTCCTATAACCACAGTATAAGCTGCGTTATCTACCACAACATCACGTTTTTCATCTTTTGGCATACTCGCATCTTTTTTTAATATAAAAATAGGCTTTTTACGCCATTCTATAGTTCTAAGCTCTCCATCTTGCATTCCTGATAAATCTACTGTAGTAAAACCTGCAGCTTTAACACTTGGAAGCGGATCCCAAGTTTTTTTCATCGCAACAAGTGAGAAAACACCGCCTACAGCAGCTACGCTTCCAAATGCAAAG
This sequence comes from Campylobacter sp. CFSAN093226, assembly GCF_012897595.1. Taxonomy (NCBI): domain Bacteria; kingdom Pseudomonadati; phylum Campylobacterota; class Epsilonproteobacteria; order Campylobacterales; family Campylobacteraceae; genus Campylobacter; species Campylobacter sp. CFSAN093226. Next base: position 1,118,645 of record NZ_CP040608.1, read on the forward strand.
CCCATAAAGCTTCGTCTACTCTCAGATGTAGCCATAACTTGCTCCTTTCGATTTTATTTTTTAACCAAGTTAAAAGTTTATCGAAATTAAAATAAATTTTTTCTTTGTTTAACAAGTTTTGATATTTAGACAATAAGAGCAAAAAGAGAAAAAACAAGCACAGGTAAAGTTATCAAAAAGCCAAATTTACAATATTGCCAAAAAGAAATATTAATGCCTTTTCTAGCCAAAACTCCAAGCCAAAGCAAAGTTGCTAAAGAACCTATTGGCGTAAGTTTTGGACCTATATTTACACCTAAAAGATGTGCATAAATCATCAAAGAATCAAAAGAAAAATTCTCAAAATATTCTTTTAATGCCAAATCTCCGATTAAAACCATAGGCAAATTATTAAACACAGAAGATCCAAAAGCTGAAATCAAAGCCACACCAAAAATTCCACTCTTATCTTGCATCAAAAAAGCATAGCTTTTAACCAAAATTTCACTCACACCTATTTTATGTAAAGCAAAAACCACCATATAAAGCCCAAAACTAAAAAGCAAAACTCCATAAGGTGCTTCAAAAAGAATTTTAATACTTTTTTTACCTTGAATTTTTAAAATAATAAGCCAAAAAATTCCCGCCCAAAGCAAAGCAAAAAAACTTATTTTAATATTAAAAATTTCACCTATAAAAAAACTGATAACAAAAAGAAATAAAAATACTATGCAAAGAAAAAACAATTTCAATGAAATTTGCTCTTTTTTGATTAATTTAAATTCAAGCCTTTTAGGTAAAACTCTCACATAAAGCACAAAAACCGTAACTATAGTAGAAAGCAAAACAAAAAAATTTGGCAAAAACATATTTTTAGCAAATTCTAAAAATTCTATCTTAAAATAATTTGCTGTGATGATATTGGTTAAATTTGAAATAACCAAAGCGTTTGAACTTGCATCACATAAAAAAGAAAGACTAAGTAAAAAAGAACTTAAAATAAAAGCATGATTTTTACAATCTTTAAGAGTTGAAAATAAAGCTATAATAATAGGTGTAATGATTAAAATCGCTCCATCGTTAGCAAAAAATGCAGAAAGAAAAAATACAAAAATCAACAAAAATAACATCAATTTTTTTGTACTGATATAAATTTTTTCTTGATTTTTCTCTCTAGAAAAATGCAAAATTTTACTCGCAATAAAATCAAAAAATCCCAAAGCTTCCAAGCTAAAAGAAAGGATAATCAACCCAACCAAAGTTAAAGAACTATCCCAAACCAAAGAAAAAACAAAACAAACATCTTTAAAATCTACCAATTGAAAAATAAAAACAAAAAAAGCCCCCAAGCTAGAAAATACCCAAATAGGTAAATTCCATGGACGCCAAAAAAGTAAAACTAAAGTAGATAAAAAAATAAAAAAAGCAAGCATTTAAGCTTTTTTCTTTTGCATTTTGATATAAATTTGTAAAATATCTAACGCTGCAGGAGTGATTCCACTGATTTGACTTGCAGCAAAAATGGTTGGAGGTTTATGATGATTAAGTTTTTCTACAACCTCATTACTCAAACCACTTACACTTTTAAAATCAAAATTTTCAGGAATTTTAAGCTCACTAAGATTTTTCATTTTTTCTACTTGAGCTTTTTGCATACTAATGTAATGATAATACTTTGCCTCATTTAAAATTTCTCTTAAAGAATAATTATCCATGATTTCAAATATAGGGTCAAGTTTTTTTAATTTTTCTATATCAAAACTTGCTCTTGCAACAATTTTTTGAAGATTGACTATAGAAGAAATTTTATCTTCTCCTAAACTCTCTAAAAAAGCATTATTTTGGTTATTAGGCGTAAATTCTTTAGAAAGTAAAAATTCAAGTCCTTTTTGAAGATTGTTTGCAATATTTTGTATATAAGTAAAATCTTGCTCGCTTAAAAGCCCTAAATCATAGCCATATTTTCCAAGTCTAAGTATAGCATTTTCTTCCCTTAAAAGCAGTCTAAATTCCGCTCTTGAAGTAAACATTCTATAAGGTTCTTTTGTGCCTTTTACTACCAAATCATCGATTAAAACTCCTATATAAGCTTCATCACGCCTTAAAATCAAAGGCTCTTTCATATCTATGCTTAAGCTTGCATTGATTCCCGCCATAAAGCCTTGTGCTGCAGCCTCTTCATAACCTGTAGTTCCATTAATCTGTCCTGCACAATAAAGATTTTTAATCTTTTTAAGTTCTAAAGTATGCTTAAGTTCAGTTGGCTCTATATAGTCATATTCTATAGCATAACCAAAACGGGTTATTTTAGCATTTTCAAAACCCTTTACAGAACGCAGCATTTGAATTTGTACCTCATAAGGCAAAGAAGTAGAAAAACCATTGATATAATACTCCGTCGCATCGATAGTTTGAGGCTCTATAAAAAGATGATGGCTTTCTTTGTCGCTAAAACGATTGATCTTATCTTCTATAGAAGGACAATACCTTGGCCCCACACCTTCAATCTGTCCTGTAAAAAGCGGGGCACGATAAAAATTATTCTTAATAATCTCATGTGTAGTTGTATTAGTGCGTGCGATATAACAAGGAAGTTGAGTAGGATTGAAATTTCTTGAACGAAAACTAAAAGCTTTAGGATTTACATCACCATCTTGAATTTCAAGCACGCTAAAATCAATGCTTTTTGCATCCACTCTTGGGCAAGTTCCTGTTTTTAAACGTCCCATTTTTAAACCCAAAGTTTGCAGATAATTTCCTAAATTTACCGAAGCAAGCTCCCCTACCCTTCCTGCTTGAAGTTTGTTTTCACCTACATGAATAAGTCCATTTAAAAAAGTTCCTGTTGTAAGTATCACTTTTTTGGCAAAATATGTGTTTTCTAAATTTGTTTTCACGCCTTTAACTTCATCATTTTCTACAATTAAAGCACTCGCTTGTTCTTGAGAAATTTCTAAATTTGAAAGTTTTAAAAGTTTATTACGTGTAATGATACGGTATTTATCCATATCAATTTGTGCCCTACTTCCTTGAACGGCTACACCCTTACTTTCATTTAAAATGCGAAATTGTATCCCTGCTTCATCGGTGATTTCACCCATAAGACCACCCATGGCATCAAGTTCTTTTACCAAATGTCCTTTTGCAAGTCCACCTATGGCTGGATTACAACTTGCCGCTCCTATTTGCTCAATCAATGTAGTTAAAAGTAAGGTTTTTTTACCCATTCTAGCAGCAGCAGCACTTGCTTCAACACCTGCATGTCCACCACCTATAACAATGACATCAAACATATTTTGCCTTGAAAAATGTGAATTTTTAAAAGAAAGATTATATAATATTTAGACTTAAAACAAACTCGTTTTAAGTCTAACAAAAATTTATTTAGCTTCTTGGAGAGAAAAGATTAGCTCATTATAAGTTTTATCTGCATCTTTGCATAAATTTTTAAGCATCTCAACACCCTTATTTAAGCCTTGTTGCTGTTCTGCTCTTAAAAGATCGCTATAAAGACTTTCTATTGTAGAAATAGCGCTTTTATTTGGCATACGACGAACGGAATAATAGCCTATGATATTATTATTAACATCTATTGATGGGGTTACATTTGCAAAAACCCAATAGTAATTGTTATCTTTGGTTTTATTTTTTACGTAAGCAAAAATTTCTTTGCCTTCTTTCATATAATCCCATAAATATTTAAAAACAGTTTTTGGCATCTCTTCATGTCTTACTATGTTATGAGGTTTATTTAAAACTTCACCCATGGTATAACCTGCATACTTTAAAAAATCATCATTTGCATAAACTATTTTACCTTTTAAATCTGTTTTAGAAGTAATTAAACTATCTTCTTGTAAAAAAATTTCTCTTGACATTTTCCCACCCTCTTAATTTATATTTTTAATTTTGCTAAGATTTCAGCACTTCTTTGCTCTAGTGATTTAATATCATTTACAATCGCATCATAAGCTTTTTGATCGATATAATCTTGACTTGATTCTTCTATTGCTTTTTTAGCGTTATCTTTTATAAATTCTTTAGCTAAATTTAACTCAGTTTCAGAACTAAGCTCATTAATAACACCTTGAGCTCTCTCATCTTGACAAAGATTAGAAATTGGATCTACACTTTCAAGATTGAAATTTTGAGCCCCATTTAAATTTAAATATATATTTGATTTATAAAGAATATGATCGATTTTAACCACAGACAAAATCAATCTCTTTGCAAAGGATCCAAAATTAACACCAAGAGCACTACTATTTTCTTCTAGACGTTTAAAAGCTTGAGAAAATTTATTAATTCTTTCTTCAGATTCACTAACAATGTTAAAAACTTGCTCACTGCCACTTTGGATATTTACAAAATCTTGTTGCATAGTCTGAATTGCAATAGAAATTTCGCTTGTAGATCTTTGAGTTCTTTCTGCTAACTTTCTAACTTCATCAGCCACAACCGCAAAGCCCCTACCATGCTCTCCTGCACGCGCAGCTTCAATAGCAGCATTTAAAGCTAGAAGATTGGTTTGATCGGCTATATCACGTATTACTTCAACCACTGAAGTGATATTTTGTGAATTAGCCACAAAAGTTTGTACTGTCTCCTTGCTCGAATTTACAACATCCATTAAAGAACCCATAGCACTTTGAAGAGAATCCACCTCTGAACCATTTTCTGTAGCTGTATGAGAAATGGCATCCACTGTATCATATACATTTTTCATCATGCTAATATCTTGATTTAATGAGCTAGAAATTTGAGACATGTCTTTATTTTGATTTCCAAGGCTTAAATCCATTAAAGTTCTTGATAAAGCATTTTTAAAAGTAGATCTTGCTGTCACTTCTATGTTTGCTAAAGCTTTATTTATAAATTCGATATTATGAGCAAAAATTCCTTTTAAACCTTCAGGCAAAGCCTTACGATAAAATTCACCTTTTTGAGAACATGAAATAGAAGTATTAATTTCCCTTAAGTAAGCTTCTAGCCCATCAATAGTATTATTAAGATTATCTGCTATTTCGGCTAATTTTTTGCTTTTTGTTTTTACATAGATGATTCTATTGTCGAAATTACCCTCCTTTAACTCTCTACAAAGAACCAAAAGTTTATCTATCATTATTTGCTCATCTTTGTGTTGTCTAAGCAAATAAATCATTAAAACAGCGATTAAAACAAAAATTATCGCTCCAACAAAAATATGAATAAAAATGACACCTAAAACACCGATAACACTTAGAAAAATAGTTAACAATAATCCATTTTTTATCATAAATTTACCCTTTTTATTGAAAATTTTTTGAAGTCATAAATCAAAACAATGCTTTAACTTCTAGGTGAAAATTATACAATAAAAAAGATAAAATATATCTTATTTAATTATTTTCTTGTAAGTTAAAAATAAGTTCATTATAAGTCATTTTATAAGAACTTACAATATCCATTAAAGCTGAAACTCCAGCATTAATGCCCGATTTTTGCTCTTTTTCAAGTAAAATTTTATAAACTTCTTCAATTATAGAAAGAGATTTTCTATTAGGTGCACGACGAACAGAATAATAATTGATGATATTTCCATTAGTATCAAATGAAGCACTTACATTTGCAAAAACCCAGTAAAAATTACCATCTTTGGCTTTATTTTTCACAAATGCAAAAATTTCATCTCCTTTTTGAATATAATCCCAAAGACATTTAAATACAGTGCGTGGCATATCTTCATGTCTTACTATATTATGAGATTTATACAAAAGTTCATCAACTTTATAACCTGCGTATTTTAAAAAGTCATTATTGGCATAAATGATATTCCCCTTAAGATCTGTTTTAGAAGTAATTAAAGCATTTTCAGACAAAACTATTTCTTTCATAATTTAAAACATCCCAATAAAACAAATAAATCAAAAATAGAATTATTACCAATAACAAACAACAAAAAGCAAACTGAATTGCAAAATTATAAAATTTTCAAAAATATTTTAAATTTTATAATGCAAATAATGAGAAATTTTGTAACGTTTATATAAAAAATTATCATATCATATAAAAGAAAGTATTTCTAGATTTGTTTTTTTGTTAAAATTTACGATACACATTGTTAAAATTATATTTTACAAAGATCAAAAGGAGTGAATAAACTTGGAAACTTTAAGTCAAACTTTAGCTGAAAGAAAACCGCCTTTATATAAACGTATTATCAAAAGTCTTGGATTTTGGGTGATTATAGGCATTATTACAGGTATTGTACTTGGCTATACAGATAAAGAATTAGCCATTGCTAGCAAACCAGGAGTTGATTATTTTATAGGTGCTTTAAAGGTTCTTATAGGCCCTATTATTTTTGTTACTTTGGTTTTGGGCATCATTAGTCTTGAAAGTTTAAAAAAAGTAGGTAGCATTGGTGCTAAAGCGGTTATTTACTTTGAAGTTGTAAGTACTTTAGCACTTGCTATAGGTATTTTTATGGCAAATGTTATGCAACCAGGCCATGGAATGAATCTTGATCCAAGTCAACTTGATACAAAAAGCGTTCAAAAATACATTTCTCAAACCACAGAAGTAAGTGCGAGCTCTGAGATTATGCATATTTTAAAAGATGCTATGCCTACTGATATTATCACACCTTTTACAGAAGGAAAAACCATACAAGTTTTAGTTATTGCTATAATTACTGCTTTGATTATTTCTTTAATGAGAATAGAAGACAAACAGGCAATTCAAAGAGTTTTTGAAGTGGTACAAAATTTTGTTTTTAAAATTCTACAAATCATTATGTATTTTAGTCCTATTGCCGCCTTTTCAGCAATGGCTGTACTCATAGCTCAATACGGAATTGGCTCTTTGATCAACTTAGCATATTTACTTTTAGTAATGCTGATTTCATGTCTTGTTTTTATATTTGGAATCTTAGGTCTGATTTGTTATTTTGCAAAAGTAAATATCTTCAAATTTATGAGATTTATCTCAAGAGAAGTATTGATCGTTTTTGCAACCAGTTCAAGCGAGTCTGCACTTGCTCCTTTAATGAGAAAACTAGAAAAAGCAGGACTTTCTAAAGCAACAGTCGGACTTGTTTTACCAACGGGATATAGTTTTAATCTTGATTGTACAAATATTTATCTAGCTATGAGCTTAATCTTTCTAGCACAAGCTTTCAATGTAAATTTAAGTTTAGCACACGAAATCAGTATTTTAATAGTATTAATGATAGCCTCAAAAGGTGCAGTAGGTGTAACTGGATCAGGTTTTATAGTGCTTGGAAGTACGCTTGCAGCTCTAGGAAATATGGAAATTTCAGAAGCAAATGCAACCTTAGCACAAGTTCTACCAGTAGCTGCTATAGGTGTTCTTTTAGGTGTTGACAAATTTATGTCTGAAATGAGGGCGGTTGGAAATCTTTGTGGAAATTCAGTAGCAGCTTTAATCGTTGCTATCTGGGATAAACAAATTGATTGGGAAAAATTCCGCTACGCTATGGACAATCCAGAAAAATTTCATAATGCTGGAATGAACTAATGAGTTCTTTGGAGGAAATCATATCGATTAACCTCCTCTAAAGTATTATCTTTTTTTCTAAATTGCTTTAAAAAACTTTCATTGAAATTAAAACTAAATCCAACTTGAACAACAGTATCATCAACAGTCTCTCTTGCACTATAATCACGACGCAATAAATTTAAACTAAATACACTATAAGGAGAGTAAGATACTTGATAATTAGTTTTATCATTATCCTTACTTATATCAAAAGCAAAAGCGGTATAAGTTGGAATTACAAAACTCATTCCAAGCTGTAAATTTTTTTCTGCTTCATTGGGTATATAATAATTACTATAAGCCTTTATAAATTTACTATAACCAAACTCTGTACCAAAGCTTTTAGTATCTTTTTGTTCCTTTTGTTTATCAATAAAACCATTAACTCCAAATAAAAAATCATCTTTTTCATAACGATTGATTAAACCCCCTGAGTAATTATAATTATTTTGAGCCACAAAAAGTTCTTTTTGAAAAAGCAAAGAATTATTCTCCCCCTCATAAAGAGAACTTAAATTTTTAACCTGCACATTTTCATTTTGAAAATCTAAATTCCCATCTGTTTTATCTATACCATTATTATTTTCTAAAGTTTTTGAAAGTAAGCTATCAAAAGTGCTTTTAAAATCCACATTCTCTTCTTGAATTTTTGGAGCTTCTTTGGTATTTTTATAATCAAAGTGCTCCCAAGAATTTTGATTATTATTTTTTGCTAAAGCCTCTGTAAGTTCATCGGCATTGAGTAAAGAAAACAATGCTATTATATAAAAAATACCCCTCATTATTCTTATATTCCTTATTATTTCTTGTTTGAGTATTTATTATAAAAAAATAATATAAATAAAAATTCCACAAAGACTAAAAAATAAAATTAGCAAATTTAAAGTAAATAAGTGTATAATTAAAATAAAAAAGGGTTATTAATGCAAAAAGACAACCTCATAGCTTTTGTTATTTTTATTATCAGTACTATCGCATTTGTTATTTGGGGATTTGGTTATATTTCGCAACATCAACTGATTCTTTTTATTCTTGCTTCTATATTTGGTATTTTTATGGCATTTAATATAGGTGGAAATGATGTAGCCAATTCTTTTGGAACAAGCGTTGGCGCAAAAACAGTAACCATTAAACAAGCTTTAATTATAGCAGCTGTTTTTGAGCTAAGCGGGGCAATCTTCGCAGGCGCAGAAGTTACTAAAACCATACGCAGCGGTATTGTTATTTTTCCAAATTCTTTAGATCCTATGCTTTTTGTTATCATTATGCTTGCTGCACTTTTAAGCTCTGGGGTTTGGATTTTTATTGCAACCAAGAAAGGCTTACCTGTATCAACCACACACAGTATAGTTGGTGGGATTGTAGGTGCTAGCATTATGATGGGGCTTTTAAAATTTGATGGGATCCAAACACTCTCTATGGTTAAATGGAGTGAAATTTTAAGAATAGCTATTTCTTGGGTAGCTTCGCCTCTTTTAGGGGGTATTGTAGCTTATATTATTTATTCATATATTGATAAAAAAATTTTAAAACCATCAGAAAAACTAAATGATGATTTGAAAAATATCAAAAAAGAAAGAAAAAAATTCAAAGAAGAATATTTTTTAAATTTAAAAACAAAATCCCAAGAAGAACAAATCAAAGAACTTTCCGCTATAGCTTTGGATGAAGAAGAACAAGAAAATAATTTCTATAGAAATAAAATGAAGGAATTTAAGGATCAAGAAAAAGATATAGATATTTACTCTATTTTAAAAACTCATATGCCAATCATTGCTTGTATTGCTGCTGCTATCATTTCGGCAATGTTTTTATTTAAAGGTTTAAATAATGTTAGCACTTTGGATATTTTACAAAACTTTTGGATTATCGGAATTATAGGAACTATAAGTTATGTTGTAACATTTGCTATAGTCAAAATCGTTAAAAAAACAGAACTTAATAAAACTACTGATAGAATTTTCTCATGGTTTCAAATATTTACAGCCTCTAGTTTTGCATTTTCACACGGAGCCAATGATATAGCCAATGCTATAGGTCCTTTTGCAGCGATTTTAGATGTCTTAAAAAACGGTACAATTAACGCGACTTCTCCTGTACCTTTTGCAGCTTTAGCTATGTTTGGAGTTGCTCTAGTTGTAGGGCTTTGGTTTTTAGGTAAAGAAGTGATTACTACAGTGGGTTCAAAACTTGCAACCATACGCCCTACTACTGGATTTTCTGCAGAACTTGGTGCAAGCATAGTTATACTCTTAGCTACACAATTTGGAATTCCTGTTAGCTCCACCCATATACTCATAGGTGCTATATTGGGTATAGGAGTGTATAATAAAAACGCAAATTGGATTATGATGAAGCCTATAGGATTGGCTTGGATTATCACTTTACCAGCCGCTGGTATTATGGCAGCACTTGTATTTTTAGGATTTAAACTATCTTTAGGAATTTAAGTAAAGCTTATTTTTCTAAAATATTTTTTCCTTTAATTATATGCATTTTAATCTTTCCAAAAAGTTTATCCTCAGAATAAAGAGAACTTTTTGGAGCAAAAATTTCTTCATTCTCATCAAAAAGAACTAGATTAGCTTCTTTGCCAACTTCTATAACTCCACTATTTAAACCTAAAAATTCACTAGGATTTTTACTTGTAAATCGACAAAGCTCTTGCCAATTTAAAAATCCTTCTTTGATTAAAAAAGTATAACAAAGACTTATAAATTCGCATACGCTATGAATTCCAAAAGCCGCTTCATCAAAAGCTAAATCTTTTAAAGAAATTGATTTTGCACTATGCAGGGAAGTTAAAAAGCTAATCTTTCCTTCTTTTAAAGCCTCTCTTAAAGCCAAAACATCTTCTTTGCTTCTTAAAGGTGGCATAAGTTTCGCAGCCGTATTAAAATCTTCACAAGCACTATCATCTTTGATAAGATGATGAATGCTTACAAGTTTTAAATCCTTTTCATCTAATAATACTAAAGAATCTTTCAAACTTAAAAGATCAAAAATAACTTTATTTTTATAAAATTTAGCCAATTCTTTCATTTTAGCTATCTGGCTAGTTTCAGCGATTTTACTCATGCCTATAAGCCCTAGCTCAAAACTCATTTCACAATCATTCATCACTCCATTATCATCAAAATCCTTATCATAACAACGCACAAAAATTGGAGAGTCTTTCATAAAAGCATATTGTGAACTTACTTTTAAAGTATTTGCATCTAAAGAGCTGTCAAGTTCTAGAGCACAAGCACCTTTATTTAAAAGAGTGGCTAAATTTTTAAGCTTGCCGTTTGCATCCTTAACCCGCACACTTGAAAAAATTTGCATCTTTCTTTGAGCTAAATTTTGTAAAAATAAAGCAAAACTTTCTTCATCAAAATCCATGCAATCACGCAAAACTATACTAGAAATTCCTCCTTTTAGACACTCATTTTCTAAAAGCTCTAAATTAGCTAAAGAAAATTTATCGTTTTTTAAACTCACACACAAATCCACAAAAGATGGAAGTAAAGTCATACCTTTAGCATCTAAAATTTCTTCGCCTTGTAAATTAGAACCAATATTGGTAATTTTTCCTTCTTTAATCTCTATATCTTGTAAAGAATCTCCATAAATTTTTGCATTTTTAATTATCATGATTTTTCCTTAATCATTTTGCTTTAATAAACTCTGCGTTGCTTCTTGCACGCTTTTACCCTTAAAAATTGCCACTACTTCATTTACAATAGGTGTATAAATTCCTTTCATTTTTGCTAGTTTTTCTATAGCATAAGCAGTTTTTACACCTTCTGCTACTTCATTAAGTTCGACTAAAATACTATCTAATTTTTGATTTTGCGCCAGTTTTAAACCTACTCTATAATTTCTTGATAAAACACTCGTTGCAGTTAAAAACAAATCCCCTGCCCCACTTAACCCTAAAAAAGTTTCTTCTTTAGCACCAAAAAATTTACCAAAACGATGCATTTCTATAAGCCCTCTTGAAATCAGTGCCGCTCTTGCATTATTGCCAAGTTTTAACCCATCACTAATCCCACTTGCAATTGCTAAAACATTCTTATAAGCACCACAAATTTCAGCACCACGAACATCATTATCAATATAAGTTTTAATAAAATCAGGGAAAAAACTTGCAAATTTTTTACAAAGCTCTTGATTTATCCCGCTAATCATCAAAGCAGTAGGAAGTTTTTGCATTACTTCAGCAGCAAAAGAAGGACCGCTTAAAACACAAAAATTTTCTTTTGGTACAAAATCTAAAAAAATTTCATCTAAAAATTGACAACTTTGATCTTCTATACCTTTTGAAGCAATTAAAATTTTTTGCCCCTTGTTGATGAAATTTTCTTTAAGCCAAGCACGCATCCCTTGAGAACTTAAAGCAAAAACAAGATATTCACATTCTAAAGCTTCTTTTATGCTAACAAAATCTTCTAAATCACGCTGATGCAAAGAACTAATAAAACAATTGTGATTTTCTTTTAAGGCTAGATGTAAAGCACTGCCCCATTTTCCCGCACCAATAACCGCTATACGCATCAACCAAGCTTTGTTTTTAAAATTTCATTTACTTTTGCAGGATTAAAAGCTCCTTTGCCTTCTTTCATTGTTTGACCCACAAAAAATCCAAAAAGCTTGTCTTTACCACTTTTATACTCTGCAACCTTATCGGCATTTGCATTTAAAATTTGTTCAATCACCGCTTCTATGGCTGAATCATCACTTACTTGCTTAAGTCCTAGCTTTTCTATAGCTTCATCAATTTCCACGCTAGTATTTTCAAATACAAAAGCTAAGACATCTTTAGCCGCTTTTGCACTGATAGTGCCATCTTCTATGCGTTTAATTAAAACTCCAAGCTTTTGAGCATCTACAGGAGAATTTTCTATAGTCAATTCTCCTTTTAAAAGTCCCATAAGTTCAGTATTTAACCAATTTACGCAAAGTTTAGGATTTAAATTTTGAGAAATAAGACTTTCAAAAAAACGACTCATTTCTAAAGAACTGATTAAAACCTCTGCATCACTTTCTTTTATACCAAGCTTGTCTATAAAGCGTACTTTCTTCTCATCAGGAAGCTCAGGGATTTTAATATCCAAAAACTCATCTTTTAATAAAACAGGCAATAAATCAGGATCAGGAAAATAGCGATATTCTGCCGCTTCTTCTTTGCCACGCATACTTCTTGTAACTAAATTTGTCGTATCAAAAAGTCTAGTTTCTTGAACTACTTCTTGTTCGTAAGTTCCATCTTCCCAAGCCTCACTTTGTCTTTTTACCTCATATTCTATAGCTTTTTGGATAAAACGAAAAGAATTAAGATTTTTAATCTCTACTCTAGTATAAAGTTTTGTATCGCCCTTAGGTCTTATACTAACATTTGCATCGCATCTAAAACTTCCTTCTTGCATATTTGCATCTGAAATGTCTAAAAAGCGTATAATAGAATGAAGTTTTTTAAGATAAGCTACTGCCTCATCGCTACTTCTAAGCTCAGGCTCACTGACAATCTCAAGCAAAGGAGTTCCTGCACGATTTAAATCTACTTTAGAAAAATTACTTTCATGGATATTTTTACCTGCATCTTCTTCCAAGTGCGCTCTTGTAATACCTATGCGTTTATTTTCACCCTTTACATTGATAAAAAGCTCACCCTTTTCTACTATAGGGATATCAAATTGTGAAATTTGATAAGCCTTAGGTAAATCTGGATAAAAATAATTCTTACGATTAAAAACACTTTTTTTATTAATTGTTGCATTGACAGCTTTTCCAAAAGCTATAGCTTTTTTTACAGCCTCTTCATTTAAAACAGGCAAAGCTCCTGGTAAGGCCAAACAAGTGGGACAAACATTGGTATTTGGAGCTTCTCCAAAAGAAGTTGCACATGAGCAAAAGATTTTTGTTTTTGTATTTAACTGAGCATGAACTTCAAGACCTATAACTACTTCAAACATAAAATTTCCTTGAATTTTTAAATGTTTTATTTTATCTTTTTTTCTTTTAGAAAGGCTTTAAATATTAACTTTAAATGCTATAATTCTTAGACAATTTATATTTAAGGAGTTAAAATGCCATTATTAGACAGCTTTAAAGTTGACCATACTAAAATGCCAGCTCCTGCTGTGCGTTTAGCTAAAGTTATGAAAACACCTAAGGGTGATGATATTAGCGTATTTGATTTGCGTTTTTGCATACCAAATAAAGACATTATGAGCGAAAAAGGTACTCATACCTTAGAACATTTATTCGCAGGATTTATGAGAGATCATCTTAATTCAAATTCAGTTGAAATTATTGATATTTCACCTATGGGTTGTCGCACGGGTTTTTATATGAGTTTAATTGGAACACCTGATGAGAAAAGTATTGCAAAAGCTTGGGAAGCAGCCATGAAAGATGTTTTAAGCGTAAGCGATCAAAGCAAAATTCCTGAACTTAATATCTACCAATGCGGAACTTGCGCAATGCATTCTTTAGATGAAGCCAAACAAATTGCCCAAAAAGTTTTAAATCTAGGTATTAGCATAATAAATAACAAAGAATTAAAACTCGAGAATGCTTAAAAAGAATCTTTATTTTTTAAATGATTAAGCTTTAATTAATATATTTTTATATATGATTTTGAAATTTTATTATTTTAAAAGGAGAAAAAATGAAACTGATGTGCGAGATGTGTAGTATCTAGTGCGTCCTTTGGCTTAACATTATGTTTCCAAAGGTCCAAAAAGTGGATAAGGAGATATAATGTGTAAGAAAGTCAAAAAAGTTTATTTTTTCAAAATACTCATTTAAAATCTTAACTTACAAAAATTTCTCTAATAAAATTTTAATTCAAAATATCTTCTTATCCTTAATTTTAATTTAAGGAGCAAAAATGAACTTACCTATACTTGATTTACAAGCTTATGAAAAAGATAAAAGCACTTTTCTTAAAAATTTAAGAGAAATTGCTTCTAAAATAGGTTTTTTTTATCTTATCAATACCAGTATAGATAAAAATTTAAACGAGAAATTATTCAAACTTGGCAAAGAATTTTTTAATCTTTCTAGAAGTTCGAAAGAGCTTATTTCTATGGTACATTCTCCTCAATTTAGAGGTTATACTAGCGAAGGTTTTGAATACACAGCAGGATCTAAGGATTATAGAGAACAACTGGATATAGGCACAGAAAGAGATGCTTTAAACTGGAATTTAAACTCACCCTTATGGCAAAGACTAGAAGGTCCTAATCTTTGGCCTAGTGAAATTCCAGAACTTAAAAAAACTTTCTTAACTTGGCACAAACAAACCAAAAAAGCTTGTTTAAAGCTTTTAAAAGCCTTCGCTCAAGCTCTTGATCTACCTAACAATGCTTTTGATAAACTTTATGGAGAAAATTCTTACGAACATTGTAAAATCATACATTATCCAAAAAGCTCAAAAAATATCACTCAAGGCGTAGGTTCACATAAAGATGGTGGGCTTATCACTTTTGTTTTTCAAGAAAAACAAAGCGGATTTGAAGCTTTTATAGATGGTAAATGGCTTAGTATACCCCCACTTGAAAATAGCGTTGTAGTTAATATAGGAGAATTTTTAGAACTAGCTACCAATGGCTATTTAAAAGCTACTATTCACCGCGTGAATTTAAGCCCAAAAGAACGCTTTAGCATAGCTTATTTTCTTGGAGTGCAGCTTGATAAGGATATACCTATTTTTAAGTTAAATCCAGAGCTTGCTAAAGAAAGTAAAGGTGTGGATACTGATCCTAAAAATCCACTTTTAAGAAATGTTGCAAGTAATTATTTTAAAAGAATGATACGCTCTCATCCTGATGTGGCAAGTATTTATCATAGTGACTTGATAGAAAAATTTAGTTTTGCGTAAAGGAGAAAAAATGACTTTATTTACTAAAGCTTTTTGCGTCGCTACTCTTTTTACCGGTTTTGCATGGGCAAATGAAGAACTTAAAGTTGGCTCTTCTATAACACCTCATGCAGATATTTTAAGATTTATAAAATCAGCACTTCAAAAACAAGGTTATGATTTAAAAATTTATGAATTCAATGATGGAGTAATCCCTAATGTAATGGTTGAAAATGGTGAGTTAGATGCTAATTATTTTCAGCATGAGCCTTATTTAAAAGAATTCAATCAAAGACAAGGCACCCATCTTGTAAAAGTTGCCAGTATCCATATAGAACCTATGGCAGTGTATTCTAAAAAACACAAAGAATTTCACCCCAAGGAAGGACAAAGCATTTCTATACCCAATAATCCTACAAATGAAAGCCGTGCTTTACGCATTGTAGCAAGCAAAGGACTTATAGAAGTTAAGGATAATGAGCTCATCACTCCTTTAGATATCACTAAAAATCCTAAGAAGCTTAAATTTGTAGAGTTAAAAGACGCTCAACTTACAAGGAGTTTAGATGATGTAGATTATTCTCTTATTAATAGCAATTTTGCTATTTTAGCAGGTTTAAACCCTGTAAAAGATGGGCTTTATACAGAAAGTAAATATAGTGAATATGGCAATATCATCGCCGTTAAAGAAGGTAATGAAAACCTTCCTAAAATCAAAGCCCTAGTAAAGGCCTTGCAAAGCAATGAAGTTAAAAAATTTATAGAAGAAAAATATCAGGGTGCTTTAATCCCTACATTTTAAGGAGAACAAATATGAAAAATTCAATCATTTCTTACCCAAGAATAGGTGCAAATAGAGAATTAAAATTTGCTATTGAAAAATACTTTAAAAACCAAAGTTCTAAAGAGGAGCTTTTAAAGAGTGCTAAGGATTTAAGGATTAGACACTGGCAAGAAATTCAAAAAGCTGGCATTGATTTTATCCCTAGTAATGATTTTTCACTTTATGATAATGTCTTAGATGCAGCTGTGCTTTTTAACATTGTTCATACAAAGTATAAAAATTTAAATTTAGATGCTTTAGATGAATACTTTGCTCAAAGTCGAGGTTATCAAGGAGAAAATGGAGATGTTACAGCCTTAGCAATGAAAAAATGGTTCAATACAAATTATCATTATTTGGTGCCTGAGTGCGATAATGCTGATATTATAGCTTTAACAGGGGATAAAATTTTTAAAGAATATCTCGAAGCTAAAGAGCTTGGTATAGAAAGCAAGCCTGTTTTAATAGGCATTTTCACACTTTTTAAACTCATTGCCTTTAAAGATGAAAAAACTCAAAAACTCGCCAAAGAAAAGCTTTTAAACGCTTACATAGAGCTTTTTGATAAACTAAATGAACTTAAAGTAACATGGCTTGAACTTGATGAGCCTTATTTGGTTTATGATTTAAGCAAGGAAGATATCGCTTTGTTCGAAGAATTTTACCAAGAACTTTTAAATCACAAAAAAGATCTTAAAATTTTACTTCAAAGCTATTTTGGAGACTTAAGAGATATTTATCCTAAACTTTTAGAAAGCAAATTTGATGCTTTGGGGCTTGATTTTATCGAGGGAAAACAAAGCTTAGCCTTAGTCCAACAATACGGTTTTGCTAAAGATAAAATCCTTTTTGCAGGTCTTATTAACGGCAAAAATATCTATGCTAATGATTATGCTAAAAGCCTAAAGCTTATTAAAGAGCTTCAAAAATATACACAAAATATCATCTTAAACACTTCTTGCTCACTTTTACATGTGCCTTATAGCACTGAATTTGAAAGCAAATTAGATTCAAGCTATCTTAAACTTTTTGCCTTTGCTAAAGAAAAACTTCAAGAACTTAAAGATTTAAAAGAAATTCTAAATTCTAGCGAAGAAAATCCGCTCTTTAGAGCCAATCAAGAGCTTTTTAAAAATATCCCAGAGCGTTTAGATGAAAAAGTCAAAGCAAGGCTTAAGGCCTTAAAAAAAGAAGATTTTACCAGAACGCCTAGTTTTAAAGAACGCGCCTTAATCCAAAAAGAATTTTTAAAACTCCCTCTTTTACCAACCACAACCATAGGTTCCTTTCCTCAAAGTGCCGATGTAAGATCTAATCGCCTTGCCTTTAAGCAAGAAAAAATTTCAGCTCAAAACTACACTGAATTTAACCAACAAAAAATCAAAGAATGCATACAAATTCAAGAAGAAATAGGACTTGATGTTTTAGTGCATGGAGAATTTGAAAGAAATGATATGGTGGAGTATTTTGGAGAGAATCTAAAGGGCTTTTTATTTACTCAAAATGGTTGGGTGCAAAGCTATGGCACAAGGTGCGTTAAACCTCCTGTGATTTGGGGTGATGTATCACGCACAAAGCCTATCACCTTAGCTTGGTCTAAATTTGCACAAAGTTTAAGTCAAAAAATCGTAAAAGGTATGCTAACTGGACCTGTAACCATACTTAATTGGTCCTTTCCAAGAGAAGACATCAGTCTAAAAGAAAGCACTGAGCAAATTGCCTTAGCTATAAGAGATGAAGTGTTAGATCTTGAAAATGCAGGTATAAAAATCATACAAATTGATGAAGCGGCTTTGCGTGAAAAACTGCCTTTAAGAAAAAGTGATTGGCATAGTGAGTATTTAGATTGGGCTATTCCTGCTTTTAATCTTGTGCATAGCGGGGTAAAAGCTAAAACTCAAATTCACACTCATATGTGTTATAGTGAATTTAGTGATATCTTAAAAGAAATTGACGCTATGGATGCTGATGTGATTTCTTTTGAAGCTTCAAGATCAAACTTAAGTCTTTTAGATACCCTAAAAGCTATTCGTTTTAAAACTGAGGTGGGACCAGGAGTTTATGATATACATAGCCCTAGAGTTCCAAGCGTAGAAGAATTAAGTTTAACTATAGAAAAAATTTTAAACAAATTACCTAAGGAGCAAATTTGGATCAATCCAGACTGCGGACTTAAAACAAGAGCCTATGAAGAAGTTATAGCCTCTCTTAAAAATTTAGTTACGGCCACGCAAAAAATACGAGAACAATTATAAGGAGTTTTCATGTGTAGTTTTTCTTTTGAAGTTTTTCCACCAAGAAAGGATGAAAATATCAAAAATCTTCATGCTATCTTAGATGATTTAGGGCAATTAAGCCCTAATTTTATCAGCGTAACCTTTGGAGCTGGAGGCTCTATTAACTCACAAAATACTTTAGAAGTTGCAAGCTTAATCCAGGAAGAATATCAAATTCCTAGCATAGTACATTTACCTTGCATCCATTCTAGTAAAGAAAAAATCACTCAGATACTTCAAAAATGCAAAGAAAAAAATCTTAATCAAATTCTTGCCCTAAGAGGCGATATATGTGAAAATTTAAAAAAAAGCAAAGATTTTTCTTATGCTAGTGATTTAATTTCTTTTATAAAAAAACAAGAATACTTTGAAATTTATGCCGCATGCTATCCCGAAAAACATAATGAATCTAAAAATTTCATCGAGGATATACACCATCTTAAAACTAAGGTAAATGCAGGAACAGATAAGCTCATTACTCAACTTTTTTACGATAATGAAGATTTTTATACTTTTAAACAAAATTGTGCTTTAGCAGATATTGACATACCTATTTACGCAGGTATTATGCCTATTACTAACAAAAGACAGGTTTTAAAAATTTCTCAACTTTGCGGAGCTAAAATCCCTCCTAAATTTGTTAAAATTTTAGAAAAATATGAAAATAATACTTTGGCTTTAGAAGATGCAGGTATCGCGTATGCTTGCGATCAAATTGTCGATTTAATCACAAGTGGTGTAGATGGAATTCATCTTTATACTATGAATAAATCCAAAGCGGCTATTAAAATTTATGAAGCTGTAAAGCATTTGCTTAAAGAAGAGCTTCATGCTTAGAAAATAAACTATTTTTTGCTTTTATCTTAACTTATTTTCATTTTTTAGCTTATGGTTTTCTATAAGTAAAACAAAAATTAAAGATAAAAGCAAACCTGGTATAATACCCAAGCAAAGATAGAAAAAAGAATTATATTTAAAAAAGAAGAAAAGTGCACCAAAAAGCATTAAAGCTAAAGATGCACCTTTGAAAAATTCTAAAATATAGATCAATGACCTTCCTCAACAACAGTTGCACCCGCTAAATATACATAAGTTAAAATCATAAAAATAAAAGCTTGTAAAAATGCCATAAAAGTTAAAAGCACATAAGCAGGAAGTGGAGCTATATAAGGAACTAAAGCTAAAATTACCATTAAAAATAAATCGTCGCCTTTAATATTTCCAAACAAACGGAAGGACAAAGAAACCACACGAGAAAGATGAGAGACTATCTCTATAGGAAACATCAAAGGAGCTAAAAGTTTAATAGGTCCCATGAAATGAGCAAAATACTTTACAAAACCTTGTGCCCTAATACCCTCAAAATGATAATATACAAAAACTATAATAGCCAAGGACAAAGTCAAATTTAAACTTGCAGT
The DNA here is from genome assembly GCF_012897595.1 of Campylobacter sp. CFSAN093226. NCBI lineage: Bacteria > Pseudomonadati > Campylobacterota > Epsilonproteobacteria > Campylobacterales > Campylobacteraceae > Campylobacter > Campylobacter sp. CFSAN093226. Next base: position 1,138,532 of record NZ_CP040608.1, read on the forward strand.
TGGAGCGTGAAAACCAGGTATTATACCTATAATATTACTAAAAAACACTATAATCCCCAAAGTTGCAACCAAAGGAAGATATTTTCTTGCACCTTTTTCACTTCCCATGGTATCTCTACCCATAGATAAAACTCCCTCTAAAAAAGCCTCACCTAAATTTTGCATACCGCGTGGAACAAGTTGCATAGAACGAGTAGCCATCATAGCCACTATAACAGCAATTAAAGCTACCAAACCTATGTGAAAAAAATAAGAAAAAGTATGACTTGCATCAAGCAAAGAGCTAAATAAAAATAAATCTTTCATGGTTTCCTCAAAAATTTTATTCTAAACTCGAAATTTTAGCAAAATCTTACTTATATTTTAATGAAAATTTACATCCATTCTAAAACTTGCGAAAGTTCTTTAGCAACAAAACACTTAAGCCCTATATCTTCCAAAGGCTTAGAAGGAACAATGGCATTTTTAAATTTTTGCATTTTAGCTTCTTTTAAACGCGTATCAAGGCTAAAAACCTCTCTAATTTCTCCATTTAAACTAAGCTCCCCTATAAAAATACTATCTTTGCTCAAAGGGCGATTTTTAAAACTTGAAATAATAGCTGCAACCACAGCCAAATCCGCCGCAGTTTCGCTTACTTTTACTCCGCCACTAATATTTACAAATACATCATAATGCCCCAAAGGAATTTCAAGCTTTCTTTCAAGCAAAGCCAAAAGCATATCTAAGCGATTTTTTTCATAGCCCGTAGCGCTGCGTTTTGGATAAGAACTTTCACACACCAAAGCTTGAACTTCTAAAACCAAAGCACGAGATCCCTCCATTACAACACCTAAAGCACTTCCTGAAATAGCCTTTCCACGAGTAAAAAAACGATTTGCCAAATCTTTTGCACTGATCAAACCCTTAGCAGTCATCTCAAAAATACCTACTTCATTCGTTCCACCAAAACGATTTTTAAAGCCTCTTAAAAGTCTGATTTCTTTAGTGGCATCTCCCTCAAAATAAAGCACCACATCTACCATATGCTCAAGAACTCTAGGTCCTGCTATAGCACCTTCTTTAGTAATGTGCCCTATGATAAAAGTACTGATATTATAAGCCTTACTCACACGCATAAGCTCAAAAGTAATCTCACGCACCTGAGTGATGCTTCCTGCTGCTGAAGTGATTTTATTTGAATATAGAGTTTGTATAGAATCAACGATAAGAATGCTATAATCTTTTTTGTGCAATTCTTCTAAAATATTTTCAAGGCAAAGTTCAGTAAGTAAAAATAAATTCGGAGTATTAGCCTCAAGACGATCAGCTCTTAATTTAATCTGGGCTTTACTTTCTTCGCCACTGACATAAAGCACTTTTTTACCCTGTTTAGCTAAATTTGAAGCAATTTTTAACAAAAGCGTAGATTTTCCCACACCTGGACTTCCGCCTATAAGCACTAAAGAACCTTCAACAAGCCCTCCGCCTAAAACCAAATCAAGCTCATTATCATCTGTGCTGTATCTTGTAAAATGCTCTAACTCCACATCTTCAATACAAACAGCCTCACTTGTTTTCATGCTAACTTGCGCAAGCTCTTTTAAAACTTTAATTTGCTCAGCTTTTAATTCTACAAAACTATCCCAAGCTCCACAATCAGGACATTTTCCAAGCCATTTGCTTTGTTGATTTCCACAAGCTTGACATTCAAAAAGTGCTTTATTTTTTGCCATTATTCAAAAATAGGATCTAATAAAGTATCTAAATAAGCACTTGCATTAAATTCTTGTAAATCCGTCATTTGCTCACCCACGCCTACATAAAAAATAGGAAGCTCAAGCTCTCTTGCTATACTAAAAAGTGCACCCCCTTTAGCTGTCCCATCAAGCTTTGTGATAATCACACCATCAAGTTTTACAAGCTCATTAAAAGCTTTAGCTTGTAAAATTCCAGCATTTCCCTGTGTTCCATCTAAAACTAAAATTTTTCTATGGGGTGCGCCTTCTAAAGCTTTGTTTGAAATTCTTACAATTTTTTCAAGCTCATGAGCTAAATTTTTTTGATTTTGCAAACGCCCTGCTGTATCGATAATAACTCTATCAAAATCCTTTGCTTTTGCTTTAGAAATGGTATCAAAAGCAACCGCTGAAGGATCATGCCCTTGTGCAGTTAAAACTATATCTACATCCACTTTTTGCGCCCAAAGTTTTAATTGCTCAATCGCACCTGCTCTAAAAGTATCACACGCTCCTAAAATCACTTTTTGATTTTGGTTTTTGTATAAATAAGCAAGCTTGGCAATACTTGTTGTTTTTCCTGCTCCATTTACTCCTAAAATAAGCTCTACAAAAGGTTTTTCTTGATTGGTTTCTTTTTTTTCATAAAGAAAATAAGAACCCATAACACGCTTTAAATCTTCTTTTTTTACTTCATTTTGAGGTGGTAAATAATAAATTATCTCTTCAACTATTTCATAACTTACATCTGCTTCAAGCAAAATTTCTTCAAGCAAATCTTTGGTTATCTTTTTATTCTCTCCTTTAACTCCAACAATATTTTCAAGAGTTTTTGCAAGTCCTTTTTTAAAAAAATTAAACATTAAAGTATAGCCTTTTGTATATCAATTTCTAGCATTTCTTCAGGAATAAGCCCTAAATACTGATTAATCAATTTAGAATGCTTGTTGTAAAGAAACATGGTAGGAATTCCATTTACCCCACCTAAAGCTTTAGCTAAAAGATAGTTATTTTCACCATTAGCGACTTTATAAGATATTTTATGCTGTTCTATAAATTTTTGAATCTCATCGTTAGATTTATCTTCTAATAAAACCCCAACTATATTAAAATCATTATTATACTTTTCTTGTAATTTATTAAGATGAGGGATTTCAGCAATGCAAGGGGTACACCAAGTGGTAAAAAATACAAACAAAGTTACCTTATCTTCATCGTTGAAATTTAAAACGGCATTTTCTTTTTTAACTGAAATTGATCCTCCATCAATCAAATTAAGTTTAAAATTCATATCATCACTTTGATTTATACTTGCCTCGGTGCTTAAATTTACATCATTTTGCTGCTTTTCTTTATCATTGCTACAAGCAACAAACAAACAAGATATTGCCACTAGTAAAAGTATTTTTTTAATCTTCATTATTTATCAATCCTTTATTATTCTTTATAAAAATGCTAAAATTATAACATACATAAGATAATATTTTTTTAAAGGCATATTAATGGAAAAAACAGATTTTAGGGCATTGCAAAAAATACGCCTTTTCAAACATTCAAAACTAAATTTCAAACAAGATTATAAAATATTTAAAGAATGTCTTAAAATAATAAAGCTATTTAAAGCTAAAAATATTTTAATTTTTATTCCTTTGCATTATGAACCAAACTTAATAAAATTTCGCCATATTCTTAATAAAAATTACAAACTTTTTGTTCCATTTATGCAAGATAAAAGTTTAAAAATTGTAAAATTAAGATTGCCTTTTATTAAAAAAAGGTTTGGGGTTTTAGAGCCTATAGATTCTTTTTTTAAAGCAAAAATTGATTTAGCTATTGTGCCTGTAATTGGCGTCGATAAAAATTTAAAAAGAATAGGACATGGGCAAGGTTTTTATGATAGATTTTTTGAAAATTTAAATTACAAACCTCATATAATATTTATCCAAAGTATAGATGCTTTAAGTCAAAATAATCTAACACAAAAGCATGATATTTCAGGAAAATTATACATAAACCCTTATAAAAAATATTACAAGAAAGAAAGAAAAAATGATAGAATCACTTATCGCACTTATAGCCGCTATAGTCGGACTCGGTATAGGATATTTAGTTGCAAAAAAAATCAATGATGCCAAATATGAAATTTTCGTAGAACAAGCCAAAGCTAAAGCCAAAGCTATAGAATACGAAGCGGAGCTTATTTTAAAAGATGCAAAAAATTCAATTCTTAATGCAGAATTAGAAGTTAAAAAAAAATACGAAGAAAAAACTCACAAATTTCAAAAAGATTTTAATCAAAAATTTGATGATCTTTCTAAAAAAGAACAAAAACTTCAGCAAGAAGAAGAAAAACTAAAAGAAGATAAAGAATACCTTTGCAAGTCACAAAAACACATTCAAAACTTACAATCTGATGTTGATAAATTAAAAAATAAATATCAAGAAAAACTTGACGATGTTTTAAAAATTTTAGAACATTCGACAGGACTTACACAAAATGAAGCCAAAGAAATCATTCTTAAAAAAGTAGAAGAAAATTCTCGCGAGCAAATTGCACATATAGTAAGAAAATATGAAGAAGAAGCAAAAAATGAAGCTAAAAGAAAAGCTAATTTCATCATTGCTCAAGCTACTTCTCGTTTTGCAGGTGAATTTGCAGCTGAAAGACTTATCAATGTTATTAACATTAAAAACGATGAACTTAAAGGACGTATCATTGGTAAAGAAGGGCGCAATGTTAAAACCTTGGAAATGGTTTTAGGTGTTGATATTATCATCGATGATACACCAGGTGCTATTATAGTAAGTTGTTTTAATCTTTATCGCCGTGCTATTGCTACAAAAGTTATAGAACTTTTAGTTGAAGATGGCAGAATTCAACCCGCGCGCATAGAAGAAATTCACGAAAAAGTGTGTAAAGAATTTGATAGTGCCATTCTAGAAGAAGGCGAAACCATAGTTATGGATCTAGGTTTAAATAAAATACACCCTGAAATTGTAAAACTCATAGGAAAACTCAAATACCGAGCAAGCTATGGACAAAACGCTTTAGCACATTCTTTGGAAGTGGCTCACCTTGCAGGAATCATTGCTGCTGAGTGTGGTGGAGATGAGAATTTAGCACGTCGTGCGGGAATTTTACATGATATAGGAAAAGCATTAACCCATGATTTTGAAGGATCTCATGTGGATTTAGGTGCAGAACTTTGCAAACGCTACAAAGAGCATCCTGTAGTAATCAATGCTATTTACGCACATCATGGACACGAAGAAGCTACAAGCATAGAATCAGCAGCTGTTTGTGCAGCAGATATTTTAAGTGCTGCACGACCTGGAGCTAGAAGAGAAGTGTTAGAAGCTTTCTTAAAAAGAGTCAGTGAGCTAGAAGATATCGCTAAAAGTAAAGAAGGAATTAAAAATGCCTATGCAATCAATGCCGGAAGAGAAATTCGCGTCATAGCCAATGCTCAGCTTGTTAATGATGATGAAAGTGTACTTTTAGCTAAGGAAATAGCAGCTGAAATTCAAGAAAAAATGCAATATCCTGGTGAAATTAAAGTCAATGTTATACGTGAACTTAGAGCTGTAGAATACGCTAAATAAGGTTTATTATGCAAGATATGATTGATACTTTAATAAAATATGGTTATATTGTTTTATTCTTTTACTCTTTAGGGGGCGGGATGGTTGGAATTTTAGCTGCAGGAGTTTTAAGTTCTCAAGGAAAAATGGATCTTAGTTTTTGCATTGCTCTTGCTTTTATTGCTAATACCATAGGTTCAACTTTGCTTTTTATACTTGGAAAATATTATAAAAAAGACATTATGCCTTATTTTAAAAAACACCGACGCAAGATAGCCCTTGCTATGATAAAAACAAAACAACATGGAATTATTTTACTTGTAACTCAAAAATTTATTTATGGTTTAAAAACTTTCATTCCCATAGCTGCAGGTATGGCAAAATATAATTTTATTAAATTTTTTATTATCAATACTCTAGCTAGTTTGGCATGGGCTATTGTTCTAGGTTTTACTGCTTATACTTTTGGGTATGTTATTGAAGCAATTTTTGATAAACTGAGTTTATATCCTTATGCTGCTCCTTTATTTTTATTATTTTTAGCCGGAATAATTTGGCTTTATTTAAGTAAATTTTCTAAAAAATAATGTCTCTATGGAATTCTTTTTCTTACTCTTTTAAAGAATTTCATTATTTATTTTTCTCTGTTGTTGTTATTTTTATTTTTAATATCCTTTTAGAATATAATAATTTTTTAAACTTTAAAAACCAAAAACATTACCTTATAGACAACGCTCTATTAACGCACCAATATATAAAATATAATAAAAAAAATAAAAAATACTGGGTTTTAAAGTTACAAACTGAAAACTTCACTTTTTATACTACAAGTTTTAAGGATTTAAATTTAAGCAAGAATCAATTTTTAAGCCTTAGAATTATCACCCATAATATTAACTTTAAAGACTATCTGAGTAAAAGTTTTTACGCACCTTCTTATGATTTTGAAAAATTAAAAGAAAAAGAATACAATCCCATTATATCTTACTTCTTAAATCAACATACAAATGAAAAGATTAAAGAATTTTATGGTGCTTTATTTTTTGCACTGCCCATATCTTTAGAGCTTAGAAACGATGTAAATTACTACGGTATAGCACACCTTATAGCAATTAGCGGTTATCACATAGGCTTACTTTTTAGTTTAATTTTCTTTATTTTAGCTCCAATTTATAGTTTTTTCCAAAAAAGATATTTTCCTTATAGAAATTTACGTTTAGATTTAAGTATTTTAATTTTTGCACTACTTTTAGCTTATGCTTGTTTAATAGGATTTGTCCCTTCTTTTGTGCGCTCCTTGATTATGGCTTTTTGGGTTTTTTATCTATTGTGTAAAAATATAAAAATCATTAATTTCGTTACGCTTTTTTGTAGTATTTTATTGTGCATTTCTCTTTACCCTAGACTTTTATTTAGTATTGGATTTTTATTTTCTATTTTAGGTGTTTTTTATATTTTTTTATATATGCATCATTTTGCAAATAAATTTAATAATCTTATAAATATTATTTTGCTTAATATTTGGACTTTTTTTGCTATGGTTTTACCTGTGCTTTATTTTTTTCCACTTATAAGCTACCAACAAATTTTAGGTATTATTTTGAGTGGAATTTTTGTAATATTTTATCCTTTAGTATTATTTTTGCATCTTATAAACTATGGAGATTTGCTCAATTTTATCTTAGATGAATTTTTTAAATTTAAAATTTATGGAACTAATATCCATATCCCATTTTGGATTTTTATAAGTTATCTTATTGCTTCTTTAATCTCTGTGCGATTTAAATATCTAGCTTTTCTTTGTATTTTTGCGAATTTTATTCCCTTCATTATGATTGTGATTTAGAAAATAATAGAGTTTAAGCCCAAAAAGATAAATAATCCAAGAAATATAAATCCAAATAAAAAAGAATAAAATAGTAGAAAAAGATCCATAAACGCTAGCGTATGTTTTATTATATACCACGTAATATACAAATAAATTTTTTCCTATATACCAAATAGTACCCGCTCCAAAAGATACTAAAGCTAAACTTTTAAGAGTTCCCTTATGAACAGAACTTGAATAAGATATAAAAAATAAACCCCAAATAATTACAAAGGGTAAAATTTCAAAAAAATTAAACCCTATTTTATAATCATCTAAAGTTTGTTGGATAAAACCTGAAATATAAAAACTAAGCCCAAGCCCCAAAGGAACAAGAGTTAAAAGAGTCCAATAAGAACTAATACTTTGCCAAAGTCCTTTAGGTTCATTTTTAGTAATGCGATTGATTACAAAATCATAGCCTGAAAAAAAAGCTAAAGAAGTAAATGCCATAGCAATAAGACCTACAATACCCAAATTTACACTATTTTTTAAAAAAGTATCGATGTAGGTAGCAACAACATCTTGTTGCGTTGGTATTAAAAAAGCAAAAATTACTTGCTTTGCTTTTTCATAATAAGCTTTAAAACTGGAAATTTGCGTAAAAACAGAAAAACATACAAATAAAATAGGTATTAAAGATAATACAGTATAAAAACTAAGCGCTGCTGCATAATTTAAAATTTCCTTATCACGCAAATTTAGTAAAATAGTAAAAAAATTTTTCACCTTCTAAAGTCCCATTTTAAAAGGATTTAGTATATTATTTGGATCAAAAGCTTTTTTAATATTTCTCATTAAATTCATTTCGGCTTCAGAAAAAGCTAAATTCATAAAAGGTGCCTTAGAGAGTCCGATACCATGCTCTCCGCTTAAAGTTCCTCCAAGTTTCACTGTTAATTTAAAAATCTCTTCCACAGCTTCATAGCCTTTTTTCACCTGCTCTTTATCATTTTTATCAGGAACCATAACATTAGTATGCACATTTCCATCCCCTGTATGTCCAAAGCAAGGAATTTTAAAACCATATTTTTTAGAAATCTCATCTATACCTTCAAGCAAAGTAGGTAGTTTAGAACGCGGAACTGTAATATCTTCATTAAGTTTTAAAGTTCCATACATGGCAATGCTTTGAGAACAATTTCTTCTAGCAAACCAAATATCTGCGGTTTCTTGTTCATCTTTTGCTATTTTAAATTCGCTAGCGCCAGCTTCTAAAAAATAATGTTCTAAATTTCTTAAATCCTCATCAATAGCCTCTTTAACATTACCATCCACATCAGCAATCAAAATAGCTCCAGCTTCTATAGGCAAACCTTTATTAAATTTGCTCTCAACCGCTCTAATGCTAAGATTGTCTAAAAATTCCATAGATACAGGACTTACACCGCTAGCAAGACTTTTGTAAACCGCATTCATAGCACTTTTTACACTTGGAAAAATAGCAAAAGCAGTTTTTTTAAATTTAGGCAAAGGTATTAATTTTAAAGTAAGCTCACTTAAAACTGCCAAAGAACCTTCACTAGCGATTAAAATTCCTGCCAAATTATAACCTGCTACATCTTTAATAGTGCGTTTCCCTGCACGAATGATTTCTCCGCTAGGCAAAACAGCCCTTAAAGCCATCACATAATCTTTTGTAATGCCATATTTTGCAGCTCTCATTCCCCCAGCATTTTCGCTTACATTACCCCCTAAGCTTGAATACTCCATGCTAGCAGGGTCAGGTGGATAAAAAAGTCCGTATTTGGCTACTTCTTTTTGTAAATGTATATTAATAACCCCAGGTTGCACAACAGCCACTAAATTTTCAAGATCAATTTCTAAAATTTTATTCATATGCTTTTCAAAAGCAAGCACCACCCCGCCATTAACAGCTAAAGCTCCTCCTGTAAAACCAGATCCTGAGCCTCGCGGTATGACTATGATATTATTTTCATTACAAAATTTTAAAATTCGAGCAATATCTTCTTCATTTCTTGGAAAAAGAACCCCATCGGGTAAATAATGTTTTTTTGTCGCATCATAGCTATAAGCTCTTTTGTGAATTTCATCAAAATAAGCGTTTTCTTCTCCTAAAAATCGTTTAAAATATTGTTCAAATTCTTTTTTCATGTTTATTGCACCTTAGGAAGATTAATCAAAGCATCATAATACCTATAATAATTTCCTATTTCTTGAGAGTTAAAATCAAAAAAATTACTTTTATATCCACCTATACGAGAATAAAAAGGAACCTGAACGCTAGTTGGCTTGCTTATAGGCACTTCATAAAGCTTATTAAAATCTTGACAATCCACAACTTCTGCATGATTTTCCAAAGCCACAACCAAAATGCCGACCGCATTATCATCACAAAATTGCCTAAAATCTGAACGCTTAGGAGAAAGAGTAGCCGTTCTAATTAATTGTGCTCCAAAAATATCAATATGGGTAAAATATATCTGCGGAAATTCTCTAACAAGTTCATTATAAGTTTGTTCATCAGGAGCAATTACCAATCCTCTATCATAAAGAAAATTTAAAACAACCTCATCACCTACTTTAGGTAAAACATTTGGTAAAGGCAAAGCATCTTGCTTAAGAGCTGAAAAAACACTAAATTCTAATTTTGCCAAACCATTTTTTTTATCTATAACACTTGCTCTAGCGATGATACTTTGCGAATTGCTAAAATGTTGCACTACTACGCCACTTGAATAAAGTTTTATATCATCACTATCTTTAATATAACCATAAATATCATCAACTTTTACAAGTTCACTTTTTATAGGTTTTAAATCAAATCCAACCGCAAAGAGGCTAAGGTTTAAAGCTAAAAAACACACTATAGTTTTAAACAAATTTGCTCCTTAAATAAAAATTTATAGAATTATAATCCTTTTTTGTTAAGCAATTGTAAGAAAAATAAAGTAAAATATAGCTTTCAAATTTCAAAATTCTTTTAAAAATTAAGGTTATCTCATGAAAAAATTATTGCTTTTATTTATTTTTGTTGTTCAAAGTTTTGCAGCTTTAAGTGTTGAAGAGCTAACTTGGGATAATGGAGATACCTTGCTTAAATTCCTACAAAGAAATTCCATACCTATGTCGCTTTATTATGGACTTGATAGAGAAGATCAAGAACTTGCTTCTGATATAGCCTATAAAATAAAATATCAAGTTTTAAAAGATGAAAACAACAACATAGAACAAGTTTTAATTCCAATTAGTGATGATTTACAAATTCATATCTATAAAGATAAAGATGGACAATACACTCTTGCTTTTACTCCTGTATCTTATCAAAAAGAAGATAGAATTTTACATTTAACCATTAAAAGCTCTGCTTATCAAGATGTCTATGAAGAAAGTGGTAGCAGTACTTTAGCTCGTGCTATGGTTCGTGCTTTTCGAGGAAGTATAAATTTTCGCAATATCCAAAAAGGTGATGAAGTAACCCTATATTATGAACAAAAAAGACGCATGGGTAAACTTTGGGGTGATATAAATATAAAAATGGCAATGGTAGAAATCAATAAAAGCGCTAGAGAAGTCTTTTCTTATAATGATATATTCTATGATCGTGATGGCAAAGAATTAGAATCTTTTTTACTTACAAAACCTGTGAATTACACTAGAATTTCTTCTCCTTTTACAACAGCAAGATATCATCCTATATTAAAACGCTATCGTGCCCATCTTGGTATAGACTATGCTGCACCTACTGGAACTCCTGTGAAAAGTGCTGGCAAAGGAGTAGTAACCTTTATAGGCACAAAAGGTGGTTATGGAAATGTAATTCAAATCAAGCATGACTCAGGTTATATGACTTTATATGCTCATCTTAGTCGTTTTGCAAAAATTAAAAACGGACAAAAGGTAAATCAAGGACAAGTAATTGCATATGTTGGTTCAACAGGTATGAGCACAGGTCCTCATTTGCATTTTGGAGTATATTTAAATAATAAAGCTATAAATCCTGCATCTGTTGTAAAAATCGCCAAATCAGAACTTAGTGGAAAAGCGAAAGAGAATTTTAAACATATCATAGCTGGATACGAGCAGGTTGTTAAAGAAGCCCTAGCCTCGAATCAACCTAATCCTCCAAAAGAAGAAGATTTTGAAAACTATATAGAATTTTAATTACTCAATAACGCTTTATCTTTTGCATTGATTAAAGAATGTAGAAGAGTTGCAAGCTCTTCTTTTTCTTTTTCATTAATTTCACAAAAATCTGCATCAATCAATTGTTTCACCAAAGCTTCATTTAACAAATCTCCATCGCCAAATTCTCTAGCTTTTTGAATGATTTTTAACACCCTTAAATCTTTTCTTTCATACATTTTAATCCTTTAAATAAACCACACTCACAAAACGCTTAGTCGTTTTATCACGACGATAAGAAAAAAAACTCTCATCATCAAAGCTACAAATTCCACAATCTTTAATATTTTCAATGCCTAAATTTTGCGCTTGAAATTTTACTAAAGCTTTTAAATCAAGTTTATCATCTTGAACAAATTCTTTAAATTCTTTTTTAGCAAATTCTAAAATTTCTCCATCTATTTCATAATTTTTAGCACAAATTCCAGGCAGGATAAAAAGATGAAATTTATTCTTATCTAAATGTGAATTTTGCATAGTAATTTGATCAACGCATTCTTTTAGGATATTTTCAAAGCTTCCTTTTCTACCTGAATGCAAAGCTGCTATAATACCACTTTCATGATATAAAATCAAAGGCAGACAATCCGCACTTAAAACACAAAGAGCGATATTTTTTTCCTTGCTTATAAGTCCATCACAACTGAGATTTTTTAAATTTTCATCATAAATGATAACTTTATGAGAATGAATTTGATCCATAAAAACACATTTTTCAATATCTTTAAAACCTAAATGAGAAAATAAATTCTCATTATGAATTTTAGCTCTAAAAACATTATAATCCTTATCAAAAGCACAAAAAATACCGACTTTATCATTTTCTAATAAAGATAAGAAATTCTTTCGACTTCTTCCCATGATAATCCTTTGTTTTTACCTTGTAATTGTGCATAAATATAACGAGCAAGTAAATCACTTTCTATATTGATTTTTCTACCTACTTGATAGTCTTTAAAAAGCGTTTCTTTAAAAGTAATAGGAATAATAGTAAGCCTAATACCATTTTTTAAAATTTCATTGATAGTAAGACTTACCCCATCAACGCCTATACTTCCTTTTTCTGCCATAAATTTCATAGCTTCTTTGGGTAAAGATATATAAAAATCCACTCCATTTTCATCTTTTTGAATCTTTTCAAGTGTGCCGATAAAATCAATATGTCCTTGCATAAGATGTCCATCAATTCTATCGCCATATCTTAAAGCAGGTTCTATATGAACTTTATCTTTTAAATTCTCTATAACTATATGAGTGCGACTTTCACGAGAAAGCTCCACTTCAAAACCCCCTTCATAAAGTTTTGTTACACTTAAACAAGCTCCATTTACGGCTATGCTATCGCCAAGATTTGGGCAATATTTTGCTTTTAAGCTTAAAGTATTGTTTTGATAAGATTGAACTTTAGCAATTTCTCTTATGAGTCCATTAAACATTTTTTACCTTAAAAAATCTTATTTAATAATTTATTCACCGCTTTATCTACTTTATCACCTGTACTTTTAGCACCGTCACTCATACCGCCGCCTACTACATTTTTAATAGAATTTAACACGCTTCCTGCATTTAAATTTACTTTAGGATTTTCCGTAGTTCCTGTAATACTTCCTTTAAAATTAGCTCTATCAAATTTAATATCAAAAGGCAAATTTAAAGCCCCGCTTTTAGAATTTAAAGCTCCTGATTGTACTAAAATATAAGAACGATCTGCTTGCATATTAAGATCAAACTTGATATTTTCTTTTTTAATCAAAGCTTTAGCATTAGCAGTGCGATAAACATCATTGGTAATATCTTTTAGTGTTAAAATTTTTAAAGCATTGGTAATAAGATTTGGTTTTAATTTACCCTCTTTCATATCCAAATTAACCTCTCCTTCTTCGCTTAAAAGATTGTAATTTGCCTTCACATCTGCCTTACCTTGATAAACATCCATAAAATCTAAACCTTGAGCTAGACTACTTAAATCCACTCCATTTAAATCAGCAAGCAAAAGGTTATCTTTAAGTGTGCTTTGAAGCTTTCCTTCAAATAAATTCGGACTATTTACAACAAAATTTAAATTCTTATCAAAACCTACCTTTCCATTAAATTCTGCCTTACCTTTAAGTTTTCTATCCAACAAAAAACCTAGTTTTGAAAAATCATTTATCTTTAGATTAAAATCCGAATTTAAAAGCATTTTGCTTATATCAAAACTTCCTTGTAGTTTTGTAAGATCAGCTAAAGATGAATTTAAAACAGAATCAAATTGAGCGATATTGTTTTTAAAATTAATTTTGGTATTTAAATCATAACTTGTATTGTTTGGAAAATTTTTATTTAAAATTTTACTTAAAGTTGCGGCATTTAAAATGCCTTTAGCTTCTAAATTTGCTTTACCATTAAGGTTGCTAAAATCGATATTATCTAAATTAACTTTTGCATTAACAATCCCACTGGCATAATTTGGCATACCTGCTATAACAAAAAGTTTAGATAAATCAAGTTTATCAATGTTTAAATCAAGTTTTTTACCATTTGAATCAGCCTTGATTACACCATCTGCCAAATTTGCATTTGCATTTAAATTTTGTATTTGAGTGCCTATAATATGAGCTTTTGCAGTAAGATCTGCCTTACCTTGTAATTTTTGTCCTGCTATAGCACTAAACTGGGACAAGTCATCAATAAAAGCATTTAAATCTGTATTTAACTCACTATTTTTTAAATTATAAGTTCCTTGAAGTTTTTTGATATTAAGCAAATTTGAAGCAAGCAAAGCATTGTAAGCAATATTGCTATTTTTTGCATTTGCTTTAGCATCAAAACTAAAAATTGTATTTGGAAGCTCTATTTTAGCTAATTTTTTAAGCTCATTGGTGTTAATCTTTGCATTGTTTATTTTTGCTTCAAGATCAAAATTAGAAAAATCCAAATCTGCATTTAAAAGTTTAGCATTTAAATTTCCAGAAACCAAAGCTCCGTATCCTGCAAGAGCTAATAATTTTTCCAAACTTGCTTCATTAATATCTGCAAAAATTTTATTATTTTTCAAACTTGCCTTTACCTCTCCACCAAGTCCGATAACTTGAGCATTTAAACTTGATAAGGCATTATTTACAACACTTGTTTCGCCTATCACGCCCAAACTACCATTTAATCTAGTTTTTGTAAGTTTTTCAAGCTTTGCAAGAGAAGGAATATTTAAATTAAAATCAGTACTTAAAATATTCTTACTCATATCATAAAGAGTTTTTTGGGTTTGTAAGTTAAGATAATCATTGTAAATTTTACTTACAGCATAAATCTTATCTTCTTTAACATTGGCCAAAATTTCTGCTTTAGGATTAGAATTTAAAGGCAAGTCTAAAGAAAAATCTTTTTTTATCGCCTCATAGTTTATATAACTTGTATCAAGTTTTATGATGATATTTCCATCAGGTTTTAAATTCTGTGCTGAAATTTTTGCTTGAGCATTTAAAAAACCTTTAGCGTAACTAGGGTAAGATAAAAGATGAAGTATTTCTTCTATCTTAAGATTTTGCGCATCTAAATTTAAAGCAATAGGGCTGTAATTATACATTCTTGCATTTAAAAGTACATTTGAACCTAGTAAATAACCCTTTCCATCTAAAGTAAAATCACTTGCTTTACCTTGAATCTTACCGCCAAAAGAAAGATTTTGATTTAAATTTAAACCTAAATTTTTAGCATAATTTTGATTTAAAGAAATAAGATAGTCAAGATCAAATCCAAGCTTAAAAGGACTCAAAGCTCCCTGAAGATTACAATCTGCCATATTTGCAATATTTGCTTGCAGTTCAAGACTTGAAAAACGCAAATTAAAACGCGTGATATTTACATCTAATCCCGCATTTTCTTTGATCTTTTTTTGTGCTATATTTGCCACTATATTATTACCAAAACTTGTAAAAAGTATGGTATAAAGAGCGATTAAAAGCACAACAACAAAAGCTACAATGCCATAAAAAATCTTTTTCATTTTTATCCTTTAGTTTATTTTATAAAATAACTTTAGTCTATAAAACTAAACTTTTATAAATATTTTAATTTAAAGTATTGACAAAATTCATTTTTTATAGTATGATATTATCACTCTAAATTAAAGAGTGCTAAAATCAATATTTTTAAGGATGGACAAAAATGAATTTTCAACCTTTAGGAAAGCGTGTTCTAGTTAAACGCGTAGAAGAAACTAAAACAACAGCCTCAGGCATAATTATACCAGATAATGCTAAAGAAAAGCCTTTAATGGGTAAAGTAGTAGCAGTAAGTAAAGAAATCACTGATATTGCAAATGGTGATAAAATCGTGTTTGCTAAATACGGTGGAACAGAAATTAAACTTGATAATAATGAATATTTAGTTTTAAATTTAGATGATATCTTAGGAATTTTAAAATAATTTATAAAAAAGGATAAAAAATGGCAAAAGAAATTATTTTTTCAGATGAAGCAAGAAATAAACTTTATGAGGGCGTTAAAAAACTTAATGACGCGGTAAAAGTAACTATGGGGCCAAGAGGACGCAATGTTTTAATCCAAAAAAGCTTTGGTGCTCCAAGCATTACTAAAGATGGCGTAAGTGTTGCTAAAGAAGTAGAGCTTAAAGATAGTCTTGAAAATATGGGTGCTTCACTCGTAAGAGAAGTAGCGAGTAAAACAGCTGATCAAGCAGGCGATGGAACAACTACTGCAACGGTTTTAGCTCATGCAATTTTCAAAGAAGGTTTAAGAAATATCACAGCAGGTGCAAATCCTATCGAGGTAAAACGCGGTATGGATAAAGCTTGCGAAGCTATAGTAGCAGAACTTAAAAAACTTTCTCGCGAAGTAAAAGATAAAAAAGAAATTGCACAAGTTGCTACAATCTCAGCCAACTCTGATGAAAAAATCGGAAATTTAATCGCTGATGCTATGGAAAAAGTGGGCAAAGATGGTGTTATCACTGTTGAAGAGGCAAAATCAATCAATGATGAATTAAATGTAGTTGAAGGTATGCAATTTGACAGAGGTTATTTAAGCCCTTATTTTATCACTAATGCAGAAAAAATGACAGTAGAGCTTTCAAGCCCTTATATCCTGCTTTTTGATAAAAAAATTACAAATTTAAAAGATTTATTACCGGTTTTAGAACAAATTCAAAAAACAGGCAAACCACTTTTAATTATCGCTGAAGATATTGAAGGTGAAGCGCTTGCAACTTTGGTTGTAAATAAACTTCGCGGTGTTCTTAATATTTCAGCAGTGAAAGCTCCAGGTTTTGGCGATAGAAGAAAAGCTATGCTTGAAGATATAGCGATTTTAACAGGTGGAGAAGTGATTTCTGAAGAACTTGGAAGAACTCTTGAAAGTGCGACTATACAAGATCTTGGACAAGCTTCTAGTGTAATCATCGATAAAGACAATACAACCATAGTAAATGGTGCAGGCGAAAAAGCAAATATTGATGCGAGAGTCAATCAAATCAAAGCACAAATTGCTGAAACAACTTCAGATTATGACAGAGAAAAATTACAAGAAAGACTTGCAAAATTAAGTGGTGGTGTTGCAGTTATTAAAGTAGGTGCAGCAACTGAAACTGAAATGAAAGAGAAAAAAGATCGCGTTGACGATGCTTTAAGCGCTACTAAAGCAGCAGTTGAAGAAGGTATAGTAATTGGTGGTGGTGCAGCGCTTATCAAAGCAAAAGCTAAAATCAAACTTGATCTACAGGGTGATGAAGCAATTGGCGCAGCTATCGTTGAAAGAGCTTTAAGAGCACCTTTAAGACAAATTGCTGAAAATGCAGGATTTGATGCAGGTGTGGTTGTAAATAGCGTAGAAAATGCTAAAGATGAAAACACAGGATTTGATGCTGCAAAAGGTGAATATGTTAATATGCTTGAAAGTGGAATTATCGATCCTGTTAAAGTAGAAAGAGTAGCTTTACTCAATGCAGTTTCTGTAGCTAGTATGCTTTTAACCACAGAAGCAACAATTAGTGAAATTAAAGAAGATAAACCTACTATGCCAGATATGAGCGGTATGGGAGGAATGGGTGGCATGGGCGGAATGATGTAATATCTGCTCTAACCTCTTATCAGCAAGGATTTTCCTTGCTGATTACCAATTTAATTTAAAAACACTCCCTTGATTTTCTACAGATTCGCAAATAATCTTAATATCATTATCATCACAAACTTTTTTTACCAAAGAAAGCCCTATACCAAATCCTCCTTGATCGGTATTAAATCTTGTATATCTATCAAAAATATGATTTAAATTTGACTTTGAAATTCCACAACCTGTATCCGCAATACTTAAAAAATTGGCTTTTAAAATTATAGAAATTACTCCACCTTTTTTATTGTATTTAATAGCATTGCTTATAAGATTATCAATCAATTTAGAAATTTGACTTTTAGGAGCAAAAATATTTGCTTGATTTAAATCAAGCTTTAGTGTAATTTTTTTTTGCTCAAAAAATACTTTAAAATATTCCAATCTTTCTTCAAGTAGTATTCTTAAATCAAATTTTTGTTTTTCTGTTTCTAAGGTATTAGGGAAATTATAAAAAACAAGATCAGAGTACACTTGAGACAAACTTTTTGCAGCAAGCTTAATCCTTGTAAATTTAGTATTATCTCCTAAATTTTGATGCTCAAGTTGTTCTATACTCATCAAAATAACACTTAATGGGGTATTGAGTTCATGAGTTGAATCTTTAATAAAACGATTTAGTGTGCTGATTTTATCCTCCAAAGGCTTTAGAGCAATTTTTACTAAAATATAAGATATTAAACCCAATATGCAAAAAGCCATAATAGCAAAACTAAAAACTTTCGTTCTAATCCAAAAAAGATCTTTGCCAACATCTTCACCCTGTATTAAAATTTGCAAACCATCGTTAGTATTTACTTCTTCATTGCTAGCATGTCTTAAAAAATAATGATCTGCACTCATAGAAGCAAGGAAAAAAACCTTATTATCACAAATACCTCTACCTTTAAGCTCTATCTTTGCCTTTCTTAAATCAAAATCTATATTACTAAAAACAATCTTTTTAGCATCAAATATAGCAAATTTTAGTGCTGTGCTTTGAGCAATATTTTTTGCACTTATATCTATAGGGGTAAAACGAGAATTTAAGATGCTTATAACAATGTTTCTATGATTTTCTCTCAAAGTGGCACCCTTTAAAACAACTAATTCTTCATATAATTTTTGATACCATAATGCAAAAAAAATAGTTAAAAAAATACCTGTAGTTGTTAGGTAGATTAATAAAATTTGCCTAATGACTTTTTTAGCCATAGCAATATCCCCTGCCTCTTTGATTTATAATTTTTTCTTTTCCTAAAATTTTACGTAAATTTTTCACATAAGCCCTTAAACTTAGCTCACTAGGCTCCTCATCATAATCCCAGAGTTCTTCAAAAATTCTCTCTGTACTTAAAAAGTTGTTTTTATTTTTAAGTAATAAAGACAAAAGCTTAATTTCTTTACTCGGTAAAGTCAAGGCTTTATTATTATGGTAAAGAATTTGTGTAGTAAATTCAAATCTAAATCCATCTCCTAAATCTTCAAAATCTTCATTTTTATGTGAAAAAGCTCTTTTAAGCAAAGCTTTAACCCTGATAGATAACTCGGCAAGTTCAAAAGGTTTTTTTATATAATCATCACAACCTGCGTCAAAGCCTTGTTTTAAATCATTTGTTGTGTTTAAAGAAGTCATGAAAATTGCTGGAGTTTGCTTTCCGCTTTTTCTTAATTCTTTAAGTAATGAAAATCCATCTCCTAAAGGAACTTTTACATCTAAAATCCAAAGATCAAAATATCTTTCATAAGCCATATCTAAAGCTTCTTGCGCATTATCGCATAAAAATACTTCATATCCCTCATCGTTTAAAAACTCTTCAATGATCTCACTCAAGCTCAAATCATCTTCTAAAAGTAAAATTTTAGCAGCCATAATTTAAATCTTTCTAACTTCAAATCTCTTAAATATATATCATTGTATCAAAATTCTTATCAATTATTTAATAAAATTTCATTTTTATTTAATTTATTTTTATCTATAATCCTTTCATACAAATAAATTTTTCCTTAAGGAGTTAAAATGCTTCCAAAATGGGATAACAGCTATAGTGTGCACAATGCTAAAATTGATGAGCAGCATAAAAAGCTTTTTAAACTTGCTGCAAAAGTTGAAGTTGTATCAGATAGATCTGTAAGTAAAAATGAAGTCAAAGAACTTTTGGCTGAATTTTTTAATTATATGAAAGATCACTTTAATGATGAAGAAAAATACATGCAGCTAATAGGCTATCCAAATTTAGAAGAACATCGAAAAATACATAAAGAAATCATCCAAACCATGATTAATTTAATCAAAGATATCAAATCAACCAATGATCTTAAAGAAAAACTTTATATAGTGGCTAAAAAGTGGCTTTTAGAACACATACTATATGAAGACATGAAAGTTGAAAAATGGAGAAGTTCTTCTTTGTCTACAGATGATGGTGGCGATGTTAGCTTTGAAGCAGCAGAAGATGAAGATAATGAGCATCCACAATTTTATCTTTATACCTGTAATTGTCCTGGTAAAATTCACGATGTTCCTTATAGCATTCATCAAAAAATAGAATTACAAGGTCGTAAATTTACTTGTAAAACTTGTAAACAAGCTATAAAATTTTACAAAAAATATTCTTAAGGAGGATAAAATGAAACGCAATGTAAAAACTTATTCTTTTAGAATGCCTTTAGAGCTTAAGGAGCGTTTGGATAATTTAAGTAAAAATCTTTCTAAACCAAAATCAACCATAGTAAAAGAAGCCATAGAGGCTTATCTTAATGAAGTTGAAGATTTTTCTTTTGCTGTTAATGCCCTAGAAGAACTTAAAGATGGGGATTATCAAAAGGCAAGTAAAAAAATAGATAAAATTGTCAAAAATCTTAAACAAACAAAATAAAAAACTTTATCACAATTTTTTTGTGATAAAGACTTATTAATTTTTTATATTAAAATACATTTATGAATATTAAAAATGGAGTTAAAAAAGTGGCTCCGGATGTAGGATTCGAACCTACGACCAATCGGTTAACAGCCGACTACTCTACCGCTGAGCTAATCCGGAATATTTAAAAGTAAAATATGATTATAGTGAAATTAAAAAACTTTGTCAAGGGTTTTTTCACAAAAATGCATTTTTTATGTAAAAAAATTAATTTACTCCTTAACAATAACACTTTTTAAATTTCTAAAATAAAACAAATTTACCCCATCTTCATATAAATAATCAAGCTTCATTCCATGTGTTTCTAAAATAGTATTTACAATATAAAGCCCTAATCCAAAACTTGATTTTTGTTTTGATCCTTGAGTAAAAGCTTGAGTATAGTATTCTAAAGTATTGTTAAGCTCAGGACCACGATTTTTAAAACAAATATAATCATCTATAATATCAATTTGCACAAACCCATCTTCAGAATGTTTAATACCATTATCTATCATATTTTTAATCGCCGTAGTAAAAAGTTTAAAATCCACATTTACAAAAAAACTTTCTTCCATAAAAATACGTATATTGCTATCATCTCGCATTGCAATTTCTTTGGCTTCATCTAAAACATCTAAAATATTGTATTTTTTTCTATTTATAAAAGCAGCCCCTGAAGTAATTTGCTCAATAGCAGCAAATTCATTAATTAAAATTTCAAGTCTAGTAAAAACCCCATTTAAGCGCTCTTTATATTTATTATCTTCTATCATTTCTAAAGTTAAGAGCCCTTTAGTAATAGGAGTTTTGAGTTCATGCATAATATTTCTTAAAAAAAACTGACGAGATTGGTTTAACTTTCGAATTTGAACAATAGCTTGATAAAAAGCTTCACTTACTTGTGAAATTTCATCCACCCCAGTGCTTACATCTTCTATATCACCAAGCTTTCCTTGGGCAAATTTATCAATTTGTTTTTTAAGTCTTTTAAGTGGTTTTAATTTTTTAAATATATAAATATAAAGCAATACAAGAATACAAATCACAGCTACAGCTATAGCTTTGATAATAAAATACCTATAGGTTTGATAATCTTGATCCTTATAAAGATAAACCTTTCCATCATAAATAATATTTAAATACACCTGTCTATTATAAGAAATAATCTCGATTAAGCCATTGTTAACCTCAACCCTAGCTAAAACATCACCTCTAAAAAGAATTTTACGGATCTGCTTTGCTTCTGTTATCTCATCCATTTTATTATAATTTTTTGTCTGCTCTTCAAATTCTTTTTCACTGATAACTCCTGCAAAATTTAAGAGCCTTGCATTAGCTATCAAAGAATATTTTGTGTTTAATTCTCTAGTATAATTTTGCTGATCATATTCTATAAGCCACAAAAAGCCAAGTATAACACTAACCCCAGCAAAAATAAAAATAAAAGTTATAGTATAAAAAATCGAAGATTTATTCATTGAGTAAGCTTATAACCTATTCCACGTATAGAGTGAATATATTTTGGAGTTTTTGGATCATCTCCCATCTTTTGACGAATTCTACTGATAATAACATCTATACTTTTATTACTAGAATCCTCACTAATAGAAGAACAATTATAAACAAGCTCTTCACGACTTACCACTCCACCCTCTTTTTTAATCAAATAGCTTAAAATATCAAATTCAGCATTAGTTAAAGTAAGCTCTTGTCCTTTCATGGTAATAATATGCTTATATTGATCATAAACAAGATCTTTTACACTTTTTGCTATGGCGCTTTTTGTATTTGAAATACGTCTTAAATGACTTTTAATACGTGCTTGTAATTCTTTTGGATTATAAGGTTTTGGTAGGTAATCATCTGCTCCAAGCTCTAAAGCATTAACCTTATCTGTAATATCATGTCTTGCGCTTGAAACAATAATAGGCGTATCATACTTTTTACGAATCTCTTCACACACTTCAAGCCCATCAAGCCCTGGCAAAGAAAGGTCTAAAATGATAAGCTGATATTCTTTTAATGCAAGCTTAGAAAGACCTATATAAGGTTCATGAGCTATATCAACTTTCATATCAAATTTTTCCAAATATTCAGCTGTAATTTCTGCTAATTCTAAATCATCTTCTATCATAAGAATATTTGTCATAGTTTTCCTTTATTTTAAACTTAATTTTAATTTTAAACTAAAATTTATAACGAAAGGAAAATCCTTCCGTTATTTTTATTTAAGCACAAGCAAAGTCGCAAAACCATTGCGATATACCCAAACTTTGGTAAATTCTTTTTTATTAACTTGTTTTAAAGCTTGTTCTAAATCTTTTAAATTTTTAATTTCACTTTGTCCAACACCTATGATAATATCACCCTCTTGGAAACCAGAATTTTTTCCTTTGCTCTTTTCTTTAACACTATCAACCAAAACACCATTAACATCTTTTGGAATTTGCAAACGATCCTTAAGTCTTGGATCTAAATTTCTCAAACTCAAACCATCAATCAAATCGCTTTGTACGCCTTTAGGATTTTCTTTTTCGCCTTTAAGAATAAAACTTGCTTGCTTATTTTCTCCATCTCTTTCGTAACTTAATGAAATTTTTTGACCAATCTCTAAAGTTCCTATATAATTTTTAAGATCAATAGGACTTTTTATAACCTTATCATTAACTTTAGTAACTAAATCTCCACGCTTAAGCCCTGCTTCATCAGCACTTGAACCTTTTTGAACATCAGTGATTAAAGCTCCTTCTTGATTTTTGTAAGCTTTTTTAGTATCACCTTGCAAAGCTAAAATAGTCACACCTAAAAATCCTCTATCAATCTTGCCTTTTTCAATAAGTTTTTTAGCTATATCTTTAACCATATTTGAAGGTATGGCAAAACCTATGCCGTTATTTCCACCACCACGAGAAAGAATAGCTGAATTAATACCTACTAAATATCCGCGACTATCCACCAAAGCTCCACCTGAATTTCCTGGATTGATAGAAGCATCTGTTTGTATAAAATTTTCATATTGATTTAAACCTATATTGTCTTTATTTAAAGCAGATATTATCCCACTTGTAACACTAAAACCAACTCCAAAAGGATTTCCAAGTGCAAAAACAACATCTCCTTCCATTAAATCATCAGAATTTGTAAAAGTAATAGCTGAAAGATTATTAGCCTCTATTTTTATAACAGCCAAATCTGTTTTTGGATCTTTACCTATAAGTTTTGCTTTATATTCTATGTCGCTTCCTGGTAAATTCACTGTAATCGTATCAGCATCATCTACAACGTGATTATTTGTTACTATATAACCATCTTTTGAAATAATCACCCCTGATCCCAAAGAACTCACCACTTCTTTATCATTTTTTCCTTTTCTTTGAGAAAAATCAAAATCAAAAAATTGTTTAAAATAAGGATCATTAAAAAAATCATCCAAAGGGCTTGGACGATTTGCTCTTGTAATAGTTTTTGAGGTGGAAATATTAACCACTGATTTTTTTGCATCTTTAATAGAATCATGATAAGAAAGCACTGCATTTCCAGCAGCAGGATTCACACGATTAGCCGTTGCAGTCGATTCGTTAAAATTAATACTTGCAGCAAATAAAGCACTTGCTAAACTTAATGATAAAAAAATCTTTTTCATTTCATTTCCTTTTGTTCTTAAAGATAAATTATCTCGTAAAATATTTTACTGTCTTCATAGTATAAAACCGAAAATTTACAAAATTGTAAATAAAACCTTGAGTGATAAAAATTTATAAAACTTGATTGACTTAGGCTAAAGTTTATGTTATAATTTAATCCTCTATATAATCAAGTAAAAATTTTTAAGGAAATATAACATGAATAGTTTATACGAAACTCTTGGAGTTAGCAAAAACGCTAGTGCAGATGAAATAAAAAAAGCTTACCGTCGCCTAGCTAGAAAATATCATCCTGATATCAACAAAGAAAAAGGTGCTGAAGAAAAATTTAAAGAAATTAATGCTGCTTATGAAATTTTAAGTGACGAAAAAAAACGAGCTCAGTATGACCAATACGGCGATTCTATGTTTGGTGGACAAAGTTTTCATGATTTTTCAAGAAATACTGGTGGGGTAAATTTGGACGATATTTTAAAAGATCTCTTTGGAGGAGGCTTTGGTGGACGCTCAAGAGGGGGTTTTAACGGCTTTTCTTCAAAAGGCTTTAGCAGTGGTTTTGGAGGATTTGGAGGTTTTGAAGAAGAAATTTTAGACAGCAATCTAGAGCTTCACATTCCTTTCGAAAAAGCTGTTAAAGGCGGGGAACATAGTTTTAATTTTCAAGGCGAAACCATTAAATTTAAAATTCCACATGGTATAAAAGAAGGCGAGAAACTAAGAATTCGCTCTAAAGGAAAACAAAGCAGAAATGGAGCTAGAGGAGATTTAATCATTATTGTAAAAATAGAAGAAAGTCCTATTTACACAAGAGAAGATGATGATTTATATCAAAAGGTTGATATTTCTTTAAAAACTGCACTTTTTGGTGGAAAAATAAATATAAAAACACTCAAAGAAGGCAAGGAAGAAGCAATAATTAACATAACGCCTAATTCAAAAAATAACCAAAAAATTCGTTTAAAAGGCTATGGTGTGCAAAATAGAAAAAGTGATATTTATGGGGATATGTATTTGATTTTAAATGTTGTTTTGCCAAATTTAGATACCCTTGATGAAAAATTTATAGAACTCTTAAAAGAAAAATTACCTTAAAGAAAGGAATAAAATATGGAACAGCATTATGATGAACCTGTATATTTAATCAGTGTTGTGGCTAAAGTTTTAAGCATACATCCACAAACCTTAAGGCAATACGAAAGAGAAGGATTGATAGAGCCAAGTAGAACCGATGGCAAAATAAGACTTTATTCTCAAAGAGATATTGACCGTATTAAACTTATATTGCGTTTAACAAGAGACATGGGAATCAATCTTGCTGGAGTAGATGTTATCTTAAAATTGAAAAACCAACTTCACGAATTTGAAAATTTAATTGATGAACTACGCTTAGAATTAAGCAAACAACAAGATAAAGAAGCGGCTAGTAAAGCCGTTGTTAAGCATAAAAATAGCTTTGATTTGATTTTTTATGAGAAAAAATAAAAATAATGGATAATTTTTTAGAAATTTTTTTAATCACCGTTGCTATAGCTATAGTTTTAAATGTCATATTTAAAAAATTTGAAATTCCAACTATCATTGGATATATAGCTGCTGGAGAAATCATTTCTGAAATTTATCATTTAAGTGGCAAAGGCGAAATCACTCATATAGCCGAATTTGGTATAGTGTTTTTAATGTTTACCATAGGGCTTGAATTTTCTTTTAAGCATTTAATGGCAATGAAACAAGAAGTTTTTTTAAACGGCTCTTTGCAGATGCTTACTTGTGGCTTTGTTTTTATGCTACTTGCTATAGGAATTTTAGGACTTGGAGATAAAAGCGCTACCATAGTAGGCTTTGCACTAGCGCTTTCTTCAACCGCAGTGGTGCTTAAAATTTTAAATGATAATGGCGATATAAATGAGCAATATGGCAGAAAAGCATTGGGAATTTTGCTTTTTCAAGATATAGCCGTTATTCCTTTGCTTTTGCTTGTAGATATTTTTTCATCCAACAATCAAAACATAGAAAAACTCCTTTTTACCAGTTTAATTTCAGCACTTATTTTAATCACTTTATTATTTTTCATAGGTAAATATCTAGTGGATAGAATTTTTAGACTCATTATCCACACTTCTTCTCAGGAAATTTTTATTAGTACTGTTTTATTTATGGTTATTGGAGCAAGTTTTTTAGCAAATTATTTTGGATTTTCTTATTCTTTGGGTGCTTTTATAGCAGGTGCTTTGATAGCAGAAACAAAATATAAACACAAAATAGAAGCGGACTTGATCCCATTTAGAGATTTGCTTTTAGGGCTTTTTTTCATAACTGTAGGCATGCAAATTCAACTTGATGTAGTGGCGCAAAATTGGTTTTTAATCATAGTTTTAACCCTTCTTGTAATGGCTTTAAAATTTGGCATAGTTTTTGGCTTTTTATTTCTTTACACCAAAAAAAGAGTAGCGCTTAAAACAGCTTTTGCCATAGCGCAAATTGGCGAATTCGCCCTAGCAATTTTTTCTCTTTTACAAGCAAAAAATATGCTTGATATCAAAACTTCACAAATTTTAATTGTTGTTTCTATTTTAACCATGATTATCACGCCTTTTATTTTAAACAATATAAGAAAAATTACCAATGTTGTAGAAGATATAGCACTTAATACCAACGCTGTGCAAAATATTGACAGTAATATCAAGCTTAAAAATCATCTTGTTGTTTTTGGCTACGGACGCTTAGGACAAGAAGTTGTACAAAAAATCAAAAATACAGGCGTACCTTATCTTGTTTTAGAAAGTGATTTAAATTTAGTAGAACTTGGAGTTAGTCGGGGTGAAAATGTCGTTTTTGCCAATGCTGCTCAAGAAGAAACCTTAAAAATTGCCAATATAGAAGAATGTGCCGTAGCTATTATCACAGTTACAAATGAAGCTAAACTTGAAATTTTATGTCAAGTGCTAGCTAATTATCCAAAACCTATAGATACTATCATTCATGTAAATGGAACTTTGAAAAAGATGCTTTTTTCTAGCATAGATGAAAATATACGCATCATTCGCTCTGAAAAAGTAATCGCTAGAAATTTAGTTCAAGAAGCACTAGAATGCCGCATTCATAAAAATACCTAAGGAAGAATTTTGACAAAAAATGAAGAAAAAGCCTTACGCGTAAAATACCTAAGAAATCTTGAAAAATTTTTCAATGGCGCTATATCTGCACTTAAAAAAGAAGATTTTGATAAAACTAAATTTGAAGAAAGAATGCTAAAAAATGCTAAATTTTTTGAAAAAAATCCCGCGGTAAATCTTAACTCAACCTATGCAAAAAATCTTGAATTTTTTGTCAATGCTTGTTTAGATTTTTCCAAAGAAAAAAGCGAACTTTTAAATCTTGCCAATGCTTTAGATAAGCAAAAAAAACAAGGTGAGAAAAAAGAAAAACACAAAAATTATTTAAAGGATTATGAATGATTAATGTATTTTTTGATATGGATGGAACTTTAATCGATAGCGCAAATGCCATTTCTTGTGCAGTCAATGAAATAAGACAGGATTTAAACCTAGCCCCACTTTCAAGAGAAATCATTATGCAAACCATCAATACTCCTAATATTGACTGGGCAAAAGAACTTTATAATATAGAAAATTTCCATCATTCTAGTTTTAAAGAAGGCTACGAAAAATATTTTGTCAAACACTATGAACAAAGCGTGGTGCTTTTTGAAGGGGTGAAAGAACTGTTAGAATTTTTAAAAAGCAAAAATTGTTTTTTAGCTATTGCTACTAACGCCCCGCAAAGCTCACTTTCAAACATACTTAAAAAACACGATATCATTCCTTATTTTGATAAAATTTTAGGCGTAAGTTTAGGCATAGAACCCAAACCTCATCCTATGATGCTAGAGCTTTTAAAAAGCGAGGCTCCATATAAAACAAGCGTTTTTATAGGAGATAGTCAAAAAGATAAAGAATGTGCTAAAAATGCTAATTTGCCTTATTTTCATGCCAAATGGTATCAAAAAAATTTAAAAGAAAATGAATTTAGCAACGCTAGTGAACTTAAAGGCTTTTTGCAAAAGTATTTATAAGTTTTTTAATGAAATTTTAGTTAAAATTAGAAATAAATTTTAAAAAGAGTAAATTATGAGTGAATTATTAATAGAAATTGGTACAGAAGAATTACCTGCTATTCCTTTGCTAAAAGAATTAGCTAATATAGAAAAAAAATGGAACAATGTTTTAGAAGAATACCGCTTGGTAAGTGATTTTAAATTTTATTATACTCCGCGTCGTTTAGTTTTTTTTCATGAAAATTTTGCAGACAAACAAGAAGATAGCTTTGCTGAATTTATAGGAGCACCTAAAAATGTTGCTTATAAAGATGGAGTTTTAACTCCTGCGGGACAAAGCTTCCTGCAAAAAGCAAGGATCAGTGAAAATGAACTCTCTTTTAAAGAAATCAAAGGCAAGGAAGTTTTGTACCATCAAAAAGCTATTAAAGGTTTGCAAAGTCAAGAAATTTTAGGAGAAATGGTAGAAAAATTTCTAAAAAGTCTTAGTTTTGGCAAAAGTATGCGCTGGGGTGCAAATTCTTTTGAATTCATCCGTGCGATCCGTTCTATAGCTTGCATTTTAAATGATGAACTTGTTAATTTTCAAAGCTATGGAGTAAAAAGTACTAAAAAAACTTTCATTCACAGAAGCGTAAGTTATGATTTGCAAGATTTTAACAATGCAAAAGAATATTTTGAACTACTAGAAAAAAACTATATCATCCTTGATCCAATCAAAAGAAAGGAAAAAATACTTGAGCAATTTAAACTCATAGAAAGTCAAAAAAATATACAAATTGGAGAAGATGAAGAGCTTTTAGCTGAAGTAGTTGCTATCACAGAATATCCTAATGCACTTTTAGGAAGTTTTGAAGAAGAATTTTTAGAAATTCCTAGCGAAGTAATCATCACTTCAATGAGAGAAAATCAACGTTATTTTGCAGTTTTTAACGATAAAGGCTTAAGTAATCATTTTATAGTAGTAAGTAATGCAGTATGTAAGGATTATTCAAAAATCATACATGGAAATGAAAGAGTTTTGCGTGCAAGACTTAGCGATGCAATGTTTTTTTATCAAAATGATTTACAAAATGGCTTAAAACCTGAAAAACTTGCCAAAATGACCTATCTTGAAGGTTTAGGCACAATGCAAGATAAAAGTTTAAGAGAGATTAAAATTGCTGAAATTTTATGTCAAATGCTCCATAATGATAAAATCGAAAATATCAGCACAGCACTAAAATACGCCAAAGCAGACTTAGCCACACAAATGGTTTATGAATTTACTGATTTGCAAGGCATTATGGGAAGTTATTATGCGCAAAAAATGGGCTTAGATTATCAAATTTGCTTAGCTATCAAAGAACAATATCTTCCTAATTCCGAACAAGCTCCACTTCCAAGTACAGAATTTTCAAGCATAGTAGCCCTTGCAAACAAGCTTGATACCCTTATAGGACTTTTTAGCATAGGAAAAATTCCAAGCGGAACAAAGGATCCTTATGCCTTAAGAAGAGCTGCCAATGGGATCATTAAAATTGCTTTAAATTTAAATAAAGAATTTGATATCCAAATTTTATTAGAAAAACTTTCAAATCATTATAAAAGCTTTGATATGCAAATTTTAAAAGATTTTATTTTTGAAAGACTTTATACTTTTTATACAGTCAATGCTTCTTTTGTAAAAGCGGTTTTAAGCTCACAAAATACAGATCTTATCCATATCAATCAAAGCGTAAATGCTCTTATAAAACTTAGCAAAAAAGATAATTTTAATGAAAATTTTGCAACCTTTAAAAGACTAGCCAATATCGCCACTAAAAATCCTCATAAAGTTGATGAAAGTCTTTTTGTTCAAGAAGCAGAAAGTAAACTTTACAAAGCTTTTCAAGAAAAAACTAAAGCCAACTCTTTACAAGAAAAACTTGAAAATCTTTTTGCACTTAAGCCTTTTATTGATGAGTTTTTTAATCAAGTGATGATTAATGCTGAAGATGAAAAACTTAAAAATAATCGCCAAGCTTTGGTTTATGAAATTTATGCGGAGTTTTTAAAAATCGCCGATCTTAAAGAGTTAAGCCTATGAAAGCCCTATGGATTCTTTTAAGCCTTACTCTTTGGCTTTTTGGAGCTCAAAATTTAGAACTCATCAAAGGTCAAGCTTTATTTTTGGAACTAGATAAGAAAGATTTTTTATCTTTAAAAAATAATGATAAAAATATTCCCACCTTTGCACATCCTAAAAATCAAGAAAAAATTCTAGCTATTTTTTCCTTACCTTACAAAAATCCCCCGCAAAACACCAAACTTATCGCATTTTATAAAGATAAAAAAGAAGAAATTTTCATAAAAACTTTAGAAGGTAATTATAAAAGTGAAAAATTGCAAATTGAAAACAAAAAGATTTTTCCGCCAAAAACCATACAAGAACGCATCACTAAAGAATTAAAAGAAGCCAATGCGATTTATAGTTCTTATACTCCAAAAGCTTTATTTAACGGTGCTTTTAATATACCTTTAAATTCTTTTATCACAAGTGATTTTGGCAAAGCAAGAACTTTTAATGAAAAAGTAGCAAGTTATCACAGCGGAACGGACTTTAGAGCTACCACAGGAACACCTATTTATGCAGCCAATTCAGGTGTAGTAAAAATTGCAAAAGATCGTTATTTCGCAGGAAATTCAGTAGTCATTGATCATGGTTTTGGAATTTATTCACAATATTATCATCTTTCTAAAATCGATGTTAAAATAGGACAAAAGATAAAAAAAGGTGAACTTATAGGACTTAGTGGGGCTACAGGTAGGGTAAGTGGGCCGCATTTGCATTTTGGAATTTTAGCTGGAGGCAAACAAGTTGATCCTTTGGATTTTGTATCCAAATTTAATGCTATTTTTCAATGAAATTTAGTGACTTTTTCCATGCTTGGCTCCATGAAAGCTATTATAAAAATGCTGTAAGTATAGGAAAAAACGGAGATTTTTTTACTGCTGTGAGCGTAGGAAATCTTTTTGGCACACTTTTAGCCAAGCATTTTTTAAATTTAATAGATGAAAAAATTCTCAAACCTCCACTAGAACTTGTAGAAATAGGCGCTAATGAAGGCTATTTAAGTCGTGATTTTTTAGCCGCTTTGCTTGAATTAAGACCTGAAATTTTTTCTCAAATTTCTTTTTTCATCATAGAACCACATGAAAAATTAAGAACTTTACAAAAAAAGACTTTAGAAGGAGTGGAATTTACTCACAAAAATAGTCTTAAAGAATGCCATTTTAAGAACGCTTTTTTCTTTTGCAATGAACTTTTTGATAGTTTTACCTGCGAACTTATAGATCATGATAAAATGGCATTTGTAGAAAATTTTAAACTTATTTTTAAAAATATGGATGAAAATTTGATCACAAAATGCAAAGCTTTAAATCTTACAAAAGGCGAACTCAGTTTAGAGCTTGAAAATTTTTTTAAAGATTTAAACCAAACTTGTGAGAGATTTATATTTGCGGGATTTGACTATGGAACTTTAAATCCACAAAGTTTTAGCTTAAGAATCTATCAAAAGCACGAAGTTTTTAGCCCTTTTGAAGTATCTTTAAAAGATTTTTTCGGCAAAAGCGATCTAACTTATAATGTCAATTTTACTCATCTTCAAAAACTCATCAAAGAATATGATTTTAAACCTTTAGCTTTTAAAAAACAAAGTCTTGCTTTCATGGATTTTGGTTTTGAAGATTTATTAGAATACACAAAAAATAAAAACATTAAAACTTACGAAAGTTTTTTATCTCAAGCTAAAATTTTATTTTTTAATTTTGATGAAAAATTTCATTTTTTCGAATTTCAAAAAAACTAAAATTTTATATTTTTCATACTCGCTAAACAAACCCCCTCTCTTAAACCCTCATCAATGACTAGAAGTTTATGTTTATCAAACAAAGCATAAAACAGCAAACAACCTGCACTCAAATAATTTTTTCTCATCGTGCCTACTTCTTTTATAGCTTTTTTTTCTTCCATATGAAAAAGTTTAATAGCATAATTTAAAAAATCCTTATGGCAAAGTTTTTTACCATTTACTTTAGTTGCTTCATACTTTTCATAGCTTATATTTTGTTTTAATGCGCTAAGTGTGGTAGGAACTCCGGAATTTAAAACCACCGTTTTAGCCCCTAAAGAACAAAGTTCCTTTTTAATCATAGCCACCTCATCAAAAGCCCTAAAAGCTAGATGCTTTAAATAGGGATTTGCAATTAAAAAATGAATTTTAAGTTTTTTATCTTTAATATTTATGATAAATTTAGGATATTTTTTTATCAATTTTTTATAAGAAATACAAGTTTTATAATAAGAATGGCAATTTTTTTCATAAAAACTAATAATACCAAAATCAAAACTTTTAAAACTTTTTCCAAAAGAAAGCTCACAAGAAGCCCCTCCTAAATCACAATACGCAAACTCTCCCCAAATTTTAAGCCTTCTTAAACCTGATTGCATACCTAAAACACTAATCTTAGCTTCACTTTTGGCATCTATAAGCTTAAAATCAATCCCAAATTCTTTTTTTAAATGGGCAAAAATTTCATTTGTATTGCTTGCCTTTCTAAAAGCTGCAGTCGCTACAGCTCTCGCTTTACTTAAATCTTGCTCTTTAGCTAAAATACTCAAAGTATTTTTTAATCTTTGTATGGCTTCTTTAGAAATTTCTCCACTTTGATTTAGATTTTTCGCTGCCCCAATAACAAATTCATATTCTTTTAATTTATTTAATTTTTCATCCATTTGTACTGCTCTTAAAGTATTTGAACCAAGATCTATACCTAACATGACTTTCCTTATTTGATTTTATAGTATAATAGCAAAAAAGTTCTAAAGGAAAAATATGCTTTTAGGTGTAAATATCGATCATATTGCAGTGTTAAGACAAGCTAGAATGGTAAATGATCCTGATCTTTTAGAAGCTGCTTTTATAGTAGCTAGACACGGAGATCAAATCACTTTGCATGTAAGAGAAGATCGCCGTCATGCTCAGGATTTTGACTTGGAAAATATTATAAAATTTTGCAAAAGCCCTGTCAATTTAGAATGTGCTTTAAATGATGAAATTTTAAATTTAGCTCTTAAACTCAAACCCCACCGCGTTACTTTAGTGCCTGAAAAAAGAGAAGAGCTTACTACAGAAGGGGGGCTTTGTTTAAATCATGCTAAATTAAAACAAAGCATAGAAAAACTTCAAAATGCAAACATTGAAGTTTCACTTTTTATCAATCCTAGTTTAGAAGATATAGAAAAATCAAAAATTTTAAAAGCCCAATTTATAGAGCTTCATACAGGACATTATGCGAATTTACACAACGCACTTTTTAGCAATATCTCTCATACTGCTTTTGCCTTAAAAGAACTTGATCAAGATAAAAAAACCTTGCAAGCTCAATTTGAAAAAGAATTACAAAATTTAGAACTCTGTGCCAAAAAAGGCCTAGAACTTGGCTTAAAAGTAGCCGCGGGACATGGTTTAAATTACAAAAATGTAAAACCCGTAGTAAAAATTAAAGAAATTTGCGAGCTAAATATAGGACAAAGCATTGTAGCAAGATCTGTATTTACAGGACTTCAAAACGCTATTTTGGAAATGAAAGAACTTATTAAAAGATGAAAAAACTAGCCATTAGTATAGGCGATATAAACAGCATAGGACTTGAAATTTTAGTGCGTTCTCATGAAGAACTAAGCAAAATCTGCACACCTTTTTATTTTATCCACGAAAGCTTACTTAATAAAGCTTTAAAACTTTTAAATTTAAAACTTTTTAATGCAAAAATCGTAGCTTTTAAAGATGACAAAGACTATGAGTTTAATTTTATAAAAAAAGAAAATTCTCTTGAAATTTACTCTTTTTGCCTTCCTTTAGGCTTTAAAGTGGATGAAAATTTTGAAATCCAAGCCGGAGAAATAGATGCAAAAAGTGGACTTTATGGTTTTTTAAGCTTTAAGGCGGCAAGTTATTTTGTCTATGAAAAACACGCCCATGCCTTACTTACTCTACCTATACACAAAAAAGCTTGGGAAGATGCAGGACTTAAATACAAAGGACACACCGATGCTTTAAGGGATTTTTTTAAAAAAAATGCCATTATGATGTTAGGTTGCAAAGAACTTTTTGTAGGGCTTTTTAGCGAACATATACCTTTAGCTAAAGTGAGTAAAAAAATCACTTTTAAAAATTTAAGTATCTTTTTAAAAGATTTTTACAAAGAAACGCATTTTAAAAAAATGGGGCTTTTAGGTTTTAATCCTCACGCTGGAGATTATGGAGTTATAGGTGGAGAAGAAGAAAAGATCATGGAAAAAGCTATAGCCTTTGTTAATGCCTTTTTACACTCTAAAAAAGATGAAAAATTTTTCAAAAAAGCCTTAAAAGATGAAAATTTACAAAAAGAATTGCTTTTAAATTTTAAAGGCAAGGGCGTTTATCTACCCTATCCTTTAGTGGCTGATACAGCTTTTACTAAGACTGGTTTAAAAAACTGCAATCGTTTAGTGGCTATGTATCACGATCTTGCCCTTGCTCCTTTAAAGGCCTTGTATTTTGATAAAAGCATCAATGTAAGTTTAAATTTACCTATCATACGCGTTAGCGTTGATCATGGCACGGCCTTTGATAAGGCCTATAAAAATGCTAAAATCAACACTAAAAGTTATTTTGAAGCGGCTAAATTTGCAATCAATTTACATTCTAAAGCTTAAATTTAGCCCTAGAATCAATCAAATCTTCTTTAGCTAAGCTGTCTATAAAATCTTGCAAATCTTTATTGGTATTTAAACTTTGAGTGAGTAAATTTTCATATTTATCAACTTTATTTTTAAAAATTTGCTCTAAAACTTCTTTAGTCTTTGTATCTTTTTTTGCTCTTTGCATAAGTTCTAATAAAACCTTAATATAAGCTTCTTGCATGCAATCACTTGCATTGAGTAAAGATAAAAGAGGATTTTCCCCTGCTTTTGTATTTTGCATATTTTTTATACAAATTTTTCTTTCTTTAAGCATCTTTTTTGAAATGGCTTTAAAATCTTTTTTCATCTTTTTATCTGCTTTTTTTGAAATATTTTGATATAAACTACTATAGATGTTATCTACTAAAGCAAGTTTTTTATTATCAAATTCATTACGCACACCAATTTTATTGCATATCATAAGTTCATCATCACTTTTGCCATCATATTTGATTTTAGAGCAATCAAAACTAGGTTTTACTTCATCTTTATAAATAAGCTCATCAAAACTCAAAGCCCCTAAACTCGCCAAACTTAAACCAAGCAATAAAATAATTTTTTTCATTATTTACCTTTAAAATTTTTATTTTATTTTAACAAAAATATTTTGAATTTTTTAAGGAAATTAAGCCTTTATTTTATTATAATGCGTTTTTATTTTTTATAAGGAACTTAAAATGCAAAATTACAAAAAAGCTCTTTTTGCACTAGCTCTTAGTGCTTTTTGTATGGGCGTAACTGAATTTGTTATGGCAGGAGTTTTGGTTGATGTTGAAGCGTATTTTAGCGTAGATGCAAAAACCGCGGGCTATCTTACAACCTTATATGCTATAGGTGTTGTTATAGGTGCTCCTCTTATCACCATACCTTTAAGTCGTTTTCATAGACATACACAACTTTTAATCAATCTTGGAATTTTTGCTTTAGCAAATTTCATCATCTTTTTTAGCCAAAATTTCTATCTTACTGCTTTTGCACGCTTTATAGCAGGAACACAACATGGGGTATTTTTTGTCATTGCCACCTTAGCTGTAAGTGCTATAACTCCAGATGATAAAAAATCAAGTGCTCTAGCTATAATGGTCACAGGGCTTACTGTAGCCTTAGTTACTGGAGTGCCGCTTGGAACTTTTATAGGGCATTATTTTGGCTTTAAATTTATCTTTTTACTCATTTTTATCATTACAAGTCTAGCATTTTTTGGAGTATGGCATATGATGCCCAAAAATTTACATCCTAGCCCAACCAATCTTAAAAATCTAATCCCTGCTTTTTCTCATCAAAATTTGTTAAAAACTTATACTATAACCATTTGTAGTTGTGGGGCTCAATTTGTTCTTTATACTTATTTGCAAAAAATACTTGTAGAAATAAGCGGTTTTAAAGTCCAAGATACAGCTTATATCTTGCTTTTATATGGAATTTGTGCAATTTGTGGGAATTTATGGGGCGGAAAAATAGTAGATAAAAAAGGTGCTATTTTTTCTTTGCGTCTTATTTTAAGCATACAAGTTCTAGTATTTTTAAGTGTATTTCTCACCATGCATTCTAAAATTTTAATCATTTTTAGCGTAGCTTTGATAGGATTTTTTGCCTTTTCAACCATACCTGCACTAAAAATGCTTAGCATTACTAAAGCTAAACGCCATACTTATAAAGTCATAGACAGTACAGTAAGTGTGAATGAAGCAGCTTTTAATGTAGGCATAGCTTTAGCAAGTTTTTTAGGTGGGATTGTTTTAGCAAGATTGGGTATAGAATTTAATGCTTTATTTTCAGCACTTTTTGTAAGCCCTGCTTTGATTTTTGCCTTGCTTTTTGCCAAAGATAAATTAAATTATAAAAAATTTCAAAGAAAAAGTTTTACAAAGGTATAAATTGGAATAGAAATTGCTTGCTTATTTAATGTAAAGTTAAATAAAGGAGGAGAAAATGGTAGTAGATAATACTCAAAAAACATCAAATGCTATCTTTAGCACCACAACTAAAGTTAAAGAAAAAAATACTTCGGCAGATGAATTTCAAGCCACATTAAATGAAGTAAAAAACAAAGAAGAAAAGGAAGATAAAAAAACAAACTCAAGCAAATTTACTAACGAAGACATTGATCTTGGTGCTGTTAGAGAAGATTTTAGATCTTATGCTTGGCAAAAAATGAGAGAAGATCAATACAAAAAAAATGAGGAGACTTTGCTAAATAAGCTTTTTACTACAATTGACGCAGGAAATGCCACAAACAATACAAAGGCTTAATATACAAATCAATCAAAACTCAAACTACATAAACGAGAATTCCAATAATTCTCGTAAAATTTCTAATAACTCTGGATAAAATGAAAAAATTTATTATTTCCTCTATATGAAGAAAATATAGAAAAATTGACCAATTTAATTTATCAAATTCTGTTATAATTTTGCTAAAAACAAAGGAAAATAATGATTTTTATCGATGCTTGCTTTAAAAAACCTACACCCTACACCCCTATTTGGATGATGCGTCAAGCAGGAAGGTATTTGCCAGAATATATGGAAGTAAGAAAACAAGCGGGTGATTTTCTCTCTTTATGTAAAGACTATAAAAAAGCTTCTGAAGTTTCTTTACAGCCTATTGATATTTTAGATGTAGATGCAGCAATCATTTTTTCAGATATCTTAGTTGTTCCTCTTGAAATGGGTATGAATTTACGTTTTGAAAAAGGAGAAGGGCCTGTTTTTGGTAATCCTATTTCAACCCTAGAAGATTTAGAAAAACTTGACGATCAAAATGCACATAAAAAATTAAATTATGTCTATGATGCCTTAAAGCTTACAAGAGAAAAATTATCTCAAAACAAGGCTTTAATAGGATTTTGCGGAAGCCCTTGGACTATAGCTACCTATATGATAGAAGGAAGTGGAAGTAAAAATTATGCAAAGTGTAAAAAAATGCTTTATCAAAACCCAGAACTTTTACATAAAATTCTAAACAAACTAACTCAAGTTTTAAAACTTTATTTAGAAGAGCAAATTAAAGCAGGTGCTAATGCTATACAAATTTTTGATAGCTGGGCAAGTGCTTTAGAATATGATAAGTTTTTTGAATTCTCTTTTAATTATATGCTTGAAATTTCAAATTTTATTAAAAGCAAATACCCAAATATACCTGTAATTTTATTCCCTAAAGGCATTAGCGGTTATTTGGATAGAATCGATGGCAATTTTGATGTTTTTGGGGTTGATTGGAGCACCCCGCTTGATTTAGCACGTGATAAACTATCACACAAATACACTCTTCAAGGCAACATGGAGCCTTGCAGACTTTATGATAAAAATGCCATCAAAGAAGGAGTGGAAAAAATACTAAAAACCATGCAAAATAAAGCTCATATTTTCAACTTAGGACATGGGATCTTGCCTGATATTCCTGTTGAAAATGCAAAATATTTTATCAAGCTTGTACAAGAAAGTTCAGCTAAATGAAAATACTCTTTGGTCCTGTTAGCTCTAGGCGTTTTGGAAGATCTTTGGGTATAGATTTAAGCCCTAGTAAAAAACAATGCAATTTTGATTGTGTTTACTGCGAGCTTGATCCAAAAAAAGCCCAAGAAAAACAAGATGAAATTATCAGCATAGATAAAATTATCTCTGAAGTTAAAGCTATGCTTGAAAAAAATGTTGAATTTGATTTTCTTACCCTTACTGCCAACGGAGAGCCTAGTCTTTATCCTTATTTAAATGAGCTTATTTTATCTTTACGCAGCATTGCTAAAGATAAAAAATTGCTTATTTTAAGCAATGGTACAGCTGTATTAGATGAAGACAAATTTAATGCTTTGCTAAAACTAGATGTGGTCAAATTTAGCCTAGATAGTGCAGTTGCTAAAACTTTTTATCGTATTGATAGAGCTTTAAAAAACATTGACTTAGAAAAAATGATAGAAAAAATGGCAGATTTTAGAGCTAGGTTTAATGGAGATTTGATTATGGAAATTCTAGTTGTTAAAGATCTTAATGACAACGAAGAAGAATTTGAAGCACTTAATCAAGCTTTAAAAAAAATCATGCCTTTAAGGGTTGATCTAAGCACCATAGATAGACCTCCTGCTTATGCTGTTAAAAAAGTAAGCGAAGAAAAACTTTTAGAACTTTCTAAACTTATAGATTCTACTCCTGTACTCTTAGCCAAAAGACATTATGAAGGTGAAAAACTAAGCTTCAATGAAGAAGAATTATTAAAAATGCTTCATTTGCGCTCACAAAGCGAAATA
The DNA here is from genome assembly GCF_012897595.1 of Campylobacter sp. CFSAN093226. Classification (NCBI taxonomy): domain Bacteria; kingdom Pseudomonadati; phylum Campylobacterota; class Epsilonproteobacteria; order Campylobacterales; family Campylobacteraceae; genus Campylobacter; species Campylobacter sp. CFSAN093226. The sequence continues at coordinate 1,177,530 of NZ_CP040608.1, forward strand.
GACATTGAAGTGAAATTTGATGAACAATCCAAAACTCTCTTAAATCAACTTATCAAAGAAAAAAAGGTAAAAATTCTCGATTTAGCTGGAGTTAAATTTTATAAAGTTTAGGCCTTTGGCAAATACTTTCTAAGTAAAGTTATAAGATCATTTCTACTTACATCACTTAAAACTTCGCTCACACAATCAAAATCCCTAACTTTTTCCTTTGAAAAAAAGATGATATGGCTTTGTGGATGCTGTTTTTTATAAGCACTTAGCAAATTTCTCATTTGCTCAAGATCAAATTTAATTAATTCATAATCAAGTAAAATCAAACGATAAGTCTCCTTGCTTAATTCTTGTTTTAATTGACTAAAAGAATTTATACATATATTTTTATCACATTGTTTTTCTATTATATTAAAAAACAAGGTTGCATCAAAATCATTTTGTTTAAAAAGCAATACATTATTTTGATAAGGGGTTTTAAATTTTAAAGTGCAAACCTTATCAAGCTTGTTTTGCAAAATATTTTCAAGATCTTTTTTTTCAAAAGGTAAAGTTAAAAAATACTCATAATGTGTATTTTTATGCCGACCCATCACTATAAAATCATAATTTTTCTTTACATTTTTATTGAAAATTTTATCCTTGATAAAAATCAAATGAAAGTCATTAACATCAAAACTTAAATTTTTAAAACAAGTGCTTTCTATGCCAAAATACGAAAGTAAATTTGCAAGTAAAAAATTCTCAAGCTCATCATTATTAACTATGGCCACACTTGCTTCAAATTGCAAAACCTTTCCATGAGATGTTCCTATAATGCTTTTATGATGCTCTAAAGCCTCATTTAATTCTAATCTAATTTGATCTTTTTGAGAATTTAAGGCATTTAAAATCAAAGAATTAATTTCTTTATTATACCCTTCATTTAAGCAACGCATTGCATTAGATATATTTATAAGCTGATATAAATTTTCTTCCAATAAATGCAAATATCTATCTTTTTCATGGGATATTTTAGTTAAATTTTGGCTCGTAGTTTCAAATTTTTCCTTTAACAAATCAAGCGCACTATCAACATCAATCTTTTTTTGAAAATTTAAAAAATCATTTTGCATGCAAAAAATTTTTTGATATATTTTGTTTATATTTCTATTTTGCCTAAAAGCAAAAATAAAAAGTGTTAAAGATAAAACAAAAATGCTAGAAAACATACCTATTTTCAGTTGTTCAGTAACACTATCAAGCTTTGAGATATCAATACTTAAATACGCTAAAATTAGATTAAAAATAAAAATTATCCCTGCTAATATCAAATCAATTTTCCTTTATCTTTTGCGCCGCTTTCCTGCCTACAAGCATTGTAAGATCTTTAAAATCAGCCTTATATATAGATTCAAAATTTCCATAATACGCTAAAAGTTTTTGCATAACCCCTGAACTAAGTCCTAAATTTGCAAGCTTAGAACTTTTCAAGTCCTGTTTTTTCTTAGTATTTTGATGAAAGCTAATAGCAAAACGGTGTGCTTCATCTCTTAATTTCTGTAAGAATTGTAGTTTTTTATCGTTAATGCTTAGACTAAATTCTCCTTTTAAGGAATGAATTTTATCCTTAGCACCCCCTTTAGCTCTATGTGCTTTTGCATCGATTTTTTCTTTTGAAATAGCTAAAATATCGACATTTGCCCCACTACTTACAATGATTTCTTTAGCCAAATCAAGCAAAGCCTTTCCCCCATCTATAAGCCATAAATCAGGAGGAGGTATTTTATCAAAGTCCAAAGCCCTACGCGTTAAAACTTCACGCATTTGATCATAGTCATTTTTATGTTTTAAATGAAATTTACGATATTTTGACTTATCCCAAGAATTTATTCTATAAGTTACCATAGCTCCAACATTTGCCACGCCTTGCAAATGAGAATTATCAAAAATTTCTATATCATTTGGTAAATTTTCAAGCTCAAAATAAGACTTTAATTCTTTTTGTATAGTAAAATCATGATTTTTTTGCTCTTTTTCTATATTTAAAAGGGCATTTTGAAAAGCCAAATCACAAATTCTTCTTTTTTCTCCTATTTTAGGGATTTTAATACTGATTTTTTTATCAAACCTTTGGCTTAAAATTTCTTCTAAAAGCACTCTATCTTCAAATTCTTCATAAACATAAATAACATTTGCAAGCAAAGGAATATCCATGCTAAAATTTTCTAAAATCAGTTGCTTATAAATTTCATTTTGATCCCATTGTATATCATTTTTTATAGGAGTAATCTTAGAATTTGCACTGATAATTTTTCCATTTTGCACCACAAAACGCAAGGTTGAAAGCACGGAATTTTTAAAAGCTAAAGCAAATACTTCAAAATCTTCTAATTTTGCAATATCTATTTCAACCTTAACTTCCAAATCTTTAATCATTGCAATCTGATCTCTTACTTTAGCTGCTTCTTCGTAATTTTCATTTTGTGCTAAAACAAGCATTTGTTTTTCTAAGTTTTTAAGCAAAACACTAGGATTTAAAAGTGCGTGTATAGCCTCATCTAAAATTTCAAGGTATTTTTCCCTGCTGATGAGTTTATCACAAGGCGCAAGACAACGAGAAATTTGATAAAAAATACAAGGGGATTTACAACTTGCTTTTTGCTTTAAAGGATAGTATAAATAAAGCGCATCTAAAAGCTCTCTAGCGCCTTTAAAAAAAGGGCCAAAATATTTAATTTTGCTTTTTTTTACTAATTTTCTAGTGATCTCAAAGCGTGGAAATTCTTCTTCAAAATCCACATAAATATAAGGATAAGTTTTATCATCTCTTAGCAAAATATTATATTTTGGATGCAGTTGTTTGATAAAAGAATTTTCTAAAATCAAAGCATCAGCCTCTGAATTAGTAGCAATAAATTCCAAATGCACTGTTTCTTCAATCATTTTTTGAATTCTTAAAGAATTTCTTGGATTTGCATGTAAATTTGGAGTAAAAGCAAAATAAGATCTAACACGATTTTTAAGATTTTTAGCCTTGCCTACATATAAAAGCTTTCCTTCTTGATTGAAGTATTGATAAACGCCAGTACTATTAGGAAGAGTTTTTAACTCATTTTCTAAATTCTCTTTAGTCAAGATTAGAACCTTTTTTTATAAGCTCTCTTAAATCTTCAAATTTCTTAAATAATTTTTTATCTTTAAAGCAATTTTTAAATTCACCCTTAGAAAGCTCCAAATAAGAATTTTTAGAGAGTTTTTCATCATTTTTGTTTTTATTTGCCGCATAAGTGTATTTTTGAGAAAAGATTTTTATATCTTTTATATCAACAAATCCACTTAAAGGATATTTCTGCCCATATGCTTTTATGAGAAATTTAATATAAATTTTGCTATCATCATGATTTAATTCTTGATAAGCTGCTGGATGTAAGGTTATTATATTTAAAATATGATTTTTTACATAAATTTTAGCAATCAAACGTTGCTTAGCAAGCGGAAAAGAACTTAAAAAATCTTTGCAAAAAAATAAGGTTTTTAAAGGCTTATAATGAGGTTTATCCATCAATTCATTAATAACAGCACTAGCATTTTTAGTCATCTTAATATTATTTCTTTTTCCCATAAGATGATTTTAGCATTTCTTTTCTTAATTTTCTTCTGTGCTTGCGGATATAAAGGCAACCCTCAATACACAAGCTATGAACAAAATGGTTCAGTAAAAACCATTAAAAAATACGAACAATTACATAGGTGGTAAATAATGAAAAAAGCAGATATTTTAGTTTTAGACTTTGGCTCTCAATACACTCAGCTTATAGCAAGACGCTTAAGGGAACAAGGAGTTTATGCAGAAATTTTACCTTTTAATGTAAGCTTAGCTGATATTAAGGCGAAAGAACCAAAAGGTATTATTTTAAGCGGAGGTCCAGCAAGTGTATATGCAACTGATGCGTATTTTTGCGATAAAGGTATATTTGACTTAAATCTACCTGTTCTTGGAATTTGTTATGGTATGCAGCTTATGGCACATCATTACAAAGCTACAGTAGCACCTGCAGGACATAAAGAATACGGCAAAGCAAACATAGAAATTAAAAAAGATAACGCTTTGTTTAAAAATCTTCCAAAAAAACAAACCGTTTGGATGAGTCATTCTGATAAAGTAGAAAATTTACCTCAAGGTTTTGAAGTTTTAGCCACAAGTGAAAATAGCCCTTTTTGTGTTTTTGGAAACGAAGATAAGAAATTCTTTGCTCTACAATTTCACCCAGAAGTACAACACAGCGAATTTGGCAAAAATATCTTAAAAAATTTTGCTAAATATGCTTGCAATTGTGAAAGTATTTGGAATATGGGTTCTTTTGCAAAAACTCAAGCAGAAAAAATCCGTGAAGAAGTAGGCAATGATAAAGTGCTTTGTGCTGTAAGTGGCGGAGTAGATAGTAGCGTAGTTGCTGCACTTTTAGCTAGTGCTATAAAAGAGCAAATTATAGTAGTTTTTGTAGATAATGGACTTTTAAGAAGTGGAGAAAAAGAACAAGTTGAATTTATGTTTAAAAACACTTTAGGCATCGATCTCATCAGCATTGATGCAAGTGAAATTTTCTTAAGTCGCTTAGTTAATGTCACAGATCCTGAACAAAAAAGAAAAATCATAGGAAATACCTTTATAGAAGTTTTTGAAGAAGAAGCAAAAAAACATAAAGATGTAAAATATCTTGCTCAAGGCACACTTTATACTGATATCATAGAAAGTTCTGTTGTAGGTGCAAGCAAAACCATTAAAAGCCATCATAATGTAGGGGGCTTACCTGAAAAAATGAATCTTAAACTCATAGAGCCTTTAAAAGAAATTTTTAAAGATGAAGTGCGTGCCTTAGGACTTGAGCTTGGACTTAGCAAAGAAGTAGTTTATCGTCATCCTTTCCCTGGGCCAGGTCTTGCTATACGCATTATGGGAGAAGTAAATCGCGCTAGCTTAGAACTATTACGCAAGGCTGATGTAATTTTACTTGAGGAACTTAAAAGTACAGGTTGGTATGATAAAACTTGGCAAGCATTTTGCGTACTTTTAAATGTTAAAAGCGTTGGAGTTATGGGGGATAACCGCACTTATGATAATGCAGTTTGTATACGCGTTGTAGATGCAAGTGATGGTATGACAGCTACCTTCTCGCATTTACCTTACGAAATTTTAGAAAACATAAGTCGCCGTATCATCAATGAAGTAGAAGGTATAAATCGCGTTGTTTATGATATCTCAAGCAAACCACCTGCAACTATAGAATGGGAATAATCCATTTTTTCTAGCTCTTATTTTTAATATAAAATTTTTATAAAAATAAGGCTAGAATTTATTTAAGAAATTTCAAGGAAGAAATATGCATGGAAAAATAGCTATTTATATGGATTCTACAGGACGTGGAACCGTTACAAACTCAGCAAATACCTTTTTTGACTTTAATCGCCAAATTTGGAATGATAAAAAAAGTATGCCAAGTGTTGGTATGCTTGTGGAATTTAGAACTCTTTCTAGCGAAAAAAAAGCAGAAGACGGCAAACTCGTTCAAACAAGCAAAACCATAACAGGTATAAAACCTTCAAAATTTCAAGAATTCAAAGAAGGGGATTTTATCACTGAGCATGATTTTTGGAAAACTGATAATGATGATGAATTAGAAGACTTGCAAAACTCAAGAAGAAGTGCTTATATAACAGAACTCTATAGAACAACAGACTTTGACACTATAGAAAAAATTCCTCTTTCTTTTACTATACCTCAAGCTATACAAAAATATTTTGCCCATGAAATTTTATCCGTAGAAACGCTTCAAGCCAATCTACAAGATGAAAAGGAAATTCCTTGTATACTTGATTATCTTATACTTAAAAGATTTTTATTTAAAGCTTATGATACTTTAATTTTTATGGATAATAGCATAGACCAAACCCAATTTAGCGCATTAAAAAGCATCATGATGCATTTAGAGAATTCGTATAAGCAAATGATGGCTGATCAAAAACCAAATATCACTAAAATTTTTAACGAAACTTTTTTATCTTTGCAGTGTCATTACCAAGCTTTAGTAGCCACCATAGATACAAGAAAAAATCGTCTAGCCTCACTTGAAGCACAAATGAAAACTTTACAATCTGAAATAAATCTTAAAAGCAATGCGACCGATGCAGACCCTGAAAAACTTAAAGCACGACAAGAAAGATTGGCTAAACTACAAAAAGAAGCAGAATACTACAGAACAACACTAAAAAGACTTGATGCTATAAGGGAAGATTTTTATAAGAAAAATTACAATATTTTCGAAAATGCTTTTAAACTTTCACGAGAAAAACTCTTTAAAAAAATTGTCACAGGTTTAAACCTATGTGCAACCATAATGGATGTCAAAATTTGGCACTTATCTTTAAAATCATCAGGGGTTAAAAATTCTTATTTTACTATGAGTAATATAGAAAATTCTTTCTGTTCTCTTTCTTTTGCAGAACATTACTTAAGTCGCTTAAATAAATCCGCTCTAAATCCTTTTGATCAAAAACTTTTAGTGTATATTCAAAAAATCACAAAAGAACAAAGAAAAAAATTTTTAGTTGTCACATCGGATTTAGATTTATTATGCAAATTAAAAATTGAAAACTTTTCACAAAATCCGTATTATTTAGTAAAATACGCACCTAAAAAAGTAAATTATCAATCTTTAATGCGTGATAACACCTTTGATATAGTCTATATTGATGAAAAACATGTTTGGGAAAATGTTGCCGATATTATTTTACAAGGAAAGCATTTTGACAAATCAGGAAAAACCAAATTTAAACTGATTTAAGACATAGAAATTTAAGCTAAATTAAGTTATAATTTCCTTGCCTAAACAGTTTGTAGTATTTAAAGTGATCCAACACATTTTTATTAACTGCGATTGTGTGATTTACCGTGTTCTGTGGCATCGTTTGAGCTTTGAAAAAAGCGAGAAGTTGCAGCCTTTAAAAATTACCTAGCGGTTTTCTTTGACTTTTTGGGGTCAATCTTTGTTAAACGGCTGTTTGGGTTTAAAAGGAGATATAAATGAAAATAATGATTTTGGGTAGTGGTGCAAGAGAATATTCTATTGCTTTAGCCTTAAGAAGAGTAGACAAAAATTTAGAGTTTTATTTTGCTCCTGGAAATGGCGCTACCGAAAGTCTTGGAACAAATTTAAACCTAAAAGATCCAGTAGTTTTAGCAACCTATGCAAAAGAAAAAGGTTTTGATCTTTGTATAGTAGGAAGTGAAAGTTTTTTAGCTGAAGGGGTTGTAGATATTTTTAAACAACAAGGACTTGCTATTTTTGGGCCAAGTAAAGCTGCTGCAATGCTTGAAACCTCAAAATCTTTTATGAAAAGCTTTCTTAAAAAATACCGTATCAAAACAGCCAAATTTTTAAACACAAATGACATTGAAAAAGCAAAAAATTTTATATATAGTTTAACCCCTCCTATAGTAGTAAAAGCCGATGGACTTTGCGCAGGAAAAGGTGTTATCATAGCTAAAACTCATGAAGAAGCCATAGAAGAAACAGCTAAAATGCTGAGCGGAGAAAGCTTTGGAGATGCTGGAAAACTCGTTGTAATTGAAGAATTTTTAGATGGTTATGAATTAAGCATTTTTGCAGTATGTGATGGCAATGATTTTGTTTTACTTCCTGCAGCACAAGATCACAAAAAATTACTCGATAATGATCAAGGGCCAAATACTGGTGGAATGGGTGCTTACGCTCCTAGCTCTTTGGCGAATGAAAGCTTGCTTAGAAAAGTTCAAAAAGATATTATTTTACCAACTTTAGCAGGTATGAAAAAAGAAGGAGCGGAATTTTGTGGTGTTTTATTTATAGGTGCTATGATCGTTGGAAATAAACCTTACGTATTAGAATTTAACGTTCGCTTTGGCGATCCTGAATGTGAAGTTTTAATGCCTTTAATCGAAGATCCTTTAGAGCTTATTTTAGCTGCTACTCAAAGACGCTTAAGACACTCAAAAATCAAAATCAAAAAAGAATTTGCAGTAGGGGTTGTATGCGCAAGTGAAAACTATCCTTACAAAAGTTCACCAAAAAGCGAAATTACTGTAAATAACATTCCAGAAAACTCTCATATTTCTTATGCTGGAGTAAGCCTAGAAGATGGCAAATTAATGGCTGATGGTGGAAGAGTTTTAGTTTGCGTTGGCACAGGAAAAAGTATAGAAGAAGCGCAAAAAAATGCTTATAAACTTTGTGATAATGTAAATTTCAAAGGAAAACAATACAGAAAAGACATCGCTCATCAGGTTCTGAAATGAAAGAAAATTTACAAGACCGCTTAGAGCGTGAAAATCTAAAAATAGCAAGTTTTGGAAAAAGAGTTCTAGCTTTTTTAATCGATGATATGGTTATTTCTTTGATTGTGTTTATCATTTTTTATGATCGTCTAATCCAAGCAAAAGATTTATTTGAAACAACTCAAATTGTAGGAAATTTTTACCTTGGCTTCATCTTGCTTCATTTTAGTTATCAAGCAATTTTTACTTATCTTTATGGGGCAAGTTTGGGAAAAATATTATGCAAAATTATCATCTTGGATGAAAATCTTCTTGATAAACCCAATCTCATTCAAAGTTGCATCAGGTCTGCCGTAAGACAAGTTAGTGCTATGGCGTTTATGCTTGGATTTGCTTGGGCTTTAAGCAATGATTTACGCAAAGCTTGGGAGGATTATCTAGCAAGGACAATAGTAGTCGATGTGGCGTAAATTTTCCCTATTGCTAGGAACTAGCATAGCTTTAAATGCAGCACAAGTTGATATTTACGCTCTTGATGCAAAAAAAGAAGGTGATATTCTTACTGCGAACAATGATGTTATTATTTTTTCTGATTTTTATTTCATCACTGCCAATAAAGCAATTTACAATGAAAAAACCGGAGATGTTGAGCTTTTTGGCGATGTTAACATCCTAAGGGGACAAAACGAAAGATCACATTCTGATTATGCTAAAATCAACCTAAATTCCAATCAAGCCGATTTTAGTAATTTTTTCTTTTCCAATAACAATCTTGAAGTATGGTTTCAAAGCAAAACAAGCCATCTAAATGATAAAGTCTTTGAAAGCAAAGTTTCAGCAGTTTCAAGCTGCAATGTTGAAGATCCTGATTGGGAAATTCGTTTTTCAAAAGGCTGGCTTAACCGGGAAACCAATTTTGTTCATCTTTACAATGCAAGATTATATGTTAAAAATACCCCAGTTTTTTATCTACCTTATTTTGGATTTAGCGCTGATACTCATAGACAAAGCGGGCTTTTAATCCCAAAAATCGTTTTAAAAAGTAGCGAAGGCTTATACTATGAACAACCTATTTATATAGCCACTCAAGAAAATTGGGATTTAGAACTTGATCCACAAATTCGAACAAACCGTGGTTTTGGACTTTATTCTACTTTAAGATTTCTTGATTCTCCATATTCAACAGGAGAATTAAATTTTGGTGCTTTTAGGGAAAATAGCTCCTATTTTCACGATGAAAATTTGAAAAATCAAACCCACTATGGAATAGAACTAAAATACTCAAGAGATGATTTAATCAAATCTTTACTCAGTGATAATTTTCAAGAAGGTCTATGGATAGATGCAACCTATCTCAACGATGTGGATTATTTAAATTTAGGAAGTAGGGATTATCGAGATCTTAACTCGCTTATAACCTCCAAAATCAATTATTTTTTAGCTGATGAAAACAATTTTTACGGAGCTTATGCAAGATATTATATCGACACATCTAAACTTAGCAACAATACAACCTTACAAGAATATCCAAGCTTTCAATATCATAGATTTTTAAATAACCTTTTTGATGAACGCTTGCGTTATTCATTTGATGCTTCATTTCATAATTTTTACCGACCTGCTGGTTCTTATGCAAATGAGCTAAATTTAGACTTGCCTATCTCGTATCACAACGCTTTTTTTGGAGACTTTTTACACTTTACTTTTACAGAAAGATTTTATGCTTCTTTTGTAAATTATAGCAACGATCCTGAAAGAAACCATGAGCATTATTTCAGAAACACTCATGATTTTAATCTCTACACCGATCTTTCAAAAGCTTATGAAAATTTCTTTCATACTTTAAATTTAGGGGTGAATTACATTTTACCAGGAGCAAAATCAGGTAAAATCACGCAAGATTATCTTGAAGAATACGACAAAGAAAACGAACATACAAGTCTTTATACTGTGCAATATTTCTATAACAACGAAGGACAAAAAAAACTCAAACACAGAATTTCACTTGACTATCTCAATAAACAAAATGAATTCTATGAACTTGAAAATCTTTTAACTTATTATTTTAATGAAAACATCAATCTCAACAGCGAAGTGCTTTACTCTTATGAGCAAAGTCGCTTTACCAATGTCATCAGCCAAATAGAAGTCAATACAAATTCAAAATTTAATTGGATGTTTTCTCATGCTTATCAAAACGATGAGTATGGAAAATATAGCTTTATTGGTACAAGAGCAAATTATATTGCCACACCTAATTACAATTTATTTGGTGGAATTTGGTTTGATACTCAAAGAGCTCATGCAAACATGTGGGAACTTGGCTATACCTACCAAAGAAAATGTTGGAACTATTCTTTAATGTATAGAGAAAGAATCGATCCACAACTCACAAGTGGTGGCATCACAGCTAAAAATCAAAGCGGAGTTTATTTTATTTTCAACTTCTATCCTTTAGGAGGAGTAAAATACGATTTCTCTTTAGCAGAAAGTGAAAACAAAATTTAAAAAGGATGAAATTTGCTAAATATTTTAAAAAATTTTACGAATTTATTATCTGGTAAAAAAGGAAAAATAATGCAATACAGCATAGAAATTAACAAAAATACAGAAATATTTGATATAGACAAAGTCGCCAAACAAGCTGCCGGTGCTGTTTTAATGAGACAAGGCAAAAGCGTTGTTCTAGCTACAGTTGCAAGAGAAGAAAAACAAGTTGAAGAAGATTTTTTACCTCTAACCGTCCAATACATCGAAAAAGCTTATGCCGCAGGAAAAATCCCTGGTGGTTATGTCAAAAGAGAAACCAAGCCAAGCGATGCAGAAACCTTAACAGCACGCATTATTGATAGAAGCTTACGCCCTCTTTTTCCAAAAGGCTATGCTTATCCGACTCAAATCGTTGTGATGGTTCTCTCAGCTGATCCTAAAGTAGATTTACAAGTAATGAGCTTAAATGCCGCAAGCGTGGCACTTTATCTTAGTGATATACCTATGAAAGCTCCAGTATGTGGCGTGCGTATAGGAAAGATAGATGGAAATTTCATACTCAATCCAAACAATGAAGAGCTTCAAAATAGCACCCTAGATCTCTATGTAGCAGGTGTAAAAGATGAGCTTTTGATGATAGAAATGAGAGCCTTACCTGATCAAAAAGAAAATGAAATCTTTATCGAAGCTCCTTATGCCGATGTTTTAACTCAAACCACTTCACAAAATATGAATGAACTTAGCGAAGATGAAATTTTAGAAGCTCTAAATTTAGCTCAAAAAGCTATATTAAATGGTTCAAATGCTTATGAAGAAGCCTTTAGCAAACACAAAAAAAATTCTCAAATCGAACTAAAAAATGAGATTGAACATCCTGAAATTTTAGCTTTTATAGAAAATAATTTCCAAAAACAAATCAAAGAAGCCATCAATCAAATGGCAAAAAGCGAAAGAGCAAGCGAACTAAATAAAATCGCTAAAGAAATTTTAAATCTTGAAATCACTAAAGACTGGAGCGAAGAAAGTGTCTTAAATACCTTAGCTAAAGTCAAACGCAAACTTATTCGTGAGCAAATTTTAAATGAAGGCAAAAGAGCTGATGGTAGAAGTTTAAACGAGGTTCGTCCTATTAGTATAGAAACCAACATCTTACCAAACGCTCATGGTTCTTGTCTTTTCACTCGTGGACAAACTCAAGCCCTAGTGGTTGCAACCTTAGGCGGAGAAAACGATTCTCAAATGATAGACTTGCTTACAGAAAAAAATCCTATAAGCGAACGCTTTATGGTAAATTATAATTTTCCAGGTTTTTCAGTAGGCGAAGCAAGTCCTATCAAAGCTCCAGGAAGAAGAGAACTAGGACATGGAAATTTAGCCAAAAGAGCACTTTATCCAAGTGTGGATGAAAACTATCCTTATGTAATCCGCTTAGTCAGTGAAATTTTAGAAAGCAATGGCTCAAGTTCCATGGCAACGGTTTGTGGCGGATCTTTAGCCTTAAAAGCAGCAGGAGTGCCAAGCTTAAAACTTGTTGCAGGAGTAGCCATGGGGCTTATCTTTGAAGATAACAAGTATGCTGTTTTAACAGATATCATGGGACTTGAAGATCATGATGGGGATATGGACTTTAAAGTAGCAGGAAGCAAAGACGGCGTTACTGCTCTTCAAATGGATATAAAACTAGGTGGAATCGATCAAGAAATACTAAAACAAGCTTTATACCAAGCCAAAGAAGGAAGAATTCACATTCTAAATATCATGGAAGAAGCCGCCAAAGAAATCATAGTCAATGAAGAAGTTTTACCTAAACTTGAGCTTTTTAGCGTTGATCCTTCAAAAATCGTTGATATCATAGGACAAGCCGGAAAAACCATCAAAGAAATCGTAGAAAAATTTGGCGTTTCTATAGACTTAGATCGCGAAAAAGGTGAAGTAAAAATAGCAGGTAGTCAAAACGAGCAAATCAAAGCCGCAAAAGACTACATCATAAACATCACAAGCTCTCAAAAAGGAACTAAAAAAGGCCCTAAAGACAAAGATATATCAGGCTTTGAACTTGGGCAAGAATTTCAAGGTATTGTTAAAAAAATCGCTCCTTTTGGAGCCTTTGTGGAACTTAAAAATGGTGTTGATGGTTTATTGCATAGTTCAAAAATCAAGCATCTTAATTTAAGCGAAAACCAAAGTTTAAAGGTGAAAATCAGCGAAATTAAAAACGGAAAAATTTCTGTGGATTTGTGCGAGTGAGTGAATTTTTAACTCATCCTTTTGAGCCTTTTTTTGACAAAGATTCTAAAATCTTAATTTTAGGATCTTTTCCTTCTATTAAATCAAGACAAGATGGCTTTTATTATCAACACCCAAGAAATCGTTTTTGGCCTATACTAGAAACACTTTTTAATGCAAAATTAGAAAATATCACAGAACAACAAGCCTTTTTAAGAAAAAAACATATCGCTCTTTGGGATGTACTTCAAAGTTGCAAGATAAAAAATTCAGATGATAAAACAATAAGTTATGCAAAAGCCAATGATTTAAACCTAATCCTTTCTCAAACCAAAATTCAAGCCATTTTTACTACAGGACAAAGTGCTTATAGATTTTTTGTTAAATTCCACCCTCGCTTAGAAGCCATAGCCCTACCCTCAACTTCTCCTGCAAATTTAAATTTTTCTTTTGAACAGCTTTTACAAAACTATGAAATAATCAAAAAATTTACAAAATAAAAGAATATTTTAATTTTTTAGATTTTAGAATAATTATAAAAATTTAAGGAGTTAAAAATGCCTTTTGTAAATATACGCATCACCAAAGAAAACGGAGAACCTACAACAGAACAAAAACAAGAGCTTATCGCAGGAGTAACGGATTTACTTGCTAAGGTTTTAAACAAAAATAAAAGCTCGACTGTGGTAATTATCGATGAAATCGATACGGATAATTACGGACTAGGTGGAAAAAGCATTACCCAAGCAAGAAAAGAAAAAAGCTAACTTACATCTAGCTTTTGTGTGTTATCCTTAAATTCAAATTCCACTCTCTTAGCCCCAAAACCTTTAGCAATAGCTTCTAAAGTATCCTTAGCACTTTTATGGATTTTGCTTTCTAAATTTTGGATAAGATTTAAAGACAAGTCTTTAACCTCATCTTTGGCTTCTTTTATGAGTTTGTTTTTATCACTTTCACTAAAACTAATCCCCGTACTATTGATAGAATCAGGCAGTAAAAAAGGTAAAAATTTAGCATTTTTTTCATCATAAAATTTCATATCTATGATGCTGTGTTTGTATCTACACTCTGGCATGATGATCTTATAAGCATCGTCCCCTAAAGGCAAAATATCAAAGTTTTTATCCCTTAAATCATACAAGAAAGTGATCTCAAATTCAAAAATCAAAGCAATCTGTCTTTCACTCAAAGACCATCCTAAAAGATTTTTCCAAATTCCATTAAAAGCGCTATCTTTTTTAGTGACAATCTCTTTACTAAAAACTTGAAAAACACTTAATTCTCCTATGGATTTAAGTTGCATGATATCGCTAAAACTTTGCGTGCTTTTTTCTTCTATTTTAGGGCTTTTATACTGCCTAAAAAGCACTACAAACAAAAGCACAAGTAAAATCATCACTAAAACAAATAAAATCATTTCCATTTTAAACCTTTCTAAATTTATAAACCTTGATTTGAAAAGATATATTTTTTCTCAAACGCCAAGAAAATAAAAGCATTAATGATAAAAATCAAACACACAAAAGTAAAAACAAATTCCACGCTAAAATGAGAAGCCATAAGCCCTCCGCCAAAAGCACCGCAAAAATTTCCCAAAAATTGACAAGTTTGATTAAAACCAAAAATCACACTTAAATTTTTAGCACTCACACTTTTTTTAAGCAAGGCATTCACACAAGGCAAAAGCCCTCCAAGTCCTACACCTATAAGTAAACGCACGAAAATAAGCGTATAAACATTACTTGCTACAGCCTGCAAGTAAAAGCAAATTCCACAAAATATCAAAGCTCCAAAAATAATCTTACTAGGCCCTATCTTATCGGCGATTTTTCCAAGTTTTGGTGCGAAAAAAAGATTGCTAATCCCACTTGCAGCCACTACTATACCCGCCCAAAGAGCCAAATTTCCACCTTGATGAATTTGCTCAACATAGATACTTAAAATCGGCATCACTCCAAAAGTACCAAATTGTATCACAAAAGTAGTGATAAAAAGAACGATAATAAGGGTTTTGTTTTCTTTCACTTTTTGAGTATTTTTCTTCGCCTCTTTTTGAATTTTTCTCTCATGGATGAAAAAATAAATCGTCACAAAAGAACAAGCGATCAAAAAAGCCACCATATCAAAAACCGTACTAATACTAAAAAATTCAGCCACAAAGCCACCAAACAAAGGCCCAAGCAAACTTCCACTTATAGAAGCCGTAGAAAGAGTTCCTAAAGCATAAGCCACTTTTTCTTTAGGTGCTATCACAGCGATAAACACAACAGCAGCAGAAGTAAAACCCGAAATTATCCCTGTTAAACCCCGCACAAAAACTACTTCTAAAGCACTATGAGCAAAGCTAAGCCATAAGGTTAAAACCGACATCCCAAAACTTGCACGAAGAAGCATATTTTTATAACCATACTTTGCACCCAAAAAAGCCCACAAAGGTGAAAAAACAGCCATAAAAAGTGGAGTGATCCCAAAAGCAAGCCCTGAGTAAAACGCTATTTCACTCGTATCAACATGTCCTAGTTCTTTGATATAAAAAGGCAAAATCGGAGCGATTTGACTAAGCCCCATACTTGTGGTAAAAACACCAAACCAACACACAAGCAAAGTTCTATTGAAATTTTCCATGGATTTATTGTATGATATTTTTTATAATTTTTAATTAAAACTCAAGGATAAAAATGAAAAAAATACTCTTTATATGCTTAGGCAATATATGCCGTTCGCCTATGGCAGAATTTATCATGAAAGATCTTGTCAAAAAAGCAAATTTAGAAAAAGAATTTTTTATAAGCAGTGCTGGAACTTCAGGAGAACACGATGGAGAAGGTATGCACTATGGCACCAAAAACAAGCTTACTCAACTTAACATAGAACACAAAAACTTCACAAGCAAAAAACTCACTCAAAAGCTTTGCGATGAAAGCGATTTTTTAATCACCATGGACAATTCTAACTTCAAAAATGTTTTAAAAAACTTCACCAACACCCAAAACAAAGTTTTAAAAATCACTGATTTTAGCCCTAGTCTAAACTACGATGAAGTCCCTGATCCTTGGTATAGTGGGAATTTTGATGAAACTTATAAAATTTTATCCCTAGCTTGTAAAAATTTACTTGTTTTTTTATCAAAATAATTTAAAACAACTATATATTACTTCTTGTTTACTTTTTAGGCTTATACTTCTAAACGAACCGAAAAACATTCATAAGAAAAACTCCTTAAAATTACACGCCTAGCTTAAATCCCTTTAGCTAGGCTTTTCTTTAGATGTTTTTATCCTTCGGATTTAAAATTTTTACTATTTTAAGTGCTTCTTAAGAAAAAACTCCAAATTTATGTGCTACAATTACGATGTTTTATTAATTTTTGACAAGGAGAATTCTCATGAAACTAGTTAAACTTAGTTTAGTTGCAGCTCTTGCTGCAGGTGCTTTTTCAGCAGCTAACGCTACTCCACTTGAAGAAGCGATCAAAGATGTTGATGTATCAGGTGTATTAAGATACAGATACGATACAGGTAATTTTGATAAAAATTTCGTTAACAACTCAAATTTAAACAACAACAAACAAGATCACAAATATAGAGCACAAGTTAACTTCGGTGCTGCTATAGCTGATAACTTCAAAGCTTTCATTCAGTTTGACTACAACGCTGTTGATGGTGGCACTGGTGTTGATAACGTAACAAATGCCGAAAAAGGACTTTTTGTTCGTCAATTATACTTAACTTATACAAATGAAGATGTTGCTACAAGTGTAATCGCTGGTAAACAACAATTAAACCTTATCTGGACGGATAACGCTATTGATGGTTTAGTTGGCACAGGTGTTAAAGTAGTAAATAACAGCATCGATGGTTTAACTCTAGCTGCTTTTGCTGCAGATAGCTTCATGGCTGCAGAGCAAGGTGCAGATTTATTAGGACATAGTAATATTTCAACAACATCAAATCAAGTTCCTTTTAAAGTAGATTCAGTAGGAAATCTTTACGGTGCTGCTGCTGTAGGTTCTTATGATCTTGCTGGTGGACAATTCAACCCACAATTATGGTTAGCTTACTGGGATCAAGTAGCATTCTTCTATGCTGTAGATGCAGCTTATAGTACAACTATCTTTGATGGAATCAACTGGACACTTGAAGGTGCTTACTTAGGAAATAGCCTTGATAGCGAACTTGATGATAAAACACACGCTAATGGCAATTTATTTGCTTTAAAAGGTAGCATTGAAGTAAATGGTTGGGATGCTAGCCTTGGTGGTTTATACTACGGTGATAAAGAAAAAGCTTCTACAGTTGTAATCGAAGATCAAGGTAATCTTGGTTCTTTACTTGCAGGTGAGGAAATTTTCTATACTACTGGTTCAAGACTAAATGGTGATACTGGTAGAAATATCTTCGGTTATGTAACTGGTGGATATACTTTCAACGAAACAGTTCGCGTTGGTGCTGACTTCGTATATGGTGGAACAAAAACAGAAGCTGCTAATCATTTAGGTGGTGGTAAAAAACTTGAAGCTGTTGCAAGAGTAGATTACAAATACTCTCCAAAACTTAACTTCTCAGCATTCTATTCTTATGTGAACCTAGATCAAGGTGTAAACACTAATGAAAGTGCTGATCATAGCACTGTAAGACTTCAAGCTCTTTACAAATTCTAAGAAGCTTTCAAGTCTAACTTCAAGGCGGGGTTTTGCTCCGCCTTTTTTTATGCCTGATTTTTAAAACTTAAATTTATATAAAAAATTTTCCCAAGCTAAAACGCTTTAGGAAAATTAAGACTTAAACCAATTAGTGATTTTTTCAAAAAGCCCTTTTTGCTCTTGATGCATACCATCTTTGATGCCAAAACTTTCACTTAGTTTTTCTAAAAGTTCTTTTTGTTCATCGTTTAAAGAAGTTGGGAATTTGATAGAAATTTGAACGATTTGATTTCCCATGCGAGAACTATGAACATCTTTTACCCCTTCTTTTTCAAGAACAAATCTTTGTCCATCTTTAGCACCCTTTGGTAAATTTAAGGTCGCTTCACCGCGTATGGTGGGTACTTTTATACTCTCTCCTAAGATAGCTTGAGTAAAAAACACTGGAAATTCTATATATATATCATCATCATCTCTGATAAAAGTATCATCTTCAGCGGCGATGATCTTAACATACATATCCCCTCTAGTACCATTTTTTAAGATATTACCTTTAGCATTGACACGAAGCTTCATACCTGTATCTACACCTTCTGGGATATTAAGCTCGACACTATCTTTGCTTTCATTATAACCCAAACCTTTACAATCACTACATTTTTCACTAGCTTTTTCTCCAATTCCTTGACAATCAGGGCAAGTTTGTGCAAAAGTGATAAAACCTTGAGAAACCCCAACCTGTCCTCTACCTTGACACTTTGGACAAGTTTGAAGCTTTCCATCTTTAGCCCCTGTTCCATTACAAGTTTTACAAGAGCATTTATAAGTAAAGTCTATATTTTTCTTACAACCAAAAACCGCTTCTTTAAAACTTAATTTTAAATTAACGATAAAATCTGAAGGGATTTTCTCATCATTTGAACTTTTTCTACGACGCGATGAGCCAAAGCCTTCTCCAAAAAAACTAGAAAATATATCTCCTAAATCCTCAAAACCACCAAAACCTGAGCTACTAGAACCAAATCCACCGCCTTTTAAAGCATCTTTTCCGTATCTATCATAAATAGCTCGCTTTTCATCATTGCTTAAAACTTCATAGGCTTCATTAACAAGCTTGAATTTATCTTCTGCTTCTTTATCACCTTGGTTTCTATCAGGATGATATTTTAAAGCCATTTTTCTATAGGCTTTTTTTATGGTTTCTTTATCAGCATTTTGCGTGATTTCAAGAATTTCATAATAACTTATTTCCACATTATTCCTTTAAAAAATTTAAAATTTTACTAGAATTTTAATTTTAAAAATTCAAAAATATAATTTTAGCAAAAATAAAATCAATAATTTATCAAATTTTAAATAAAATTATGTAAAGATTTTAAAGACTACATAAAAATTTACAAGGACACTAGAATGATTAATGTGTTGATGATAGAAGATGATCCTGACTTTGCACAATTATTATCTGAATATTTAGCGCAATTTAATATTAAAATCACAAATTTTGAAAATCCTAAAAGTGCTTTAAATGTGGGTATTCAAGGCTATGATTGTCTGATTTTAGATTTAACTTTACCTGGAATTGATGGTCTTGAAGTTTGTAGAGAAATCCGACAAAAAAGCAATATTCCTATTATCATCTCATCGGCTAGAGGTGACTTAAGCGATAAAGTTGTGGGGCTTCAAATCGGTGCTGATGATTATCTACCAAAGCCTTACGATCCAAAAGAAATGTATGCAAGGATTATGAGTCTTATTCGTCGCACAAAAAGAGTTGAACACACTAATAATGAAAATATTAACTCTGCTTTCAAAATTGATGAAAGAAGACATGAGATCACCTATGAAGATAAGGTTTTAACACTTACTCCTGCTGAATTTGAAATTTTAGAATACCTTATCCAACAACACGGATATAGTGTTTCAAGAGAACAGCTTGTAAGTCGCTGTAAAAATCTAAAAGATAAAGATTCTAAAAGCCTTGATGTTATCATCGGTCGCTTAAGGGTAAAAATAGGAGATAGTTCAAAATCTCCAAAACATATTTTTTCTGTTAGAGGTATAGGATATAAACTGATAGGATGACAAAAAATTATTCTATTCATACCAAACTGATTATTTTATTTGTTGTTACTTTTTTCTTGGTTTGTGTGCTTTTTATCGTTCTTTTAAAAATAGAAGGGAATACCTATAATGAAGAAGAAAGTTTAAAACAAGAAAATCTTATAAAAAATTTACTCATCTCCTATGAAAACACTTCAGGTGTTGAAATAGGAGCTTATCTTGGAAACAGCGGTTTTAACGCTATACAAAATCCCAATCTTGTAAAAGCTATAAGAAATAATGGACAATCACTTTTTAAAGCAGGCGGAGAGCTTTGTACTCTTTCTTCTTTAAAATATCATAGCAATCTTTATTTTGATGTTCAATGTAAAGATTTTGATGGCTTGTATGAAGAAAATACTAGTGATAGGGTTTATAATCTTTTATTGATAGGATTTTTCTCTTTTTCTTTGTTGGTTGTTTTTATGTATTTTTCTGTATTAAAATCCTTAGAACCTTTAAAAAAATTAAGAAGACAAGTTGCCGAAGTTGCAAATGGGGAACAACCTGATTTTCTAGACTATCAAGAAGATGAAGTAGGCAAGATCGCCTTTGAATTTCAAAAAGCTTTCAAGAAAAACCAAGAATTAATCCAATCAAGACAACTTTTCCTAAGAACAATCATGCATGAGTTAAAAACCCCTATAGGAAAAGGGAGAATCATTTCTGAAATGATCAAAGAAGACAGACAAAAAGAAAGACTTATCGCTATATTTTTACGCATGGATTCTTTGATCAATGAATTTGCCAAAATCGAAAATTTATTTTCAAAAAACTACAACTTACACTTTAAACCTAGTCGTTTTAGCACTATACTTGAAGAAGCTAAAGAACACCTTATGATAGATGATTTTAATAAAGTTGTAAAAGTCGATATAAGATATGACGCTTTAATCAATGTTGATATGGAAATTTTCTCTGTAATTTTAAAAAATCTTATCGATAATGCCTTAAAATACTCAAACAATGGCACTTGTGAGCTTTTTTGTTGTAAAGAATGTTTTACCATTAAAAATCCAGGCAAACCTTTAGCAGAGCCTATAGAGCATTATCTTGAAGCTTTTACAAGAGAAAAACACAATCAAGTCAAAGGTATGGGACTAGGACTTTATATAGTTTCAGAGGTATGTAAACTGCATAATTTTGATTTGATTTATTTTTATGATGATGGAAAGCATTGCTTTAAAATTTTCTTTGGAGATAAAGAAAAATAATGGTAAAAGGCCTGGAAAAATTCAATGAACTTGTTGAAAGTTTTGCAAATTTACCTACCATAGGAAAAAAAACCGCCATAAGGCTTGCTTATCACCTTTGCATAAATAATCAAATCGATGGTATGAAACTCGCACACAATATAGAAAATGCTATCCGCTTTATAAAACCTTGTGAGCAATGCGGTGCTTTAAGCGAAAATGAGCTTTGCGAAATTTGTAGCGATAAAGAAAGAAATAAAAACATTTTATGTATAGTTGAAAGCCCAAAAGATATACTAACACTCGAAGAGAGTCAAAGTTACAATGGGCTATATTTTGTTTTAGATGAGTTAAATGAAGAAAAACTTGAAAAACTAAAGCAAATCATACTTAAGCTAAATATCTCTGAGCTCATTTTTGCATTGACACATAGCATTAATTCTGATGCAACCATCTTTTTTATAGAGGATAAATTTAAAGGCTTAAACCTAACTTTTAGTAAAATCGCTCAAGGAATTCCAAGTGGTGTAAATTTAGAAAATGTGGATTTAATCTCTTTAAATAAAGCTATGAATTTTAGAACAAAAATTTAGTAATTTTTATAAGAAATATCGGCTAATTCTTGCAAAGAAAAATCCGCAATCTTTTCATAAGCAAAACCTTCCTTGCTTAAAAAATCAAGTAAAGTTTTTTCCATGATTTTAGCTCCTTGTATAAGCTCATCTGAAAGCTTAAAACTCATCGCTTCAATACGCTTTGGCACACAAGCTAAGATGTGTGTTTTAGGCAAATCTCCTGCAAGTTCCATGTATTGTAAGGTTTGAAGCATTTCTATTTCATGGGCACTTCCACTCCAGCTAATTTTATTAGGCATAGCATCATAAGGAAAGAAAAATACATCTCCTATACTCGCACCTTGCGCTTCTATACAGTCTAAAACGATAAGTCTATCGTATCGAGCGATGATATAGCTAAGCTGCAAAGCCAAAGTTCCACCATCAACAAAATCTAAAGTAAATTCAGAATGAGTGAATTTGTAGTTTTTTTCAAGTTGTTTGCAAAGATGAACGCCTAAGCCTTCATCCGCAAACATGATATTACCTATTCCAAGGACTAAGAATTTCAATGCTGTTCTTCTTTTACAAATTTATATCCGCTAATAATAGCATCCATAGCACCATCTTTACCTTTTACTGCGTTAAAAATCGCCATGTAAATATGTACTGGCACAAAAATCATAATTACCCACATCAAAATTCTATGATAAGTTCTTACATCGGCCAAACCGCCCATTGCAGCTTCAAGCGGTCTTAAAATATGATATAAAAGCCCACCTAAGCCCTCATGGTAAGTATGAGTATAAAGAATAAGCCCTGTAAGAATGATACCTAATATCACAAGATAAAAGAAAAAATAAGTTACAAATTGCAAAGGATTATAAACCCCTTTTAAATGCGGATGTTTTCCTAAGAAAATGTAAAATTTTACTTGTTCTATCCATAATTTGATATTAAAAATATCCCATACACTTCTGCGTTCTTTTGCGCTTACCTTATCGCAGAAAAACAAATATACTTTAAAAATAATACAAGCGATTAAAACAAAACCCACCGCTTGATGTACTAAGCGGTATTTTGCTTGCATAAAATTTACGGGTTCACCGTTACTAATAGGGCTTTGGAACACATAGGAAAGATAATACCCTGTGCCAATAAGAATCACTATAGCAATAGCTCTTACCCAGTGCGTTAAACGCAAACCTATGCTAAATTCATATTCAGCTTTTCTTTGCAATTTTTCTTCTTTGTTTTGCATGAAAGCCTCCTTATAAATTGACATTCACTTTATATTCACTTAGATTATTGCCCTTAGTATCCATTACATGCACCGCACAAGCAATACAAGGATCATAAGAGTGAATTTTTCTAATGATTTCAAGTGGTTGTTTTACATCAGCGATTTTAAGTCCTATCAAACATTGCTCATAACTTCCACCTACGCCATTTGCGTCTTTTGGACTTGCATTCCAAGTAGAAGGCACCACAGCTTGCCAATTTTCAATAACACCATTTTTAATTCTACACCAATGGCTTAATGTTCCGCGTGGCACATGCCCCATATAGCGTCCTTTGTATTCTTTAGAATTATCGATCACATAAGGAGCACAAGTACTCTGGTCTACTTTTAAATTTTCAACTAAATTATTAAACGCTTTTAAAGCATTATTTGCAACGATTTTTGCTTCAATACAACGAGCAGCTGTTCTTCCAAGTGTGCTAAATACAGCATTTAAAGGAAGTCCTGTTTCTTTTAAGAACTCATCTACCACAGGAACAACATTTTGATTACCTTTAGCATAATTTACAACGACATTTGCTAAAGGTCCTACTTGCATAGGATTTCCTTCATAGCGTGGAGCTTTAATCCAGCTATATTTACCCTTAGTATCAAACACTTTAGAATGGACATTATTTCCATGATGATCTACGCTTTCTCCATCTACAAGTCCTGTATAATTTGGATTTGTTTTGCCATCATAAGGATGTAAAGGTTCATTGTCTGCATACCAAGAATGAGTTGCCTCTTCAGTAATCTTATCTTCTTCTACTTCATAAACCTTGCTTAAATCTCCATTTTTGATAATACCACTTTCAAAAAGCCATTCATCTCTTCCGATTTGGAATTCTTTAAAGGTATAAAGATTATTTACCCCTATATCATTTAAAACACTTGCTTCATGTGCATAAGCTTTTCCTGCCATCACAAGATCAGGATAATACGCACGATTAACAAAGTCTTGCACTTCTTGGAATTTAACCATATATTCACCCATTCTTGCAGGATCGAGTAAATCCATAACGCAAGTTACACCACCAACGGTTAAGCTTTGTGGATGTGGATTTTTAGCTCCAAAAATCGCCATACATTGAGCAATGATTCTTTGAATTCTTAAACATTCTAGATAGTGAGAAAGAACGATTAAATTTTGCTCAGGACTTAAACGATAAGTTGGATGACC
The DNA here is from genome assembly GCF_012897595.1 of Campylobacter sp. CFSAN093226. Taxonomy (NCBI): domain Bacteria; kingdom Pseudomonadati; phylum Campylobacterota; class Epsilonproteobacteria; order Campylobacterales; family Campylobacteraceae; genus Campylobacter; species Campylobacter sp. CFSAN093226. Next base: position 1,201,487 of record NZ_CP040608.1, read on the forward strand.
ATAATACGCATTAGCAAAAGGTCCTAAATTTCCTTTATCTACAAAAGTTTTAAGTCTTTGTTGCACTTCAAGAAGTTTATCCGCACCTGTTGCATAAGGATTTGAAGTGTATTTAAAAGCTTCATCGCTTGCTTTTTTAACATCAGCACTTAAAGCACTTACCACATCAGCCCAATCAAGCCCATGAAGTTGATAAAAATGCACAATATGATCGTGTAAAAATAAAGCCGCATTCATTAAAGTTCTTGTTAAAAGCGCATTTAAAGGCGGAGTAATACCTAAAGCATTTTCAACAGCAACTATACCTGCTTTATAATGTGAAAAAGTACAAACTCCGCAAATTCTTTGCGTCATAAAACCCGCATCTCTTGGATCACGCCCTTTTACTATGGTTTCAATACCACGCCACAAAGTAGAGCCCGCATAAGCTTCTTTTACCACATTGTTATCATCAACAACAACTTCAACTCTTAAATGCCCTTCAATTCTTGTAATAGGATCTACGATTATTTTTTGACTCATTTTTATTCCTTATCTTTTTGCATGGAAGATATAACTGCGTGTGCTGCTATAGCAACGCCTGTGAGTGTAAGCACACCTATACCGATTTTATCTGAAACACTATCCGCACCCAAACCAAAAACGGTATCAAATTTACGACTAGCCATAGGCTCTTCAAAAGGTCCCATAGTATCCCAAAAATTAGGCTCAGAACAACCTATACAACCATGCCCTGCTTGAATAGGCCAAGAAGTGTGCTGGTTAAATCTCTCTCTTGAGCAGTTATTAAAAGTATAAGGTCCTTTACAACCTACTTTATAAAGACAAAAACCTTGTTTTGCTCCTTCATCCCCAAAAGCATGTACAAATTCACCCGCATCAAAATGTCCGCGTCTTTCACAAAGATCATGAATTCTTAAACCATAAGCCCATTTTGGTCTATTATACACATCAAGTGCTGGTAACTCACCAAATAATAAATAATGAAGTACATTACCCACTATATTTTTTTCACTTGGAGGACAGCCTGGAACATTGATCACAGTTTTGCTTGTTACTTTGCTTAAAGGCTGCGCGTTGCTAGGATTTGGTCTTGCAGCTTGAATTCCTCCAAAGCTAGAACAGGTTCCTATAGCAAAAATCGCCAAAGCATTTTCACTTGCCATTTTTGAAAGCTCATAGCCTGTTTTTCCATGTGCACCTATGGTTAAAAAATGCTCTGTATCACCCATAGGGATACCACCTTCAACCATTAAAATGTATTTATTTTTATGCTTTTGAATGGCACTTTCTAAATTTTCTTCAGCTTGCCAACCTGCTGCAGCCATCACTGTTTCGTGATATTCTAAAGAAATATAATCAAAAATCAAACTATCAATCGTTGGAGTATCACTTCTTAACAAACTCTCGCTACAGCCTGTACACTCAGCCATATGAAGCCACACAACAGGAAGCCTATCAGCAAGCTCAGCAGCTTTTGCCACCATAGGAGTAAAACTCGCTGGCAAAGCCAAAAATGCAGTCATAGCACCTGCCCATTTCATAAAATCCCTTCTAGAAAAACCTGACTTTTCTAATGCTTTTGTAATACTATCATTGTCTTTCAAAGAAGGAAGCTTTTCAAGAGCCGATAAACGCGACTCTATTTGATGATAATCAATCATTATATTTCCTTTATAACATGAAATTTATTCTCTATAAATAATAAAATAAAGAAAGTTAAAATAAAGTTAAAAACTTACTCTCATAAGTAAATATTAGCATCATTCTTAATTAAAGCTTAATCATAAGCCTTTTTTAAGTTTGCGAATCAAAAATCTTGCAGGATGAATAGCGTGGATGTATTTTTTTTCTAAACACAAGGGTTCATTATTTATCAATGCACACAAATACCTTGCCGCTAAAACACTTGTACTAAAACCCCTTGACCCATGAGCAAAATTAAAATACAAATTACAAGACATTTTAGCTGGTTTTTGCTCCTTATTTTTTGTCCATAATAAAGCTTTATATTCTTCTTTATAAAACGCTTCATCATAAGCATTTCCAACTATCATAAAGCGATCACTCGAATAAGATCTAAAACCTACTTTAGAACCTATGATTTCTAATTTTGTATTTTTATCCATAAAATCGGCTATATTTTCTATATTTTGTTTATCATCTTCTTCTTTTGATTCTAAACTTGCATTAAGCCTATCATAACTTGCACCAATTACTTGCAAATCATCTTTTACAGGGCAAATATAAGCCTTAGAAGATAAAGGAAATGGGGTATCTAAAAAAGGTTTTAGATGTGTAACTTGACCTCTTACTTTGCTTAATTTCATCTCATCATAAAAAACAAAGTCTTTTGCATCTGCACCCATAGCATAAATCAAAACCGCATAATCACTTTTAACAACATCATTTTTAAATTTTAAACTAAAACACCCATTTTCAAATTTATAAGCTTGAAATTCATGATTAAAATATATACAAGCTTTGCTTTTTTCAAAAAGATTTTTAACCAATTTTTTTGGAAAAATCACTCCACCCTCTTCTAAAAAAGCTTGATTTTTTGAAATTTTAAACAAAACATTTTCTCTTTGCGTGTCAAATCTTTCTTGCATTAAATCATTATGTGCAAACTCCACCACACCCTTAAATTCTAAATCTAAAATTTGTCTATAAAAACGACTTGCCTCTATAAAAGAAAGCTCTGAAAACTCCCCTAAATTTACCTTAGGCTTTAAGATTAAAGAGCTTAAAATTCCACTTTCATTTCCACTTGCACCCTTGCCTAATTCTAAATGTTTTTCAAAAATATCTATTTCAAAACCTCTTAAACTAAGCTCATAAGCTAAAACAGCACTTGATATACCTGCACCAATAATAGCTACTTTTTTATTTTTTAAAGATGAAAATGTTCTTGAAAAATACGCTTCTTTGTCTTTAAACTCAAGCTCATTTTCCAAATAAGCTTTAATCATTTCTCTTTTTCTAAAACCTTTGGTTTTTTCTACTCTAAAGCCATATTTTTTTAAATTTTTTTGCAAAAAACTTGCCGAAGAAAAGGTGCAAATTTGTGTATTTTTTTTAGAAAGCCTTGCCACTTCAAAGATTAAATTTTCATCAAACATTTGCGAGTTTTTATTTGGAGAAAATCCATCTAAATACCAAACATCAGCTTTAAAATCCAATTCTTTTAAAACAGCTATATCTTCAAAAACAAGATCTAAAAAACAATCTTCAAAATAAAAACGATAAATTCCTTCTTTAGCCTTAGGATAAAATTTTAAAAATTGTTCTAAAAGCTCTTTAAACTCTTCATAAAATTCTAGTTTTTGATAAATTTCTCTTAATTGTTCTTTTTCGATATAAAAAGCTTCTACGCTAATATAAAAAAGTTTTTTAGGACGCTTAGAAGGGGTAGTTTCTAAAAAGCGTTTCAAAGTAAGAAAAAAATTTAAACCTATGCCAAAACCACTCTCTGCGATAATAAAATTTTCTTGATTTTTCCATTCAAAAGAATGAGTGTAAACAAATTTGCTTTCATTTAAGCCATCTTTGAAATTAAAATAAAAATCATCAAAATCCAAAGAAAAAGGAGTATTATCCTTAAAAATTAGCTTAGCTTTTTTCATCGGTTGTTATAAAAATAACTCTCAACTCCATCAGCAATACCCTTAACCAATAAATCTTGAAAAGCTTTATTGGCGATTCTTTTGCCTTCATTTGGATGTGTAATATAGCCAATTTCAATCAAAATTGCAGGCATTTGCGCACCTACTAAAACCCAAAAAGGTGCTTCTCTTACACCGCCATCTACAATTTTATACTTTTTGCGTGTTTGAGTGAGTATATTTTTTTGTACATCAATGGCTAGTTTATTTGAAGCAACGATTTTTTCACGATTTAAGAAATTTAAAATACTTTGTTTTGAGAAATAATTAATCTCTTCAAAATCCCCTTGATTTTCTTTTTCTGCTGCCTTTTTACTTCTTTCACTTCTTGCAGGACTTAAAAAGAAAGTTTCCACGCCTTCGCTACTTTTGGCTTTTGTGGCATTTGGTGCTGCGTTAGCATGTATAGAAATAAACAAATCCGCTCTTTTATCATTGGCATATTTGGTTCTATCACGAAGATTGATAAATTTATCCGAACTTCTAGTATAAAGCACTTTATAACCGCGTTTTTTAAGTTCATTTCCAAGTTTTAAAGCCGTACTTAAAACTATATCTTTTTCTTTTAAACTTCCTTTTTTATCACTTAAAGCACCGCTATCTTTTCCACCATGCCCCGCATCGATAACCACAAGCTTTCCTGATTTGTAATTTGTATTTAAAGTTTTACTAGAACTTTGAGTTGCTTTTTTGTTTGCATTTTGATTTGTAGTTTGTATATAAAAACCTAAAGTGAGATTATTATTATCCAACTCCTTTAAAAGTTTAAATTCTTTAGGAGCACTCAAAACCACACGAACGGTTTTTGGATTGTATTGAGTAACTGTAATCACATTTTGTCCAAAAGTAAAGCTTTTTCTATTACCTTCTAACACACCCTTAAAACTTACAACATATCGGAATTTTTGATCTTTGGTATCAAATACTGCTATTTCTTTTTCATCTAAATCATCGCTTAAATTTAACACCACAGCATTAGAAATTTTATCCACATCTAAAACATATAAAGGTTCTTGATTTTCTTTTTCATTATTGGTTTTTTTATCTTGTTTTTTTGTTTCTAAAACTTTGGTTTTAATTTCTGTTTTTTGATCTTGCTTTTTCTCTGAAATTTTACTAACTTGCTCAGTCTTTTTTTGGCTAGTAGTTTCTTTTGAAAAAATTATTTTTTCTTCTTTAAAAGATATATCAATAGGAATTTTTTCTTTAGCATAAACCACTATGCGTATGGTTTTGGGATTAAATTGTGAAATCACTAAACGATAGTCATCAAATTTAAACTCTTTTTTACCCCCTTCTAAAACCCCATCAAAATCACTAATAAAACGATAGTTTCCTTTTTCGTCTAAAGCAAAACTTTTTAATTGATCCTTATCCAAATCTGCATTTAGTTCAAACTCTACACCTTGGTTTGTTTTACTTGACTTTAAAACATAAATTTTATCATCGCTTTTTGCTTTAGAAACGATACTGCTCTTTGGTGCTTGCGAAGTTTTAGAATTTGTTTTTTCTGTATTTTTTATTTGTTCGTTAGATGATTTTTTTTCATTTTTTTGAACTGTTTTTATAGGTTCAAAAGTTGATTTTTCAGTGTCTTGAGAAATATTTTGAACCTTAATATCTTTAATAACAGCCTTTCTTAAAGCATTAATACTTGTTTCACTTATACCACTTTCTTTTAACTCATTAGCATATGACTTGTCATCTAAATTTAAAGTATTTGAACTGATAATCAATCTTTTTAAAATTTCAATTTTAGTTTTTTCATCTTCATTAATAACACTTTGTATATAAAGGCTTTTGAGCTGATGGTGAAATTTTACTTGCACTTCACTTTTAGAACCGATAAAATTTTTATCAAAATTTGCAAGTTCATTTTCATAAACTCCAAAAAGAGTTGTGAAAACAAATACTAAAAATACAAAAATTTTAGCCATTATTCACCATTAACCAATTTTTCCATAAGTTCTTTAACACTGATAAGCTTATCTAAACGATATCCATTTGCACCTGTAAAGAAAAGTCCTGTTTCTTTTTTGCCTGACCACGCATCAAAAAGCCTATCTGCTATACAATACCCTACTTTAGTCGCCTCTTTTCCACGTCCACAAGGCGCTACACAATTGCTTATACAATTAATCTTTGGACCCATTCTTTTATCTACCAAATTTAAAAGATTGGTTCTAACTCCACGAGCAGGATAGCCCACAGGAGATTTAATAAGCTCTATATCTTCTTCTTTAGAAGCTAGCAAAACGCTTTTAAACTCTTCACTCGCATCACATTCAAAAGTTCCTATGAAACGCGTTCCCATTTGAACACCACTAGCCCCTAAAGAAATAGCATTTTCTATATCTTTTTTATCCCAAATTCCACCTGCAGCAATCACGGGAAAAGACCCCCAATTTTTAGCCTCTTCTACCACAGGAGCAATTAATTTTTCTAGCTGATAATTCGGATCTAAGCACTGCTCATAAGTAAAACCTTGATGACCTCCACTTTTTGGCCCTTCTAAAACCACTGCATCAGGTAAGCGATTGTAACGGCTTTGCCATCTTTTGCAAATAATTTTTAAAGCCTTTGCAGATGAAATGATAGGCACTAAAGCCACATCAGGAAAATCTGCAGTAAATTCAGGTAAATTTGTAGGAAGTCCAGCGCCTGAAACAATCACATTAAAACCAACCTCACAAGCATCGCGTGCTATTCTTGCATAATCATTACTTGCACATAAGATATTACACCCCAAAGGTGCATCGCCACAAACTTTTCTTGCATTATTAATCAAAGCTTGCAAACCCTTGCGTGAGTAAAAATTTTCACTTCCATAAGGCTTAGCGTTTAATTCTTTACTTGCATACTTTCTTTCTTCATAATATCCTGTTCCCACAGAAGAAATAATCCCAAGTCCACCATTTAAAGAAACTGCAGAAGCTAATCTATCCCAGCTTATGCCTAGTCCCATTCCTCCTTGAAAAATGGGATATTTTATAGTATGTTTTCCTATTTGTAAGGGTTGTAAATTCATTCTTTTACCTTTAATTTTGCAAATTTTCTTTTACCTATTTGTAAGATGTATTCTCCTTGTTCTAAATACATTTGCTCGTCGCTAACTTTTTGAGAATTTACACTTACTGCATTAGCACTGATGCTTCTTCTTGCCGCAGAAGTAGAACTTTCCAAACCACATTCAACCAAAGCCTTAGCAAGCCAAATTTTTCCTTGTATTTCAAACTCAGCCATATCACTTGGCAAAGCATTTTGAGAATGAATTCTATCAAATTCAGACTTAGCATTATTAGCCTCTTCTTTGGAGTGAAAACGCTCTGTAATCTCTAAAGCTAAATTTTCTTTAGCTTTTTTAGGATGTAAATTGCCTTGTTCTATATCTTTTTTTATTTGCGCAATTTCTTCTAGACTTTTTTGACTTAAAAGTTCATAATATCTAAACATCAATTCATCACTAATACTTAAAATTTTAGCATACATATCATTAGCTTTTTCTGTAACACCAATGTAATTATTTAAACTCTTACTCATTTTGTTTACACCGTCTAAACCTTCGAGTAAAGGCATCATAATCACAGCTTGTTCTTTTCCTATGTTATAAACTCTTTGAAGCTGTCTTCCCATCAAAAGATTAAATTTTTGATCCGTTCCACCCATTTCAATATCGCTTTTTAAAGCCACACTATCATATCCTTGAAGTAAAGGATACAAAAACTCGCAAATCGAAATAGGACTTTGCTCTTTAAATCTCTTGGTAAAATCGTCACGCTCAAGCATTCTAGCTACACTAAAAGTTGAAGTAAGCTCTACTATACCCGCGGCTCCAAGTTCATTAAGCCAAGTAGAATTAAACTTAATCTGTGTTTTTTCTTTATCCAAAACCTTAAAAACCTGCGTTTTATAAGTTTTAGCATTGATTAAAACTTGCTCTTTATCCAGCTTTTTACGCGTTGCACTTTTTCCACTTGGATCGCCAATTTGTCCTGTAAAATCTCCAATCAAAAACTGCACAATAGCTCCATGTTTTTGCAAAAAAGCCATTTTTGTTAAAACCACGCTATGGCCTAAATGTAAATCAGGCGCTGTAGGATCAAACCCTGCCTTTATAAAGAAATTTTCACCCTTTTCATAATAATTTTTAATTAAATTTTCTATTCTTTCTTCATCAATAAGCTCTGCACAACCACGCTTAACTTCTGCTAATATTTTTTTTATATCCATAATAAACCTTTTTAACTTTCTTTATAAGCATCATTTAAAGATGTAAAATCTAAAATTTTACAACGAGATTTTAACCTATCCTTGACACTATCTGGATTGATATTATCAGGAATTTCCATTGTAATCTCAAAATAATCTACCGCCGAATTTAAATCACTTGATAAATTAATTGTTAATAAATTTATCTGCATTTTAGCTAAAAATGCCAAAAATTCCGCTAAAACACCTTTTTTATTTTCCAAAGAAAAAATCAATTTATAAGATTTAGGGATGTTAGAATCCCATTTTATAAATACCATATCTTGATTATTATCTATCATTTTATCAGCTCTATCGCAAAGCTTATGATGGACAATAGCGTTACCACCTTTAACAAAAGCTAAAACAGCATCACCTCTTTTTGGATGGCAGCAAAAATCAAAATCCACATTAGCGATTTTATGGTTACAATATAGAGTAAAATTTCCTATTTTTTGCTCTTTAATCTCATATTTATCAAACCAATATGACTTCTTGGCGTATTTTTTAAGACCATTAACTATATCTTTCAAATAAGCACTATCTGTTGCTACTTGTCTAATACGTCTGACTAAATTTTCTTTTTCTATCCAAGTTTCAATTCTGTTTTTATCAACTCCAAAAATAAAACTTAACATATTAATAGAACTTGCTAGATTAATCTCTCTGATTTTTTGCTTGCAAAATTCCCTTATACTTGCTTTTGCTTTTCCTGTTTTAACACTATCTATCCAAGAACAGCGATAAAATTTATCATTGCTAGTAACCACTCGCACAATATCGCCATTTTTAAGCTCGGTTAACAAAGGTACTTTAATACGATTTACATAAGCACTTTTTGCATGAAGCCCTACTTTGGTATGCACTTCATAAGCAAAATCAAGAACCGTTGCACCACGAGGCAAAGTGAAAATTTCTCCCTTAGGAGAATAAACTGCGACATCTTCAACATAAAGACTATCTTTAGCATATTCATAAAGCTCAATAGCATTATAATCTTCTGCATTTTCAAGATTGTTTATACTTTGCATTGAAATATCTGTAAGCCAATCAAGACGAGGCGCAACCACGCTGCCATCTTCTTTATATTTCCAATGCGCTGCTATACCAAATTCCGCAATTTTATGCATATCAAAAGTTCGAATTTGTGCCTCTATAATACTTTTAGCATCAAAAAGTGTGGTATGTATAGTTTGATAACCATTTTGTTTAGGCAAGGCTATATAATCCTTAAAACGCGAAACCAAGGGATTAAAATGTGTATGTAAAATTCCCAAAGCTAAGTAACAATCACTTACTTTTTCAACCAAAATTCTTACCCCAAGCAAATCAAGAACTTCTTCAATACCAATGCCTTTTCTTTGCATTTTAAGATAAATAGAATAGCTATGTTTAATGCGTTTTTGAATTTCAAAACTACCTTGTCTAAAGCCATTACTCAAAAATAAAAGTTCGATTTTGGAAATAAATTCATTTAAACCTAATTGCATTTCTTGATTATTGGAATTGATATAATTGTCAATAAGCTTATACTCATCTGGCATAAGATATTTAAAACTAAGATCTTCCAAATAATTTTTTATGCTTGAAATACCAAGTCTATGGGCTATTGGGGCATATACAACTAAAGTTTCTTCGCTGATTCTTTTTTGCTTATCTTCTCTTAGAATATCAAGAGTAAGCATATTATGCAGCCTATCGCATAACTTCACAATCAAAACCCCAACATCTTCAATACTTGCTAAAAGCATATTTCTGAAAGTCAAGGCTGATTTAGTTAAACTTTTTTTAGATTTTGATGAAATGAGATTATCTTCTCTAATTTCTATAATTTTAGTAAGTCCTAAAACAAGTTTTAAAACCTCAGAACCAAACTGCTCTCTAAGTTCTTCTTCAGTGCAGTTTGTATCTTCAATCACATCATGCAATAAAGCAGCTAAAATATTGCTTTTATTTTCACTTAAAAATCCAACCAGTGTTGCTACTAAAATAGGATGTACCGCATAAGGCTCTCCACTTTTTCTAAACTGCCCTTCATGGCAAAATATACAGTAATCTACCGCTTTTTCAAGAATGGCATCATGGCCACAAATTTCGAAAAGCAAAGCCTTAGCAGCTTCTAAATCTTTACAATTTTTTACATTATCGATTAATTGTTCAAGCAATAATTCTTCATCGATTGGTTTCAACTAAACCCTCTAAAGTGATTTTATTTTCTGCAATTTCATATAAAGCTATATCTGCAAGTTTATTTTTATTTTTATCAAAGTCTACCAAAGGGGTTGCTCCATTTGCCAATTGTTCCGCTCTTTTTGCTACCACTAAAGAAAGGCGATATCTATCATTACCCATTTTTTCCAAAGCTTTTGCCGCTACTTCTTCTATTCTTTTATCCATAATTTTCTCCTTAATTATTTTTAACGGTTGAACAAAGGCTAGTATCACCTTGTATGATTTTAAGTAAATTACCCTCTTCAAACATATTACAAACCACAATAGGAAGTTTGTTATCTTTAGCTAAAGCTATAGCTGTATCATCCATCACTTTAATATTATCTTGCATAGCCTCATCATAACTCAAAGTATTTAAAAATACTGCATCATCAAATTGTTTTGGATCTTTATCATAAACTCCATTAACTTTTGTAGCTTTTATTACCATATCTGCATCAATTTCCACAGCTCTTAAAATAGCTGTTGTATCCGTAGTAAAATAAGGGTTTCCAGTACCTGCAGCAAAAACCACAACACGACCCTTTTCTAAGTGTCTTTGCGCTCTTCTCATAATATAAGTTTCACAAAATGCTTCCATCTGAATGGCGCTTTGAACCCTAACTTCAAGTCCAGAGCTTTCCAAAGCTTCTTGTATAGCAATAGCATTGATAACCGTAGCAAGCATCCCCATATGATCTCCACTTGTCCTTTTAATCAATCCGCCCTTAGCAGCACTTACTCCGCGAATAATATTACCACCGCCTATAACTATGCCTACTTCTATTTGATTTTTTATAAGTTCTTTAATCTCTGAAGCTATGAATTTTAAAATAGAATTTTCTATACCAAAGCCATTTTCACCTGCTAAAGCCTCTCCTGAAAATTTTACTAAAACTCTTTTTCTCTCTTGCATTATTTCTCCTTATTTAACTTGAAATTATATTTTAAATTCCATTAAATTTAGCTAATTTAAGCTAATGAGTTCCAAAGGATTGATATGAAAATTTTTTTGAGTTACTTCAAAAGTAAGATCATTTTTTATTCTACCCACTACGGCACCTTTTTTAATATTCTTACCAACTTTAATATTAGGAGCAATCTTATCTAAATGTGCGTATATTGTATGTATGCCATTATCATGTTCAACAATAACAACTCGAGCTAGCATACTAGTATCTTTAGCAAAAACTATTTTTCCATCTAGCACATTTTTAACAACTGCATCGCTTTTATTGCTTCTTAAAACTACATTCTCGTTAAAAATTTTAAGATTGTAAACAGGATCAACATAATTTCCAAATTTTTGCTTCACAGTAAAAGAATCCAATGGAGCTATGGTTTTTTTTCCTGTGTAACGCTTGACTGAACTTCCTTGATAGCTTGAACCTAATTGTCTTATTTTTTGATTATTTTTTACTATTTTAGTATCATTTTTGTTTGAATTTGCATCTTCTTTATCATTAATAATTTTTAATTGATTTAATGTTTTTCTAAGCTCTTCTTGCTGAGCTTGTAAATCATCGAGTTTTTTTGCATATATAGCTCGATCTGTTTTTTGTTTATTAATTTCGCTAATTTGTTTTTGTTTTAAACTTTGAAGCTTGGCTAATTGAGCGTTGTAATCCTTAAGACTTTCATTGATTTTCTTAATCTGAGCTTGTTTATCATCAATAAGCCTGCTTACTCCCTCATAATCTTTAGAAATTTTAAAAATTTCTTCATTTAAAACTTTGTTTAAACTTCCTAAAATTTCAAAAGCCATAAAACTTTCTTCACTTTCAATATAGCCTTGAGGGATAGGTAAATCATAAGCAAAATCTTTAGCCATTAAAGATATAAGCTTACCTTCCATATTTGATTTACTTTTAAGCAAATCTTCATTTTGGCTTGTAAGGGTGTTTAACTCTTGATTTTGAGCCTTAGCACTTGCTTCAAGCTTAGAAGTTTGTGAATTTAAGCTTTCAATTTGCAAACTTAGATCTTTCAAACTTTTTTCACCATTTAAAATATCGCTAGCCAAATCTTCAAGTTTTTTATTTAACTGTTCTTGTATGCGTTTATTTTCTTCTAAACTTTTTGTTTTTTCATTTATAGCGTTTGCTAAACTTATATCAACAAACAAAAAAAAACAAAAAAAGATAAGAATATTTTTTCTCATCTTTTAACCTTAAACATAACCGTATTTACACACAACAAGCAAATAAACAAAGTAGCTAAAAAAATTAAAGTCAAATGTAAAATAAAATTAATAGGTGGAAAAATAATATCTACAGCCTTTAAACTTTCTTGGATAATAGAAAGATCAAAAATTTGGGTAAAAAAGGCAAGTAAAATAACAAAAGCAATAAAACAATCAACCACAACCACCTTATAAAGCATAAAAGATCTAAACCAAAACGGAGCTCCAAATAAACACATAATTTCAATACGATCGGTATGTTCATAAAGCCAAATTCTCATCTGTTTTAAAAACAAAACAAAGGCAAGTAAAATAATGATAAACAAAAATAACCAAAAAACAAATTTCATCAAAATAAGCAAAGAGTATATCTTATCATGGGTTTTGGAAAAAGTTTCAACCTTACTAACACCTACAATATTTAAAAGTTGATTTTTAATCGAATTTAGTTCATTTTGATCGGGTAAAGAATTTAATTTTAAAGTATAAAATTTTGGCAGAGAATCTTTTAAAACTTTCAAATTCTTTTCAGAAACATCATTTTTCAAACGATCAATTAAATCCTTAGGATCTAAAGATTCAAGTCCAGCAAAAAATGGTACTTTTGTTTTTACTACATTCTGATCAAGTTCAGTTTTGCTGACAACTATAATATTATAATCTTTATTAACAAGTTCTTCATAATGCTTCAAAGTTGCATTTGTAATCAAAATAAATTCAAAAGCAAACATCATAAAAAGTAAAGGTAAAATTAAAGATAAATGTGTTTTAAAAAATTTCATTCATTTTTCCATTTTCTATATTAAAACGACGATAATCCACTCTTAAATTACTAGGAATTCTATGTGTTACCACTATAACACAAGTTCCTAAAAGCTCTCTAGCAGACTTTAAAAGAGTCCATATAATATCAGAAGAATACTCGTCCAAATTTCCCGTTGGCTCATCGCAAAGCAAAAGCTTTGGATTATGAGCTAAAGCCCTAGCCATAGCGACGCGTTGTTGCTCACCACCGCTAAGTTGATTAGGCAATTTATCTGCTTTAAAAGTTAAATTTACATGCTTTAAAAGCTTAGTAGCTTGATCATGGCATACTTTTTTGCTATAACCTTTAATCATTAAAGGCAACATAACATTTTTTTCAACACTATATTCTTGTACAAGTTTATAATCTTGAAAAATAATCCCTATTCTTTGACGTAATTTTAAAAGTTCTAAATTTCCAATTTTATTCATCAAAGATCCACATACTTCAAGTTTACCAGAAATAGGTTCTAAATCTCCATAAAAAGACTTTAAAAGCGTACTCTTACCACTCCCACTTTTACCCGTAATAAAAACAAAATCATCATCCTTAAAAGCAAAACTCGCTTCTTTAATAACTAGTTCATCATAACCTAAAGTAAGTTTATTTGCTTGGATTAAATTAGGCATCCTTTTTCCTTAATTTCCCTTTTTAAATTTTTAAATTATGCTTTATTTTTGCTTAATTTTCAAGAAAAATTATATTTTAAACTGAACTTTTAAAATTTCTTTTAATTCATTTATCGCTTTAATATTTTCTTGAATTTTAAATGGCTCTTTAAAAGCAAAATCAATCGTTTTATCAAGATGCAAATAACAATGTTCAGGCTTATTAAAAGCTCCAAAAGCAACCTTTAAAAGCAAATTCTCATCTTGTTTATAGATGCTTTCAAAATGCAAGAAAAAATCATCTTTTTTTATAGTAATATTTTTAAAGTTCTGCTCTATTTTTTTCAAATCCTCTTTAGAAAATTCAACCGATGAGAGATTAAATTCATTTAACTCATAGTTTTTACACTCTTGGTTAAAATTCCACACCCAAAGATCATATATATTTTTTTCTTGCTTTTTCCATCTATCTTCATATTTGCTTGAAATTTCTAAATTTTCATTTTTTCTAAGGCTAAATTTTGGAGCAGGAAAAGTCAAAAATTGCTCTAAAGTAAAATTAAAATACTCAAAACTATCTGTTCTAAGCTCAAAACGACCATTTTGAACTAAAACCCTAGCACATTCTTTGCAAAAATCTTTCCCAATAACTCGCCTATGAGGCTTTTTGTCCCAAGGAACAGGGAAATGTAAAAAAATCTTTTCAACTGATTTTGATTTTAATACACTCAATAACAATCTCGCATCACTTTGGATTAGCAAAATATTATTTACATTTTGTGCTTTAGCAAGTTTAGCCACTTGAGTTAAAGCTGGGTTGTAAATTTCCACCCCTAAAATTAAAACATTTGGATTTTCTTTTGCTTGATAAAGCAAATGTCTTCCTGATCCAAAGCCTATTTCTATATAAATTTTACCTTGAAGTCTAGATAAAAGCTCATCAAAATTATCAACGATAAATGGTGTTTTTTCAATTAAAGCATTATTTTTAAGTCCAAAAGCTTCATTGATAATATCCTCACAAAAACCTTCTTTAAAGATTTTTAAAGCCTTTTGCAAATAACCTATTTTAGAAGGTTTTGTATGTTTATCGCCTTTAATCACAAAACCATTTTGTGCTTTTTTAATCTGCAGAAAAAAACTCTCTTCTTGAACCTTTGTATAAATAAGACTAACATTATCATTCTTAGCAAGCCAAAGAAATTCAACATCATCCTTACTATAAGGCAGATTTATTTCTTTGATCTTTTTACTTTTAAAATTTGGCACTACTGAGCCGCCTTAACTTTGCTTGAAGGTTCTGAACGAAGCTCGGCTGAATCAATAGCAATAACTTCATAACTATATTCCACCCCTGGCAAAGCTTTTACATCTTTTAATCGCTTTTCTTTAATGCCTTTAAAAACTGCATTTTGCTCCCCGCCATAGCGTCTTACTTCATACTCAACAGCTCTAGTATCATTATCACTCCATTCTAAATTTATCCCTTCGCTTGTACTTTGAGCCAAAATAATACTAGGAGCCAAAGGGTTGCCTAAAGTTTTACCTTCTACACCATCTTTTGGCATAGGACTTTCAAGACCATCTTTATCCACCATTGTTACTTTATAATACTTGCTTTTACCTGCTCCTTCTACTATATCCTCATAAGAATTTTTATCAGTCTTTGCCAAAACACTAAAAGGAAGGAAGCTTGAGCTCGTAGAATAAACTTTATAATAAGAAAAATCTTCATACGTAGGAGCATCCCAAGTTAAAATGATTTTACTAGAACCATCTGTGCTAGCACTTAAATGCTCAACTTGAGGAGGTAAAGCCTTGCTTGTAGAACTTACAACTTGACTTGACCCACTCTTTATCCCATTAAAACTCACAGCAATAATTCTATAACTTGAATTTTCATTAGGCTTTAAATCACTATCGATGTATTCAGCGTTTAAACGATTTTTTACTTCTGCAATTTTTTTAAATTCTTTATCATCACCTTTGGTTCTTTCAATAATATAAGAATCAACCCTAAAATCAGGATGCGGACGCCAAATAAGTTTAATACGATTAGGCAAATTAGTCACAGCTTGAACAAAAGGAACAGCTTCAAGTCTTGGAGCTGTGCTCACTTCTATAACCTTGCCATCTTCTGAAATTTGTCCTTGCTCATTAAAGCTTTTCATCATATAACGATACTTAGTACCAGGCTCTAATTTAGTATCTACATAATGAGTTTGAAACTTATCTTTAATAGTGCCTACAAGTTTAAAATCAGGATTTTCATCACTAGAACGATACAAATAAAATCCTTTAATATTTTCATTATATAAAGGCTCCCATTCAAAAGCAATATTACTCATATCACTAAGACTTTTTAAACTTTCAACCTTTGGCAAGCTTTCATTTACAGCAGGCTCTTTACTTGAAGCTAGCGAATTCATTTGCGAAACACTACAAGCGCTAAGCAAAAGAGTTAAAAAACTCAAGTAAAAACTCAAGCGAAATCTTTTCATCATTCTCTCCTAAATTAATTTGTTCAAACATAATATTTTTAAAATCTTCCATCAAAGGTGCTTTAACAAAAATTTGTTCTTTGGTTTTTGGATGGATAAAATACAAAAAATAAGCATGTAACATTATCCTACAATCATACTTACCCTTATAACCATACAAACTATCACCTAAAATATAGCGATTTAAACTAGCCAAATGCGCTCTAATTTGATGAGTTCTTCCTGTAAAAAGCTTAGCAGCCATCAAAGTTAAATTTTCAGTTTTTACTACATTTATAAAAGCTGATTTTGCGTTTTTACTGAATTTATTTTCCTTATCTATGGCTATTTTTTTAATAGCATTAGAAGGCGAACGCATTAAAAATTTTTCTACTATAATTTTATCTTCTTTTAGTGGCAAATCAATTAACGCAAGGTAAATTCTTCCCATGCTTTTATCTGCAAGCTGTTCACTTAATTTTTGATGGGTGAAATTATTTTTCGCTATTAGTATAGCTCCGCTTGTATCTTTATCTAATCTATGGACAAGACCAGCTCTTATCTCTCCTCCTAAATTTGATAAAGTATATTTTTTTTCTATTAACCAATCCACCAAAGTGGCATTTTTAACGCTACTTGCTCCATGAACGACTAAATTTGAAGGTTTATTTAAAACAAGCAAGTCTTCATCTTCGTATAACACATCAATATCAAAATCCACTTCAAACTGAGGTTTTATCTCATTGCAAAGCTTTAAACTTGCAATAGAAATAATATCACCATTTTTAAGCTTAAATGAATTTTTATCTTGAATTTTATCATTAACCTGTACACAATCTTTTTCTATAAGTAAAGCAACTTGATTGCGACTTTGGTTTAATTTTTTAGCCAAAAATACATCAAGCCTTGAATTTTCATCTACTAAAAAAGTTTGCATTTTTTCCTTAGAGGTTTTGATAAATTTAAAATTTTAGTTTATAATTATAGCTTTATATTACCAACTGAAGGCAAATTTTGTTTAGATTAGATAGAAGAATTTTAACTCATTTTGACTATATGCAACCCATTTTATTTTTACCCATAATTCTTATTTCATTTTTCTTAATCTTTGAAGCTAATCCTTTTTTAGCAGAAAAACAGTTTGTTTATGCCTGTGTGGGATTGTTTGCTTTTATGGTTTTTTTCTTCTTTCCCATAAGGAAATTTATTTGGATTATTCCTGTTGCTTATTGGATTAATATTTTTTTATTGCTAAGCGTAGATATTTTTGGGGTTGAAAAATTAGGTGCTAAAAGATGGCTTGAAATTCCTTTTACTCACTTTACTATACAACCTTCTGAAATTTTTAAACCTAGTTTTATTTTAATGCTTGCCTATCTTATTTATCAAAATCCTCCTCCAAAAAATGGATACAAACTTAAACAATTCATCAAACTTAGCTTTTACATCATCTTGCCTTTTTTGCTAATTGCAAAAGAACCTGATTTAGGAAGTGCTATGGTTTTACTACTTGTTGGTTTTGGAGTGCTTTTTATCATGGGAGTTCATTATAAAATTTGGTTAAGTATTGTTATAGCTATAAGTGTTAGCTCTCCTATTATTTATACACATCTTTTAAAACCCTACCAAAAGCAAAGAATTCATGATTTTATTTCAGAAAAACCAAGTTATCAAGTAGCCCAATCAATGATAGCTATTGGAAATGGTGGTTTAACCGGAAAATCTCAAGATGAAGCTACGCAAACTCATTTTAAATTTTTACCTATTTCAACTAGTGATTTTATTTTCGCTTACATGATAGAAAGATTTGGATTTATTGGGGGATTGACATTAATTATATTTTATATTTTACTTATTTTTCATCTACTTAGTTTAAATTATAAACTTAAAGATGATTATTTTGCTAGAGTTGCTATTAATTGTGTTGCATTATTTATTTTTATTTATGCGGCAGTAAATATTTCAATGACTATAGGTTTTGCACCAGTAGTTGGGATCCCTTTGCCTTTTTTTAGTTATGGTGGAAGTTCTTTTACTATTTTTATGATTTTTTTTGGAATTTTACAGCATTTAATCACTTTTAGATATTTTTGGACGGATATAAAGGCTAAATAAAATATTTTTAAGCATTAATAAGATATAATTTTATCTTTTAATTCAACTTAGGCGGATTTATAGCTCAGTTGGTTAGAGCAACCGGCTCATAACCGGTTGGTCGCAGGTTCGAGTCCTGCTAAATCCACCATTCTACATATAAGCTATAGACTCTTTCTTTAAAAAATAACTTTTAGTTCTTTAAATATTTCAATCTTATATAAAAAAAGTATGTGATGTGATTTTTTGAAAGATAAAGTGGTGGTTAGAGGCAGAATCGAACTGCCGACACGCAGATTTTCAGTCTGCTGCTCTACCGACTGAGCTATCCAACCACAATGTTTGATAAAGTAAAAATGTAATTGTATCTTTTTTTCTTTAATTTAAGTTTAAATACAAAAATAAAATTTTATTTCCCTTAAAGTTTTAATAAGATAGAATACCCGCTTTAGATCATTATCAAATGGAAATTTTTTGAAACAATTTGGACTAGATAGACGAACTTTTAAAATTTTACTAGCTGGTTATATTATTATTGCATTGTTTGGGGCTTTATTGCTACATTCAAGCTGGGCACATACAACTCCTATTGATTTTTTAGATGCCTTTTTTACAAGCACATCTGCTGTTAGTATGACAGGATTAGTAATTAAGAACACTGCGGTTGATTTTACCTTAGCAGGACAAATTATTATCTTAGCTTTGGTGCAAATTGGAGGCTTGGGATATATGGGTATAGGTTTATTTGTTTATATACTCATACGCAAAAAAGTTGGTTTTAGTGCAAGAAATTTACTAAAAGAGTCTTTATTTTATCCATCAATGGATGGTTTATTTAAATTTTTTAAAAAGGTTTTGCTGTTCATTTTTACTATAGAATTGATAGGTGCTATACTTCTCACCATGCGTTTTGCCCTTGAAATGAATTTTAAGAAAGCTTTATGGTTTGGAATTTTTCATTCTATTAGCGCTTTTAATAATTCTGGATTTACTATATTTGAACATGGATTTATAGCTTATAAACATGATATAGCAATTAATCTTATTATCACTTCTTTGATTATTATTGGAGGGCTTGGATATTTTGTTTTGGTTGAATTATACTTTTTTCAAAGAAAAAAATTGCAAAATTTAAGCCTACATACAAAAATGGTTGTTGTTGCAAGTATTTTTCTTATTTTCTCTTCAACGCTTATTATTTTTGCTTTTGAATACT
Source organism: Campylobacter sp. CFSAN093226 (assembly GCF_012897595.1). Classification (NCBI taxonomy): domain Bacteria; kingdom Pseudomonadati; phylum Campylobacterota; class Epsilonproteobacteria; order Campylobacterales; family Campylobacteraceae; genus Campylobacter; species Campylobacter sp. CFSAN093226. The sequence continues at coordinate 1,220,996 of NZ_CP040608.1, forward strand.
CAAATCCTCAAACTATAGGACATTTTTCATTTTTTGATAAAATTTTAAGCTCATATTTTATCGCTATTAATTACCGCACAGCAGGATTTAATACCTTAGATATGGGACATTTGCATGATGCAAGCTTATTTTTTGGATCATTGTTTATGGTTATTGGTGGTGCACCAGGTGGAACAGCTGGGGGTATGAAAGTAACAACTGTAATGGTTTTATTGCTCTATGCTTATTGGAGTATCCGCGATGGAAGAGTTAGAATTTTTGGACATGAAATTCCAAGAGAAACTATATCTAAAGCTTTTATTATAGCTGTAGGTTCAGCTGTTTATATAGTAATAGCTGTTATTTTGCTTTCCTTGCTAGAGTCAAAATTTGATTTTATAGCCTTGCTTTTTGAAACTTCTTCGGCTTTTGCAACCGTAGGAATTTCAGTAGGAAATGGTGGAACTTTATCTTTATGCGCTTTGTTTAGTGATCCTAGCAAGGTGATTATCATCATTATGATGCTAAGTGGTAGGATAGGTGTTTTTGCTTTTTTACTCTCGGTATTCAAACAAGACAAAGCTATTCATTTAAAATTCCCTGAAGGAAAGGTTAATTTATAAAGGTAAAATCGTGAAAAATCTTAATTATGGAATCATAGGACTTGGAAAATTTGGATCAGTTGTAGCAGATGAACTCATTGCTGGAGGTCATACTGTTATCGTTGCGGATAAAGATGAGGAAGCTTTAAAAAGTATACAAAATCCTCCAAGCTATGCTTATATTTTAGATTCTACAAATATTTCAGCCCTAAAAGAAGCAGGCTTTCATGATGTTGAAGTTGTTATTGTTAGCATAGGAGAAAATGTTGAAAAATCAATCCTTACTCTTATGGCGCTTAAAGATATAGGTGTTAAAAATATCATTGCTAAAGCAACCTCTAATATCCATGGTCAAATTCTTTCTAAGTTAGGTGCAACAAAGGTTATTTATCCTGAAAAAGAAAGTGCTAAAAGACTAGTAAAAGAATTTTTAACTAAAGATGCTGATTATGAAGTTTTTGATCTTTCAGCAAATACTATACGAGCTATTAAGATCAATATAGATGAAAAATTAGCAGGAAATTCTTTAAAACATGTAGCACAAAATATGAAAGTGATTTCTTATAAAAAATTAAATAGTGACTGGGAAATACTACCTGATTTAGAAACCACGACAGTTTATAGTGGAGATGTTGTAATACTCCTTGGAACAGTTAAAGAACTTAGAGAATTTGAACACTAAGCAAGATTTAAAGCCTTACAAGCCTTTACAAAACGCTTTAAGGCTGTTTTTTCTTTGGTAGAAATTTTATGATATATAACTTCATCTAAATAATATCTAACATCTTTTATATCTAAATCCCTTGTTTTGGCATAATTTTGCAGTATATAATAAGGAATTTTAATCTTTGTTTTTGGAAATTTTTTCAAAATTTGTTTATATAAAGCTTTTTTTTGCACACAAGAAAATCTAGCAAAAACAAAAGGCAATCCTGTTTTTTCGTGCCATTTTGCACATAAATCGATATATTTAGAAGGATCTTTTAGATAAAGCTTTAAAGCCTTATCACCTATAATTACTTTTCCATCTTGTTTTAATACTTTAGCCAGAGCGTTTGAAGTTGCTGAACTTGGATCTTTGGCATTTGATGTATTTTTTTCTACTAATACACTTAAAACTCTTTTATTGGCACAAATACCCAAATCTAAATTTTTATATTTTTTTCTAGCACTTTCTATGCTTGAAATGATAGCTGCATCAATTCTTCTATAAAATAAATCTTTATTTAGCTTACTTGGAACTCCTTTTTTATACTCCATACTTGCTTTATAACCATTAGGTAGGGGATATTTCTTAAGATATATATGTAAAGGTAAAAGATTAATATAATCAATTTTTCCAAAAATCATCTCTTTTATAGAGTGTTAAACACTCTATCTCCTGCATCTCCAAGCCCTGGGATAATATAACCTTTTTCATTTAAACCTTCATCAATACAAGCCACAAAAACTTCTACATCATCATGCATTTGGCTAAATTTTTTCAAACCTTGTGGAGCAGCAAGTATGGATATAAATTTTATTTTTTTAACTCCTTGGCTTTTTAAAAAATTACAAGCATCTATAGCAGTCCCACCTGTAGCAAACATAGGATCTATAACAATAGCAGTGCGTTTTTTTGCATCTTTGGGAAGTTTTTGAAAATAAAAATCCGCCTTTAAAGTTTCTTCATTTCTCACAAACCCCAAAAACCCAACACTTGCATCAGGAATCATCTTAAAAACACTTTCAAGCATTCCTAATGCAGCTCTTAAAATAGGACAAATCATAATTTTTTCATCAAGTTTTTTTACTGTAGTTTTTTGTATAGGTGTTGAAATTTCAATTTCTTTTAAAGAAAAATCTTTACTCGCTTCAAAAAGCAAAAAAGATGAAATTTCATCGATTAACATACGAAATTGAAAGGGCTTTGTCTCTTTAGCCCTTAAAATTCCTAATTTATGTTCGATCAATGGATGATTGATACAATGAATATTTTTCATTTTAAGCTTTCAAAATAAGCTTTCTCATCAAAATTTTTCACCTTAGCTACACCATCTTTTACCGCAGCTGCTGCTACAGCTGTACTTACTGCAGCTTTTACTCTTTCATCAAAAGGTTTTGGTATAACATAATCTCTTCCAAATTCTAAAGTGCTTAAATTATAAGCTTTTTTAACCGCATCGCTTACAGGAAGTTTTGCAAGATCTGCTAATGCTTTAGCAGCCGCTACTTTCATATTTTCAGTGATTTTACTTGCACGCACATCTAAAGCCCCACGGAAAATAAAAGGAAAACCTAAAACATTATTGATTTGATTTGGATAATCACTTCTTCCTGTTCCTACAATCGCATCTTTTCTAAGTCTAGCCACATCTTCAGGCATCACTTCAGGGATAGGATTTGCCAAAGCAAAAATCACAGGATCTTTTGCCATGCTTAAAACCATTTCATCATCAAGAATTTTTGGTGCACTAAGTCCTAGGAAAACATCAGCTCCTTTTAAAACTTCTTTTAAAGTCTTTTCCTTAGAATCAACAGCAAATTCAAGTTTTTGAGGAGTTAAATCATTTCTATCTTTAGAAATCACTCCTTTACTATCTACTAAAATAATATTTTCAACCCCTAAATTTCTATACATCTTAGCACTTGCTATACCTGCGGCACCTGCGCCACTTACAACCACCTTAATGTCTTTAAATTTTTTACCACTTATCTCCATAGCATTCATAAGCCCTGCAGTTGAAATAATAGCTGTTCCGTGCTGATCATCATGCATTACAGGAATTCCTAAATCTTGCAAAGCCGCTTCAATTTCAAAACATTTTGGAGCAGCTATATCTTCTAAATTTATCCCGCCCACAGTCGGAGCCAAAGCCTTGCAAAAATTTACAATCTCTTCTATACTATGAACATTAATTTCTATATCATAAGCATTTACATTTGCAAATTTTTTAAACAAACAAGCCTTACCTTCCATAACAGGTTTTGAAGCCTGTGCTCCTATGTTTCCAAGTCCTAAAACAGCAGAACCATCGCTAACTATAGCTACCAAATTAGCTTTATTTGTATAAGTATAAGCAAGCTCATTATCTTTAGCGATTTCAAGGCAAGGTTCTGCAACTCCTGGGCTATACGCCAAAGATAGATCATAACTTGTAGCCATTGGCTTACTTGGCACAATATCAATTTTCCCACCTAAATGGTATTTTAAAGCTTCTTCTTTTAAATTCATTTTATTTTCCTCTAACTTTTAAAAAATTGTCTATTCTTTTTTTACACTCATCAACCCCTAAAAATTCTAATACTTCAAAAATACTAGGACTTACCGCACTCCCTGTTAAAGCTATGCGTATAGGCTGAGCCAAATCTTTTAACTTTGCTTCTTTTTTTTCTAAAAAATCATTTGTAAAATCTTCAAAATCTTTACCTGTTTTTTGATCTTTAAGTGTATTGGCAAATGCTTGGAGCAATTCTAAATTATTTTTGTTAACAAATTTTTGCACTGCATTTTCATCATAATTTTGCGGTGCATTAACTATGCTTTTTGCACCATTGATAATATCATGCAAGGTTTTTGCACGCTCTCTTAATAAATCAAGTAAAAATCCTGCCTTTTCATAAACAGATAAATCAAAGCCAAGATCTTTAAGCTGACGGTTAATCTCTTCAAAAGGCAAAGTTTTAATATAATGAGCATTCAACCATTCAAGCTTTTTAGCATTATAACAAGATGCGCTTTTATTGATATGATAAGGATCAAAAAGTTTTTTCAAATCTTCTAGTGAAAAAACCTCGTCATCGCCATGACTCCAACCTAAACGCACAAGAAAATTAAGCAAAGCTTGAGGTAAAATTCCCATTTCTTTGTATTCCATAACATCAGTTGCCCCATGTCTTTTTGAAAGCTTTTTACCATCTTCTCCATGTATCATAGCCACATGAAAAAATTTAGGAATTTTAAAACCCAATGCTTCATAAAGCACAATTTGTTTAGGAGTATTTGAAAGATGATCATCCCCACGAATCACATCGCTTACCCCCATTAAAGCATCGTCAATAACAACAGTAAAATTATAAGTTGGGGTTCCATCACTTCTTGCAATGATAAAATCATCCATTATATCTTCTGCTTTAAATCTCACCTCGCCTTTAACCCCATCTTCAAAAACAATCTCGCCACTTTGAGGCGCTTTAATACGCACAACAGGTTCTATACCCTGAGGTGGCGTGCCTGTAAATTCTCTATATCTTCCATCATATCTTGGGCGCTCTTTGGCGGCTTCTTGCTTGGCACGCAATTCTTCTAATTCTTCTTTACTCATATAACAATAATACGCTTTACCTTCATCTAAAAGCTTTTTAACATATTCTTTATAAAGATCAAAACGCTCTGATTGGTAAGTTACTTCTCCATCATGTTCTAAACCACACCATTTAAAAGCTTCGATAATTGCTTTAGTAGCTTCTTTGGAATTTCTTTTTAAATCCGTATCTTCAATGCGAAGTAAAAAATTTCCACCATTTTTTCTAGCGTATAAATAATTATAAAGAGCTGTTCTAAGTCCACCTATGTGCAAATACCCTGTTGGGCTTGGAGCAAAACGCGTTGTAAGTTTTTCGTGCATTTTTTGCCTTTTCTTAAATTTTTATTGATATAATGCGATATTTATACTTAAATAAAGGTTTGAAATGAAAAAAATTTTATTAAGTTTTGCATTTTTTGCAAGTTTGGCTAGTGCAAATACCATTAATGCTATAGCTGTAGTTGTAGACAAAGAGCCTATCACAACTTATGATATAGATCAAACTATGAAAGCACTTAAAATTGATAGAAATAAAGCTTTAGGCGTACTCATCAATGAAAAAATGGAAATTTCACAAATGAAACAACTGGGTATTGTAGTCAATGATCTAGAGCTTGATGATGCTATAAATAAAATGCTTGCTCAAAACAAAACCACTTTAAATGCTTTCAAAGCAAATTTAAAATCCAAAAATCAAAGCTATGAACAATTTCGTACAAATTTTAAAAAAGATTTAGAAAAAAGAAAGCTTTATGAAAAAATCGCAAGTATGGCAAAAACTGACTTTAGTGATGATGGAGCAAAAAAATTTTTCGAACAAAATAAAGATAAATTCACTTTTTATACACAAATTAATGCAAATATTTATCTATCAAACAATCCTCAAACTTTAGAAAATATCAAAAATACAAAAAAAACAATCCTTAAACCACAAAATGCATCTTTAAACACAAGCAATGCCGATCCAAGACTTTTAGGACTTTTATCGCAAATTCCTGTTGGAGGCTTTTCCCCTGTTTTAAATGGAAAAAATGGCTATGAACTCTATGAAGTTAAAAGCAAAGATGGGACACAAACTCCTGAATACGAACAAGTTAAAAATGAAGTTTTAAACGCTTACGTAAGTGAACAAAGACAAAATTTCATACAGGATTATTTTGATAAACTCCGCTCTAAAATCAATATAGAATATTTAAGATAAAAATTACAATTAAAATTTCCCTTATAATAGGGAAATTTTAATGTCTTGCAAGATAATTTGTATCGTAATTATTATTAATAAAATCAGGATTTTCCATCATGGAAAGATGAAAATCTTTAGTCGTTTTTATCCCACTTATAAGCAACTCATCTAAAGCTACTTTCATCTTTGCAATAGCTTTATTACGATCTTCTGCCCAAACTACAAGTTTGCCTATCATAGAATCATAATAAGCAGGCACGCTATAGTCTTGATAACAATGACTTTCCATTCTTACATTGCGTCCTGCGGGTGGAATGTATTTAGTAATCTTACCTGGACTTGGCAAGAAGGTTTTAGAATCTTCAGCTGTGATTCTACATTCTATAGAATGCCCATTAAGCTTAATACTTTCTTGAGATGGTAAGGCATAACCTTCTGCTACTTTAATCATTTGTTCTATGATATCAATCCCACTTACCATTTCACTTACACAGTGTTCAACTTGCAAACGCGTATTCATTTCTATAAAATAAAAGTCTAAATTTTTATCTACTAAAAACTCAAAAGTTCCCGCACCTTCATATCCTATAGCTTTAGCTGCCTTAATAGCAGTTTCATGAAGCCTAGTGCGTGTTTTTTCATCAAGCAAAATCGCAGGGGATTCTTCTATAAGTTTTTGATGGCGTCTTTGCATAGAACAATCTCTTTCGCCCACATGAATCACATTGCCAAAACTATCTCCTATAACCTGCACTTCTATATGGCGTGGATTTTGTATGTATTTTTCCATATACATAGTTCCATCGCCAAATGCTGTCATAGCCTCGCTTTCAGCCGACCAATACGCTTTTTCAAGATCTTTTTCATTTTCAACCACACGCATACCACGACCACCACCACCTGCAGCTGCTTTTAAAATCACAGGATAACCTATTTCTTTGGCAAGTTTTTTAGCTGCTTCAGCTCCTGCCAAAGCCCCATCGCTTCCTGGGATCACAGGTACGCCTGCTCTTTGCATGACTTGTTTTGCTTTTGATTTATCACTCATTAAATTCATAGCTTCCACAGAAGGACCTATAAATTTGATGTTATGTTTAGCACAAATTTCAACAAAATTTTGATTTTCACTTAAAAATCCGTATCCTGGAAAAATCGCATCAGCTTCTGCTATTTCAGCCGCTGCGATGATAGCTGGGATATTTAAATAACTTTCAGAACTTCTTGCCTTACCTATACAAATGCTTGCATCAGCGTATTTTAAATACAAAGCATCTTTATCTGCTTCAGAATACACACAAATTGCTTTTTTACCCATTTCTTTAATCGTTCTTAAAGCACGCAGTGCTATTTCTCCACGATTAGCAATTAATATGCTTTTAATTTCCATTTTATAATTTCTCCACCGCAAATAAAGGCATTCCAAATTCTACAGGCTGACCATCAGCAACTAAAATTTCAGCGATCCTACAATCAAATTCCGCTTCAATTTCATTCATGATTTTCATCGCTTCGATAATAGCTATAGTATCGCCTTTTTTAACCGTACTACCTACTTTTACAAAAGGTGCTGCACCTGGACTTGGAGCTTGATAGAAAGTTCCTACCATAGGGCTGTTTATACTTGGTTTGTTTGATTTTACACTTTGACTAGGTTGAGCTTCGTTTACAACGCTTACATTGATAGGTTGTGGAGCTGGAACTGGAGGACAAACAGGAGCTGGAACATCGCAGCACATATCTCTTTCAAGTTCTATTTCAAAACCATCTTGTTCTTTGATCTTAATTTTACTAATATTTGCTTCAGCAAAAAGGTTGACTAACTCTTTAATTTCTTCTTTTGTCATAAAATTCTCCTACAAAATTTAAGAACTTAACCTTGTATTATATAAAAAAACTTGAAATTTAACTTTAAAAAAGAAAAAAATCATAAAAAATATAGATTTTTTAGGTTATAATCCTTACAAAAATTACAAATATTAAAAAGGTTAAAAATGGGCTTAAAAGCGGATAATTGGATAAGAAAAATGGCATTAGAACACAAGATGATCGAACCATTTTGCGAAGCAAATATAGGAAAAGGTGTGGTAAGCTATGGACTTTCAAGCTATGGTTATGATATACGTGTAGGGCGTGAGTTTAAAATTTTTACCAATGTTAATTCAACTGTAGTGGATCCAAAAAATTTCGTAGAAGAAAATGTAGTAGATTTTGAAGGCGATGTATGTATAGTTCCTGCAAATTCTTTTGCCCTAGCTAGAACTATAGAGTATTTTAAAATGCCTGATAATGTCTTAGCTATTTGTCTTGGCAAAAGCACTTATGCAAGATGTGGCATCATCGTCAATGTTACCCCTTTTGAACCAGGTTTTGAAGGACATATCACTATAGAAATTTCAAATACTACGCCTTTACCTGCAAAAATTTATGCCAATGAAGGTATAGCGCAAGTGTTGTTTTTGCAAGGCGATGAAAAATGTGACACCACTTATAAAGATAAAAAAGGCAAGTATCAAGCCCAAACTGGCATAACCTTGCCAAGAATTTTAAAATAGGAACACTTATTGCTTTAATTTTAAAAAAACTTAAGCAAAGGAAGGCAAAATGTTTAACAAAAAAAATATCTTAATCACGGGCGGAACAGGCTCGTTTGGAAAAACTTATACTAAGGTTTTGCTAGAAAACTATAAACCTAATAAGATTATCATTTATTCTCGTGATGAGCTCAAACAATTTGAAATGGCAAGCGTTTTTAATGCTCCTTGTATGCGTTATTTCATAGGAGATGTAAGAGATAAAGAGCGTTTAAGTGCTGCTATGCGTGATGTGGATTTTGTTATACATGCTGCTGCAATGAAGCATGTGCCTATTGCTGAATATAACCCTATGGAATGTATAAAAACAAACATACACGGTGCGCAAAATGTCATCGACGCTTGTTTTGAAAATGGGGTTAAAAAATGTATCGCTCTTAGTACGGATAAGGCTTGTAATCCTGTAAATTTATACGGTGCAACCAAACTTGCAAGCGATAAGCTTTTTGTCGCTGCAAACAACATAGCAGGTAACAAGCAAACACGCTTTGGTGTTACAAGATATGGCAATGTTGTAGGTTCAAGAGGTTCAGTGGTGCCTTTCTTTAAAAAACTCATCAGCGAAGGAGCTAAAGAACTTCCTATCACCGATACGAGAATGACTCGTTTTTGGATCAGCCTTGAAGATGGAGTAAAATTTGTACTGAGTAATTTTGAAAGAATGCATGGAGGAGAAATCTTTATCCCTAAAATTCCTTCGATGAAAATCACCGATCTAGCCCATGCTCTAGCTCCTAATTTAAGCCATAAAATCATAGGCATAAGAGCAGGAGAAAAACTACATGAAATCATGATTTCAAGCGATGATAGCCATTTAACCTATGAATTTGAAAACTACTATGCTATAAGCCCGAGTATTAAATTTGTAGATAAAGATAATGACTTTAGTATCAATGCCCTAGGCGAAAAAGGGCAAAAGGTAAAAGATGGTTTTTCTTATAGCTCGGATAATAATCCTTTATGGGCAAGCGAAAAAGAACTTTTAGAAATCATCAATCATACTGAAGGTTTTTAAAATGCTTACTTATTCTCATCAAAACATCGATCAAAGCGATATAGATACGCTTACAAAAGCTTTAAAAGATGAAATTTTAACAGGGGGTAAAAAGGTAAATGAATTTGAAGAAGCCCTTTGTGAATATATGGGCGTAAAACACGCTTGTGTATTAAACTCAGCCACTTCAGCCCTTCATCTTGCCTACACAGCACTAGGTGTCCAAGAAAAAATCGTTTTAACTACCCCTTTAACCTTTGCCGCTACAGCTAATGCGGCCTTAATGGCTGGAGCTAAGGTAGAGTTTATCGACATTAAAAACGATGGCAATATTGATGAAAAAAAACTAGAAGCAAGACTTTTAAAAGAGAGTGAAAATATAGGAGCTATTAGCGTGGTAGATTTTGCGGGCAATAGCGTTGAAATGGATGAAATTTCAAACCTTACTAAAAAATACAATATCCCTTTAATCGATGATGCAAGCCATGCTTTAGGTGCTTTGTATAAAAGTGAAAAAGTAGGAAAAAAAGCCGATCTTTCTATATTTTCTTTTCACCCTGTTAAGCCTATCACTACTTTTGAAGGTGGGGCTGTGGTGAGTGATAATGAAGAGCTTATCGATAAAATCAAGCTTTTAAGAAGCCATGGTATTGTTAAAAAAAGGCTTTGGGATAGCGATATGGTAGAACTTGGCTATAATTACCGCTTAAGTGATGTTGCTTGTGCTTTAGGGATAAACCAGCTTAAAAAACTCGATCACAATCTTGAAAAACGCGAAGAAATCGCAAATTTTTACGATAAAGAATTTGAAAAAAATCCTTATTTTTCCACGATAAAAATCAAAGACTATAAAAAAAGTTCAAGACATTTATATCCTATTTTGCTTTTTCCTGAATTTTATTGTCAAAAAGAAGAACTTTTTGAAAGCTTACTTCATGCAGGAATTGGCGTACAGGTACATTATAAACCAACTTATGAGTTTAGTTTTTATAAAAAACTCTTGGGGGAAATCAAACTCCAAAATGCAGATAATTTTTACAAAGCTGAACTTAGTATACCTTGTCATCAAGAAATGAATCTAAAAGATGCAAAATTTGTCAAAGATACTTTATTTAGCATTCTTGAAAAAGTTAAAAAGGGATATTGTGGATAAGCTAGACTTTAGAAGCCAAGATTTTAGCCAAACTGGAAAGGCTATGTATGAACTAGCTTGTGAACTTTTTCCTATCCCTAGGAGTATCACAGGGCAAGGTTTTAGAGATAGCTTAGAAATTTTAAATAAAACTCTGGGGGGGGGTATACTCAAATTTCACTCTATAAAAAGTGGCACAAAGGTTTTTGACTGGATAGTCCCTGATGAATGGAATGTTAAAGAAGCCTATATCATCACTCCAAAAGGAGAAAAAATTTGTGATTTTAAAAAGCATAACTTGCACCTTCTAAACTATAGCGAAGCCATCGATCAAGAAATCGAACTAGAAGAACTTCAAGATCATCTTTACTCCATAGAAGAAATGCCCGATGCTATTCCTTATGTAACGAGTTATTATAAAAGGCGTTGGGGATTTTGTCTCACGCACAACGAAAGAAAAAAACTCAAAAAAGGCAAATACAAAGTCTATATCGATGCAAAACACGATGAAAATGGAGTTTTAGATTATGCTGATTTTATCCTACCTAGTACGCAAAACTCAAAAGATGAAATTTTAATTTCAACCTATCTTTGCCACCCTTCCATGGCAAATAATGAGCTTAGTGGCCCTGTAGTGAGTATTTTCTTAGCAAAATGGCTTTTGGGTTTAAAAGAAAGAAGATATAATTACCGCTTTGTCATCATCCCTGAAACCATAGGCTCTATAGTCTATCTTAGCAAACATTTAGAGTGTTTAAAAAAACATGTTAAAGCAGGCTTTGTGCTTTCTTGCTTAGGCGATGATCATACTTACTCACTCATACACACAGTTAAAGAGAACACTCTAAGCGATAAAGTCGCCCTGCATACGCTCAAAAATAAAGAAAATTTCAAAGCTTTTAGTTTTTTAGATCGTGGAAGTGATGAAAGACAATACAATGCCCCACTTGTAAATCTTGGCATAGTAGGGGTATGTCGCACAAGGTATGGTGACTATGATGGATATCATAACTCAAAAGATGATCTCAATTTTATCTCTGAAAAAGGTTTAATGGGTGGACTTCAAAGCATGCAAGAAATGATTTTAAATCTAGAAATCAACGCCGTATATGAAAACACCATAGTATGCGAACCCAATCTTGGCAAAAGAGGATTATATCACACCCTTAGCACTACCAATGACATTCCTTTGGCTTGTAATTTTTTGGCTTATTGCGATGGAGAGAATGATATCATCGATATAGCCAATATCTTAAATATGCAAGCTTATGAATTTAAAGAACTTTTGGAAAAAATAAAATTTTATGGACTGGTAAAATGAAATATTTTTTAGAACACAATGGCAAAAAATACTCCGATAAGGATTTAATAGATGCTTTTTATCAACTAGGTATAAAAAGGGGTGATATTTTATGCGTACATACAGAACTTATGAAATTTGGCAAAGCTTTGCTTACTAAAAATGATTTTTTAAAAACCTTACTTGAATGCTTTTTTAAAGTGCTAGGCAAGGAAGGCACTCTTCTAATGCCAACCTTTACTTATAGTTTTTGCAAAAATGAAGTTTATGATAAAGTGCATTCTAAAGGCAAAGTGGGAGTGCTGAATGAATTTTTTAGAACTAGCGGGGGGGGGAGGTTAGGCGAACTAGCGACCCTATTTTTTCCTTTGCTGTGAAGGGTGCTAAAGCGGATATTTTTTTAAAAGAAAACTCAAGCTGTTTTGGAAAGGATAGTGTATATGAAATTTTAACTAGGGAAGGTGGGAAATTTATGCTTTTAGGCTTGAATTATGGACACGCCCTAACGCATTATGCTGAAGAGAGAAATACCAGCTTTTGCAGGTATTTTAAGGAATTTAAGGGCTTTGTGATTGACGAGCTAGGACAAAAAAGAGAAAAAAGGATAAATTATTATGTAAGAGACTTGGAAAAAGCCTATGTATGCAGCCTTGATAAGATAAATGAAATCGTGCGGCAAACAAGGTATTACAAAAGCATAAAATTTGCAGGAGATTTTCTAGAAAGCTATGATGCTAAAGAATATGTCAAAGCCATAGGCAACGCCCTTAAGCAGGATAAATTTGCCATATATGAAAAGCTTCTTTTATGAAAAACATTTAAAGGTAGTTTATGAAATATTTACTTGAATTTGAAAATAAAAAATACTCCACTTACGACTTCATAGAAACTTTTTACAAACTAGGACTACAAAAAGGCGATACCTTGTGTGTGCATACTGAACTTTTTAATTTCGGTTTTCCCTTGCTTTCTAGAAATGAATTTTTACAGACTATATTAGATTGTTTTTTTGAAGTTATAGGCAAAGAAGGCACTTTGATCATGCCAACCTTTACTTATAGTTTTTGCAAAAATGAAGTTTATGACAAAATAAATTCCAAAACAAAAATGGGAGCATTAAATGAATATTTTCGCAAACAAACAGGAGTAAAACGCACAAACGATCCTATATTTTCTTTTGCTATAAAAGGAGCAAAAGAAGAATTATTTTTAAAAGATACAACAAGCTGTTTTGGGGAAAATTGTGTTTATGAGGTTTTAACCAAAGAGAATGGAAAATATATGACATTTGGAGGCCAAGGACACACACTAACACATTATGCAGAAGAACAATTTAATGTATTTTACAGATATCATAAAATTTTCTCTGGAATTTTAATTGATGAAAACAATATATCATACAATAAAACCATTAGTTATTATGTTAGAAAACTTGACATATCTTCTGAACCCAATTTAATTAACATTATCAATATTGTTAATAATACTAAAAATTTTAAAAAAAACAATTTTGCAGGAGATCATATAAATATTTACAACGCTAAAGAATATATAGAAATTTTATGGAAAAAATTAGATATAAACCAAACAATTCTAATAGAAAATTATGATACAATATATTAATTTTCAACATTCTCAAGAAAGTGGTATACAATGGAAAAACAATTTTATGAAATTTTAGAAAATATACTTGAAACCAAAGTAGATGAAAATACAAATTTAAGCATGGAAAACTGCAAGAACTGGACTTCTTTAGCTCATATTGATATCATCATGAGTTTAGAAGAAGAATTTGAAATCAAATTTAACAAAGAAGATTTAAGTCTCTTAAAATCTCAAAGCGCTTTACTAGAAAAAATTCAAACCCTAAAGGCAGAAAAATGAAAGAAAATATTGAAAAATTATTTCAAGCCATCGCTCAAAAAAATCCTATCCATTCTAAATATCTTAAAAAAATTGAATTTTCACAAGAAGACGAAGAAGAATTTGATAAATTAATTTCTTATTATATTCAAGATGGTATCAGTATAAAAGAACAATGCGATTGTTATTTATTGATCCTTAACGATACTTTAGAAGAAACAAAATTTTTCATAGAAAATGGGGCTTATCGTTATTCTAGCTTTGATGAAGTTAAGGATAAAGTTTATTTTAATGAAAGCTATATGAAACAATACATGATAGGCCTAGCTCTTTCTTCTTTTGTTTGGATAGCTCATATTAAAGTGAGAAAGTATTTTTCACAATATTTGCAAAATTTCACTCCAAAAACAACTTATTTTGAAATAGGCCCTGGCCATGGAGAATACTTCGCAAGAGCAGTTAAAAGTGGTAAATTTTCAGCCTTTTATGGACTTGATATCTCTCCAACGAGTTGCGAACTTACTCAAAAAATGGTAAAACAACAAGTAGGAGGATTGATTACAAAATGCGATTTTTTATGTCAAGATTTTTTTACTTATGATTTTGATAAAAAAGCTGATTTGATAGTAATTGGAGAAGTGCTAGAACACGTAGAAAAACCTCTTGAATTTCTTAAAAGATCTAAAGAACTTCTTAGCGATGGAGGAGAAATTTTTGCAACTATCCCTATCAATGCTCCTGCTATTGATCATATTTATTTATTTTCCCATCCTGATGAAGTTAAAGATTTGATAGAAAAATCAGGCTTAAAATTTAAAGCTTATGAATGTTTTATGGCAAATGATTATAGTTTGGAAAAAGCATTGAAATTTAAAAATGCTATCACTATGGCAGTAGTTTTAAATGCTTAATACAACACTCAATTTACCCCTTCATCATATAGGCGTGGCTTGTAAAAATTTAGAAAAAGAAAGGGAATGTTTTTTTAAACTAGGTTTTTATAAAGAATCAGAATTTATAGATGAAAAACAAGGGGTAAGAGGCGAATTTATCATTCCTTGTAATGAAGCATTTCCACAGTATAGATTTGAACTTTTGCAAAATTTAAACGATAAAGGACCACTAGATAGCTATTTGAAAAATAATACCAAAATGTATCATTTAGCCTATGAAAGTAAAAATATCGCCCAAGATTTAATTCTTTTGGAACAACAAGGAGGCATTTGTATTGTTCCTATTATGCAAGCAAGCTATTTTGCTAAACTTTGTTTTATCATGATGCCAAATAGGCTTTTAATCGAACTTGTGGAGCTAAAATGAATCTTTTTTCACCCCATTTAAAACGCAATGAGCTTATAAAATTCGCCAAAGAATTAGACTTTAGTAAAAGTCAAGATCTTCTTATTAATGTCCATAGAAATCATGCTTTTGAAGGAGTGCAAAGTATCATTGCTCCTTTTTTACATTTTGCTAATTTAAGAGCTGAGTTTAATTTCAGCTCTTATGATGATAGCTTGAGTTTTGATAACTTTAAAGAAGCTAGTTTAGAACTTTTATGGCTAGATTTAACCCGCTATAAAAATAATGTGCAAAATTTTATAGAAGAAAGACTTTTAGAACTAAGAAAAATTTCACAAAACCCTATTTTAGTTCTTAGTTTAGGAGAATTTAAAACAGATAAAAAAATTTTAAATTGTGAAATTTTTAACATAGAAAAACTCATAAAAGAGTATTTTGATGAAGAAGATATTTTAGACTTAGCTAAAGAAGAACTTACAGGCTCTAAGCTTAATAATAAAGCCTTGATTTTTTTAGCACAAATTTTAGGACTTAGTCTCATCCCTGCACTTGTAAAACCCGCTCTTAAAGCTCTTGTACTTGATCTTGATAATACCTTGTATCAAGGAATTTTAGGTGAAGAGGGTATAGATAATCTTAATTTAAGTCCTTTGCACAAAACCTTACAAGAAAAAATTAAAACTTTTAAAAAACAAGGGTTTTTACTTGCCCTAGCTTCAAAAAATGAAGAAAAAGACGCAAAAAAACTTTTTGAAATAAGGAAAGATTTCATCTTACAATGGGATGATTTTGATGCTAGAATGATCAATTGGGAGCCAAAAGGTGAAAATATCTTAAAAATTGCTAAAAAATTTAATATAAATACTAACGCTATGCTTTTTATAGATGATAATATCGCCGAGCTTGAAAATACCAAAATTACAGGCGTTAAAACACTTTTATGCGATGAAAATATACTTTATAAAATCAAACTTTTTCCTAATCTTTTAAAACTTTCAAATACCAAAGAAGATCAAATTCGTGCCAAAGATATAGCAGCCAATGCTTTAAGAGAAGAGCTTAAAAGCTTAAGCGATGAAGAATATTTTCAAAATCTTGAAATCAGCTTAAATTTTAGCAAAAATGATCTGCAAAATATCCCTCGCATTAGCGAACTTTTAGGCAAAACCAATCAATTTATCGCTAATTACACACGCTTAAATCAAGAAAAAGTCGCACAACACATGCAAAAAGAACTCATTGTAAGTGTGAGTATGAGTGATAAATTAAGCGATAGTGGGATTATCGCTATTTTTGTTTTTTCTTGTAAAGAAGGAAATTTATTTATCGATGATCTTTGCATTTCTTGTAGGGCTTTAGGTAGAAAACTTGAAACTAGAATGTTTTTTAAAGCCTTTGAACTAGCTTTACATTTCTTTGATCTTAAAAACAATAATGCAAGGCTTTATTATCAAAAAGGCGAAAGAAATATGCCATTTTTGAGCTTTTTAGAACAAATTTCCAAAGAATTTGAAAAAAACTCAGCCCTTATTCCATTTCAAAATTTAAACTTCAAAGGACTTATAATCCATGAAAACTAGATTTGATAAAGCTAAAATTTCAGGCATTTGCGTAAGCGTACCTGAACATAAAATTTGCATTGATGATGAGTTAGAAAGCGTTTTTTCAAACGATATCAAAACCCTTAAAAGAATGAAAAAAGTCATAGGTTTAAACACGCGTTATATTTGCGATGAAAACACTTGCGTAAGCGATCTTGGAAAACACGCAGCCAATACACTTTTACAAGGTTTAAATATAGATAAAAATAGCCTTGATGCACTCATCGTAGTAACTCAAAGTCCTGATTTTTTCATGCCTTCTACGGCTTGTTATTTACACCAACTTTTAAATTTAAGCTCCAAAACTGTAGCTTTTGATTTAGGGCAAGCTTGTGCAGGGTATTTATACGGCTTATTTGTCGCTCATTCTTTAATACAAAGTGGCTTAGGTAAAATTTTACTCATTTGTGGAGATACTTTAAGCAAATTCATCCACCCTAAAAATATGAATTTAGCTCCTATTTTTGGTGATGGAGTAAGTGCAACTTTAATTGAAAAAACGGATTTTAACGAAGCTTTTTTTGAGCTTGGAAGCGATGGAAAATATTTTGATAAACTCATCATTCCAAAAGGTGCGATGAGAATACCTAAAGCAGATATTTTTAACGATGATTCGCTCATGCAAACTGAGGAGTTTAGACAATTAGAAAACCTTTACATGGACGGAGCAAATATTTTCAATATGGCTTTGGAATGCGAACCTAAAAGCTTTAAAGAAATTTTAGAATTTTCTAAAGTAGATGAAAAAGACATTGCTTTTCATCTTTTTCATCAATCCAATGCGTATTTGGTTGATTGCATCAAAGAAGAATTAAAACTTAATGATGATAAAGTTCCTAATTTCATCATGGAAAAATACGCTAATTTAAGCGCTTGTTCACTACCTACCCTACTTTGCGAACTAGATACTCCAAAAGAATTTAAAGCGAGTTTAAGTGCTTTTGGTGCAGGGCTTAGCTGGGGAAGTGCGGTGTTGAATTTCAAAGATTTATACACAAAAAATATTTTAATTTACACAAAGGAGAAATAATGACAAAAACTGAATTTTTAGAAGAGCTTAAAGAAGCTATGCATAGAGATGAAGACTTAAATGAAGATATGCTACTTGATGATATAGATGAGTGGGATAGTTTGGCTTTTGTATCTGTGATGGTGCTTTATAAAAATCTTTTTACTTTAAAAATCACAGCCGAAGACTTGAAAAATTGTCAAAAAGTAAGTGATTTAATCAATTTAGCAAAGCTTGATTAAAACCTTTAAGGTTTTAATCTTTTATCACTAATTCAAATTTGTCACCCACATCTTTAAATATAAACACTTTATTTCCACAAGGATAAGAGATGGAATTTTCTTGCATAAAAGATTTTCTTTTTTGCAATTTTTCAAGCATTAAAGGAAGTTCTTTTCTAAATAAGGCTTTATCAGGTATACCACAACCATGATCTAAATTTTTAATAAATTTTCCATCAATTTTATTTTCATCTATCAAATTTAAGCTTACATCATATCCTAAAATTTTTAATATTTGCATGGTTTGTTGTTTAAAATTGGCAGGCGTTAGAGGATCTTTATCGCTATGATAACTCACATAAATAATATTTTTATTTTTTTGACTTTGCAAAATCAAATGATCCTTATTTAACAATGTTCTAATAAAATAATTTTCATTATTAAAAAAATAAGGTGAATTTTCTTTACGAGTCCAGTGGGTTTTTAGAAAAAAAATAATCCTATTATGTGGAAAATCTTCATAATAATCACCGTAACTATGTTCCATTTCTCTTCCTAAAATATAATTTAAAGGTGGCAAAGCCGAACCCGAATTATCAATCACACCATCCACATACCAAGGAGCTATCTTTGCTATGAGTAAAGATAGGTATCCTCCATAAGACCCCCCCCCATAAATTTTTGGTAAATCTGCAAATTTTGGAAAGCGTTTAACTAGATCTTTTAAAGCATTGATATGATCAATAGCTGCCATAATGCCATAGTTTTGATAATCTCCATTAGGTGGGATAAAAGTTGAAGTAAAATTTAGTTTAAAGTTATGATCGAGTTTATTTTGCATTTTTAAATTTTCTACATGTTTCACTAAAGAATTCGCTAAAAAAAGCGCATTATCATTATTTATTTCACCATAAGAAAAATGAAACTGATTTAATAAATTTTTAATATTTTCAATATCTTCCTCTTGAAAATATTTGTATGCACTATATTTCTCAACATCTGAACGCCTTTGACAAAAACAATGATAAAAAACATGCACTGCTACAACATCAAAATTTTTAGCAATATAATTTCTATAAGAGTCTAAAAAATATATATTTGCATTGGCTCCATAACCTCCTATTATAAAAACTATAGCTTTAATCTCTTTTTCATCATCATAACTTATACGGTATTCAAGTTTGCTAGTTCTTTTTATATTTAATTCTACATCATCACAAGAATCAATTTCAAAGGTTTGGTTTATGAGCATATATTTTCCTTTTTAATTAATGATCAATTTTAACTGATTTTCTACATCTTTAAAAGTAAACACTTTATTTCCACAAGGATAAGAGATGGAATTTTCTTGCATGAAAGATTTTCTTCCTTGTAGTTTTTCAAGCATTAAAGGAAGTTCTTTTCTAAATAAGGCTTTATCAGGTATACCACAACCATGATCTAAATTTTTAATAAATTTTCCATCAATTTTATTTTCATCTATCAAATTTAAGCTTACATCGTAACCTAAAATTTTTAATATTTGCATGGTTAGTTCTTTAAAATTTGCTGGAGTTAAAGGATCTTCTTTACTATGATAACTCACATAAATAATATTTTTATTTTTTTGACTTTGCAAAATCAAATGATCCTTATTTAACAATGTTCTAATAAAATAATTTTCATTATTAAAAAAATAAGGTGAATTTTCTTTACGCGTCCAGTGGGTTTTTAGAAAACAACTCACAAAAAAATGATCGCCCTGCATATACATATCCCCATTAGTATCTTTGCTTTTAAATTCCAACTCTCTACCAATAATATAATTAAGCGGTGGAACAGCCGAACCCGAATTATCAATCACGCCATCCACATACCAAGGAGCTATTTTTGCTATGAGCAAGGCTAAGTATCCTCCATAAGACCCCCCCCCATAAATTTTTGGTAAATCTGCAAGTTTTGGAAAGCGTTTAACTAGATCTTTTAAAGCATTGATATGATCAATAGCTGCCATAATGCCAAAATTTTGATATTCTCCACGCGAAGGAATAAAAGTTGCACTTAGTCTTTCTTCAAAATCATAAGGCAATCGATTTAACATTTTTAATTCTGTCATAATCTCGCTCAAATATTCACAATGACTAACTACAGTATTATTGGCTAATTGATCACATGGAATATTGTATTTACGAAGCACTTTTTCTATTAATTTTAAATCATCTTTTGTAAAATCTGCTAATGTTGAATACTTTTCAACATCCGAACGCCTTTGACAAAAACAATGATAAAAAACATGCACTGCTACAACATCAAAATTTTTAGCAATATAATTTCTATAAGAGTCTAAAAAATATATATTTGCATTGGCTCCATAACCTCCTATTATAAAAACTATAGCTTTAATCTCTTTTTCATCATCATAACTTATACGGTATTCAAGTTTGCTAGTTCTTTTTATATTTAATTCTACATCATCACAAGAATCGATTTCAAAGCTTTGGTTTATGAGCATATAAAGGCCTTTTTTATTAATTTATCGATATTATATTACAAAAAATTAAAAAGGTAAATCATGACAACTCATATCTATGATTTTTTAGAAAAAAGTTTAATCAAATTTAGCGAAAAAACTGCTTTTGTAGAACCCTTTGTCAAAGAAAGAAAGGAAATCACTTACAAAGACTTTGATCTCTTTTCTAAAAAACTAGCCAGTGAAATTTTAAAAACTTTAGGAAATGATAATCCTACTCAAGCTCCTGTTTTAATCATCTTGCCTAAAGGGATTGATTGTTTGATTTCATTTTTTGGAGTGGCACTCAGTGGAAATTTTTATACACTTTTAGATGAAAAAAGTCCTAAAGAAAGAGTAGAAAAAGTCATAGAAGTTTTAAAGCCTAAACTTTTTATCACTTCAAAGGACTTAAATTTTAACTTAGATTTACCTACGCTTTATACACAAGACTTTGAAAGTTTTAATATAGATGAGAGTTTAATAAAGCATGCCAAAGAAAAACATATAGATACTAATTTACTCTATGTTTTCTTTACAAGTGGGAGCACAGGCATTCCTAAAGGAGTAAGCATAGCTCATAAGAGTGTGATTGATTATACTTTTTGGGTGTGTGAGACTTTTAAATTTGATGAGAATGAAATTTTAGCCAATCAAGCGCCATTTTATTTTGACAATAGCATTTTAGATATTTTTTCAAGTGTAAAATCAGGAGCGACTTTACACCTTTTACCTAATCATCTTTTTGCCTTTCCAAATAAAATTTTAGAATGCCTTGAAAAAGAAAAAGTAAGCACTATATTTTGGGTACCTTCGGTGCTGATTTATTTTGCAAATACTGAAGCTTTGAATAATTTTAGTTTAAACGCCTTAAAAAAGATGCTTTTTTGTGGTGAAATCATGCCCAATAAACAGCTCAATATTTGGCGTAAACACTTACCCAATGCCTTATTTGCCAACCTTTATGGCCCAACAGAAATCACTGATGTATGTTCTTTTTATATCATCAATCGCACTTTTAAAGATGAAGAACTTTTACCGATAGGAAAAGCGTGCAAAAACACAGAACTTTTAGTTTTTGATGAAAATATGAATTTCATAAGTCCTAAACAAATAGGTGTTAAAGGGGAGCTTTTCGTGCGTGGAACTTCTTTGTCTTTAGGGTATTATAATGACAAAGAAAAAACCAAACAAGCTTTTATTCAAAATCCTTTACATGATAATTATTTAGATTTACTCTATAAAACAGGAGATATCGTTTCTTATAATGAATTTGGAGAGCTTTTATGCTACGGAAGAGCAGATAATCAGATAAAATATATGGGACATAGAATAGAACTTGGAGAAATAGAAAGCGTGATAAATTCTCATGTGAATATTAAAAACAGTGCTTGTATTTTTAAAGAAGATATTATTTGTTTTTATGAAAGTGAAGAAGAAATTAATTTTAAAGATTTTTTGAAAGATAAATTACCTTCTTATATGATCCCAAAAAATTTTATTAAACTCGACAAATTTAAGCTTAATCAAAATGGTAAAATTGATAGAAAGGTTTTAAAAGAACTTGTTTAAATAAATATTTTATAATTTCAAAAAACTAAAGGAGAAAAAATGCAAGAAATCAAACAATTTTTTATCAATATAGAAAGAACAGATATCAATGAGAGTATGGAAAATCTAGTAAGTGAAGATTTTATCGATAGTATCGATATCATGGCTTTGGTTGCCGAAATAGAAAAATTTTATAAAAAACCCTTAAAAGCAGAATTTATCACACCTGAAAATTTTGAAAGCTTTGAAAATATCAAAAAAATGCTTGAAACTGCAATGAAAGACTAATCTTTCCTTGCAAGTTCAAGCTGTTCTTTTAAAGAACTGATGATTTCATTTTTAGAAACAATAATTTGTGCTATAAAATCCGCCACATCATCCCAATCTTTACTTAGCATATGGGTTAAAGTATAATTTTGTTCATATTCTTCCCAATTCACAGGAGTAAAAAGAGAATTTTTATGCGGGAAATATTTGTTTTTTACCCATTCAAGTGAAGAAGCAAAATAATCCACATAAGCTTTAGCAATATCTTTTTGCACTGCAAATTTTAATCTTTTTTCTTTGCTGCCTTCAAATTTTCTTCTTGCCATAAAAAGCAAAGAATTAAGATTATCCTGCTTTAAATCTTTTTGATTTAATCTTGACATAAGCTCCATTCCTAAAAGATTAAAACTTTCATTTTTGGTTTGTTTTAAAACAAAACTCTCATCCCATTCAAGTCCTAAATGATAAACAAAATCCTTAAGTAAAGTCCCTCCTACATAATCCTCCCTTAGAAGTCTTACTATCAAATTTTCTTCTCCAAATACCTCAGCATGAGTTTTGCAAATCCATTCATAGTCAAAAATATATTTTCTAGGATGATCTTGCGGAGCAAAATCAGCAGAATAATACCCCATATTGTTTTTATGGTCTTGAGAACAATGTGAGTTTAAATAACCCAAAGTATCTCTAAAATACACAATAATATAAATTTGAGTAAAACCTAACTCTCTCATAATCTTTTCTAAAATTTCTACATGTTTTTTGGTAGAAAAATCCCAAACTATACCCTCAGCTGAAAAAATAAATTTTTTATCTTTATGTAAAGCACTTTCACTTTTAAAATTTTCTATAGCTCTAAGAAGTCTTTCATTTGTGATATGACTTAAAACACTCTCTTTTTTTAAAATATCTTCTTTTTGAACCAATTCTAAAACCATATCCACCAAAGCCCAATGCCTATTTGCCACTCTAAGACTTTTTGGGTAAATATAAGCTTTTTGCAAAAGCTTTTCTTCGTTTTGCATCAAGAAGCCTTGTTTTTCTTGATTTCCTGTATTAGTAGTTCCTATATGTAAATATGCTGTCATTTTATATCCTTTATCTTTATTTTAATTTATCATCTCTAACTCAAATTTATCTTCTAAATCCTTAAACACAAATACTTTATTCCCACAAGGATAAGAGATAGAATTTTCTTGCATAAAAGATTTTCTTCCTTGTAGTTTTTCAAGCATTAAAGGAAGTTCTTTTCTAAATAAAGCCCTATCAGTCATTCTAAGTCCATGCTCTAAACTTTTTACAAATCTACCATCTATATCATTTTCATCCTTTATTAAATGTAAAGTTGCATCATATCCTAATTCCTGATAACACTTATAAAGTTCTATTTTATTTTGCACTGGCGCACCCATATCTTGTATACTATGATAGCTTACAAAAATGGTATTTTTATTTAAATTTGATTGAATTTGAAGATGGTTTGAATTTAAAACTGCTCTGATTAAATAATTTTCATCACCAAAATAATAAGAAGAATTCATATTTCTATTCCAGTATTTATATACAAAACAATAAAGTCTATAACCACTTCCTTCGAAATAAAATTCCCCTTGATTCATTTCTCTTCCTAAAATGCACGCCAAAAATGGCAAGCAAACACCTGAATTATCAATCACACCATCCACATACCAAGGAGCTATTTTTGCTATGAGTAAAGATAGGTATCCTCCATAAGACCCCCCCCCATAAATTTTTGGTAAATCTGCAAATTTTGGAAAGCGTTTAACTAAATCTTTTAAAGCATTGATATGATCAATAGCTGCCATAATGCCATAGTTTTGATAATCTCCATTGGGTGGGATAAAATCACAAGAAAGTTCTATTTTTTGGCTTTCATCAACCAAACCTGCTTGTTTCATTTTATTAACTTTTTGCTCTATAAGAGGAATAATTTGTTCAAAATTATCTTTATTAACCGATAAATGTCCTAAATTAATATTTTTTAAAATGCCATTTACACGCTCTAAATCATCTTGATTGGGAATAAGCTTTGGATTATACTTTTGATCAATACTTTGTCTTGCACAAAAACAATGATAAAAAACATGTACCACTACAACATCAAAATTTTTAGCAATATATTCCCTATCAAAATCTAAAAAAGAAATATTTGCATTAGCTCCAAAACCACCCACTATAAAAACTATGGCTTTGATATCTTTTTCATCATCATAACTTATGCGATATTCAAGCTTACTGGTTCTTTTAATACCTAGTTCTACATCATCACAAGAATCAATTTCAAAGGTTTGGTTTATAAGCAATTTTAAGCCTTTTATTGTATTTTAAAGACAATTATACTTAAATTTTAGTAAAATAAAACACAAAAACAAGGCTTAACTATGAAAAATCTTTGCATAATCCCTGCTCGTGGTGGATCAAAAAGAATTCCTAGAAAAAATATCATTGATTTTCTAGGTAAACCTTTAATCTCTTATAGCATAGAAAATGCTTTAAATTCAGGTATTTTTGATGAAGTGGTGCTTTCAAGCGATGATGAAGAAATCATAGAAGTAGCCTTAAAATACGGTGCAAAAGCTCCTTTTGTGCGTGATAAAAATTTAAGCGATGATTATGCTTCAAGCACTGCTGTAGTGCAAAATGCCATAGAAATTTTACAAAGCCAAAATCAAATTTATGATCATGTCTGCTGCCTTTATGCTACTGCTCCTTTGTTAAATAAAGACATTTTAAAACAAGCCTATGAAAAATTTATACAAAATCAAAGCAAGTTTTTATTTGCTGCTACTGAGTTTGAGTATCCTATACAAAGGGCATTTTATCTAAATGAAAACAATCAAGTTTATATGTTTGATGAAAAACATTATAAAAGTCGTTCACAAGATCTAACAAAAGCTTATCATGATGCAGGAGCTTTTTATTTTGGTACAAGCAAAGCTTGGCTTGAGGAAGATTTTATATTTAAACCTCATTCTAGCGTGTTTGTATTGCCAAGAAATTTAGTTTGCGATATAGACACCATACAAGATTTGGAATTTGCAAAAATACTTTATAAGGTAAATCATGAAAGTGCTTTTTAGAAGCGATAGCTCCAGTCAAATAGGCTTTGGACACATTAAACGCGATCTAGTCTTAGCTAAACAATATAGCGATGTAAGTTTTGCTTGCTTGCCTTTAGAAGGCTCCTTGATCGATGAAATTCCTTATCCTGTTTATGAGCTTAGTAGCGAAAGTATCTACGAGCTTATCAATCTCATCAAAGAAGAAAAATTTGAACTTCTTATCATTGATCACTATGGCATCAGCGTAGATGATGAAAAACTGATCAAGCTTGAAACAGGGGTGAAAATTCTAAGCTTTGATGATGAAATAAAGCCTCATCATTGTGATATTTTACTCAATGTCAATGCCTATGCAAAAGCAAGTGATTATGAAGGTTTAGTGCCTTTTAAATGCGAAGTAAGATGTGGTTTTTCTTATGCTTTAATCAGGGAAGAATTTTATCAAGAGGCCAAAGAAAATAGAGAAAAAAAATATGATTTTTTCATTTGCATGGGTGGAACTGATATAAAAAACCTTTCTTTACAAATTGCTAGCGAATTACCTAAAACAAAAATCATCAGCATTGCAACCAGCTCTTCTAATCCTAATCTTAAAAAATTGCAAAAATTTGCAAAATTACATAACAATATTAGATTATTTATCGATCATGAAAATATTGCAAAATTGATGAATGAAAGCAATAAACTCATCATTAGTGCAAGTTCTTTAGTCAATGAAGCCTTGCTTTTAAAGGCAAATTTCAAAGCTATTTGTTATGTTAAAAATCAAGAATCTACAGCAACTTGGCTTGCTAAAAAAGGGTATGAAGTGGAGTATAAGTATTGATAAAACTTAAAAATTTCGCAGAACTTAATTCTCAAGAAATAAAGCTGATTTTTAAATGGCGCAATCACCCCGATATCAGTCAATTTATGAAAACAAAACATATTGATTTTGAAGAACATTTAAGATTTATAAGAAACTTACATCAAGATTCTAATAAAAAATATTTTTTAGTTTTTCAAGATGAACAGATTATCGGTGTAATTGATTTTGTCAATATCACAACTAAATCTTGCGAATTTGGACTTTATGCAATACCTGATTTAAAAGGCGTAGGACAAGTTTTAATGAATGAAATCAAAAAATACGCCTTTGAAATTTTAAAAGTAGATACTCTTAAAGCTTATGTTTTTAAAGACAATCACAAAGCCTTAAAATTATATCAACAAAATCATTTTACTATTTATGATGAAGATAAAGATTTCTACTATGTTTGCTTAAAGCAATCTCACTGCAAAGCCTTGCCTAGCTAATTCTTCTTTTACATCTTTAGGGGTATATTTAGAAAAATGAAAAATATAAGCACCCGCTAAAGCATCGGCGCCTAAATTTAAAGCCTCAACTCCATCACTTGGCTTGCTAAGTCCTCCATTGATAATAAGAGGAATTTTAAGTTTATTTTGAAAAATCTTTAAAAGTTCTAAATCATAACCCTTTGCTTTTCCCTCAAAATCCACAGAAGTTAAAAGAAGCTCTCCAGCTCCTTTTTTTTCATATTCTAAAGCAAGTTCTAAAGGACTTTTTTCAAGTAAATTTCCCCTATCATAAACACAAAATTGATCTCCTTTTCTTTTAACATCTATAGAACAAACTATACATTGAGAACCAAAACGATTACCCGCTTTACTTATAAAATCCATATCTTCTAAGGCCTTAGAATTGATAGAAATTTTATCCGCACCTAAATTTAAAATCTTTTGTATATCTTCAAGGGTTTTTATCCCGCCACCTATAGTTAAAGGCATAAAACATTCTTTAGCAAGATCTTCTATACTTTCAAAATCTATTTCTCCACTTTTTGAAGCATCTATATCTAAGATAATAAGCTCATCAACATTGCGTGCATTATAAATTCTCATTGTTGAAGTTAAATGCCCTATAGTGCGAAAATCTTTAAATTCTATACTTTTAACAAGTTGAGAATTTTTTAATAACACACAAGGGATAATTCTAGTTTTTAACATTTAAAGCCTTGCAAAATTTTCTAAAAGTTTTAAACCTAAATTTTGACTTTTTTCAGGGTGAAATTGTGTAGCAAAAATATGATCTTTTTGTAAAGATGCAACAAATTTATGTCCGTATTGTGCTTTAGCACTTACAAACTCATCTTTGCATTTCACATAAAAAGAATGCACAAAATAAAAATCACTCTTATTATCTATGCCTTGATACAAAGGAACTTGTTTTAAAATTTCAAGCTCATTCCAACCCATATGTGGGATTTTTAAATTTAAATCCTCTTCAAATTTGACTACTTCACCTTCTATAAAACCAAGTCCTTCGCAAACTCCACCTTCATAGCCCCTTTCTAAAAAAAGCTGCATTCCTAAACAAATGCCTAAAATAGGTTTTTTTTGTACTAAAACTTGCTCTTTTAAAGCTTCTATAAAACCAAGTTCTTTTAAATTTTTCATCGCTTCTTTAAAAAATCCCACTCCAGGTAAAAGCAATTTATCTGCTTTTTGCAAATCTTTTGGATTTTTAGCTATAAAATTTATAGCTCCTATTTTTTCAAAAGCCTTAGCAACAGAGTTTAAATTTCCCGCCTTGTAATCAATGAGCGCTATCATTTTAAAACACACTCGTCTTTTCTTACCAAAGAACCATCATAATCTCTTATAAATTTACCATTTTCATCACGTTTAAAAATTTTTTTATTGGTAAAAGAATCTACTATTTTTTGAAATTCTTCCTCGCTAAAACCACTGAATTCAAGGTATTTTTTAATAGCCTTTTTAGGGGGCTTGCCATCGTATTTTTGTACCAAACGCACCCCTTCTTCACGGCTGATATAACCTAAACGAATATCCAAACAAGCATTATCTGTTGCTCTACCAAAGCCGTATTTGCAGTATTTTAAATAATCATGCACATGATTAGAATAACAATCTAAATTTTCAAAATTTTCATAAGTAGTCTCAACAGGATGATCTAGAGTTAAAAAACCATATTTTTTAGAAATTTCAAGAATTTTTTTATAATCCCATTTAAAATAATACCCTAAAAATAGCCCCGTAACCCCTACTCTTTGAAGTTCTTCATCACTTGGATAAGTATATAAAAACAAATCTTTTTCAGTGATACCATTTACCCCAAGCATATCAGAAGCACGATTTCCTAAAAGCCCGCCAAATTCTTCAAGCCACTCTCTGCCTAAAATATTTTTATTTTTACTACTCGCAGGACCGCCATACTCTATCTGCGGACTTTCTCCCCAGATGATCAAAGGCACTCCAAAATTTACCGCTATGCGTGGAACAGAAGTAAAAATTCCCAAATGGTTTTGCCACTCATTATCCCCTGTTCTTATAAAAGCTTCACGGGCAAGTTTTTGATAAACTTTTGGATCACGCTTGATATGGATCAAAT
The DNA here is from genome assembly GCF_012897595.1 of Campylobacter sp. CFSAN093226. NCBI lineage: Bacteria > Pseudomonadati > Campylobacterota > Epsilonproteobacteria > Campylobacterales > Campylobacteraceae > Campylobacter > Campylobacter sp. CFSAN093226. The sequence continues at coordinate 1,249,857 of NZ_CP040608.1, forward strand.
CCACGCCAAGATGATTTAAATTGTCTAAATTTTTGCGCCCTATTTTCGTAGGTACGCTAGGCTCAAAACACACACACAAAGGATTAAGTCCAAGTTCGAGCATTTTAACCACTTGAAAAGTAGAATCTTTTCCGCCACTTACTCCGATAACACAATCATAAACAGGATGTTTTTTGTATTTTTTTATAAGCTCAAAAAATTCTTTTTCTCTTTCTTGCCAATTAATATTTTGATTTTTAGCTTCTTGAGAACGACAAGCATCACAAACACCTTCTTCATCAAAATGTAAATCAGGCTTAGTATCTGGCATCACACATTTTTTACAAAATTTCATAAATTTCCTTTAATTAGTCTTAAATATATATATCGTTATAATTAAATTTTATTTTATGATTTTATATATTTATATTATATAAAAATTAAAAAATGAATGAATTCTATAATTTAAATCCATATGGCATTTTTTGAATGAAACCAAGCAAAATCATAACAAAGTTGTAATATTTATATAATATAAATATATAAATTGAAGAAATATATAATATAATTATATATCATTTTAGTCAGGAAATTTACCAAAGAAAGAAAAGTATGCAAATAGGAAATTTTAACACCGATAAAAAGGTTTTTATCATAGCAGAACTTAGTGCAAATCACGCAGGAAGTCTTGAGATGGCACTTCAAAGTATAAAAGCTGCCAAAAAAGCAGGTGCTGATGCGATAAAAATTCAAACTTACACTCCAGATAGCATGACTCTAAATAGCAACAAAGAAGATTTTATTATTAAGGGTGGGCTTTGGGATAAAAGAAAACTTTATAAGCTTTACGAAAGCGCAAAAACTCCTTATGAATGGCATTCTCAAATCTTTGAAACCGCACAAAATGAAGGCATACTTTGTTTTTCAAGTCCTTTTGCCAAAGAAGATTTAGAATTTCTAAAACGCTTTGATCCTATAGCCTATAAAATCGCTTCTTTTGAAGCTAATGATGAAAATTTCGTGCGTTTAATCGCCAAAGAAAAAAAACCTACTATCGTTTCAACGGGCATTGCTACAGAAGAAGAACTTTTTAAAATCTGTGAAATTTTTAAAGAAGAAAAAAATCCTGATTTAATCTTTTTAAAATGCACTTCGGCTTATCCTACTGCCATAGAAGATATGAATTTAAAAGGCATAGCAAGTTTAAAAGAAAAATTTAATGTTGAAGTGGGACTAAGTGATCATAGCTTTGGTTTTTTAGCCCCTGTTATGGCAGTAGCACTTGGAGCTAGAGTGATAGAAAAGCATTTTATGTTAGATAAAAGCATAGAAAGTGAAGACAGTAAATTTAGTCTTGATTTTGATGAATTTAAAGCTATGATAGATGCAGTAAGACAAGCTGAAAGTGCTTTAGGCGATGGTAAGTTAGATCTAGATGAAAAGGCGCTTAAAAACCGTGTTTTTGCAAGAAGCTTATATGCAAGTAAGGATATCAAAAAAGGTGAAATGTTCAGCGAAGAAAATGTAAAATCCGTGCGTCCTTCTTTTGGACTACATCCTAAATTTTATCAAGAACTTTTAGGAAAAAAAGCTACTAAAGATATAGAATTTGGTGATGCTTTAAAACAAGGAGATTTTACATGAAAAATATTTTAGTTACAGGTGCTGATGGTTTTATAGGCTCTCATCTTTGTGAAAGTTTGGTCAAAAAAGGTTTTAAAGTCAGAGCTTTAAGTCAGTATAATTCTTTTAATTTTTGGGGACATTTAGAAAAAAGTCCTTTTTTAAAAGACATGGAAGTTGTAAGTGGGGATTTAAGAGATAGTTTTTTTTGCGAAAAAATCACCAAAAATATAGATGCGATCTTTCATCTTGGCGCCTTAATCGCCATCCCCTACTCCTACACAGCCCCACAAAGCTATGTGGATACCAATGTCAATGGCACTTTAAATATGCTCGAAGCAGCTAAAAAAAACGAAATTTCGCATTTTATCCACACCTCAACAAGCGAAGTTTATGGCACGGCCTTTTATGTGCCCATCGATGAAAAACACCCTTTACAACCTCAAAGCCCTTATTCTGCAAGCAAAATCGCTGCAGATATGATGGCGCTGAGTTATTATAATTCTTTTAATTTAAATGTCAATATTGCACGCCCTTTTAACACCTATGGACCAAGACAAAGCGCAAGGGCTATCATACCTACCATCATCACACAAATTTTAAGCGGAGCAAAGGAAATCAAACTAGGAGATTTAAGCCCTAAAAGGGATTTAAATTTTGTGCTAGATACTTGCGAGGGTTTTATCTCTCTTTTAAATTTAAAACATTTTGGAGAAGTTTATAATATAGGCTCAGGAGTGGAATACTCCATGCAAGAAGTACTTAATCTCATACAAAAAATTTTAGATTCTAAGGTAAAAATCATCCAAGATGAGCAAAGATTGCGTCCTAAAAATAGCGAAGTTTTTAGACTTTGTTGCGATGCAAACAAGCTTAAAAAAGCTACAAATTGGCAAAGCAAAATAAGTCTAGAAGAAGGTTTAAGACAAAGCATAGAGTATTTTAAAGAAAATTTAGAAAATTATAAAAGTGAGCTTTATAATGTTTGAAAAAGAAATTTCTTTTATAAAAAGTCTTTTTAATAAAGAAAATATCGCCCTACATGAGCCTTGCTTTATAGGCAATGAGAAAAAATATCTCTTAGAATGTATCGATAGCGGTTTTGTTTCAAGCGTAGGAGAATTTGTAACGCGTTTTGAAGAAGCTTTAAAAGAAAAAACCAAAGCACGCTTTGTCATCGCTACAAATACAGGTACAGCAGCCCTTCATATCGCTTTATTAGCTAATGGTATCGATGAAAACTGCGAAGTCATCACTCAAAGCATAAGCTTTGTCGCTACGGCCAATGCTATCGCTTATACAGGTGCAAAACCCGTTTTTTTAGATATAGATGAAAACACTCTAAGTTTAAGTCCTAAGGCTTTAGAGCATTTTTTAGAAAATCAAACTTATCAAAAAGATAATCTTAGCTATAACAAAACCACACACAAACCCATCAAAGCTTGTGTTATTATGCACACCTTTGGTTTAAGCGCTCATATAAAAGCCATCAAAGAGCTTTGTGAAAAATACCACATCCTTTTAATTGAAGATGCTGCAGAAGCCTTAGGAAGCACCTATGAAAACAAGGCCTTAGGCACTTTTGGAAAGTGTGGAATTTTAAGCTTTAATGGTAATAAAATCATCACAGGTGGATGCGGTGGGGCGATATTAAGCGATGATGAAAATTTAGCCAAACTTGCAAGACACCTTAGCACCACAGCTAAAATCCCCCATCCTTACGAATACGATCATGATAGGATAGCTTATAATTACCGTCTTTGCAATATAAACGCAGCAATCTTGCTTGCAGGACTTGAAAATTTAGAACTTTTTTTAGAAAACAAAAGAGAACTTGCTAAAATTTACAAGGATTTTTTTAAAAATCACGATAAATGTAAATTTATCGATGAAAAAAGCAATGAAAAAAGCAATTTTTGGCTCAATACCTTGCTTTTTAAAGATGAAAATTTAAGAAATATCTTTTTAGAAGAATGCTTGAAAAATAATATTTTCGTCCGTCCTGTATGGAAAAGCTTACCGAGTTTAAAAGCTTTTCAAAACTGTCAAAGCAATGAGCTTATAAACACTAAAAAATTAGAAAAACGCTTGATTAATTTACCTAGTAGCGTTAGAATAGCAAATAAAAAGGAATGATGCGTTGCAAAATTTAATTCAAAGCATTAAAAAAATTTAATAAGAAAAAATATGAGAATAGCGGCGGGGGGGGGGATTTGATTTTTTTACTTCTTCTTTTAGGAGAAGTGCGTGAAAAATGTCATCATCATAGGAGCGGGTGGCTTTACTAGAGAGCTTTATTCTTATTTAAAAGATGCAAATTACGAAATTATAGGCTATATTGATATACAAGAAAATAATTTTTTTGACTTAAAATATCTAGGCAATGAAGATAATTTCGATAAAAAGTTGATTCAAAAAGCATCTTTTGCTTTAGGTGTAGGACAAATCAATTTAAGAAAAAAAATCCTTGTAAAACTTTCAAAAAAATCATGTAATTTTATCACTTTTATACATCCTCAATCTTTTGTTTCAAAAGAAGCTAAAATAGGACAAGGGGTTATAGTGTGTCCTTTTGTAACCATTAATGCTAATTCAAATATAGGAGATTTTGTGCTTTGTAATATTTATTCAAGCATAGCTCATGATTGTAAAGTAGGAGAAGGAAGTATTTTAAGCCCTTATGCTACACTTAATGGAAATTCAAGCATAGGAAAAAATTGTTTTTTAGCTACTAGAGTTAGCCTGTTGCCTTGCGTAAACTTAGAAGATAACTGCATAGTAAGCAGGTAGTATTATTAGCAAAAACTACACATCCAATCAACTTATTTTTCATAAAAATATAATTAAAACAAGGAAAAAACAATGAAAGAAATTAATATCATAGACTTTGGTTTAATGGGTAAGCAAATAAGTGCTTTATTTTATTTATTAGGCTATGAAATAGGTGTTTATAATAAAAGCAAGCTCAATATATACGAATTTGAAAAACAAATAAAACTTCTACAAAGAAAAATAGATTTTTCTAATTTTAACGCCGGAAAAATAAACATTTGCCAACATATAGAAGATCTTAAAAATAGCTTGACTATAGAAAGCTTAAATGAAGATTTAAATTTAAAAAAAGAAATCATGCAAATTCTTAGAGATAATAATATAGTTTTTTCGAGAGTATGGATGATTTAAACTGCGATTTTATACATTTTTTCAATACTATTTATATCAAATTAATAGAACTTTGTGGTTCTAATTTAGAACGATTTACCCCATTGAAAGATCTTAAAAAATTAGGATTTCATATCATTTGCAGTAAAGGCAATCGAGGAGCTTTAGCAAATTTACTTTTGTTCAATGAAATTTCATCATTTTTTAAAATTATAGAAAAATACGATTATAATTTCAAAGAATGTCAAACAGTTTATGATTTGCTTTATGAAAAAAGAAATTTGTTAAATATTATCGACACTATAGGCATAGAACTTTGTAATAAAATTTGTAAGAATTTAAAAGAAGATGATGAAAATTTTTACCATCCAAAAATCTTTAAAAAGGCCTTATAAAAAGGAATTTTAGGTAGAAAAATAAAACAAACATAAGTGATATTTTATAAAATAAGCAAATATTAATTTAATATTTTATACAATCTAATATTTTTATTAAATTGAAGGGGTGGGGAATGATTTATTGTGATCACTGCGTGATGCCAAATACTAGACCTGGTATTAATTTTACAAAAGATAAAGAAGGTAAAAATATCTGTTCAGCTTGCATCAATCATAAAAATAAAGAAAATATTGATTATAAAGCAAGATTTAAAGAGCTTGAAGCCTTATGCGATAAATACCGCAGAATGAATGGAAAATTTGAATATGATTGCGCTATTGCCGTAAGTGGAGGTAAAGATTCGCATTTTCAAGTGCATATCATGAAAGAAAAACTTGGAATGAATCCTATTCTTTTTAGCGTTGAAGATAATTTCACCATGACTGAAGCAGGTAAGAAAAATCTTAGAAACTTAAGTGAAACTTTTGGTTGTCATATTATTAGCTTAAAGCCTGATATCAAAACTCAAAAAAAAGTTATGCTAAAAACCTTTGAAAAATATGGAAAACCCACTTGGTTTATTGATAGACTGATTTACAGCTATCCTTTTGCTATGGCTTTAAAATTTAATACACCTTTATTGGTTTATGGAGAAAATGTTAGTTATGAATATGGAGGTAGTGATGACAAAGAAACTCCTAGCGCCAAAGAAATATTTTTAAATGGTACAGCTAGTGATTTAGATATAAATGAATTTATAGATAATGAAATCAAAGAAGAAAATCTACAACTCTTTTTTAATCCCAATGCAAATGATATCAACAAACTTAATCCTATTTATCTAAGTTATTTTGTAAAATGGAATTCTTATAGCAATTATATTTTTGCTAAAAGTCGTGGTTTTACTGATCTAGAAGGCGAATGGGATAGAACAATGTGTGCAGAAAATTTTGATCAAGTTGATAGTATAGGCTATATCCTACACGCTTGGATGAAATACCCTAAATTTGGTCATGCTTGTGCGAGTGATTACGCAGCTCGTTTCGTGCGTTATGGACTTTTAAGCAGAAAAGAAGCTATTGAACTTGTGCAAAAAAGAGATCGTAAGCTTGACAATAGATGCGTTGAAGATTTTTGCAATTTCATAGGTATTAGTAAAACTACATTTTGGAAAATAGTAGAAAAACATTACAATATGGATTTATTTTATAAAAATGATTTTGGAGAATTTAAATTAAAAAATAAATTACAATAAAAATATAAAGGAAAGAAATGCAAAACTCATTAGAAACTTATACAATGAAATATAATGAAAATGGATACGGATTACTTTTTCCAGATGGTCATGTAGTACGTTTTTATGAAAGAATTTTAAAATACAAACTAAATAAAATAAATGGAAATTTACTTGATTTTGGTTGTGGCAATGGTGTACATTCAGCGTATTTTCAAAGCAAAGGGTTTAAAACCTTCGGAATAGATATAGTTCCAAGTTTAAAAGAAATTTGGGAGCAAAATATTAAAAAAAAAGGGGGGGGGGATATTGTAAAATTATAGAACCAAATTCTAGTATCAAAGGACTTTTTGATGAAAATATGGATATCATCTTTGCAAATCAAAGTCTTTACTATATACCCTTAAAAGAACTCAAACAAAATATTTTAGAATTTTACGAACTTTTAAACACGGGTGGAATACTTTTTGCTACAATGATGAGCAAGAAAAATTATTATTTTTCCCACAGTCAAAAAGAAGAAAAAAATGGCTTGAGTAAAGTTGAAATTAATGGAAGATTAAATGAAACAAGCTTTATACATTTTATTGATAAAGCCCAAGATCTAGAAAATCTTTTTCAACCTTTTGAAACTTTATTTTTAGGAGATTATGATCCTATTAATTTTTATAATTTTGAAGGATCAGCACACCATTATATTTATATAGGTATTAAAAAATAAAATTTTGCCTTTATTTTAAGGCAAAATAAAGGCAAAACTATGAAAAAAACTCTTATCATCGCAGAAGCAGGAGTTAATCACAATGGTGATTTAAATTTAGCTAAAAAGTTAATAGAAATCGCAGCAGATTCAGGCGCTGATTTTGTTAAATTTCAAAGTTTTAAAGCCAAAAACTGTATCAGCACAAAGGCTAAAAAAGCACCCTATCAGCTTAAAACCACAGCTAGTGATGAGAGTCAGCTTCAAATGGTACAAAAACTCGAACTCGATATTAAAGCTCATAAAGAGCTTATCTTACACGCAAAAAAATGCAATATTGCCTTTCTTTCTACTCCTTTTGATCTTGAAAGTGTAGATCTTTTAAATGAGTTAGGCTTAAAAATCTTTAAAATTCCAAGCGGAGAAATCACCAATCTACCCTATCTTAAAAAAATTGCAAAGCTTAATAAAAAAATCATACTTTCAACAGGCATGGCAAATTTAGGCGAGATAGAAGAAGCTTTAAATGTGCTTTGCAAAAATGGCGCTAAACGCCAAAATATCACTCTTTTACACTGCACTACAGAATACCCTGCCCCTTTTGATGAAGTCAATCTTAAAGCCATGCAAAGCTTAAAAGATGCTTTTAAACTTGATGTGGGTTATTCTGATCACACTCAAGGCATACACATTTCCCTAGCTGCGGTTGCCTTAGGAGCTTGTGTGATAGAAAAGCATTTTACCCTAGATAAAAATATGTCAGGACCTGATCATAAAGCAAGTCTAGAACCTCATGAACTAAAAACGCTTTGCACTCAAATTAGACAAATACAAAAGGCTATGGGTGATGGCATAAAAAAAGCAAGCAAAAGCGAACAAAAAAATATCAACATAGTAAGAAAAAGTTTAGTGGCTAAAAAAGACATCCAAAAAGGAGAAATTTTTAGCGAAGAAAATCTTACTACCAAACGCCCCGCAAATGGTATAAGTGCTATGAGATATGAAGAGTTTTTAGGTAAAATTGCTACTAAAAACTACAAAGAAGATGAGCTTATCCGTGAGTAAAAGAAAAATTTGTATAGTCAGTGCAACAAGGGCTGAATGGTATCTTTTAAGAAATTTATGTCATGAAATTCAAAACGATAAAGATCTAAGCCTTCAAATCATCGCTACAGGAGCACATTTAAGCCCTGAGTTTGGACTCACTTATAAAGAAATAGAAAAAGAATTTAAAATCACTAAGAAAATTCCTATCCTACTTGCAAATGATGATAAAATAAGCCTTTGCAAAAGCATGAGTTTAGCTTTTAGTGCTTTTAGCGATGCTTTTGAAGACTTAAAACCTGATATGGTGGTAATTTTAGGCGATCGTTATGAAATGCTTAGCGTAGCAAGTGTATGTCTTTTGATGCACATACCTTTAGTGCATTTATGTGGCGGGGAGCTTACTTTAGGGGCTATTGATGATAGTATAAGACACAGCATTTCAAAAATGTCACATTTACATTTTGTAAGTCATGAAATTTATAAAAAAAGGCTTTTGCAACTTGGAGAAGAAGAAAAAAGGGTTTTTAATATAGGTTCTTTAGCTTCTACTATCATAAAAAATATGAATTTTTTAAACAAAAAAGATTTAGAAAAAGCCTTAGAAATGAAACTAGATAAAGAACTTTACTTAATCACTTATCATCCTTTAACCTTAAATGTAAAAAATACTCAAAAAGAGATTAAAACCTTACTTAAAAAACTTGACACCCTTAAAAACGCAAGTTTGATTTTTACCAAAGCAAATGCCGATGAAAATGGACTTTTAATCAATGAAATTTTGCAAAATTACTGCCAAAAAAACTCACACAAGGCTAAACTTTTTGATAATCTTGGCTCACAAAAATACCTAAGTCTTATGAAAATAGCCAAAGCCATGATAGGCAATTCTTCAAGCGGTATTAGTGAAAGTCCTTTTTTTAAAACTCCTTGCATTAATATAGGCGATAGACAAAAAGGGCGTTTAAGAACTCAAAATATCATTGATTGCGAAATCAACGATCTTGATCAAGCTTTTGAAAAATTAGAAAGCAAAGAATTTAAACAAAATTTAAAAAATTTTAAAAACCCTTATGATAATGATAAAAATCCCAATAAATTCATAAAAACTTGCCTAAAAAATGCAAATTTAGATACAATTTTACATAAAAATTTCATCGATTTATAAGGCTTAGCGTGGATATAAACAAACTCAAACTCACCCCTGATTCAAGCATAGAAGAAGCTTTAAAAATAGTCGGGCAAGAACGCGTTAGACTAGGCATTATAGTTGATAAAAAGGATAAATTTTTAGGAGTCATTAGTGATTCAAACATCAGAAAAGCTTTAATTAGTGGCAAAACTTTAAAAGATAGTATCAAGGATATTTACACTAAAAATCCCATCACCATAAAAGAAAACACAAGCAAAGAACAGCTTTTAAAAATTTCTGCTAAAACCGATATTTATGATTTTCCTGTTTTAGATGAAAAAGGGCAAATTCTTTCCATAAAATCTGTCTCATCGCTTTTAAAAACCAATCCAAACTCCATTGTCATCATGGCTGGAGGCTTAGGATCTCGCTTAAAAGAGCTGACTAAAGATACTCCAAAACCTATGTTAAAAGTAGGCAAAAAACCCATTTTAGAAAGCATAATCCAAAGACTTAAAAATCAAAATTTTGAAAATTTTATCTTTTGTGTGAATTATAAAAAACAAATCATAGAAGATTATTTTCAAAAAGGGCAAAAATTTGGGGTTAAAATTTCTTATATTAAAGAGCGTAAAAAACTAGGTACAGCAGGGGCTTTAAGCCTTATAAAACAAGAATTTAAAGAAAGTTTTATCGTTATGAATGCAGACATTTTAACCGAGCTTAATTTTAATGATCTTTTAAAAGCGCATAAAAAATCAAAAGCTTTAATGAGCGTTTGCGTGCGTGAGTTTGAGCAACAAATTCCTTATGGAGTGATCACTCAAAAACAAGGTTTTATAGAAAATATAGAAGAAAAACCTACCCAAAAATTCCTAGTAAGTGCGGGGATTTATGTACTTGAAAATGAAATTTTAAATTTAATTGCTAAAAATGAATACCTAGATATGCCAGAACTCATCAAACTCGCTCTACAAAAAGGTAAGGTAAATACCTATATCATCAATGATTATTGGATTGACATTGGAAGGCCAGATGAGTTTTTAAAAGCCAATGAGGATTTTAAATGAAAGTCTTAATCATAGGCTTTGGAAGCATAGGAAAAAAGCATTTTTTAGCCTTAAAAAATTTAAAGTATGAAGTAAGTTTGCTTTCTTTAAGTGCTAAAAAAGAAGAGTTTGAAAAAACTCAAATCTATCGTTCCTTAAAAGAATGTCATTTAAATGAATTTGATCTTTTTATCATCGCAAATATCACCACAGAGCATTTTAACACCTTAAAAGCTTTAAATGAGCTTGTAAAAGATAAAATCATACTCGTAGAAAAACCTTTATTTGAAAAAAGCCAAAATTTCACAAGCTCAAAAAATCACATTTATGTAGCATATTTACTGCGTTTTCATCCTGTGATTGTAGCTTTAAAAAGGCTTTTAAAAGGTGAAAAAATTTATTTTGCTAGTTTGGTTTGTAATTCTTATTTGCCCCATTGGAGGGCTTTAGACTACAGGCAAAATTACAGCGCTAAAAAAGAGCTAGGTGGTGGGGTTTTACTCGATCTCTCTCATGAAATCGATCTAGCCTTTTTTCTTTTTGGAAACTTAGAGCTTATATACTCCCAAAATGCTAAAATTTCAGAGCTTGACATAACAAGCGATGATTTTGCCTTTTTGGCTTTAAAAAATTCACAAAAAGCTAAAATTCATATAGAATTAGACTATTTTTCTAAATTCAACAAAAGAGAAATGACCATCCATACTTTAGAAAAAAGCTTTAAAGCCGATTTAATAAACAATAAAATCGAAATTTATCACAAAAATCAAAGTCAAAAAATCTTAAATTTTGAAAATGATACGATAAAAACCCTTCAAAATTTACATCAAGCAGTCTTTGAAAAAGACAAAGAACTTTGCGATCTTAAGCAAGCTTTAAAAGTACTTGAACTTTGTGATGAAGTAAGGAAAAAAAATGGCTGAAATTTTATGTACCATTTGTGCTAGAGGTAGAAGCAAAGGCGTTAAAAACAAAAATATTAAAAAGATTAACGAACTTGAAATGATAGCTTATAGCATCATACAAGCTCAAAATTCAAAGCTTTTTAAACACATAGTCATAAGTACTGATAGTGATGAAATCGCAAGTGTAGCCCAAAAATACGATGCTGAAGTTTTTTTCAAAAGAGAAGCTCATCTTGCCAATGATCGGGCTGCAAAACTTCCTGTCATGCGTGATGCCTTGCTAAGAAGTGAAGAGCATTTTAAAACGCGTTTTGAAACTCTCATAGACTTAGATGCTTCAGCCCCGCTTCGCTCAAGCCTTGATATAAAAAAAGCTTATGAAAGTTTTGTTGAAAATGATAATTCCAATCTCATCACCGCAGTTCCTGCTAGACGTAATCCTTATTTTAACCTCGTAGAAATACAAAATAACAAGGTAGTAAAATCCAAAGAAGGAAATTTTACCACTCGCCAAAGTGCCCCAAAATGCTATGATATGAACGCTAGTATTTATATCTTTAAAAGGGATTATCTTTTAGAAAATGATAGTGTTTTTGGCAAAAACACAGGGCTTTTTGTAATGGATGAAAGCACAGCTTTTGATGTAGATAGTGAACTTGATTTTAAAATCGTAGAGTTTTTAATCTCTTTAAAAAATTTATCGCCAAAGGATTTTTAATGCTTGAAAATAAAATCATCTTTGTAGCAGGAGCTTGTGGACGCATAGGCAAAGTGCTTTGCAAAAAAATACTTCTTAATAAAGGCACGGTCATACTTGCAGATATCAACAAAGAACGCTTAAATAAATTGCAAGAAAATTTAGAAACAAATTTTAAAACAAAACTTTTAAGCTTAGAACTTGACATCACCAAACAAGAAAGTTTACAAATTGCCCTTCAAAAAAGTCAAGAAAGATACGGCAAAATCGATGCTTTTGTTAACTCAAGCTATCCTTTTGGCAAAGATTGGGGTAAAACGCCTTATTATGAACTCAAATACGAACAAATTTGTGAAAGTTTAAATTTACATTTAGCAGGCTTTATGTTGGCTGCTCAAGAATTTGTGAAATTTTTTAAACAACAAGGCCATGGTAATATCATCAATCTTAGCTCCATCATGGGAGTTTATGCGCCAAAATTTGAAAACTATGAAGGCACTTCCATGCAAAGCTCTTTAGAATACAGTGTGATAAAAGCAGGGATTAATCACATGAGCTCTTGGCTAGCTAAAGAGCTTTTTAATCAAAACATACGCGTTAATACCCTAGCAAGTGGAGGAATTTTGGATAATCAAAATGAACTTTTTTTAAAAGCTTATAGAAAATGTTGTGCAAGCAAGGGTATGTTAGATGCTGATGATGTGTGCGGAACCTTGGTATTTTTGCTTAGTGATGAGAGTAGATTTATCACAGGGCAAACCTTAGTAGTAGATGATGGATGGGGCTTATGATGACCTTCACCCCTACTCAAAAAGAACTCTTTAACAAAAACATTGAAGCTTTAAGCAATATTCTTTTAAAAGAAAGTTTAAAAGAAATTAAATCAAGTAAATTTGAACTTGTTTTAGGTAAAGATAATCTAGATATCAATTTAAAAGATACAAGTGATAATACTTTTCTTTATGAAAATGTTATTGATGAATTAAACTCTATGCTAAATACTTATAATGATAAATATCTACTTTATCCTGTATTATATTTTTATGGTTTTGGAAATGGAATTTTATTTAAAGCTTTATTGCAAAATAAAAATCATCAACATATTATTGTTTTTGAAAAAGATATAGAAATCATTTGGGTCATGTTTCATGTTTTAGATTTTTCAAATGAATTACAAAATTCAAGATTGATGATTTTGCAAACAAGTTCTTTGGATATAGAATTTTTTTCTAATTTTTGCTCTAGCAAACCTTTCTTTCAATTTTCTAGAATTTATTTTTTAGAACTGATGAGTCATTATTATGAAAGATTTCATGAAGATATTTTAGGATTGAATAAAAAATTAGCAGAAAATTTTAAAAATATCATTTTAAGAAATGGTAATGATCCTCTTGATGCTCTTCAAGGTATAGAGCAATTTGTTTATAACTTACCTCAAATGATCACTCATCCTAGTTATAAAGAATTACTTTCTAAAAGAAAGGGTATAAGTGATACAGCTATCATTGTTTCTACAGGACCATCTCTTACTAAACAACTTCCTTTGTTAAAAAAATATGCTAATAAAGCTACAATTTTTTGTGCGGATTCTTCTTATCCTATTTTAGCTAAGCATGGTATAAAACCTGATTATGTTTGTATGTTGGAAAGAAAAGCTATTACAGCAGAATTTTTTAATCATGATTTTGGGGAATTTGATAATGGAATTTGTTTTATTATCAAATCCATAGTACATCCTAATGCCATAAATTACCTAACCAAAAAAACCGATAATTTTACTATAGTTTCAACCTATGCAAGTTTTATACAATATTTAAAATTAGATTATTTTGGATATTTTAACATGGGATTTAGTGTTGCACATATGGCTTGTTATCTTTCCTTACATTTAAATCATAAAAACATCATTTTTATAGGACAGGATTTAGCTTATGCTGAAAATGGCAATTCTCATCCTGATGATTATCAAAATTCAGCTAGCTATGAAAGCAGAAGGTATCCGCATCTTTATACTCTTGCTTATGGCGGAAAAGAAAAAATCAAAACTCACCATGTCTGGCTTATGTTTAAACGAAATTTAGAGCAAGATGTGCAAAAAATACAAAAGTATTTAGATACTAAAATTTACAACTGCACCGAAGGTGGAGCAAGGATAGAAGGAACCATAGAAAAACCTTTTCTATGGGCTTGTGAGAATTTACTTCATAAAGATTTAAATAAACCTTTTGAAAAATTAGAACCTTTAAGTTTAAATAAACAAAATGAGTTTTTACTTAAGGCTTATTATAAAGTTTGTAAAAGTATTGAACATTGTAGAGATTTTAGTAATAAATTTATTAAAAGCTATGATAAAATAAAAAATTCTTTTATGAGTTTACAAAATTCTCAAAAAAATGAAATTTTTATTCAAGAAATTATTCAAGATATAGATAAAACCAAAACTCAAATAGATGAACTTTGCAATACTCAAAAAGATTTGATACAAATTTTAGGTCCCCTACTAACTCAATTTGAACTTAATCTTGCTAGAATTTATGTCTTAAATCCTAAAACCAAAGAAGATGCTTTTAATAAAAGTATTCTTTGGATAAAAGAACATTTAGAATTTATGGAATTAGTTTATGGACATATTAAAGCACAAGAAAATGCTTTGATTAAAAATATACTTCCTTTAGAAGAAAAACTTAAAGAAAGAAAATTAGATAAATGGATGGAAAGGGTGAGAAGGTGAGAGAAGAGCTTTTTTTAAAAAATACTCAAGCTTTGTTTGAGGTCGATGAGTTTTTAGCTTGTACACTAAGATCACTTAAATACTTAACTTTTGCACTTATCCAAGATGAAAATGGAATAAATTTTAAAAAAGATGATATTTTTCTTTATGAAAATCCCAATAAAGAGCTTTTAGAAAACCTTACTCTGTTTAAAACCGAATATAACAAATATCCTGTTTTGTTTTTTTATGGCTTTGGAAATGGAATGTTTTATAAAACTTTATGTAAAAACAAACAACATAAACACATTATCATTTTTGAAGACAATCTTGAAATTTTAACTTTAGCTTTTCATTTATTTGATTTTAGCGAAGAATTAAAAAAAGAACAACTAATACTTTTTTATACTCCAAATATTAATACAGCACAACTCACCACACTTTTTACTTATGAAATCATTCAAAAAAGTGTAAAAATTTTTAATCTTTTTATTCATAATGATTTTTATCAACAATTTTATAGCACTCAAATACAAAATATAAATACTCAACTGATAGAAATAATACGATTTATCGTTTTAAACAAAGGTAATGATCCACATGATTCTTTAGTTGGAATCAAACATACCCTAGATAATCTCCCTAAAATGTTAAATCATGGAATTTTTCAAGAATTTCTCAAAGAAAGAAGAGCTAAGGTTGAAAATGCTATCATTGTTTCTACAGGACCAAGTCTTATAAAACAACTTCCTTTATTAAAAAAGTATGCTAATAAAGCTACGATTTTTTGTGCAGATAGTGCTTATGTTATCCTTGGAAAATACGGTATAAAGCCTGATTATGTTTGCATGCTAGAACGTGATGATATAGTTTCTAAATGTTTTGATAATGATTTTGGCGATTTTAACAAAGGCATACTTTTCATACTTGCTTCTGTGGTTCACAAAGAAGTATTAGATTTTTTAGAAAAAGATCAAAGAACTTATATGCTTGTACATCGCCCTTTAAATTTTGCGGCTAGTTTAAAACTTGATGAATATGGATATCTTGGAGTAGGACACAGTGTTTCAAATATGATCTATGAACTAACAGGAGCTTTAAGATTTGAAAATATCATTTTTATAGGACAGGATTTAGCTTATGGCGAGGATGGAAGTTCACATCCTAAAGAGCATATACATGGAAGTCAAGGTGAAGAAATCAGAGGAGAAAAATATACACTAGCTTATGGGGGAAAAGGCAAAGTAAGAACACAACTTACTTGGAATTTATTTCGTCAAGCTTTTGAAAAAGATATATTTTGGGCAAAAGAAAAACTCAATATCACCACCTACAACTGCACCGAAGGTGGAGCAAGGATAGAAGGAACCATAGAAAAACCTTTTCTATGGGCTTGTGAGAATTTACTTGATAAAGATTTAAATAAACCTTTTGATTTTCCAAAATTTCTAGATAAAAAACTAGCCAAAGAAAAATTAGAAAAAATAAAAAAATATCTCCAAAAAAGCATTTTAGAATCTAAAGAATTTATAAAAAAAACTCAAACTCAGCTTCAAAAGCTTAGATACACTTTAGAAAAAAATGACAAGAATTTTCAAACTCTTGAAAAAATCAAAAATGATCTTTTAAATCTTTTTAAAGAATTTAAAAAACTCAAGCTTTTTAATGAACTTTGTCAAGCTATTTATTTTCATAACGAATGCGAAATTTTAAAATTTGAAGTTTTAAACACAAATAAGCAAAAAGAAAATTTAATAGACTTTTTGAAAATACAACACAATTGGTTTATCCAAGGTTTAGGATATCTTGATACTCAAAACAAAACCATAGAAAAAAGTTTAGAAAATTGGAATTTTGACGATATAATCAAAAAATAATTAGGATTTCCAATGACCTTCACCCATGCTCAAAAAGAACTCTTTAACAAAAACATTGAAGCTTTAAGCAATATTCTTTTAAAAGAAAGTTTAAAAGAAATTAAATCAAGTAAATTTGAACTTATCTTAGGTAAAGATAATCTAGATATCAATTTAAAAGATACAAGTATAAAAAATAATGGGGGGGGGTATAATGAAAATTTACTTTATCAAGATCCCATTAAAGAATTGCAAACTATGCTAAATACTTATAATGATAAATATCTACTTTATCCTGTATTATATTTTTATGGTTTTGGAAATGGAATTTTATTTAAAGCTTTATTGCAAAATAAAAATCATCAACATATTATTGTTTTTGAAAAAGATATAGAAATCATTTGGGTCATGTTTCATGTTTTAGATTTTTCAAATGAATTACAAAATTCAAGATTGATGATTTTGGAAAATGATAAATTGCAAGCTCAAGATTATACTGAACTTTGTTCTTCTAAACCTTTCTTTCAATTTTCAAGAATTTATTTTTTAGAACTGATGAGTCATTATTATGAAAGATTTCATGAAGATATTTTAGGATTGAATAAAAAATTAGCAGAAAATTTTAAAAATATCATTTTAAGAAATGGTAATGATCCTCTTGATGCTCTTCAAGGTATAGAGCAATTTGTTTATAACTTACCTCAAATGATCACTCATCCTAGTTATAAAGAATTACTTTCTAAAAGAAAGGGTATAAGTGATACAGCTATCATTGTTTCTACAGGACCATCTCTTACTAAACAACTTCCTTTGTTAAAAAAATATGCTAATAAAGCTACAATTTTTTGTGCGGATTCTTCTTATCCTATTTTAGCTAAGCATGGTATAAAACCTGATTATGTTTGTATGTTGGAAAGAACTGAAATTACTGCTGAGTTTTTTAATCATGATTTTGGGGAATTTGATAAGGATATTATATTTATTTGTGCTGGTGTTGTTCATCCAAAGGCGATTGAGTATTTAAAGGATAGAAATTTAGTCATAACTCAAAAAGTTCTTGCTTTTCCATATTATATAAATCTTAAAGATTTTTCTTATGCTGCTGTAGGATTTAGTGTTGCACATACATTATCTTATCTAGCAACTTATCTAAGTCATAAAAACATCATTTTTATAGGACAGGATTTAGCTTATGCTGAAAATGGCAATTCTCATCCTGATGATTACCAAAACTCAGCTAATTATGAAAGTCAAATGTATGAACATATTTTAACTACAGCTTATGGAGGCAACGGAAAAGTCGAAACTCATAGTATATGGCTTTTATTTAAAAATTGGTTTGAAAATGAAATGATTCCAAATACTAGAAAAATGGGTATCACCACCTACAACTGCACCGAAGGTGGAGCAAGGATAGAAGGAACCATAGAAAAACCTTTTCTATGGGCTTGTGAGAATTTACTTCATAAAGATTTAAATAAACCTTTTGAAAAATTAGAACCTTTAAGTTTAAATAAACAAAATGAGTTTTTACTTAAGGCTTATTATAAAGTTTATCAAAGTATTAAACATTGTAGAGATTTTAGTAAAATACTCAGCAATGATTTTGAAAATATACAAAGTATATATTTGAGTTTAAATGAAAAAGAAGAGGATATCAATTTAGCTATTGAAAAAATAGATAAATTTAAAAATAAACTTGAAGATATAAAACAAATGCAAGATTTATATGAAATTTTACAACCTCTGCGTACTCAATTTGAACTTAATCTTGCTAGAATTTATGTCTTAAATCCTAAAACCAAAGAAGATGCTTTTAATAAAAGTATTCTTTGGATAAAAGAACATTTAGAATTTATGGAATTAGTTTATGGACATATTAAAGCACAAGAAAATGCTTTGATTAAAAATATACTTCCTTTAGAAGAAAAACTTAAAGAAAGAAAATTAGATAAATGGATGGAAAGGGTGAGAAGGTGAGAGAAGAAAATAATTTTAACAAAAATTTAAAAGCTTTAAGCGGTTTTGAGTATAACGACTTACGCAAAAAACTTGAGGATCTAAAAGAGCTTAGAGAATTTACTTTCACTCAAGGAAAAGATAATCTTGATATCAATATCATAAAAAAAAGAAATTTAAAAAAAATGTATCAAGATCCCATCAAAGAGCTTGAAAAAAATTTAGAATATTTTAAAGATTTTACACGCTATCCTGTGCTTTTTTTTTATGGTTTTGGAAATGGAATTTTATATAAAATTCTACTTCAAAATCAAGCACTTAAAAGAATAATCATCTTTGAAAAAGAATTAGAACTTATCTTTTTGGCTTTAAATTTCATAGATTTTAGCAAAGATTTAAGCTTAGGGCGACTCATTATTTTACATCATGATGATATTAATCTTCCTAAAATGGATAAAGTTTTTCGTTTGATAGGGGATTTGTTTTATCGTTCTTATAATCTACACATTGCTAATGATTTTTATGAACACTATAAAGAAGATATTTTAAAACTTAATAAACTCAACATGCAAATCATCAAAAATCACAATCTTATGCGTGGTAATGATCCTAAAGATGCCATGCAAGGTATAGAACAATTTGTTTATAATCTTCCTCAAATGATCACTCATCCTAGTTATAAAGAATTACTTTCTAAAAGAAAGGGTATAAGTGATACAGCTATCATTGTTTCTACAGGACCATCTCTTACTAAACAACTTCCTTTGTTAAAAAAATATGCTAATAAAGCTACAATTTTTTGTGCGGATTCTTCTTATCCTATTTTAGCTAAGCATGGTATAAAACCTGATTATGTTTGTATGTTGGAACGCGATGAAATAGTAGCTGAATGTTTTAATAATGATTTTAAAGATTTTGATAAAGACATCATTTTTCTAGTAGCTTCTTTGGTGCATAAAAAAACCATTTCTTATCTTGAAAAAAATCAAAGAAAATACATTTTAATCATAAAAGGCCAGCCTTTTGCGAGATGCTTGGGGCTAGACGATTATGGATATATTAACGCAGGCATGAGTGTATCTCATATGGCTTATGAACTGGCTGAAAATTTAGGACATAACAACATCATTCTCATAGGTCAGGATTTAGCTTATGCCAAAGATGGGCAAACACATTCTCAAGGTTTCATCCATGCTAATTTACACAATGGAGACTATGAAAGGGACTTAGATAGATTTAGCACTACAGCTTATGGAGGAAATGGAAAAGTTCAAAGTTCTGAAATTTGGACACTTTTTAGACAAATTTTTGAAAATTTCATTGCTTTTAGCAAAAGTAAAACTTATAATTGCACTGAAGGAGGTGCTAGGATAGAAAGCGCTATAGAAAAACCTTTTAAAGAACTTTGCGAAAATTTACTCGAAAATAAAAAAGATAAAAAATTTAAAAAATTACAAGTTTTAAATACTAAAGAACAAGTAAAACTCGGATTAAAAATCTATCAAAAAATCAAAAAAAATATGAATTTATCTTTGAATTTTAAAAAAGAGTGTAAAAAAGTTCAAAAACAAATTCACAATCTTACCCATGGAAAAAACAAGCTCTCTCTTGAACAAATAAACCAGAATATAGACAAAATCAAAGAAAAACTTTCAAATAAAAAATATCTCTTTTTGCAAGAAATTTTAGGCCCTACTTTACATCACGAACAAAGTATATTAACGCCTTTATATCTTAAAGATATCAAAGATGAATCTGATAAACAAAATAAACTTTTTGCTTGGGTTTATGCACACGAAGCTTTGATAGAAAATATCATAGAGCTTTTAGAAGTCCAAGATAAAAGACTTAAGATTGCGATTTTGCCCTTGCAAGACTTTTTAGAAAAGAAAAAAGCACTTTAAAATCTTAGATGCAAAAAGCATCTAAGAAATCTATTGAAGAAGTTTTAAAACATTTTGCTGCACTGCATTAGCCTGACTCATAGCATAAGAACCTGACTGTGCAAGGATGTTATATTTAGAAAAATTTGCACTTTCACTTGCAAAGTCTACATCTCTTATGGTTGATTCTGCTGCTTTAACATTTACTTGAGTTACGGTAATGTTGTTTATAGTAACTTGAAGTTGATTTTGTACTGAACCAATGTCAGCTCTGATTTGATCAAGATTTGTTGTAGCTGTTTCAGCTATGTCCATCACTGCCATAGCACCCTTAAGTGTGGTAACACCTGCGGTTTCATCTTTTACTCCAAAAGCAGTTGTTTTCATAGTTGCAAACTGAGAAAGTCCGCTTTGACTAGAAAAACCTGAACCTGCAGAAACATTATATACCGCAGAAAGTTGCGAAGCAGCTGAAATAGCTATAGCGTTTGCAAAACCTGTGGAATAATTTTTACCGCTACCTACAGAATAACCTGAACCTGAAGAAAATCCACTTTCTGCGCTACTCATATAAGCGCTAACAGAAGAATAACCAGCTAACATAACTCCTTTGTTTACAGAACCAAATCCCATAGCATCGGCAGTATTAGCATCAAATCTTCCTTTTGACTCTCTTAAAGAAACAGAAGCCTGAGAGATAAAACTGTTTGCTCCAAAACCTGCAAAAGAAAGACCTGTACCACTTACTAAAATATCTTTACCATCATTTTTAACTAAAGATAAACGACCATAATTTTCCATCATATTTGGATTGATAAAAGCACCTCTACCAATACTTCCTTCGATTTTAATTCCTCTTCCCTCTCTTGAGCTAAGTAAAAGTTGTCCATTAGCATCGATTGAAGCTTCAACTCCAGTGGTATCTTTAACCGAATTGATTGCAGCAACTAAGGCTCCATTAGCATCACCATCTTTGTATTCTACTTGACCGATTTTTACCCCATTAATAGCAAAGTCATCTGAAGTAGTTCCAGCCCTAACTGCAGCCATACCTCTAGTTTCTACTGTAAAAGTAGCTCTAACACCGGTTTGATCAGCACTTTTATTAATCTCTTCAACTAAGGCTCCAAGTCCTGTTCCAACTGAAGTTGAAATAACCACTTTTTGAAACTGAAAATCATCTATACCATTGTAATTTTTAAGAGTAAATTGCACTTCACCACTAGATGAAATTCTTCCTCCTGTTTCAAAGCGTGTTAAACCTATCTTAGAAGATTGGGTTGCTCCTATGGTAGCTTTTACAGTTTGATTTGAACTAGCACCGATTTGAAATTCTTGATTGATAAAATTTCCACTTAAAAGTTGCTTACCGTTAAATGAAGTAGTATTTGCGATATTGTCAAGTTCTTCCATTAAACGGTTGATATCTGCTTGAAGCATGGTTCTTGTTTTTAAACTTTGTCCATCTTGAGCCGCTTGAGTTGCCTTAGTTTTAATAGTATCTAAGATTTTAAGTTGCTCATCCATAGCCTTATCAGCAGTTTGTAAGATACCTATAGCATCATTACCATTGTTGATAGCTTGACCTAAAGTAGCTGCTTGTGAACGCAAAGAATCTGCTATAGCCATCCCTGAAGCATCATCTGCTGCGGAGTTGATTCTAAGACCTGAACTAAGTCTGCTTAAAGACTTATCCAGTTCTCTAGCATTAACAACTGAATTTGCATGTGCGTTTAATGCACCGATGTTAGTGTTTATCCTAAAACCCATTTTAAATCCTTTCAAAATATTGCATCGAAAAGATTAAAGCAAGAAGTGTTCCAAGTTTTAGTTTAATTAAAAATTTTAGAGTTTAAAATAAAAAAGCCTAGTTCTAAACTAGGCTTGGATTTGTATATATTGCAGCTTTATTAAATTACTGTAGCAATCTTAAAACATTTTGCTGAACAGAATTAGCCTGTGCCATGGCATAAGAGCCACTTTGAGCTAAGATATTTGCTTTAGAGTAGTTTGCACTCTCGGCTGCAAAGTCTACATCACGGATTTGTGACTCAGCTGCTTTAACGTTTACTTGAGTAACGGTAATGTTGTTTATAGTTGATGTAACTTGATTTTGCACTGAACCAATGTCAGCTCTGATTTGATCAAGATTTGTTATAGCTGTTTCAGCTATGTCCATCACTGCCATAGCACCCTTAAGTGTGGTAACACCTGCGGTTTCATCTTTTACTCCAAAAGCAGTTGTTTTCATAGTTGCAAACTGAGAAAGTCCGCTTTGACTAGAAAAACCTGAACCTGCAGAAACATTATATACCGCAGAAAGTTGCGAAGCAGCTGAAATAGCTATAGCGTTTGCAAAACCTGTGGAATAATTTTTACCGCTACCTACAGAATAACCTGAACCTGAAGAAAATCCACTTTCTGCGCTACTCATATAAGCGCTAACAGAAGAATAACCAGCTAACATAACTCCTTTGTTTACAGAACCAAATCCCATAGCATCGGCAGTATTAGCATCAAATCTTCCTTTTGACTCTCTTAAAGAAACAGAAGCCTGAGAGATAAAACTGTTTGCTCCAAAACCTGCAAAAGAAAGACCTGTACCACTTACTAAAATATCTTTACCATCATTTTTAACTAAAGATAAACGACCATAATTTTCCATCATATTTGGATTGATAAAAGCACCTCTACCAATACTTCCTTCGATTTTAATTCCTCTTCCCTCTCTTGAGCTAAGTAAAAGTTGTCCATTAGCATCGATTGAAGCTTCAACTCCAGTGGTATCTTTAACCGAATTGATTGCAGCAACTAAGGCTCCATTAGCATCACCATCTTTGTATTCTACTTTACCGATTTTTACCCCATTGATAGTAAAATCATCTGAAGTAGTTCCAGCCCTAACTGCAGCCATACCTCTAGTTTCTACTGTAAAAGTAGCTCTAACACCTGTTTTATCAGCATTTTTATTGATCTCATCTGCTAAAGCTCCAAGTCCTGTTCCAACTGAAGTTGAAATCACAACTTTTTGAAACTGAAAATCATCTATACCATTGTAATTTTTAAGAGTAAATTGCACTTCACCACTAGATGAAATTCTTCCTCCTGTTTCAAAGCGTGTTAAACCTATCTTAGAAGATTGGGTTGCTCCTATGGTAGCTTTTACAGTTTGATTTGAACTAGCACCGATTTGAAATTCTTGATTGATAAAATTTCCACTTAAAAGTTGCTTACCGTTAAATGAAGTAGTATTTGCGATATTGTCAAGTTCTTCCATTAAACGGTTGATATCTGCTTGAAGCATGGTTCTTGTTTTTAAACTTTGTCCATCTTGAGCCGCTTGAGTTGCCTTAGTTTTAATAGTATCTAAGATTTTAAGTTGCTCATCCATAGCCTTATCAGCAGTTTGTAAGATACCTAAAGCATCGTTACCATTAGATATAGCTTGACCTAAAGTATTAGCTTGAGATCTTAAACTGTCTGCTATCGCCATCCCTGAAGCATCATCTGCTGCGGAGTTGATTCTAAGACCTGAACTAAGTCTGCTTAAAGAAGCATCTAAACTTTTACTATTTAAATCAGCGTTTGCTTTTGCATTTAAAGCTGCAACATTGGTGTTAATACGAAATCCCATTTTAAATCCTTTTAAAAAAATTCAAGCTCATCCATGAACTTGTTAAATGCTATATCGTGCAATCAAAAAAATATTTTATACTTTAGCAATAAAATTTCATACTTTTGACAAAGACTTGTATTTTTGCTCTAACTTTTCCATAAAATAAAGCAACCATTCATGGTAAGCTTTAATATAAGCTGTGATGAAATGCGTTTTATCTTGTATATGAAGTTTCAATACATCAGCAATCATTTTTCCACGATAAGCAAAGGCTCCTCTTAAAGTTTCATCCTGTATAAACTCATCTTCATCTAAAGAGTGATTGAAATTTTCTATATTTTGATAAACTTTTTCTAAAAATTCCAAAGGTAAAATAAAATCTTTACTGAGTATATTTTCTAAAATTTGTTTTAAAGCTAAAGCATCGTCTAAAAATCTTTTAGCATTATCTTGATCTTTTTGTATTTTTTCTTTGAATTTAACTAGGAGTTTATCACTTCTATTTTTAGTTAAACTTTTTGGAAGTTCAAATTGAGGTTTTTCTTTTGTAAGGAGTTTTTCACAACATTCTTTAAAGGAAAGTTCTTCAGTGAAATTAATCCTTGCTCCACCTTCAGTAGCATTGTAAAACTTTGCTTTTTGTTCATTGCAAGCAAAAAGATATTCAAGTTTTATACGATAATCATTCCAGGTTATATGCGTTAAAACTTCACCTTTGCCTGCATAGGCGGTGACTTTAAGTTTATCTATATTTTCTTCACCACTAAATTTCTCTCCAAAATCAAAACCTTTTGAGTGTGAATTTCCTTCTTCATCAAAGGCTAAATCTTGTCCTATCATGATGATATTTTTAAATCCTAAAGCCAAAGCTAAGGTATAAGAAAAATGACTTACATGAGTGCCTGTATCGATATAGCCAAAGTCATTAAGATTGAAGCGTTGGTATAAAGGATCATCTCTTAAAACTACACTTTTATTATCTAAAAAATGAACCAAACTAGGATGAGTAGCACATGAAAGCATATTTAAAGAAGTTTTATTTTCTTTATTTTGAAAAAATTTCATTGCTAGATCAGTAAAATCTAAATTCGTAACATAATCAGGTATTATGCCTTCTTTTTCAAGCATGCTTAAAGCCCCATCAGCACAAAAGATCACTGCTTTATCTTGATAAGCTTTAAGTAAAGGAAGTTGTTTAGCTAAACTAGGTCCTGCAGAAACTACTATAGCATTTTCAAATTTGTTTTTTCTTTGGCTTAAGATTCTTTGAAAAGGAATGCTTTCAAGCATAGAAGGGATGTTTTGTAAAAACTGTCCATGTGTTAGCAAAGGTAAAAAACAAGTAATATCTGCATTCCTTATTGCTACACTTGCACTTTTAATACAAAGTTCATTTAAAGATAAAATAGAAGTTTCATAGTATTTAAGATAATAATGCGAGCTAATAAACATTTCATATAAACTTAAATACTCTAAAATACTTTGCTGATCAAAAATCATAGCAATTTGAATTTCTAAATCCTTTGCAACACAGTCAAATAATACAACCTTATAAACTTTCAACTCTTCACTCAAATCTATCGTACTTAAAGCTAGAATAAAAAGTTCTATTTCACTTTCAAATACAAAAAGATGTTTATAGTGTTTAGCTAAATTTTTAATCAGTAAAGCATTGCCTATACCATAAATACATATAAAAGGATATCTAGGAGTTTTTTCTAAAATACTTTGATAGAAAAAATTTATTTCTTCTTCTAAGTTTTCATACATGAAAACATTATGAGTTTTATCAAAGATATTTAAATTTTCATCTATATTAAAACGAGAGCAAGTTTTATTTTGTATGAAATTTAAAAGTTTATTTCCTAAGGGTTCATTTACCCCACTTAATAAAGCTTGTATGTTTTTTTCTAGCAAATTCATGGAAGTTCCTTAAAAGAATCGATGATAATATTTATTCTTTGCTCTAATTTTTCCATAAAATAAAGCAACCATTCATGGTAAGCTTTAATATAAGCACTGATAAAACTAGCATTATCTACAATATTTTCTTTATAAACTAAACTTATCTTAAGTCCTCGCTCATACATCACTGCTTTTAAAATACCATCCTGTATAAACTCATCTTCATCTAAAGAGTGATTGAAATTTTCTATATTTTGATAAACTTTTTCTAAAAATTCCAAAGGTAAAATAAAATCTTTACTGAGTATATTTTCTAAAATTTGTTTTAAAGCTAAAGCATCGTCTAAAAATCTTTTAGCATTATCTTGATCTTTTTGTATTTTTTCTTTGAATTTAACTAGGAGTTTATCACTTCTATTTTTAGTTAAACTTTTTGGAAGTTCAAATTGAGGTTTTTCTTTTGTAAGGAGTTTTTCACAACATTCTTTAAAGGAAAGTTCTTCAGTGAAATTAATCCTTGCTCCACCTTCAGTAGCATTGTAAAACTTTGCTTTTTGTTCATTGCAAGCAAAAAGATATTCAAGTTTTATACGATAATCATTCCAGGTTATATGCGTTAAAACTTCACCTTTGCCTGCATAGGCGGTGACTTTAAGTTTATCTATATTTTCTTCACCACTAAATTTCTCTCCAAAATCAAAACCTTTTGAGTGTGAATTTCCTTCTTCATCAAAGGCTAAATCTTGTCCTATCATGATGATATTTTTAAATCCTAAAGCCAAAGCTAAGGTATAAGAAAAATGACTTACATGAGTGCCTGTATCGATATAGCCAAAGTCATTAAGATTGAAGCGTTGGTATAAAGGATCATCTCTTAAAACTACACTTTTATTATCTAAAAAATGAACCAAACTAGGATGAGTAGCACATGAAAGCATATTTAAAGAAGTTTTATTTTCTTTATTTTGAAAAAATTTCATTGCTAGATCAGTAAAATCTAAATTCGTAACATAATCAGGTATTATGCCTTCTTTTTCAAGCATGCTTAAAGCCCCATCAGCACAAAAGATCACTGCTTTATCTTGATAAGCTTTAAGTAAAGGAAGTTGTTTAGCTAAACTAGGTCCTGCAGAAACTACTATAGCATTTTCAAATTTGTTTTTTCTTTCACTTAAGATTCTTTGAAAAGGAATGCTTTCAAGCATAGAAGGGATGTTTTGTAAAAGATGAGAATAACACTCAAAACCGATACATAAACTAGAATTTAAATTTCTTATCACAACTTTTATATTTTTCTCGCAAAGCTCATCTGCTTTATGCCAGACATCCTCATAAAACTTTTTATAATAAACATTATTCACAAACATTTCATACAAACTTAAGTACTCAAACATATCTTTCATATCAAAAAGTATAAGCAGTTGAATATCTACTCTTTCTTCTTCGATATCCACAAGATAAATTTTTCCACTACAAAGCTCTTCACTCAAATCTATCGTACTTAAAGCTAGAATAAAAAGTTCTATTTCACTTTCAAATACAAAAAGATGTTTATAGTGTTTAGCTAAATTTTTAATCAGTAAAGCATTGCCTATACCATAAATACATATAAAAGGATATCTAGGAGTTTTTTCTAAAATACTTTGATAGAAAAAATTTATTTCTTCTTCTAAGTTTTCATACATGAAAACATTATGAGTTTTATCAAAGATATTTAAATTTTCATCTATATTAAAACGAGAGCAAGTTTTATTTTGTATGAAATTTAAAAGTTTATTTCCTAAGGGTTCATTTACTCCACTTAATAAAGCTTGTATGTTTTTTTCTAGTAGGGTCATTAGCTTTCCTTAAATTTTATCTATTTTTAGTGACATTTTGTCATCTTTTTCGCTAAATTGATACAACAAATCCTCGCAAGGATAAGAGATACATTTTTCTTTATAATCTTTTTTTGAATTTTGTTTTATTTTTTCTAGCATTAAAGGAAGTTCTTTCTTAATCAAAAGTTTTACCGGAATTCCCATGCCATGATTTAAGTTTTTAATAAATTTTCCATCAACTTGAGATTCTTTAGTAACAGAACACAAAGTTACATCAAAACCAAGTTTCTCAAGCTCTTCATAGAACATAGTTTTTTCTTTTAAAGAAACATACTCATCATATAACGAATGATAACTTATAAAGCAAGTTTTTAAACATTTTGATTGTTCTAAAAGATGATCTTCCTCTAAAAGATTTCGAATTTTTCTTCTTGCGGGAGAAAAAAAACGAGGCGATGAAGAATTACTTGTCCAAAAAGTTTTTGTCGAACAATGTGTTTTAATATGATGGAAAAAATCAAAAGTAGAAAATTCACTACACTGCATAAAATCTATTTCCTTTCCAAAACCTACAACTCTCCATAAAAACTTCGCGTATGCAGAATTATCCAACACTCCATCTACTAACCAAGGTGCAATCTTAGCCGCCAAATGTGCTAAATATCCCCCATGAGAACTACCTATCATAATAACGGGTATACCCCCCCCCATAGTATCAAAAGGAGCATGTTTTTTAAGGTAAAGTGTGACATTTAAAAGATCTTGAGCTTGCATGATCCCAAAATTTTGATACTCGTTTTTTGTCGGTTGCAAACTCACATGCAAATTTAAAAAATAATTTGGTGTAAAATTACCTTTTTGCTTGCCTTGGACAATGCTATAGTTAATAAAATGAAAAATTTCACTCATTTGTTTATAGTCTTGAATTTTATCAACATCATAAGGAAGCTTGATATCCGCAGCTTCACAACTTGCTTTTAAAATAAGCTTGTCTATATCATCTAAATAAAAAGTTGATCCAGTTTGAGGACGATTGCCAATACAATGATAATTTACTCCAACTACAGCAGTATTAAATTGCCTTACCATATAATCACCAACATATTGGATCGATGATATATCATCACCCATACCTTGCACCACAAACACCAAGGCTTCAGGTGTTTTTTCATCATCATACCAAAGCTTAAATTCAAGCTTTGATTCTCTTTTTATACCAAGCTCTACATCATCACAAGAGTCAATCTCATAAGCTTTGCTCACTATCATTACATTTCCCCTATTAAAAGATAAGTTTTACTTGCTAGGTTTTTAAAATTTTCATTCTTACTTAAGATCACACAAGCTTTATTGCTAGAAGAGCTTGTAAAGTCTATATTTTCTAAATCTTCATGGCTTTGATTGGCTGCGTTGATGATAGCATTTTTGCTTGCTTCATTACTTGAAATTCCCATGAGTATAAAATCCGCTCTATCTATAAAAACAAGTTTTAAGCATTCTTTATCATCGCCTACGCGAAAATTTACTTCTTTTGTGCCATTGAAATTGCCAAGATCGACATTTTCAACCCCACTTACATTACTCATCGTTTTTATAGAGCTTAAATGATCATTTTTTAAAGTATAAATGCTTATGTCATTGATCAAAGTTTTAAGGTTGTTTAAAGACTTGCTAATCTCCGCTTCATCCTTGCTTGAACTCATTTTTGGTAAAGCAATAGCGGCTAAAATTCCTAAGATAACAATCACAAAAACAAGTTCTAATATGGTAAAAGCTTTTCTCATCTATATCCTTGAAAAATTTTTATTTTTAGGGCTTAAAATATCTTCTTCTACACTTACAAATTCCTTTTTTTCATAAGCATCAACTGCGGCTCTTGCTATCATCAAAGCATTATCAGAGCAGAATTTTAAAGGAGCTAGTTTTAAATTTGCATTATATTTTTGACATAAATTTTGCAAACGCGAACGCAAGTTAAGATTTGCACTCGCTCCACCTACAACGCCAAAATTTTTAAATTTATAAAGATTAAAAATTTTTTCTAATTTATCCATGATATGATCACAAGCTGTATTTTCAAAGGCATAAGCTATTTCTGCTTTTATATCATCGCTTAAATTTTTATGCTTTAAAATTTCTAAACGCACTGCATTTTTAAGCCCTGAAAAACTGAAAGCGAGTTCTTTAGAATGCTTTAAAGGTGTGTTAAAAGAGATATTTTTAAGTTTGGCATTTTTTGCTAAATTTTCTATGATAACCCCACCAGGATAACCTAAATTCATCATTTTAGCCACTTTATCAAAACTTTCTCCAAAGCTATCATCATTTGTGCTTGCTAAAAGCTCTAAGTTTGCATCATCTTTAAGATAAAGCACCATAGTGTGCCCACCACTGACAAGCAAAATTCCCCTATCTAAAGAAATTTTTTCTTCCAAAAAAAGACTATAAATATGACCTTTAAGATGATTTATAGGGATTAAAGGTAAATTTAGAGCACTTGCTAAGGTTTTTGCCATAGAAATTCCACTGAGCAAAGAAACACTAAGTCCAGGCTCATTTGTCACAGCTATGGCACAAAGATTTTTAAAATGCTCTTTGCATTGCGTAAGTATCTTTGGTAAAGCCTCGCTATGAAGCCTTGCAGCAAGTTCAGGCACCACTCCTCCATAGATACTATGATCTAATTCTTGGGAAATTTTTTTATGAAATTTACATTCTAAGGTATTTTTATCAATGATAGCTATAGAACTATCATCACAAGAACTTTCTATAGCTAGGATAAGATTTTTCATTCAAATTCCACTAAAATAGAACCTAAGAATTTATCTTTTGATCTTGCCATTTTAAGAGTGTTTAAATCCAAATTTTTAGCATTTTTGATCAACTTGCTATTGGTATTTGCTTCTAAAAGTTGTTGCAAATTCGCCCCTCTTAACTCATAAAATTCCACTCTATAAATTTTACCTGCCATATCTAAAGAATATTGTGTTTGCATATTTTTTTTATGAACTAAAATACCACTTTCATCTTTTGAGTGATCAAAGCCTATGATATTTACGCGCACATTAGCTATCTTTGGAATAAGAAAATTCTCTTTTACTTTCACCTTGGTTCCAAAAGGAACGGTGGTTTCATTGCCATCAACTTGAAAAGTTACCTCATTAAAAGCATCGCTAAATTCTAAATACTCAGGATATAATCTTGTTTGAAAACGATTGCCATACTGGATATAAAAAGAATTTCCTTCTGCGATAATAGCCGTAAGTTCATTGCTTGTGTTATAATTTAACTCTTTATTTACCGGAAAAGGCACATAGTTGATAAGCTTTCTTGGATTTTTTAAAGAAAGTAAAATTCTATCATCAAAAAGTTTTACTTCAAGCTCTTTATTTATGACTTTATCAACCCCTTGTGGAGTGAGTTCAAAATCTCTACTAAATTCAATTCCTGCAGTTTTTAAATAATTTTCAATTGCCAAAAGATGATAATAAGCTCTTAAATTTACAGGCAGATTTTTACTCGCTTCATTTGCAAAAGCGGCTTTGTGATTTGAAATCACAAAATAAGTCAAAGCTTTAAGCATTTCCATATCGCCAAGCTCTTGGGTTTTGGTGTTTTTAAGATGATAAGCATGCTTTGGATCAGCAAGCGAAGAATTGACACTATTTACGGTTTGAGTGGCAATATTTTCAAGATCAGGGTATTTGCTTGCATTGATTTCACTTGTGTCAATCACGCTTGAATTTCCCCAACGCTTAGGATTTTGCATCGCATCGATATAAGTAGGTTTATAAAAACCCCAACCATCGTGAAGATTGATCACCATACTAACTTCAGGAAGTAAAATAAGCTCTTTAATGCGTTGCACAGTTTTATAATCAGGATCCTTTGGGCTAATGCTTGCAAATTTACGGTTTAAATCCCCATTATTCCCACGCGAACGCTTGATAATGCTATCAAAAGCTAAATTTGGAGCCACTATAATCTTACCCTTGGTGATATTATAATCACTCAAAAGCAAACTTGCCGCATGAAATCCACCAGGCTCATCACCTTGAATTCCACCAAAAATTAAAACTGTATTATTATCATCTAGACTTTTTCCATTTTCTCCTACGCTAAAGTCTAGCTCTAAAGCAAAAATGCTTGTTATAAAAAATAAAATTGTTAAAAAAAATTTCATTTTAACTCCTTAAATACTCTCTTGTTTTAAAATCATACTCAAAAACCTCTTCTATACTTGAAATTTTAGGCACTCCAAAATGATCAAGGGCTTTAAAAATGCATTTAGTGATACCTAAAAATCCACTTTTATTTTCTAAAAAATTATAAACACCAACTTCATTAGCAGCATTGATGATAACACCTAAATTTGGCTCTTTTAAAAATGTATTTTTAAGCTTAAAAATAGGATATTTTTTTGTGCTGATTGGATGAAATTTTAAAGCAGGCATTTTGCTAAAATCAACAGCCTCTAAAATAGGCGTATCTTGTTTTTCAAATATAGCATCTGAAATAGCTAGTTTCATATCTGCTTTTGAAAAATACGCCGTGCTAGCTCCATTTTTAAATTCACACATTGCATGCACTAAAGATCTTGGTTCTATTAAAGCATCAATTTCTTTAAAATCATATAAATGATAAGCCTCTATAATCTCAAAAAGCTTATTTGCCATAGTCGCACTATCTATAGTGATCTTTGCTCCCATGTTCCAATTAGGATGTTTTAAAGCATCTTTGACACTGACTTGATTTAAATCTTTGATTTTATACCTATAAAAAGCTCCACCACTTGCTGTGATATAAAGTTTTGCTATATTTTTTTTACCTTCGAGTAAAAATTTTAAAGCTGCATGCTCACTATCAACGGGTAAAAATTTAGCCCCTTTCAAAAAACTCCCAGCTACTACAAGACTTTCTTTGTTAGCTAAAGCTATGTTTTTGCCAAGCTCTTTAGCCTTTAAAGTGCTTTTAAGTCCTGCAAAACCTACAATGGCATTGAGTAAAAGCTTATCTTGACATTCTGTTAAAATTTGCTCTAAACCTTCTTGCCCTATAAAAACTCTATCGTGTTTAACTAAATGCTTATTTTTTGAATCTTTTATGGCAACAAATTTGGGTTTAAACCTTGCGATTTGCTCATTTAAAAGAGCGATGTTATCCCCACAAGCTAAAGCAGAAATGGGAATGTTTTTTAAAGCAGCAAGTTTAAGAGCATTTACTCCTATACTGCCCGTACTTCCAAAAAGTATCATAAAAAAGTAACCATCACAAAAGCAGCAATGATCACTGCATCGATTCTATCGAGCACGCCCCCATGACCAGGGATAAGATCTCCACTATCTTTTACACCTGCTTCTCTTTTAAAATAACTCTCAAACAAATCTCCAATCACTGCAAAAATCGCTACAAAAAACGAACAAAGTAAAGAAAGCCAAAAACTATAAACAAAAATTCCCAAAATAGTTCCAATAACACTCGCACAAATCAAGCCACCTATAACACCTTCTAAGGTTTTGTTTGGACTTGTTGGAGAAAAAGGAGTTTTACCCATAAGTTTTCCGATAAAATACGCCCCACTATCGCAAGCTGCAACGATAATGATAAGCCAAAAAAGCGCAAACATACCCTGATCTAAATACACTTGCCAAAGTGCTAAAATAGGCAAACTAGGATAAATATAAATAAGAGCTGGTTTTAAGGAAGCCTTTTTATAAACCAAATATCCAACGACTAATAACAAAGCTAAAATCCCAAAAAGCAAAGCTTTATGCGATAAACTTCCCAAAATAAAAGCTATAGCCAAAGGGATAATAGAAATATTTTCTAAAGCAAAAAGTTTTTTTGCTTCACTAAAAGATAAATACAATAAAACCGCAAAAACGATAAAATTGATAAAAAATTGATCAATCAACGCGATAATAATAATAGCCCCTATCATCACAAGAGCTGAAATAATTCTAGTTGTATTAAACATATTTTTCCTTATATACTAATATCTAGGCGATGAATGCTTTGTGCGTCTTTAAAATTTGGATCTTTAGACTCATCTTCTTCATTTTTCTCATCATCGCTGGTTTTAGCTTCTTGATTGTGTTTTTTCTTTTTTTCTTCTTGTTCGGCTTTTTCTTTGATCTCTTCTTTGATTTCATGAGTCTCATTGACTTTTTCAAGCTTGTTTAAAGTTTTTTCTTTTTCATTAAATTCAGCCATATTTAGCGTAGCTGCAAAACCTTCTTTTGCAAGCTCATTGCTTGCTTGTGTAGCTGGATAAGCCATATTCTGATTTATATAATTGATATTTCCTAAAGGGCTAACTGGCATTTTAATCCTTTGTGATATTAATACTTTTAAAATTTGTATAATTTACAAACGCCTTTTGCTGAACCTTAACAAAATTTTTTAAGGTATAATCGACCCAATACGAACCTTTCTTTAACTTAGAAAAGCTTACACAAAGCCTTGCAGCAAATTCTATCACATCGAGGCTGATTTTTTGCTTGTTTGATACAATCAAAGTATGTGCGCTAGGAATATCCCTTACATGAAGCCACAAATCATCTTTTTTAGCATTTTTAAGTAAAAATTCATTGCCTTTTTCATTTTTACCCACACAAATTTTAAACTCATTGTAATAAAAATTTGCCACAAGATCTTCTTGTTTATAATCTTGATTTTTTTTGCTATTTTTTTTAGGTAGTAAAATTTCAAGCTCTATCTCACTCTTAGCTTGAAGCAATAATTCTTTCAAACTCAAGGTAAAATCTAACTTTTCTTTTAAATTTTGCCTTTGTATGTTTAAATTTTTAGCTTTTTGTTCTAATTTTTTGGCATTTTTATAATATAAATTAGCGCTTCGCTTAGGACTAAATTCAAGCTTAAATTCAAGCTCTTTGCCTTCAAAATCATCAAGCTTAAATTCCCTTTCATAATCTTTTAAAACACTCAAATTTGCAAACAATACATCAGCCCTTTTTCTGTATTCTAAAGCTTTTAAGAGTAAAGAATTTTCTTCATCTAGACTAGAAAAAAGTTCTTGTAAATTTTGTATTTTTTTATCTACTTGTGCAAGTTTTAAATTTTTTATTTGTTTGATTTTACTCTCATAAATGCTTGTAAATTTGCGAGAAAAATAATCTGCAAAGTCTTTGATTTCCTCAAAATTTTCATCCATTTTATAAGGCTTTAAAGGCTCTAAAATCACATTAGGTTTTACAACACGATAACTTTTATCAATGTGTCTTAAAGCCTCTATGATCAAATCTTTTTCATCTGTAAGAATAACATTGGTATTTTTACCCGTAAATTCAAAATAAATCTTGCTCTCATAGCTTTTATAAGCCTTATTAGCTTTTACACTAAAACATAAAATACGATTGCCTTCAAGGACTTTAACTTCCTTTATAAAAGCATTGCTAAAATACTTTTTAAGCATAAAATCAAAAGGTGCATTATAATTTTTTGCATTAAATTTAGCCGTATAAATCGCACTCATTGCACGAGTGAGATCAAAAATAAATCTTTCTCTATCAAAGCTTAATTCCAAAATATTGTCATTAATACGCTTGATAAAATCGATTTTTTTAAACTGAGAAAAAAAAGTTTGCAATTGTAAAAGTTCTGTGTATTTCATAAAAGAAATTATAAAATATTTTGGCGAATTTGTGGTAGAATTACATTAAAAAAGGAAATTTGTGCAGCTTAATGAGCTAAATTGCGTGATTTTATGTGGTGGCAAATCTAGTCGTATGGGACAAGATAAAAGCAAATTGATTCTTAAAAATCAAAATTTAACTCAATTTCAAGTAGAGAAATTTTCTAAAATTTTTAAAAATGTCTATGTGAGTGCAAAAGAAGACAAATTTGAAAACCATTTTAGCTTGATAAAAGATTCTTTAGAATTTGAAGTTTACTCTCCTATGCTTGCGCTTTACTCTATACTTTCAAATTTTAAAAATGAATTTGTTTTTGTTTTAAGTGTAGATAGTCCTAAAGTAGGTGAAAATGAGCTTTTAAAAATGCTTCCTTTTTTAGAACAAAACTATAAAATAATCATAGCAAAAACCCCTTTGCATAAACATCCCTTATGTGGCTTTTATCACAGCTCTTTAGCTCAAACTTGTAAAAATTTCTTAGAAAAAAATGAACAAAAAATAGGACTTTTATTTTCTGAGATTAAAACCAAATTTGTAGAATTTGAAGATGAAGATGCTTTTTTAAATCTTAATTTTTATGAAGAATATGAAAAATTTAAAAGCGAGTTAAAATGAGAAAAATTGCTTTATTTTTAAGCTTATGCGTTTTTATATGGGCTAGTGATTTACAACAAGCTTTAGAGTATGAAAAACAAGGCGATTATAAAAAAGCTATGGAAATTTACAAAAAACTCGCTTTAAAAAATTCATCTGTTTTGATTTCTCAAGAACAAAATAACTCAAGCCAAGCAACACAAATGCAAAATTCTATCACTATAAAAAAAGAAGAAAAACAAGACTTTTCTCGCTTAGCTTTGGCTAATTATCTTGGTGAAAATGAAAGCTTTAATCCCCTTGGCATTAGCTCTTATAAGATGAATTATTTTTTACCTTTTACTTATAGTTTTAATTCTTTAGGAACAAATAATAATAAGAGTGAGGCGAAATTCCAACTTAGTGTTAAAAAAAGACTTTTTGAAAATTTACTAGGACTAGATGAAAAATATTATATAGCCTATACTCAAACTTCTTGGTGGCAAATTTATGAGCATTCTTCTCCTTTTAGAGAAACCAACTATCAACCAGAATTTTTTATAGATCTTCCTTTATATCTTAAAGATTATGAATTTTTTAACAATCTACGCGTAGGTATATTGCATGAAAGCAATGGCAAGGGAGATGAGAATTTACAATCTCGCTCATGGAATAGAATTTATGTATCTACTGCTATTTTATATAATAAATTTTTATTTGTTCCACGCCTTTGGTATAGAATTCCTGAAAACAAAAAAGATGATGATAATCCTGCCATCTTGCATTATATGGGAAATTTTGATGTGAATTTAGCGTATTTAGGTGATGATTATTTTATCAATCTTATGCTAAGAAATAATCTTAAATTCCACAATAACAAAGGCGCTATACAAGTTGATCTAGGATATGATATTTTTAATAACGGAATTTATTGGTATTTACAATACTTTAATGGCTATGGAGAAAGCCTTATAGACTATAACAAACACTTGCAAAGACTTTCCACTGGATTTTTGATTTCTTACTAAAATATCCTTTATAGTTTTATCATTTCTTAAAACAAATTTCATTACAATTTCATTTTTGATAATTATTATTACTATAAGGAAAGATTTGTTTTTTAAGCATATATTGAGTTTAAAAGTGCTTATAGCTTTACTTTTATTCTTTGGAATGATAAGTTTATTTATAGGAGTTATCAGTATCAATGTAAAAGATATTCTTAATCTTAACTCCACTCAACTAGAAATCATAACTCTCACAAGAATTCCTAGACTTATAGCGATTTTACTCACAGGAATGAGTCTTAGTATATGTGGGCTTATCATGCA
This sequence comes from Campylobacter sp. CFSAN093226, assembly GCF_012897595.1. Classification (NCBI taxonomy): domain Bacteria; kingdom Pseudomonadati; phylum Campylobacterota; class Epsilonproteobacteria; order Campylobacterales; family Campylobacteraceae; genus Campylobacter; species Campylobacter sp. CFSAN093226. The sequence goes on from NZ_CP040608.1 coordinate 1,287,068, forward strand.
ACAACTCACGCAAAATAAATTCGTTTCCCCAACTACAGCAGGGACCATGGATTGTGCTAAATTTGGCATACTTATTTCTTTAATATTTTTTACTGGAGCGTCTTTTTTCACTCAAGCTATCATTGCTTCTATATTTGCACTTTTGGGTTCTTTTATATTTATCCAAATTTTAAGAAAAATCAAACTCAAAGATGTGATTTTTGTACCTTTGATAGGCTTGATGTTTGGAGGTATTATTAGTGCTATAACCACTTTTTTTGCCTATGCTTTAAATTATATACAAAATATCCAAGGTTGGCTACAAGGCAGTATGGCAAATGTTATACAGGGAAATTATGAATTGCTCTACATTTCTTTACCACTTTTTATACTTGCTTATTTTTTAGCTCATAAAATCACCATAGTTGGCATGGGTGAAGATATAGCTTTAAATCTTGGAATTTCTTATAATGGTATATTATTTTTAGGCTTAATGATTGTAAGCATTATCACTAGCTTAGTGATTGTAAGCGTTGGGATTATCCCTTTTTTAGGGCTAATTATCCCAAATTTAGTAGCTCTTTATCTAGGTGATAATCTTAGAAAAAATCTTATCTATATAGCACTTTGTGGAGCTTTGTTTTTACTTGTTTGCGATATCATTTCAAGACTTGTTATCTTTCCTTTTGAAATGCCTTTAAGTATCACTACAGGTGTTTTAGGGTCTTTAATCTTTATCTTTCTTTTACTAAAAAGGAAAGTTTATGCGTAAAAAAATGCTAATTTTAAGCTTTTTAACACTTAACATGATAGGGATTTTTATATTTGTGGGTTTAAATGGCTTTGATGAGTATGCCTTAAAAAGTCGTTTTTTACAAATTGCGGCTATTATTATAGTAGCTATTTGTATCGCTGTTTCAACAGTGATTTTTCAAACTTTATGCAATAACAAAATTCTAACCCCTGCTATCATAGGATTAGATTCTTTATATATGTTGCTTCAAAGTGCTCTTATCTTTTCTTTTGGTGCGGCTAATTTAAGTGTTTATAAAAACGATATCAATTTTTTAATCACTCTAGTTTGTATGGTGGTTTTTTCACTAGGACTTTATAAGATTTTATTTAGTAGTGATAGAAGTATTTATCTTATCATGCTTTTAGGTTTAGTTTTTGGAACACTTTTTAGCACTTTAAGCTCTTTTTTTGAAGTACTAATCGACCCTGATGAATTCATGGTAATACAAGGAAGAATGTTTGCTAGTTTTGATAATATTGCTTTTGATGTTTTAATTCTTGCTTATATTATTAGCTTTTTAAGTTTTATATGGATTTTTCGCTATATGAAATTTTTAGATCCTTTAAATTTAGGCAAAGATTTAGCGATAAATTTAGGGATAAATTATCAAAAAATTTCAAAACAATTGATGATTATCATAGCTATTTTAACTTCTATTAGCACCGCACTTGTAGGTCCTATAACCTTTTTAGGACTTTTAGTAGTAAATATCACTTATGAGCTATTTAAAACTGCAAAGCATAGTATTTTGCTAAGCGCTTGTATACTTATTAGTATTTTGGCTTTGCTTGGAGGGGTGTTTTTTGTCTCTAGAGTTTTTGATTATAATGCCACTATAAGCGTGGTTATTAATTTCTTAGGTGGGATATATTTTATCTATCTTGTATTAAAGGGTAATAAATTATGATTAAACTAAAAAATATCACCAAATTTTATGATAATAAAGTCATTATTTCAGATCTTAGCCTTGATTTTCATAAAGGCAAAATCACTTCTATAATAGGAGCCAATGGCGCTGGAAAATCCACTCTTTTAGCTCTAGCAAGTCGTTTGATAAAACCTAGTAGTGGAGAAATTTATATCGATGGAATGAATTTAAAAAATTATAAAGAGCAAATCTTAGCACAAAAAATTTCCATTCTCAAACAACAAAACAATATCAATTTAAGATTAAAAGTTGAAGAATTAGTCGCTTTTGGGCGTTTTCCGCATTCTCAAGGAAGACTTAATACAAACGATAAAATCAAAATCAATGAAGCTTTAGAATACATGGAACTTAGCAACTTAAGAAATGAATTTTTAGATACATTAAGCGGGGGACAAAAGCAAAGAGCTTTTATAGCCATGATCATCGCTCAGGATACTGAATTTATAATGTTTGATGAACCTTTGAACAATCTTGATATGAAGCATAGCGTACAAATCATGCAACTAATGAAAAATTTAGTCAAAGACTTTAACAAAAGTATAGCTGTTGTATTACATGATATTAATTTTGCTTCGATTTATTCTGATGAAATCATAGCCTTAAAAGATGGGAAGCTTTTAAAACAAGGCTCAAAAGATGAAATCATCAATCAAGAAAATTTAAAACAAATTTATGATATGGATATACCCGTAAGTCAAATTAATGGTAAGAAAATTTGTATTTATTTTTAAAAAGGAGAAAATATGAAAAAATCTTTAGTTTTTGCATTTTTTGCATTTTTTTTAAGTCTAATCTTAACAGCTTGTAATTCAAACTCAAATGAAAACAACGCAAGTTCTACAACAAAAACCAACACTGCTACGGTGAAAGTTTTACCTATCAGCATGAGTGATGAGGGTGATAGTTTTTTAGTGAAGGATAGTCTAGGAGAAAATAAAATCCCTAAAAATCCTTCTAAGGTAGTGATCTTAGATCTTGGAATTTTAGATACTTTTGATGCTTTAAAATTAAACGATAGAGTCGCAGGCGTTCCTGCTAAAAATTTACCAAAATACCTACAACAATTTAAAAACAAACCTAGTGTAGGTGGAGTACAGCAAGTTGATTTTGAAGCCATTAATGCTTTAAAACCTGATCTTATCATCATTTCCGGACGACAAAGTAAATTTTATGATAAATTAAAAGAAATAGCTCCAACTTTATTTGTAGGTCTTGATAATGCAAATTTTTTAAGCTCTTTTGAAAACAATGTCTTAAGCGTTGCAAAACTTTATGGTTTGGAAAAAGAAGCTTTGGAAAAAATTTCAGATATTAAAAATGAAATTGAAAAAGCCAAAAGTATAGTTGATGAAGATAAAAAAGCTCTTATTATTCTTACAAATTCTAACAAAATTTCAGCCTTTGGTCCTCAATCTCGCTTTGGGATTATTCACGATGTTTTAGGGATTAACGCAGTAGATGAGAATATAAAAGTAGGCACTCACGGTAAAAGTATCAATTCTGAATTTATATTAGAAAAAAATCCTGATTATATTTTTGTTATTGATAGAAATATCATTGTAGGCAACAAAGAACGAGCGCAAGGCATACTCGATAATGCGCTTGTCGCTAAAACCAAAGCAGCACAAAACAAAAAAATTATCTATCTTGATCCAGAATACTGGTATTTAGCAAGTGGAAATGGACTAGAGTCTTTAAAAACTATGATTTTAGAAATCAAAAACGCTGTAAAATAATACAACCTCGCAAGGGCTAGTCTCTTGCTTCGATACTTAATAAAATACTTGGGATTTTCAAGAAAGTTTTAGTGGCGGACAGAGAGGGATTTGAACCCTCGAGACCCGTTAAGATCTGCACCCTTAGCAGGGGTGTGGTTTCAGCCACTCACCCATCTGTCCAATAAAGTAAAGTATGATTATACAAAAAAATAAATAATACCTAGCTTAAAAAGCTAGGAAAAATCAAAGGCTAAGATAAGCCAAAAGCAAAGTTACAACAACCCCTACTCCAAGAACTGCAAATTGTTTACTTCTATCTTTTTTATTTGCAAACAAAGTAATCATAAGCCCTGAAATATAAAGCATAAATAAAGTAATACCAAAACCTACGCTAAGCACAGAAAAATACCAAGCACCCTTATCTTTATGAAGCATAATCATATCTCCAAGTAAAGATCTTGTTTTTAAGGTAATATTGTATTCATTAGTAGAATTTTGAGTTATATTAGCACTATAATGAGTTCCACCTATTGTTATACCTTTATCTTTACTTTTAATTATATTTGTATTAGATGGTACTTTTAAACCATTTGTTTTTAAATACTCTATTAAAGCTTCTCTTTCTTTACCACTTTCTATAACTTTTGACAATTGATACTGCTCAACTTTTAAGCCCACATCTTGATTAATACCAAAAATATACGCTATACCCGTTAAAGCAAAAAGCAAAGCACAAGGCAAAAAGAACAAACTAAGATAGATATGAACCTGTCTAAACAATTTATTTTTATTGATCATTTTAACTCCTTTTTGATTATCAAAATTTGTGATATTTTGACAAAACAAAGTGAAGCAAAAGTGAATTTTAAATAAAAAGTTTATATTTTTTAAAACAAAGAAAAGAAAAAGCCCTATGATTATAGGGCTTAAGAATTATTTTTTATCAATCACTTGATAATTATAAGGAGCAAGCTCTTTATCATGCTCTAAAAGTTCTTTTGGAGGATTGCCATTAACATCTTTTTCATCTGCATAGTAACGCTCTCCAGCTTTATGATTATTAACATCTACCTTATAATAAAGCTCTCCTGGATTAAATTTTTGAATATCTTCAAAACCTAAATTTGAAGTTTTAAAATCTTTAATTCCATTTGCCGCTGCAATTTCTACAAGTTTAGTTTGTCCCATTCTTGCCATATCAACAGCTTGCAATAACATTCTTGAAGCTTCGCGAGGATTATGGAAACCAGTTGAGTTTTCAGCATTAACAAAATCCGCTCTCATTTGAGCTTTACGATGAAGTTCTAAAACTTCTTTTAGCTCTTCGCTAATTTTTTTCGCATCAGCTTTTCCATCGCTTTGGAATTTTTCCATATTGCCTAGTTCATCGCGTAATTTTTTAGTATCCATAATCAAACTAACAATTGCATACTCTGCAGTTCTTTGATCATGTGCAACGCTGTTTTGTATGTCAAGCACTTGAGCTTTTAAATAATCTTCACTTTGTTTATGACAAGACTTACAAGCAGAGTTAATATCTCTTAAAGGAGAAGTGATATTGTGTTGAGTAACCTTTTTAGCTCCTTCTCTAACATAAGGCATATGACAATCCACGCAACTTACTCCATTTGCAGCATGCACACCGCCACTATAAAGTTCACTTTCTGGATGTTGAATTTTAATAATTTGCGCTCCTGTTAATTTATGAGTAAAATCAGCTCCAAATACTCCACGAACTTTATCATAATAATCATCTAGCATTTCAATTCTAAATGGTTGTCCTTTTTTCCACTCACTCCAAGGAAAAGTTAAAACTATACCATCGGTTTCAATCTCTTTAACTTTATTGCCATCTCTCCAAAACTCATACTCATCATAATTTTTCTGAGTTCCATTCCACCATTTTTTAGAACTATCATCTACAATAGTTTCACCCATTACTTTTACTTTTTCCCCTGTTGGTTTAAAATAGTATTCAACATGACATTGAGAGCAAACTAAAGTTCTCATTTCTTCTCTTGTAGCTTTTACGCCTTGTACTGGATCTTTTTCATATCCTCTAGAAACTAAAGCATTAATAGCTGCTGGACGAGTAAGTCTTAAACTCATATCATTTGGATTGTGACAATCTGCACAAGTTACACCCATTCTTTTACCACCATGTGGGCCTGCATGTTCAGGTGAATTTTCTACTATACCATCAACAGCTGGGATATTTTTAATCATAGTCCAATAATTTGTAGAGTTAAAAGCAGTAAAATCTCCTTTAGCAACATTTTTTATAAGCCATGGAGTCCATCCACTATGACAATTCATACAAGCTGCAGGTTGACCTTTAAAAGCAGCAAGTCCATGGGCATTAAGAAAATCTTTGTTGTTTCTTGCTGTTTTCATTTGATCTACTTGAACCCAAAAATGCCCTCTTTCTTCATTGAAATCAAGACTAAAAGGATATCCTGCCCAAAGTATGGTTAATTGAGGAAAGCGAATTAATTTTGAATAAGCTAAATTACCACCAAATTCAGTAGCCTTAGGCTCTTCTTTTTCAACCGTTAAATACATTTTTAGTTGCTCTGGAAAAACCTTACCCCATTTTTCAAAATTTGGATCATCATCGCTAAGCAAAGAAAAATCAGCATTTGCTGCAATGGCATTTTTATTTGCTTCATCTTCTTTTTTTTGATTGATATCATTATTTAGCCATAAAACTCCCGCTATAAGTAAAACCAAAACGACAATACCTAAGCGTAAAATATTTTTTTTCATTCATCTTCTCCTTATTAAATTCCGTGTTTATGTCCAACATCTTTATGACAAGAAGCACAATTTAATGACTTGTCTGCATGTGGATTTGTTGTAGCATTGATAGCTGTTTGAGCAAAATCTGCATGACAGCGTATGCAGTTTTCTTGCACCATTTTTCTGCTTTTTTCAGTCGCACTCAAATTTGTAGGCAACTCATCAAGTTTAAAAGTAAAAGCATAAGCATGTCCTAAACCACTTTGCGCTTTAGCTATCCACTTAGCTACAAAATTATGTGGCAAATGACAATCCACACAAGTTGCTCTTGGTTCGCCTTTGACTTTTTGAGAGTGTGGTCCTGCCATGTATTCGTTATAAACTTCATTCATAATATGGCAGTTATTACAAGATTCACTTGCATTGCTTAAATAAGATGTGCCCTTAGCGTTATAAAAAGTATAAAACCCAACCGCAAAGAAAACAAAAAGCAAAACAAGAAAAATAGTAAAAAGATTCGAAGTTTTCTTCAAAATTTTCCTCCTTAAAATTATCATTTCTTAAAATCTTCAATGAAACAACAATGTCACAGAATTTCCCAGAAATAAATTTTGTGATTCTAACATAGATGAATTTAATATAATTTTAAAGATATATTTACTCTTAATTAACCTAAAAAAATTTAAAACTTTTATTCAATAATTTCAAAATAAATGATAAAATACAACTAAAAAAGGAAAAATTAATGCAAACAAGTCCTGATATGTTTATCAATCGCGAACTTTCTTGGCTTCGCTTTAATTCTCGTGTTTTAGACCAATGTTCTAAAAATTTACCCTTGTTAGAAAAATTAAAATTTATAGCTATATATTGCACTAATTTAGATGAATTTTATATGATACGCGTCGCAGGCTTAAAACAACTTTTTTCAGCTGGAGTTAATGCAAGCAGTAGCGATGAAATGACCCCGTTACAACAATTAAAAGCCATACGCAAATATTTACACCAAGAAAAAGAACTTTTGGAGCGTTATTTTAATGAAATCACAAGTGAATTAGAAAAAGAAAATCTTTTCATAAAACATTATGAGAATTTAGATGAAAATTTAAAACAAAAATGTGATGAGTATTTTTTCTCTAATATTTTTCCTGTTATTGTTCCAATAGCTGTTGATGCTACTCACCCTTTTCCGCATTTAAACAACTTATCTTTTTCACTAGCGGTTAAAATTTGCGATAAAGCGCATCCTGAACTTGTAAAATTTGGAATGATTAGAATTCCAAGAGTTTTACCTCGTTTTTATGAAGTAAGTGCAAATATTTATGTTCCTATAGAAAGTATAGTCCATCAACACGCAGAAGAAATTTTTCCAGGCTATAAACTCTTAGCTTCAGCAGCATTTAGAGTGACTAGAAATGCAGATATGATAATAGAAGAGGAAGAAGCTGATGATTTTATGATGATTTTAGAACAAGGCTTGAAGCTTCGCAGAAAAGGAGCTTTTGTAAGATTGCAAATTCAAAAAGATGCAGATGAGCAAATCGTAGAATTTCTTAATACTCACATGAAAATTTTTCATAAAGATGTTTATGAATATTCTATTTTACTCAATCTCCCTAGCCTTTGGCAAATCGCAGGAAATAAAACCTTTACGCATCTTTTAAGCCCACTTTACACGCCTAAAACTTTACCACCTTTTGATGAGAATTTATCTATTTTTGATGCTGTAGAAAAAGAAGATATACTCATTATACAACCTTTTGAAAGTTTTGATCCAGTTTATAAATTTATCAAAGAAGCAAGCAAAGATCCTGAAGTAATTTCCATAAGAATGACACTTTATAGAGTTGAAAAAAATTCCAATATAGTTCAAGCTTTAATTGATGCTGCAAGCGATGGAAAACAAGTAACTGTGATGGTAGAATTAAAAGCACGCTTTGATGAAGAAAACAATCTTCATTGGGCAAAAGCTTTAGAAAATGCCGGAGCTCATGTTATTTATGGCATTACAGGTTTTAAAGTCCACGCTAAGGTTTCTCAAGTCATACGCAAACAAGGAGATAAACTTAAATTTTATATGCATTTAAGTACGGGAAATTATAATGCAAGCAGTGCTAAAATCTATACTGATGTGAGTTATTTTACAAGCAAAGCAGAATTTGCAAGAGATACGACAAGCTTTTTTCACATCTTATCGGGCTTTAGCAAAAATCGTCGCCTTCAAACTCTTTCAATGAGCCCAAATCAAATCAAAGAAAAAGTTTTAGAAATGATACGCATTGAAACAAGCAAGAAAAATGAAGGTGTGATTGTAGCTAAAATGAATTCTCTTGTAGATAGTGATATCATACAAGCGCTTTATGAAGCAAGTATGGAAGGAGTGCAAATCGATCTTATCATACGCGGAATTTGTTGCTTAAAACCTGATGAAGAATACAGCAAAAACATACGCGTTAGAAGCATCATAGGAAAATACTTAGAACATGCTAGAGTATTTTATTTTAAACATAGTGAGCCAAATTATTTTATATCGAGTGCAGATTGGATGCCAAGAAATTTAGAGCGTCGCTTAGAACTTATGACTCCTATATATGATGAAAGAAGTAAAGCTAAATTAGCTCAATTTTTACGCTTGCAACTTAGTGATAATGTTTTAGCTTATGAGCTTAAAAACAATGGAGAGTATGAAAAAATTCCTTCTTCTGAAAAAATCATAGATTCTCAACAAACCTTAGAAGAATATGTAAGTAAAATTTATAAAACACTTAAAAAAGATACAGATCAAAGTCGTGCAACGCACTTAGCTTCCAAACTTTTTAAGGAAAACTAAAAGTTTTTAGGGTTTTACACCTTAAAAACTTTAAACTATGAATTTTTATTAATCTTCAAATTTCAATAAACATTGATTTAAAACTGGTGGAAGCGAGGGGAATCGAACCCCTGTCCAAAAATAATCCCACAAAGACCTCTACATGCTTAGCAAAGATGACTACTTCACCCTACTTCGCTCATCTTCCAAAACTCAAAAGCAAGGCTAAGACTTTATTTCACCTCAACGCTTGTCAAACGCAAGGCTACACTATCAAAAATGACCGAAAATTAAGCTAGATAGTATGACTTAAATTTCAGGCTCAACTGAACTTACGCAGCTTTAGCGTAAGCAGGAGCGAATTTAACGTTGTTTGCGTTTAATTTTATTTGGGCTTTTTACGCTTTGCCCAAAGCGACATGCCATCTAAGCAGACTTACTCCTGTCGAAGCCAAGTCGCTCCCTTATTTAGAAATAATATTTGGAACATTAACAATTAAAGGATTAAAAACCGCTAAAACAGAATCATCATTTTCATATGAACGACAATATTTTTCAAACTGATCACTCATCAAAAGCATCCAATCCGTAAATTCATCACTAGCAGGCCCATTAAAGCGATTTGCTTGCGCCATCATCTCTTCACAAAATACACAAAAATCAGTCACTTCTTCAAGATTTAAGCGTCTTGCTGCCCAAGCGGTATTGTGTGCTAAAGTTTCAAGCTCTTTTATGGCTTCTTTATAACGCACACTATCGCTTCCAAGCTTGATGATTAAAGGTTCAAACCTATCGCACATGGTTCTAAAAAATTGTAAAAATTTTTCTATATCGTCAATTTCATAATCTAATTCTAATTTTGTTAAAATTCCCATTTTTAAACCATAATCATTAAAGTTTAATGTAAATTCTAGCAAATTTTAGCTAAAATCTTATTTTAATTTTTCCAAAATATAAGCAAAGATATGGATAGAATAGTAGAAATAGAAAAATACTCCTTTGATGAAACTTACGAAACTTCGTTGCGTCCTTCAAATTTTGATGGTTATATAGGTCAAGAAAGCATTAAAAAAAATTTAAATGTCTTTATAGCTGCAGCCAAAAAACGCAATGAATGTTTAGATCATATACTTTTTAGTGGTCCTGCAGGACTTGGAAAAACAACACTAGCTAATATCATCTCCTATGAAATGAGTGCAAATATCAAAACAACCGCCGCTCCTATGATAGAAAAAAGCGGAGATTTAGCCGCTATTTTAACCAATCTTAGCGAAGGGGATATACTTTTTATCGATGAAATTCATCGCTTAAGTCCTGCTATCGAAGAAGTGCTTTACCCTGCAATGGAGGATTACCGCCTTGATATTATCATAGGTAGTGGTCCAGCTGCTCAAACCATAAAAATCGATTTACCAAAATTTACTCTTATAGGGGCTACAACGCGTGCAGGTATGCTTAGCAATCCTTTGCGTGATCGTTTTGGTATGCAATTTAGATTAGAATTTTACAAAGATAGCGAACTTGCCCTCATCTTGCAAAAAGCAGCTTTAAAACTTAATAAAACTTGCGAAGAAAAAGCCGCACTTGAGATCGCTAAAAGAAGTCGTTCAACCCCTAGAATAGCTCTAAGGCTTTTAAAAAGAGTTAGAGATTTTGCCGATGTTAATGATGAAGAGATTATCACAGAAAAAAGGGCTAATGAGGCCTTAAATTCTTTAGGGGTTAATGAGCTTGGTTTTGATGCGATGGATTTAAGATATCTTGAACTTTTAACCGCTGCTAAGCAAAAACCTATCGGGCTTGCAAGTATTGCTGCGGCTTTAAGTGAAGATGAAAATACCATAGAAGATGTAATCGAGCCTTATTTATTAGCTAATGGCTATATAGAACGCACTGCAAAAGGGCGTATAGCAAGTGCAAAAAGTTATAGTGCTTTAAAACTAAACTATGAAAAAACTTTATTTGAGGAGTAAATTTTGCAAAATGGAAAATTCTTTCTTATAAGCTTTATTTTAGTCATTTTATTTCTTTTGCTTTACCTTTTTAAAGGTTTTTTACTTGTAATTATCATAGCTAGTTTAATGGCGGTAGCTACCTCAAATATCAATGCGAAATTTTTAAATCTTACTAAAGGGCATAAATTTTTAGCTTCCATTCTTACAACAACTTGTATGGTTTTGCTTTTCTTTGCACCTTTTGTTTATGCTATGATAGAACTTGCCAAAGCTTTAAAAAATTTTGATATTAATTTAGTCACACAAACTCTTGATTATGTCAAAAATTATCAATTTACCTTGCCTGAAAGCTTTAATTTTTTAGAACCTAAAATCAAAGAATTTTTAGCATCTATAGATTTAAATAGTATTTCTAAACAAATTCTAAGTTATGCTTCAAGTTTTACAAAATCAGGAGCTAAATTTCTTATAGATATGGTTTTAATTTGCGTATTTTATTTCTTTGCAAATCTATATGGAACAGAACTTGTTATCTATCTTAAATCCATCATTCCTATTGATAAAAAAGAACTTGATGATGTTTTAAGCGAGGTGGGTAATGTTATGGCTGTTGTACTTTACTCTATGGTGATTGTAGCGATATTTCAAGGTGCGCTTTTTGGTTTAATCACAATATTTTATGGTTATGATGGAATTTTAATGGGAGTAATTTTTGCTGTAAGTTCTCTCATACCTGCTATAGGAGGTGCTTTAATTTATATGCCTGTAAGTCTTTATGAATTTGCCTCAAACAATCTTAACTCAGCTCTTGTTATTTTTATTTATTCTGTAATTGTAATTTCTTTTATAGCAGATACTTTAATCAAACCTTTAATCATCAAATGGATCAACAAAAAACTTGTAAAAACCCCTACTAAAATCAATGAACTTTTAATTTTCTTGGCTATGATAGCAGGAATTTCTACCTTTGGTTTTTGGGGTATTATATTAGGTCCTGCGATTTTAACCTTTTTTGTATCAACTTTAAGAATGTATGTGATTTTAAAAGATAAGAATTTAATTTAACTTGCCTTAAAAAAGGCAAGTTTGATGTTCTAGGCTTTTGGGCCTATCATTTTAGTAGGATCAACAAATTTATTGAAATCTTCTTCGCTAACCAAACCAAGCTCCATTGTGCTTTCTTTTAAAGAAATACCTTTTTTATGGGCATTTTTGGCTACTTTAGCAGCGTTTTCATAACCTATGTGTGGATTTAGAGCGGTAACTAGCATTAAAGAATTATGAAGATTATGATCGATTTTTGCACGATTTGGTTCTATGCCTACAGCACAATGGATATTGAATGAATGCATAGAATCAGCCAACAAATCAAGACTTTGCAAGAAATTATAAATAATCACAGGCTTAAACACATTAAGTTCAAAATTTCCTTGACTTGCTGCAAATCCGATAGCTACATCATTTCCCATCACTTGTACAGCAACCATAGTAACAGCTTCACACTGGGTAGGATTTACCTTACCTGGCATAATCGAACTTCCTGGCTCATTTTCAGGGATGATAAGCTCACCAAGACCGCATCTTGGGCCTGAAGCTAACCATCTTATATCATTTGCAATTTTCATTAAATTTGCAGCCAAACCTTTCATAGCTCCATGAGTAAAATTAATCGCATCATGACTTGTTAAAGCATGAAATTTATTTGGACTTGAAATAAATTTTGTACCTATAAGTTGAGTTAGCTCTTCACTTACTTTTTGGCTTAATTCTGGATGTGCATTAAGCCCTGTTCCCACTGCGGTTCCTCCTATGGCAAGTTCTCTTAAAGTTGGTAAAGAAGCGATGATTTGCTCTTTTGAATGTAAAAGCATAGAAAGATATCCACTAAATTCTTGCGCTAGAGTAAGTGGAGTAGCATCTTGTAAATGCGTGCGTCCTATCTTGATAATACCATCAAATTCTTTTACTTTTTTTTCAAAAGTTGCAATAAGCTCATCAAGCGCAGGGATAAGCTTTTTCTCTACTTGCTCAACCGCAACGATACTCATAGCTGTTGGAAAAGTATCATTTGAACTTTGACTCATATTAACATGATCATTTGGATGTACAAGCTTTTCTTTGCGAAAATCCCCGCCCATGATTTCAGTGGCACGATTTGCAATAACTTCATTCATATTCATATTGCTTTGTGTGCCTGAACCTGTTTGCCAAATCGCAAGTGGAAAATTATCATCAAATTTACCTGCGATAATCTCATCGCAAGCTTGAACTATAGCATTTTTCTTAGCATCATCAAGTTTGCCAAGTTTGTTATTGACCAAAGCTAAAGATTTTTTAAGATTTGCAAAAGCATAGATTAAAACCTTTGGCATTTTCTCACAACCGATTTTGAAATTTTCAAAACTTCTTTCAGTTTGAGCTCCCCAATATTTGTCATTTGGAACCTTAACTTCACCCATGGTATCATGTTCAACTCTGTATTCCATAATTTTTTCCTTTGATTAAAATTTTATTTATTATAAGCTAAAAAAATAAATACTTTCAAAAACGTTTTCCTACTGAACTCATTAAATGCAATTCATAGGCATTATGAGAAAATCTATTCATTAACATAAACTGCCAAAATACATTGTTTTTATATAAAAATTCTGAATTAAAACCTTGACTTAAAATATTATCTTTTAATTTATATTTTTGAATAAAAGCAATAGGAAAATCAACAAAACTAGCCTTATTTTCTAAAGTTCTTCCATAAATTCTTTTTTCAAAAATTACAAAAGTAGAAAAAGAAGCTTGATAATCATCTTGCTCTATATTTTTAGCAAGATTAAAACCTAAATTTGCATTTATGCTATGATGTTTTAAACTTTCATAATTTTTAGCAAAAGGACTTTTATTTTCTTTAAAATCTTCTTGATAAAAAAAACTATGTGTAAAATACATTAAAGGATTAAAAATAAAATCTTGACCTAAAATAATATCTTTAGTTACACCAAGCTGGGCTGAAGTTTGCAATGTTTTATATTTGCCTTCAATTGGCTGCTCTACTACAAAACGATTAAGAGTATTAAATCCTACACCTATACCTAATCCACTTAATATTTTTATAAAATCTAAATCATGGTTATAATTAAGCAATAAATCCATGTTATAACTCTTCAAATCACTACCATTATTAAAATTAAATTTAGCGCTAGAAAGAGATAAAGCATAAGCTAAAAAGCCTGATGAGAAATTTTCTCCTAAAGAGATATTAGCACCTGTTTTTTGACCTGAAAAATCTTTATCTTTATAGTATTTATAACTTGGAGTAAGATGCCAAAAATATTCTTCATTGCTAAAAATTCTAGGTAAATAAGTACTAGCAAGTAAGATATTATTGTTTTGTGCAAAATTATTAATATTAAGAGGATGAAGGGTAAATAACATATTATTTTGCATTAAATTAGATTGATTATGATTACTAAAAGTGCTTAAATACCCTGAACCTTCTATTCTATTTAATTTAGTCTTTACATCTATTCCATTATCTAAAGAAGCAAAAAATTCCTGATAAGTCTGACTCAAGTCTGCCCTAGATCGCAATTGTCTTAAAGCATTTCCCAAGCTTGTATTAGGAATTTCGTAAGCATTTGGCTTTAAATTAGGTTTTATTAAGGTTTTATTAATACTCACTAAATCATCACTTAAAACAAAATCAAAATTTAAAGCATAGGTATTTTGTATCAAAACATGATTAAAAGATGATAAACTTTTTTCCAAATCTCCCAAATTAATTTTCACTGGCTTATTTAAGATATAGTATTTAGGTAAAGGAATATATTCTAAATTCCCGCTCTTAATATCATAAGTTTTTGCAATCAGTTTAGAATTTTTATAATTACCAAAATCAAGTTGCAATTTAGAATCAACTCCTTCTTGAGTATAAGTTCCTTGCACGGTTAAATCATTCAAATCTTCATTTCCAGGTCTAACTATGCCTTTATTGTTTAAATTTTGCCCTACAATACCATTACCGCTTAATATTGCTTTTTGTTCTACATAAGCATTATTTTTAACTTTTCCTTTAAGCTTTAATTCTCCTTGTTTGATTAAAGTTGCGCCCTCATAAGTATTTTGACCACTGATAATCAAAATACCTTCACCTTCTTTAGATAACCCTATGTTAAGATTAGCTAAATGTGTAGGTTTATTAATAGCACTTGATAAATGAGTACTTTCATCCCATTTTCTTTGACTAATATCATTAGAAAATTCAGCATCATAACCTGCAGTGTTTATAGTATAATAAGCTGTATTAGGTTCTTGCTCATATTTTAATACATCCTGATCACTGAGTCTGTTTGCATCTAAAATACTCAGTCCTTTTAACGCCTTTTGTGCATCTAAAATTCCTTGTCCAAATAATTCTTCTTTCTCAACTCTAACTACTCCATTAATAGAACTAATAGTGGAAGTATTAAGTTTTTGTGACTGCGCACTATCTCTATTATCCCAAATATAATCACTATAATCAATCCATTGTCCATTAACTTGAACTTGTATTCCATTGTAAAGCTGTTTTAAATCCCGTTTTATTTCATCTTCTATCCCAGGTGGATCTTGCGAAATATACACAATAAGAAATTTAGGTTGATTTGTTCCATCGGTTACTTGTTTAACAGTAAATTTTGGAGCCTTATAATTTTTATTTGCTGTACTTAATAGTATATCAGCAATTTGCTTACCATCCAAAAAGGGGAAATTTTGCTTGACCAGTGCCGCTGTTCCACTTACCATAGGTGCTGCCATAGAAGTTCCACTTTTTTTTGTAAACTTATCATTAGTGCTTGAATCAACATTATTAATATTTACTCCAGCAGCAACTAAAGAAAAATTCGTAGCTCCCTTAAAACCATTACTAAAATCAGCCAAACCTTGACTTTTAATTATTAAAGTCCCATCTGATTCTAAAGTAATCTCATTTGCATCCAAAGCTCCAACAGCCAACCAAGCTCTTAAAGATTCATCATAACTTGGTAAAATCGCATGCAAAGCAGGGCTAAGAATTCCTTCATTACCAGCAGCAAATACATTTAATACTCCCTTGTCCTTGCTAAGCCTCATCATATCATTAGCAACCTTATCTGCTTTCATAACATATTCCAAAGGAGTATTACAGATATTATAGCTTGTCCCTTGATTAGTTTGAGTACAATCTACTAATCCAGAATTTGAAGCCTTAAGATTAAAATAAGGATAAAAATTAATACCCCAGCTATTATTAATAATACTCACATCTTTGAAAAAATTATAAATATCAGGAATTTGAGTGTAAGAGCCATTTGGAAACACCCCAGCTCCATAAAATTTTGCCCCATAAGCCACTCCATAAGGTTTGCTATCGCCTATCTTTGCTCCAACAGCTATACCTGCTACATGACTTCCGTGTGTTGATTTTTTCAAATCAGGTATAAGCTGTTTCCCAGCTGTATCAGTAGGATAAGTAGACTTTAAAATCTTATCCTTTAAACTAATATGATCTTGATTAAAAGCATCATCGGCTACACCTATTATAATAGTATCTCCGCTATACCCTAGCTTATGTACTTTATCAATATGATGAAGTTCAAATTCGCTTAAAGCAAAAAGTTTACAAACTAAAGTTAAACAAAAAAATTTTTTCATTTCTATTCTACCGTTACGCTTTTAGCCAAATTTCTTGGCATATCCACATCATTGCCAAGTCTTATGGAAATTTCCATCGCCAAAAGTTGAGTAATGACCATCATTTCAAAAAATTCACACATATAATGATCTTGCTCATTGGTTTTTATAAAATCATCACTTAAATCAAATTCTAAAGGTGAAATGCTAAGCACTGTAGAATCCCTAGCAATAAGCTCTTCAACATTTGATTTTGTTTTTTCATAAAGCATGTGCTTTGGCATTAAAGCTATAGTATAAAGCTTAGAATCAGCCAAAGCAATAGGGCCATGTTTCATCTCTCCTGCAGGATAACCCTCAGCGTGAAGATAAGATAATTCTTTAAGTTTCAAAGCTCCTTCTAAAGCCAAAGGATAAAACACATCTCTGCCTATAAAGAAAAAGCCATGTCCATCTAAATAACGCTTGGATAAACGATGAATTTTTTCATGTAAAGCCTGTTTTACACTCACGCAATTTGGAGTATGCAAAAGTGCTTTAATTTCAGCAGAAACATTTAAATTTCTTTTTTGTGCCATAAAAATAGCAAGCATCCAAAGTGTTAAAACCTGAGTAGCAAAAGCTTTAGTTGAAGCAACTCCTTTTTCTATGCCCGCACGAGTTAAAAGACTTAGATGTGCTAAACGCACTATATTAGAATTATCCACATTGCAAATTGCAAAAGTCTTAGCACCCTGCTCTTTTGCAATCTTTAAAGCCTCTAAAGTGTCTGCTGTTTCTCCACTTTGAGAAATAACGATAAATAAAGAATCTTTTTTTATAATTGCTTCACGGTATCGAAATTCACTTGCAATTTCTACTTTAGCTTTAACTTTAGCAATTCTTTCAAACAAATAAGCACTTGCCATTGCAGCATGATAGCTTGTTCCACAAGCACAAAGCGTGATTTCATCTACTTGACTTAAATCTTCATTGTTTAGCTCATCAAAAACGACTTCATCGCCTTGAATACGCCCCATTAAAACTTCACTCATCACGCGACTTTGTTCATAAATTTCTTTTTCCATAAAAAAACGAAAGCCGTCTTTTTTTGCATAAGCCTTATCGCCTGAAAGCTTAGAAAAACAAAGTGATTTTAAAATATCATTTTCATAAACGACAAGCTCATCTTTACTCGCGTATCCCAAGCTTAAATCTTCAAGATACATTACCTCATCACAACTTCCTATCAAAGGCGCATCACCTGAAGAAAAATACCATTCTTTATTTGCATTTTTACCTATAATCAAAGGAGCAGCATTTTTTGCAAAATACACATGATTGGGATCTTTTTTTGTTACCAACAAAGTAGCAAAAGCACCGCGAAGTTCTTTGATGGTTTTTTGCCAAGCTTCAAAAACTCCCAAATTTCTTGCATAAAATTCAAAAAGCTGGACAATAACTTCTGTATCGGTTTGACTTAAAAAACTCACGCCTTCTTTTTCAAGTTTATCTTTGATTTCTTTATAATTTTCTATAATACCATTGTGAATCACACAAGAATACTGTCCTAAATGAGGATGTGCGTTGATTTCAGTAGGCTTACCATGAGTTGCCCATCTTGTATGACCTATAGCAAAACCATAACCTTGACTTTCAAAATCCGTGCATTTATTCGCCAAATTTTCAAGTTTTCCTACAGCTTTAAAAAAACTAAGCTCTCCTTCTTGCATCACTGCCATACCCGCACTATCATAGCCACGATATTCTAATTCTTTAAGTCCATTTAGTATAATTTGTTTTTTTTCATTATTTCCTATATAGCCTACGATTCCACACATTTTTTTACTCACTTATTAATAAATTAACTAACTTTTGCTCGCTATGTTCTAATTTTTCATTCTTTTGAAAAATAAAAATATTACGCGTCCTTTGTCTTATGGTTTGAATTTTTGCTGCACATAAAACAAGTTCAAGTTCATTAAAAACATTCATCAAATACGCCATTAAACCCTGCTGATCTTTAGTATTAAGACCTAATTTGGCATACATTTTAGAATAATTTAAGTCTAATTTTAACTCATCTTTTTTAATGATTGGCTTTTTAATTTTTTTCAAATTAAAACCAGAAAGATTTGAATTTAAAAGCTCGCAAAGTTTTAGTTTTTGCTCATCACTGATAATATTATCATATTCAAATCTTAAATAAATTTTATCATCAAAAAGTTCAAAAAAATTCATGAAAATAAGATTTAAATTTGTTAAAGAACTTAAAATAATGGCAATATTAAAATGAAGTGGTGCAACAATTTGCAAACTAAGATTTGTTTCATTGCTAAACCAAAATTTAAAATCATTTTCTTTGGCTAATTTAGAAATCATAACAATATCTTCAAAAGTATTTTTTATAATAAAAAGATTTGATTTGATATGTATGATTTTATCTTGCAAAATTTCATCTTGCTCTAAAAAAATCTTACTTCTTTTAAGTGTTAATTCTTTTTTTACTCTTCTTGCGCTTTCTTCAAGTAGATTTTCATCTTCAAAACCTTGTTTTGCATTTTCTAAAAGTTTATCAAGAACTCTAAAATAAAAAGCATTATAATTTAAAGCCTTAGCCTTTAGCCAAGTTAAAGTGTATAAAAGCTCTAAATTTTCTAAATTTTCTAGCTTAGAAACCAAGCTACTTACAACAATAGGATTGTATATATCTTCTTTTTCTACAAGATCTTTTAAGGCATTATTGTTTTTAAATATCTTAAGACCCCATTCTAAAATTTCATTCTTTAAATCAAATTTGGAGCAATACGCTCTATATATGCCTGCTAAAGAAATTTCATTTTCACTTTCTATAGCGCTTAAAAGTATCACAAGCTTTAAAATCATTTTTTCATCGGTTTTAAGTTTTTGGAGTATCTCAAGCTCATCTTCGTATTTTTCAAATTCACTTAACATAAGAAAAACTTGCTCATCAAAACTATAATTTCCTTCTTCATCGCTTAAAAAACGAACTGTCCAAAAAGGCTTACATAAATCTTTTAAAATTCCACTATCAAGCAAAAGTTTTAAAACACAAAAACTATGCCTTTTATAAAAAATTTTCTCAAAAAGTATTAAAGCTTTTTCTATATCTTTTTTACCGTATTTCAATCTTCCTAGGGCAAAAACCAAGTTAAGATCGAAAATAACATGTTTATCTTCAAGTTTTAATAAGTATTCTAAAACTTCCACAAGAGTTTTAAATTTATATTCTTGTTTAAGAGTATGATTTAATCCATCTTGAATTTGCTTTGCTAAAAAGTGTGTATAAAAACCTATAGTATGCATACTTTGCAAAGCCTTTTGAACCAACAACTCATTTGCTCCAAAATGTTTTTTAGCTTTTTTATACATTAATTCACTCAAATCATGAACATTAATAAGTAAAAATTCATCCTCATCTTTAGCACTTAATAAATTCATCGCTGATTTTAAAGAAAGTAAAAAATCTCCAGCTAAACGCAACTCGCTTAATTTTTTTTCATCTATAAAATTTAAAGCATAATTTTTTGGAGAAGTCTTAAAAAGAACAAGCAAACTCTCCAAGGATCTTAAATGATTTAATCCGCCAAAATCTTTTAAGATATTAAATTCTTGCTTTATAAATGGAATGTCAAATTCTTTAAAATTTTCTAGCAAAAGCTTGGCAAAATCATTTTTAT
Source organism: Campylobacter sp. CFSAN093226 (assembly GCF_012897595.1). Classification (NCBI taxonomy): domain Bacteria; kingdom Pseudomonadati; phylum Campylobacterota; class Epsilonproteobacteria; order Campylobacterales; family Campylobacteraceae; genus Campylobacter; species Campylobacter sp. CFSAN093226. The sequence continues at coordinate 1,307,318 of NZ_CP040608.1, forward strand.
TTTCTTTTATAATACTCTCAAATTTTATCTTAATCCCTTTAAATAAAATCCTAGAACCACATATGAAACGAGTTTGTATTATAGAAGTCTTAAGCTCATTGCTAGCATTATAAAGTCCATTAAATTCTAAGATAACCGAATCAATTTGCAAATGCGCATCATTTAAAATTTCGATAAAAGCCTTAATCATAGGTTTTAAATGAAAAGCCTTAATATCTTTATAAACAAAAATCAAAGAAATACTTTCATTAAAACAAAGACTATTATTTGCATATGCTTTGCTTGCTAAAACACAAAAAGGGATATTATCACTTGGAGGTGAAAAATCATCAAAATAATCTTTAAGAACTATATCATAAGCTTTTTTTATGAAATTATCCATATTTTTAGAATGATATAAGCTAAACGCCCCTTGCTTAAGAAAAAATTTTCTACAACTTTGGGTATAGGAACTAAGATTTTTTTTAAAAATTTCTAATTCTTTATTTAACAAAATTTCTACTCTCTTTAAAATTTTAATATTTTAATAATAATCTTAACAAAAATATCTTTTATTTTGGCTTTTTCTATAAACTCTTTTTCAGTAAGCAAAAATTATAATGCTTTATTTAAAAACAGCAAAAGAGTAAAATTAAAATGAAAAATTTAATCACCAAACTAGAAAATGAAGAAAGATTAAACCAAGAAGAAGCCAATGCACTTTGGGATCTAGATCTTTTTACCTTAGGCAAATACGCTCACAAAAAACGCACTAAACTTCATGGAAAAAAAGTCTATTTTAATATCAATCGCCATATCAACCCAACTAATATCTGTGCAGATACCTGTAAATTTTGCGCCTTTTCAGCGCACCGAAAAAATCCTAATCCTTATTTGATGACTCATGAAGAAATCATGAAAATCGTCGATGAAACCGTAAAACGAGAAACCAAAGAAGTGCATATCGTTTCAGCTCACAACAAAGATACAACTTGGCAATGGTATTTAGAAATTTTTAAAATGATAAAAGAAAAATATCCTAATCTTCATGTAAAAGCTATGACTGCTGCTGAAATTGATTTTTTACATCGTCGTTTTAAAATGAGTTATGAAGAAGTGATAGAAAAAATGCTTGAATACGGCGTTGATTCCATGCCAGGTGGTGGAGCTGAAATTTTTGATGAAGAAGTGCGTAAGAAAATTTGTCATGGAAAAGTTAGCAGTGAAAATTGGCTTAAAATTCATAAACTTTGGCATGAAAAAAGCAAGCAAAGTAATGCTACCATGCTTTTTGGACATATAGAAGAAAGACATCACAGGATCGATCATATGTTAAGACTGCGTGATCTTCAAGATCAAACCGGTGGATTCAATGCTTTTATCCCTTTAGTTTGGCAAAGGGATAAAAGCTTTATACAAACTGATAAAATCATGGATAGTGAAGAAATTTTAAAAACCATTGCCATTTCTCGTTTAGTGCTTGATAATATCAAAAATATCAAAGCTTACTGGGCAACAATGACTTTAAATTTAGCCATGGTAGCACAAGAATTTGGAGCTAATGATTTAGACGGCACTATAGAAAAAGAAAGTATACAAAGTGCAGGTGGTGCAAAGTCCGCCAAAGGCACAAGTTTAAAAACTTTTATCGATATGATAAAAACTTCAAATCTTATTCCTGTAGAACGCGATAGTTTATACAACGAGCTAAAAACCTACTAAGGAGAAAAAATGAGCTTTTTTAAACTCAAAGAAAACAATACGAGTTTTAAAACCGAAGTTATAGCAGGACTTACTACTTTTTTAGCTATGGTTTACATTATCCCCGTAAATTCTAGCATAGTAGGAAATACAGGAATGCCTATAGAAGCTTTAATCACCGCAACAGCTTTAATTACCATAGTTGCAAGTGCTTTTAATGCTTTTTTTGCCAATACTCCTGTAGCTATGAGTGTAGGAATGGGTTTAAATGCTTATTTTACCTTTGCGGTTTGTTTAGGTCAAAACATAGCTTGGCAAAGCGCCTTAGGAGCTGTTTTTATTTCAAGTATTATTTTTCTCATACTTTCTTTTACGCATTTTCGCCTTTGGGTAATCCGCAATATCCCAAAAGATTTACGCCTTGCAATTTGTGCGGGCATAGGTTGTTTTATTGCATTTTTAGGCTTAAGTCAAATGGGTGTGATAATGCATAATAAAGATACCTTAGTCAGCATAGGAAATTTCAAAAGCCCTCATGTGCTTTTTGGAATTTTCACTCTAGCTTTAATCATCTTTTTTTGGGCTATAAAACTTCGCGGAGCTTTTATTTTGGGGGGTATTAGCAAGCTCTATTATTGCTTGGATTTTCCATTTAGACAATGCAAGTTTTCCTGTGCAAATCTTTTCTTGGCCAAATTTTAGCATGGAAAATGGTTTAGGAGCCATCTTTTTACAACTTGATATCAAAAGCGCCTTAAATATTACTATGATACCTATAATTCTTACTTTTTTTATCACTCAACTTTTTGATAGCATAGGAACTATCACAGGTGTGGGTGAAAGAGGAAAGATTTTTGATGATCCCAAAAATGGAGAAAAAAAACTAAGCAAAACCTTAATGGCAGATGCAACAGGATCAGCCTTAGGAGCTATGACAGGCACTTCTACAGTTACAGCCTTTGTTGAAAGCACTACAGGGGTTGAAAGCGGAGGAAGAACTGGGCTTACAGCTTTAGTTGTAGCTATTTGTTTTGCTTTTACACTTTTTTTACTGCCACTTTTTAAAGCCATTCCTGCAAACGCAATATACCCCGTACTTGTAATGGTTGGAATTTTAATGTTTATGGAAGTTAAAAATATAGATTTTAAAGATAGTGCTATAGCTGTAGCAAGCTTTTTTACTATTATCATGATGCCTTTTACTTACTCCATCACCACAGGTTTTGCTTTTGGTTTTCTTTCTTATTTACTTGTAAGAATTTTTAAACGCGAATGGGATAAAATCAATCTTGGCATTATAGTTTTAAGTTTATTATCTTTGGGTAATTTTTTACTTATGGCACTACAATAAATAAGGATATATAATGATATTTTACTCCTATGAAGAATTTAAAGAAGATGTAAAAATTCTTGCTAAAGAAATTAAAGAAGATTTTAACCCTGATGCACTTTTAGCTATAGCAAGAGGGGGGATGAGTTTAGGACACTCTTTAGCAGTGGCTTTAAAAACGCGTCAACTTTTTGCTTTAAACTCAATTCATTACGATAATACGAAAAAACTTGATACTATTGAAATTTTTAACATTCCCGATTTAAGCAAGCACAAAAAAATTCTACTCATTGATGATATAGTAGATAGTGGAGAAAGTTTAGCAGAAATAAAAAAAGTTTTGCTTGAAAAATTTCCTCATATAGAACTTAAAATTACAACCATTTTTTACAAAAAAACCGCTCTTTTAGAGCCTGATTTTAAAGTAAAAGAAGCTACTGAATGGGTGGATTTTTACTGGGATATAAATCTTGATTAAAAATTTGCTATAATTTTACTTTTAAAATTTTTAGGAGTTTTTGCTTGAGAATAAAATTTATATCTTTTATTTTAATTTTTTTTACTATTTTTGCTTTTGCTAAAGAACAAAATTTAGATGATTTTGAACAAGAATACCAAAACTATCAAGTAAACGATCCACTTTCAGGATATAACAAAGCTATGACAAGCTTTAATGTGGCTTTGTATGATTATGGTTTGCGTCCCGTTCTTAAGGGCTATAACGCTATCACTCCTGAATTTATAAGATTAGGGGCAAGAAATTTCTTTGATAATTTACTTGCTCCTTTGCGTTTTGTAAGCAATGTTTTGCAGTTTAAATTTGAAGAAGCTGGAGAAGAATTTAAAAGATTTACCGCCAATACCATCATGGGTTTTGGTGGACTTATGGATGTGGCATCAAAAATGGGTCTTAAAAAACATCCCGCGGACTTAGGAACCGTTTTGGCTCACTGGGGTGTAGGAAGCGGTTTTCATATTGTCTTACCTATACTTGGTCCTAGCAATCTTAGAGACACTCTTACTTTACCTGCAACTTGGTATGCAAGTTTTACCGCTTACATTGATCCTACTTGGGCAAGTATAGCTATAAGTGCTTATGGATTTGGTAATGAACTTAGTTTTAGGCTTGATGAAATTGATGAAATTTATCACAACACGCCTAATTTATATCCATTCTTGCGTGATGCTTACGAGCAAAGACGCAATGAACTTAGCAAATAAAGGAAATTAATGAAAAAAATATTTTTAATCTTGACTTTATTTTTTAATGCTTTTGCCTTACAACTAGATGAAATTTCTAGCACTATGCAAAAAAACATTGATGCAAGCTTAAAACTTTTACAAGATAACAAAGAAGACAAAAAACAAGCTGCTAATGGAATTTTTAAACTTTTTGATAGCATAATAGATTATAAACTCATGGCGAAACTCAGTCTTTCGAAAAATTATTCTAAATTAACCCCAAAAGAACAAGAAAAATTTACCACAGCCTTTGAAACAAGTCTTAAAAAAAGTTTTACCGATAAACTCAGTCTTTATAAAGATCAGGTTTTAAAGGTCAAAAATGGTGAGTTAAAAAATGAAAAACGCTATTTTTTAACCACTTCTATGGTAGTAGATGGGGAAGAAAAAAATATCATTTTCAAATTTTACAATGATAATAACAACTGGCTTATTTATGATGTAGATGTTTTAGGTGTGAGTATAGTACAAACTTATAGATCACAATTTGGAGATATTTTAGCCAACCAAGGCTTTGATGCCCTACTTCAAAAACTTGAAAGTATTGTCATAGAATAATGTTTGCAAAGCTTTTAAAGTTTTTTATTTCTCGTCCAAAAAGTACTTTTTTTGGAACGTTGTTTATATGCCTGTTTTTAAGCTTTTTTGCTTTTAAGCTTAGCGTAGATGCAAGTGCTGAAAGTTTACTTTTAGAAGATGATGCAGATTTAAAAACTTTTAGAGAAATTTCAAAACATTATAAAAGTGATAATTTTTTACTTTTAGCCTTCAAACCCTATGATGAAAAACCTTTTTCAAATGAAAATTTAGCCAAATTAAAAAAACTTCATGAAGAATTAGAAAAAGCCCCTTTAGTAGAACGCGTTTTTAGTATCATCAATGCCCCTTTGCTTCAAAGTTCGCAAAATACGGATTTAAAAGAACTTTTAAAAAATATCCCAAATATAGAAAGCCAAGATATAAACCGCACAAAAGCCCAAAATGAAATTTTAAATAGTCCCTTTTATAAAAATAATATCATCTCAAAAGATGGAAAAGTAACAGGGCTTATTATTTACTTAAAGCCTGATACAGTTTATAATAATCTTATAGAAAAACGCGATCTTGCTACCGATGAAAAAGAAAAAGATCAAATTCGTCTTGCCATAAAAGAACATCAAGACAAGCAAAAAGTTATCACGAAACAAAGTCTAGATACTATTAAAAGCATAGTTCGAAATTATGAAAAAAATAAAGATACGCTCTACCTTGGTGGCGTAAGCATGATCGCTGATGATATGATAGCTTATATAAAATCTGATCTTGTGCTTTATGGTGTTTCTCTTGTATTTTTACTAGGACTTGCACTTTATTATTTTTTCCGCTCATGGCGCTTTGTTTTTTTACCTCTTTTTATTTGTTTTATAAGCTTAAGTGCGGCTAGTGGAGTTTTTGCGCTTTTAAATTTTCAAATCACGGTTATTTCATCAAATTACGTTGCTTTGGTTTTAATTATCACCTTAAGTGTAGTTGTTCATTTGATCACGCATTTTATCGAAAGCACCCAAAATCATCCCAAAGCTAAAGTTGAGCGCATAGTGCTTGAAACCTTACTAGCGAAAGCAAATCCTAGCCTTTATGCCATTGTTACAACGATGATAGGATTTTTTTCTTTAATCCTATCAAATATCGAACCTATCATAAAACTTGGCATTATGATGAGTATAGGTATAGGTTTAGCTCTTATCTTTAGTTATTTGTTTTTAGCAAGTATCTTAGTTCTTTTAAAACCAAAAAATTATCATAAAAAAGAGTTTAAATTTAATCTTTTAGCCTTTTGCGCCAAAACCGCTCTTGATCCTAAAAAGCGTCGCATGATTTATGAAATTTCAGTTCTTGCTATAATCTTAGCTTTAATAGGCATTTCAAAACTCAGAGTTGAAAATTCTTTTGTCAATTATTTCAAAGATGGTAGTGAAATCAAAAAAGGACTTTTGGTTATTGATAAAAATCTAGGTGGAACCTTACCTTTAGAAGTGATCATTCGTTTTCCAAATAATAAAAACGATCAAAATGCAAGCGATACTCTTGATAGTTTTGAAAGTGAATTTGAAAATTTAGCCACACAAGAAACTTATTGGTTTGACTCTAAAAAAACACGCATTGCAAAAAAAGTTCATGAATTTTTAGAAAACAAAGAATTTGTAGGTTCGGTTTTAAGTCTTAATAGTCTTTTAACCCTAGGGAAAAATATTAACGATGGAAAAGAGTTGGATGATTTTGCCCTTGCGTTTTTAAATGAAAATTTGCCTGCCAAATTTAAACAAGACTTGCTTTCACCTTTTGTAAGTATAGAAAATAACGAGTTAAGATTTAGCATGCGTATTGTTGATTCTGATCCGAATTTAAGACGTAATGAGTTTTTAATAGATCTTAAAAAACAGCTCAACGAGCTTGTAAAAAATGATGGAGTAGAAGTTCAAATCACAGGCATAATGGTGCTTTATAATAATATGCTCCAAAGTCTTTTTTCATCGCAATTTGATACTCTTATATTTGTAATTTTAGCTATTTTTATACTTTTTATCATTGTTTTTAGAGATTTAAAATTTTCAGTTGCGGCTATATTGGTAAATGTTATTCCTTTAAGTGTGGTTTTTGCTCTTATGGGGCTTTTAGGTATTCCTTTGGATATGATGAGTATTACTATAGCTGCTATTGCTATAGGCATAGGCGTTGATGATGCTATACATTATATTTATCGTTTTAGAGAAGAAATTAAAAACAAAAGCCTAGAAGAAGCCATTATGATTTCTCACCTTAGTATAGGTTCGGCACTTTATTATACTACCATTAGCATAGTTTTAGGTTTTAGTGTTATGATGAGTAGTAATTTCATTCCAACAATTTATTTTGGAATTTTAACCGTTTTTGTAATGATTTTGCTTTTAAGTGGAAGTTTGTTCTTATTACCAAGCTTTTTAATCACTATTTATTCTAAGAAAACCAAGTTTCCAAACCAACATAAAGAGCATATATTAAAACAATAATAGCTATATATTTTAAAAAATTTTTCATTTTTATCCTTTATTTAAAATCTTTAAAATGATTTTTGCAAGCTCTAAAGCTTTAAAACGATGAGAGATATTATTCTTCTCATCCACGCTAAGCTGGGCTAAGGTTTTATCAAAACCCTTTGGAATAAAAAGGCTATCATAACCAAAACCATTTTCACCTTTTTCTGTATCTATTACTTTTCCATGCATGGTTCCATGCGTACTAAATTCCCCCATCAAACCTACCATAGCAATAGCAGCAACATAATATGCCTTACTTTGTTTAAAACCTTTTTTTATCATTTCATTGACAAGTTTATCACGGTTACTTTTATCATCGCCCTTACCGCTAAATCGAGCAGAATAAATTCCTGGATTTCCTTCTAAAACATCTACACAAATGCCACTATCATCACTTAAAGCGATAAAATCTTTTTTTTGCTTTTCATCCAAAGCATTAAAAACCGCTCTTGCTTTAATCAAGGCGTTTTCTTTAAAAGTTTTTCCATTTTCTTCAATCTCAAAAGGCATTAAAACTTCATCAAAAGCATAAATTTCAAAATCTTTTAAAATTTCTTTAAGTTCTAAAACTTTATGTTTATTGCTCGTAGCTAGGATAATCTTCATAACAAAAGCTCCAAAATAATATCAAAAACAAAAATATGATTTTATAAAATTTATCCTTGTGCGTAGCTTTTAAATACAAAATGGTAAAACGATGTTAATCAATGCTTAATCCATTTCATAGTAAAATTATCCTAATTTAAATTTCAAATTTAATAGGAAATTGATAATGCTAAATAATGTCTTACCCTTATCTTTCATAGTTGGAACAAGATTTTTTGGGCTTTTTATAGTTTTGCCAGTTTTAAGCCTTTATGCTTTAAAACTTGAAGGTGCTAATGAATTTTTAGTGGGACTTTTAGTTGGTGTTTACGCCTTAACCCAAATGATTTTACAAATGCCTTTTGGGATTTTAAGTGATAAAATTGGTCGTAAAAAAACCATGCTCATTGGACTGATTATTTTTATAATAGGCTCTTTAATCTGCTCTTTTGCAGAAAATATTTACACCATGCTTTTAGGGAGAATGCTCCAAGGTGCAGGAGCTATTGGAGCAGTAGCTACGGCAATGATAAGTGATTTTATCACAGAAGAAAATCGTGGTAAAGCCATGGCGGTAATGGGTTCTTTTATAGGACTTAGTTTTGCAGCTTCTATGGTAATTTCTCCTTTAATGAGTGCAAAATGGGGTTTATCTAGCCTTTTTGATCTTAGTGCGGCTTTGTCTCTTTTATGTATAATTTTACTTTATACCGTTGTACCTAAAGAAAATAAAATCACTCATGAAAATGAAAAAACTCCTTTTTTTCATCTTATTAAACAAAAAAATTTAGCCCTTATGAATCTTACTAATTTCATGCAAAAAATGCTTATGAGTATAGCATTTTTAAGTATTCCTATTATTCTAGTAAAACATTTAGGCTTTGCTTCTGATAAACTTTGGATTGTTTATAGCGCTTCTATGGTAGCAGGTTTTATCGCTATGGGCTTTGCTGGAAGTTTAGGCGAAAAAAAAGGTTTAGCTAAACAAATTTTACTCTTAGGAATTGTTTTTTTCATACTTTCTTATCTTTTTTTTGCTTTTAGTAATTCTATTGATTTTTTTATCATAGCAGTTGTGATTTTTTTTATAGGTTTTAATTTACACGAACCTATTATGCAAAGTTGTGCATCAAAATTTTGTAAAGTTCATGAAAAAGGTGCAGCATTAGGGTTATTTAATGCTTTTGGATATGGTGGAAGTTTTATAGGTGGTATTATCGGAGGGATATTTTTACATCTAGATACCTTAAATCTTTTAGCTATTATTTTAGTAATTTTAGCTCTAATTTGGCTTGTGGCATTATTTTTCTTAAAAAATCCAGCTGATTTTAAAAACCTTTATCTACCTTTAGAAACGCCTTTAAATTTCAGTACTTTTGGTGAAAATTTAGGGGTTGTAGATATTTATAAAAACTCTAAAAATCTTGTTGTTAAATTTGATAGCAAACTTACAAGTAAAGAAGAATTAGAAGGCAAATTATGAAAAAAATATTATTTTTATTCTGTTCTTTTTTTCTAGCTTTTGCAAAACCAAGTCTAGAGATACCCAAGCTCTCAAAACAAGCAAAACAAAACTTTATTTTAGAAAATGTCAAATTTAATTATAATGGCACAATATATAAAATTTTTATAGCTAAAAACAAGAATGAAAACTCAAATTATAAATATAAAATCATTTATTTACTCGATGGAAATGCCTTTTTTCCTCTTTTTTTAAATCTTTTCAACACTCCTGTCAAAGAAAATCTTTTAATTATTGGAATAGGTTATGATAATAATTTAGCTTTTGATACACAAAAACGCACTAAAGATTATACGCCTACAACAAATTTAAATAAACAAGGTGGAGGTAGTAAAGAATTTAGAAATTTCTTAATAACCCAACTCATCCCTTATATCAACAAAATGTATCCTATTGATTTTAGCCATCAAATTCTCTTTGGACATTCTTTTGGAGGACTTTTTGCCATTGATACACTTCTTTATGATAGTAAGATTTTTAGTCATTATTTTATTATTTCACCTTCTTTATGGTGGGATAATAGTGAGTTTTTACCTAATATCATAAAATTACAAACTTGCCCTAAAATTTACATCGGATTAGGTTCATTGGAAACAAATTCAAGTATTATCAAAGGTGTAGCTAAGCTCAATGCTCAAAAACTTAGCGAAAAAATATCCAAAGAAACTAATTGTAAAACTCATTTTAAACTTTTTAAAAATGAAACTCATGGAAGTGTCATATCTAAAGCTATGCTGTGGATGAAAAAGCTTCTTGATCTTAATTAATCATTGCTTTTATCATCACTTTTGCCTTGCAATCTGCACAGCAATAAAGTGTTTTGATTTTATTCTCATCATTACCAAATTTAGGTTTCATTAAATTGGCTATTTTTTCTACGGCTTTTTTGGTCGCAAATTCTTTACCACATTCTATACAGGCAAAAAGCTCATCTTTTGCCATGGTTTGATATTCAAAATAAGAAGCTCTAAACTCCATTCCACTACGAAATAATTTTAAAGTATCTTTTTCAGCACAACTTAACTCACAATACCCACAAGTCGTACAAAGAGAAGCATTAAATTTCAAAGCATTTTCTTGTTTATCAGCGATTAAAGCTCCTACATTACAGGCACCCACACAAGAAAGACAAAGCGTACAGGTGTTAGGATTGATTTCTACCTTACCATAACGCAACCATTCGCCACTTTCCATACTGCCAAAATCTTCATTTTTTATCATTTCCTGCATTCTTTTGGCAAAATTTTCTCTTGTAGTTAAGGTGTTATTATGAAAATCATATTTTAAATCTTGTATGAATTCTTGCTCTTTTAAAACATTTTGCAATTCTTTTTCATCTTTAGCAACAAAAATAGCTTTTTTTTGAAATTTTCTCTCAAAAAAAGTATTTAAAAGTACAATAGCCTCGTTGCTACCACGAGATACAAAATCCGTATAAAAAACCAAATTTGCTCCACTATTTTGCAAAAGCGTTAAAAAATGCATAGAAGAAAGCCATTTTTCACCCTCTATCATAAAGGGTAAAACATCTTTTGGTAAAGCAAGATTTAAATTTTCTAAAGACATTTTTTTAGGAATGATTAAAATTTTTTTATCTTTATAAAACTCACAAAGGGTAAAGAAACTTTCTCTTGGCATAGGAGCATAATCAAGCGATCCGCTAGGACACACGCTAATACATCCTCCACAACCCAAACAATCCACTTGAGAAAATTCCAAATGTTTGTTTTCATCATCTTTTAAAATCGCCACAGTAGGACAAATTTCAGCACATTTTGCACAATGCTCACTGCGTCTTTCGTGGTATTGACACACACTAGCATTATAGCTAATATAAGTTTTATAATGATATTTTGGACTTTTGCTTTGCAAAAACTCAAACAATACTTCAAGATTTTCAAAATTTAAAAGATTATAACATCCACTTTGTCTTGTAAAATCTTTACGCACAACGCTTAAATCCTCAGCTTTAAAAAGTAAAAAATCAAAATCTATTTCCACTTCTTCGCCTTGATTTTTAACCACAGCACAAAGCTCCCCTACACTTCCAAAAACAGCTAAAATTTCTGCACTGCTTAAAGCAATAACCTTAAATTCATGTTCTTTTAAAAACTCTACAGTTTGAGCGTCACCATCTGCGACAATCAAACGATTTTGCACTTCTTTGCTTTGTTCTAAATCAAGCCCCAAATCATAAACGCTAGCTCTTGCTTCATAAAGCGTTAAAACATTTTTACTTTGCTCTAAAATTTCATCTTGAGAATTTTTAAGATAAAAATTAATCTCAGGGGCATAAATTTGTGCTTTTTGATTTTTATCATTGCAAATTAATGCTTCTTTATCATTTGCCTGATCTAAAATTTCAATAGCATCAGGCAAAGGGATTAAAACATCATTTTTTATATAAACAAAATCTTGCATTGTCTTCCTTAATCTCTTTAAAACATCATTTTATAAATTCTATGTTAAAATAACCAAATATTTTCTTAAGGCTTAAGATGAACAAATTTAGAACTTTTCCACAAATTAACACTCTTATTGAAGATGAGAGTTTAAAATCCTATCCTTTTTATATCAAAGCATTTTTTTGTAAAAAAGTTGTCGCAAAACTAAAAGAAAATTTTTTCCAAGATGAAATTTCTAAAGATAAACTACTTTTAGAAATCAAAAAAGAAATCAAAACTTTTTACCGCAAAGATTTACAAAGTGTGATTAATGCAAGCGGAGTGGTTATACACACAAACCTTGGTAGAAGTGTAATCCATGAAGAACTTTATGAAGCGTGTAAAGATATCATTTGTAATTATTCTAATGTAGAGTTTGATTTAGAAAATGGAAAAAGAGGCTCTCGCTATGCTTTGGTACTAGAAAAACTTAAAATGCTTTTTGAATGTGAAGATGCTTTAGTGGTCAATAACAACGCTGCGGCAGTTTTTTTAGTGCTTAATTCTCTTTGTTATGATAAAGAAGTCATAAGCTCAAGAGGAGAACTTGTAGAAATTGGCGGAAGTTTTCGTGTGCCTGAAGTGATAAAAGCTGCAGGTGTAAAGCTTTGCGAAGTTGGAACTAGTAATAAAACACACTTAAAAGACTATGAACAAGCTATCAATGAAAATACCGCTCTAATTTTAAAAACCCACAAGTCTAATTTCGCTCTTATGGGTTTTCACAGTGAAGTAAATATAAAAGATCTACATGAACTAGCAAAAGAAAAAGAGCTTTTGAGTTATTATGATCTAGGTTCTGGCTGGTGTGAAAATTTAAATGAAAAGCTGATTAAGAATGAACCTAAAATCAGAAAACTCGTGCAAGAATGTGATATTTTAAGTTTTAGCGGAGATAAACTTTTTGGCAGCGTACAAGCGGGCATTATACTTGGAAAAAAAGAACTCATAGAAAAACTTAAACAAAATCAACTTTTAAGAATGCTAAGAGTGGATAAATTAACCCTATCTTTTTTAAACGAAAGCTTAAAAGCTTATTTACAAAAAGATTATGAAAAAATTATTACCTTAAAACTTTTAAATGATGACTTATCCTTTATAGAGAAAAAAGCTTTAAGAGTGCAAAAAGAATTAAAATTTCAAACCCAGCTTAAAAAAAGCAAAAGTTTAGTAGGAGGAGGTTCTATGCCTGATAAAAGTTTAGATACTTATATACTAACTTTTCAAGGAGATGCTTTAAAACTACAAACTCGATTTAGAAAAGAAAATATCATAGGACGCATTGAAAATGATGAATTTGTTCTTGATTTTAGAACTATACGAGAAAATGAACTTCAAAAACTTATTCTTACAATCAATCAAATGGAAAACTTATGAAATCTGTTATTATAGGAACCGCAGGACATATTGATCATGGAAAAACTTCACTCATTAAAGCTTTAAATGGTTTTGAAGGCGATAGTTTAAAAGAAGAACAAGAAAGACAAATCACCATTAATTTAAGTTTTTCAAATCTTAAATTAAAAGATAAAAACATTTCTTTTATCGATGTTCCAGGACATAAAGATTTGGTTAAAACTATGGTAAGTGGAGCTTTTGGCTTTAGTGTTTGTTTATTTGTCGTAGATATTAACGAAGGTTTAAAAGAACAAAGTTTAGAACATTTAGAAATTTTAAAAATTCTTGATATTAAAAATATCATTTTAGTGCTTAGCAAATGTGATCTTTGTGAAAATATAGAGCAAAAAAGTGTAGAAATTTTAGAAGAGTTAAAAAATTTAGATTATCCCATTTTAAAAGTATTTCACACCAGTATAAAAAATAATCAAGGCATAGAAGAATTAAAAAATTATCTTTATACCATAGAAAACAAAGAAAACGATGAAGAACTGATTTTTCATTATTATATCGATAGAGTTTTTTCTCTAAAAGGCATAGGAACTGTCGTTACAGGCAGTCTTAATGAAGGAAGCATCACTTTAAATGAAAAAATCATCTGTTTAGACACTCAAAAAGAACTCATTGTTAAAAATATACAAAACCACGATACTAATTTAGAGCAAATCAAAGCTTGTAACCGTGTGGCTTTAAGTTTAAATTGTGATTATAAAGAGTTGAAAAAAGGTTATTTGCTAAGTAAAAAAGGTTATTTTAAAGCCTTTAAAGAATGTGATGCTTTAGTTAAAGCAAAAAATTTACAAAATAGCAAAATGATTTTTTGTGTAGGTTCAAGACAAATAGAATGCAAAATAAATATATTAAAAAAACTAGAAAATGATGAATTTTTTGTGCATTTTAGTTTTGATAAAAATGTATTTTTAAGTTTTGATGAGGCTTTTATTTTATTACAAAATAATCGTGTTATAGGCGGTGGTAAGGTTTTAAATCCTTTAAGCGAACCTTTAAAAAAAGAACAAAAAAATAAATTTTTAATGTTTTTGAAAAATAAAGATTTTAAAGCAGCTTTTTCTTTCTTAAAAGACGCACATAAATACGGCTTTGGTTTGCTTTCAAGCTATCAGAGATTTAAACTCTCTCATCAAAAAGCATTGAAATTAGCAAAAGAATTAAATCAAGTATTTGTTGATGAAAAAAATCTTAATGTATATCATTTACAAAGCCTAGAAGAAATTAAAAATTTCATCAAATTCATACTTGAAAAAAATCCTTATGCCATGCTTTCAGCACATTCTTTAGCTTTAAGGATTACTTGGGCAAGTGAAAATTTTTGCGAACTTGGGCTTAAAGAAATGTCAAATTTATTGGATTTTCAAAATGGAATTTATTTTAAAAAAGGTATAGATTTTGAAAAACTTCAAGAAAAAAACAATAACCAAATGTATGAAATTTTAAAAAAACAAGGTATTAAACCCGAAGCTCCTTATAATCTTTATGATTTTTTAGAACTTGATAGAAAAAGCGGAGATAATATACTCAAAAAACTTACCCAAAAAGGCTTGGTTGTAAGACTTTCACACAATCTTTTTATAGAAAAACAAGCTCTTGAAAAACTTATGCAAGAATGTTTAAATTTATTAAAAAATCAAAGTCTTGATGTGCAAAGTATGAAAGAATATTTTAATCTTTCAAGAAAATATGCTATTGCTTATTTAGAATACTTAGACAAATTTCCTCAAGTAAGTAAAGAAGCTGAAAAAAGATTTTTAACAAACATTTAGAAAATCATTATAGAATTAAACATAATTTATTTAAAGGATTTATAAACTATGAAAAAATTAAGTTTAATTCTTGTCTGTTCAGCATCTTTGTTTGCTGCAAGTAATTCAGAAATTAGTGATTTTTATTCAAAAAGCATTAAAGCACAATTTCCAAATGCTACCGTTAGTGTATCAAATCGTCAAAAGGTTGGTAATACGGGTTTTGAAAGTGTTATTGTAAGCGTTGAATTAAATGGACAAAAACAAGAAAACATTCTTTTTACAAAAGATAGTCTTATTACCCCTGATCTTATCGACTTGAAAACGGGAATTTCTTATGCTCAAGAATATGAAATGAAAAAATTTCAAGAAGCAAGAGAAAATTTTACAAAAAATGCTAAAGCTGTAGCACAAAAAGAAACCATGGTAATAGCTTTGGGAGATAAAAATAAACCTGCAATTTATGTTTTTTCAGATCCTGAATGCCCTTATTGTAGAGAACATTTAGCTCAAATTGATGATGAACTTAAAAACTATCAAGTTAATTATATTTTAACTCCAGTACATGGAAAATCTGCTTTTGAAAAATCCGCTCTAATCTACAAGGAAGCAAAAAAAGCAAAAAATGATAAAGAAAAAATCGCAATTTTAAACAAATACTATGATGCAAATATCAAAAATTATCCAAAAGTAAGTGATGCAGAATTAAAAGAAGTTTTTTCCTTATATGAAAAATATCGCTCATTAGGTCTTAGCGCTACTCCAACTATTATTAAATAAACCTAATGTCTAAATTTGCTTTAATTTTAAGCTTTTTTATAGCACTCTTTATGAGTGCTTGCACCAATGCAACTTTCACACAAAGCTTTATTCAAACAAGCAATGAAGGCATTTTTATCAGATCACAAAAACAACAAAGTTTTAAAATTTCCTTTCAAAATCCCAGTCAACTTCAAACTACTCTAGATAGAGATTTGGCTTTAAAACTTAAAAATTTAGGCTTAAAAGAAGTAAAAGAGAATGCAGATTATGAAATTTTAATCAATCTTGTAGATATGAAAAAGCATTCTTATGCTCAAAAAATCACAACTTCAGCAAGATTTTTTTATGATTTTGATCCTTTGGAAAGCGATGGAGAATGGATGGTAGAAAACTACTATACTATGCAAGTTAATTTACAAATCAACTCTAAAAATCACAATTCTCAAAAAACAAGTCTTCTTGCAAGAACAGCTTATCTTGGAAATAAAGAACGCTGTCAATTATCTTTAGAAAATAAAATTATAAATCAAATAGTGAGTTTTTTTTATTTTTAAGAAAAGACAATCAAGAGTATAAAAACTCTTGATTTTAAGAATTATTAAGCAAAATAAGGTTTGATTTGTTCTACCCAAGCATCAATTCTTGATTCAGTTTGATCTTCTTGATTATCATTGTCAAGAGCAAGTCCAACAAATTTACCATCTACAACCGCATCGCTTGCTTCAAATGTATAACCATCAGTTGAAACTTCTCCTACCAAATTTGCACCTGCATCTTTTAAATTTTGAGCTAATTTACCCATGCCGCCACAAAAAGTGTCAGAATAACTTTCACTATCACCCATACCAAATACAGCTACAGTTTTTCCACCAAGACTAAGCCCTGAAAAATCAAAACCATCCCAATCATCTTGTAAATCACCACTTCCCCAAGTTGAAGTTCCACAAATTAATTTATCGTAAGAATTCATTTTAGCTGCATCAATATCTGAGATATTAAAAACATCACTAATTCCAAGTTTTGAAGCAATTGTATTAGCCGCTCCTTCTGTATTTCCCATAGCACTACCATAGATTACTGCTACTGACATTATTTTCTCCTTATAATTTGATTTGATATTTTATACGGAACTAATTTTAACATAGTTTTGTTTAAATCACACAAAAAATGTTTTATTTCAATAAAATGTGTGAAATTTTTGTTACGCGGACAAACAATATAAAATTTTTCAAAATTATTTTCTTTTATTAAATTCAATAATTCATAAATTTCATTTTCAATTTCTAAATTATGTGTATTAATCTCTTTGCAAAGTGGCAAAATTGCAAATTTCTTATCTATTATAATAAGATCACCATCTTGATCTATATTTTTTCCATTATTTTGAAAAGAAACCTTATCATAAACATAGGAGCTAAATAAAATTTGCGCATCAAAACAAATGCCATAAAGATAAATTCTTAAAAGTCTTAAAAGATCGACATTCTTAGATATTTTAGTATTAAAAATCAAGCTTTTTCTTTTTTGAAAGTAAAAAGCGTATGTATTAAGCTTGATATTTATATTTTGAATCTTACCAAATGAAACATGCATTATATTATGCAAAAAATTTCCAAATATCATTTTTAAACTCTTGGTATTTTTTGCATATAAAAGAGGAATTTTTAGAGCACTATCAACGCTCGCATTATATTGAGTTAAAAAAGTCAACATAAGCTCTTGATTGTTTAAATAGCGATAAATTTGCGGTATAAATTCTTGCTTATCATCAAATCCAAATAACATCTTTAACCTTTATAGCAAGAAAATTCTTTATTAAGATTAAAAATTTTACAATATTCACAATACACACAACTTACACTTCTTTTTGCACAAACTAATGGAATTTTACGCTTTTTAGCTTCATTTTTGATTTTTTTCATAGTATTATGATTTAAAAAGCTTGTTAACATTACTATACATTCTGTATCACAAGGAATCGGCTTGCGATTAACTCTATTTTCATTACGTGCATCCCAGTGTTCTATTTTTTTAGCACCTAAATCATGTAAAACAGCTCTAATAGGAGTGATTTCATCTGCACCAATAACCAAAACTGACATAAATTCTCCTTTGTGATTTTTAAAATATATTTTGATAATTATTATTATAATATAAAAAAACTAAATTTATTTTGAAATTTATTATCAATAAAATGCAATTATTCAGTTAATTTTAATTTTTAATAGATATAATTTACTAATTAATAAAATTTATTATTTAGGAGAAAACAATGAAAAAATTGACTAACGATTTTGGAAACATTATAGCTGATAACCAAAATTCATTAAGCGCAGGCGCAAAAGGACCTTTACTTATGCAAGATTATCTTTTGCTTGAAAAACTTGCTCATCAAAATAGAGAAAGAATTCCAGAAAGAACCGTTCATGCTAAGGGAAGTGGAGCTTATGGCGAAATAAAAATTACAGCAGACTTAAGTGCTTATACCAAAGCTAAAATTTTTCAAAAAGGCGAAGTTACTCCATTATTTTTACGCTTTTCAACAGTAGCAGGTGAAGCAGGTGCAGCAGATGCTGAACGCGATGTGAGAGGTTTTGCTATTAAATTTTACACTAAAGAAGGAAACTGGGACTTGGTAGGAAATAACACTCCGACATTCTTCATCCGCGATGCTTATAAATTCCCTGATTTCATCCATACTCAAAAAAGAGATCCAAGAACTCATCTAAGAAGTAATAATGCTGCTTGGGATTTTTGGAGTTTATGTCCTGAAAGTTTACATCAAGTAACCATTCTTATGAGCGATAGAGGAATTCCTGCAAGTTATCGTCATATGCATGGATTTGGAAGCCATACTTATAGTTTTATTAATGATAAAAATGAAAGATTTTGGGTGAAATTCCATTTTAAAACCCAACAAGGGATTAAAAATCTTACCAACCAAGAAGCTGCCGAGCTTATAGCAAAAGATAGAGAAAGTCATCAAAGAGATCTCTATAATGCTATAGAAAATAAAGATTTTCCAAAATGGAAAGTTCAAGTTCAAATTCTTGCTGAAAAAGATATAGAAAAACTTGGATTTAATCCTTTTGATTTAACAAAAATTTGGCCTCATAGTTTTGTACCTTTGATGGATATAGGCGAAATGATTCTAAACAAAAATCCTCAAAATTATTTTAATGAAGTTGAACAAGCTGCCTTTAGTCCAAGCAATATCGTTCCTGGAATTGGCTTTAGCCCTGATAAAATGTTGCAAGCTAGAATTTTTTCATATCCTGATGCACAAAGATATAGAATAGGAACTAATTATCATCTTTTACCAGTAAATCGTGCAAAAAGCGAAGTGAATACTTACAATGTCGCTGGTGCTATGAATTTTGATAGTTATAAAAATGATGCTGCTTATTATGAACCAAACAGCTATGATAATAGCCCAAAAGAAGACAAAAGCTATCTTGAACCTGATTTAGTCTTAGAAGGCGTAGCACAAAGATATGCTCCACTAGATAATGACTTTTATACTCAACCAAGAGCTTTATTTAATCTTATGAATGATGATCAAAAAACTCAACTTTTTCATAATATCGCCGCTTCTATGGAAGGAGTTGATGAAAAAATTATCACTAGAGCTTTAAAACATTTTGAAAAAATTTCACCTGATTATGCAAAAGGAATTAAAAAAGCTTTAGAAAAATAATTTTTACTTGCCACTTTTGGTGGCAAACTAAAGATTATAATAATTAAGGAAAAACAATGACAACTCTTAGTTTAGAAGAAGAAAAAAGATTTGAAGAGCTTTGCAAAATGGCTTTTAATTTTGCAAGAAATAATGAATGTGAAAATCTTAAAATCATGATAGAAGCAGGTTTAAATGTAAATTTAAAAACTCATAAAGGCGATAGCTTGCTTATGCTTGCAGCTTATAATAATTCTTATGAAAGCGCTAAAATGCTTTTAGAAAAAGGTGCAAAAGTAGATGAAAAAAACGATCGTGGACAAACCCCATTAGCGGGAGTTTGTTTTAAAGGATACTTACCTATGTGTGAACTTTTAGTTAAATATGGAGCAAATATTGATGAAAACAATGGTTTAGGAATGACACCTTATACTTTTGCTATTATGTTTGGACGCAAAGATGTGGCAGAATTTTTACTCAAAAAATCTAAAAATAATTTTTTAAAGAAAATAAGCCTAAAAATACTAAAATTTATCAAAAAATTTTAGTTATTTTTTAAATTTCTTCAGATACCTATAGACACTAGGTTCTGAAATTTTTAAAAATTTTGCTACGATAGGAACCGCCCCTTTTATATTAAAAATACCTTTTTCATATAGCTTTTCAGCAATTTCTTCTTTTTGAGTAATGCTTAATTGATAATCAGAATTTAAATAACTAGAATCTACGCTTTGAACTAAAATATCCTCTATCGAGTGACTTAATGTTTCTATACTTGAATCATTTTGAGAAAAACTAATATTTCCTAAAATATCACCCATATCTCCAATTTTTTCTAAATCAATCATCTTGCATATTAAATCTCTCATAATGCTAGTATCATGATTGATACACAAAATACCTACTAATTTGTCATGATTTTTAATAAAAAAAGTAGATCCTCTAATTAATTTTGATTTTCCAACAAGAGCCTTATAATCACATAAAAAATCTTTTTCTAAATATTTTTTATTTTGCATAAGCTCACTTGCAAAAGCAGTCAAGGGAGAATCTAAACTTCTTCCACTAATATGACTGTTAGCAATTGCTGCAATATAGGCCCCATCTTCAGTAATTACATGAAAAACTATCTCATATTGCTCACCTAAAACTTCTCCTAAAAAATATGTCAACTTTATAAATTGTTGTTTTTGTCCCTCATCCATAAAACTGCCTTCAATAAAAAATTAATATAATATTAAATTCTACTCTTTATACTTTAAAACATTTCTTAAAAATAAAATTTTATTATTATGATAATAAACTATTGACAAATTATTATTGTAGTGATAAAATGCATTCTGCTTAATCTATATTTAACAAAGGAGAATTCATGTCAAACTATCCAAAGGCCATTGGTCCATACTCAGCTTACAGAGAAGTAAATGGACTTTTATTTATATCAGGACAACTTCCTATCAACCCTGCTTCAGGAGAAATAGAAAGCTCTGATATCAAAGAACAAACCAAACAATCTTTAAAAAATATCGGTGCTATCTTAGAAGAAAATGGTATCAGTTATGATAAAGTGATTAAAACCACTTGCTTTTTAGCTGATATTAATGATTTTGTAGCATTCAATGAAATTTATGCTGAATTTTTTAAAGCTCCTTATCCAGCAAGAAGTGCTTTTGCGGTAAAAGATCTACCAAAAAAAGCTAAAGTAGAGATAGAGATCATCGCTCAAAAAGGATAAAACATGCTAGGTATTGTTTTTTCTTTATTTAGTGTTTTTTTGCTTGTTTTTATGCTTTATAAAAAAATCAATGCTCACATGGCATTGCTTTTAAGTGGTTTACTTTTACTTTCCTTAGCTGCTCTTTTTGGACTTTCTCCACATATTGTCGCTAAAGGTTCTTTAAATTTAGGTTTTTTTGATATTTTTCAAGTTTTCAATCAAACCATGTCAAGTACATTAGTAGGGCTTGGACTTACACTTATGACTATAGCAGGTTTTTCTGCTTATATGGATCATGTTGGGGCTTCTTATACACTCTTTAAAGTTTTTGAAAAACCTTTAAAAATGGTAAAGTCCCCTTATATCTTACTTTTAGTTGCATATTTTATCGTGCAATTTTTGGTTCTTTTTATCCCTTCTCACGCAGGTTTGGCACTTTTACTTATGGTTACTATGTATCCTATACTTGTACTTCTG
This sequence comes from Campylobacter sp. CFSAN093226, assembly GCF_012897595.1. NCBI lineage: Bacteria > Pseudomonadati > Campylobacterota > Epsilonproteobacteria > Campylobacterales > Campylobacteraceae > Campylobacter > Campylobacter sp. CFSAN093226. The sequence continues at coordinate 1,328,967 of NZ_CP040608.1, forward strand.
GTGTTTCAAAACTTTCTGCCTTAAGTGTGATTGCGATTTGTCAATATATCGATCATGGACCTGGAAGTGGAAATGTGATCATGGCATCAAAAGTAGCTGAAGTTGATCCTGCAATTTATTTTGTTCATTATCAACTCCCTACAACCTTGCCTATCATTATAGCTGTAGGTATTGCGATATATCTTTGCAATAAATTTTTTGACAAAAAAGATAATTTTGCCTTCAATGCACAAGAAATTGAAAAAGAACTAAATGAAAATGAAGGTAAAGAAAAAGAACTTAAAAAGCCTCCTAGAATTTATGCGATTTTACCTATAATTCCTTTGGTTTTAATCCTAGGATTTAGTTCCGTGCTTGATAGCATCTTGGTTTTAATGGGAATAAGTAGTGCCCAAGAAGTTAAAGCAGCTGCTAGCACTGCAATTAAAATGAATGTTCCAGTAAGCAATGGTGATTTCAACTTTTGTGGCTATTATTTTTGAAATGATACGCTATAAAAGCGTTGTAGAAACTCTTAATTCTATTATGATTTTCTTTAAAGGAATGGGACATTTATTTGTTATCACAGTTTCACTCATCGTTTGCGGTCAAGTATTTGCAAGTGGTCTTTTATCTGTAGGTTTTGTAGATACTTTAATAGAATTTTGCAAAAATGCAGGATTTGGAGTTTTGGCTATTATTATCGCCGTTTCAATCTTGCTTGCGGTTTGTGCTTTCTTAATGGGTTCAGGAAATGCGGCATTTTTTAGCTTTGCTCCACTTATCCCAAATATAGCAAAACACTTTGGAGTTGAAACTATCACCATGATAGCACCAATTCAAATCATGACGGGCTTTGGAAGATGTGTTAGTCCTATTGCACCAGCGATCTTAGCTATCTCAGCTATTGCAAAAGTAAGTCCTTTTGCCGTAGTTAAAAGAACAGCTATTCCTATGCTTGTAGCGGCTATTGTAAATGTTATTATGACTTATATTTATCTTTAAAAAGGAGAAAAAATGAACTCAAAAACTAAACTTATTCATTGTGGCAGAGGCGATCAAGGTGCTGAAGTAAGATCAGTCAATCCTACACTTATGCGTGCATCAACCATACTTTTTAAAGATCACGCAACTTGGAAAAATACAGAGAATTAAGAAAAACAGATCGTGTTTTAAGCTATGGAGCTAGAGGAACAACAACCAATTTTGAACTTGAAAAACTTATTTGCACTCTAGAGGGTGGTTATAGAGCACAACTTTTTCCAACAGGACTTGCAGCATTAGCCATGGTACTTTTAAACTATGCAAGCAAAGATGCACATTTTTTAATCACTGATGCAATTTATGGGCCTGTAAGAACGATTTGCGAATTATTTTTAGACAAAATAGGCGTTGAAATTGATTTTTTAAAAGCTGATGCAAGTGATATAGAAGAAAAAATCAAACCTAATACCAAGCTTATCCTATGCGAAAGTCCAGGTTCTATACTTTATGAAATCATAGATTTACCAAAACTTTGCAAAATTGCTCATGCATATAATATCCCTGTAGCTATTGACAATACTTATTCTAGTGGATATTTTCTAAATCCTTTAGAACTTGGAGTAGACATTTCAGTTATCGCCGCTACAAAATATCTTAGTGGACACTCTGATGTAACCATGGGTATAGTAGTAATCAACGAAAAAGAATGGAAAAATTTTGACAAACTTCCAGAAGCTTTAGGCTTTACAACAAGTCCTGATGATGCTTACTTAGTACTTCGTGGTATGAGAACACTAGATGTAAGAATGAAAGCTCATGAAAAAAGTGCTGATGAAATTGTAGAGTTTTTACAAAGCAGAAAAGAAATTAAAACAATTTTCTATCCAAAACTCAAATCCCACCCAAATCATGAAATTTTCATGCGTGATCATAAAGGTGCAAATGGTATGATTACCATAGAATTTGCAGAAGGTTATAACAAAGATGATGCTATTAAATTTGTAGATAAACTAGAATACTTTTCAATTGGTGCTAGCTGGGGTGGATATGAAAGCTTAGCCACCGTAACTACTCCGCCTAGAACTGCAACAGACCTAAGTGCAAGAGGGCTATTTGTAAGATTTCATATAGGTCTTGAAGATACTAAAGATTTAATTGCTGATTTAACACAAGCTTTTGATAGTATTAAAAAATAAGGAGATAAGATGACAGGAATTAGCGTATTTGATCATAGATTACTAGCAGACTCATGGAGCACGCAGGAAATGCGTGCTATTTTTTGCGAACAAAACCGCATACAAAAATGGCTCGATGTTGAAGCAGCTTTAGCAAAAGCACAAGCAAAACTTAAAATTATCCCTAAAAAAGCAGCTGATGAGATCGCAAAAAAAGCTCATTATAAATTTATGGATATGGACTTTATCTTTGCTGAATTTAAAAAGACCAAACACCCTTTAGTTCCTACTGTAAGAGGATTAGAAAAAGCTTGCGATAATAATTTAGGCGAATATGTACATTTTAGAGTAACCACTCAAGATATCATCGATACAGGACTGGTTTTACAATTTAAAGAAGCAATGACTCTTGTAAAAAGCGAATTAAAAGCTATCGCAAAAGCCTTAGCGAAACTAGCTAAAACCCATAAAAACACTGCTATGATGGGAAGAACTCTTGCTTTACAAGCTTTACCGATCACCTTTGGGCATAAGGTAGCCATCTGGCTTAGCGAGCTTGATCGTCATTTTGAAAGAATACTTGAACTTGAAAAAAGACTTTATGTAGGCAGCATAGTAGGAGCTGTTGGAACCAAGGCGAGTTTAAGCGATGAATGCAACGAAGTAGAAAAGCTAACTTTAGAGAATTTAGGACTTGAAGTGCCTAATATCTCTTGGCAGAGCACACGTGATCGCTTTATAGAGCTTGGTTTTGTACTAGGCAATATCAATGCAACTTTTAACAAAATCGCTCATCAATTACTCATACTCTCACACAATGAAATCGATGAAGTAGCAGAACCTTTTGGCAAAGGACAAGTAGGATCTAGCACTATGCCACACAAAAGAAATCCTGCAGTAAGCGAAAATGCAGTTACAGTAAGCAATGCCTTTAAGGCAAATTTAGGCATTTTAAGCGATATTGAAAGACACGAGCATGAAAGAGATGGGCAAGTTTGGAAAATGGAATGGAAACTTTTACCTGAAATGTTTTTAATGCTTTCTGTGGTTTTAGCAAATATGAAATTTGCTCTTAGTGACCTAGAAGTTAAAAAAGATAAAATGCTTAAAAATCTTGACACTCTTAAAGGCTTTGTACTGGCAGAACGCGTTATGTTTGCACTAAGCGATCATTACGGCAAACAACACGCTCATGAAATCGTTTATGAAAACGCTATGCTAGGTATCGAACAACAAAAAACTTTCAAAGAAGTATTGCTTGCAGATACAAGAGTATCTCAAGTCTTAAAAGAAAAAGATATCGATGCTTTACTTGATGCAACAAGTTATGTAGGATATGCACCAAAACTTGTAGATGAATTTTTGGCAAAAATCAAAAATAGCGCTATCTTAAAATAGGAAAAATCATGTTCTATAGCGAAATTTTGGCGGATTTTATTTTCAATCTTCAGTATGAAAATATCCCTAATACAGTTGTTCAAAGAGCTAAAGAGCTTATGCTTGATAGCCTTGGAACGGCTATAGCAGCGAGTAAGGAAGAATGCGTTTTAAATGCCTTTAAAGCTTTTGAAAATTTAAGCACAGAAAAAAATACCCCTGTATGGGTACATGATAAAAAATTAGATCCCATTTATGCAGCCATGCTAAATGGCATTGCTTCTCATGCACTTGATTTTGATGATACGCATACAGAAGCTATTTTGCACGCAAGTGCGATTTTAACTCCTCTTTGTTTAAGTTATGGTTTTCATGTTAGCAAAGATGCGAAAAAAATCATCAAAGCTTTTATAATAGGCTGGGAAATTGCAGCTAGAGTAGGCATTGCAAGCAAAGGCACTTTTCATAAGCGTGGTTTTCATACCACTGCTATTGCAGGAATTTTTGGAAGTGTGAGTGCAAGTGCAATCTTGCTGGATCTTAACAAAGAACAAATCATCAATGCTTTAGGACTTGCTGGAAGTTTTGCAAGTGGGATTAATGAGTTCTTATCCAATGGCTCTAATTCAAAAGTCTTACATATAGCAAATGCCATTAAAAATGGAATTTTAATCGCTAACTTTGCTAAAAATAACATGAGTGAACCTCTAAGCATTTTTAAAGGTAGGGATAATATCTTTAAATGTTTTGGTATAGAACAAGAATGCGATAAAACAGAACTTGATAAAGGCTTGGGTGAAATTTAGCAAAGTATGCAAGTTTCTATAAAGCCTTATCCAAGCTGCCATTTTGCTCATGGTCTTATTGATTGTGCCATAGCTTTAAAAAATGATGGCTTAAAAGCAGATGAAATCAAAAGCATTCGTTGTTTTGTAGATGAAGTTCCTATTTCTTTTATTTGCGATCCTTTAGAAGCAAAATACACTCCAAACAGTGCTTATGAGGCCAAATTTTCCATGCCTTTTTTAATGGCTCTAGGATTCTTTGATGGTAAAATCACTCTTGAATCTTATGAAAATTTAAAGCGTGAAGAAGTACTAGAATTTGCTAAAAAAATCAGTTACAAAAAAAGGAAATCTCAAGGCTTTCCAAAATATTTTCCAGGGCATTTAGAAGCCAGTTTGCAAGATGGACGCATAATCCAAAAAGATGTTTTTATCAATAAAGGTAATTTTGATAATCCACTAAGTTTTGAAGAATTAAAAGCTAAATTTTTAGCCAATGCACAAATTTACCTTGATAATACTAAAGCTAACAAAATTCTAGATCAAATCATCAATCTAGAAAATTTAAACCACTTTTCTTTTTAAATATTTATCCTTCTTTTTACAAGAAGGATAATTTCATTACACTTTTTTATTATAATATTTATTATTAATTTAGGAATTACAATGACTTTAAACGAGTTAAAAGATGGACAAAAGGCTATTATTGTCAATTTAAACGCTCACAAAGAACTCAAAAATAGACTTTTAAGCTTTGGATTTATTAAAAATAAAAACTTGAAAAAAATTCACTCCTCTTTAAAAAATGCCACCATAATGGTAGAACTTGATACAAGTTGTGTTATCCTAAGATCTGATGAAGCTAAAACCATAGAAGTGAATCTTATATGAAAAAAATCAAAATAGCTCTTGTAGGTCAGCCTAATGTAGGCAAAAGTCTTCTTATTAATGCACTTTGCAAAGCCAATATGAAAGTAGGAAATTTTAGCGGAGTTACTATAGAAAAAGCAAGCGCAAAAACTTTTTATAAAAACTATGAATTTGAAGTCATTGATTTGCCAGGAACTTATTCTTTAGATGGATATAGCGAAGAAGAAAAAATCACACGTCATTTTTTAAATCAAAATGACTATGATGTTATTGTTAATGTTTTAGATGCTACCAATTTAGAACGCAATCTTATCCTTAGTGCAGAACTTTTAAGCCTTAATAAAAAAATGCTTTTAGCTTTAAATATGTGCGATGAAGCCAAAAAAGAAGGTATAGAGCTTGACACTTCTATTTTAAGCCAAGAATTTCAAAGTCAAGTTGTTGAAATTTCAGCAAAAACAAAAGAAAATTTAGAACTTTTGCTGCAAAAAATTATTATTTTATTTGAAAGTAAATTTATTCCAAGATCTCAATTTTACACTCCGCTTTGCGAAAAAAGTCCGGAAAAAGAAGATTTATTATATTTTATTAATGAACTTTCAAAAAAAATTATTACACACAAAAAAGAAGAAAGAAATTTAACCAAAAAAATCGATGCCTTACTTATCCATAAATTCTTTGGCTTACCTATATTTTTATTTTTAATGTGGCTTTTATTTCAACTCACCTTTAGCTTAGGGCAAATTCCTATGGATTATATAGAATCGGGCTTTAATACCTTAGGTGAATTTGTTAAAAACAATATTTCTAATACCTTTATCGCTTCAGCTTTGGCTGATGGGATTATCGCAGGTGTTGGTGCTGTGATACTTTTTTTGCCTAATATAATGATTTTATTTTTAGGCATAGCTCTTTTAGAAACCACAGGCTATATGTCAAGAGTAGCTTTTTTACTTGATGGGATTTTACATAAATTTGGTTTGCATGGTAAAAGTTTTATTCCGCTAATCACTGGTTTTGGTTGTTCGGTACCTGCTTTTATGGCTACACGCACTCTTAAGAACAAAAGAGATAGGCTTTTAACTCTTTTTGTGATCAATTTTATGAGTTGTGGAGCAAGACTTCCTGTATATGTGCTTTTTATCGGTGCTTTTTTTCCAAGTGAAAAAGCAGGAAATTATCTTTTTGGAATTTATATTTTAGGTGCGATTTTAGGACTTTGTGCTGCAAAATTTTTAAGAATGACAGCATTTCGTGGACTTGATGAACCTTTTGTTATGGAAATGCCAAAATATCGTATGCCAAATTGGCATTTAGTTTGGTTTATGGTTTATAATAAAGCCAAAATGTATCTTAAAAAAGCAGGAACTTTCATACTTTTGGCCTCTTTGCTCATATGGTTTGCTAGCAATTTTCCAAAAAGTGAAGAAAATTTAAATGATTTTAATGCTCAAGAAAGAGCTATAGAACAAAGTTATTTAGGACAATTTGGCAAAGGCATAGAACCTATTTTTCAACCCCTTGAGTTAGATTGGAAATTAAGCGTATCTTTAATCAGTGGTTTGGCTGCTAAAGAAGTGATGATCTCAACTATGGGCGTGCTTTATTCACTAGGAAAAGATGTAGATGAAACAAATAATGATTTAAAAGGAATTATCGCTAAAAACATACCTATACCAAGTGCAGTGGCTTTTATTTTATTTGTAATGATTTATAATCCTTGCTTTGCAGCAACTATAGTTTTTTCAAAAGAAAGTGGAAAGCTAAAATACACTCTCTTTCTATTTCTTTTTACCTGTACAAGTGCTTATATAGTAGCTTTTATAGGACTTCATATTGCTAAAATTTTATTAAATTAACTTGCTTTTAATGATGAAATTTTAGCGATATTATCTTCAAAAGCTTTTAAAATGCTATAAGCAACACCTTCAAAATCAAGTCCACCGCAAAGATAGATTAAAGTCATACGAAAAGATTTACTCACATCAAGCTTTGGTTTTTCAGCGTTCATATTTAACTTAAAATCATAAGGACTTGCATGTTTAAAAGCGTAATTTTTTGCCACAATTAAAAAATCATTCTTATCTTTTAAAAATGCGCCTTTAACTAAAATAAAGCTTATCTCAAGATATTTCCAAAAATCTTTTGAAGGCATAGGATTTTCATCAAAATTTTGTTCTATAAAAGCATAGTTTTTTTCAAAAGATTTTTTATAATTTTCTACAAGCAAAGCACCTAATTTATTTTTAGCTATATTTTGTAAAATAAGTTTTATATTGCTTTCAAATTCAAAATCTATTTGTTCTAAAATTTTAATTTGCTCTTCTAGAAAAAATTCTTGTTTTAACTCTTCATTGCAAAGTTTAGCGTAAGAAAAAATATTTGCCATAGGTTTTTCATAATTCCCAAACTCATCCCAAAAATTTTTCTCACTACAGGCTATACAACCATGTCCTGCAGCCACTGGCCAAGAAGTTTTAGCATTAAATTTCACTTTAGGACAGTTGTTGTAAGTATAAGGTCCTTTACAACCTATCTTAAATAAACAAGCTCCATTCTTTGCAGCTTCATCGTCAAAATGTTCAGCAAAAATCCCGCTTTCAAATTTCGCCTTTCTTTCACACATATCATGCAAACATTTACCATAAGCCCACACAGGACGATTTTGCTCATCAAGTTCAGGCAAAACTCCAAATAAAGCAAAAAAACTTAAAGTCGCAATGATATTTATATCACTTGGAGGACAACCTGGAATATTTACTACTTTCTGACTTAAAACTTCGCTAATACCACAAGTTTTACTAGGATTTGGATAAGCAGCCTGAATACCACCATAACTTGAACAAGTACCCACTGCAAAGATAGCCTTGGCTTTAGCGGCTAGTTTTTCTAAAATTTCATAGCCACTCTCTCCTTGCGCTCCTATAGTAAGAAAAAAGGTATCAATGGCTGCAACACCACCTTCAACCGCTAAAATAAAATCTTCTTCTAAAACATACTCTAAAAGCTCTTCAGCCTTAGTGCCATTTGCCGCCATTAAAGTTTCATGATATTCTAAAGAAAAAAAATCAAAAATAAGCTCATCAAAACTTGGCAACTCAGAACGCAACAAACTCTCGCTACACCCTGTACATTCACAAAGATGAAGCCATACTAACTTTGTTTTAGGTGCGATTTGAAAAAATCTTTGAGCAAGAGCTGGAATTTCATTGCCTAAAGATAAATGCCTAGCAAGAATTTTTACACTTTCTTCATTGATAACCTTGTCCTCTTTTAAAGTAGAATTCTCAAGTTTTTTAATGCGATCTTCAAGTATATTTTTTAATTCTTCATTGCTAAGCTTTGCCATTTTTTATCCTTTTTGATTATCCCAACAAAGAACAGTTTGCCCTTCTTCATTTTTTTCAACATCGCCCATACCCATGATGTTATATCCTGCATCAACATAATGTATTTCACCTGTAACACCATTTGCTAAATCGCTAAGTAAATACATAGCCGAATTACCTACATCTTCTATACTAACATTGCGTTTTAAAGGAGAATTGATTTCATTGTATTTTAAAATCATTCTAAAATCCCCTATTCCACTTGCTGCCAAAGTTTTAATAGGACCTGCTGAAATAGCATTAACACGAATTCCTTTTACTCCTAGATCTCTTGCTAAATAACGCACAGAACTTTCAAGTGCGGCTTTTGCTACACCCATAACATTATAATGAGGTACATATTTAACCCCACCAAGATAACTTAAAGTCAAAATCGAACCCTTATCTTTTAAAATAGGTAAAACCGCACGTGTTAAAGAAAGTAAAGAATACACAGAAGTTTGCATAGCTATATCAAAAGCTTCTTTTGAAGTTTCTAAAAAAGAATTTTCTAAAGCTTCTTTTGGAGCAAAAGCAACCGCATGCACTACAAAATCAATCTCGCCTAAATCTTTTTTGATTTTTTCAGCGATAGAATCTAAATGCTCGTTATTATTTACATCAAGCTCATAAACAAAATTAGAATTAAACTCTTGTGCTATAGGTTCTACGCGTTTTTTTAAAGCATCATTTAAAAAAGTAAAAGCAAGCTCGGCTCCTTGATCAAAACATGCTTTTGCTATGCCATAAGCAATAGATTTATTATTTGCAACCCCTACAATAAGGCCTTTTTTACCCTTCATAATCATCTTTTATCCTTTGATTAATTTTATAAAATTTTCTACTTTTAAAGCTGCAGAGCCTATCAAAACTCCACCACAATGATTTACACTTAAAATTTCTTTGATATTATTTTCATTCACACTTCCACCATAAAGCAAAGGTACTTTGGTTAAACTCGCTAAAAATTCAAGCACTTTAGCGATATCTGTACTTTGTGCGCTCACTCCCGTTCCTATAGAATAAATAGGCTCATAAGCGATGATGAGTTTTTCATAATTTAAATCAATAATTTCAAGTTGTTTTTTTAAAAACTCTAAAGTCTTGCCTGAATTTTTTGTATCTAAATTTTCACCTATACAAAAAACAATTTTATAACCATGCTCTTTAGCAAAATCAAATTTAGCCTTAATAAATTCTTCATCTCCTAAAGCTCTTCTTTCAGAATGCCCGATTAAGACACATTTAATCCCAAATTCGTCCAAATGTTCTTTTCCAAGCTCGCCTGTAAAAGCACCATTAACACAAGGATAAAAATTTTGCGCTCCTTGTATGAAGTTATTTTCATTTTCTAAAAATGCTATACTAGGTGGAAAAACGATAATATCATCGCATTTTACCCCCATAGTTTTATTTAAAATTTTAGCATAAATTTTAAAGCTTGCTCTTGTGTGATTGCATTTTAAATTTGCAGCAAAGATCATTCATTTTCCTTAGATCTTAAAGCTTTTACACCTGGAAGTTCTTTGCCTTCTATAAGTTCAAGAGAAGCACCACCTCCAGTAGAAATAAAAGTCATTTCATCTGCATCACCTGCACGCGCAACCACATCAGCCGTATCACCGCCTCCAACAACAGAAGTTGCATGTCCTTCGCTGATATAATGACTCATTTTAATGCTACCTTTTGAAAATTTATCAATTTCAAAAACACCCATAGGTCCATTCCACCAAATCGTTTGCGCATCAGAAATCACCTCCTTAAAAAGTCTCACACTCGCAGGTCCTATATCTAAACCCATCCAACCATTTGGAATTTCTTGCGCTGGAACAAATTTCATCGGCGCATCTTGTGAGCACGCAGGAGCGGCTACAACATCTACTGGAAGATAAATTTTCACTCCTAAATTTTTACCCTTGGTAAGAATTTTATTAGCTTCTTCTAAAAGTTCTTCTTCTAAAAGTGAATTTCCTATATCATAACCTAAAGCTTTTAAAAAAGTAAATGCCATACCTCCGCCTATGATTAATTTATCTACCTTTGGTAATAAATTTGTCAATGCTTGAAGTTTTCCACTTACCTTTGAACCTCCAACAACAGCGACAAAAGGACGTGCTGGATGTTTGATAAGATTGCTTGCAAAATCAATTTCTTTTTGGAGTAAAAATCCTGCGCCTTTGTGTTTTTCATCAAAAAATTTAGTAATCGCCTCTACACTAGAATGTGCTCTATGGCATACTCCAAAAGCATCATTGATATAAACTTGAACCATAGAAGCAAGTTCTTTGGCTAAATTTTCATCATTTTTAGTTTCGCCTTTTTCAAAACGCAAATTTTCAAGAAGTAAAATTTCACCCGCTTTTAAATTCATAGCTTTGGTTTTTGCATCTTCGCCGATAACATCTTTTGCCATAACAATTTCTTTATCTAAAAGTCTAGCAAGACGCTTAGCCACAGGTTCTAAAGAATATTTAGAGCTAATTTCTTTTGGACGCCCTAAATGAGAGGCTAAAATCACACTACAACCATTATCCAAACAATATCTTATCGTAGGAATAGCTGATCTTATGCGTCTATCATCAGTGATATTTAAAAAATCATCTTGAGGAACATTAAAATCACATCTTATAAAAACTTTTTTCTTAGCTAAATCAATGTCTTTTATAGAAATAATATCACTCATGATTAAGCCTTATTTGCAATATATACTGCCATATCTACTAGACGACTTGAATAGCCCCATTCATTATCATACCAAGCAATTACCTTGATAAAATCATCCGCAATCACTTGAGTTAAATCACTTGCTACAATAGCTCCATAAGAACAAGTGATAAAATCGCTTGAAACTCTTTCATCATCATCTACCATTAAAATGCCTTTTAAATTTGTAGCTGCAGCTTTTCTGAAAGCTTCATTGATTTCATCTTTGCTAACTTTACGGCTTAGTTGTGCAGTTAAATCCACGCTTGATACATCAATCACTGGCACACGCATACTTTGTCCATGAAGCTTGCCATTAAGTTCAGGCATAACAAGTTTCATAGCTTTTGCTGCGCCTGTAGAAGTTGGAATGATATTTTGCGCTGCAGCACGAGAACGGCGTTTATCTTTAGCTTTAGCATCAATAATACTTTGTCCATTTGTATAAGCATGTATTGTTGTCATAAGTCCTTTTTCTATGCCAAAATTATCTTGTAAAACACGACAAACAGGACCTAAACAATTTGTTGTACAACTTGCATTAGAAATAATGCTTTCACCCTTGTAAAGTTCTGAATTTACTCCTAAAACATAAGTAGGAGTATCATCTTTTGCAGGAGCACTCATGATCACTTTTTGTACTCCCATATCTATAAATTCTTGACATTTTGCCATAGTTAAATGCGCTCCTGTGCACTCTAAAACAATTTGTGCGCCGTGTTTTGCAAAGTCAAGATCTTTTACATTGCGACTTTTAAATACTTTGATTTTTTTACCATTTACCACTAAATCATCTCCTTCACTATCAACACTGCCTTTAAATTCACCATGTACTGTATCGTATTTAAAAAGGTATTTTGTAAGTTCAATATCCGTAGTATCATTTATCGCCACAAGCTCAATATCATTTCTTTCTAAGATGATTCTTGCAACACATCTGCCTATGCGTCCAAAACCATTTATAGCAACTTTTACAGCCATTTAATTTCCTTTTGCAAAATATAATGCTAATATTCTACAAAAAAAAGGTTAAAATTTTAATGAAGATAGCACTTTTTGGTGGCAGTTTTGATCCACCGCATAATGGTCATAATAGCGTTGTTTTAGAGGCTTTGGAAAAATTAGATATTGATAAACTTATTATTATGCCTACTTATATCAATCCTTTTAAACAAAGTTTTAGTGCTGATGAAAAGCAAAGATTCTTATGGGTTAAAAAACTTTGGGGACATTTGCCAAAAGTTGAAATTTGCGATTTTGAAATCAGGCAAAAACGCCCTGTTCCTAGCATAGAAAGTGTTAAGTATCTTTATAAGCTTTATAATCCTAGTAAATTTTATCTTTTAATTGGCGCAGATCATTTAGAAAAACTTCATCTTTGGCATGATTTTGAAAAACTCAATTCTTTAGTAGAATTTGTTATTGCCAATCGCAATGATATAGGAATTCCTAAGAATTTCAAAGATTTAAAAACCAATAAAAAAATCGCTTCTTCTTTCATACGCGACACTTTAAATACAAATGAGGTTTGTGAAGAAATTAAAGATGAAGTAAAAAAATATTATGAAAAATTACAAAAAAATTGATACAATTTCAAAAATTAAAGGACAATAATGCAAGAAAGAATAGATTTAATCGTTAAAATTTTAGATGAAAAAAAAGCTGAAAATATCAAAACCATTGACATGAGCGAGCAAGAATACTTTGTAAAATATGTCATTATTGCAGCTACTTTAGGAGAAAGACACGCTCTATCTTTGATCGATGAGCTTAAAACACGACTTAAAGCCAAAGGTGAGGAATTTTTAAACATAGATAGTAGTGAAGAATGGAGCGTGATTGATCTTGGTGATATTTTAATCCATCTTTTAACACCAGAACACAGAGGAATTTATAATATAGAAGAATTATTAGAAAATCTTAAAAAAGGTAGGGTTTAAAAAGGCTAAAATTTATTAGTCTTTTTAATTTTTAGAGATTATCGATATATTCTTTAATTTATTTTTTGATTTTCTCTTTTTGTTCTTTTAAAGCTTCTTTTTTAGCTTTATACTCAGCCTTGCTCATATAATCTTTTTGTTCTTTTAAAGCATCAAGTTCTTTTTCGATTTTTTCCACTTCTTGTTCTTTAAGTTTTTTAGCTTCTAACTTTTTATCATAAAACATAGGATCTTTAGCACAATCATTTTGTACTTGTTTTAAAGCAAGCTCTAAGCTTAAAGTTCTAGCTGTATCATTATGCGCTTTAGAAAAACTGATTTCTTTATTGATACGATCGATTTTTCTATCACATTCACTTGCACCAAAAGCAAAAGCACATAGTGTAAGTAGAATAAGTATTTTTTTCATTTTTAATTCCTTTTTAAAATAAATTAAATCGCGGAATATTATCTCATCAATTCTTAAATCTAGCTTTTATATCATTAAACAAAGTAAATACCATACTTTCAAGCTCTTTTGCTCTTTCTAAAGATGTTGCCTCAAAGCGTGTGATAAGATAAGGGCTGGTATTAGATGCACGAAGTAAAGCCCATCCATCGCCAAAATCTATCCTAGCTCCATCAATTTCACAAAGACTTTTAACACCTTTTAAAGCTCCTTTTTCAATCTCTTTTTGAAATTCTTCCACAAGTTTGAATTTTTCTTCTTCATTTACAGGAATTTTAATTTCAGGTGTAGTATAAAGTTTTGGTAAAGCTTTAATCATACTTTCTAGATCAAAACCTTTATAAACAAGCTCCAAGGCTCTTAAAAATGCATAAATTCCATCATCATAACCAAAATATCTATGTTTAAAGAAAATATGCCCACTCACTTCAGCAGCTAAATCAATATCTTTTTCTTTCATCATTTTTTTGATATTAGAATGTCCTGTTTTTCCCATAAAAATAGTTCCAAATTTAGCCACTTCATCAAAAAGATTTTTAGAACATTTTACCTCACCTAAAATGCGTGGATTAGGGATATCTTTAGCAAACAAATAACAAAGCTCATCCCCACAAAATACATGAGTTTTACTTAAAGCAACCATTCTATCAGCATCCCCATCAAAAGCAAAAGCCAAAGAATAATCTTGATTTTGATTTAAAAATTCTCTAATCGCACTTAAGTTTTCTTCTTCTGTAGGATCTGGAGCATGGTTTGGAAACTGTCCATCGGGCTCTGCAAACATTACATGAGCTTTTAAATTTAAAGCCTTGATTAAAGGCTTTATCACCACTCCAGCCGCACCATTTGTGCAATCAACACCAAATTTATAATTAAAATCCTTTAAAAAGCTAAATTGCTCGCACATAAATTTCACATAAAGGTTTAAAATATCGTATTTTTCTACTTCTAAATTTTCTTCAATATCATCATCTAAATGCTTATAAACTTCTTTTGAAAACTCTTTTAATTCTACACCAAAAAAACTTTCTTTATTGATAGTAATTTTAAAACCATTATAATCTTTTGGGTTATGAGAGCCTGTTATCATAACATTTGCATCAAATTTTAAGCCCTCATAAAGACTAAAATATCCCAATGGAGTTGGTACAAGCCCTATATCATAGATTTTTATTCCCGCTTTGTTAAGTCCACTCACTAGATAATTAAAAAGTTCATTTGCACTATATCTTGCATCATAGCCCACGCTTACATTTTTACAACCCCTATTTAACATAGTTTGTCCCAAACAAAAACCTATAGCTTTAACGCTTTTTTCATTCAATTCTTTGTCGTAAAGTCCTCTTATATCATATTCTCTAAAAATCACATCTAACATTTTTTCCTTCAAATTCATCTCTTCTTTGACCTAAATTTATCGTTTTTCTAAAGCAAATTTGGATAGAAAAGAAATTTTTGCTACAATTTTACATTAATTTCACTAAATGAAGGAAAATTTATGGATGAAGAATTAGAAAACGAAGAAACAAAAAAGAAAAAAGGTGGTTCACTTGTAATTATTATTGTTATTTTACTTTTTGTTTTACTTCTTAGTATTATGGGAGTAATTGCTTGGCTTATTTCAAGCAGTTCAAGTGATGAAAGTGAAGTCAAAGAAGCTCCAAAAGAAGAGGCAAAAGCCGATAAACCTAAAGTTTCAGCTCCTGCTCAGCGAGGTAGTGATTTTGCTAATATAGGTCCTATGTATCCACTTGATCCTTTTACCCTAAATTTGCTTAGCGATAGCGGCTCAAGATATGTAAAATGCACTATAGAACTAGAACAAAATAGCGAACTTTTAAAACCTGAACTTGATAAAAAAGTCCCGGTGATTCGTGATATTATTATTCGTACATTAACAGCTAAAACTTTTGAAGAAGTAAGTACACAAAAAGGCAAAGAACGTTTAAAAGATGAGCTAGTTGGAAAAATCAATGAAATTTTAACCGATGGCTTTATTAAAAATGTTTATTTTACGGATTTTGTAGTTTCTTAATGCGTGTAGGCTGTGATATCATCGCCATTTCTAGAATAGAAAAAATTCATTCTAGACATGGCAAAAATTTTTTGGATAAATTTCTAAACCCAAAAGAACAAATACTCATTAAAAATCCAGCAACTCTAGCAGGTCTTTGGGCTGCTAAAGAAGCCGCTAGCAAGGCTTTGGGTGTTGGAATTTGTGAATTATGCAGTTTTTTTGATATTGAAATATCAAAAGATGAAAAAAACGCGCCTAAATTAAAATATTCTCAAAAAATTACAAAAGATTTTAATATCACTCAAACTTCCCTAAGTATTTCTCATGATAATGGTTTTGCTATAGCCATAGTGGCTGTAGTTTGATTATTTTCCTATAGTTTGCTTGTCTAAATTTCTTGAAAGTATGAAATCCACCACAGGTTGTTCTCTTTTGTTTGCTCTTTTACAATGATCTTTTTGAAAAAAATCTGTGATTTTTATAACAATCCTTGCCCATTTTTTGCGATTTCTTTCACGCCACGCATGAGAAGAAACGCTCTCCCAAGCATAGCCATTAAACAAGCTTGCATTTACAAAATGATCTAAGGCTCTAACACCCTGTCTTGCTCGTGCGGTATTAAAAAAAATTCCTATAATCACGATAAAAAGATATCCTAAAACTGCTAAAGGTACTATTGCACAAAGCAGAATAGTACCTGCTAATTTTTCTTTTAAGCTTCCTTTTAAAGTGCGTTTTACACGACGACGAAAATTGGCGCGAATTTTAGTTCTAACTCTTTTCATAGCTTTCTTTTGCTAAATTTTATCCTCATACCATTAGCCGAACGCACTGTTAAACGCCCTACTACATCAGGTACAAAACCTTCTTCAAGTTCTAGTTTGTAAGTTTTTAAAATATTAGCCAAAATCAAAATCGCTTCTTGCATAGCAAAACCTTGTCCTATACAAATTCTTTCCCCTACCCCAAAAGGCAAATAAGCATCTTTTTTGTACTCTCCTTCAAAACGAGAAGGATTAAATCCATGCGGATTTGTCCAAAATTCTTCATGTCTGTGTATCAGCCAAGGAGCAATCACCACCCCAGAACCTTTTTTAATAAGCTTATCTCTAACTTGAGTATCTTTTTTTGCCTCTCTTGCAAAAAACCCAACAGGAGGATAAAGTCTTAAAGATTCTTTAAAAATATTTGTTAAGTATTTAAACTGTCTTAGATGCGAAATTTCAATGACTCCACCCTGTAAAACCTGAGTAATCTCCTCGTAAGCTTTTTCTTGCTCCTTAGGATAAAGACTAAGCAAATAAAGCGTCCATGTCAAAGAACTTGCTGTGGTTTCATGTCCTGCTAAAAAAAGCATAGCCACTTGATCTAAAATTTCCTCAAAAGAAAAACGCTTATTTGTATCAGCATCCACTACTAAAAGCAAAGATCCTAAAATATCTTCAAATTCTGCATTATCTGCCATATCATATCTTGGTTTTATGATATCACTTAAAACCTGTCTGATCACATCTCCGGCCTTAGCACGCTTACAATCTCCTAACACATAAGAAAGCCATTTTGGAAAACGAAACATACGACGCATGGCTGTATGCACGCTTTGCTCTTGAAAAGTCACAAATGCGTTTAAGATTTTTTTACCTTTTTCCTCATCGAGTTTTGAAGACATAATGGTGCGAAAAATCACATCAGCGGTAATAAAAGTCATAGCTTCATCTACTTCGATAACAGCATGATTTGGATACTTGCTAAAACGATCCATCATATCTGCCACAGCTTCACTCATAAGATTAAACACTTTATTGATACGAGTCATTTCAAAACTTGGACGCAAAAGCTCTCTTTGTTTTTTCCAAACTTCACCATTTGTAGTAAAAATACTCTCCCCTAAAAGCGGACTTAAAAGCTCATGTAAAAATGCACTTTTAGGAAATTCTCTAACCTCATCAACCATCATTCTTTTAACTTCTTTAGTGTCATTTATGACATAAAGATCAAAATTTGGCATCTTCACATAGCCTGTTTGCATTTTATAACTACGCTCATAAAGCCCGTCAAGCCAAGATCTACGCTTTAACAAAAAAGTTAAAAGCGTAGAAGCTTTATTTTTATAAGGTTTTGGAAAAAAGGGGCATTCACTCATATTTTTACCTTTTCTTCTAAAAATTTAGGCATTATGATGAAAGAAAAAAAATCATAATCACCTTTAACACTAATACTATAAAGATATAAAAAGTGCGCTTTGTTTTTATCTCTTTTTATTTTTTTATACTCATGTTTTTCATATAAAGTGTGAAATTTAGCACTTAAAAATGGGGGTGTAAATTTAGCATTTACGCCACTCGTGCGGAAAAAATCCACTTGAGGAAAACATGCTCCATCAATAATCGATGTGTAATCATACCATTTTAAATCAAACCTTGAAACAAATTCAAGCTTCTTTCTAAATTCATCCGCTTTTTTTTGATAACTCACTAAAGGAATGCATTCTCCTAGAGTAAGAATTTTTAACTTATGAAGTAAAGATAAATCTAAATTTTGTCTTAAAATACACTCCAAAACTTCTATACAAACTATAGTTCCAACACTATGTGCTACTAAAACAAGTTCATAATCTTGTTTATTTTCATTTTGTTTTAGCTTATCTACTATGGTATTCGCAAAAAGCTTGATTCTTTCTTGCATAGTGCCTGTTTTTTTATCTTGCCAAGTAGCACAAAAAGCACAAATTCTTGCTATCCAAAATACAGCTAATTTCTTACCTAATTTAAATAAAAAATGATTTAGTAAAAATCCTAAAAAACATCCTATGATGATAGCTAAAGAAAAATGCATATAATTTTGCAAAAAAGCAAAACTTCCAAAAGCCAAAACCAAAGAAAATAGTAAAGAAAATAACACATAAAAAAAAGGATAATAACCTGTGATAAGTTGATAAATCGACTCTTTGCCAAATTTGATAAAAAGTCCTGTGATAGTATAAATTCTAAAAAAACTATAACAATCTGCCAAAGCATCTTTATAATTTTCTGACCAATTTTTCTTAACAATATCATTCCATGTTAAAAAATGATATTTAGTTTGTACTCCTTCGCAAGAAATTTGAAAAAAAGGAAATTGCTCATTTTTTTCAATTTTACTTAAATCAGCTTTAATGTTAAAAGCATGAGAATAATCTTTTAGGTTTTTTTTAAATAAATCATAATAAAATCTATAACTTTTAGGATCATATCCTGCTATATAAAATACTTCCCTATCCATACAATAATTTCTTTTTGCTTTTAATTATAACAACTTTGCTTTAAAAGCTCTCTTAATCAAAGCTTTTTAGTCTTATTTGTCTAAAAAGAAATTTTTATAAAAATTGCCGTTGAATTGATTAGTTTGTAAAAGATATTTCTTAAAATTACATACCAAAACAGGATTGGGTTTATAAGCATGAGCTTCACGCCAAAAAAATTGAAGTTTTTTTGGATAAGATAAGCCTTCAAAATTATAAAAAGCATTGCCACAAACCTTAGTCGGACAGCCTTCTAAAATAGCACTAAGGCCTACTGTTGAATTTATAGTAATACAACCCAAAGCCTTTCTTAAAAGAACTGGCAAGTGGGTATCATGAACATATAAAACCCTTCCTTCTACATGATATTTTCGACTTAAATCATTTATAAGTTTAAAATAATTCTTATAGCCCCTATCCATGGGATGGTGTTTAAAAACTAGATAAGATTTAGCTCTTGCATGGTTTGCAAAAGAAAGTATGGTTTCCTCTATAAAGTGCTCTATGCTTTTTTTGTAATGATATTTAATTTGCGTATCGCTATAAACTTGTAAAATCGCCAAAAAGTACTTTTTTTCTAAATTATAAATCTTTTCATTTAGTTTTTTTTCTGTAATCTTATAAAGATACTTTCTATACAATGATCTAAACCAAAATAAAAATTCAAAAGGATATAAAGTGCGATGATGAAGTTTGTTGTTAAAAAATGGAGCCAAAATAAAAGCAAACAACCAATACAAAAAAGCATCAAAAGCCATAAATTTAAATCCACCTGGAATTTCTTTTATGCTTTCTTTGGTAAAAATATTTTGAGAAAGATAAAAATTTTTATCACGCGGTAAAGAAGAATTTGCATTCACCCCATCTTTTTCCAAAGTAATACAATAAGGCCTTAAATATCCTTCTTCAAAAATCCATATTTCAATTCCTAATTCTTTAGCCACTTTAATAGCCTTAGCATGTATAATGCGACAATCATTATACATTAAAATAGCATCGATTTTTTTATTTTGAAAAAAATCTCTATAGAAATTTTCAAGATCTTTTTCATCACACTTACACCTCGTTCCGCTAGGATAGAAAAAAAAATCTCCGCCGTTAAAATTGAGTTTAAAAACTTTGGTTTGGTTTTTTCTCATTTTCACTGCAAGATGATGAAAAAAATTTCCCACAGGCCCTTGCAAGAGTAAAACATTTTTACCGCTAAATTCTTTTTTAATTTTAGTGCTAAATCTCATTTCTTTGCTAAAAATTCATAAAATCTTCTTATTTTTCTAAGCATAAAAGTTTTAAAATCTATTGCCAATTTTATATATTTTTTTGAAAAATAAGCTTTTTGTAAATTTAGCATTATATCTAAACAAACTTCAATTTCACATAAAGTTTTTGTTTTAGGATTTATATATCTTGGATATATGATTAAAGCACCTGCTACAAGCTCTTCTAGGCTTAGTTTTCTTATTCTTCTTTCACATCTATATTTATCTTTTGTTAAACCCCAGCCCGCATAAAAAGGCATACCATAAGTAAAAACTTTTTTAGCCCTTAAAAGAGCATCAAAACCACTTGTAGAAGTAATAGTGTGAATTTCATCAGCAATTTTTATAGCGCTATCAATACTGCAATCTTTTACAATCTCATCACAAAATTCCAAGATGAGTGTTTCATCTTTTAAACCTACACGGTTACCGCTTAACACATCAGGATGGGGTTTAAAGATGATATAAGCATCTTGATTTTTAGCACGCACCTCCTTAAGCAAATCAAGAGTAGATAAGCCAAAACCCCCTAAAATCATCGAAGCATCATCTTCAACTTGAGCAGGGATTAAAATAATCTTTTGTCCTATTTTGGCATTGATTTTTAAGTCTTCATGCTTTAAGCCATTGTATTTTGAAAAGCGGTTCTCAAGTAAGATTTTTATAATATTTTTTGCCCTATTTAGCATATTTTCATCAAAAATTTCGTTTTGCAAAAGCTCTTCTAATTTACTTGCTTTATTTGGATCTATGTAAAGTCCTTTATCATCAACAATTAAAGAAAAAGGGCGCGTAAGATCAGAACCTAAAGAGATTGAGCGAATAAATCCATCTTCAACTAAAGAAATTTTGGGAGTAAAATGGAGCAAATTCTCATCTTGCGCTTTTTTTATAAGAGTAGTTTTAAGAGCGTTATAATCTATCCTTTTACCCCAAATGAAAAATTTATCATTTTCTTTAAGTTTATATCTAGCTAAAGATTTTAAAGAATTTAAAAAAATAATTTCATTATCTTTAGCCTTAAAAAAAGGCTTGATAAAATGCCTTTTCCATAGGGTAAAGCCTAGCATAAAAAGCTTGTTAGAATTTACCTTTTCTATATCTTTATATTTTGCTAAAGTTTGAATAGTATCAAAAATATTACTTTTTTGATTTAAATAAGGATTAAAATACTCAGCATAAAGTATATAAGCAGCATAGAAAACTTCTTCTAAACTTCTTTTTTGCATCCTTCTTTTACACTCTAATTTATCTTTTGTTAGACCCCAGCCCGCATAAAAAGGCATGCCATAACAAATACACTCACATTCTTGCATCAAAGCTTCAAAACCCATACCAGAAGTTTTGGTATAAACCTTATCAAAAAACTCAAGCAAGGCTATGGGATTAAAATTTTCAGTGATTAAAATACATTCTTTAGGTAAGGAATTTAAATCTAAATCACTTTGTTTTTTACCACTTAAAACATCTGGATGGATTTTTATATAAATTGTAGATTTAGGATTTTCTTTTATGGCATCTTTTATCATATCAAGAGTTTTAAAATCTTTAGCAAGCCCAAATTCAAGAGAGGCATCATTGGCCGTTTGAGTGATGATTAAAACGCGTTTTTCATCTTTTTGAAAATAATTATCTGGAATATCGAGATTGTTATTATACTTGCTAATTTTATATTTTTTGATAAGCTCTATAGCTTTTTTAGCTTGCTTGATTTCTTCATCTTTAAATTCACAAGTATTTAAAAGATTTTCAAGCTTTGAAGGCATTGTTGCATCATAATAAATGCCTATATCATCTTTAACCATAGAAAAACTTGGGCTATTTTCAACCCCTAAGTTTAATGAGCGGATAAATCCATCTTCTAAAAGTATGAATTTAGCCTTATATTTTTTAGCTAAATTCATAGCTTTTAAACCTGATTTTTTGCGTCCCCAACCAAAGAAAAGATCATCTTTTTTGATTTTTAAATTTTTCTTATACAAAGAAATGGTGTAAAAATTTCTAACATTAGCAATAAGTTTTTTTGATATTGAGTAATACTTCACAATGCCAATTTCTTTATTATAAGTTCAACTTTTTCTTCTAAATTATTTCGACAAGAATTATTGATCACTAAATCAGCCTCTGGTTTATCAAATTCTATATCAACACCAACTACATTATCAATTTCTTTATTTAAAGCCTTAGTATAAAGCCCTTTTTGATCTCTTTGTATTAATTCATGCATATCGCATTCTATATAAATTTCATAATAATTTTTTAATTGCTTTCTATTGTAATCATAAATCTCATTAAACATTGAAATCGTAGTGACAATAACCATCATACCTTGATCGTTTAAAAATTTTGCAAATTTAGCTCTTTTCAAAGCCATATCTATGCGACCTTGTCTATCGTATGCATAATGTCCTAATATTTCTCTTAACTCATCTCCATCGAGATAAATAAGGTTTTTATATTTTAATTTTAATTTTTCATACAAAGCTTGACCTATAGTTGTTTTTCCACTTCCAGCTAAACCAGTAAGCCAAATAATATAAGGATTATTTTTCAATTTGCACCTCTAAATCACTCATAAAATCAATTTCACACCAATTGCCATCAATTTCCACTGCTTTTGCGTTGTTGTATTTTTCAATTAAAGCTTGCAAAAAACTTGTCATGTACATATTTTCAAAATTTTTATTATCATATAAAATATCTCGATCAAGCATTTCATAAAAAGCAATAACTTCGGAAAGAAATTGATAAGAAAATTTAAAAAGTCCTATATATTGAGCTTCTATCTCATCATAGGCATTAGCTTTTTTTCCAAGTTCTATAATATAACCATTTGTCATCTTTAATGTTTCAGCATCTTCTAAAGGATTTGCAAAGCGTTTGCTCCAAAGCTTACACCAAGACTTATCAACTACTATAGCAAGTTCTTCTTTGGCATTTATAAGCTTTTGCACGCAATCTTGAAAATAAACAATATCCGCATAAGAAATAATCAAATCTTGTTTTTCTTCGATGCATTTTAACATAAAATCTTTAGCGCAAAAAAAAGTATGAACCATATTGGTTTTATCATATTTTGAATTAATAAAAAAATGCTCAATATCATATTTATTAAGATAATTTTTTAGCACATCGTTTAAATATCCACCCACAACAGCTATTTCATTTATACCTGCTGATTTTAAAGCTTCGATTTCATAATCTATTATTTTTTTATTCTTATACTCAACCATACACTTTGGTTGATCTTTTGTTAAAGGCATCAGCCTTGATCCAAAACCTGCTGCTAAGATAATTGCATTCATATTATTCCTTGATTAAACTAAACCACTCTTTTAAAATTTGAATATTATTAAGTCCATTTTCTCTTTCAATATGCCACATTATACCAAAAATATTTTCATACTTATGTTTAAAAGCTTCTATGGTATTATCTTTTGCTAAGCAAAGTTCTACAAGATCTTCGCCTAATTTTTCAATAGCAAAATTATGAAAAGAATTGCTTATAAATTTTTCTTTTGAGAAAAATACTTCATGTTTGCCTATATGATTTTCACAAGGACTTATATGGCTGTTAAAATAATGAGCTATCATCTGAGCCCCTCTGCAAATTCCTAAAAGTGGTATTTTTTCTTCTAAACAAATTTCTATAACTTGCTTTTCATATAAATCTCTCTTTTTGGATAAAACATTAGGACTATAAAAACTTAAATCATTGCCACCACTTAATATCACAGCTTTTATTAGATGTTTATAATAAGAAAAATCTATTTCATAGCTAAGAGGAAGAGGAGTAAAATTTTTAAATAAATCTTTATTAAATAATTTTCCCCAATCCAAAGCCAAACATTCTCTTTTTTCATGATAACTATCGTTGCAAATAAGCCTTTGAGTAATACCTATAAACAAAATATTTGCTCACTTTCACATTCTATATTTATTTTTTTAGCTTTTAAATATTTTTCAAAATTTTCTTCTCCAACTCCTATAACAGCAGGCATTCCAAGTTCTGAGGCACGAATGGCCATATGTGAATTAGCACCCCCATAACATGTAATAAGTCCTGCTATATTTTTTGTAAATAAATAATCATATCCAGGATCTGCTGCATAAATTAAAACAATCTTTCCTTCTAAATCTTTATCATTTTCCTTCGCCGTAAATGCAGTAATGCTCTTTTGTGTAATAAAATTTGGAATAATGCTATGATTATAAAAAGAAAAAATTTCATCAGCATTACAAAGTAAAGAAGGAAGTTTTATAGCTTGTGTAAGTTCATATTCTTTTTTATTGCGATTAATTTCTTCTATAAACTGCTCTTTTGGATTTATAGAATAAAGACTAGAATAAAGATTTAAAATGCTTTTTATATCAAGATGAGCCAAATCTTCTTTTTCAATATCATAATATTTGCCTAATTCTTCTATATAAACTATGGCTTTAGAAAGCAATCTAGTAAATTCAAATTTAACGAGCTCTCTACCCTCGATAGCCTGTTTTAAAAAATCAAAAAATTCACAAGCATTAATTTCTAGTCCATGTTCTTTAAGTAAAGCATTTAAAGCTCTTGTCTTTTCTTCTGAAAAAACAAAAGCTTTATCTTGTAAATAAACTTTACTATCTTTTTGATCTGCATCAAAATAAAGCTCAAAATCTTCATCATACCTTGGCGATAAAATATTATAAGTTCCTGCTCTTAAATGTCCAAAATCTTTTAAAAATTGATCTTTGTTGTGAAAATTAAGATGGTTTGTTTGTTTGCTTAAATTTTTGCTCACTGTATTGAGTGAATTTAAAAAATCATCTTTTTCCTCTTTGGTTATAAAATCAATCTCAACTAAAGAATTTAAAAGTTGCATTGCTACAAATGCAGCCCTAGCCACCCCAGCAAAAGGCAAGGTTCCATAACGCTTGCATTCTTCAATAAGCCAATAAATTTTATCAATTAAAGAAAAATTAGAATTAATAATGCCATCATATCTTTCTTTTAGCTTATAAGCTTTTTGTATGTCTTTTAAATAAAACCCTGATCTAGGATTAATAATCTTATTTGTAAGTTCTAATAATGAAAATTCTAATCTTTTGATTTCATTTTCATTAAAACCATGATTTAAAAGTTCTTCTAATTTTTTAGAACTATTAAAGTCATAACAAGAATAAACAATATTAAATTCAATCTTATCGTGCAATTCATGATTTTTATTAAGCTTATCTAAGTAAAAATTGACAAGTTTTTGTGCAATATTTTCATCTAATTTTTTTGGTATAAAAGAATTAAAAGATAATCTTACATCCACATAAGGAATGCCTAAAAAAGAATGGATTAAAGGATGGGATCTTAGATCTCTATAACCATAATTATCTCTTTGATACGCCCAGATATTATCCGTAATGATTTCTTTATATAAACTAAAAGCTAAACGCTTAGGTCTTAACCCTATGATTTCAGCTGGATTCCAATCAGGCATTACCCCAAAAATAGCTTTATCTCCCAAAACTCTAGATCTTGATTCTTTTAAAGACTCAAAACGTTTATAAAATCTATATAAAGCTTCTTTTGGTAAAGAATGAAATAAATTATTTTTTTCATGCATAACCAAAGGACGCACTTGTAAGCAAAAAAGTTCTTCCTTATCATCTTGAATAGCAAATGCAAATTCAACATCTAAAAAATGACAATCATATAAAACTTCTAATTCTTTTATAAGTTCTATAATTTTTTGAAGTCTAATATCTTTAAATTCTAAATAATTTCTGTAATGATAGTAAGTTTTTGCACTCTTACTGCTTCCATCTGTAATAGAGCTATTTGAACCATTTTCATCATATTGAAGACAAAAATAAGGGGAAAAATTATCCTTATCAACACTAAAACCAACTCCACAAAGAGTAATGTTTTCAAGCATAGGTTGAACTAAAATTTCATCACTTTTTGATGGCATAGAATTGGCAACTTCATATAAAGCTTTTAATAACTCATCTTTAGAATCAGCTTTAATATTTGCCAAAGAAAGAAAAGCACCTGCATTGGAGTTTTTCATGCTATCTTCACTTAAAGAAGAACTTCTTATAATGAGTCTATTAGCCTTTAAGGTTTGAATGTCCTGTAAAACTTTATCTTCATTTGATATTAATTCTTCAAGCGAAGTTAAAACCAAAGGTAGAACTTTTGCTTTTTTTAATTTTGTTTGTAAATTTTTTAAATTTTGTGCTTTGGTTTTAAATTTTAACTCCGCCATGTTTTTCCTTAGTTTTATATTTTTTTAGCACTCCAACAACGAGTGGTATATTTTATGCTAAATTCCTTAGGAAGTCTTTGTGAAATTTTATTACTAATTTTATTAAAAAGTTCATTTCCTTCATCAGTCTCCAAATCCCAGTAAGGATTTTTAACACTCTTCCATGCATTAATATAATTTTCAATGCTTTGATGAAAATAAAAATCCTCTTCAATATAAACAATATTATCAAAAAGATCCTTTCGACTCTCTATAATTGGTCTTTGATCTTCTCTTCTTGTTCCCCTTGTATAATTTGGTACAAATTCTACAATAGTATCTTCAGCTATTTTTTGCACAGGATCGTTTAAATCCCTGTGATTCCACATACAAGAAAAATATCCCTCTGATTTTAATAAGCGATGCGCTTCCTCTAAGGCTTCATTTCTATCCATTACATTAAAACTACTACCAAAAGTCACCCAATCAAATTCACTATTTTGGAGTGTTGAGTTTAAGCCTGTTGCTCTAACCCAGTCAATCTTTTGATCCTTGGTTCTTTCTATCCCGATCTCACGCATCGCATCATTTGGTTCTACAGATACTACCTTACATCCTCTTTCTAAAAGCATAATGCTTAAATTTCCAGTTCCTGCACCGATATCAGCGACTTTAATATCTTTTTTTCCAACTAAGCTAATAAGCATATCTATAGTTTTTGGAGCATAATTTGGTCTATAGCTATAAAATTTAGCATGCTTGGTATAATCCCACACTTGTTCTACTAGTTTTTGCATTTTATTTCCTTTTTTTCATCTTTGACAAGCTTGATGAAAAAAAGGAGGTATTTTATGCTTTTCTAGCTGTCCATGCTCTTATTTTATAAGGAATCTCTATACTTTGCATATGAGAAATTTTAGCTTCTATCATCTCTAAAATTTCCTTCCATCTTTTTTCACCTGCTTGTGCTTGTATATCATTTACAGAATGCCAAGCTCCAAGATAACGCTCTTTATCCCAAAACTCTTTATAGTCACACTCCATAAAAAAGCAGTCTATGAAATCTCCTGTTGAAACAAGAATTTCTTCCCATTTTTTAACATTTTGAGTGCCACTGCTTACACGAGCAAGATCTGGAACAATATGTTTAATCTCCTTTTCAATTTCATCAAAAACCGAACCCTCTACAATGTGGCGAGGATTCCAAATCGCAGTAAAATACCCCCCCCCCTGTCAATATACGATTAAATTCTGGGAGAGATTTTTTAGGATCTGTCCAATGGAAAGAACTAGCCATGATGACCCAATCAGCTTGATTATTGCTCATGCAGGTTTCTTCGCCACTCCCTTTATGCCAAGAAATATTTGATAAATTTTGTGTAAATTTTTGCCCTTCTTCACGCATATTATCGTTTGGTTCCACAGCACTAATTTGGCATCCAAACATTTCTCCCAACATCTTAGTAAGTTTTCCAGTTCCAGCTCCTACTTCAACAATATTTAAATCTTTTAAATTTTTATTTTTATCATTGATACAAGCTACAAGTTTTTCAAGTAAAAACGGACTATAAGCAGGTCTATTGTGATAATGTTTTGCAACTTTTGTAAAATCCCCTTGTTTCATATTCATTCCTTTTTCTAAATTAAAACATAATTATATCTTTTTTTTATTAATTTACAAATCTTTCTCCTAAATATCACCATCCAACTCCTTGCACATTTTTTCAAATTCTTGGTAATATTTCCAAGAAGCTACTATATCTGGACGATGTTGTTTAATATAAACCAATTCTTCATCCAAGATATTTTTAGCACTTACTCTAGCATTTTTATTATTATATAAATGTCTCAAAACATCTTCAACTTTAAGCATCAAATCTTCTTCTATTTGAATTCTATTTTTTAATTCATAAGCAAAATTCCGAAGATAATCTATTACTTGCTTATAAAAAATACTATCATTTTTTAATTTATTATAATCTTGCTTATCAATATAAAAACCCACTGAACTATCCATATCTAAAATACTAAGCTCAGAATATAAATTAAATAAGTTATTATCATTTTGAAAAAAATTAATATTAATTATCAAACTATTGTTTTTATTAATCTTTTTATTCGGAATATTTGTATTTAAGTCTTCTTTATTTAAATACAAAGTCAAAGGCAATAGAAAATATAAATTTCCTTTAAAGTAACTTTTTGTTACAAACTCTTTATCGTTAATCTTAATTTGTTTCAAATTAAATTTATTTGATAGATAATTTAATGTGTGAATAGTTTCTTCACCTCTTATCTTTGAGATATCTAAATAAAAACAATCATTAAATTTATCAAAACATTCGATTAAAGATTTCCATAAAAACGATTGCGGCCTTTGTCCTTCCAAAGTATTAGGCAAATTATAATTATATACTTCTACTTCCGTTATGATATCATTAAATTGATAACTCAAATCAAATTCTTTTGTTTTGGCTAAATTATTTCCCCATTTTCTACCATAAGCATGTTTAATCAATTCTATAGGATCCCTTATCTGAAATAGAATAGGAGTTATTTTTTGAAAAGATGAAAATAATTTATCTCTTTTATGCTGATTGCCATACCATGATGGGTCTATATCATTTATAGTAATAATATTTCTTTTATCTTTTAATTCTAACAATTTATTATAAAATTTATAATAACGGATATCCCCGTCTCCTCCACAAAAATAATCCAATATATTAATTTTAAACAAATGATAAAAAAATTGACCTAAAGTAAACGCGCCAGCACCATGGCTAAAAAACCACATAAACTCATAATTGGGTGGTAAAGGCAAATTCATCTTCCAAGCAAGTTCAGCAGGTATGTTATGATAATTGATTTTTTCATTTTCATCATTAAGTTTTTTAGGATCAAGTAATGAAGGATAAGGATGGTTTTCTTTTTTATATTTTTCTTTGAAATCATCTGATAATAACCATTCTTCTATAAGATCGAAATTTTTTATAAAATAATTAAAGTTGTGAAAGATATTATCTAGTATAGGTTGATAATCTTGATGTGTTTTTAAGATATTTTTTATTCTTGGAAATTCTTTTAGGAATAATTGTTTATTATCTTGAATAGCTTTTAAAGTTTCACCATTTAATTCTTTAAATTCTTTTAGAATTTCTCTAAAAATTTGAAATTCTTTATTTGCTTTTTTAATATTATTTTTTAATTTAAATCCACCTCCTTTATACCAATTCTGATAAGCCTTAATTAAAACTTCACCTATCATGTAAGATAAATGGAATTTACATCTTAAAGCTTCATTATAATCAGAACATGTTTCTAAACTTGGGTATTTAAGTTGGGGAAAGACTTGTATGATTTGTTGATAAATTTTTTGTTCTTTTTTATGTTGTTTTTTGATTTTATAGAGTTTTTTAAATAATGCTATATACCCCCCCCCGTTATGTCTATGTTCTATCACAGTTTGACCTAGTTTATAAGCTAAATGGTTTTTTACTCTTTCTATGGCTGAATTTGGGTTGAGCATGGGTTTTTCCTTTAAAATAAATCAATCAAAAAAACAAGAAATAATTATATTCAATTATTGATTAGAAAATGATAAAGATGGGTTTTGATTATTCTCATCTAACTCTTTACACATTCTTTCAAATTCTTGGTAGTATTTCCAAGAAGCTACTATATCTGGACGATGTTGCTTGATGTAAACCAATTCCTCATCTAAAATATCCTTATAAGATTTTGCTACACTTATATTCTTTTTAAAATAATCCAATACATCGTCTACTTTCACTTCTTTATTTTTTTCAACATTAATCCTTTTTTTTAAAGAAATTAAAAATTTATTAATATATTCTAAAACAACATTATAAAGAGTTTGATTATTTATCAAACTATCAAAATGATCTTTTGAACAAAAAATAATCAAGTTTTCATGAAAAATTTCTTTAAACTTATCAGTGATATCTATGCAATTTTCCATAATTTGTATGTTTTTTACAGAAAATCTATTTGAAACAAAAATTTTGACCTTATTATTTACTTTTATAATACAAGGTAATAATACTGTTAATGGTGAATATAATTGCTGATAAAATATTTTATTATTTTTATCTGGGGAAGAAAAATTCAGTATTTTTGATAATTTCTCTAATGTAAATAAAGTCTTGTCTCCAACTATATCCATCATATCAATATAAATAATTTTATTAAATCTAAAAAATTCTATAGTCTTATTTCTTCTAATATTATACATTAACATCCAATGATTAGTATCTGAAAGAGCTTTGATACTTTCAAGAGATGGAAATTTTTGATTTGTATCTGGATTAAAACAACCATTTGATTCGTGAACATAAACTATTCTATCATTAATTTTATCAAAATCAGTATTGTTAATATCTATTTTAAGAATTTCATTAAATCCATTTTTCTGATGTCTAACATTAATAAAAGATTTCAAAGAATCAATAGGATCTCTAAGCAAAATCAATACAGGTTTATTTTGCAACAAAAAACAAAATTTATCATACTTTTGACAATTCACATCGAGTATACCTATGGCAAATTTTAAATCATTGCATGCACAAGCTTCACTAATCAAAAAATTAAAAATACTAATATAACGCTTACCATCCTCATATCCAAATGCACCAATAAGCACAACACCAACTTCTTTTAAAAATCTCTCCATAGCTTTTTCTCCACTTGTATGCAAAAAAAATCCAACAAACTCATAATTGGGTGGTAAAGGCAAATTCATCTTCCAAGCAAGTTCAGCAGGTATGTTATGATAATTGATTTTTTCATTTTCATCATTAAGTTTTTTAGGATCAAGTAATGAAGGATAAGGATGGTTTTCTTTTTTATATTTTTCTTTGAAATCATCTGATAATAACCATTCTTCTATAAGATCGAAATTTTTTATAAAATAATTAAAGTTGTGAAAGATATTATCTAGTATAGGTTGATAATCTTGATGTGTTTTTAAGATATTTTTTATTCTTGGAAATTCTTTTAGGAATAATTGTTTATTATCTTGAATAGCTTTTAAAGTTTCACCATTTAATTCTTTAAATTCTTTTAGAATTTCTCTAAAAATTTGAAATTCTTTATTTGCTTTTTTAATATTATTTTTTAATTTAAATCCACCTCCTTTATACCAATTCTGATAAGCCTTAATTAAAACTTCACCTATCATGTAAGATAAATGGAATTTACATCTTAAAGCTTCATTATAATCAGAACATGTTTCTAAACTTGGGTATTTAAGTTGGGGAAAGACTTGTATGATTTGTTGATAAATTTTTTGTTCTTTTTTATGTTGTTTTTTGATTTTATAGAGTTTTTTAAATAATGCTATATACCCCCCCCCGTTATGTCTATGTTCTATCACAGTTTGACCTAGTTTATAAGCTAAATGGTTTTTTACTCTTTCTATGGCTGAATTTGGGTTGAGCATGGGTTTTTCCTTTAAAATAAATCAATCAAAAAAACAAGAAATAATTATATTCAATTATTGATTAGAAAATGATAATAATCCTCAGGCACACCAATATCTATAAAATAATCATCAAAAATACAAGCCCTAGCCTTTAGTTTTTTATAATTTTCTTGTAAAAACTCTTCAAAAGAAAATTTTTCCTGCAAAGCAAAATCATTAAAAATATCTTTAGTTAAAAGATAAATTCCACCATTGATTAAACCTTGCTTTTTAAATACCTTTTCCTCAAAAGAAATTACAAGATCTTGTTCATCAACATTTACTGTGCCGTATCTATCAAAATCATTCATTTGTTTTAAAGCAAGACAAATTTTACTTTCATTTAGCTTTAATTTACTTAAATCTATGTCAAAAAAAGTATCACCATTTAAAACATAAGCTTCATTTTTTACAAATTTCAAAGTCTCTTTTATGGCTCCGCCTGTTCCTAGAGGCTCTTTTTCGATGCTGTATTTTATTTTTATACCTAAAAACTCATCTTTAAAATACTCTTTTATCACTTCATATTTGTATGATACTGCTAAAATTACTTCTTTTATACCTTGCTTTTTAAGATACTCAAAAATAAATTCTAAAAAAGGCTTATCATTTATCGGTGCCATAGGCTTTGGAATGTCTTTTATAATACTTTTAAGTCTTGTTCCTAAGCCGCCACAAAGTATTATTGCTTGCAAGAAAAACCTTTACCAAAAAGCTCTTCTTCGACAATAGCACAAATAATATGTCCTATTAAAATATGCGCTTCTTGAATTCTTGGCGTGCAAGTTGAAGGCACTTTTATACAATAATCACAAAGTTCATTCATAGCCCCGCCACTAGCTCCACTTAAGCCTATACTTATGATTTCTTTTTGTTTGCAAAACTCTAAAGCTTTTAAGATATTTTTACTATTTCCACTTGTTGAAATGCCTATAAAAACATCTCCCTTAACACCTTGAGCTTGCACTTGTCTAGCAAACAAATTTTCATAACCATAGTCATTACCAATAGCTGTTAATATGCTAGTATCTGTAGTAAGTGCAATACTTGCGATACCGGGTCTATCAAAATAAAACCTACTTACAAATTCCCCTGCAATATGCTGTGCATCTGCAGCACTGCCACCATTTCCTGCTAATAAAGTTTTGTTACCATTTTTATAAGCTTTTATGACTTCTAATGAAGCATTTTTAATAAGAGTTATCAAATTCTCATCTTTTAAAATTTGTTCTTTTACTAAAATAGAATCTGCAAAATGTCCTTTTATATAGGAATTTAAATTCTCCATGATTTAACCCCCTCTTTTGTAAATGAAAAATCTTGCACATAACCTTGCTCTTTTCTTAAAGCTTTGATTAAGTTGTATTTTTTAGTAGGATCTACGAAGAAAAACATAAATCCACCAGCTCCTGCTCCGCTGGTTTTGCCACTATAGGCTCCGTTATCTATAGCAAGTTTATAAATTCTTTCAAGCTCATCATTACTAACGATTTCTGAAATGATTTTTTTTGACCGCCAAGATTTTCCTAAAATTTGCGCCAAAGTACCAAAATCGGCTCTAAATAAAGCTTCTTTCATCTTTATAGCATCTTGTTTTATCGCGTGCATGGCTTCTAAAGATTTTTCATCTCCAAGCTTTCCTTTTTTATGCTCTTCTATATCTTTTGCTTCTCTTGTGATATTTGTAAAATAAAGCACAGTTCTAGCTTCAAGCTCACTAGCTATCCAGTTTTTAATACGCAAAGGATTAACAATGACTCTTTTATTGTTATAAAATTCCATAAAATTAAAACCACCAAAAGTTGCGGCGTATTGATCTTGTGCTCCACCTACTATGCCTAAATCTTCTCTTTCTATCTCGTAAGCAAGTTTAGCGATTTCATATTCTCCTAAAGGTAGATTAAGCCATTCTGCAAAGGCTTTTATAACCCCTACAACCAAAGTTGAGCTTCCGCCCAAGCCACTACCACTTGGTACATCCGAATAGGTATGCAAAGAAAAACTCAAAGGTTTTTTTGTAAAATCTTTTACAATGCGATTATAAATACTTTTAAAAATATCTAATTTTCCATCATTTCCTAAGAATTCTTTACTTTCGTACTCACAGTAAGAATTTGTATCAGGAGAATCAAAAATGATTTTTCCATCTTCTCTTTTGATCAAAGTACAATGTATGTATAAAGATATAGTCGCATTTAAAACATAACCTGTATATTTATCACAATATAAATTTATATCAGTCCCACCACCTGCTAGACCGAGACGAAGAGGAGTTTGTGTGCGTATGGTTTTCATAAATCTCCTAATTTATTTATCATATCCAATCAAGTAAAATATTTTGAATATTACATTTATTAATCAATTGCTTTAACTCCCCTATCTTTTTCTCTGAATCATCAAACATATATTCATGTGTTTCACAAGCAATATAATCAATTTTTTTATATATTTTTTTTTCAATAATTTTTTTCATTATCTCAAACTCCATTCCTTCAATATCAAGTTTTAGAAAATAAATCCTTTTATGTTGTGTTAAAATTTCATTTTCGATAAACTCGCATAAATCAATTACTTGAACTTTATATGTTTTTTCCGTCTGACTGTCTTGTACACTTTCAACTATACGATTGCCTTGAGATAGTATCCTATTTCCAAACATAATAAAATCTGTTTCATAATTTCTGTCCGATACTGCTTTTTGAAAAAGTTTTACATTTATATTATTTTCATATTTTTTTCTTAAAAAATAATTTAAATAAATATTTGGCTCAAAGATATAACTTTGCCCGCCACAATGTAAAATAATATCAGTAATTAAGCCTGCATGTCCACCACAATCAATACATACTGGACGATATCCATCCCCCCCCCCATATTTATCGACATAAAGCATCTTGTAAAAAATATCATAATATTGTTTTGGAATTCTGGCATTATCTAATAACAAATTTAATCTACCAAGCCCTTGTGGATCGGCTATAGCACCCTGAATTAAATGCAATGCATTATAAACATTTTCTTGCTTATTCCAATGGTTTAATACTTGCAACTCTGAAATTATCCTTTCTACATCAGCTATTGGTTTCCTAGCTTGCTGATGATTATCAATTTGATAAATCAAGCCATTTAGAGCCTCTTTTAATACTTCCAATTGTTCTTTTTTCATTATTTATCTCCTTTAATTTTAATTAAAATTTGCAAAGCGATTAACTTTCATCATTTTAAACGCTCTTAAAAGCTCTTTAATACCATCTTCTAAAGTATTATCTGGTTTCCAACCTGTAGCCTCTAATTTAGTATTTGAAACCAAATAATCTCTTTTATCTGGATCTTCACCTATGTTGGCTGAATGGATATAAAAATCAGGAATATACTTTTTAATTGTTTCAGCAAGCTGTCTTTTGGTCAAATTTGCAGAACTTAATCCCATGTTATAAGCCTGACCCTTCATCTTATCATAATTCTCAATTCCATGAATAAATCCTTTAACCACATCGCGAACATGAATATAATTGCGTCTAAAATGCTCTTCAAAAAGCACTATAAATTTATCTCTATATGCACGATAAGTAAAATCATTAACAAGTAAATCAAGTCTCATTCTAGGTGAAATTCCAAAAACAGTAGCTAAACGAAAAGTCACACAATTTCCTTTATCGAGCAAATATTGCTCCGCATGCACTTTATCGATCCCATATTCTGAGATAGGACGCAAGGGAGATTCTTCAGTACACATTGCATCTTTTTCTCCTATACCATAACCGCTGTTTGTATTGGGATAAATAAATATTTGAGAAGGACTTGCAAAATCACTTATCATTTTTACGGCTTCATAATTGATCATTTTAGCTAATTTTGGATTTCTTTTACAAAGTGGAGCTCCAACTAAAGCAGCTAGAGGAATAATAATATCAGCTTTTGCTACCTCTTGCCTAATAAGATTTTCATCCATAGCATCACCATTTATAAAAGTAAAATTTTTATTATGAAAACAAGATAAAAGAGAAATTTGATCAAACATCAAATTATCAATCACACAAACTTCATAACCTTTTTCAAGTAAAATCGGCGTTAAAACCGAACCTATATAACCTGCACCACCTGTAATTAAAACTTTTTTTGACATACTTTTCCTTTCGTCTTTGAAAATCAATTTTGTGTTTTATACCATTCATACATCATTTTAATACCATCTTTAAGTTCAATTTTATGCTTCCAACCTAAAGAATGAATTTTTGAGCAATCCATAAGTCTATCCATTGTGCTATCCGGTCTAGAAGTATTGAAAACTAGTTCTCCGCTAAACCCAACTATATTTTTTACCATCAAAGCAACTTCTTTGATTGAATAGTCAATACCTGTCCCTATATTAATATGGGTATTTTTACTTTTTCTATCTTTAATAAGATCTTTAAAATCAATATTTTGCATCGTATAGATAGCTACATCGGCTAGATCGTCACTATGAATAAATTCTCTCCTAACTTTTCCAGTGCCCCAAATTTCTACACTTTTTTTACTAATTCCAAAATTATGCAAATATTCTTTTGCTTCTTCAAAATTATTCATTTTCAAATCTTGAAGGATTTGAGTTATATTACCCTCGCTTAACAATTTTGCTAAATGAAATTTTCTAAGCAATGCGGGTAAGACTCTTGATTTTCCAAAATCAAAATTTGCTTTAGTTCCGTAAAGATTATTTAAAACAAGAGTAATGAAATTAGTACCATATTGAATATTATAACTTTCACACATTATAGCTCCAGCTATTTTGGCTGCACCAAAAGAATAAGCGCCATATTCTAAATCACCTTGAAATAAATATTCCTCTTTCAATGGGTTTTTAGCATTCTCAGGATACATATACCCAGAACCAAAAAATACCAATTTTTTAACATTATTAAGAAATGAATTGTGAATAACATTGTTTTGAATCATCAAATTTTCATAAATAAAATCAGCCCTTTGAGCGACATTTGCAGCACCACAAGGTAAGACTGCAGTCAAAAAAACATATTCTGGCTTTTCTTCTTTAAAAAATTTAGCAACCGCTTGCTGATTAACCAAATCAAGCTCTTGCCTTGTTTTTAAAACAAGATTATTAAATCCTCTTTTTTGTAAGTTTTCTACCAATGCTGTACCTGCGGTTCCTTTGTGCCCCGCTATATATATTTTTGAATTTGTTTGCATCAATAACCTCTAAATCGTATTGGAATTTCTGGATTTGAAATCCAAGGAAAATCTAAATTTTTAAATCCCCCTGCGACATCTCTATATTTCATAATATCAAGATTAATCAAATTTTTTCTTAAATAACTAACCTCCAAAGTGGTACTAAAAAATAATCCTTGAGAATAAAAAATTTTCCCATGGTTGTGAAAATGTGTATGCATTGGAACAAAATATTCATTAAGTTTTTTTAGCAAACTTATTCTTTTTTCCACCCCATCTTGCTCCTCAGGATTGCACCCATGAAATTCAAATATAACTTGTGAGAAATATTTATTTAAAATACTTATATCAATATTTTCAAGCATATCCCATTCGCAATTTTCAATATCACATTGCAAAATATTTGGCTTGTTCTCATCTAAATTATTATCTTTTAAAGCTTGTACCAAAGTAATTGTATTCTCATTATTTACATTACCTATAAATTTTTTATGAAAAACAATATTTTCATGGTCATAAGGACATTTTTCTA
This sequence comes from Campylobacter sp. CFSAN093226, assembly GCF_012897595.1. Taxonomy (NCBI): domain Bacteria; kingdom Pseudomonadati; phylum Campylobacterota; class Epsilonproteobacteria; order Campylobacterales; family Campylobacteraceae; genus Campylobacter; species Campylobacter sp. CFSAN093226. Next base: position 1,366,556 of record NZ_CP040608.1, read on the forward strand.
TACTAGCATCATATTCTATCACCTTAAATCCCCTCTGAGCCATTTCTAAATCCCAAGGAGAACTATCCGAAACACCCAAAGAAAGAGCTTTTGCATTAATATCACTCATATCCCCCCCCCCATTATACATCACATAACCACCATCTCCATTACCACCTATTCTTAACAAATCACACAAAGGCAATTCCAAAGGTCGAATGAGATTTAAATAATTTATAATATTTTGATAACATTGTTCATTATTATTTATACGAATATAATTTCTATCTCTTGCTTGTAATAATAAAAGTAAAATTTCTTTATCTTTTTTATCAATATCTAAATTCGAAATAATATTTGACATTAAGATTTGATAGGACAATTGATTGCTAAGTTTAATATTATTATTTAATTCTTTTAATAATTTTTCCATAATTTATCCTTTATTTTTAGTTGCAAGAATATCGCGATCGGAAAGAATAGGCGTATTTGTTGGCCAATCTATACCAATTCTTTCATCATTCCATGCATAAGTAAATTGATCAGGTGCATCCATATATTCCCCCTCATAAGCAAGTTTATAATAATACACTGCTTCCTTTGAACTCACATAATGAGAATTTCCCATATTTGGTGGTAATAAAATAAGTTGCTGATTTTTATAACTTATAATAAATTTCTCCCATTTTAAATAAGTTGGGGAATCTTTTCTGCAATCAACCACAACTTGATGCACTTCTCCATAGACACAAGTTACAAGTTTGTAAGTTTTCACATCTCCGTGTATTCCACGTAAAACATTAAAATGGGAATTTATAAATTTGTCATGCTTAAATTTAATTCCATCTGGAACCAACTTGCTTAAATATTCATCTGTAAAAGCTGTCCAAATTTCACCTCTTAAATCTCTAAATTTATTAGGAGTTATAATATACACTCCTTTTAAAATTTTTGATTCTTGTATATCAAATTCTATTGCCATTATTTTCCTTTTTTAAATTCTTTTTTTAATTTTTTAACCTCAAACCACAACATAATATATCCTCCTTTATGCCAATTTTTATGAGCTTTGATTATAATCTGTCCTAATTTATAAACAAAACCCTCTTTTTCTTTTAAAGCCGACTCATAATCAGAATAATATTCTAAACTAATAGATTTTTTATCCATTTTATTTTGGCTTTCTTTATGCATATCTCTTATGTAAGACAAAACATATGGCATCCTTATATATCCCCATAAAGATTTAGAATTTTTAATAGCAGCAACGCCAAGTTTATAAGCTAAATGATTACGAATCTTTTTTACAGCACCTATTTCTTGATCGCTTTTAGGAAGATCTTTAAAAATAAACATTTTAAATTGATCAAATATTATAGGATGAAAATTAGGATAATAAGTATTGACCCTAGATTCTGGAATATTAAATTCAGAAAAAATCCTACATGCAACATAGAAAATATTACTATACTGATCAAAATCTTTAAAATAATAATTCATATAAATATCGTAAGGAAAAGTTGGATTTTGGCCATATCCTAGCAATAAGTCGAAAAACTTTTTTTTATTTTTACAAATTACTTGCTCCAACCTATCATCTGCTTCTTTAAATTTTTCATTTTGCAACAACAAATTAATATAAAACACTTCAGAATTTAAGCTACCAGAATCATACCTTAAAGATTTACTTAAATATCTTAATTTTATATCAAAATTTAAATTCAATTGTTCCGAAAGTAAAAAAAGGAAAAAATAATTGCACGATCGATACAAGTCATCAATATTTTCAATATCAATATATTTTAAAATAATCTCATATTGTTCAATGAGCGACAAATGATCAAATATATTGATAAAAATTTTATTTTCTATCCAACTAGCACATCTTGAAAATCCTGTTGTCCCAGAACCAAATATATACTCAGATTTAGACATTAAAACCAATTCAAAAAGTAATCTATCATATCCATTATCTAATTGTTCGAAAGCTATGATATCATCTATTGAAAAAATATTTTCTTGAGCTTGTTTATTGAAAGAACAATATTCTTTTAAATTCTGTATTAAATTAAGATCATCTCCAAAAAAAATAACACGATGTCCTTTTTTTATTTCTTTTAGAGCAATCTCTAAAGCAAATGGGTATGGAAAGATTTTATATCTACAATGATATAGTATATTTCTATAAAATTCATCATGAATAACCTCACCTGTTCTAATATGTATAGCAACAAACTTTCCAATGTCTAAAAATTTACTATGAGCTTTTTCAAAAATTTTTTTAACATGAGATGAAAAATCTATTTGTTTCCAACATGAAACCAACTCTGTTCTATATTCGCCCTCGTCAACATCTGTAAAATATTCACTAAGATCACCTTGAGTTGAATACCACCCCCATTCTTTTTCGTAAGGTTTTTTCAAAATATTTTTAATGCTTTGTCTATACAAACTCCACAATACTGGTGTTTCATAAGCGAATTCTATATCTTGTCTATAATAACTTTTAATAAAATCTTGATCAAACAAATACTCTCTAGTTGGCAAATTTGCCCAAGGAATCAATACTTTACCATCTAATAAATTTTGAATATTATTAATATCTCTCCATACAAAACCGAATTTAAAACCAAATTTTTTAGATATATAAAGAGCATTTAATAATGCTCTCATTCTCTCTCCAAATCCATCATCCCTTCCTGCAATTATGAGAGGTTTTGAATTATCCATTATTATCCTTTCTTAAATTTCTTTCTATATAGCTGTGCAATCTTATAAGGTAAAATCACTATAGCTAAAACATTCCATTTTCTAGATGTTTTTAAAATAAGCTCTCCAAGCTGATAGGAAAAAAAATTTCTAACCATAATTGCCTCATTGTAATCTTTATAAAAACTCAAATCTATGTTTATTTTTTTTTCAGTTAAATAAATTTTTTTTTGCTCATGATGAGAAAAAATTAAAATAGGAATTAAAACTATCAGCTTTATCCATTTTAAAGGATTTTTAATATTTAAAAGTATAACTTTACCCAATTTATAAGAAAGATGAGATTTTATAATATCTACAGCACCAATAAGGCCAAAATAACAATCATTATCCATATTATATTTAACTCTAATATCTTTACAACTTCTTAAAACAGACCAGTTAAAAAAAGAATTTTTTTGATCTAATGTTATTTTGTTGTTTAACCTAGGAGCGAAAATACCCACTCTATCTTTTACTCCATTAAGAATAAATGGAACATTTCCCATAATTTCGATAAATTTTTTATCTATATAATTATTGCTTAAATAATTCAGATATAAAATAGTTACATTCATATTGTCAAAGATTTTTTCATAATTATCAGTTTTTACTATATACTCCATAAAAAGCATTACCCCATCGATATATTCATCATATCTAAACTTTTGCAAAGCCTCCCCTTCTAAAAAATCAAAAACAGGAATCACTCTACCATCTTTTTTATCATATCCTAAAACCTGACCTTGTAACGAACGAACAAATAATTCTATACCATAAGTATAATTTTCATTTAAAGGGAGCATAAATAAAGATTGAGTTTTAGTTTTATTTAATTTACTACGATATAAATATAAACTGCCAAAAAACATATTTTTAAATTGTTGATTACTTTCAATTCTTTTTACAATATAATCCAAAGTTTCACCCGTGCCACAGCACTCAACAAAAGCAAAAATTTCTTGTTTATCAATTTCTTGATCCAAATACTCATCAATTAGCTGTATTTTTAACTTATCTTTATTTCTAAAAGGCTCTCTCCAAGACTCTCGAGAACCATACAAGTATTTTGTTTTAATATTAATTTTTTTTGCTTGAATTAACATATCGGTCATTTTTTGCAATACATAACCATCTCTTGCTATAAAATATAAACATCTAATAGAGTTTTTTAAAGCAATATTTAAAATCCACTGAACATAAGGTAATAGCATAGGGGCACCAAATGAAACTCCTATCTCTTGCAAGTTAGTCAAGGTATTCTCAAGTCTTATCTTTTTAGATATTCCAATTATTTTTTGCAAATCCATATCTAATGAATTACGGTTTAATGCAAATTCTTCATATGGAAGCAACTGATTAATATAAAAATTTGTAGAAATTTCCAAATTTGAGGGCTTAAGATAATCCCCCACCCAATTATCGCCGCAATGAATCCATTTTTTTGGATCAACTTTTTCTAAATTTAATATAGCCTTAAACAAATTCCCGCTATTTTTTTTTAATCTAAACTCTGATGACATATATATTGGAATATTATTAAAAATAGGGGAAAATTTATTTAAAAAGGTTCTAATAATAGAAGAACTAAAATACATATCAGAAATTAAAACAACTCTCTTTTCATTTTTAATAAGCTCTTCAACCAATTCTATATTTTTTTTAATTGGATATAATGTCTCTTTTTCAGTATTAATTTCGAGTTTCATTAACTCCTCTTTTTGTTGAAAACTTAAAGAAAAATTCTGCTGTAATAAATTATAAATTTCATCAAAATTGGTATCTTCATATTTATTTTTACACACATTTCGATAATAATACTGCTCAACCTCCACTCTTATTCTATCAAAATTTTTAACTAAATTTAAAGGAAAATCCATATTTCTCATTTTTTGTTTCATTATTAAAAATACAGCACTAGGTTTAGCTATATTTCTAGAAATTAAAGTGTCAAAAATATCAAAAGAAAAAAGTACATAATTTTCTTGATTAATACGATATAAATATTGATTTTTACAAATTTCATCTCGAACCATTTTTAAAATATTTTTTTCATAAATTTCATAAGTGGATGTTTGAAGATAATTATTCCTAGAATTTGCACCCATTGCATCTAACTTATTTTTATTTTTATACGCTTGTATAAAAGCATTTTTTAAAGAATCTACGCTACCGGTTTTAACCAACCATCCACTATTTTCATCTAAAATATATTTAGCTCCAATATTTTCAGTTAATATCAATGGTTTAGACATCATCGCACCTTCCAATGCAACCAAAGAGCACGATTCATCTCTAGATGGTACAACCATAACATTGCATTGGAAAATCAAAGAGTGTATTTTTTTTCTATCTCTTAATTCCCCGTGATAAAAAATGTTTGGAAATTTTTTGGCTAATGATAAAATCTTGGGGAAAAAATCTTTAGCTCCCTCCCAAAATCTTCCAGCAAAATGAAGCTCACATTGATCCCTTATATCTACTGGAAGATCAATGAAAGCTTGTAACAACACATCATAACCTTTTCTTTTTTCAATAGTCCCTAAAGCTAAAAATTTTAATTTATCTGACTTTATCTGTTTTAAAAAATCGTCATGCTTTTCATAAAAAACATCATCTACATAATTATGTAAAACCTCTACATTTTTATTATAATTATGAATTATAAAATCCTTTGCATACTCACTAACCACATAAAGTTTTTTAGCTTTTTCTAAAGCCAACTTCCTTTCTGGCTTCCAAAAAAAATCAGGAAGATTTTCAGCCTCTCTAATATACCAAACAACAGGAGTTAAATTTTGGATCAACTCAACACATTTATATACTACTATAGTATTTGCTATGACCAATGAATATTTTGAAATTCTTTCATGCACCCATTTAGAATCAATATCATCTTCTGAAATAACTTCAACATATACGCCTAATTTATCAAACTCACTAATATAAGGTCCTTCATTATAGGTCCAAATATCTACAGCATATTTATTATTCAATAATACTTCACATATTCTTTTAAAACTATTTAAAGCTCCTGTATATTCTAGTTCTGGAGTAATAAGAAGAATTTTTTTTATCATAATACACTTTCAAATTAAATATTCATGTTTTGTTTTATTGCTAGAACGCCATTTTCCAATTTCTGCCCATTGTGATACCTTGCAATATCTACAAAAAGGAATAGGCTTAGAAAGAAAAAATAAAATTTCTTGATAATCCTTGGCTTTATAAATATCAATAAAGTCAAATTCGCAAACTTCAAAATGATTTCCATACTTTTTATTAAAATGCTGTACATGTGCAGGAAAGGTACAAGTAAATAGCTTTCCATCTTTAAACTGAACACAGTGATTTGCCATACTACAATTTGTAAAACTATGGTAATTATCACAATTTCCAGAAGGATCTAGAGAAAATTTCCAAGAAGTTTTTTCCAACTCTCCATTGTTAAAAAATATCAAGGGGATATCATATTGATCACACTTATCTTTAATCAAATCCCAATTAATTTTTATAGGATACTTTGTTGGACGAATTTGCATTTTATTCCTTTGGCATGAATTCCAAAAATCCTCATTTTGCTTATCAAGTAAAATACCATTAGTTACCAACCAAATGGCACTTTTTGGAAAAAAATATCTTGTAATGTCAAAAAACTGTATACAATTGGGATTTAAAAGAGGTTCGCCACCCATCAATCTAAAAGTTCCGACAATACCTTTAGATATTTCTGAAAGTCTTTGCATATCTTTTTTAAAAATTTCTATATCTGGAAATTCTTTTTCAGCTATTTGTGAAAAATGATTACAACCAAAACAATTTAAATTACATGATTCGGCTAAATGAATTTCAACAATCTCTAAAAAAGCTTGAGGTGTAATTTTTCTTAAATGAAAATCTAATACTTTATAGTGCTCTTTTTTTAATTGCGATAATTCTATCTTTGTATTATTAAGATCTATCTTTGTATTATTAAGATCTATCTTTGTATTATTAAGATCTATCTTTGTATTATTAAGATCTATCTTTGTATTATTAAGATCTATCTTTGTATTATTAAGATCTATCTTTGTATTATTAAGATCTATCTTTGTATTATTAAGATCTATCTTAATTTTTTCATGTTGCTTGAAATTTTTTATGATAGACAAAAACCATTTTTTAAATCGCTGCATTAAAACATCCTTTAAAACAAACTGCCAAAAATATTATATCATCTTATTCTTATATTCCTTATATCTTTTTTTTAACATAAATGGCAAAATAAAAATCTTCCCTTTATACCATCCCTTAAAAGAAAGCAAAATCAATTTTCCAAATTTATAAGATAAATGCTCTTTTATAACTAATGCTTCATGATAATCCAAATAACACTCTAATGGAAGAAGCTTCAAATCTGGTCTAAATTGTACAATAGACCTATAAACTTTATGCTCAAAATTATGCTCAAGGCAAATTTTGAGCATAAGAAAAGGTAATTTAATAATTTTATTAAATGACTTTGCCTCAACAACAACTTTACCCAATCTATATACCAGCTGGTTTTGCAAACGAGCTCTAGCTCCTCTAGAAAAATAATAATATATTACAGGATTTTCAATTATTTTATTAATTCTTTGCATATTTATATTTCCGAATAAATTCTCATCAAGCTCTTTATCTTTTAAAATCTTGCGAAAATCTTGCGAAAATCTTTTTAAAAAATCCAACTTATATCTTTCATCGATTCTTTCTAAAGTAAACATATAATTTCCAAAACGATGCAAAGCACATATTGGAGCAAGTGTTTTTTCAAGATCAGGATGTTTTTTTAAAAAATCTCGAATAAAATCATATTCTTCACATGCACAATATACTTTTTCTTTGCTTTTTACGGATGAATTAGGATTATCTCTTCTAAGCATATAAAATGCTTCATTAATAAAATAAATACTTTTAGCAAGAGCAAAAATTTGAAACCATAAACCATTGTCTTGATAGGAAGCTCCTGGAGTTTCGTTTAACTTAATTTGATTTGTTCTTAATAAATCCAATCGGTAAATACCGATTGGATTTATTCCATCCGAACCTAAAAATATTCTTATATCTTTATTCCAATTTACTTTATAATTATAAATATCTTCACAAGAATTTCTCAAAACATTAACATATTCAGTTTTACCATATGCAAATATATAAAAATCCCCTTTAACAACTTCACAATCATTCTTTTTAGCAATTTCATAAAGTCTTTCATACATATTTGTTTTAATATAATCATCACTTTCAACTATACCAAGATATTCTCCCTTTGCCTCTTTTATACCAAGATTCATTTGATAACCATAACTTTTCTTATCTGATATTATTACCCTAAGCCTCTTATCTTTTTTTTCATAGTTTTTTAAAACTTCTAAAGTTCCATCAGTTGAATTTGCATCAATACAAAGTATCTCAATATCTTTTAAAGTTTGATTTAATATACTATCAATACATTCTCTTATATATGATATAGAATTTAATGAAGGTACAACAATAGAAACTTTTGGAGTATTATAATTCATCATTTCATCCTTGCTTATTTTTTAACTCATTTTTACAAAATAATACTTTATAATTTAATACTTCAACAAAATATTAAAACCTAAAATTCTAGCCCATTGTAAATCTTTACCACATTCAATAACATTTGGATTTCCAACTAATGATAATAAAGGTATATCGCTTACACAATCACTATACGCATAAGAATTTTTTAAATCAAATTGTTTTAAGTTAAATTTTTGAGCTAATTTGTAAAGTTTTCTTTCTTGCATGGTATGAATTCCATCTATATTTCCAGTTAATTTATTCTTATAAATTTCAAGATCTACGGCCACAATATTCTCAATATTATAAATTCTAGCAAATTCTTTAATATAAATCGTAAGACCACCTGATACTATAACGATTGTGTGGCCTTCATCTTGATGCCAAAAAAGTCTATCCATAACATTTTGATTAAGATTTGCCATCACATCAGTATAAACAAACTCTTGAGCAATTTCTTCTGCCAAATCAACATCGAGATCAATTAACCATTCATAACGAGGATAAGGAAGGTTTTCTCTTTGAAACCTTTCTCTTCTTGCTAAATTTTTACTTTGCGTATAATTAATATTTTTAGATCCAGCTAAAGGCAAATATCTATCAAGCGTTTGAAAATTAGTTAAAGTTTCACAAAAATCAAATAAGGCCAAAATTTCCTTAGACATATTTTATTCCTTAAAAACATCACAAATTGATTTTAATACCATATCATTCTCCTCTAAAGTTCGACTTGCAATTCTAATAAATTCTCCTTCTAAACCTATCTTATCATTGCAAGTTCTCATATAAATACCATATTTAATCAGCATTTTAGCAACAAAATCTGTACTAGAACTACCATCCAAAAGCTCCACAAGAGCAAAATTAGCCATACTAGGATAAACCTTAAATTGTTTAATTCCACTTAACTTTCTAAAAAAAGTCTGAGTTTCTTGTATATATTCCCTTCTAACCTTGTCATATTCATCAAAAAAGTTTTTTCTTACATATAATCTTAAAAAATATTCACTAAGTCCCGAAGAATTCCACAAATATCCATTTTTCAATAAACCTCTTATCTTATCTTCTGACATAATTGCATAACCTATTCTAATCCCTGCTACGCCAAAATCTTTAGACATACTTTTGATAATAATAGTATTATGAAATTCTTTAAAAAGATACTCAATATTAATCCCATTATAATCCTTATTTTCATAAGCAAAATGAATAAAGGACTCATCAATAATAATATTTTTAACATATTTCAATTCACTTAAAATGTATCTTAATTTCTCATAGTTAATATATCCTCCATCCGGATTATTAGGATTTATTAAAACTACACTATCTGGATTTTCATTTTTAACAAAGTTAAGATAGTGTTCTATATTCAAGTTATAATTATCTTCTTTAGAAAGTTGATAATAAACAACATTTGTTTCAGACTTAGCAAATTCATAATAAGATGAAAAAGTAGGAATATTAACAATGATCTTTTTACCTACAAAATTATGCATTACAGCTTGAATAATCTCTATAGCACCATTTCCAATAAAAACATTTTTAGGATCAATTCCTATAAAATCTGCAACAGTTTTGGCAATTATACTATTTTGAGAAGGATAAAATTCCAAAACTGACCTTAGTTTTTGACCATCTATTAACTCCTCTTTTAAATATCTTAAAAAAAGAGCTGTCGCATAGGGATTAGATAAAAAACAAGAATCAATTTTTATATTTAATTCCGGTATTTGCTCAGCCATGGTAAAAATACTCGGACTATGACTACCAGAAGCATTTTTCAAATCTTTTATCTTTTGCGTAATATTTTTTTCATAATCATTAAGTTTTATCAACATCAAATCCTTGAAGAATACAAAAGTAAAAATAATTCTTACTATAATTGCATCAAACAAGGTGAAAACCTCCTTGTTTTTTAGCAAATTCTTGTATTTTTTCAGCAACATAACTCATTTGATTTCTTGTACCTATACTAATACGACAATTTTTAGAAATAAGATGAGAATAGTTGCGAATAAAAATACCCTCTTTTTCCAAAAACCCTACAAAAAGAGATATATTCTCATTTTGAATCAAAACGAAATTTGCTACAGAATCATTGAATATCCCCCCCCCGCCAGTAGTTAAGGTATTCAAAAATTTCACAAATTCCATCCTAGCACAACTCACTTCATCTACATAATCTCTCATATATTGTAAATCCTCCAATGCTGCATTAGCTGCAATTTGAGATAGCATAGGAACACTTTTTGGATTTCTTAATTTATTTATTGATTCTATATTTTCTGGATGTGAAATTATATATCCTATCCTAAAACTCGCCAATGCAAAAGCCTTAGAAAATGTTCGAGTTATAATTAAATTATTACATTGTTCAACCAAATCACATACACTCTGGCTAGTAAATTCATAATAGGCTTCATCAATAATAAACATTACATTAGGATTATTAATAATTAGAGACTTAATTTTTTGAATATTATAAGATTTCCCGGTTGGATTATTCGGATTACATAAATATAAAAGTTTTATTCTCTTTTCATGTATAAAATATTCTAAACTATCAAAATCTAAATTAAAATTATCATCAAGTGTAAATGAAATAGTTTCAATACCTACCCCATTAGCTCTAGATCTAAAATTATCATAAGTAGGGGAAACAATTCCGATTTTATCACATTTATCTAAAAACACATCGATGATGCATTCATGAGCAGAATCGGATCCTTCAAACAACTCAACAAAAGAACTATTTATCTGTTTGGTATATTCTGCTATTTTATCCAATAAATATAAATTTTTTGTATTCGGATACCAGTTTAAATTTCCATTAACTAAAAATTTTTTAATGCTTTCTATAACATAAGGAGATGGCGGAATCGTAGCCTCATTCCAATCAAGTTTCAAAATATTTGATTGACTCGAATTCCATATTTTGTGTGGAATAGATAAATAAGGAGTAAGTTTTTGAATATTTTTATTTGCTTGCATTATCCAACCTTTTCAAACGCCACAAATCCCCCAATTTCTTATCCCACTCTTTAGGAATAACTTTTTCACCAGCTGCACCATGAGTAAAAGTTAATTCCCCAATATAAATTTTCTTATCAAACTGATATAAATCGACTCTAACATAATCAAAAGGTTTTGCAAGAATCAAAGAAATATTTATCATAGAATCCAAAAGATTAGGTTTTTTAGGAATCATTGTAACATTTTTATTATCATACATAAAATTAAAAGGTGCTAAATTCCATGATAAATCAAACATAGCCCTTTGATAATTATCAAATCTGTCTGTTGTAACTTGTATAAAATTGTTAGATAAATTTTCTTTGTCAAAAATATGAAATTTATATGTATCTGCTGGTTTCTTATTTTCTCCCAACAATAATTCTTCTGCAAAGACTCTAGGCTCTATATCCTTATAATGCCATTCTCTAAATACACTATAATAATTCCATTCCAAATGTTTTTTTAATTTTTTCATAGCATTTGAAAAAACAACAGTATCTCGTAAAAATTCTTGTTTATTTTCAACTATAACATAACCTCCACAATCATGATTAGTTTTTAAAACAAAAGAATTAGGTAATTCGTTGAAATTAATATCATATATATTTTTATATATCCCATATATTTTTGGAAGATATTTGCATTTATTGGTTTCAAAAATTTTATCTTGTAAATCGTCTATATTATTAAATAAAATAGATTTTTCATTTAATATATCGATTTTATCCCAACTATATTCATGATTATCAGACAAAGCGCTAGCTACATAAAATCTCATCTTAATTTTATCTGCAAGAAAAGAATATATACAACTTCTATCATATAAAATTCTATATATTAATTTTTCATTAAATGTAACAGGACATTTAAAGTCTGGAGTATAATCAAAAATTTGTTTATGTCTATTTAATAAAAAGTCATAATCACTTAATTCCTTAATATTTTTTTTTGAGCTACTTATATCTTTTTTATATTGCTTATATATTTTTTTAATTTTAAAAATAAATAAAATAGGATTATTGATAAAAGATTTTCCTAAAATATAACTTAAATGTTTTTTAGTTTTCAATGCCTGTTCATAATCAGAATATTCCTCTAGAGGGGGAAGCTGTAAATTTGGATAAAATTTAATTGTAGTTTTATAAATTTTTTGTTCAAATTTAAATTGTTTAATCTCCAAAAACAATTTAAATGGAAATTTCAAGATTTGTACTGGATTTTTAAGATCAATCAAAAGTTTACCTATTCTATAAGATAATTGCCATTTAATCCTTTCAGAGGCACCAAAATATAACTTACCAAACATATCATTACAATACCCCATATAGAGAAAATAATAATTTTCTGGGTTTTCAACTATAGAATAAATTATTTTCATATCACCATCCCCGAATAAATTCTCATCAAGCTCTTTATCTTTTAAAATCTTGCGAAAATCTTGCGAAAATCTTTTTAAAAAATCCAACTTATATCTTTCATCGATTCTTTCTAAAGTAAACATATAATTTCCAAAACGATGCAAAGCACATATTGGAGCAAGTGTTTTTTCAAGATCAGGATGTTTTTTTAAAAAATCTCGAATAAAATCATATTCTTCACATGCACAATATACTTTTTCTTTGCTTTTTACGGATGAATTAGGATTATCTCTTCTAAGCATATAAAATGCTTCATTAATAAAATAAATACTTTTAGCAAGAGCAAAAATTTGAAACCATAAACCATTGTCTTGATAGGAAGCTCCTGGAGTTTCGTTTAACTTAATTTGATTTGTTCTTAATAAATCCAATCGGTAAATACCGATTGGATTTATGCTTTGAAAATTAAATATATTAGGGTGGGTTTTAAAAGAAATAATTTGATTATATAAAAAATCAATAGGAGTAATTTTCGAATATTTTCCTTTATTTGATTCTAATATATAAAAATCCCCTTTAACAACTTCACAATCATTCTTTTTAGCAATTTCATAAAGTCTTTCATACATATTTGTTTTAATATAATCATCACTTTCAACTATACCAAGATATTCTCCCTTTGCCTCTTTTATACCAAGATTCATTTGATAACCATAACTTTTCTTATCTGATATTATTACCCTAAGCCTCTTATCTTTTTTTTCATAGTTTTTTAAAACTTCTAAAGTTCCATCAGTTGAATTTGCATCAATACAAAGTATCTCAATATCTTTTAAAGTTTGATTTAATATACTATCAATACATTCTCTTATATATGATATAGAATTTAATGAAGGTACAACAATAGAAACTTTTGGAGTATTATAATTCATCATTTCATCCTTGCTTATTTTTTAACTCATTTTTACAAAATAATAATGCCGATCTTACAACATCTTGCATATCATAATATCTATATTCTCCCAATCTTCCCCCAAAATATACATTACTCTCGTGTTTTGCTAATTGCTTATACTTTTCATACAAAGCTTGATTTTTTTCATCATTTATTGGATAATAAGGCTCAATACCCTTAATCCATTCTAAAGGATATTCTTCGCTTATAACTGTTGTATCTGTATTTCCAAATTCAAAATGCTTATGCTCTATAATTCTAGTATAAGGTATTTCCTTGTCAGTATAATTGACAACTGCCACTCCTTGAAAATTGTCTAAATTTAATATTTTATGCTCAAATTTTAAACTTCTATATTCCAAAGCTCCATATCGATAATCATAATAAGCATCAATACAACCAGTAAAAACTATTTTTTTAGCTTTATTTTTAAATTTATCTTTATATTTTAAAAAATCAGTATTTAAAATAACTTTACTTTTTTTTAGCATTTTATCAAAAATTGCCGTATAGCCGCCTTTAGGGATACCTTGATAGGGATCATTAAAATAATTATTGTCATAAATATATCGAACAGGCAATCTTCTTATAATAGAAGCAGGCAAATCCTTACAAGATCTACCCCACTGTTTTTCTGTATAACCCTTAATAAGTTTTTCATATACATCTGTACCAACTAAAGATATAGCTTGTTCTTCCAAATTTTTTGGAGGATGTTGAATTATTTGTTTTTGCATTTCAATTATTTTTCTAGCTTCATTTGGAGTTTTAATTCCCCATAATTTACTAAAAGTATTCATATTAAAAGGCAAATTATAAATTTCATCTTTATAGATTGCAATAGGAGAATTGATAAAATGATTAAATTCACAAAATTGATTCATATAATCCCATATATTCTGATCTGAAGTTCTAAAAATATGAGCACCATATTTATGCACATTGATATTTTTAATATTTTCGGTATAACAATTACCTCCAATATGTTCCCTTTGCTCCACAACTAAACAAGTATAACCTTTTTCAGTTGCTTCGTAAGCAAAAATACTACCAAACAATCCAGAACCAACAATTAAATAATCATACATGAATCACATTCCTCACAAAACCTAATTATAAAAAAAATTACCTGAAAAATAAATATCTTATATATTTTTTAATAATATTTATTTTAAAAATTTTAAAATAAATAAAAGCTCCATAAAAATTTGTTAAATGGACATAGCGATAATTTTTATACTGTTTTAATATTTTTTTTATTTGAATTTTGATACAACAAGGATCTCTTTTTAGTAAAAATATCCTTAAACATCTTTCACAAATAAATTTAAAAAATGCTTTTTCTAATAAATATGCGTTATATCTATTCTCCATTAATATTTTATCATTAAAACAATTTTTTAAAACATAAAACATACTCATTGAAGAATAATATTCTTTAGCTTCTTTAATATTTATATTAAAACTATCATAAATACTTTGCATATATCTTGGAATATGAATTTGTAGTTCACTATCACTTAAATTAATTGTACTATTAGATCTTATTCTATAAGTATGCATCGATGATGGAAAAATATAAATATATTTACATTTGGCAAATAATAACATGCCGAAGTGATGATCTTGATGAATAATATAATCAATAAATTTAAGCTTAATGTTTTTTAAATAAATAAAATCAATCATACCCGACCAAGTGAAATAAAAATTATAAATTTTCTTGTTTATACTATACTCCAACCAAACTTTAGACTTTATAACCCCCTCATGTAAATCATATAATTTTAACAAACTACTCCATTGTTTCTTAAATCCTTCTTCAAATATACTACAACTGTCAAACCAAACCACCTCAACCCCATCCATTCTAGGAACACATTCTTCTATGCAATTTAATTCCCAATAATCATCAGAATCTAAAAAGATAATATAATCAATATCAGGGGCTTTAAAATTTAAAAGCTCATCTTTGTTTTTAAAGAAATTTGAACTTTTATATATTTTATAAATATTATAAGGATTATCTTCATTGTCTAGTTTAAATTCTACTAAAGAGTTTTCTTTTAATTCTTGGGTAATGTTTTTAAAATCATATTCTTTACTAAAGAATTCTATGCCAACATTTCTTGCTGTACTTTGTCCCCCATTTTCCTTATCAAAAAGTATAAATCTTTCATCTTTTAAAGTATATTCTTTGGCTATATTAAGCGAGTTTTCATCTGTACTACCATCATTTACAAGTACAACTTGTAAATTTTTATAAGTTTGATTGACAACACTATCTAAACATTCTCTTAAATATTTTTCTACATTATAGATTGGGATAACTACACCTACAGTTTTCACAGTAATTTCCTAAATATCAGTATAAAATACATCTGCTGAAAAAACTTTATCTTTAATCTCTTTAAGCTTATCATCAAAACGATTGGCTATGATCAAATCAACTTTAGCTCCAAAAACATTAAAATCATTCTCTACTTTAATATTTAAAAATTTTTTCTCCTTAACCAAAGGTTCGTATATTATTAATTCAATATTACTATTATATTCTTGTAAATATTTTATAATATCTATAATCACAGAATTTCTAAAATTATCAGAATTTTGCTTCATAATTAATCTATAAATACCTAAAATGTTTGGTTTTTTTTCTAAAATAAGCTGGGTTATAAATTTTTTTCTTATCTCATTAGTTTCAACTATAGCTTTAATTAAACTATTAGGAATATTATAAAAATTTGCAAGCAACTGTTTTGTATCTTTAGGTAAACAATATCCACCATATCCAAAACTAGGGTTATTGTAATATTTTCCAATTCTATCATCAGCACTAATACCCTTAATTATATCCGCTGAATTTAAATTATGTTTTCTTGCATACGAATCAACTTCATTAAAAAATCCCACTCTCATTGCTAAGTAAGTATTAGAAAAAAGCTTAACGCTTTCTGCCTCATCCGAATCCATATAAAAAATATCAACATTTTTTTTCTCTATATTTTTTAAAAACAAATCTCCAATAGTTTTACCCAAAACACTTTTATCACCAATAATAATTCTACTGGGATATAGACTATCATATAAAGCACTTCCCTCCCGTAAAAATTCTGGAGAAAAAACAATATTAGACATATTAAATTTTTGTTTTATGGTTTTTGTATATCCTATAGGCACAGTGCTTTTAATAATAACATTGATCTTAGAATTTATATTTTTTATATCTTTTAAAACATTCTCTATACTTCTTGTATCAAAAAAATTAAGCTGTTCATCATAATCAGTTGGAGTAGCAATAACTGCAAAATCTGCATTAAAATAAGCCTCTTTGATATTTGAAGTAGCATGTAATTTACTTATATTTTGCACAAAGAACTTTTCAATTAATTTATCTTTAATAGGAGACTTATGATTATTAATACTTTGGATTTTATTTTCATCAATATCTAACAATACAACCTCATTTTCATTATTTTTTGAAAAGAGTATAGCATTTGCAAGCCCAACATAACCAATTCCAACAATGACTATTTTCATATTTTACCTTTCATTATTTTATAATTAAAATCCTCAAAAAATCCCTTAGGATTAAAAAACAATTTTCTTGCCAAGCGATAAAATTTAGTATGTGAAATCATAGCACCAAGATACTCTAAACCTAAAATTTTCATCAAAAATGAAAAAGGTCTTATACTCTTAAGCTCATGCAAATAAGGTTTATAAACAAAAGATCTTAAAGGATAAAAGCTTTTATCATGTTTTTGTGCTATCAGCATTTTTTCTTTATCAATGATGATTTGATAAAAAATCCCATCATGCTCAAAACTATAAAGCTCGTTAATCAAATAATAAAGCATTTTATACAAATCATACTTATCATCATTGTTTTGGCTTAAAAAATCCAAGATAACTTTTTTTTCATCCTCCTTTAAAGTTAAGAAATATTCTTTCACTTGATAAAGTTTTTGCTCGCTTAAATTTAAATCTTGTTTATAACCTAAATCTAATTTTTTTGCAAAAAACCAAGAATGAGGTAAAATTCCTTTTTGAAAATAAAAAATATCACAATAATCTATACCATTAAATTGTAGTTTTATACTTGCATCCAAAAATATTTTAGTGATTTTTTCTTGTTGTAAAAAATCCAACAAAAGTTCATATTTTAACTCTTTAGCTATAAAAAAATCACTTATATTTTTATAGATAATTTCTCCCACATAAACACTAATATCCTTAAAATCATAATTTTGATCTTTAAAAAGCATTAAAACTTTTTCACCTTTGGCTTTAAAAACTTGCAAAGGCTTTAAATCGTGTTTTTTGATGTTTTTTAAATGCTTATAAAAAAGCTGATGGTTCTTATCTTTATTTTGCATATAAGCGTTTTGATTGGGTTCTATATGATAAAAATGATATATATAAATTCCATAAAAACAAGCCTCATAACCAAGCAATGAAAACCAAGATCTAAAACCTTTAAAGTTAAAAAAATTCCAATTTCTAGCATCATAACTTAAATTAGTAGGCATTTTTTCAAAACTCACACAAGCTTTTAAAATTCTAGCAAAAAGATCAAAATCTTCATAACCATGTCCGATAAAATTTTCATCATTTCCGCCCAATCTTAAAAACTGATGTTTATTTATCACAATACTTGAAGTAGAACTTGGGGCAAAAAATTTTACCCAAGTATTTTTTGCTGTAAATAAATCCTCTTGTATCAAAATATCCCAAAATTTATCATCGTATTGCTTTAATTTTTCATTAGCTTCTTTATTAAGATACACTACGGGTAAAACTATCAAAGCATTGATATTTTGAGAAATATTTTTAATTTGAATTAGTTTTAAAATTTTTTCAAAATTATCCAAAGAAATATAACAATCCACATCCAAAAACAAAAGAACATTTGAATGCGCATAACTTGCTCCTAAATTCCTACATCTTCCTTGAGAAAAAGCTTTTTGATCCATATCTTTAAGATAAATATGATGGTTTGCTTGGATAAAATTTTTAAGCTCGTGATCTTTAGATGAATATCCTTCAACGAAAATAAATTCTATATTCTCATCGCTTTGAAAAAATTTAGCTTTTTGAAGAACTCTTTCTTCTATATAAGGACGTTCTTTACTTAATCCAAAAGGAATAATAACAGATAAAAGAGGCATTAAACATTTCCTATGGCATAAAGCTGGATAATACCTACAACTTTTTCTTCTTTTCCTACTATAATTTCTTTGATTTTATGTTTTAACATGATCCCTTCTGCTTCACTTGCCATAGCATCAGCATCGACTACTTTAGGATTTATACTCATGATTTCTTTGGCCTTAAAATCAAACCTTGGTTTATCGCTTGCTTTTAAAGCACGACGCAAATCCCCGTCAGTGATAATACCCACTAATTTTTCATTTTCAAGCACCACACAAAGTCCTAGTTTTCCACTAGTCATCACATCAACAAGATCGTTAAATTCGGTATCAGGATGCACTATAGGAAGGTTACTTGAAACCATAAGATCTTTTACCTTGGTTAAAAGCTTACGTCCCAAACTTCCCCCTGGATGAAAAAGGGCAAAATCATCAGGCTTGAAATTTCTTACCTTCATCAAAGCAGCCGCTAAAGCATCCCCCATAACTAAAGTTGCTGTTGTCGAAGACATAGGAGCAAGCTGCAAAGGACAAGCTTCCTTTTCCACGGCTATATTTAAAAATATATCGCCTTGCTTTACAAGGGTAGAATTTTTTTTACCACACATTACTATAAGTGGAATTTCACGCTTTTTTATAGCAGGAATGATTTTTAAAATTTCTTCAGTTTCTCCTGAATTTGAAATAGCAATTAAAACATCTTCGGAAGTTAACATTCCAAGATCTCCATGCAAAGCCTCTCCTGGATGGATAAAAAAGCTTGGTGTTCCTGTGCTTGCTAAAGTAGCTGCTATCTTAGCGCCTATATGACCTGATTTACCCATACCACTAACTATGCAACGCCCTTTGGTATTTAACATCAAATTTACAGCTTGATTAAAATTTTCATCTAAATTTGTAGCCAAATCCAAAATAGCTTGCGCTTCTTTTTCAAAAACTTCTTTGGCTATTTCAAGAGTATTCATTATTTAAACCTTAAAGATTAAGCACAACATTGGTTGCGATAGCAATTTGATAAAGAATTTGAGTCAACATTGAAAAAATTTGTAAATTCTCACTATCCACTTTTGGCAATACCAACACAGAATCGCCTCGTTTCATATCTATACCACTATGATATTTTTCAGCTTTTCCATTGCTTCGTATCACCAAAACTTTTGAAGTATCCGCTCTTTCTCCATAACCTCCTGCAAGATTGATATAATATCTTAAATCTTTGCCCTTATCATACACAAAAGCTCCAGGTAAAGAAACCTCACCTTGAACTATGATGAGATTATTCTTACTTGGTACATTAATAGTATCACCATCTTCTAAAATAACCGAATTATAAGACTTTGGATTATCAATGACAATTTGACCCTTAGGCTCTACTTGCTTAGCTCTTTGGATAAATTCTAAAATCGTTTTTGCTTGTTGAGCTCTTATAGCTGCACCTTGAGCTGTAACAGAACCACTAGTTAAAGCTAGAGTTTCAAGCTCTTTAAGCTGAGCATTGATAAGTTCTTTTTGAGTTCTAGCTACACTTTTTCTAAACACTTGTAAAGCTTGCATGTTTGATTGTGGATTAGCTTTAATTAATTTAGAAATATCTTCTAAAGTCGTTCCTTTACCCACAACTAAAGTTTTTAAACCATTATGCTCGCCATTTACACTTATAGTTATATTTTCAGAAACATACTCAGGGTGAAATTCTACCTCATCTCCCGTTCTAAGTAAAACTTTTGAAAATTGCATTTTATTATAAGCACTGACATCAAGTTTATGATCTTCACCATAACTTTTTACGATAGCATTAGTTACGATAGGTTTAGCACCTGATACTCTAGCTAAGTCAGCTAAAGTTTTAATATCATTTGAAAGTTCAAAACGAAAAGGTCTTTGCACATCACCGTTAACAAAAGCGTAATTTTGAACATTTCCTACTAAAATAACATCTCCACTTCTAAAAGGAAAAAGATCCATTTGCCCCTTTAGTAAAAAATCATATAAATCAATATTTTTTATCACGCTGTTATTACGCAAAATTTGAATATCTCTAAAACTTCCATATTCTAAATTTATACCCCCTGCTTTATCAAGATACTGGATCACTGAATCCGAACTAAGTCCTTGATAAAGTCCTGGAGCATTAACGTTTCCTGTTACAAAAACACTGACATTTTGATAAGCATTCATATCTGCATAAACAAAAACATTGCTTTTATAGATTTTATTAACACGTGCTTTTATAACACTTACAAGGGCGCTATTTTTCACACCTAGTAAATTTACAGCTCCTACTTTAGGGATAAAAATATTTCCTTGAGAATCCACCACTAAAACTTGCGAAAACTCAACAGCTCCCCAAATTTTAAGACTGATTTGATCACCAACTGCAATCTTATAATCTGGGTTATAAACTCTTTGATTGTAATTTTTAAAATTTCCATTAAAAAGATGAGCGCCAAATACTAAAATTTGATGAATTTTTGTAAGATTATTTTCTTTATTTGCTATATCATAATTTGAGCTTAAATTTTGATCTATGCTAGTTGTAGCAGAACCTTGATCCTCTGCTGAAATGATTTGTGAAACATCCACAGCTCCAAAACATAAAATACAACTAAAAAGTAAAATTAATATTTTTTTCATTTTAATACTTATGCTCCTCTATTATCATTTTAATAAATTTAACAATCCCAAAAATCAAAGATAATACAATAAATGCTGTTAAAATATCATAAATTCTTTCAGGATATTTTGCGCTTTCTGGAATATCTGGACTTTGGATGATGACAAGTTGTTTTATTTTTCTTAATGCTTCTATTCTAGCACTTTCATAAGCTTTTAAAGCTGCTTCATAAGCTTTTTGCGCAAAAGTAGCTTCTATAGTTAAATCCTGAAATTTAGCAGCCAAATCGTTAAGCTTTTGAGAAGAATTGTTAGCTGAAATTTTAGATTTTTCCCTTAAAAGCTGTTTTTTAATCGCTTCAATTTCTGCTTTAAGTGCTACTACTTCAGGTGCTGCATCATTCATATAGCTTTGTAAAGTTAAAAGTTTAGCTTCTTTTTGAGCTAAATTAGCCTCAATTTGCGCAACTAAACTTGCTTTAGTTTCAGCTTGTTTTAAAGGATCAAAAACTCCATATTTATTTTGAAAAGCAATCAAATCATTTTGTGCTTTTTGATAACGTTCTTTGTATTTTTGCACTTCATTTTCAGCAAAAGCCATTTGCTCTCTAGCTGCTTTATGAGAGATTTCGTTGATAAATTTTTCGCTTTCTTGCATAATAGCTTGAGCAATCAAATGAGCTGATTTAGGTGTAAAACCCTCTACTTCAACTTTTAAAAGTTTAGTGGTTTCATCCGTATGAACCTTAACTCTTGCTTGGTAGTATTTAAGATAAGATTCTATCGAGCTTGAATCCCAAATTTTAAAAGGTAAATCTATATGTTGCTCTTGATAAAGATTTTTAAGTTTGATTTTTTCATCCAAAATCTTTAACATATCACTTGATTCTATATAACCTTTTAGATAATTTAAATCTTCGCTTGCTGTAGAAGTACTACTAAGCAAAGACAAGATTCCACTTGTTTGAGCACTTTCTCCACTTGTTGATCTAACATCTAAAATCATCGTGCTTACATATCTTGGTGCTGCAATCAATGTATAATAAATCACAACAAAAATCATTATAAACCAAACAATTTTAAAAGAATCAAATATACTTAAATCTTTGATTTTTTCTAATAAAGTTTTATTTTCTTCCATTAAACTTTTCCTTGATATACAGCTATTCCTTCATCTACATCATCATAAACCGTAATTTGTCCATTTTTCATATAAATTATTTTATCACACCATTCTTTAATTTCAGCTACATTATGAGATACCATAATCACTTTTGATTTGCTTAATCTTTCTCTATATAATTTCACACTTTTTTCCCTAAAAGCAGGATCTCCAACAGCTCCTGCTTCATCAATCAAATAATAATCAAAATCAAAGGCCATACTAAGTCCAAAAGCTATCCTAGCACTCATTCCCGAAGAATAAGTCTTCATAGGCTCATCAAAAAATTTCCCAAGTTCTGCAAAATCTTCCACAAATTTTACTTTTTCTTGGAGTTCTTTTCCTTTATAACCATATACTCTAGCTACAAATTTAGCATTATCTCTAGCTGTTAAAGAACCTTGAAAAGCCCCATTTAAACCCAATGGCCAAGATAATTTTTTATTAGTAATTATCTTACCACTATCAGGAAGTTCTGCCCCGCTTAAAAGACGCATAAGAGTAGATTTACCCGCTCCATTATACCCCATCAAACCTATGCTACAATTTTCAGGAAACTCAAAAGTAAAATTCTTAAAAACATAATGTCTTCCACCACTAAATAAAGGATAAGATTTTGTTAGATTAATTAACTTTATCATTCTTTTTTTACCGCCGTTAAAGCTTGTCTATTATAGTAATAGATAAAAAGCCCTATAAATAAAACAAGTAAAATCCAAAATATAGCATAAAAATAACTATATTCATCTTGCAAAGGATAATTTTCAAAAAAATTAAATCTTAAAAGTTCAAAAATATGAAGCAAAGGATTATAATAAAATATATCAAGCAAAGGACGAGGAGTTAGCCAAGTAGGAAATATAATTCCCGAAGTCCAATAAAACACTATGCTAAAATAAGCTAGCAAAGTTCTTAAAGGTTCCACAAAATGCCAAATAATAGCAAAACAAATTCCCAAAGCAAAAGCTGAACATATAAGCAAAAAAATACAAAACAAAACTCCAAGCAAATGAACAGGAAATACATCAAGTCTAAAAAACCATCCCGCAAAAAAAAGTATGATAATAAAAATTACAAAATAAATACAAAACTCAAGTAAAGTTCTAGCAATAAATACATGTATAGGCTTTACAGGTTTATAGGCAAAAAGAGCTAAATTTGCCTGAGTTCCATTCATAAGCTGGGTAACTATACTTCTAAACATAAAAAAAGGCATAATGCCTGAAATCAAAAACATAAAAATAGAAATTCCCTCAGGCATAACTTGATGATGATATTCTCTAACAATAGTGCCTATGATAGTTACTAAAAGTACAATACTCATAGGCTCCCCAACTACCCATATATATCCTAAATACCGATTTTTACCAAATCTAGTTTTTAACTCTCTAAAAAATAAAGCATAAATTACATTTAACATTTATTTTTATACCTAACAATTTTACATAAACTATAATCATAACTCATTTTTTTAAACAAAATCATAAAAATTTATTTTTTATAAAATTCAAGCTTTTTACTAAGTCCTAAAGCATTGTTAGTAAATTTAAGCCAAAAAAGCTCTAAAGCATAAATTTTTGCACTTTTATCAAATTTAGCAAAGGGAAACTTAGAAAAATAAATTTTCATTTGCTCCTTGCTTGCCATTTTAAACTCGGCCTTAGCTTGCACACCTTTTAAAAAAGCTATTTTACTTTCTTTGGCTATATTAAGTGCTATACTTGAATTTTCACTGGCTAATCTTATATGCTTAGTATCTTCATGCGAAGCGATAATAAAAGCTAAATTCTTCTCATCAAAAGCATAAAAAGCACTAGCTGTATAAACACCTTTTTCATCAATCATAGCCCAAGATAAAAGCTGCTCATTTTTTATAAATTCTAAAATTCTTTCATCCATATTGTAAAAATTATACTAAAATATTTTTAAAAATAACCGATTTTTAATTTAAACTATAAATATAAGGGGAAGAAATGCAAATTGATGCTAGCAAAAACCAAAGTTTTTCGATGGATTATACAACAAAAAGTGGCAAACATTTAGCCTTATCTATGTATGACAATCAAAGCGTGAGTTATGCAAATAATGAAGAAGGTAAAACTCTTAATCTTAAGCGTCAGTATGGCTTTAGCTTTACTTTTGAAGGCTCTAAGCTCACACAAAATGATCTTGATGAGATTAAAAATGCTATGAAAGAAGTTGAACCTATGATCAAAGACTTTTTAGCAAATTCTAAAGTCGGAGAGTTAAAGCCAAAAGAAATTATAGAATCAGCTATGCAAATGGCAAATGTTCTACCAACACCAAATGATGAAAACCATCAAAATGCTATTATGAATAATTTTACAAATAAACTCAGTGATTTACTAAAACAAAATCAAACAGATGATAAAGATATCAATGCTTCCATGCTTGAAGATAGCAAAAAACTTCTTGATGAAGTTTTAGAACAAATGAAAAAACAACTTGAAAAACAGCAAGAAAAAGCCAAGGAAAATCAAGATAAGACAGATGATAGTTTAAATCTTTACGCTTAAATCATATAATATTAAAAATTATCAAGGAGTTTTTAAATGACAAATATCGAAATTTTAGAAAATATGCTCAAACTCCAACAAAAACTCAACGATGAAACAAACGGCTTAAATTGGGAAAATGGCTACACCAAAGAAGGAAAACTGATCAGTTGGAGACGCTGTATTTATATGGAATGTGCAGAACTTATAGACTCTTTTACATGGAAACATTGGAAAAATATTTCAAGTCTAACAAATTGGGAAAATGTGCGTATAGAGATTGTCGATATTTGGCATTTTATTTTAAGTCTTTTACTTGAAGAGTATCGCGATAAAAACAATAAAGATTTCAAAGCTATAGCCACAGAAGTTAATGCTGTAAGCGTGTTTCAAGATTTTTGCAAAGAAGAAGAATACCCTAATGAGGGTGATATTTATGGCATTTTAAATGATATAGAGCTTATTATCCATAAATGCAGTGGTTTTGGATTTAATCTTGGAGAATTACTTTCAACCTATTTTACCCTAGCTATTAAATGTGGGCTAAATCTTGAAATTCTTTATAAGACCTACATAGGTAAAAATGTTTTAAATATTTTTAGACAAAACAATGGTTACAAAGATGGCAGCTATAAAAAAACTTGGAATGGCAAAGAAGACAATGAAGTTTTAGCTCAAATTTTAGAACAAGAGCTTGATTTTGATACTATTTATAAAAAACTAGAAGAATGCTACAAAAAGGCATAATTTGGATATTTTAAAACTTGCAATCAAAGATTTTTTAAGTCTTAAATTTTTAAAATTTGCCTTAATTCCTTTGATTTTTAGCCTTATACTGATGCTTTTTTTAGGAGTACTTGGCTTTTCGGCCTTGCTTGATTATTTTAATTCTTTATTTAGCGTTGGAGAAGATTCGTTTTGGGCGTGGTTTTATGCTCTTCATTTTGTACAAATTTTAATCACCATCATAAGTTTTTTATTTTCAGGTTTTATTGTTGTTTTTGCTTCGGTTTTTTTAGCCCTTTTTATCACTTCTTTTCTTACTCCTTTTATCGCTAAAGAAATCAACAAAAAATATTACCATTATGATAATACAAACGAAGTTTCAACCTTAAAAACTATCTTTGAAATTTTTAAAATATTTATAAAATTTATAGGGATTTTATTGCTTTGCACCTTGGCTTTATTTTTACCTTTTATAAATATTTTTGTATATTATCTTGCTTTTTATTATCTCTTTCACAAACTTTTAATGATTGATGTTACAAGCACGATTTTAGACAAAGAAAGTTTTAAAAATTTTCATTCCGATTTTTCGCCTTTAGAGTTTAAATTTAGCACTCTTTGTTTTTATCTACTCTCATCAGTACCACTTTTAGGACTTTTTTTGCAAGTATTTTTTGTGATTTTTCTCACACATTTAAGCTATCAAAGAATTTTAAAACTAAAAGCTAAGGCTTGAAATATCGATTTTATGATTATATAAATAAGCTCTTAAAAGTCTTGGAATTTTAGCTATTCTACACTCTTCTTTGAAATTTTTAGGTAATTTTTGACAAGTTTCATACTCAAAAACAATAGCTTGTTCGTTTTTATATGCAAGTGCTATTTTACCACCTAAAACACAATCACCCTTTAAAAGCTCTTTTCTTTGTGCCGTGCTTAAAAGCAAACCTTTCATTTTCACCGCTCTAGCAATCAAGCTTTCATTTTTAGGGCAAATAAGAAGTCCTTGAATTTCTTTGATATTTTCAAAATCATAAAGTTTTTTCCTGTCTTCATCAAGATAAGAAAAACTTCTTTTTAAACCCTGATGAAATTCACTCACAAAGGCATTAGAGAAATTTTTTCTTATATAATTTCTAAAATATTTTTCATTTTCATTACTTTCATCATGGAAATAAAAAATATCTTTTTCTTTTAAAAAAGATGAAATTTCATCTTTACTTATAAAGAGTAAAGGGCGTAAAAGTGTATAATTTGAGCGTTTTTCACACTCTTGCATACCTAAAATTTCAGCCAAACCTGCGCCTCGTGAAAGTTGCATCAAAAACCATTCAAATTGATCGTTTAAATGATGGGCTAAGATAAGATGGTCATAACCTTGCTCAAGACAAATTTTTTCAAAAAAATCATAGCGAAAATCTCTGGCTTTTTTTTCAAAGTTACTTTGAAATTTAGGAGCGTGTTTTATGAAAATTTTTTTATGAAATTTTAAAGCAAGTTCTTTGGCTTTTAACTCTTCTAAATCACTATTTTTTCTAGTTTTGTAATTTATCATCACAAGATCAAAGTCGATCTTTTCTTGCATTAAAAGATAAAAAAGCACACTAGAATCACTTCCATAAGAAAAAGCGAGTAAATTTTTACCCCTTTTTAAAAGGGATAAAATTTCATCTTTAATTTGCATCTACTTTTCTTAAAGCCTTAGCAAGGAGCTTTTTATCAAGGTTTTGTAAAATTTCACATTCATAAATTTGCCCCATTTCTAAATTTCCACATTCACTTTCATTGATAAGAATTTCCCCATCAATCTCTCTATCCCATCTTAAATCTTTAGCTGCGATGAAAAACTCTCCCTCGCTACTTTTTCCTGTGCAAACTACTAAACGCTTTTGCCCTACTTCTTTTTCAAAACTTTTTTCTATGACTTCATCAACAATTTTTTCTATGATTTTAAGCCTTTTATTGATCACTTTAAAAGGCACTTGCTCCATATCAAAAGCAGCCGTATCTTCTTCCTTAGAATACGCAAAAACGCTTATCCTATCAAAACCAAAATCTTTAACAAACTCACAAAGCTCTTCAAAATCCGCCTCACTCTCACCTGGATGTCCTACGATAAAGCCCGTGCGTAAAAAACTATTTGGCGCACTTTTCATTAAATTTAGCATTTCTTTAAGTCTTGTGCTATTTGCCCCACGCTTCATGATTTTAAGCATATTATCACTTATGTGTTGTAAAGGCATATCAAAATAATTTATAAAAATTTCAGAAGCTATAATGCGTTTAATCAAAGCTTCACTCGCACTCGTAGGATAAAGATATAAAATTCTAGCCGCTCTTATGCCTTTGATTTTTTCCACCTCATCGATTAAGCGTATAAGCCCATCTTTTTCACCCTTATCAAACAAATAAGAACTCGTATCTTGTGCAATAAAAGAAAAGTCCTTATAACCTCTAGCTACCAAATCTTTAAGCTCAGCTATAATGCTACTTATCTCACGAGATTTTAACTTGCCTTTAAAACTTGGGATGGCACAAAAAGAGCATTTTTGATTACAACCTTCGGCGATTTTTATAAAAGCATGGGAATTTGAACCTGTGATAATACGTTTAGAATTTTCACTTTGCAAATAAGTCGAATTTGAAAATAAATTTGTTTTTTTAAGTATCATTTCATCGATTCTTTCATAATCACCCACACCTGTGAAAAGATCAACCTCAGGAAGTTCTTTCATAAGTTCTTCGCGGTAACGCTGCATCAAACAACCCGTAACCACCAAAAGAGAATCTTTTTTTCTTTGTTCGTGCAAATCCAAAATCGCATTAATACTTTCTTTTTTTGCACTATCGATAAAACCACAAGTATTTACGATTAAAACATCAGCTTTGCTTGGTTCATCGCAAAGTTCATAAGCACTAAGGTGCCCTAGCATGATCTCACTATCGACTAAATTTTTATTACAACCTAAAGACATAAGATAAAGTTTTGACATTTTTTTCCTATATTAAAGTTTTCTTTTGATATAATTTTTGACTTTAAAAATATAATTATAGCAAAGAAATTTTATGGATAATTACGAATTTAGCGAACTTTTAAAAACTTTAAAAAACAAAGTCGGCAACATAGCCTCCATCATCAAGCCTGAAAATATCCAAACAAGGCTTAAAGAAATCGAAGAGCTTGAAAATTCTCCTTCTTTTTGGAGTGATGTTAAACAAGCAGGAATCATAGGTAAAGAAAAAACTAAAATCACCAATCTACTTAAAAACTATGAAAATGCTTTTAATGCTCTAAATGACGCAAGCGAACTTTTCGATCTGGCCAATAGCGAAAACGATACAGAAACACTTGAAGCTTTATTTAATGACGCACCAAAACTTGAAGATACCATCACAAGTCTTGAAATTTCCATGCTTTTAAGCGGGGAAAATGATGGTAAAAATGCCATTGTTTCCATTCACCCAGGTGCAGGTGGAACGGAAAGTAATGACTGGGCAAGCATACTTTATAGAATGTATTTAAGATTTTGTGAAAGAGAAGGTTTTAAAGTCGAAACTTTAGACTTTCAAGAAGGCGAAGAAGCAGGACTTAAAGATGTGAGCTTTTTAGTTAAAGGAGAAAATGCTTATGGTTATTTAAAAGCTGAAAATGGTATCCATCGTTTGGTAAGAACTTCTCCTTTTGATAGTGCAGGACGCCGTCATACAAGCTTTTCAAGTGTTATGGTAAGCCCTGAACTTGATGATGATATAGAAATTGAAATCGAAGAAAAAGACATAAGAATAGATTATTACAGAGCAAGCGGTGCAGGCGGACAACATGTCAATAAAACAGAATCGGCTGTGAGAATCACGCATTTTCCAACCGGCATAGTCGTACAATGCCAAAATGACAGAAGTCAGCACAAAAACAAAGCCACCGCTTTTAAAATGCTAAAATCTCGCCTTTATGAACTTGAACTCATGAAACAACAAGATAGTGCTAATACTGGAGAAAAAAGCGAGATAGGTTGGGGGCATCAAATCCGTTCTTATGTGCTTTTCCCTTATCAGCAAGTCAAAGACAATCGCAGCGGAGAAGCTTTTTCTCAAGTGGATAATATCCTTGATGGGGATATCAAAAAAATGATAGAAGGCGTTTTGATTGCTTTAAAAGCGGAGTAACAGGCTTAAAAATAAGTAATTTCTGCAAAATGTCGGTATAAAAAAATTAGAAAGATAGCGGGATTTTCCCGCTTGTTTTATTATCTTGCATAAAACCTAAGAGCATCATTCACAGAATAATAAACTCTTTTCTTAAAATCTTTATCGCAATAAACACTCACAACTTTATAGTCTTTTTATCGTTTGGATTTAATAAGAAAACATAGTTTGAGTATGGAGTTTTATCTATTTCTAAATCACGCTTCATTTCTTTAATTTTGCCTTCTGGATTGTTAATATCACTAATTGTTCTGACTGAAGTATAATCATAAAGTTTATAATTTGGATATTTTTTCATAATCTCTTGATTACCTAAATCAAACATAGCTTGATCGTTGCCATTGTTTTTTAACTCGACTAAATCGCCATCGCCACAATCTACAATCAAAGTCATAGCTCCTAAAGCCAAAGCACTTGTTAAAATCTTTTTCATTATTTTTGCTCCTAGTTTTAAAATTAAATTAATATAACTATACCTAAATTTAAAATTTAAATATCATTTTTGCAATAAATTCTAAAGTAAAAATCACGTAAAAATTTAACTCATAATTATTTCATTCAAACAAATTTTTATGCAAAATTTCTTCTAAAACCACAGTAGCATAAGAGCCTTTTTGCAAGAAAAACTCTATACAAAAATGAGCTTTTTCTTCATCATAACGCCATTTTAACTCTTCTAAATATCCCCACATAAAGCGTCTTGAACCTTGCATTTTAGCCTTAAACTCCAAAGTATCTTTAAAAATTTCATTTTCTAAATTTAAGGCCAAACCTTCTCCTGTTTCATAAGCCTTAGCACCGATTAAAAGCCCCATGGCGCTTATATCTCTTGCCTTAAAACGCCCAAGCTCAGCACTTAAATCCTCGCATAAAAAACACTTTCCAAAAGGATAATGCCCTAAAACCTCACCTTTTAAAAGCTTAAAAAATTGTTCTTGTTTTTTAAGTTCCTTAGCTTCTTCTTTAGAAATTTTATAAATTTGGATCAATTCTTTTTCGCTAAAATCATTTGCAAAATGTGATAACTCCACTCTTTTACTCAAATAGCGATTAAAAAGCTCACTTTGAAAAGCTGAAATTAAAAACTCTTTCATTTTTACATTTTTCATCTTTTTGCCACGCAAAATTTCAAGCCCTTCTTTGTAATTATCCCCAAATTTTCCAAAACGCTGATAGCCAAAATAATTCGCAAAACCTTGTTTATCCAAATTCATCAAAGCTTGTTCTAGTTTTAAAGCATCGCTTGGTAAAACTTTTTTTAAGCGTATGAAAAAAGAATTTCCTTTTAAATGGCCTATTCTTAGCTTGTTCTCATGGGTAAAAATTTCTAAAATTTTAAGTTTAGGATGAGAAAAATTTGACAAAAAACTCTCAAATTTTTTAGGCATAGAAAGGTATTGAAAGGTTGATCCTTGCTTGTCTTTAAGCCCTGCATAACCAAAATCTCTTATTTTAACCCCGCTTGCTTCACTTAAAATTTTTAAAGCTTCATTTGTGGTTAAATCTTTTTTATTGATATGCAAAATAAGATGCTCACCCTTACCGCTAAATTCATACAAAGGCCTTTCACGCACTACAAAATCATCGCTATTTTTACTAAAATACGCATTAATAGGACTGTGTTTTAAACTATACAAAGGCTTAAAAATGGTGTTCTCTTCCTCTAAATTCATATTTTCCTTTCACTGCTTTTCCAAAGATATTTAATTTCACGCCGTGTTTTTTGGCTATTATTTCTATATTTTGCCGTTCTTTTTCATCAAAAGCAAACAAAATTTCATATTCTTCTCCGCTATAAAGCGCATAATCATCAAGTTTTTTAAACCAAGAAATACCGCATTTATTTAAAGCTAAAAGCCTTGATAAATCCTTGCTTAAACCATCTGAAATATCCATAGCACAAGAAATTAAAGGTGCGATTTCATAAAAAAAACTAGCTCTTAATTTTGGCTTTATAAATACATGGTTTGGTTTTAAAGTGCCCCCATTTTGTAAAATTTCAAGCCCTTTTAAACTTCGTCCTAATTTTCCCGTATAAGCAAGTAAATGCCCCTTTTTTAAACCTTTTCTAAAAACAGCTTTATCGTTAATCTTTGAAATGATAGTAAGACTAATGTCTATTTTATCATTGCTTATAGTATCACCGCCTATGATTTTTATATTAAATTTCCTAGCTGTTTTTAAAAAACCTTTTTGCAAGGCTTTGATCTCATTTTCGCTTAAATTTTTTGGTAAAGCAAGTCCTAAAAGTGCGTATTTTGGTACAGCATTCATTGAAATAGCATCTGAGATATTAACAAGCATTGCTTTTGTAGCAATTTGCTCTAAGCTAAACCACTCTCTTTTAAAATGCACATTTTCAAAAAACAAATCCTTACTAAAACACCAATCATCAATAATAGCTCCATCATCACCATTTTTTTTATTTAAAAAAGCTTTGATAATAAAATCTTCTTTGTTCATAATGCGTGATTTTATAAAATTTCCTTTTAAATTCTAGTGAATTTTAGAAAAATTTTATATAATATAAAAATATTTAAGGAAAAACCATGAAAAAATTAGAATTAAGAATTTTTAGATTTGATAAAACTAAGGATTATGAGGCTTATTATAAACCTTATATTTATGATAATTATGAAAATTTTGCAAGTTTTTATGATCTGCTTTTGCAAGTTCAAAATGATGATATTTATTTTGATTTTGATAAAGATGAAGATACTTACATAGTTGTAAATAAGCAAATCATACCACTTTTTACACCTTTAGAAAAAATAGCAAAAGAATTTGATTTTAATCTTTGTATCGAGCCTTTAAGTACAAAAAGAGCTATTAAAGATCTTATCATCGATAAAAATGATTTTTTAGACAAATACAAATATCTTGAAAAATTTGGCGATGAAGAGGATAAAAAGCTTTATGCAAAATATGATTATTTATATTATGCAACTGAAATTTTAGACTATCTTCCTGAATATATGGGCGATGGAGTGTTTTATTTGGCTTCAAAAATGATAGAAAAATATCCTGAAAAAAAGATAGAAATTTTAAAAACTCTAGCAGATAAAGAAAAGGGTATTTTTTATCATCTTGAAAGCAAAAATGAAATTTTAGAAACAACGATCAAAAACCTACAAAATGAAATTTTAAATTTAGGGCTTTTTGATAAAAATATTTTACACTTTGATTTACCTAAAACCAATGCTTTTGATAATGAGATCAAAGAACTTAAAGAAATTAAACATAATTTTAAAGATTTCAATATAGCTTTTTATGGTTTTAATGCTTGCGATACTTTAAAATCCAAACTTAAGGCTAAATTTATTTCCTATGAAAACAGTATAAAAAATAATGGCTTTAGCTTGCTTAATCTAAATCCTACGCTAAGCTATAAAATAGCCGCAGATATTGTTTTGGACGCTTATGATAGCGGGGCTGATTTTATGGTAGTAAAAGAAGAAAAAGATTTTTATCTTTTTGATACTTGTGCTAAAAAACTTATGCAAACAAGCAAAAGAGATTTTGAAGACTTTTATATTTTGAGCCGTTTTGAGTTTTTAGCCCTTATCGAAGGCATACAAGCTCCATCATTAAAAAATCACACTTTAAAGGTTAGTTTGATATGAAAATCTCTTTAGAATGCAAAGATCTCATCATAGAAAAAACTTTAGAACTTTTTTTAAAAGATCATTTGGTAATGAAAAAAAATTGTGATTTCATCATTAGCGATGAAAAAATTCATACCGCAAAACCCTTATTTATCATCTCTAAAAACTCTCCATTTTTAAGCATACCATTTAGCAAAGAAACCTTGTTTGAGTCTTTAAATGAATTTGACAATGCCTTAAAAGCAGCAGCTTTGCAACTTGCACTTGAACAAAAAAGACTGCTTGAAGAAAAAATTGACGCTATTGCTTTGGAATTTAAAAAAGATTATGAAAATAAAATCGATCTTGCCATAAAAGATCTTAAAAACAAACTCGTAAAAGCACTTAATGATGAATGATGAATTTATAAGCGTTAAAGACTTTTTTAATCACAATGAAAAAAGAAAAAAATTTCTTCAAAAACAAGAAATTAAACCTCCTAAAGAAAAAACAAAAAAAACTAAAGAAACAAAGCTTTATACAAATATAGAAAGTGGTAAATACAAAGGGAAAAAACTACTTTTACCTAGTCTTACAACAACAAGAAGTACTAAAAGCATAGTCAAAAGTTGTGTTTTTAATGTAATAAGAGAAGATTTAAGAAGTAAAATTTTCATTGAAGCCTTTGGCGGAAGTGCTTTAATAGCGGCTGAAGCACTAAGTAATTATGCTTTAAAAGCTTATGCTATAGAACTTGATATAAAAGCTTATAAAATTGCTTTAGAAAATGCTAAAAACATAGATCCAAATTTAGAAGTGATCCATGCAAATACTTTTGAAATTTTACCTAAACTCATAGAAAATTCAAAAAATGAAATCATCTTATATCTTGACCCACCTTTTGATATCAGAGAAGGTTTTAGTGATATTTATGAAAAAATTTATCATTTTTTAGAAAATTTAGATTTAAAGACTTTAAATTTAATCATTTTTGAATACCACTCAACCATAAAAACTCCCGAAAAAATCCAAAATTTTCAAAAAGTTAAAGAAAAGAAATTTGGATCAACTAGCTTAAGTTTTTACTCTTCTTAACTCACTTGGAACACTTTTTGCTTGATCTATCATCAACAATAGATTAAAGGAAGAATCCATGAGAGTTTTAACGATATTTTTACTCTTTATGACAAGCATTTTTGCAGTGCAAATCAAGGATGTAGCAAATACTGTAGGTGTAAGAGATAACCAACTTATAGGTTATGGACTTGTTGTAGGGCTTAATGGAAGCGGCGATGGAACAAGCTCTAAATTTACACTACAATCTATCTCAAACCTTTTGCAAGGTATGAATATCAAAGTAGATCCTAATGATATCAAATCAAAAAATACCGCAGCTGTTATGGTTACAGCCAAACTTCCAGCCTTTGCAAAAAGCGGAGATAAACTTGATATTACCGTTTCATCTATGGGTGATGCAAAATCTTTACAAGGTGGAACACTTTTACTGACTGCACTTCGTGGGATTGATGGTGAAATTTATGCTATAGCACAAGGCTCTATCTCAACAGGAGGTTTAACACCTAGACCAGGAGGAACAGGTTCTCACTCAACTGCTGCAACTGTAATGGGCGGAGCTAATGTAGAAAGAGAAATTCCACAAAATTTTAGCCAAAACAATGATCTAACCTTAAGTTTAAAAGTAGCGGATTTTAAAACCGCAAACAATATAGAAAGAGTTTTAAATACTGTCTTTGGCGAAGAAGTAGCTAAAGCCATCGACTCTCGCACAGTAAAACTCAAAAAACCTGAAGATCTTTCAAATGTTGATTTTATGGCAAGAGTTTTAGAACAAGATATAGCTTATAAACCACAAAGCAAAGTTATCATCGATGAAAGAACAGGAACAGTGATTGCTGGAGTTGATGTAGAGGTAGAACCTGTTTTAATCACTCATAAAGATATCACTATAAAAATAGATCCAAACAATAACACAGTAGCTAATCAAAATGAAATCGATATGAAAGATGGTGGTTTTGTAGATCCAAGTTCAAATACCTTAAGAATCAACAATGCAAAAAGCACAGTTGCAAATATAGCTAGAATGCTTAACAAACTTGGAGCAACCCCAAATGACATTATTGCTATTATGGAAAATTTAAAGCGCGCAGGTGCAATTAACGCGGATTTGGAGATCATCTAATGAAAGTGGATAATTTTTTAAATACTTATAGTATGAATAGCGCTTTACTTGATCGTGCAGCCAAAGCAAGAAGTTTAGAATCAAGCATCAAAATAAATGACAATGATATAGTTACAAAGAGCAAAGAAGATAAAGCCTTAAAAGAACAAACCAATGCTTTTGAGGCATTTTTTTTAAAGCAAGTTTTAGATGTATCTTTAAAAAGTCAAAATTCACTCTTTGGAAAAGATGCCAGCGATGAAATATACTCTTCCATGTATAATGATACCATGAGTAAAGCTTTAAGTGGAGGTATGGGTTTTTCAAAATTATTATACGATTTTTTAAAAGAAAGGGGTTAAGTTTTTTAAATTTAGGTCGATATGGTTTGTAGAGGATTATAACTAAGATCAAGGAGGCAGAAATGATCAATCCTATACAACAAAGTTATGTGGCAAATACCGCATTAAATACAAATAGAATAGATAAAGAAACTAAAACAAACGATACTCAAAAAACGGAAAATGATAAAGCGAGTAAAATCGCAGAGCAGATTAAAAACGGTACTTATAAAATCGATACAAAAGCTACAGCTGCTGCGATTGCTGACTCTTTAATCTAAAACTTTCATTCTCCTTTTTTTTGAGAGAGAAAAGGAGAAAATATGCTTAAACAAAGACTTGATGAAGTAAATGCTATCTTAGCAAAACTTATTGCTTTAACCGAAGAAGATATAGAAAATATCAAAGTGGCTAAACATGAGAGTGTAACGCCAAGTGTAGAAGAAAAAAACAAACTTATCGCGGAATTTATTACAGCTAAAAAACAACTTGATGTTGCCTTGGTTGAGCTAAATAATAGCTCTACAAAAGGGCTTAGTGAACTCTTAGATGATGAAGATAAACAAAAACTAGATCTACTTAAAAAAAATCTTCAAAACCTTCATAGTAAAAACAAAGAGTATGCTAAATTTGTTCTTATTGTCAAAGATTTTCTTGATGGCTTAGTAAATAAAATGTTTGATATCAATGATGGAACAAATAATGCTTATGGAGATAAAAAGACAAATCCAGAGTCAATTTTCAAGATCAATGTATAAGGATTTATAATGGGTATTTTTGGAACATTATACACAGGTGTTACAGGCTTAAAGGCAAGCGAAGTTCAAATCGCAACAACTGGAAATAATATCTCAAATGCTAATGCAACTTTTTATACACGCCAAAGAGTGGTGCAAACTACAAATGGATATATTACAACAGGTGGAGTTCAAGTAGGCACAGGAACTGCTGTAGAAAGTATAGTGCGTTTGCATGATGAGTATTCTTACTATAAATTAAAAGGTGCATCTACTCAACTAGAATATACTAAATATATGGCTTCCACTTTACAAGAAATTGCGCAGCGTTTTCCCGACTTACAAAATACTGGAATTTTGCAAGATTTAGAAAATTATAACAAAGCTTGGAATGATTTTGCATCTAACCCCAACGAAAATGCCACAAAAATAGCCCTTGTAAAAGCTTCTCAGACCTTAACAGAAAGCGTTAATAACACTTTTGCAACCTTAGATAAAATCCAAAAAAAAGTAAATGATGATATTAAAAATACAGTTGATGAGATTAATAGAATTGGTGAAGAAATTGCTACTATAAATAAACAAATTTATGGACAAGAAGCCTTACCAACAGAACACGCAAATGAACTTAGGGATAGAAGAGATGAACTTGAGCTTACTCTTTCAAAGCTAGTTAGTGCAGTTGCAAGCAAAAATGAAATCAATCAAGACAATCGCCTTGATACAACCATCACTGATCCAGGACATCAATACAATCTAAGTATAGAAGGTTTTAGTATAGTAGATGGAATAAATTTTCATCCTTTAAAGCTTGATTATGATGATAAAAATAAATCTTATAGCATTTATTATGAAACTCCTGATGAAAAAGTTCGCGATCTTACTGCAAAAATTAGCGGTGGACAGCTTGGTGCTCAACTTGACTTACGCGGTAGAAACTATAGCAAAAGCGAAGGAAAATATGAAGATGGAATTATCCAAGGTTATATGGATTCTTTAGATACTTTTGCTAAGACCATGATCAATGAAACTAACAATCTTTATGCAAGTTCTGCGAAAAGTTCTGTTACTTCTGATTATCTATCTGGGCTTAAGGGAGATATTCCTTTAGTTAATTACGATAGAACCATACAACCAGGAAGTTTTGATATAGTCATTTATGATGATAAAGGCGATAAAAAACTCACCAAAACCATCACCATAGATGTAAATACAACCATGAATGATATCATGCGCCAAATCAATGCTAATACAGATGATAATGACAATAAAAATTCAAACGATGATGTTGATGATCATATCAATGCAAGTTTTAGCTACGATGCAAAAACTGGAGATGGTTTATTTCAAATCAATGCAAAATCAGGTTTTAAGGTAGCCATTGAAGATAAGGGCACAAATTTCGCAGGTGCGTTTAGCATAGGTGGTTTTTTCAGCGGAACTGATGCAAGTGACATGAAAGTAAAAGATTCCATCTTAAATGATCCAAGTACAGTAAGAGCAAGCTCAAATGGAGTTGATAGTGGTAATGACATGGCAAATAAAATCATCCAACTTCAATATAAAAAAGTTAATTTTTATAATGAAGATGGCACTATCGATAATCTTACTATGGAAGAATATTACCGCAAACTTACAGGTAAAATAGCCTCAGATGGTGAAAATAACAATGTCGTCAATTCAAGCAATGAAACTCTTTATAATTCTGTTTATAGCGAGTACCAATCTAAAAGTGGCGTAAATACAAATGAAGAATTAGCCGCCCTTATACAATATCAATCAAGTTACGGTGCAGCAGCAAAAATCGTCTCAACCGTAGATCAAATGCTTGATACCTTACTAGGGCTTAAATCTTAAGCTCTAGTAATATCAAATGAAAAATTTTATCCATCTTAAAGCTAAGCTCGATTTTTTAGCCAATCAAAAAAATACCAATCATTCCCTTTTTGAAACTCCAGATCCTTTGCAAATTGCTAAAATTCACAATGATGAATTTATTGCCTTAATTTGTGCTTTATTTGCCTATGGAAATGCTAAAAATATAGTAAATTTTCTAAAGAAACTTGATTTTTCTTTATTAAACCTTCAAGAAAAACAAATAAAAAAAGAACTTAAAAATTTAAAATACCGCTTCCAAAATGAAAAAGATATACAAGAAATTTTTATCACTCTTTCAAGGCTGAAAAATGAAATTTCACTCTACGAACTTTTTTATCAAGCCTATCAAGAAAGAGAAAATACCACAGATGCCATCTTAGCTTTTATGCAAAAAATCAAAACCTTAAATTCATATTCAAGTTATGGATATGATTTTTTCTTTGGAAAAATTTGGCAAAACACCCCTACTTCACCTCTTAAACGCTATAATATGTATCTAAGATGGATGGTTAGAAAAGATGAACTTGATCTTGGACTTTTTACCAAAATTCACACCAAAGATCTTTTAATTCCACTTGATACACATGCACATAAAATTTCCTTGACTTTAGGACTTCTAAAGCGTAAAATATATGATTATAAAAGTGTTTTAGAACTCACACAAAATTTAAAAAAATTAGATGCAAATGATCCCATAAAATATGACTTTGCACTCTATCGTTTAGGGCAAAGTAAGGAAATTGACAAATTTAAGGAGTGAAGAATGGGTTTTGAGCACTTAAATACGATTTATTATTTCATACTTTTTTTTGTAGCTCTTTTTGCTGGTTTTATAGATTCTATTGTAGGTGGAGGAGGGCTTATTACTCTACCAGCACTCATAGCCTGTGGAATTCCTGCGCATTTATCCTTAGCAACAAACAAACTCCAAAGCGTCTTTGGTTCTTTTACGGCTACTTTAACTTATTTTAAATCCACCACTCTACCTCGTCTTGCTTGGGGTGTTTTTTTCACAGCCTTAGGAGCAGCTATAGGAAGTTATAGTGTTCTTTTTGTAAAAGATGAGCAATTAAAGCTTATTATCTTAATCTTTTTAACTCTTACCTTCTTATATACAGCCTTACGTCCCAACTTAGGCAAACACGAAAGCGAACCTAAAATAAAAAATATCAAAATTTTTCATTTAATTTGTGGCTTAACTTTAGGATTTTATGATGGATTTTTAGGGCCTGGAACGGGTTCATTTTGGATTTTTGCTTGTGTGATGCTACTAGGTTTTAATATGAGAAAAGCGAGCATTAATACTAAAATTTTAAATTTCACAAGCAACATCATTGCTCTTGCTATATTTTTATGGCAATATGAACTTTTATGGGCTGTAGGTTTGCTTATGGGTGTAGGACAAGTTTTAGGAGCTTATTTAGGCTCAAAACTTGTATTAAAAACTAATGGAAAGTTTATAAAAACTTTATTTTTAATCGTTGTAGGAGCTACTATTATTAAAGTAGCTTGGGATTATTTTAGTTAAAATTGACCCCTGAGCTAAGCTCCCACATAGGTAAAAATATACCTAAAGCCAAAAACAAAACTAAAAGCGCTACAAATAAAGTCATCATAGGCTCTAAAAAAATCAAAAATCTATCCATCAAATTTTCGCTTTTTTGTTGATAATATTTGGCAATTTCTTCACTTAATACTTCAAGTCTTCCACTTTTCATCGCAACACTAAGCATAGAAAACACCAAAGAATCAAAAATATCAATCTTTTTAAAAGCCTGACTTAACTCAAGACCAGAATCTATAAAACTAAAAAGTTTTTTATACTGAAAAATTAAAAATTTATTTTCAAGCCCTATAATAGCTAAATCAAAAGCTTTAGATATTGAAATTCCATTTTTTAAAAGCAAAGAAAAAACCATAAAAAAATAATAATTTTGATTATAAATAATCAAACGAGAAATCAAAGGTACTTTTAAAAATAAAAAATCGCAAGAAAAAGCAAAAGAATGAAAATTTTTATAAGCTAAAATAAGCATAACAATAAAAATAACAAACAAAAATATGCAAAAAATTCCATAGTCATCTAAAAAATTATAAATTTCTAACATTACATGCGTGATAAAAGGCAAACTCGCGCCTAAATTTTCAAATAAATCTTTAAAATTAGGCACTACAAAAAGCATTAAAAACAAAAATGCTCCGATAATACTTAAAAAAACCAAAGTAGGATATCTAAAAGCCTTTTTTAATTGTTTTTGACTCTCTAAGCTTTTTTCTCGAAGTTTAGAAATTTGACTAAACACTTCACTGATTTTTCCTGTCTTTTCAGCCGTTTTAATCAAAGCTAACTCCGCACGATTTAATCCAAAATTAGCATTTTCAAAAGCTTGATTTAGATTTTGGGCTAAAATTAAATTGTCTAATATTTTTTTCATAATCTTGCAAGAATGCATAAAATATAATTCTCTAATCGCTTCTTGAACACTTAATCCAACTTCACACAACAAAGCTAGCTCTTTAAAAAAGAGTATAAAATTTTCATCCTTTAATCTCTGAAAATTAGATTTTTGAATTTCTTTTATATCAATGATTTTCCAATTCTTTGATAAGGCTTTTGCTTGTGCTGTATTTAAATTTTCAGCTTTTATAGTTTTTGTATAATTTTGATTGTTTTTAAGAAATTCTACTTCATAAAATTTCATCTTACAACCCTTAAAAGCTCATCTATACTTGTAAGACCTTCTTTGGCTTTTTTTAAACCTTGTTCAAACATAGTTTGAAAGCCATATTTTTTTGCAAGCTCCATTAAAATCGTTTTATCTTGATTTTCCCTAATTGCACAAGCTAAATCTTCATTGATCTCTAAGCACTCAGCGATTAATTCTCTGCCAAAAAATCCACTATGATGACAACGCTCACATCCTTTTGGTTCAAAAAATTCACCTTCAAATTCAATATAATGTTTTTTGCTTTTTTGCTTACACCAAGGACAAAGTTTTCTAACCAAACGCTGTGCTATAACAAGACTCAAAGCCGATGCTATCAAGTAACTTTTTGCTTGCATATCCAAAAGCCTATCAATGGTACTAAGAGCATCATTAGTATGCAAGGTGCTTAAAAGCAAATGACCTGTTAAAGAAGCTTTAAGTGCAATATCTAAACTTTCTTCATCGCGAATTTCTCCTATCATGATAATATCAGGATCTTGCCTTAAAATTGCTCTTAAAACACTATTAAACTCGACTCCAACTTTTGAATTGAGCAAAATTTGCTGCACTAAAGGAATTTTATATTCTATAGGATCTTCTGCGGAAATAATCTTTTTTTCAATACTTTTCAACTCATTTAAACACGCGTATAAAGTTGTGCTTTTACCACTACCTGTAGGACCGGTTAATAAAATCATTCCATTGGGACGATGTAAAATCTTTTTTAAAATTTCTAAATTTTTATTTCCAAGATTTAGTTTATACAAATCCAAAATTTCTTTATCATGTTTTAAAATTCTTATAACAACACTTTCGCCATAAATCAAAGGCAAACATGAAACACGAAAATCATATCTTT
This sequence comes from Campylobacter sp. CFSAN093226, assembly GCF_012897595.1. Classification (NCBI taxonomy): domain Bacteria; kingdom Pseudomonadati; phylum Campylobacterota; class Epsilonproteobacteria; order Campylobacterales; family Campylobacteraceae; genus Campylobacter; species Campylobacter sp. CFSAN093226. Next base: position 1,408,841 of record NZ_CP040608.1, read on the forward strand.
CATTTTCAAAATCTAATTCAAAACTTCCATCTTGTGTTTTTCTTGATTCAGCTAAATTCAAACAAGCTAAAAATTTGACATGAAAAACCAAAGCTTCATAAATATCCTTCTCAAAAATAGCAAATTCACGCAAAATTCCATCAACCCTAAACCTAATCAAAGCATCATTATTTCTTGCCTCTATATGAATATCACTCGCATGAAAAGATAAAATTTCATGTAATAAAAAATCAAAAATTTGACTGATGCAACTTTGGTCATCTCTTTTGTGATTTTCTTGCCATTCAAGTCTAAGCTTAATGCTTAATCTTTTAATCTCCTCTTGAATGCGAATTTGATTTAAAATTTTAGCTATCTTTAATTCATCGGCAATTGCAGTGTCGATTTTTTCACAAATCATAAAAGTCTTAACTTGCTCTAAAAGCTCTAAAGAACAAGGTTTGGATCTAATAATCATAAAGCCGTCATTGTTTTTAATAAGCAGAAATTTAAATTTTAAAAGTAAAGAAAAAGGTATACCTTCATAAATAAAATCATTATCTTCATCTAAATCAACAAAATGTAAATTACAAAAATTTGCTAATTTGTTAAAAAAATCCCAAGAAGTGATATTAAATTTAGTGCAAATTTCATCAAGACTTATTTCATTATCAATATAAGCTTGAAAAATTTTATCCATTCTACTTTCCATCTAATTCCATTAAACCATAATAATTTATATAAGCATCTAAAGCACTTTGAGCTTCTTTTTCTTCACCTAAAGCTCTTTTAGCCTGAGCAAAAATCAGCCAAGAATCTTGTTTTTGCTTGTCAAGTTCATTGGCTTTTAAAGCCCAAAATATTGTCTTTTGATAAGCTTTAATATCAAAATACTTCTTAGCTAAATTTAATGCCTTTTCATAGCTTGGATTTTGATAAAAAGATTTTTTTAAATCAGAAATATTTAAAATTTTAGAATCAATTTCTATCTTGCTAATATGTGTATTTTCCTGCACCGCTTTAACTTCTTCTAGTTCTTTATATAACTTTTCCCTAGAAATCTTATTTTTTTCTTGTAAAATTTGCGCTTGAAGAATCTTTTGCTCCAAATGCTTTTTATGTTCAATAGCCTGCAAATAAATATTTTTTTGCTTATTATATTTTTGCATTAGCACAAAAAAACAAAATGCTATTACTGATATTAGAATAATTAATAATAAATATTTTAAATATTTTTTAAGTAAAAAGTATTTATACCTAAGCTCAAGCTCTTTAATTCTTTCTTGCATATCTTACCTTAATAAGCCATTCTCTAAAGCACTAAGCTTTAAAATATACTCTTGACTTTTGTTTTTATCAAAAAAACTATTTATCTCATAAAAACTTTTTAAAGTTTTATCAATATATCTTAAATTTCCTTGAGAAATTTTTTGTAAAAACTTAAGACATTTATTTGAAAAATTCATTCCAAATTTCAATTTAATATAATCATCAAGTTCTAAAAGACTAATATTTTTCAATTTAAAACAAGCACTTAAACGACTTTTAAAATGCTCTTTTTTAAGTATATTTAACTTTTTATGAGAACTTAAAACAAAACTTATAGAATCACTATAAATCCTGATGCTTTCTAGCATTGCATAATCATACATTCCCACTTCATCAAGAATGATTAAACTCTGACCTTGTGAAATCAAAAACTCAATTTTTTCTTTTAAGAAACTCTGATCTTTAAAATTTTCATTAATAAAATCAACATTATATTTTTTTGCCAATCTTTGCAACAATACACTTTTACCACTACCACTTTTTCCCCATAAAAAAATAAAAGCTTTTTGGCTTTCTAAAATTTGATTGATTTGATGAAAAATTTCTTCTCTAAATGGAATAATTTTACTCATAATGCTTAAATCCTAGATCTTTAAGACTTGGAGCATTTACGCTATCTACTATACTTGGAGTGATAATAAAAACGATTTCGGTTGCTTTAGAATTTAAAACTTCTCCTTTAAACAAAGAACCTAGGATTGGAATTTTTGATAGAAAATTGATAGAATTTTTCTCATTAGATTTATCGTGAGAAATCAATCCGCCTAAAATTAAAGTTTGATTATTCTCTACTTGCACAACACTAGAAAGCTTTTTTTGTATGGTATCAGGAGCAATAGTTCTTGGTTCTTTTTGTCGTTTATTATCTTCTGGATACTTAAAATCACTTAAGCTTGGATTAATCCTAAGCATTATTTTTCCATCATCAGAAATTTCAGGCAAGATATTGAGTAAAATGCCTACAAAAATAGAATAATTATTATAACTTTCACTAACAGTAGTCCCATTTTCAGTACCTTTAGAACTTTCTTTAACTTGATAATTTATAGTATCGCCTACAGAAATAATGGCTTGTTGGTTATTTAAAGCCATAAGCTTTGGATTAGAAAGCACGCTAGTTTTTCCATTTTGAGAAAGAAAGTTAATAATAGAATCAAAATTTAAATTCGCCCTTAAACCCAAATTCTTAACAAAACCTTGCCCATTTTGAAACTGAATAAAAGAATTTTCATTATTTACTTGTGAATTTAAACCTATATTAAAATTTTGCCAATTAATCCCACTAGAATGGCTTTCATTTAAACTCACAGCAAGTATGCTAACATCGATAATAACTTGTTTTTTAAGACGATTTTCTAGTTTTTGCAAATAATTTTTCACACTTTTTAACTGAGAATTTGTTCCAGTTACTATAATAAGACCTGCATTGGGATTTATAATGGGAGTTTTAGCCTCATAATCTTCATGAGAATTTTTTAATAATACAATAATCTCTTTTTCTATATTTTGCCAAAAATCAAATTTTTCCATACTTTTAATCATGTTGTCTTCTGCATCATCAAAACTACCGCTATATTCACTTTGCCTTGGTTTAGCGTCTACAGACGCTTTAGTTATGCTTTGTCCTTCTCTGATAGAAGTGATATAACTTATCTTAAAAATCTTCGTATTAATGCCTGAAATTCTTAAAATTTTACCATCAAAATCATAGCTAAGATCATGCTCTTTGATAAAAAAATTAAAAATTTCGTCCAAACTCATTTGATGAATATTGACAGAGTTTTGCAATGTTTCTAATTTTTCTTTGGCAATTTTATCTTTAACAATAATACTGAAAGAACAATATTTTGCAAGCTCATCAAGACTTTCTTGTATGCTTAATTTTTCGTTAATACTGATATCAAAAAGACGCTTTTGACAATCTAAAGCATAAAGATAATGGCAAAAAAGAATGTTAATTAATATTAATCTTATCATTTTTATTTATTTGGATTGCAATTTCTAAATTATCATATTGGAATTTAATCTCTTTAGTATTTATTTCATATATTATAGCATCATCAATCATATCACCTTTTTTATACCATCGATCATAAATTTTTACTTTATCAAGCATAATTGCAGTAATTTTAATATGTCTTAATTTTTCAAAAGTAGGATTCACAAATGGGTTTTGAAGAGTATTAAAATTTATACGATTTTCTTTATCTATAAGTTTAAAATACTCTTCAAAATTATCTTGTGCAAACAAAGTGCTAAAACACAATGTAGCACTAAAAATATATTTTATCAGCTTTCGACCTCATTGCTATAATCAGCCATAGCAATACGCTTAAGCTGTCTATAGCGACGTTGAGCGTCTTTTTTATTGCGTTCAAAAAGCTCAGCAGCGTGTTCAGGATTTGCTTTTTTAAGTGAATTATAACGCACTTCATTCATCAAAAATTGCTCATATAAATCCCAATCAGGTTCTTTTCCTGTTAGAGTTAAAGGATTTTTTCCTTGCTCTTCTAAACGAGGATCAAAGGTATAAAGTGGCCAATAACCACATTTTGTAGCAAGCTCACCTTGCTCTCCTGAGTAACCCAGCCCACCTTTAATACCATGAGCTATACAAGGAGAATAACAAATCACCAAAGATGGTCCATCATAGGCCTCAGCTGCAGTGATAGCTTTGATAAGATGAGTATAATTTGCCGTTGAATTTACTTGTGCTACAAAAATATAACCATAAGTCATAGCAATTTGACCTAGATCTTTTTTCTGTATAGGTTTGCCTGCTGCTGCAAACTGTGCTACAGCTCCTGTTCTAGAAGATTTTGAACTTTGACCGCCTGTATTAGAATAAACTTCTGTATCAAGCACTAAAATATTTACATTTTCTCCACTTGCTAAAACATGATCAAGTCCGCCATAGCCTATATCATAAGCCCAACCATCACCACCAAAAATCCAGTGAGATTTTTTACTTAAATACTGTTTAAGCTCTAATATATCTTGTACAGCTTTAATATTTTTATTTTGCTCTAAAATAGGGATCATTTTATCTTTAATTTCCACAGACATAGCACCATTGTCTTTATTTGCAATCCAATCTTTAAAAAGAGCTGATAAAGCATTTGGAACTTCTTGCATACTTTCATTCATGATATGTTCAATGCGGTGTCTTGTATTTTCAGTTGCAATTTTCATACCCAAACCAAACTCAGCATTGTCTTCAAAAAGTGAATTTCCCCAAGCAGGACCGTGTCCATTTTTCACACTTTTTCTATAAGGAGTTGATGGAGCTGAACCCCCATAAATAGAACTACAACCTGTAGCATTAGCCACAATCATTCTTTCACCGAACAATCTTGTAATTAAAGTAATATAAGGAGTTTCCCCACATCCAGGACATGCCCCATGGAATTCAAATAAAGGTTGGGCAAATTGCGCTCCTTTTGTGGTTTCTTTATTTAAAATATCATCTTTATAAGTAATTTCTTTAAATAAATAATCCGCATTTTCTTGCTCACCAAAATCCATCTCTTCTTGAAGTGGTACCATAACCAAAGATTTTTCTTTAGTAGGACACTCATGAACACAAAGCTCACAGCCTGTACAATCAAGTGGAGAAACTTGAATTTTAAAGCTTAATTTTTCTCCTTTGGTTCCTTTAGCTTCTAAAGCATGATCTTTTACACCGCGAGGTGCATTTGCCATTTCTTCATCATTAATCAAAAATGGCCTGATAACAGCATGCGGACAAACTGAAGCACATTGATTGCATTGAATACAATTTGCCTCTATCCATCTTGGTACCATAACCCCAACACCGCGTTTTTCGTATTCGGTTGTGCCGTGTTCAAAACTTCCATCTTCATAACCTAAAAAGGCTGAAACAGGTAAATCATCACCCTTAGCCGCATTCATAGGTTTTACGATTTTTTCAACAAATTCAGTACCTTTATAGGCATTGGTTTGTTCTTTTTCTTTAAGCTCTAAATTTTTCCAATTTGGATCCACTTCAACTTTTACAAGTCCATCAGCACCCACATCAATAGCCTTGTAATTCATTTCTACAATAGCATCGCCTTTTTTACTATAAGATTTATACGCAAGCTCTTTCATGTATTTTTGTGCGTCTTCATAAGGAATGATTTTTGCAAGTTTGAAAAAGGCTGATTGCATAATGGTATTTGTACGATTTCCCAAACCTATATCACGAGCTAGTTTGGTTGCATTGATGATATAAAAATTTACTTCTTTTTCAGCTAAAGTTTTCTTTACTGCATCTGGAAGTTGTCTTATGGTTTCTTCAGCATTCCAAATACTATTTAAAAGGAAAGTTCCTCCTTTGCGAATTCCTGCTAAAACATCATAAATTTCCAAATAAGCCGCTACCGAACAAGCGATAAAATGCGGAGTTGAAACAAGATAAGTTGAACGGATAGGTTTTTTAGAAAATCTTAAATGGCTTCTTGTATAACCCCCTGATTTTTTAGAATCATAAGCAAAATAAGCTTGAGCGTAAAAATCCGTTTTATCTCCGATGATTTTAATCGAGTTTTTATTTGCACCCACAGTTCCATCAGCACCAAGTCCGTAAAATAAACATTCGATCGTACTTTCATCTCCAAGTGAAATTTTCTCTCCAGTACTCAGTGAAGTATGAGTTACATCATCAATTATACCTACAGTAAAGCCATCTTTTGGATTATCAAGTTTAAGATTTTCAAATACTGCTATCATTTGAGCAGGATCAACATCCTTTGAAGAAAGTCCGTATCTTCCACCCACTATAACAGGAGCATTTTCTCTTCCATAGAAAGCTGATTTTACATCAAGATAAAGTGGTTCTCCGAGACTTCCTGGTTCTTTGGTTCTATCTAAAACCGCGATTTTTTTCACTGATTTTGGCATAACATCAAAGAAATATTTTAAACTAAATGGGCGATAAAGATAAACTTTTAAAATCCCTACCTTTTCACCCTTGGCATTAAGATAGTCCACCACTTCTTCAAGTGCTTGAGTTACAGAACCCATAGCAACAATCACACACTCTGGCTCTTTGTGACCATAATAAGTAAATGGTTTGTATTCTCTACCTGTAATTTTTGAAATTTCTTGCATATATTCATTAACAACATCAGGTAAAGCATCGTAAAAACGATTGCTTACTTCTCTAGTTTGAAAATAAATATCATCATTTTGTGCTGTTCCACGTGTTTTTGGATTTTCTGGATTTAAAGCATTATTTCTAAATTCAAGCAAAGCTTCTCTATCTAATAATCTATCAAAATGCGCATAATCCATTACTTCAACTTTTTGAATTTCATGGCTTGTTCTAAAACCATCAAAAAAATGTAAAAATGGCACTCTTCCCTTAATTGCAGCTAAATGTGCTACACCAGCTAAGTCCATGGTTTCTTGCACAGAATGCGAACAAAGCATAGCAAAACCAATTTGTCTTGCTGCATAAATATCTTGATGATCACCAAAGATAGACAAAGCTTGAGCAGCCAAAGAACGCGCTGCTACATGGATTACACAGGGGAGTAATTGACCTGCTATTTTATACATATTTGGAATTTTAAGGAGTAATCCTTGAGAAGCCGTATAAGTTGTAGTCAAAGCCCCAGCTTGTAAAGATCCATGCACACTACCTGCAGCTCCTGCTTCACTTTGCATTTCTACGATTTTTACAGGAACTCCAAAAAGATTTTTTTTTCCTGCAGCTGCCCACATATCGGTATAATCAGCCATAGGAGAACTAGGTGTAATAGGATAAATTCCAGCAACTTCAGTAAAAGCATACGCAGCGTATGCAGCAGCCTCATTTCCGTCCATAGTTTTCATAATTTTACCCATTGAGACCTTCCTTTATATTGATAATTTTTATAATTTTTTAACTATCAATTTACTATAAATTCTCTTAAAAGGCGTTTAACGAAAACTTGAAATTAGTTTAATCTAGCTATATAATTAACAGCCTCATATGCATTTAAAAATACCATAGAATGAGCTTTTAATTCATTTTCATTGCCATAGCCACAAGTTAAGGCCAAAGGAGTGATATTAGCAGAAATTGCAGCTTGAATATCTAATATTGTATCGCCTATCATATAGGCATTTTCTTGAGTTTTATTGAGTCCTTTTAAGGCTAAAATTATAGGTTCGGAACTTGGCTTTGGATTTGTGACATCTTCAAGAGTAATTAAAGTTTTAAAGAATTTTTTAACTCCCAAATAATCAAGCAGAATCGGAGTAAATTTACCTCCTTTTGTTGTAACTATACCAAGATCTGCAATTTCGCTTCCAAGTTCTAATGCTTCTTTTGCTTTAGGCAAAAGAGTGGTTTGTTCTAAATAAATTTGTGCATAAATTTCACGATAAGCTAATACAAATTCTTTACTTAAATTTACTTTATCTGGATAAAGCATTCTAAACATTTGCTCTAAAGGATAACCTATGAGATTTTTGATTTCTTCATTATTTTTAGAAGTTAATCCAAGGGCTTTAAAAGCTCCTTGGAAAGAATTTAAAATAGCATCAGTAGAATCAATTAAAGTGCCATCTAAATCAAATAAAATAGTTTTATTCATTATCTTAAAATAAATTTAGCATCCACTCTTCTATTATCCGCTCTACCTTCTTTAGTGTCATTGCTTGAGCGAGGATTATCTTGACCATAACCTACTGTTTTGATGCGACTTTTTTCTACACCATATTTTTCAAGTTCATTAGCAACACTTTTAGCACGTCTTTCAGAAAGCTTTTGATTATAAGCTCTTGAACCGATATTATCTGTATGTCCTTCAAGAATAGTATCATATCTTTCATTTTCATCTAAAACTTTTGCAATTTCTTTGATTTTTTCTTGAAAAGTTGGATTTATAGTAGTTTTATCAAAACCAAAATGACCTTCCAAAGAAATAGTTTTTTCGCAACCATTTTCATCTAACAAAGCACCTTCTCTTGGTTCAACAGGACATTTTGCTTGTGGAGTTGCACGAGTATCAGCAACTTCTTCTACAGCTTTTTCCTTTTTGCCACCAAAACCAAAACTAATACCTAAAGTTGAAACCCAATTATGGTTTGCATGATTGAAATTAATTTGATCTCTAGTTTCAAGTCTTAAAGCCAAAGAATCACTAAGACGGAATTTTACACCCGCGCCATAATGTCCAAATCCACCGCTTTTATTATCATAAGCAGCATTTGAAAAATCCTCATATCCTCCACCTGCTAAACCATAGAAATAAAATTTCTCACCTACATCAATACCTTTAATAGCACTCAAATAAGTTCTTGTAATATCTGTAGTTTTATTTGTATTTGTATATTTAACATCAGAATAATGCTCTAACCCAAATTCTAATTGATCAAGCCAAAAATCGTCAAAATGATAACCAAGTCTAATCCCTGGTGCATAACGATTATCCATATCTAAATTACCTTCAAAGTAATTATAGTTTAAAGTTGGAGTGATTTCAAATTTTACATTGTTATCAGCACCAAATAAAACACTTGCCAAACCTAAACATAAGAATATTTTTTTCATAGAAAAAACCTTTCATTGTGTTATAAAATAAAAATTTAAATTTTGCAATTATAACATAAATGATAGAAAAAAGGATGAGTTTTATAAAAAATTGTAGAAAGGTGGGAAAATCCCACCAAAAATATTAACGTTTAGAGAATTGTGGGCTTCTTCTTGCTTTGCGGCGTCCATATTTTTTACGCTCAACAGTTCTACTATCTCTAGTAAGAAGTCCTTTAGGTTTTAATAAGGCTCTAAAATCAGCATCCATAGCTGCTAAAGCTCTTGAAATTCCATGTCTTAAAGCTTCAGCTTGAGCACTATAGCCCCCGCCTAAAGTAGTTGCTTTAATATCCATTGAAGTTTCTTGTTTAGTCACAAGTAAAGGTTGAACCACTTTAAGCTTAATCGCCTCGTGTCCACCAAGCCAAGTGTTTAAATCAACACCATTAACACTAATTTTACCACTACCTGGTTTTACCCATACCTTTGCGATAGCAGTTTTTCTCTTACCTGTTGCGTATGTTGTTGCCATGATTATTTTCCTTCTTTAGCAATTTGTGCAGTGTGTGGGTGCTCACTACCCGCATAGATTTTTAATTTTTTAAGCATAGCTCTGCCCAAATTTGTTTTAGGAAGCATACCTCTAACTGCTAATTTATATAATTTTGCAGGATTTTTTTCAAGTAAATCACCAAATTTTTCGCTTTTTACACTTCCAAAATATCCTGAATGTCTATGATAAAGCTTATCTTCTGCTTTATTAGCACCTGTAAATACAGCTTTTGAAGCATTGATGATAATTACATAATCACCACAATCAACATTTGGAGTAAAGCAAGGTTTGTTTTTACCTCTCAAAATTGTTGCTACTTCAGTTAAAAGACGACCAAAGCGTTTGCCTTCTGCGTCTAAAACAATCCATTCTCGTTTTACTTCGTTTGGCTTTGTTATCTTTGTCATAATTTTTACCTTTGCCAAAAATTTAAAATGTGATTGTATAAAAAATAATATTAATTTTTACTTAATTTAAGTAAAAATTAAGTTTATATTTCCAAAATTTGAATTTCATTTTCCAAACAATAAACTATAAAAGCACGCACTTTATCTTTTTGCAAAATTTCACTAATGGCGATCTTATAAGTTCCTACCTGCTCTTTATGTTTATCTTGCATAGCAAGACCTGTTTTATAATCAATTATAAAAGCTTCTTCATCTTTTAAAGCAAGCAAGTCTAATTGTTTAATTTCTCCATTAAAACTCAAAGCTTGTTCTTTTAAAAGCTTTCCATCACCAATCAAATTTTGAAATTGAATATTTTTAAGTAAAATTTCAATTCTTTTAAAAAGCTTTTCAAAATCACTCTCATCTAAAAAATGTCTAAATTTACTCTTGCATCTTTGAGTAAGTATTTGAAAATTTTCACCCTTAGGAAGTTTTAAATTTTGCATAAAAAAGTGAAAAGCATTTCCAAAATATAGTTCTTTACTATCAAGCCTTTCTTCACTTTGAATTTCTTGCAAGGTAATTTTTTCAAATTTTTGCAAAGTTTGAATGCTTTCTTTTTTAACGCTTAAAATTTGTTCTTTGCTTTCTAAAAAACCTCTCTCTTGAGAATGTATATTTAAAAATCCCCCCTTAAAATAACTTGGATAATTTCCATTTACACTTTCTTCATTTCTTTTTATGATGATCAAACTTTCCTTAGCTCTTGTAAAAGCCACATAAAGTTTATTAATATCATCTTCATAATTTGCTCTTGTAATATTTTCTTTAAAAAGAGTATAAATAGGCTCTTTAGTAAGCTCTCGAATTTTATCTTTAATATGGAGTTGCCAACCTTGATTGATATCATATTCAAGCATGATATCTTCATTGTTTGAATTGTTTTTAGATAAACTATCAAGTAAAATCACATGATCAAATTCCAAACCCTTAGATTTATGCACACTCATAATACTAATTCCCATATTTTGTTCGCTTACTATTTTCAAAGCACAAGGCTCAAATAAAAGCTTTAAAAAATTCTCCTTAGTTTTAGCATATTCGATAAATTGTATTAAAGCGATATCATTTAAATCAAGTTTTAATTCTTTTATTAAAAAAAGTACATTTTCCATAGCATTTTTTGAAAAATCAAGGGTAATTTTTCTCGGCTCAAAACCTAAAAGTTCCTTTAAAAATACCAAGTAAAACTCATCACCAAAAATACAATATTTAGCATATTCTAAAACAAGTCTTACACTTGCTTTATTTTCAAGTAAAACATTGCTTTGAGTAAATGCAGGAATATTTTGCTCTCTTAAAAAATCCAAAACCATATCTGCATCACTATTTTTCCAACACAAAATACAAATATCATCATAAGAAATATTTTTAGATCTTAAAAAATTAATTTGCTCAAATAAAGTTTCTAAAGTCTTTTCCTTAATTTCTTGGGCTTGGTTTTTAACCTTTTGTTCCTTAGACTCCACAATACGCACAAAACCGCCTTTTTTACTTTCTAAGGCAAATTGTTCTTTATAATCTTTGATTTTTTCTTTAAAAGTTTCATTAACAAAATCAACCAAAAGCTCTTTAGAACGATAATTAGTATTTAAATTATCACTTTTAATTTGACTAAATTCTTGTTTTAACAAATCAAATAATTCTTTTTTTCCTTTACGAAAGCGATAAATACTTTGTTTTTTATCTCCTACATAAAAAAAAGTGCGATTTTTCTTAACCCCTTCTCCTGAAACAAGCTCAGCGATCAAAGGGCGTAAAATTTGATATTGGATCACGCTTGTATCTTGAAATTCATCAATAAGCAAATGCGAAATAAAACCATCTAAACGAAAATAAATCATATCCTTAAATTCACTGGTTATTAACTCATAAACTTTTTTACTCACATCTTGGAAATTTAAGGTATTTTTATCTTTATGAAATATATTTTTAGCTTCACTATAATGATTTAAAAGATTCATTAAATTAGCAATTTTATAATTTTCAAGCTCTATGGCATAGGTATTTAAAGCATTTATAAGCTCCATTCTTTTTGCACTAAAATGCAGGTTAGTACTTTCTAAATCTTGTAAATATTTTGTACTTTCAAATTTTGTCATAAAACTTGATTGCATAAACACGGATAAATCTAAAACTTCACTTTTGAAATTGTCACACAAATTTTTATAATTTTTTACATGAGTAAGACCCAAACAATAACTTCTTAACTCACTATAAGCTTTATTGATATAAGCTTTAGTTGGATTTAGAATTTTAGGACGATTTTGAAAATAAGCATTCTCATAAAATTTTTCAAGCTCGTTAAAAAAATTTTCTTTCTCATCAACTAAATTAATATAATAAGCCAAATCTTTTAATTCATCTTTTTTAAGAAGTTTTAAAAAAATCTCTCTTACATCAAGCCTCTCTTCACTCATTGTAAAATCACTACTTAAGCCCAAATTTAAAGCAAAAACACGCAAAATTTTTCCGAAAAAAGCATCAAAAGTACTGATTTTTAACTCTGTTCTTAAAAATTCTTCTTTTTTAGCATCTCTTAAAGAAATAAGCTCTTCTTTATCTTTACCTAAAAGCTTGCAAAGTTCATTGCATTCACTGGTTTTATTTTCTTTTTCTAAGTTTAAAAAAGTCTCAATAATTCTTTTTTGCATTTCATTAGCAGCTTTTTTGGTAAAAGTCAAAGCTAAAATTTCATTAATCCTAGCTCCTTTTAAAATAAGTGCTACAAAACGCACACTCAGGGCAAAGGTTTTTCCGCTTCCTGCACTCGCTTCTAATGCTAAAAAAGGCTCAAATTGACTCATTTTAATTCCTTTTTATAAATGAGTTTATAAGGACAATACTCATCTTGTTCATTTTCAAACTCTATTTCTTCCTTACTCATAAGAACTAAATCTTTAAGTCTTTCTCTTAGCTCATCTAAACTTTTGGCTTTTTGATGCAATATTTGCATACTATTTAAATCATAAAAACCCACGCTTGCATTTTCATCATATAAAGCTTGGTAAAAAGCAAGTTGATAAGAATTACTTGGCACTTTTCCACTTTTATAATCAATAATCAAATTACCTTCTTTTGAACTATCGATACGATCTATAGTACCCTTAAGTTTTATACTATCTGTTCCGAGCTTTAAAATATTGTTTAACTCAAGCTCTGTATGTGCGACATAAAAGCCTTTTGAAAAATGCTCTTTTTCATTTTTAGCAAATTGTATAAATTTTAATTTAAATACTTCAAGATCAAGTTCACTGATATTGTATTTTTGATATTCTTTATCCAATAAATTTGCAAAAACTTTTATATCAAAATTATTATTTGCATAATTTTTATAATAAATTTCAAGCATTTTATGGATAAAATTTCCTTGATTTTTCGCTTTGCTTTCCTCGCTTAAAACCCTAGGTTCTGCTAAATTTAAAATATAACGATAATAATAAGTTCTTTTTTGATTTTCCAATAAATTAAAACGACTAAAAGAAAGCGGAAACTCGAAAGGATTATGCTTTAAAATAGGAGCTTTTATAGGAGTTAGATTAGGTTTTATGCCTTCATAGTCTAATTTTAAAGCATTAAGATAAGCTTTTTGGTGGATATGAGTTTCATAAAAAAAGTCAAAATCAAGTTCATCTAAAAAACGTGATTTGCTTTTTTCTTCATTTTCCACAAAGCAAATACTTACTTCTAAAGCATTCTTCATCAAGCTTTCATAATAAAATCTTTGTAAATTTTCTCTTCTATCATAGCTAATCAATCCTGCTTTTTTACGCACTTCATTGTTTAAAAAAAGCTCATTAACACTTCTTTTAGGAATAAATTCTTCATTAAAATCAACCAAAATCACTCCATCAAAACAAAGCCCACGACTTTCTAAAAGTCCCATTACCGTAACCTTACCTCCACCTACATCACTAAGGGAAAGTTGTGAAATTTGCATGAAAAAAAGATGGATCAACTCTTTAAGAGTTAAAGACTGATTTTTCAATAAATCTTTAATAAAATAAAGTTCTTTTCGTATCAAATAAATAAGCTCTTGCTTTTCATTTTCTAAAAACAAAGCAAGTAATTTTTCAAAATATTCAAAATCACATTTCTCATCAAAATACTTTTTAAACTCTATAAAATCAAGTTTTAAAGAATGTAAAAGCGTATTGTGATAATCAAAAATCATCTGCGTGTCTTCAAAATAATCCTCTTGATTTTTATAAATAAAAGAAGCACTACTAGCACTTTCATAAAGTGCTTGAAATTTTTGATAAAACAAACTCTCTTTAATACTAATTCCACTTGCAAAGTTAAGCATATTGTCTTTATCAAAAAGTCTTAAAAACTCACAAAAACTTTCATCTGGAGTTATAACTGCAATATTTTCAGGCTTTAAACCTTTGCGTACAAAATGTGAAATTTCATCCATAACAAAAGCACATTGCAAAGCCCTTAATTCAAAAGATTTGAGTTTCATTTTTGAATTTTTTGTTTTAAAAATTTCTTCTTTTAAGATCTCTTGTTTTGAAAGATTGATTTCATAATGAGTGTTTATTTTTAAATCAAATATTTTTAAAAAATCAAGTTTTAAAAGATATTCAAGATTAAATTTACTTGTTTTAAAACTTAAAACCACTTCTTTAATCTGAGAAATTTCATTTAATAAATTTTCTTCAAATTTACTCAAAAAACCTTGCAAATCATAAACTATAGCTTCATACTCATCTAAAAAATCTTTATTAAGAGTGTAATTTTTAGGCAAAGAAAGATCATCATAAAAAGAATTCTTTTCAAGCAAAGTAAGATAATTCTTATATACCTCATCTAAAATTTCCAAATGTTCATTATAGGTAGCATAATAATCATTATTTTTAAGATCTTCTATACTTTTTTTTTCTAAACTAAGTTCTTTGAAAAAAGAAAAAAGATATTCGTTATTTTTCAAAAAAGCAAAAAATTCTACCGAAATTCCTAGTTTTTTTTCTAAATCCTTACTTTTTAGACAAGCTTCTTGCATTAAAAGTAAGCTTTCATAAGAACTTGCCTTATGAAAATTGCTCAAACAAACTTTATCTAAAAATTCACCTATATGAATAGCACTATCTAATAAAGCATTTTGCTGTTTTTTTTGATTATAATATTCTCTAATTTGCCTTGAAGAGCTAAAAATTCTTAATTTCATTGAGCATTTAATTCGTAGCTAAAAAAACCCACTGTTTCTTGATTTGCATAAAACTTTAGCTTAAGCTCCCATCTACCTTTATCTAATTTAGGTAAAGCGATACTTAAAATTCCATTTTTAACTTGTCCTTCTAACTTTTGATCAAAATTTTTAGTGAATGGTCTTGTAAGAAGAACTTGAACTTTTAAATCATTAGAATTTATATTTTGTAATGCAGAAATTTTAAAATTTGCAACATAGGAATTTTGATCCACTTCATAACTAGGAATTTTTCTTTTACCTATAAAAGTGATTTTATCATTTTGAAAATTTACTTTAAAAAATTTATCAAAATTTACTTGTTGTTTTTGTATTTGATTGTAATTATTTTCAACATTTTGATAAGAGTCAAAATAAAAATCATCCTCATACACAGGATGGTGACTTGCTATAAAAATCGTTACAATACAAGCAATAATTATAGCCAAAAGTGAAAGCAAAATACCATAAGGCCAAAAACTTTTTTTAGTTTCTAACATTTTTTTTCCTCTTTATTCTTCTTTGTGCATAGTATAACAATGCAAAGCAAATAAATCCATAGATAAGTATTCTTAAAATATTGATAGTATCACGATTTGCATTACCTATAGAATGTTCTAATTGTAATCCCAAGGATTTTGCCACACGATCTACAATATCTGCATAACCATTAAGTATAGCAGCATTATAAATATCACCTTTATTTGTAGCTAATATCGGCAAAATAGATCCTGTTCCAGGATAAGGACTAAGCACAGCTTCTTTATCAATCAAAGCTAAAGCACCTTTTGAGCCCACTATATCAACTTTGTGAGAATTTTTTGACAAAAGAAGCAATATATAAGATTGAGGAAGTTCTTTTTGTTTATTTAATAAAGTTTCAATTTCAGTTTTATCACCAACCATAACGCCGATAAAAATATTACTTTTTTGGTAAAGCTCTTTTCCTATAAGATTAATCTCGTTACTTACTTTTTGACTTAAAATATTTTCATTAAAAAGTACAGCATCAAGAGCAAAAACCCTAGAAGGCAATAAAACAAAGAAGAAGATAGCTAAAAAAAAGCCATCTTGTAATATTTTTTTCATCCTATATGAAGATGATTTACGGTCAAAACCGACCAAGCGGTGATTGCAGCAGCAGCAACTAAACCAATAACAATTAAATATTCCAAAGCCTTACTCATTGTGCTTCCTTTATACTTCTATGATCTTGTTCTTTTGAACCAAACATCTTTACACTTTGTACATCTTTAAGACTATATGGCTTTTGCATCACTTCTTGCTGAGCTTTAAGACCCCAAATAGTTAAAACTGCTAAGATAACAAGCAACAAAACCGTAGCAATTAACATACCTGTAACACCTGAAAGAGAAAACACGCATCTATTATTATTTTCCATCATTCACCCCTTGAAAGAGAAATTACATACTCGCCAACAGCTTCTTTTTGAATATCATTAAGTGTTGGAAAACTCGGCATTGTTCCTATAAAACCAGCCTTACCACTATGTAAAACATCTACTACAAAAGCTGCAGAACCGTATTTTGTAAGATCTGGGAACATTCCATCTTGACCTTTTCCATCTTCTCCATGGCATGCTGCACAAGTTGCATAAGCTTCTTTACCTTTTGCTACTAAATTTTCATTTGCAGTTTTCTTAATAGCTGAAAGATCTTTTGCTACATAAGCAGCAATAGCAGGGATATCTTCTTCTGCTACACCTAAATCAGCAGCACCAAGCATTTCTCCACCTGGAAAATTCATACCTTTTGAACCATGTTTAATTACATTGATTATACCTTCTTCACTACCCCAAATATTTAAATTTTGAGCTTTACCATTGATACCATCTCCTGTAATTCCATGACAAGCCGAACACTGAACTAAAAAGATATTTTGACCCATTGCTATTTTATCTTCAGGAGATAAATTTTTAAATTTTTCTTCAAATTTTGTATTATGAGTTGCTACTTCTTCATTATATTGACCTATACTTGAAAAAGAATTTAAAGGATATCCCCATAGAAAATACCAAATAGCCCAAACAATAGTCAGGAAAAATACCACAGCCCAACCAGTAGGAACAGCATTTTTATACTCTCCTATTCCATCCCAACTATGTTCACTAAGCTCTGACTCGCCTTTTTTTTCTTTCATTTGCTTAAACATTCTACCCACAATAACTAGTGTGATTAAAATGATAAGAATAGCTCCAATTAAAGATAAGAGATTAACATTATCTTCTAAATTTAACCATTGCATTAAGCACTCCTTTTACTTTCTAATACACTATCATCAATATCATCTTTTAAGGCAAGGTTTGCATAATTTTCATAATTTCTCTCGCCTTTTTTTTCTGTTCTATATAAATGATACCAATACGCATATAATACTATTGACAAAAACATCACGAGTGCAAAAAAACCATAACCTTGGAAAATCTCCCACTCATGTTTTTGAACTGTTGCTAAATCAAATGTGATTAAATTTTTAATCACATCAAAAACTATTGATAAATGTTCCATCATCTTACTTTAAGCTATTTAAATAAGCGATCAAAGCAACTATTTCTTTGATTTCACCTTTAGCAAAAGCATCTTTTACTTCTTGATTTTTCATTTGATCAACTATAGCCTGAGCTTCAGCTTTTACTTCAGCTTGTGCATCCTCCCAAGAACCAAGTTTTGTTCCATTTTCTGCATCATAAGGAACATTGAAAACTTTTTTCACAGTTAAAGCCTCAGCATAAGCAGTTTCAATATCTGCATTATTTTTAAACATATGCTTATATGAAGGCATAATAGAATCTGGAACAACAGAAGTAGGATCCCACATATGATTTTCATGCCAATCAGCCGTTCTATAATTTCCTACACGAGCAAGATCAGGTCCTGTTCTTTTTGAGCCCCAAAGAAAAGGTCTATCATAAGCAAATTCACCACTTACAGAATACATACCATAACGATCTGTTTCTGATTTAAATGGACGAATAAGCTGTGAATGACAAGCATTACAACTATCTTTAATATATACTGCACGCCCTGCAAGTTGTAAAACCGTATAAGGTTTTTTACCTTCAATTGGTCTTGCATTTTCTGCAAAATTTGGTAAAACTTCAACTATGCCTGCATAAGCAATCACTACAAAAACAGCTACAGCAAAAAAGAATGGATTTTTTTCTAACCAACTAAACATATTTTCTCCTTTTTATGCTGCCATAGGCGAAGCGCTTTTTGGTTCTTTATCAAGCACTCTTCCACAAGCAATTGTTTTGTAAATATTATAAGTAAACATAAAGAAACCGATAAGATACAACAATCCACCAATCGCTCTAATCCAATAATAAGGAACAATAGCCACAACAGTATCAATAAAGCTATAAAGCAAGTTACCATACTCATCTGTCGCTCTCCACATCATACCTTGAGTAATACCCGCAATCCACATTGAAGCAAAATAAAGAACTATACCTGTGGTTTGGATCCAAAATTGAGCTTCCATTAAAGATTTGCTATAAAGCTCTCTTTTGAAAACTCTAGGAGTCATATGATAAAGCGCAGCCATAGTCATAAATCCTACCCAACCTAATGTTCCATCATGAACATGTCCTGGAATCCAATCTGTAAAGTGTGCTAAAGCATTAACAGATTTAATTGAAAGAATTGGCCCTTCAAGTGTTGAGAACATATAGAAAGTTGATGCCAAAATCATAAATTTAATCAACGGACTCTCGCGAAGCTGACTCCACTCACCTTTCATAGTAAGCAAGATATTAATCGCTGAACCCCAAGAAGGTAAAATCAATACTACAGAGAAAACCGAACCCATAGTTTGCATCCAATCAGGTACAGTTGAATAAATCAAATGGTGACCACCTGCCCAAAGATAAACAAACATTAAGCCCCAAAATGCAAATAAAGAGAGTTTATAAGAGAAAATCGGCTGACCACTTTCTTTTGGCAAGAAGTAATAAATTTGAGCAATAATACCCACAGTAAATACAAATGCCACAGCATTATGTCCATACCACCATTGTACTAAAGCATCATTTGTTCCTGCATACATTGATACACTATGCCACCATTTACCCATTCCAGTAACAAAATAAGTTGGTACTTCCATGTTGTTAAAAAGATAAAGCATAGCTATACCTAAAAATGTAGCTATATAATACCATAGAGAAATATAAAGGGTTTTTTCACGGCGAATTCCAATAAGTCCAAAAATACTTACACCCCATAAAACCCAAACAAGAACAACAAGAATATCTAAAGGCCACTCAAGCTCTGCATATTCTTTAGATGTAGTCACACCCATAAACAAAGATATAACAGCTAAAACCATAGTAAGCATATAAAGCCAAAAATGAAGCTTACCAACAGCCATTAAAAATCTTGACTCAGCCATACTCACTTTAAGAACACGCTGACCTATATAATACCAAGTTGCCCAAATCCCTGAAAGCATAAAACCAAAAATCACACCTGAAGTATGAAGTGGTCTAAGTCTTGAAAAAGTGGCATATTCTCCTGCTAAATAATTTAAATTAGGATATGCCATTTGAAAAGCTATAAGAGTTCCTATAGCCATACCAACAATGCCAAACAATATGGTCGCAAACATAAAATATCTTGCAACCGTATAGTCGTAATTTAATACATTACCTGGATGCATCGACTTTCTCCTTAAAATTTTTGATAACAAGAGAATATTATAGAATATTAATTATACATTTTTTCTTAAAAATGATAATTTTGTTAATCATTTGTTATGTTTTATATTTTAAGGCTAAATCAGTCTTATTTATTGATATTTATCTTATAACCTAAACTTGGCACATTTTTTATAAAATCTTCACCCACTTTATCTCTTACTCTTTTTATAAAAGTTCTAACAGCAGTATCGCTCACATGTTCACCTATCCAAACATTTTTCTTAATATCTTCATGCAAAACCAAAGCTCCAGGTTGCTTTAAAAGCAAAGAAATAAAAGCCAATTCTTTTTTAGTTAAAACAATTTCTCCACCACTGTAAATTAAAGTTCGTTTAGTTTTGTTAAATTGATATTCTTCAGAAATTTTTACAAGCATATTTGCTTCAATTTTTTCACCTATCAGATAATCTAAAACTTTAAACAACTCTTCTATATCAACAGGTTTAATCAAATATTTATCTATACCAATATCAATAGAACGCAAAAGTCTCTCTTTCTCTGAATACGCACTAAGAACAACAATTGGGACATCATCTGAAATTTCTTTAATCTCTCTTGCCATATCCAGTCCATCCATAATAGGCATAGCAATATCTGTGATAACTAAATCTGGCTTAAATTTTTTAAATTTTTTAAGCCCCTCATCTCCATTTTGAGCTCCGATTACTTTACTAAAGCGTTCGCTTAATATATTAATCATTGATTCTCTAGCCTTAACCTCATCTTCAACTACTAATATTATCAATTCTTTACATTCTTGTGACATTTCTACTCTACCCTCTCTTTTAGTTTTAAAAATATCTCAAAACAAGCCCCGTCTTTTCCATTTTTAACTTTTATTTTTCCTTGGAAACTTTCGATAATTTGTCTACTTATATAAAGTCCTACTCCTATACCTTGACTAGGATGTTTTGTTGTAAAATAAGGTTGAAAAATTTTATCTAAATTTTCTTTATCAATCCCACCAGCATTATCTTTTATTGTAATTTTCAGATAATTTTTTCCAAATTTTGAAAAATTTATTGTTATGATTTTCCTTTTTTTGTTTTTAAATGCTTCTATTGAATTTAAAATCAAATTAAGAAAAACTCTTATTAAACCATTCTCATATGCCAAAACTTCATAATCACTTTTCGAAACAATATTAATATTTACATGATTTTTTTCTATAGTTTCAAAAGCAATTTCCAAGGCTTTATTTAAAGTCTCTTTTATAAATACACACTGCTCTACTCCTTTGTTAAACAAAGTTCTAAACACATCAATTGTTTCTGACATATTTTTAATCATATCTTTTGATTGTGAGTAAATTTCAGCAAATCCTTTTTCATCTTTAAGATTTTGCTTCATTTGAAACATGGCAATACCGAGCTCATTTAACGGTTGTCTCCATTGATGTGCTATATCGCTAATCATTTGTTCTAATGAAGATTTCAAAATCTCTTCATATGCTATTTTAATATCTTTTTCATTTTTTTCCAAGGCAATTTGCATTTTTTTCTCAAATTTTTTACCTAACTGTATAAATTCTTGTTGGTGATTTTTAACTGTATTTTCAAGATTAATACTTAATTCTCTTAATTTAGCGTGATTTAGAGCAAGCTCTTCATTAAGCTTAAAAGAATTACTAACATCATGAGAGAATGCTACTATTTCTATTAATTCATTATTTTTATCCAATATGGGGATTAATAAAGTTTCAAGATAGAAAGTTTTGCCTAATTTATCAATATTTTTAAAAATAACTTGATAAGGTTTTTTATATGAAAGTTTTTTTAAAAGTTCTTCAATATAACATTCCTCAACATCTGGATGTTTAAATATTGAATGTTTTTTTCCTATAAGCTCTTTTTTACTATATCCACTTATTTGACAAAGCTTATCACTGACAAAAATTAAATTTCCTTGAACATCAGCTCTTGAAAAAATTGTATTTTTTTCAAGAGCTTTAAAAAACTGATCTTTAAAAAAATCTTTCATTGAAAAGCCTTAAAACCTATATAGGCAAGATTTATACCGTAACAAACAATAACGCCATACGATAAATAATTAAATAAATTTTTCAAAAAATCACTAAAAAACTGTGAAATTTTAGAAAAAAATAACATCGCAGGTAAAGTTGATATTCCAAAAATCATCATTACCAAAATACCTTCAAAAATATTTTGCTTACTCATTGCATTGGCTATAAAAAAATACACCAATCCACAAGGAACAAAACCATTTGAAAATCCTAAAAATATGGCTGATTTTAATCCTTTAAAATTTTTAGATTTTTTAATAATTTTCTTTACAAAACTATCAAAAAAAACATTATTTTCAATAAAAGATAACATATTACCTCTAAAAATAAGAGCAAAACCCAAAATCATCATAAATATACCAAGAATAAAAAATGACAAACTTTGAACCTTGGCATTGATTGCCAAGATATTCCCAAAAGTCCCAAAAATTATCCCTAAAACAATATAAGCAAAAATTCTAAACAAATTATAAATAAAAGTTAATAAAAATAAATTATTGCTTTTTGAATTCAAATTTATAAAAAGTAAATTAAAACCACCACACATAGAATAGCAGTGTCCAAAACTAGATAAAAAAGCAACGCTGATAATAGCTAAAAAATCTATACTCACATCAAATTCATAAATTCTTTAAAAATATACTTACTTTCATGAGGACCTGAAGAACTTTCTGGATGATGTTGCACTGAAATAATAGGATAGTCTTTATATCTTACTCCTTCAACATTATCGCCAAATAAATTTCTATGAGTGATATGAGCCACTTGAGCTAATTCTTCTGGAACATTATAATTATGATTTTGTGCGGTAATTTCTACCGTTTTTGTATCAAGATTGATCACAGGATGATTTGCTCCATGTTGTCCAAATTTCATTTTATAAGTTTCATATCCAAAAGCATTACTTAAAAGCTGGTGACCTAAGCAAATTCCAAGCATAGGAATTTTAGCTTCTGCAAGTTTTTTAATCTCTGCAATCTCTTGTTTTAAAATCCTTGGCTCACCTGGACCATTAGAAAGAAACACGCCTTGAATTTCACCTTTTTTATACAGAGTAATCAACTCATCTGCTTTAACATTATATGGATAAACTTCTACTTCAAAACCTACTTCTACAAGTTCATTTAAGATATTTGTTTTAACACCATAATCTATAACAGCAACTTTTTTCTCACTTCTTTTAGCATCATTAAATTTTTGAAAACTAGCGTTCCAAACGCCTTGTTTATGAGAATAATTTTTCTTAGTGCTAACTTCTTTTACAAAATTTACTTCATCAATTTTTGCTGATTTTTCTAAGGCGATTTTTAAATCTTCTTTATTTGAAATTTCAGTTGAAATTACAGCTCTTAAATTGCCATTATTTCTTATCATTTTTACTAGATATCTCGTATCAAGTTCATAAATTCCTATTTTTCCATGTTTTTCAAGATAATCTTGCAGACTTTCTTTAGCGCGAAAATTTGAAAAACTGGAACTTAATTCACGCATTAAAACACCACTTGCAAAAATTTCCTTGCTTTCATTATCATTTTCATTGGTTCCCACTATACCAATTTCTGGCATGGAAAATACGATAAATTGCCCTGCATAAGAAGGATCTGAAATAATTTCTTGATACCCTGTTAAAGAAGTGTTAAATACAAGCTCTCCAAAAAAAGTACCGCTCTTTCCAAAAGCCTTAGCACTTAAAAAAATATCATTTTCTAAATAAATATAAGCCTTCATTAAAACATACCTTTTTTTCTAAGCTCTTCTTGATAGAGTTTTTCAAAGATAAGATCGTATTCTTCGCTACCTGGAATAGGTTTTGTTTTATAATTGCTAATTTTCTCATAAACCTCATCTTCAAGTTTTTCATAAATTTTAAGATAAGACTCTATGCTTGAAAAGATTAAATTTTTAACTCTATTTTCACTCACTATAAAATTAATATAATCATTCTCTACAAGTTCTTCTAAAATTTGATGCGCTAGATGATTATGTCTATCTTCAGAATCTAAAATCACATTAAATTCAGGAGCTAACTTTTTCTTCACAAGCCAAAACATATTTTTACGATCTACTTGCATAAGCTCCATTTCATCTTCTTGTTGCTCTAAAAGCTCTTTTACTCTTTCATCTAATTTTCTTTCATTTAGAATATCTTTCTCTAAAACTTCTATTATACATACCTTAAGCTTTTCTAATTGATCTTTAATTTCTACAAAAGAAGAATTAGCTATATCTAACATCATTTTATTTGCGATATAAGGAATATGTGGTAATTTTATACGCATCTTAAAAACCTTTTATTTGATAATGTTTGAAATAATAGCTTATTTTTGGTAAAAGAATGTTAAAAATGAAAAATTTTCATTATTTTAATCACCTAATTACTAGCATTATTATCTAAATTTTTCAAAAGCAAAGTAAGCTCGCTAGCTTTTTTTGGATCCATTTTAGATAAAACACCTGAAATTTTACGCGATTCCAAAGAAAGCATTATTTTGCTTGCATCCTCTGCATCCATTTGACTTAAAACATCTGCAATGGCTGCATCTTTCATTTGGGAATAAATTTCTTTAACCCTACCTTGTGTTTTATCATTGATTGAATTTAAAATCTTTTGTTGTTCTTCTACAAGCCTTGCGTTTTCAAGCTTTAATTCTTCAATTTTTGCCAAAGTTGCATTAACCTCAGCCTCTTTTTTTTCTAAATTTTCAAGCCTTTCTTTTTGCAAAGCTTCAAAAGAGGCTTTATAAGCTTCTAAAGATTGTCTTGCTTCATCAAATTCTCTAGTTTGCAATTCAATTTGAGCTTTTCTAGCTTCAAAATACTGCTCACAATCTTGTTCAGCTCCAAAAACTACACTTGAAATAAAAACTAACAATATAAATTTTTTAATCATCTTTTTCTCCTTTGAAAAAACGACTGATTGCAATTTCATCTAAAAATTTTTCTTCAGCCTTGGCAAGTTCTTTTTGCTTTTGTTTAATTTCCTCGGCTTCTAAAACCTTCATTTTTTCATAATCTAAATGTGCTTTTTGATATAAAAACTGATAATGATTCATTTCTTTTTTAGAAAGTTCTACTTTCTCCTTAGCTCTTGCCAAAGCCTCGCGTCCTACTTGTGCCATACTTAAATTCGATCTTAACTCTGCTATAGATCCTGATTTTGGCAATACGCCTAAACTTTCACACTCTTGGCGTGAAAGTTCATAAGCTTTTTCATGTTCAAGCTGTCTTTGTTTGGCTTGATTAAGATTTGATTCTGCTTTATCAAGTTGTTGTTTTCTTACCTTTACAACAGAATTATATTTACTTTTCATAAGATGATAGTATCATCTCTTTCAGGGCTAGTAGAAATATACTTTACCTTAACCCCTGCAAGCTCTTCAAGTCTTGCTATATATTTTTTAGCATTTTCTGGCAATAAATCATAATCTTTTATACCAAAAACTTTATCCCAACCATCCATTTCTTCATAAATAGGTTGAACATTTTCTAAATCACTTGGTATATAGTCGATTTCCATACCCTTATATTCATAAGCACGACAAATTTTTATCTTTTCAAAACCATCTAAAACATCAAGCTTCATCAAAGATAAAGCATCAAGACCATTAAGCCTTGCTGTATATCTTACAGCAACCGCATCAAACCATCCACAGCGTCTTTTGCGTCCCGTGCTTACGCCAATCTCTTTTCCAATTTGCGCAATTTTTTCTCCATCTTCGCCCTTATCCTCAGTAGGAAAAGCTCCATTTCCCACACGCGTTGCATAAGCTTTTACAATACCTATAATATTTCCCGCTTCTTTAGGATTTAACCCAAGTCCTGTTAAAGTGCCTGCTGAAATAGTACTTGAACTTGTAACATAAGGATAAGTTCCATGATCAATATCAAGCATAGAACCCTGAGCTCCTTCTAAAAGTACTCTTTTATCTTCATCTAAAGCCTTCCAAAGCATTCTTGTAGTATCTGTAATATAAGGAGTTAAAATTTCATTAAAACGTTTTAAATCAGCAAGCAATTCTTCAGCACTTGGAATTTCAATTTCAAGCATTTCAAAAAAAGTTTTATTAGCTTCAAAATCTTTTATCAAAGCCTCGCAAAGTCTTTGTGGTTCTAAAAGCTCTCCAACTCTATGTCCTGTACGATTAATCTTATCTGCATAAGAAGGTCCTATACCCTTACCTGTTGTTCCTATGGCATTTTTGCCTTTGAGCTTTTCTTTTGCAATGTCTATTAAAGAATGATGTTTTAAATTTAAATGAGCTCTATCGCTGATATATAATCTACCTTTTAAATTTTCAAATTGAGCCATTTCAGCAATCAATACTTCAGGAGAAACCACAACTCCATTTCCGATAATATTAATACATCTTGGATGCAAAACTCCACTTGGCATAAGATGAAGCGCATATCTTACACCATTTACCCAAATCGTATGTCCTGCATTGTGTCCACCTGCACTTCTGCAAACAAAATCATAATTTTCACATAATTTATCAACTACCTTACCTTTTCCTTCATCGCCCCATTGAATGCCGACAATAATATCTGCTTTGCTCATAAAAATTTCCTTGATTTTACTTAATATTGGCGAGAAGATGAGAGAATCGAACTCCCCAAAGAATAGTCAACTATCCTTTCATCTGATTTGAAGTCAGTGGCGATCACCAGATACGCTAATCTTCCAAAGTGATAATTATAGCGATTTTTAATGAAAAACAAAATAAATTTATCAATATTCTTTTTGACTTCATATTAAATTTAAGCTATAATCTCACTCTTTTTTAGCATCAAGTTTTGATGATTACATTTTTAGGATCTTTCTTTGAATTCTTTTAAACAAAAATATTTAATCAATTTTTGGGACAATTCCCGTTCTATGATTGCACTTGGAATTTTAAGTGCAGTGTATTTTGGGATTTTTGGTGGCGTTTGGGCTGTTACTGGAGAAATGACACGTTGGGGTGGCGAGTTTTTAGAGCTTTTAGGTATGAATTTAGATGGATATTCTTATTACCAAAAGCAAAATTTAAATGGAACCCCTTTAACAAGAACTGATGGTATTATGCTCATAGGTATGTTTATAGGTTGTTTAGTAGCCGCACTTTTAGCTAACAAAGTCAAATTTCGTCTACCTGCTAGCAATATAAGAATTTTTCAAGCAATAGTAGGTGGAATTCTTTCAGGATATGGAGCAAGACTTGCATTTGGATGCAATTTAGCTAATTTTTTTACAGGTTTACCTTATTTTTCTTTACACACTTGGCTTTTTACTGTTTTTATGGTTTTAGGAATTTATCTAGGAGTGAAAATTTGCAACACTTCCTTTTTTAAACCTAAAGCTAAATTAGAACGTGTAAATAAAGAAAACTTGCCGTTAAACAAGCAAAGTTTGCGTACAAAATTATATTTTAACTTAGGCATATTGCTTTTCATAGCCTTTTTAGTTTGGGTGTTTTATCTTGTTTTTACAAATGGCAATATCAGCACACAAAACAAACAAAGTCTTCTAGCTTTAGCACTGATTTTTGGTTTTGTTTTTGGCTTTGTTATTTCTAGAGGGCAAATTTGTTTTACTTCTTGCTTTAGAGATTTATTTTTATTTGGTAGAGATAATGCTATAAAAGGCGCATTAATCGGTATGATTATCGCCTCTTTAATCGCTTTTGCTTTTATCTTGCAAGGTCATACTAGCAAACTCATAGAACTTTCTCCTGCTGTAGCTGTGGGAGCATTTTTGTTTGGTTTTGGTATAGTTTTTGCCGGAGGTTGCGAGTGTGGTTGGACTTATCGTGCCTTTGAAGGACAAAGTCATTTTATAATAGTAGGAATTGCAAATATAATAGGAACTATGATTTTAGCTTTAAGTTATAACTTTTTACCAAAAGCTTTTAAAGAAGGTATAAAAATCAATCTTTTAACTGAATTTGGCAATTTAAATGGATTTTTTATCAACCTTATTTTATTCATCTTAATGTTTGTTTTTGTAGTATTTTACAAAAAACACTTTTTTAAAAATCAACTTAAAGGATAAACAGTGAAAATTACTTATAGTTTAAATTTACAAGGTGAAGCTTGTCCTTATCCTGCTATAGCAACACTTGATGTCTTACCTAAGCTTAAAAGTGGAGAAATTTTAGAAGTACTTTGTGATTGTCCACAAAGTATCAATTCCATACCTCAAGATGCAAAAAACCGTGGTTT
Organism: Campylobacter sp. CFSAN093226; assembly: GCF_012897595.1. Lineage (NCBI taxonomy): Bacteria > Pseudomonadati > Campylobacterota > Epsilonproteobacteria > Campylobacterales > Campylobacteraceae > Campylobacter > Campylobacter sp. CFSAN093226. Next base: position 1,436,805 of record NZ_CP040608.1, read on the forward strand.
TAAAGTGCTTGAAATCGATCAAAGTGGACCCACACTAAGATTTTTAATCCAAAAGCCTTAAAAAAGGCTTTTATTCTCAAAGCTCTTTTAACATCTTTTCATAAGCTGCCTTAGTTCCAGATCTTACATTTGTAAACAAACTTGCAATAATAATCACCACCGAAGCTACTAAAAACCCTGGAACTATTTCATAAAGACCTGAATTTGCAAAATTCTTCCAAAGCACCACAGTAGCAGCTCCTGTTATCATACCTAAGATCGCTCCTACTCTTGTCATCCTACTCCAAAATAAAGAAAAAAGCATTACAGAACCAAAAGAAGCTCCAAATCCAGCCCATGCATAAGAAACTATACTCAAAACACTTGAGTTTTTATCAGTAGAAATCAAAAACGCTATTACAGCTACCAATAAAACACCTAATTTACCTAAATTTAATACAATATGACTTGGTGCATCTTCTCTAAAAATCTTTTTATAAAAATCTTCCGCTATAGTAGAACTTGAAACCAGCAATTGTGAACTTGCCGTACTCATAATAGCCGCTAAAATAGCACTGAGTAAAATACCTGCTATCCAAGGATTAAATAAAAGCTGCGACATCACGATGAAAATCTTTTCAGGATCTTGCAAACTTAATTCAAATTTATGCACATAAGCTATACCTAAAATACCTATCATACAAGCACTTAAAAGACAAACCGCCATCCAAGCAATACCTATAAAAGTGGCCATAGGAATATCTTTAGTAGAACGAATCGACATAAAACGCACTAAAATATGTGGTTGACCAAAATAACCCAAACCCCAAGCAAGTGCAGATATAATGCTTACAATTCCTACTCCTTCGCCCATAGATAAAGCTTGTGGCTTTATTTCTCTTACTATATTCATCGCTTCACCAAAACCACCTAAATGATAAAGCATAACCAAAGGTACAATAATTAAAGCCATCATCATTAAAAGCCCTTGTATCATATCCGTCCAACAAACCGCCTTATATCCACCTAAAAAAGTATAAGCAACAATAATAATCGTTCCAGTAGTTAAAGCATAATCGTATCTGATACCAAAAGTACTTTCAAAAAGTTTTGCTCCGCTTACAAGCCCTGATGAAACATAAAAGGTAAAAAATATCAAAATTACCACCGCACATACAATGCGCAGTATATGTTTATCATCATCAAAACGAGTTTCAAAATAATCAGGAATAGTCAAAGAATTTGCAATCACACTGGTATAAATTCTAAGTCTTTTTGCCACAAAAATCCAATTTAAACTAGCTCCTATAGTAAGCCCAATTGCAATATAAGAATCTATAAAACCACTTACATATAAAGCTCCTGGTAAACCCATTAAAAGCCAACCACTCATATCAGAAGCCCCTGCGCTAAGTGCAGATATCACAGGCCCCATAGTACGCCCACCTAGAAAATAATCCTCTGAATTTTTATTTTGCTTATAAAAATAAAAACCTATATAAAGCATTAATAAGGCATACACTACAAACATCACTGCTATTGGGGTATTAATTTGAACCACTTCCATCAATCTCTCCTTGATCATTAAGATATTGCTCTAATGCCTAAATTTCCATAACGATGAAAAGATATACTTAAAGCTTTTTCATTAAAATAATTTAAAAGTTCAAAACGACCATTTAATAATGGCTTTTCTCTTATAATGATTTTAGCAAGCTTTGCAGCCTCTTTATAAATCTCATCATTTACATCTGGCTTTGCTAAATAACGCACTCTTTCATATTCTTTAATACTCTTGATAAAATTTTCTTTATTTTCTTTTAAAAACAATACTTTTGCTCCTATGCTTTGAACAATTCGTTCTATCATACTAACATCTTGTTCATCATAACTGATACTTAGATCAATATTTGCAATATTTGCACCTAAAACCACACCTAAAACATCTTTTAAGCTTTCATTTCCACAAAGTCTTAAAACCATATTCTTTATTTTAGTATAAGAAAAAAGATTATCTTCTCCACGAATATTGACATAATCTTTTGAAACACTAAACTCGTTTTTATAATGATAAGCATAAGATTGAGACATTTTAATTAAATTGTTTATAAAATCTTGTGCTTCTTTTAAATCTATTTGTGCTAATTTTTTTGAAAATTTATCTTCAATTAAATGATCATCAAAATCTTCTTGCTTAATCTCTAAAAATTGAGTGATATAATTATAAATTCCCACTTTTCTACCCAAACCTATAGCTGATTTTTTAATCCCACCAAAAGGTTGACGCAGCACTATAGCCCCTGTGGTTGGTTTATTGATATAAATATTTCCTGCTTCTATGTGAGTGTGAAAATACTCCCATTCTCTTTCATCTAAGCTTTCAAAACCTGCAGTTAAACCATAACCTGTGGAATTTACTATATCAATAGCTTCTTTTAAGTCTTTAGCCTTCATCACACTTAAAATCGGTACAAAAAGTTCATTCATATGAGTAAAATCACCCTTTTTAGTGCCATATTTTATGCCTGGAGTCATCAAATAAGGATTATCCTCTAAAAACTTAGGTTTTAATGCCCATTCTTCATAAGGTTGTAATTCATCTAAGGCCTTTTGAACTTTAGAACTTGGCTTATCAGCTAAAGTACCTAATTTATTTTTAAATTCAAAAGGATTGCCCACTGCCATAGAACTCGCAGCATCCACTAAAGTCTTTTTAAATTCTTCATCATGATAAACCTCTTCTTCTAAGACTAGCAAAGAAGTAGCTGAACATTTTTGACCGCTATTGCTAAAAGCAGAATGAATGATATTTTTAATCGCACTATCACGATCAGCAAATTTAGAAACTATAGTCGCATTCTTTCCGCCAGTTTCAGCACTTAAAAGCAAGGTTGGATTAGCTTTTAACATGGCATAAGCAGTATCCTCTCCTCCTGTAAGAATTGAAAATTTAATCGCTTCATCAATAAGTAAATATTTAGAAATATCACTTCCTTTTGAAGGTAAGAAAATCAAAGCATCTTTTGGAATACCCGAATCCCAAAAACACTTACAAAGCATATAACCTGTTAGAGTTGAAAGTGAAGAAGGTTTGTAAATCACCACATTACCTGCGGCTAGTGGTGCAGCTATAGTACCTACTGAAATTCCTATAGGAAAATTCCAAGGAGCTATGGTAACCCCTATACCTTTAGGTGTGAATGTAACTTTTGGATTTTGTTTTTTAAGCTCTTCTAAAGAGTGCGGATAAAACTCTATAAAATCAATAGCCTCGCTTACTTCAGGATCGATCTCTAAAAAGGTTTTGCCCACTTCTAAAGCTGCCAAACCTATCAAATCCCCTCTTCTTTCTCTCATCAGTTTTGCACTTTTGGCTAAAATTTGATAAATTTCATCATGACTTTTTTGTGTAAATTTGGAATTTTTAGCTACTTCTAAAGCTTGTTTGATTTCTTTTTCTCCTGCTAAATAAGCCTTTCCTATAACTCTATCTTCGATCTTATCTTTAACTTCTAAAACATTTAAATTTTCTGCTTTAAAATCAAGTTCGCCTATAACAGGATAAACATCATAATCTTTTAAATTTTCATATTTAGTTTTAATTTCTTTAGCCCACACTCTATTTTGTGCTAAAATAAAATCCGTATCGCTTTCATTGCTAAATTTTTTACCTTCATAAGAACTTATGATATTTGATTCTTTATTTCTATCTTGCTTACGATGTGTAGTATTATCAAGAGTTTTTATGCCTTCTAAAGATTTTAAAAAAAGTTCTTTTTGGATATTCCAGTTCTTATCTCCTACTTTAAGATTGAAAAAATAACGCATAAAATTATCTTCACTTGTATTTTCATCAAGGCGTCTTACAAGATAAGCAATGGCATTGTTAAAATGTGCTTCATCGCAAACTGGGGCATAAAGGATTAGATCATGCATTTTAGATAATTCATAAGAACATTGCAAACTCATACCTTCAAGCATTTCAAAAGTAAAAGAATCCAAAGCACCCACTTCACTTATGCGTGTATAAGCATAAGCAATCTCAAAGATATTATGACTTGCAATTCCTATGTTGATGTATTTATAATTATCTCCTTCAAGAATAAAATCAAGCATTTTATTATAATTACTATCAGTATCTATTTTTTTGTAAAAAGTAGGAAGCTCCCAACCCCTTTGAGACGCAATGGTTTCTTCACTTTCCATATTAGCACCCTTAACAAAACGGATCTTAATAGGCTTCATACCTTTTAAAACCCTCTCTTTTGAAAAAGCAAAAAGTTTTTTAAGATACTTATAAGAATCAGGAATATAAGCTTGCAAAACAATCCCTGCTTTAATATCAAATTTAGCCACACTTTCCATAAAAGCTGCAACGGTGAGCTCTAAATCCCTAAATTCTTCCATATCAAGATTGATAAATTTAGATACACCTTGTTTTTTCTCTTCTTCTAAGGCTAAAGCATAAAGATAATCTAGTCTTTTTACGACCTCTTCTTTAGAATAATTAAAATCTATAATATTAATTTGTGAAAAAATAGTAGTAATTTTTATGGAAATATAAGTGATATAGCTTGATTTTAAGGCTTCTTCGTATTTTTGCATACGATATTTACTCTCAGCTTCACCTAAAACCTCTTCGCCGATTAAATTCACATTTAAGGTAATTTTATCTTGCTCTTTTCTTTTCTTAATATGTGGTTCTAAAACACTAGGATTTGCATCTAGAACCATAGCTTTAGTATCTTCTCTTAAATGTTTGACAAAAAAAGGTACACTTAAATTAGGAGCAAATTTGCCAAAATTTAAAAAGCTAAAAAGTAGGAATTTTTCAAAAGTGCTAAAAAAATCCGCTATGCCATATTTACTCAAAGTATATTCTATAAGCTCAAAACTTGCATTTTTATCTTTACATCTAAAAGAACGATCTAAAAGCTCTATAAGCATAACTTTATTTTTGGGATTATTAAGAAGTTTTTGCATTTTAGCATGAAATTCTTTTTCAGAATTTGAAATATTGGCTTCTATTTGTCCTTGTAATTCTTCAGCTAAGGCTAAAGCTTTTTGTATCATTTCGTATCTCCTAAGATAAAATAAATTTTAATAAATAATATATAAATAAGATAAAAAATAATATTTTAAATCATAGAAAATGTATAAAAAATGATAAAAAAAATTTTAATGGGTATATAAGTAACAAAAATTAAGAAATGATAATATCATTTTCTTGCTTATTTACAACCTTAGCAATAATTTTAGCTTGAATATTTTCATCTTCTAGTTTTTTTAAACATTCTAAGGAATCTTTTTCACTTATAGAAATTAAAAGTCCTCCTGAAGTTTGTGGATCACAAAGTAATAATTTTTCTTCATTTAAATCAGGGGTAAGTTCTTTTATAAATTCTAAATTTTTATAAGCTCCAGCAGGAATTAAACCCATATTAAAATACTCTTTTACTCCATCTAAAAAAGGAAGTTCACTTTCAAAAATTTCAAAAGAAATATTTTTATTTAGCATTTCTTTTAAATGTCCTAAAAGTCCAAAACCTGTAACATCACTCATGGCACTTGGATGAAATTTAAGAGCAATTTGACTGGCTTTATAATTTAACTCTATCATGTTTTTAAGCATTATATCTAAATGTTTTTGATTTAACATTTGCGCCTTTAAAGCTGTACTTAAAATTCCTGTTCCTAAAGGCTTGGTTAAAATGATACAATCTCCGATTTTAGAAGTATTATTAGCAATAAATTTACTAGGATGTACTTTTCCTGTAACACTAAGTCCAAAAAAAAGCTCGGTGCTTTCTATAGTATGGCCACCCACGACTAAAGCATTACATTCTTTAACTTTATCATTTGCACCTTCTAAAAGCTCTTTTAAGATGTTTAAATCATGATTGCAAGTATCAAAACCTACTATATTTAAGGCATTAATTACCTCTGCACCCATAGCAAAAACATCGCTTAAAGCATTTGCTGCAGCAATAGCACCAAAATGATAAGCACTATCTACTATAGGAGTGATAAAATCAAGCGTTTGCACCAAAGCTAAATCGGGGCTGATTTGATATACGCTTGCATCTTCATTATTTCCGATATCACTAAGTAAAGCAGGAGTTTTTTGCATGAAATTTAAAATTGTTTTAAGACCACCCGGGCTTAATTTCGCTGCTCAGCCTGCTGCTTTAACAAAATGCGTTAAATTTTGATTTTTATATTGCAGTGTTTTTCCTTATAGAGTAATGATTTTTGCTTTACCAAAAAGCTCGTTTAAAATTTCATAAGCATTGCCTATATTTCCTATTTTAAGTTCTTTGCTTTTATTAAAAAATTCTAGACAAGCTCCACAACTTATGATCTCAATACCTAAATTTTCAAGTTCTTTCATAGCTAAATGTGCTTTATGATTTTCATCAACATTGATTAAAACACTTTCATTTACGCAAAGAATTTTACTTGGAGCATGATCTAAATTTTTTAAGGTACTTAAAAATCCTACAAGTAAATTTTGTCCCAATTCACCCTCACCCACTTTGTCGGTTTTTAAAAATAAAACATTATAATCGTGAATATTTACTTCACTAGAATCAAAATTCTTTTTTTGTACTTTGATGCAAAACTCTTGTGCATTTTCATCTACAACAGGGTTTAAATTTAAAGAGTTAAGAAATTTTACAACATTATTTTTTGAAATAATAGAATTTAAAACAATTTCTAAAATTTCATTTTCTTGAAGTTTTTCAAGAGCGTTTTTTGTTTCAACTATAGGCTGAGGACAAGATAGATTGCGACAATCAATTTTCATTATTTTTCCTTGATATTAGCTTTGAAAAATAATATTATTTTATTACTTGTTTTGTGTTTAAAAATTTTAAATAATATAGAAAAAATTTAAAAGCTCAAAAATGAGCTTTTTTAAAATCTTTTTTTATTCACATCTTCAAGAATTGCCGCAGCAATTTGATTGACTTCATTTGTTATATTATTGGTGACATTTGCAACTTCGACATTTTCCTTAGTTACAGTTTCAAGTTGTGCTATAGCATCGTTAATCTGTGTGATTCCTGCTGTTTGTTCTTTTACAGATTCTGCTACTTCATTTACGCTTTGAACAAGTATATTAATATTTGCCTCGATTTCAGATAAGGATTTTCCTGTTCTTTCCGCAAGCTGTCTTACCTCATCTGCAACAACTGCAAAACCACGCCCATGTTCTCCAGCACGTGCAGCTTCAATAGCTGCATTTAAAGCAAGAAGATTCGTTTGCTCAGCGATATCTTTAATCACATTGACAATATTTTTTATATCATCAGCTTGTGAAGCAACCTCAACTGTTTTTCCACTTACATTTTGCATAGAAGAATTAATCTCCTCCACAGCTGCAGCCGATTGTTCTAAAGAACTCGCTTGTGCATTAGAGCCATCAGCAAGTTTTTGCATAGAATTTTTTAACTCTTCTGACTGATTGGCTAAATCTTTAGCAAAATTTGAAGAAGCCAAAAGCATCTTTTTAATTTCTTTGCCTAAAATATTAGTTGTAATCTCAACTTCACCTTTAGCATTAAATACTTCTGTACTAAAATCAAGAGCCTTATAACTATCAAAAACTCTATTAATTTCATTCATATTAGAACCAATTTTACTTTGTAAAACATCAAGCATCCTATTAAGAACATCTTTAAGTTCTACTAATTGAGGATTTATAGGATTTTTAGTAATTCTTGCAGTTAAATTACCCTTTTCGATTTCTCTAGCAGTTTGCACCGATTCATCTACAGCATTTTGATCTTGTTCTAAAGATATTTGAATCTTTTCAATATTTTCATTTATGATTCTTCCCATTGCTCCTAGCTCATCATTAGCACGAATTTCAATAGCCTTAGGTTCAATTTTTTCATGATTTAAAAAACGGAAAAATGATTCTAAAGAACTAAGAATCACAGGCAATCTAGATGCGACAATTTTTCTTACGCAATAATAAACCACTCCTAAAACAACAAAAATAAAAATAAAAGATGCACCAAGAATAATTAATTGTAATTTTTTTAAGGGTTTAAATACTGAATATTTAGGAGCAGTTACCAAAACTGCCCAAGAACTATCTTGCACTTTAAAACTATTAATCGCAGCATAAGAATCATCACCATCAGAAGCTATATAGTTAAAAACTCCATTTTTTCCTTCACTTATGGCCTTATAAGTTTCTTGTGCACCTTTATTAGGATTGATATCTTTTAAATTTTTTAAAACTAGATTTTTATTTGGATGTATCGCCATAAAACCATCTGAATTTAAAAGAACTCTTAATTCACCATCATATTTTTGACCTTTAGGGTCTAAAAGATAAGTAGCAATATCTGAAAAATCTAAAGTCATGCCTATGACACCTACAACTTGATTTTTTCGATCAAAAATAGGTATAGCAACATTTACAGCATCAAAATCTTGACCTTCTAAATTCATCTTAATAGGACGGCCTATATATACTTTATTTTCCCCATATTTTGCTTTTTTTAATATATCTTGCACAACTTGCAGATTAGCTATTTCATCACTAGCTTGTATTGCTTTTATTCCGCCTTTATTATCCTTTTCTTCATCAGCGTAAAGCATAACAAATTTTCCACTTTGAGTATTAAAAAATTTACTCTCTTCTTTAAAGTATTCTGGCGGATCAATAAGATATAAATAAGTAAAATTAGAATAAGCACTATTATCAAAAGTATTGGTTATAATATTTGTTATATTGTCTATATCTAAATCTTCTTTAGAGGTTGATCTAAACATTTCTGTTAAAGTACCTGAAATACTTTTATTTAAAGCGATCATTTCCCCAAAAATTCCTTGAGTTTGAGTAGCATATTCTTTCGTGATAGAAGCAAGAATATCTTCTGTATTTTTGGTAATATTTTGACTTACTTGTTTTGTGATTAATGAAATTAAAATAACAAGTCCAATAACAACAACAGCTGCCACAGAAAAAATAAGTTTTAAACCTATATTTAAAGATTTAAACATCTTATAACTCCTAAAATAAAAATTTAGATTCTAATTTTAACATATTTTTAAAAAAATAATATTAATTAATTATAAAAAAATTATGTATTAGTATTTTTTGATAGAAGATTTATTTTTTTCCTTTTAAAAACAATTCTTTAAAGCGTTTATTAGCGTATTCTTCTATGTCTTTTTGCAAAATAGAGTAATTTTCCATCAATTCCATAGCTCTAGGAGTAAGTTTTGTTCCTGATTCTTTAGAGCGTCCTTGTCTTGTGCTAACTAAAATTTCTTGAGAATTTTTTTGTAAGGTTTGTAAATGCATCCAAGCTTTTTTATAATTAATCCCCATAAGTTTAGAAGCATGTAATAAACTACCTGTTTGTCCGATAAGTTCTAAAAGTTCTGTTTTTCCTCGACCAAAAAGCAAATCTCCATCCGCATTTTCAATCCAAGTTTTTGTTCTTACTATAAATTGCTTACCTTTTTTTTCTTTAAAACAACCAAGTTGACAATACTTTACATCAACCTTATAAGTTTTTAAAGCTGAACGCATACTTTTAAGTCCACAACCTTCTTTAGCAATATCTCTTGCATCTTTACAAAAAATTCTACGCTTTTCATCTAAACTAGGTTCTATTTTTTTAAGCACTTCAATCTTTGCTTTTTCAAAATCTAAATGTCCAAATTGCCCCAACTCGCAATTATCAATTCTCATGTGATTTTCATCGGCTAATTGTCCGATTTTTTCTATATTTATATTAAATTTCTTTGCAATTTTAAAAGCCGTACCACAATCTAATTTTTCATTGCTATTTAACAATTCTCTCATATATGAGATGATTTCTTTTTCTTGATTTTTATCCATGAATTCTAAATTCTCCACTATAAATATTGATCTTATTTTCTCTAGCAAAACCACAAAGCGTTAAATCAAATTTTCTTGCTATCATAACCCCTAAACAAGTAGGAGCCGTGCGTGAAACAAGCACTGGAATTTTATGCATAACTGCTTTAGCTACCATTTCAGAACTTAGCCTTCCACTAACCATTAAAAAACATTGACTTAAATCAACCCCAGCTAAACACGCTTTTCCTAAAGCTTTATCTATGGTATTATGCTGAGCTATATCTTCACCTATAAAAAAAGTTTTCTCATCTACAAAAAGCTTAGCCGTATGTACACAGCCTGTTTTCTCGTAAAGCTCGCATTGAGTATAAAAAGTACTCATTTGTTTTAAAATTTCATCTTTGCTAAATTTTGCATCAGAACTAATTTTACTCGCTTCAATAGCTTCTGGATCGATATTGGCAGTATGTGCTCTACCGCAACCACTTATAACTACACCTTCAGCATTAAGCTTTGCTAAATTTTCTTTATCAATCTTTGCTTTAATATGCACACTCATACCATCATCTTTTGTTTCTATGCTCTCAATATCGCTTACTTTCGCAATGATATTTTCACTCATTAAATATCCTATTGCTAATGCCTGTTCATCTACAGGAGTTGCCATTAAAGCACCTACTTTTTCATCATTAATAAAAATTTCAAGCTTAATTTCACGCACTAAAGTATCATTGCATGTAAAAGATTCATCACCTTTATATTTTAAAATTTGAGTTGTAAATAACGGATCCATACCTTATCCTTTAAATATCTTTAAATAATATTATATCAAAAAAACATAAATAACAAATTTATATATGGAAAAATAGATTTTAGATTCAACTTATAAAAGAAAATTCGTTCTATTTATTTCAAAAAAGCTTAAAACTACCGCTATGTAATAACATAGCGGTTAAAGATTAAATTTTCACATTAGGATCATAAGAAAAACTAGGTTCAATTTGCTTTTTATTGCTTAATTCTTTATACCAATAAGAATGTAAAATATAAACCTCTTCTTCTTCTTTATAACCACTAATCATAGAATGGATACTACCTTTGATTGCAAATACTGCCATATAAATATGCACACCAAAAAACACTGCACACACTATACCCAAGAAATTATGCACTATAGCTGAAATTCTCAAAAGTTCAATTTGAGTTAAACCAAAAAGACCTTGAATTGCCGTGGAATTAAAATCAAGAAAATACATAAATCCACCTGTAATTATCATCAAAAATCCACCAAATACAGCTATATAATACCAAGATTTTTGACCAAAATTAAACTTACCTGCAGGTACAGGACGTTTGATTTTACTTAAATAACCACCTACTATCATCATCCATCTGATATCATAACTTGCAGGAAGCATTCTTTTAATCCAGCATAAAAACATAGGGATTATAGAGATGATAAACAAAATCGTTGCAAAAGCGTGTAAATTTTTACAAACCCTTACAAAAACTCCACCCCCAAAAACTTCTCCAAACATCATCACAAAACCAGTTGGCACTAAAATCACCCAAGAAATCGCTGCGATAAAATGAAAAAGTCTTTCAAATAATGTAAAAGCATAAATTTTCTTTCCATCGTGTGAAAATTGCTTAGGTCCTATAACCATATAATGCAAAGCAAATGCAGACAATACCGCAATAACAGCGATTAAAGCTATAGTAGCTATATATTCACCTTGCAAAGTTGTCCAAAGTTTGCCAAAAGTATCATAATTTGGGATATTTGTAATACGATGAAAATCCCAAATTTGAGTATCTTGTCCCATTCTCTCGCTACCATAAGCAAATAAACTCACTACGCTTAATAAAAGCGTTACAAATACTTTTCTCATAAGCGTTCCTTTCCTGTGTAAGCAATCTTCCATTCCAAACTTTCCGAAGGATTTGGAATGCCATAATTTCTATTCATAAGTCTATTATGATAAATCTCTTCTATTTTAGAACTTTCACCTACTAAAAGTGCTTTTGTCGAACACATCGCAGCACATACAGGGACTTTTCCTTCTGCGATACGATTTTGACCATAAAGTTCTCTTTCTTTTTCTGAATTCGTTGCTTCAGGGCCACCTGCACACATAGTACATTTATCCATAATGCCTTTATTTCCAAAAACACTATCTTTTGGAAATTGTGGTGCACCAAAAGGACAAGCATAAAGACAATATCCACAACCTATGCAAATTTCTTTATCATGCAAAACAATACCATCAGCACGGATGTAAAAACAATCCACAGGACAAACGATAGAACAAGGAGCATCATCACAATGCATACAAGAAATAGAAGTTGAAACTTCTTTTCCTTGAATTCCTTCATTTAAAGTAATCACACGGCGGCGGCGAATATGAATAGGAAGCTCATGTGCTTCATCACAAGCTACCGCGCAACCATTACAATCAATACAACGCTCATTATCACAAAAGAATTTCAAGCGTTCTTTTTCTAAATTTGCAAAATTTACCTTACTCATTTTCCATCCTTACTGATTCTACAAAGTCCACCTTTAGTCTCTGGAATCTGACACATGATATCATAACCATAATTTGTTACCGTATTAGCACTTTCTCCGCTTGCATAAGGCTTAGTTCCTTCTGGGAAATTGTGCGTTAAATCCACGCCTTGCATAACTCCTGTAAAATGGAAAGGCAAGAAAATCATATCTTTTGCTACACCTGGATTAACCTTCACTCTTACATGAATTTTAGTACCTTCTGGAGAATGCACCCAAATCATATCTCCTGCTTTAATGTCTTGCTCTTTTGCTAATTCAGGATTGATCTCACAAAACATTTCAGGTGTTAAACGCGTTAGATACATAGATGCTCTATTTTCCATACCTGCACCATTTAAATTCACAAGTCTTGCAGTAACAAGATTAAGCGGGAATTCTTTAGAATAATCCTTAGCTTGTTGCACAGAAACAAATTTAGTATCCACGCGGTAAAGCGCTTTTTGATCTTCAAAACTTGGATATTTTTGCACCAAATCGTTTCTTGGAGAATGTAAAGGCTCACGGTGGAGTGGAATTTTATCTTTAAAAGTCCAAACTACAGCTCTAGCTTTAGCATTTCCATAAGGAACTATGCCTTTTTCTATACATTTAGTTGCTATGATATTGCTATCATCATAAGACCAAGTTGATCCCATTTTTTCTTTTTCTTGAGCACTTAAAGTAATACCTAAAACTTTTTCTATATTATCTTTAGTAATTTGTGGATAACCTGTATCAATAGGTGAATTTAAAGGTGCATTCTTAGCAAGTAAACTCTCTCCTTCATATTCAAGTCCAAAATTGTTTCTAAAGCCCATACCACCTTTTGCTACTTCAATGTCGGTATTATAAAGCACAGGAGAACCTGGGTGCTTATCACTCCAACAAGGCCAAGGAAGCCCGTAATACTCGCCAGCAACTTCGTCTTTTCCTTCTAAAGTTACCTCATCAAATTTATCCCAGTATAAAGTATGCTTTTTAAGCCTTTCAGGACTCCAACCATTAAGCCCTATACTTCTAACTGCTTTTGCAATTTCTCTTGTTGCATTTTCAGGCCAAACAATCTCACCTTTTTCATCGCGTAAAGTCTTGGTAAAGTCTTCATAAAAACCTAATTTTTTAGCAAGCTCAAATAAAATTTCTTGATCTTCCATGCTTTCATAAAGTGGATCTACAACTTTAAATCTCCATTGTCCGCTACGATTTGTTGCTGTTACACTTCCGCTTGTTTCAAACTGTGTTGCTGCAGGTAAAAGATAAATTCCATCTTTTCTTTCTGCAATAATCCCTGCTTCATTTACAAAAGGATCGGCTAAAACTAAAAGCTCTAAAGCTTCCAAACCTTCTTTAACTTTTACTTGTTGTGCAGTCGAAGTAATACCATTTCCCATAACTACTAAAGCTTTTAAAGGCGTTCCTGCATTATCGATAGCATCATTTCCATCTTTTCCATTTAAAGCCGCTGCCCACCATCTAGCAAGTGAAAGCCCAGTTTTATGCATCCAATCTTTGCTTACAAAATTTCCTAAAAGCCACTCATAATCCACACCCCAAATTTTGGCATAGTATCTCCAAGTCGCTTCATTTAAAGGATAATAACCTGGTAAATTTTCGCTCAAACAAGCCATATCTGAAGCACCTTGAACATTATCGTGTCCGCGTAAGATATTAACTCCACCACCAAATTTACCTATATTTCCAAGTACCATTTGCACAATAGGTGCTAAACGTGTATTTGAAGTTCCTACAGTATGTTGAGTTAAACCCATAGCCCAAATAAGCGTAGTTGGTTTGTTTTTAGCTACTTCGTGAGTGATTTGCACCAAAAGTTCTTTAGAGATCCCTGTAACATTTTCCACTTCTTCAACTGTCCATTTTGCTGCTTCTTCACGAATTTTATCAATTCCAAAAACTCTTTCATCAAGATATTTTGTATCTTCCAAGCCTTCATCAAAAATGATTTTTAACATTCCATACATGAAAGCAATGTCAGTTCCTGGACGAATTCTTGCATAAATATCCGCTTTTGCTGCACTTTTTGTAAATCTAGGATCTACAACGATAAGCTTTGCACCTTTTTCTTTTGCTTTTAAGAAATGTCTAAAACCCACAGGGTGATTTACCGCTGGATTTGCTCCAATGATAATGATACATTTACTTCTTTGGATGTCTCCAAGATGGTTTGTCATAGCGCCATAACCAAATGTATTCGCCACACCGGCGACTGTTGCGCTGTGTCAAATTCTAGCTTGATGATCTACATTGTTCGTTCCAAAAAATGCTGCAAATTTTCTTATATAATAAGCTTGTTCATTATTAAGTTTTGCAGAACCTAAAAACATAACACTTTCAGGATTTTCTTTACGATAAGCAGCTAGTTTTTCTCCGATCTCACTTAAAGCTTGCTCATAACTTATGCGTTTCCATTCTCCATTTTCTTTTTTCATAGGATATTTTAAACGCACATGTGAACGCACCATATCGATCATATCAGATCCCTTGCAGCAATGTCCACCTGAACTCACAGGATGATCTTGAGCGATTTCTTGACGCACCCAAACACCATTTTGCACTTCTGCAATAATCCCACAGCCTACAGAACAGGCTGTACAAACTGTTTTTACTTTTTTACTACCTTCATAAGCTTCTTTAAGCTCATCAGCACTCGCTTCTCTTAAAGTTTCACTTCTAGCAAGCAACGGTGTTGCTAGGCTTGAAAGTGCTGCCATTTTAAGAAAAGAACGACGCGTAAGCTTGATATTTTCACCTACACTTGACATTACTCAGCCTTTATATAATAATTTTCCCAATTAGCACTTCTTTGAAAAAGCACTTCTTTTTTCTTACTTTTACCTTTAACTAAATCTTTTCTTTCTTCATCTTTAGCTAGAGCTAAAGTTGTGCTACCAAGCACTCCAGCAGCCCCTAAGGCAAAAGCGGATTTTTTAAGAAATTCCCTGCGATTTTTCACGAGTCCTCCTTTGTTTATTTGCTTCTCTTCTTAAAAATTCTGAACGCGATAGATCGTTTTGCACTTTTTTAGAATTTATTTTTGCAGGTTTTTCCACTTCAAAGCAAAGTCTTTCAAATTCCATAAAAGCCGATGCAATACTTGCAATTTCCTTATATAAATTCGCATTTTTATTCATGAAAACATCGCCTAAAAACTCATCAATGCTTTTATTGATCACTTTTTCAAAAAGCTCTTTGGCTAAATCATCTTCATTTTGCCTTAAAAATTCACTCATCAACAATAAACAAAATCCAACACTATCTTCACTTTCTTTAAAAAATTTTTCATTGCGTCTTATTTTACTTTTGACTAAAATTTGACGCACGCAAAGTAAAGGATTTGAATTTTCAAAACCTTCTTCTATGTAAGAAAAAGTCGTTGGAATGCTATTTTTAAGACTTAAAAAAAGCAAATCATATTCTTTAAAAAATGCTTGTATAGAATTTTCATCATCTAAATGCTTAAGCAAGATATCAAAATTTGATTTTAAATTTTCATCAAATAAACATTCTTGCATTGTCTTTAAATACTCTTGTAATTTTGACAATCTTTCTTCAGAAAATGAAAAAACAAAAAGCTCTCCTAGACATTGATAATAAAGACTTCTAGCTAATCTTAATTTTTCCAAATCCATTAAAGCTCCCATGCATTCAAAATTTTCAAAAATAGCTTTAAATTTTGCTTGAATGAATATTATGCAAAATATACCTAATATTCATTTTAAAGCCGATTTTTAAATCGATTTATCTTAATACTATTTGATTTAAAAATCACTGAATTTCAATAAAATTCCACAAGGATTTAAAATATTAAAAAATCATACCAAAGTATTGAAAATTAGATATTTGAGTTGATTTTATATTTGAAAAAATAAAATACTTTGCATAAAATTTACATCTTTGATTCTCTTCCGAGTAAAATTAACATTTTATGCAAATTATAAATAATACTAATTTCTTAAAGAATAATCCTTATAAGAAAATTCTCTTATCATTTGAAGTTCATTTTTTGCATTTAAAAGCATGAGATTTGGAAGTCTTATACCATTAAAAGTTGTGTTTTTCACAATGGTGTAATGAATTTGATCTAAAAAAACAATTTTATCGCCGATTTTAAGCTTTTTATCAAAGGCGTATTCTCCCATTACATCACCCGCTAAACAAGTATTTCCAGTAAGCAAATAGGAAAATTCGCTTTCTTTTAAGTCTGAAATTTTTTCATTTTCTCTTGTGGCTAAAATTCTAGCATTTAAAACTTCACTTGTATAAGGCATGATGATAGTATCTGGCATATGCGCTTCGCTTGAAGTATCTAAAATAGCAATTTGTTTTTCATTTTCTATGATATCTACTACACTAGCCACCAAATTTCCTGTTTGCCAACCCACCGCTTCGCCTGGTTCAAGATAAACTTGCACACCGTATTTATCACTGAAATTTTTACACAAAGCAATAAGCTTTTCAACATCATAGCCTTTTTTAGTGATGTGATGTCCTCCTCCAAAATTCACCCATTTCATTTGCCCTATCCATTTGCCAAATTTCTCTTCAAAAACCTTTAAAACAGCTTCTAAAGCACCAGCACTTTCTTCGCAAAGTGCGTGAAAATGAAGTCCTTCTATGGTACTTAAATCCACATTTTCAAAATCTTTAGCACGAATTCCAAGTCTTGAGTATCTTCCACAAGGATTGTAAAGTTCTTTTGGGGCTAGAGAAAATTCAACATTACAACGAAGACCTAAGGAATTTTTTTGTGTTTTAGCTTGAAATTTATGAAATTGAGCTAAAGAGTTAAACACTATATGATGAGATAAGCTGGCTATTTCACCTATTTCATCTTCTTTAAAAGCAGGCGAATAAGTATGAATTTCTTTATCCATGTATTCTTTAGCAAATTTTGCTTCCCAAAGTCCGCTACAAGTACAACCTTTTAAGTATTCTCCAACAATTTTCATCGCTCCTGAAAAAGCAAAACCTTTTAAAGCTAAAAGCACTTTAGCACCACTTTTTTCGCCAACACTTGCTAAAAGCTCACAATTTTTTCTTAATTTATCTTCTTCTAAAATATAAGCTGGGGTTTGAATTTTTTCATAAAACATTATTTTTCCTTGATTAAATTGCTAAAATCATAACAAAATTAAACCAAATTTTCAAAATAAATATTTACTAAAGTTAAAAAAATAATGACTATAATACAAAAAATCAAGCAAAAGGAAAAACTAATGAATAGAAGAAATTTTTTAAAATTTAATGCACTCACTCTAGCAAGTATGGGTGTAGCCTATGCAAATCCTATGCATGATATGCACTCCATGCATAAAAATCATTCTATAAATCATGACTTAGATACTTCTTTTATAAACTTTGCTCCAAAAAATTTAAAGCTTTTAGATCCAAAACAATTCCCCCAAGGAGAAATTTTAAAAGCCTTGCCTTTACTCAAAAATGAAAGTAAAGAAAAAAATATTTTTCGTGCTACCCTAGAAATCAAAGAAAATCATATAGAGCTTATCAAAGGTAAAAAAACCTTATTTTATACTTACAATGGCCTCGTGCCTGCTCCAAAAATAGAAGTTTTTGAAGGAGATAAACTTGAAATTTTAGTCAAAAACAAACTCAAAGAAGCTACAACTATACATTGGCATGGCGTTCCTGTGCCACCTGATCAAGATGGAAGCCCACATGATCCTATCTTAGCAGGAGAAGAAAGAATATATCGTTTTGAAATTCCTCAAGATAGCGCAGGAACTTACTGGTATCATCCACATCCTCATTATACGGCTTCTAAACAAGTTTTTATGGGTTTAGCAGGGGCTTTTGTGATCAAAGCAAAAAAAGATGCTTTAAGTCATTTAAAAGAAAAAGATTTGATGATTAGCGATTTGCGTCTTGATGAAAACGCTCAAATTCCAAACAACAACCTAAATGATTGGCTAAATGGTAGAGAAGGAGAATTTGTACTCATCAATGGACAATTTAAACCTAAAATCAAACTCGCCACAAACGAACGCATACGCATTTATAATGCTACTGCAGCAAGATATTTAAATTTACGCATACAAGGAGCTAAGTTTATACTTGTTGGTACTGATGGTGGACTTATAGAAAAAGCTATTTATAAAGAAGAACTTTTCTTAAGTCCTGCTTCTCGTGTAGAAGTTTTAATCGACGCTCCAAAAGATGGGAATTTTAAGCTAGAAAGTGCTTATTATGATAGGGATAAAATGATGGTAAAAGAAGAATCTAATACCCTATTTCTAGCCAATATTAACCTAAAAAAAGAAAAATTAGAACTTCCAAAAAATTTAAAAATTTTCAAACCTTTAGAAGAACCTAAGGAATTTAAAGAAATAATCATGAGTGAAGATCATATGCAAATGCATGGAATGATGGGAAAAAGTGAAAATGAATTAAAAATCGCTCTTGCGTCTATGTTTTTAATCAATGGCAAAAGCTATGATTTAAAACGCATTGATTTAAGCTCCAAGCTTGGAGTAGTTGAAGACTGGATAGTGATAAACAAATCTCACATGGATCATCCTTTCCACATACACGGCACGCAATTTGAACTCATCTCATCAAAACTCAATGGCAAAGTTCAAAAAGCCGAATTTAGAGCCTTCAGAGATACTATAAATGTGCGTCCTAATGAAGAGTTAAGACTTAAAATGAAACAAGATTTTAAAGGACTTAGAATGTATCATTGCCATATTTTAGAACATGAAGATTTAGGAATGATGGGAAATTTAGAAGTAAAGGAATAAAATGGTAAAAGTGGAATTTTTAGGCCCTATAAATAAAGAAAATTTAGAACTTGAAGTAAAAAATTTAAAAGAATTAAAAGAAATTTTGCAAAAAGATGAGAGTTTAAAAGAATGGCTAGAACTTTGTGCTGTATCTTTAAATGATGAAATCATTTTTAATGAAAACACCAAGTTAAAAGATGGTGATAAAATAGCACTTTTACCGCCAGTTTGTGGAGGCTAAATGAAACATTTTACACTTTATCAAGGCTCTTTAGATATTCCTAAAATTTATAGCCAATGGTATGAATTTTCCAAGGATAAAAACTGCGGTGCTTTACTGACTTTTTGTGGTATTGTGCGTGAAGAAGGAGGTATTGAGGCACTTAGTTTTGATATTTATGAATCGCTTTTAAAAAAATGGTTTGATGAGTGGCAAAAAAGAGTAGATTTTGATGGTATTAGCTTGCTTTTTGCTCACTCTATAGGCGATGTAGCGATACATGAAAGCTCGTATTTTGCAGGAATTTTAAGCAAACAAAGAAAATTAGGACTTAAACTTCTTAATGAATTTGTTGAAGATTTTAAAGCAAGTGCGCCCATTTGGAAGTATGATGTGATAAACAAAGAAAGAATTTATGCCAAAGAAAGATCAACCAAGCTTTGCGGTGCAGGACTTTTAAAAGGATAAAAAATGCTAATGTCTTATGAAGAAAGTTTAAAAATTTTACATTCTCATATCAAAACTTATGAAAAGATTGAAAAAATAGCTCTTACAGAGTGTTTAGGACGCATTTTAGCTCAAGATATAAAAGCCCCTAAAAATCAGCCTGAATTTCCAACCTCGGCTATGGATGGTTATGCGATCAAATTTGAAGATCAAGACAAGCCTTTAAAAATTTTAGGCCTCACACCTGCGGGTACTATGCCACAATTTAGCGTACAAAATGGCACTTGTGTAAAAACCTTTACAGGCTCACTCATGAGCGAAGGAAGCGATACTTTAGTCCCTGTTGAAAATATACGCATAGAAAATAATACTCTTTTTATAGAAAAAAAAGTTCCCCAAGCTTTTGCCGTGCGTGCGGTAGGAGAAAACTATAAAAAAGATGAAATTTTACTCAAAAAAGGCACAAGGTTAAATTATAGCGAGATAGCTCTTTTAGCTGAACTTGGATTTTTTCACATTAGTGTGTTTATAAAACCTATTGTAGGGGTTTTAAGTAGTGGAAGTGAGATCAAAGATCTAGGAGAAGCCTTGGAAAATCCTGCTCAAATCCGCTCTTCAAATCATATCGCCATAGCTAATTTAGCTAAAAATTTAAATTGCGATACAAGGGTTTTTCCTCTTTTAAAAGATGATGAGAAAGCCACTTTTTCCACCCTTGAAAGTGCTTTGCAAAGTTGTGATATTTTGGTTACAACGGGCGGGGTTTCTATGGGAGATTTTGACTTTTTAAAAAAAGCCATCAAAGAATACGAAATCATCATCGATAAAGCCGACATAAAACCAGGTAGACATATCAAAATAGCTAAGGCTAATGAAAAATTCATCATCGCCTTACCAGGTTTTCCTTACTCGGCTATGGTAATGTTTAATCTTTACACAAGAGAGATTTTAAACTCTTGGTTACTTCAACCTAAAGACTATATTTGCAAAGCCTTTTTACAAGGAAGTTACAAGAAAAAAACACCTTATTTGGAATTTGTCGCTTGCAATATAGAGTTTAAAAATGGACGCATTTTAGCCAATCTTGAAGGCAAAAAAGAAGGCTCTAGTGCGATTATAAACAATCTTAACAATAAAGCTGCCCTTATGGTGGTGCCAAAAGAATGTGAAATGTTAGAAAATGAAAGTTTAGTAGATATTATCTTTATGCCTTAAAATTATTTAAATAATTTTATTTCGATTTTAATCAACCCTAAATTTCAATAAGTTTCAAATTCGCAACCTCCTTTTAGTGGAGTAATTAGCCCTAGTGGAGTTTCAATCCACTAGGGTTTGTTTTAGTCCCTTTTTAAATTTCTTTATGGTAAAATTTTCCAAAGTTTCATTAGTTGAATTTAACTGTTTTAGTCCCTTTTTAAATTTCTTTATGGTAAAATTTTAAAGAGGAAATTATTTGGAATAAAAGAGTTTTAGTCCCTTTTTAAATTTCTTTATGGTAAAATTAAAAAAGAGTTTTCCCTTGTAATGTTGTGGTTTTAGTCCCTTTTTAAATTTCTTTATGGTAAAATTATCGTATTTTAATTTAAGTCCATTTTTTTGTTTTAGTCCCTTTTTAAATTTCTTTATGGTAAAATAGATATTTACCAGATAATGAAAATTTCGGGGTTTTTTCATGAAAAATAGCAAAAATTATGCTATAATCTCATAAGAAATTTAAAAAGGGACTAAAATAAAGAGTTTGCGGGACTCTGCGGGGTTACAATCCCCTAAAACCGCTTTTAAAATTCAAATAAATTTTGCTGATGATATTTTTCTTGTTTTTTGTTTATTTGAATTTCTTCATTATTTGAATTTTTATATTTAAATTCTCCATGACTATCTATATCAAAAAGCGTTAAATTGGTTTCGTTATTAACTTTTTCGTTAAAAACTATGCCACCAAGCAAAAGCTCCATTTTATCAAATTGCTTTTCAGTGATGATTAAAGCCCTTACATTTCCATAAGGTGGCAAAATCTTTTTTACATTTTCAATAGAACTTTTTGCAGAACTTAAACCCTTGCAAATACGCATATAAACACTAAATTGCAGCATAAAATAACCTAATTTTATAAGATTATTTCTAAATTTACTTGCTAGTTTTTGCTCTTTTTTACTTTTAGTTGGCACATCAAACATCAAAAGCACACGCATAAATTTATCTTCAATCATCAAATTTCACTATCTTTAGTTCATCTTC
The DNA here is from genome assembly GCF_012897595.1 of Campylobacter sp. CFSAN093226. NCBI lineage: Bacteria > Pseudomonadati > Campylobacterota > Epsilonproteobacteria > Campylobacterales > Campylobacteraceae > Campylobacter > Campylobacter sp. CFSAN093226. The sequence goes on from NZ_CP040608.1 coordinate 1,458,848, forward strand.
ATACAATAAAGCATTTTTAAAATTTGCCACATAATGATTTATCGCTCTGTTTAAAGGATAATTTTGCCCATCAAAATTGATTTTACTTTGTAAATTGCCAATCAACGCTCTTTTGTCATCTTTGCTTAAAAACTCACTTTCACCCTTAAGCTTTAAAACACAATCATCAACACTAGCCCTAAACACTTCTATCAAATCATCACAAAGCGCAAAAGAATTATAAATATTATCGTGCTTTATGCCAAGCCAAGGCAAAAGCCCACTTATGCAAACTGCTCTAATAATACAAGCCCTAATGATTGCATAGCCATAATTTAAAGCAGAATTTTCAAAGCAAAGCTCATCTCTTGAAAAAGAAGTACCAAACAAAGTTTTAAAATAAAGCGCCGCCGCAACAGCTTCAATATTTTTACTATCATTTAAGCTTACTTTTTTAGCCAAATTTATAAGCTCATTGCTTTGCTCTATTTTATTGTGTTTTTTTAAGATAAAGGCTTGATTTAGGATTTTATTTTTAATGATTTTTTGCCATAAAATAGCCTTTTTTTGAGCACTTACATTCATTTGCTCTTTTGCGATTTTTGCACTTTGAAAATGCCCTAAAAAAGGAGTAAAAACGCCATTTATACTATGAGTTTCATCGCAGGTTAATAAGATAATTTTATACTTTGCAAAGGCATTAAAAAGTGCGGAACTAATGCTTATTTGTAAGCTTTCTAAAACGATGATATTTATATCTTTTAAAAACAATTTGGCTATATTTTCATCTTGCTTAATCACAAGATGATTTAGCTCTAAATTTAGCTTGGCATTAGAGCTAATAAGCAGTGTTTTAAAAGCTTCATCGTAACTCATTTTTTAAAATCTTCTCTTTGTCTAAACTCAGCCTTTGTAACTTCCCCAAGTGCTGAAACTATGTATTTTTCAAATACTTTTAGATTTTGAATTCCTATGCTTTTTGCGATTACTTCTTTTTCATTTGCATTTTTAAACAATATTTTTTGATTTTTGCTTAGCGTTTCAAATTTATTATCGTGTTTTGAAACAATCAAACTAACAGTAGAGCTTGTAAAAGCATTATAATAAACAAATTCTGGCTCTTGCATATCTTTAGTTTGAATTAAAATCAAACTATCTTTGTATAAAGAAAAGCAAAACTCATAATTTTCATCCATTAAAATCCAGTCTTTTATCTCACCTTTTTTACTTCGTGCTACAGCTTTATTTGGTAATACTTTTAAAGCAAAATCCATAGTATAAATTGGCACAGCATAAAATTTATTTGTCTTTTTGTGTTTAAAAATATCCACTCTAAACATATCGCCATTTTTAACTATTTTACCATTTACTTTGCGGATTTTACCAAGCTCTAGGGCTTTTAAAACTCCTTCTTTTCCGCCGTATGATTGATAGAATTCTTCTTCTTTTCTAAATGTTTCTTCATGTAAAGCTCCACTTGGCTTTTTTCTCTCAGGTTTTGAGACAAAAATTTCATCAATTTTATCTAAAACCTTTTGCCTAAAACCACTAAAAGGCTCAAAAAACTTCCTTTTGTTTTTATAATCTAATTCACTAATTTTTTTTGCATAAAGTTCTGCACTGTTGCTTTCTTGCTCTTTTTTAAAATCTGAAAAAGCCTTTACGATAGAGTTGTTTGCATAAGCAATAATTACTGCATCGATGGCGTGATGAAGATGGTTATTTCTATCCTTAGTGCTAAAGCCCCAAGTGTGTCTTAAAGCCGATGTAAGCATACCGCTTTTTGCTTCTACATGCACTTTTGAGCCTTTTTGTGTGTCGTTTAACTTTGTATTTTCATCATCGCTTAAAGGTAAAAAATCTAAATAATCTTTAGTGTAGTTTAAAACAAGCCTTGCGATGTAGCGAGTATCGTTTAGATTTCTATCTTTAAAGTCTTTTTGCTCTTTGTCTTTGTAATTTTTATCTAAAATTCTTTTTTGCTTTTTAGTAGGTAAATTTTTTGCTAAAACTTCAATTTTCTGCCATTTTGCACTATCATTGCCAAAGGCTTCAAAGGGGGTTTTATTAAGTTTTTCTTGATTTTGCTTGGTAAAAACTAAAACTTTATTCATATAAGAATCATCAAAACTTCTAGAATAAGGGTAAATGTGATCAATTTCAAGCATTTTTTCATCTTGCAAATCACTAATTTTAATCTTTTCTCCACTATAAGCACAAAATTCTTTTTGTTCTTTAAATAATCTTAATTTTAAAATATTTTTGCTATTTATTTTTAAGCCTAGTTTTTCACATTCAAGTTCGGCGTCTTTTTTGGCCTTGTAGTTTTCGTTTTGCTCTTTTTCTATTTTAGCTCTTTGGCTGTGATTTTTACCTACTTCTCTTGCTAATTCAATGTTTATTTTATGCACTTTACCGTATTTTTTAAGTAAGGCATTTAAGACCTTTCTATATTCTTTAATCGCCCTTAAAACCACAGGATTAGTTACTTCATCTTTGTAATAAGTTTCATTAAATGCGGGTAAAAAGTCTTTTTTATCTTCATTGATTGCTACTTTTAAATTAAGCTCATTGCAAGCTTCATCGTATTTTTTACCTTCAAGCATTAAAGGAGTGATAAGTTTTAAGGCTTTAAAACTTATATTTAAATGGTCTTTAAATTCCAATTTGCTTAAACTATCAATTTGATTTTGATTTAAATCATATTTTGCTAAAGCCTTTTTAAGTTTAATCTCATCTTTTATAAGGGTAATATCTTTTGCTATTTCATTTAAATCATCTTGGCTTAAATTATGCTCACCTAGGGCTTTTATAAATTCTTTGTATTTTTTAAACTCAATAAAATAAGTTCCTTTTTCTCCTTTAAATTCATAATCATCGCTTAAGCCCAAAAGCTTTTTTGTTTGTTTATAAGTTAGAGTGCCGTTTTTTAAAACTTCATTTAAAAGGGCGTTTAAATCATCTTTTGTATATAAAATTCCTTCAGTATTTTTAAGATTGTTTAAAAGATTGATAATTCTTGTAAGTGCTACAAACATAAAAGCTAAGGGCGAATTTTTTGGCGCTCTTTTTTCATCGGTAAAAAAACTACAATTTCCCACCAAATGAGAAAAATCTTTTAAAGCCCTTTTATAAAATGCTACACTAAGCACCTCTTCTTCAAATTTTTTTGAAAAAGAAAAGCCAAATTCTCTTTGTTTTTTAAAAATAAGCTTTAATTCATCTTTTAAAAAACTTTGCGCTATGCAGCGTTCATAACTTTCTTTTTTATTTCTAACATTTGTAAATTCTTTGGAATTTTCTTTGAATTTTTGAAAATACTCTTTATAAAGATACTCGCCCACACTTTGATAATTTGCTAGTTTTTCTTCATTTTGCTTGATAGCTTTTAAAATCGCACCTTTTTCTTTATCATCACTATTTTTAATATCATCATAGCCACGCCTTTTTGCAATATGTAAAATCACTCTTGCAAAATCTTGCTTACTTAAAAGCTCGTTTAAAGCTCTAAATCTTAACTCATAAGGGCTAATTAAAGATCCTTTATAAGCCTTGGCTAAACTTTCATCAAAGCTTTGATAATCTTCGTAATTTAACTTAAATTCATTTGCGATTAAATGTTTTAAGTGATTTAGCCTTGCTTTGCGTCTAGCAAGGCGTTTTCTAGCACTTCTTGCAAGGCGTCTTGGCAAGGCTAAGGATTCTCCTGTTTTGGGATTTTCAACCTTTGTAAAAATCCTAACTCCACAATCTTTTAACTCATCATTTTCACTAAATGCCCAGCCAATAGAGCTTATTCCTATATCAAATGCCAAAATTCTTACCACACTAGATCCTTTTTAATATTTATGATTTGTGTATAATTATAATACAAAAATCATTTTTTTAAACAAACATAAACTTTTCAGTAACCAAACTATACATATTATTAATTTTATAATGCAAAAAATAAGTAAAATTTTAAATGAAAAATATTTATTAGTTAAATTTTAGCTAAAATAAAAGCTAATAATAACTTTAGGAGAAATCATGCCAATTTTTATGATATGTTCTACACTTTTAGCGGTAATTGTCGTTGCTTATTATATACTAAAATATAATCTCATTTTTGTATTTTTCTTTCAAATATTATCTTGCTTATTTTTGCTTTTTACATCACAGGAACACCTATACCAAAAGCCCCAAGCAGAGAGCATACAAGCTTTTTAAATGTTTTACTTGATAGTTATCTTTTATCACAGCGATTTTTAAAAGTCAGCTTTCTGGAGTAGGGTTTATTATCATGAGTGTGGCAGGCTTTACTGCTTACATGAAACATATCAATGCTTCGGCAAAACTTGCTTTTTTAGCAAATAAACCCTCAGGAAAAATCAAAAAATAAATACTTAATTTTAAGTGGAACTTTTGTTGTTGGAATGGCTTTAAAAATCGTCATTTCTAGCTATGCTGGATTGCTTTTGTTAGCATGTATTTATCCTGTTTTAATCTCACTTAAAATCCGTCCTATTACAGCTGTATGTGTGCTTTCTTTAATTGCGCTTGATTATGGTCCAAAAGATGGAAATTCAATCAATATGGCGGATATGGTAGGACAAAGTGATAATGTCGTAGGACTTTCTTTAAATTATCAAATTTATAGTGTGATTACTTATGTTGTAGTTAATTGCCATCTTGATTCCTTTTTATTCTACTTGGATTGATAAAAGAGATAAAGAAAAAGGTGTTTTAAATGATGAAGTTGAAATTCCGCAAATCATTGATCCTAAATGCCCTACTTTTTTACATACTCTTTCCTTGGTTACCTGTTGTATTTTTATTTATACCGTATTTTTTTACTATCAAGCTCGATGTTGTAACAGCAAATTTTGTAAGCATTTCTTTAGTTTTTCTTGTTGAATTTGCAAGACACAGAAATGCTAGAAAATTAGGCGAAGATATGATGGTGATTTTAAAAGCTATGGCTGAAATTTTTATCTCAGTCGTAAGCATAATCATCGCCGCTGGAGTATTTGCTGAAGGCATTAAAGCACTTGGTGGAGTTAATATCCTTGCTAACGCGGTTTCAAATCTTGGAACAGGAAATTTTGCATGGTTTGGAATTCTTTTGAGTATAGCTATTTTAAGCTTTTTAGTTTATTTTGCCACAGTGATTATGGGAAGTGGAATTGCCGCTTTTAATACTTTTGGAAAACTAGCTCCTGATATAGCTACAAAATTAGGCGTTGCACCTATTACTCTAGTTTTACCTATAGAAATTGCATCTTGTTTAGGTCGTGCAGCTTCACCAATAGCAGGCGGAATCATAGCTTTAGCTGGATTTGCAAAAGTAGCTCCAATGGATATTATAAAACGAACCACTCCTCTTTTACTTATCGCTATGCTTGTAAATGTACTTGTAGCCTTTTATCTAGCACAAACCAATCCTTTGCCAAAAGAACAAAACACTACAAAAATAGAACTTAAAATACAAAAATAAAGCGTATTAACGCTTTATTTTCATTCTAAAACAATACCTTCATTAATGCAAATTTCGCCGATAATAAAGGCATCTGAATTTTCTAAAATCTTACTTACATTAGAAGGATCTACAACCATTACTAAACCCACTCCCATGTTAAAGCTTCTATACATTTCGCTTTCTTCTACAGCCTGTCCTATAGTATAAAAAATTTCAGGAGTTTTAAGATGATGTTTGCGTATAGTTGCACCCATACCACGAGGTAAAACGCGTGGTAAATTTTCTACTAAACCACCCCCTGTAATATGTGCTAGAGCACTGATATAAGGCTTTAGTGTAAGAAAATCACGCACATAAATCCTTGTAGGTTCTAACAAAATATCAATTAAATTTTTACCCTCTATCTTGTCATCAAATTTTAATTTTAAACTTTCAAAAAGTACTTTTCTAGCTAAAGAATAACCATTTGAATGAAGTCCTGAACTAGAAAGTGCCAATAAAATATCACCATTTTTAACAAATTTACTTCTATCAATCTCATCTTCTTCAGCCATACCCACTGCAAAACCCGCAAGATCAAAATCATCTTTTGCATACATTCCAGGCATTTCAGCAGTTTCTCCGCCAATTAATGCACAATTTGCCATCTTACATCCCTTGGCAATGCCTGATACAACAGCCTTTGCTACTTCTACTTCGAGCTTGGCTGTAGCATAATAATCTAGGAAAAACAAAGGCGTAGCAAAATTACAAATCAAATCATTCACGCACATTGCTACTAAATCTTGCCCTATAGTATCATATTTTTTAGCATCAATTGCCAAGCGAAGCTTGGTACCAACCCCATCTGTTGCACCTAAAATCACAGGCTTTTTAAAACCACTTGGCATTCTAAAAGCACCAGCAAAAGAACCAATTCCACCTACAACATTATCATTAAAAGTTTCTTTAACCAAAGGTTTTATAGCCTCTACAAAGGTATTTCCATTATCTATACTTACGCCTGCATCTTCATATGAAATTTTCATTTATTTTCCTTTAAGAACTAAAAAGGTATTTTAACGAAAAAAGTTTTAATAAGGCATAAGATGAAAAATGCTTTTTTTGTAACCGCTTCAATTGCTTGTGGTAAAAGCACTTTTATAGAAATAGCGAATTCTTTAGGCTTTAAAAGCATTAGCGCAGACAAAATCGCTCATAAAATTTTAGATGAAAATGCTTTAGAACTTGAAAAGATTTTTTCTCCCTTTAGTTTAAAAAATTTACTCAAAAAAGAAAAGAAAATCGATAGAAAAATCCTTGGAGAAATTGTTTTTAACAATAAAGAAGCTAAAAAAATCTTAGAAAATTTCACTCATCCTAAAATTCGAGCTAAAATTTTAGAACAAATGCAAATTCTAGATAAAGAAAATAAAGCTTTTTTTGTAGAAATTCCTCTTTTTTTTGAAAGCGGTGCTTATGAAAATTTAGGCAAAGTCATTGTAATTTACACACCTAAAGAATTAAGCCTTAAAAGAATCATGCAAAGAGATAAGCTTAGCTTAGAAGCTGCAAAAGCAAGACTTGATTCTCAAATAGATATTGAAGAAAAACTTAAAAAAGCAGATTTTATCATTAAAAATACTAATTCTTATGCCGATTTTAGGCAAGAATGTGTTAAAGTAATACAAGAAATTTCTAAAGGAAACATGTGAAATTTTATAAATATTGTGCAAGTGGGAATGATTTTGTCATAACAAATGCTGATAGAAAAGAAGATAGAAGTGCTTTAGCTAAAGAACTTTGTAATCGTTATGAGGGTATAGGTGCGGATGGCTTTATCGTAATATTGCCTCATGAAAAATACGACTTTGAATGGGAATTTTATAATAACGATGGCTCAAGGGCTGCTATGTGTGGCAATGGCTCAAGGGCTGCGGCACATTTTGCACATCATATTAACAAAATAAATCCTAACATGAGTTTTTTAACCGGTGCAGGAATAATAAAAGCAAAGGTAAATCAAGATAAAGTTGAAGTATCTTTAGGCAAAATAAAAAGCGTGCAAAATACTTTTGAAGAATTAGGAAAAACTTGGCAACTTTGCAACACTGGAGTTCCACATCTAGTACATTTTTGTCAAAATTTAGATGAATTTGATACAATGCTTTGTCAAAAAATGAGACAAAAATATAATGCCAATGTTAATTTTGTAAAAATTTTAGATGAAAATCATTTAAAAGTTCGCACCTATGAACGCGGAGTTGAAGATGAAACCTTAGCTTGTGGCACAGGAATGGGGGCTTGTTTTTATCTGGCATTTTTAAATAAAAAAGTACAAAATAAAGTTAAAATAACTCCTAAAAGTGGTGAAGAGGTAGGGTTTGCATATAAAAATGAAGAATTGTTTTTTGAAGGAAAGGTAAAGTATTGTTTTGAAGCCAATTATAATTTTTTTTAGTCTTTTTCTAATCCCACTTTTTGCTGATGATCTAAAGAGTGGATTTGGAGAAGAATATTACAAACTTGATATAGATCAAAAAAGACAAATTTTTTTTATAAAAATGAATGAAATGTTTGATCAAAGCTTTAAAAAAATTGAACAAGAAAGAGCTTTTATCGAAGCCTTTTTTAAAGATGCTTACAAAACAGGCTTTAGGACTTCAAACCAAATAAATCTTGAAAAACTTATCACGATAAAAAACAAATATCGCATTGAAAATCTTTATGATTTTGCAGAATATAAAAAACGTATTCAAAAAATTCCAAAATCCATGGGTATAGCCCAAGCTTTAGTTGAAAGTGCTACAGGTACCAGTCGCTTCGCAAGAGAAGCAAACAATCTTTTTGGAGAATGGACTTGGGGTGAGAAAGGTTTAATTCCTGATTTAAGACATCCAGATAAAAAACACAAAATTAAAATTTTTGATAGTCTGCAAGATAGTGTTGACTCTTATGTTTTAAATTTAAATCGTCATTTTGCTTATGAAAAGTTTCGCGATGCAAGAGCTAAATTTGAAAGCGAAGGCAAAGAGATAACAGGGCTAGAGGCTATTAAAACTTTAGATTCTTATTCTGAACGCAAGGGATATTATATCAATCTTATTACAAAAATCATCAAACGATACAACCTTGAAAAATACGATACAAACTCAAACAACACCTAAAATCCAAGTGAAAATTTATCAAAAGATATGACTTCAAATTTAACCCCTTGTTCAAAAAAATTATCCTCGCTTGAAAGAGTGATAAAAATCACATGAAAAATTCCAAGTTCTAAAGCCTTTGGTAAAATTTTCTTAGCACGTAGCTTGATCAAATCAATATCTAAAGTTGGACTTGAAATATAAGCAATTTTAGATATTTGGCTATAAAAGTTAAAGTATTTGTTATAAAAAAATTCTTCTTTAAATTTAAACAACTCGCTTAAAACTAAATTTTCAAATAAATGTGAAAAATCCTTTGAAATACAAAGATTATTTCTTAGGCCAAAATCTTTAAAATAAATCTTTTGAAGTTTTTTTTCATCATGTTTTAAGGTATAAATCACATAAGTATTTTCTAATTTTTTTATAGCTTGATAAACACTATCTTTTGAAGTTTTTAATCTTTTTTTGAGTTCTATAAATATCTTAGAAATACTGATTTGCTGACCCAAATTTAAAGCTAAATACTTTAAAATTTCTAATTCTAAAAGAGTGAAGCTTTGTCTTAGAAGTATGTTTTTTTCTCCAAATTTACTGCGTCCACTTTGCAAAAAAAGACCTACTAAATTATTTATAGGTAAATTTTTCTTACTTACACTAATAAATTCTTCAAAATCAAAATAATCAAGTTCAAGCTCTTCAAACCCATTTACATTTAAATCTTTTATATTTGTACTTAAGATGATGGGAATGTTAATTTTTTCTAAATTAGGGATAAAATCCAAATTATAAAGGCAAAGAATTTTAATTTGTAAATTTTCATTCAGAAAATCAGCAAGTCTTTCTAAACTTTGTTTTTCAAAGCGTGTATCATATAAATCTAAAAACAAAATTTCACTTGCTTTAAATTGAGATAAAAAATTAAAAATAAGTGTTTTTTTACCACAAAATCGTGGGCCTTTTATGATAATATTTGGTTTTGAAATTTGATTTTTTCTTTCATAACTTACTTCAAATTTAGGGTGGTTTTCATAAAAAAAATTAAGTACTTTCAATTTTATCCTTTAAAAAAGGATATTATAACCTAGTTTGTATAATTGGGGCATAAAGCCCCTTAAATTACATTTTGCAAGCACCTTGTAAAGTAGCGCCTATCATCCAAAGACTTTTTTCATATTTTGCGATATTTTCTTGTGCAAAAGCAGCTGTTGTAGTATCACTTTCTTTTTCTGCTGCTTCATTGAGTTTTTTAAATTCTGCTAAAAGATATTCATAATCTTGTTTGATCAGTTCTATGACTTCAAGCGGAGTAAAGCAATCTTTTGCAACTTTTGGACTTTTTGCATTTTCCATTAAAACTTTTTGGCAAGTGATAGCTTTTTCGCCAAGTTGTAAAACTCTTTCAGCACAACTATCAAAAAGTTCTGCCATTTCTTCATAAGCTTTTTCTGTGTACTCGTGTATAGAAAAAAATTGCAAACCTTTTACATTCCAGTGATAATTATGAAATTTAACCCATAAATGATGAGCATCTGCTTGCATTTGTAATAATTGTTTTGTAACTGACATGATTGACTCCTTTTTTTAATTTTTAAAATTATAACATAAAATTCTTAAATAATAATTATTATTATTAATTAAAAATTTTTATTATAATTTTAACTTAAAATCATTATACTCTTTTTTAATGAATTTTGATTAAGAATTTAATATATTTTTTAAGATCAACTTTCCAACTTCCACACCAGGTTGATCATAAGTGTTAATCCCTAGCATAACACCGCAAGTTGAAGTAAAAAGTTCATAATAATACATCAAATATCCCGCATGCCAAGCGTCAAGTTTTTCAAGTTCTATCACATCAACACTCAAATTTTCAGCGATTAAAGCGTGCATAGTTGCATCACATTGAGCGTTTAAAAGTTCGTGAAGATTGACTTTATTACTTAAAGAATCTAAAAATTTAAAATGAATATCAGGGATAATAGGTGCTTTTTGAGCGTCTTTGATTTTTAAAAAAGTTACAGTTTTATTTTTAGGTCCATCCATGATGAGTTGTAAAAAACTATGTTGATCTCTTGCGCCAATGAGTGCAATAGGAGTTAAACCTATGCGTTTATAGCCTTGCTTTTTACCTAAACTTTCAGCAATAAGCTGGATATACCATTCATTAAAGCCTTTAAAAGCATCGCTATATGAAAAAAGTACATTGATATTGGCATTTTTGTGTGTACAATAATGATAGGCTTTTTGTAAAATTTCATCTTTTTTGTGAGTAAAAAAATCTTCAAAACAAGCTTTAGCTCCTTCTAAAAGAGCTTTGGCATTATAGCCACAAAAACAAAGTGGAACTATACCTACGGCTGAAAGTATGCTAAAACGACCTCCTACATTTGCAGGGATAAAAAAGCATTTAATACCTAAATTTTCACCTTCTTGATGAAGTTTTGAATCCTTATCGGTAATAAAAACAAAGTATTTTTTTAATTCTTGCATATCAAGTTTAAAATGTTCAATAAGAAGTTTAAAAAGCGATACAACTTCTATAGTACTACCTGTTTTGCTGATGATTAAAAACAAACTTTCTTCAAGCTTGATTTTTTCTAAAGTCTTATTAAAAGAATGCGAGCTTGTGTTATCGAGTATAAAAAGCTCTCTTTGGTTGCTTTTTTCATTAAAAAGCATATCACGCAAGGCTTTTACACCACAACTTGAACCTCCCATTCCCACTAAAACGATATTTTTTACATACTCTTTATCTTGAATAAATTGCAAGCTCTCATCGATTAAATTCAAACTTGTGTCAATAAGATGATAATACCCTATATCTCCACTTTTTACCTCATCATTAATACGATTTGCATAAGAACTTATAGTGTGAATTTCACTTTGTTTAAAAAAAAGCGTATTGTTTAACATTTACTTTTCTCGTAAAAATAATTTGTCGCCTCTACAAAGCCTTCTACACTTCCACAATCAAAGCGTTTCCCTTGAAATTTATAAGCTAAAACCATACCATTGGTTGCTTGAGTTAAAAGCGCGTCGGTAAGTTGAATTTCACCATTTTTTCCTGCTTTAGTATTTTCTAAAATTCCAAAAATATCAGGAGTTAAAATATATCTTCCTATGATAGCAAGATTACTTGGAGCTTCATCAGGACTTGGTTTTTCTATCATAGAATTAACCATGATAAGATTTTCTTCTACAAAATTTCCAGAAATTACTCCATAGTTTGAAACTTGCTCTTTTGGTACTTCCATCACAGCTATGATGGTGCAGCGATATTTTTCATAAATTTTTACCATTTGAGCCATAACATTTAAGCCTTCTTCATTAACACACAAATCATCAGCCAAAATTACGCCAAAAGCTTCATCGCCAACCAAAGGTCTACCTTTTAAAACCGCATCACCTAAGCCTTTCATTTGATTTTGTCTTGTAAAAGTAAAGGTACAACGATTGATCAAAGAGCGAATTTCATCAAGTAAGTATTCTTTTTTTGTACCTGAAATTTGATGTTCAAGTTCATAAGAAATATCAAAATAATCCTCCAAAGCTCTTTTTCCACGCCCTGTGACAAATCCCATATTTTCCATTCCTGCTTCTAAAGCTTCATCAACTCCATAATGGATCAAAGGCTTGGTTAAGATAGGTAACATCTCTTTAGGTAAAGTTTTTGTTGCAGGTAAAAATCTCGTCCCATAACCTGCCGCAGGGAAAATACAAGTTTGAAGCATAAAAATTTCCTTTTATTTTTTTATCATTATAGCTTATTTTTATGAATTTTCATGCAACAAGGCAAAGTTCTTTTTGCCTTGTTATTCAAACTCTGCCTTAGCTAATTTAACAATGGTTTCTACTACTTTAGAATCTTCAAGTGTTGAAATATCCTGTTTGATTTCTTCGCCTCTTGCTATAGTTCTTAAAATTCTTCTCATTATTTTACCACTTCTAGTTTTTGGCAAACCTGGAGTATAAAGAATTTTTTCTATTTTAGCTATAGGTCCTATTTCTACTCTTAAAATGTCATTAAGTTCTTTTAAAGTTTCTATAGCTCCGCCAAGATCACAACTGGATGCAGGACTTAAAACCACAAAAGCAAACAATGACTCGCCCTTAATCGTATCCAAAATACTCACTACAGCTGATTCTGCTACACTTGGATGTTTAGCAATAGCGCTTTCAATTTCAGCCGTTCCTATACGATGTCCTGCAACATTAACCACATCATCTGTTCTTCCTGTGATGGTAATATAACCATTTTTATCATAAAAAGCACCATCGCCACTAAAATATACAGCTTTTCCATCTTTTTTAGCTTGAGAAAAATAACTTTCTATATAGCGTTCATCATTGCCCCAAATTCCACGAATCATCGAAGGCCAAGGTTTAGTTATACAAAGCAACCCATCTTCACCTTCATCTTTTTTATTGCCTTCTTCATCAATAACTTCCGCAAAAATCCCTGGCAAAGGCAAGGTGGCACAACCTGGTTTTAAAGGAGTGGCGCCTGGTAAAGGCGTGATCATATGCCCACCTGTTTCTGTTTGCCACCAAGTATCGACTATAGGACTTTTAGTTCCCCCTATTTCATCATAAAACCACTTCCAAGCACTAGGATTGATAGGCTCTCCAACCGTTCCAAGCACTTCAAGCGTACTTAAATCATATTTTCTTGGCTCATTAGGTGCATCAGCATGAAGCATTCTTATGGCAGTTGGCGAAGTGTAGAATTTGCTTATTTGATACTCTTCTATCATTCTCCACCAACGCCCAGAATTTGGATAAGTAGGAGTTCCTTCATGCATTATAGTCGTTGCCCCACATGCTAAAGGCCCATAAACTACATAAGTATGTCCTGTAATCCAACCCACATCAGCACTACACCAATAATTATCATAATCTTTAATATCAAAAACCCATTCCATAGTCATTTGTGCCCAAAGTATATATCCTGCACTTGCATGCATAACTCCTTTTGGCTTGCCCGTTGATCCTGAAGTGTAAAGCAAAAACAACAAATCCTCACTATCCATAATTTCGGGTTCACACTTATAAGACTCATTTTTCACAAGTTCGTTATAAACATAGTCCCTTCCTTTAATATATTCTATAGGCTCATTATTGCGTATAACTATAAGTACTTTTTCTACACTTTCACACCCTTCACTTAAAGCCTTATCTACTGCAGGTTTTAACATATAAGGTTTGCCACGACGAAAAGCACCATCAGCCGTTACTACAAGTTTAGCTCCTGCATCTATAATTCTATCTCTTAAGGCTTCAGGAGAAAACCCTCCAAATACTACACTATGAATAGCCCCAATCCTTGCACAAGCTAACATTACTATAGCTGTTTCTGGAATCATAGGCATATAAATTACAACCCTATCGCCTTTTTTTACTCCGAATTTTTTAAGCAAATTGGCCGCCTTGCAAGTTTCATGCAATAATCTTCTATAAGTATAAACTTCATAATCCCCCATTTCACCTTCAAAAATCAAAGCAGCTTTATTGCGTCTTGTTTTCATATGACGATCAAGACATTGATAACTTACATTTAAAGTTCCACCTTCAAACCATTTATAAAATGGAGCTTTATCCTCATTTAGCACTCTTGAAAAAGGCGAAAACCACTCAATCTTCTCAAATGCTTGTCTTTTCCAAAAACCTTCAAAATCTTCCTTGGCTTCATCGCATAAATCATAGTATTCACATAAATTTTTTATACGAGCATTACGAGAAAATTCTTTACTTGGCTTAAAAAGCTCTTGATTATTTTGATTAAGCATAAAAACTCCTTTATGGTTGTTTTTAAACATTATATAAGAGTTTATTTGTATTAAATACAAATTTAAAAAATAATTAAGATAAATTTTATAAAAAATGGGAATATTTGTAATATTTTATTTAAATTTTATAATGTATGTTAATTTAAGAAACATATTGCATCTTCATAAAAATAAAGACTAAGTTCTTCGTATAATTTTAAATCGAATCTTAAAAATTCTTGTTTTTCCAAGGCAAATTCTAAAATTTTATCCATACAACTTACCCTTATAAAAACATCACTTTTCCTACTTCTAAGTGCTATAATATAACATTTTTCTAAAATAAAATCATAATTATTTTTTGGAATATTTTTAGAATTAAAAAAAGAAATTTTATAAGGATCAATAGCAATTTTGCTTGGAGGTTTTTTAAAATCTTTATATTTTTTACAATTACTAAAATCTATAAAATTACAAAATTTCACACCTTGATTTTCTAGTTCAAAAACATTAGTATTTTCAAATTCTAAAATTTCTCCACTGTGCAAATAAAGTTTTTTTTGCGCCAAAGAATCTAAAAAATGTTTATCATGACTTGCGATTAAAAAACCTGTATTGAAATTTTCATGCATTTTAAGAATAGTTTTTTTAAATAAAAGTGTAGTATTTTTATCCAAAAAAGCACTTGGTTCATCAAGTAAATAATACTTCGCTCTTACGCTTAAAGCTATAGCAAAAGCTATTTTTTGACTTTGTCCTGATGAAAGTTCATTAGGATGTTTACTTAAAAAACTTTCATCTAAATTTAAAAACATCAAACTTTCTTTTATGCGTTCTTCAATATCTTCTTTAATCCCATAAGTTTTTAAGGTAAATAAAAAATTTGCCCTTACACTACGATTTAACAAAATAGGCTCTGGAAAAAGCAAATAAATTTCACGCTTTTGCTTATTATTAGGTTTAAAATTTCCAAAATAAGAAATATTTTTTGAAAAATCTCCTTCTAAAAATTTTAATATTCTTAAAAATGTAGATTTTCCACTTCCATTCGCTCCCATTAAGATGCTAATTTTACTTGTATCAAGTTTTAAATTTTTGATTTTTAAAACTTCTTTGTTTTGATAGTTGAAAAAAAGATTAGAAATTTCTATCATTTTATGTTCTTTTGAGTTTGTGCGTGATGAAATTTAAACAAAAGGCAATGAGAATTAAAACCAAAGCCAAAGCTATACCGCTAGCAAATTCGCCTTTGTTTGTTTCAAGAGAAATAGCTGTGGTTATGGTTCTAGTATCGTATTTGATATTTCCACCTACTATCATCGCTACTCCTACTTCTGCTACAATGCGTCCATAAGCTAGTGCAACGACGCTAATCAAAGCAAAGCGTAATTCATAAATCATCGTTAAAACAAGTTTTAAAGGACTTAGGTGAAAAGATTTTATAAGTAAAAAATGTTTTTTATTCATATTTTCTATCAAATTTGAAAAAAGTGCGATCACTATAGGAAGCGCTAAGATAAACTGCCCTAAAATTAAAGCCTTTATAGTAAAAAGCAATCCAAATTCTCCCAAAGGTCCTCGACTTGAAATCAGTGCATAAAGTATAAGTCCTACTGCAACTGTTGGAAAAGAAAGGCTAGTATCAACTATAAGTTTTATAAAACGCTTCAATTTAAATTCAAAAAAACCTAAGATAAATCCCAAAGGAAAACCTATAAGCAAAGCTAAAACTATAGAAATACTTGAGCTTAAAAGTGTAGTTTTTATAGCTGAAATTACGCTTTCATCAGCATTGAAAAGTAAAAATAAAGCCTGTTTAAAACCATCAAAAATATAATCCAAAAATATCCTTTTTAAAATAAGTAATTTTAGCATAATTATGCTAAAATATTTTTTTATATAAATTTATAAGGAAAAAAAATGAAAAAAATCATTTCTTTAGCCCTTGCTTTAGCTTTAAGTGCAAGTGCAGCAGAACTTAAAATGGCAACTACAACAAGCACTGACAATACAGGACTTTTAGATGCTCTAAAACCTCTTTATGAAAAAGAAAGTGGCAATACCTTAAAATGGGTTGCCGTAGGAACAGGTGCGGCTTTAAAAATGGGTGAAGATTGCAATGCTGATGTGCTTTTTGTGCATTCTCCAAAGGCTGAAAAAGAATTTATGAAAAAAGGCTTTGGTGTAGATAGAACTCCTGTGATGTATAATGATTTTATCATCATCGCAGATAAATCTTTAGCTTCTAAATTTAAAGGTAAAAATTTAAAAGAAAGCTTAGAACTTATCAAAAATGAAAAGCTTACTTTCATCTCAAGAGGCGATAAATCAGGCACTGACAATAAAGAAAAAAGCCTTTGGAAAAATCTTGGCGGTGTTCCTGAAAAGCAAAGCTGGTATCAACAAAGCGGACAAGGTATGTTAGCAAGCATTAAAATCGCTGAAGAAAAAAAAGGTGTGATTTTAACCGATCGTGGTACTTATATCAAATATGAAGCCAATGAAAAAGGCAAACCAAACTTAGTCATTGTAAATGAAGGCGATGATAGTCTTAAAAATTTTTATTCTGTTATAGCGACAAATCCTAAGCATTGTAAAAATGTAAATTATACAGAAGCTAGTAAATTTATCAAATGGGTAACAAGTGATAAGACTTTAAATTTCATTGCTGATTTTAAACTTCTTAATAAACCTTTATTTGTAATTGATGCAAAAACAAGAAAAGACTAAAAATTAAGCAGGTTTTAACCTGCTTAAAATATCATTTTTTACTTATTGTAACTTTTTTATTTATTTTTCAAAACTTTTAGCTTATTTAAAATTCTTCTTTAGATATAATAAAATCAATAATTAAATATACAAGGTCAAATAATGTTCAAAGTGGATTTAAATAGTGATTTAGGGGAAAGTTTTGGCGCCTATAAAATGGGAATGGATGAAGAAATTTTAAAATTTGTAAGTTCAGTAAATGTCGCTTGTGGCTTTCATGCGGGTGATCCTTGTGTGATGGATGAAACCTTAAATTTAGCCAAGCAAAATGGTGTTTGCATAGGAGCACATCCATCTTATCCTGATCTTTTGGGTTTTGGAAGACGCAATATGCAAATAAGCTTTGAAGAGGCTAAAAACTATGCCTTGTATCAACTAGGAGCTTTATTTGGCTTTGCTAAGGCAAAAGGTATGAAAATACAGCATTTTAAAGCCCATGGGGCGCTTTATAATATGGCAGCTATTGATGAAAATTTAGCCTTAGCACTTTGTGAGGCAGTGGCGAGTTTTGATGAAAATATTATTTTTCTAGGGCTTAGTAATTCTGCTATGAATGAAGCAGCTAAGAAAAAGGGTTTAAGATATGCTAATGAAGTTTTTGCAGATCGTGCCTATAATGATGATGGCACTTTAGTTTCAAGAAAATTAGAAGGGGCGTTAATACACGATGAAAATTTAGCTATCAAACGCGTGATAAAAATGATAAAAGAAAGCAAAGTTACAAGCATAAATGGCAAAGAAATTGATTTAAAAGCCGATAGTATTTGTGTTCATGGGGATAATGCAAAAGCTTTAGAATTTGTTAAAAAAATCAAAGAAAATTTAAAAAAAGAGCAAATTCAAATTTGTGCTTTGGAAAATTTTATATAAGTTTTAGCAATGTTTAGTGTGCATTTTAGTGGAAGTAAAGCTTTGCTTTTGCGTTTTGAGCAAGAAATTTCACCTCAAATCAATGCCTATGTTTTAAGCACAGAACAAAGGATACAAAAAGCCCTAAAAGAAGGTGAAATTTATGGGATTGATGAGTTGGTAAGTGCTTATGCAAGCTTGCTTATATATTTTAATCCTTGCGTGCTTTCTTTAAATTCCTTGCTTGATTTTTTGGAAAAAATTAAAAAGGATATTAAACTTGCAGAACAAAACTCAAGTCTTTGTATAGAAGTTCCACTTTGTTATGATGAAGAATTTGGGCTGGATTTAGAATTTGTGTGCAAACACAATCAAATTTCAAAAGAAGAGCTTATATCTCTTCACACTAAACCTTATTATCTTGTTTTTATGCTAGGTTTTATGGCAGGTTTTCCTTATCTTGGAGGTTTAGATGAAAGACTTTTTACCCCACGCCTTTCAAGCCCTAGAGCAAAAATAGAAGCTGGAAGTGTAGGTATAGCCGATAAACAAACAGGAGTTTATCCCATATCAAGTCCAGGGGGTTGGCAAATCATTGCTAGAACACCTTTGGAATTTTTTGATAAAGAAGATGAAAAAAATCCCACTCTTTTAAAAGCGGGTATGTTTTTAAAATTTAAAGCCATTTCAAAAGATGAATTTTTCGATATCCAAGAGCAAGTTGCTAAAAAAGTCTATCAAAAGGAAATTTATGAGTATAAAAATCATTGAAGCATCTATAAATTCAAGTTTGCAAGACTTTGGTAGAAAAAAATTTGCTAAATTTGGCATAGCAAGAAGTGGAGCTATGGATGAAGATGCTTTAAGAATGGCAAATATCTTGCTTGGAAACAAACAAGATGAAGCAGGAATTGAGCTTTGTTTAAAGGGTGGAAAATACGAATTTTTAGATGAGAATTATTTTGTTTTAAGTGGAGCTGAATTTGAGGCAAAGCTTGATAATCAAAAAATCAAAACTTGCAAAGTATATCAAGCAAATAAAGGCGATATTTTAGAACTTGATTTAGCAAAAATAGGTTTTCGTGGGTATTTATGCGTAGCGGGTGGCTTTGAAGTAAAAAGTTTTTTAAACTCTAAATCCAGTGATGCTAAAATGGGAGCTGGAGTTTTTGAAGGAAGAGCTTTGCAAAAAGATGATATTTTAAATACTCATAATACTTTTATACCTTTTAATTTAGAAGCTAGAGAATGTGAAAATCCTCTTTTTAAAAGCCCTAAAGAGCCTATTATACGCGTTATTTTAGGAACAAATGAAGATGCTTTTACCCAAAAAGGCATAGAAACCTTTTTAAATACTACTTATAAAGTAGGTTTAAAAAGCGATAGAATGGCAATTTATGCAGAATCTAGTGAAAGTATAGAGCATAAAAACTCAGCAGATATCATCTCAGATCCTGCGGTTTTTGGAAGTATACAAGTGCCAAAAAGTGGTATTCCTATCATTTTAATGGCAGGAAGACAAAGCACAGGAGGCTATACAAAAATAGCCACGGTTATAGAAAATGATCTAAGCTTACTCGCACAAGCTAAGTTAGGTTCTAGCTTTAAATTTCAAAGCATTAGCATGCAAGAAGCCTTAGAACTTTATAAACAAAGAGAAATGAAATTTAAAGCTATGGATCAAAAAATCAATCTTGATTTTGAAAATTTAATCTAAGCTTTTTTGCCATAAATATTGATAAAATATATAGCACCTATAGCCAAGGCACAACCTAACAAGGTAAGTGCATTTGGCACCTCATCTAGTATAAAATAACTACAAATTAAAGCACTAGCAGGAGTGATTAAAACAAAAGAATTTGCCTTAACGCTTCCTAAAATGTGAATCCCATAATAATAAATACTAGTTCCTATAATAGTTGATAAAAAAGCCACGACAAACATACTGATCCAAAATTTAAATTCAAAATGAAAAATTTCATAACTTTTTACATCAAACAATATCCAAGAAAACATTAAAATAGAAATGAGATTAATATAAAAGTTAATCGCCAAAGGGTGAGCTCCTTTGGCTTTATGATTAAACACTGCCATCAAAGCCCAAATAAAAGAACAAGTTAAAAATAAAATATTAAATTTACCAAATAAATCTTCTAAACTCCCTAAATTTAGCAAACAAAATCCAGATAATAAACCTAAAAATAAGCCTAGAATTTCACTCTTTGTGATCTTGTGAGTTGATTTTTTGTTTTTTTGAAAAAATATCGCTATCATAAATATCAAATAAGAAAAAATAGGAATCATAGTGGTTACTAAAACTCCTCCTTTGCCTGCCAAGCCGTGCTTTATAGCAATAAAAAATACAAAGGCATAAAGCCCATTTAAAACTCCTGCTATCAATACCCATTTTAAGGCAGTTTTTTCGATTTTAAGAGGAATTTTTAAGAAGTTTAAAACAAAAAATGAACCCAATACAACAAAGAAAAAACGCCAAAAGGTAATAATAGAAGTATCCGTATAATTTGCTAAAATCTTAGATGTTGGCCAAGATGAGCCCCATAAAAACATAGCAATAACAAGCAAGATATACAAATACTTTGTTCGAGTCAATGTTACACCTTGAAATTTTTAAGTCAAATTTTTTAAAAAATTTTTTTCAAGTGTAGTTCATACTCGTTTAGATATTTTTCCACTTGAGGATTTTTTACCACATCATTACACATAAAAGTTGGTAAAGCTTTCATACCTATAAATTCATGAGCCTTATGCAAATGCCAATACACCATATCTACACCCTTTCCTTCAAAAAATTCATTTTTATCATTAAAGGCTTCAAGAGGTGCATTCCAAGTGAGAGAAAACATGTATTTTTTACCATGATCTAAACCACCTTTTCCGTAGTTTTTACTAGGATTTTCATGAGTTCTTCCATCATTTTTAAAAAGCACTCCAGCACCCAAACCAAACACTTCATCGATATATTTTTTAACTATCCAAGGCTCCCCCATCCACCAAGCTGGCATTTGATAGATCACAGCATCAGCTTTTATAAATTTTTGTATCTCTTCTTTAGGATCATATCCTTGATCTATGTGAGTTTGATCTACCTCGTATCCTAGTGTTTTTAAAATTTCTAAAGCATGATTATGCAATGTCAAATTAAGTTGTCCTTTTGAATTTCCAAATTCTTTAGCACCATTAAGCAAGAGTATATTTTTCATTTTTATCCTTTTTTAAATTTTATGATACAATTATAACTTAGCATAATATCATTTTCAATACAGAAAATAAAGTAATATACTATACTAAAGGAATGTTAAATGACTAAAGAGAATTCTCCGTGCAATTTCGAAGAATGTGGATTTAACTATACTCTAGCATTAATTAATGGAAAATATAAAATGAGTATTTTATACTGCTTATTTCGCTATGAAATCGTGCGTTATAATGAACTCAAACGCTTTTTAAGCTCCATATCTTTTAAAACTTTAACCAATACCTTAAGAGAACTAGAAAACGATGGTTTAATTATCAGAAAAGAATACGCTCAAATTCCACCCAAGGTAGAATATAGCTTATCCAAACGTGGACAAAGTTTAATTCCCATTTTACAAGCTATGAGCAAATGGGGCAAGAAAGACAAAAAAGGGAAAAAATGCTTGAATTAATTGGCGAACTTTCTTTGCAAAATTATATGGGAGAATGGCTTGAAATAGCTAGAAAACCGGCCTTTTTTCAAAAATCTTGCCTAAATTCAAAGGCAAAATACGAGCTTAAATACAAAAATGGCATTCCTTATGTAGAAATTGAGAATTTTTGCAGTAAAAAAAATGAAATTTCAAGTATAAAGGGTAAGGCAAAAATCGTTTCAAATAGGCAATTAGCAGTGAGATTTAACATCTTTATGAACCTTTTTAATAAAGTAAATTATGAAATCATTTTTGTTGATAGCGAGTATAAAGTTGCCATTGTGGGTAGTCCTGATAAAAAATATCTTTGGATTTTAGCAAGAAATATAATAGATGAAAAAAATATAAAAGAGCTTTTAAACATCGCTAAGCAAAGGGGATTTGACATTAGCGATGTGGTTTTTGATAAGTATTAAATTATTCTTTTGTCATATCAATGACATAGCGAAATTTAGCCTTTCCTGAGGTTAGATTTTCATAAGCTTTATCGATTTCTTGTGGGGTAATAAGCTCGGTTTCTGGATAAATTCCGTGTTTTAAAGAAAAATCAAGCATTTCTTGAGTTTCAGCAATACCACCAATTAACGAGCCATAAACCTTTTTACCTGCCTTATGTACAAAGGTTATCACGCTGATACTTGGAGCAACTTCGTGAGGTGGCAAACCCACTATCGCCATTTCACCGCCAAATTTAAGCAAATCCAAATAAATAGCAGGATTATAAGGCGTTGGAATGGTTGAGATGATTAAATCAAAACGTTCTTTTACAGCGTTTTTATCGCAGCTTGTGTAAAATGAGCTTACACCCATAGCCAAAGCATCGGCTTTTTTGTTTTCATTTCTAGCAAAAACGCTAACCTTTGCACCCATTTTCACAGCATATTTAACCGCCATCATACCAAGTCCGCCAAATCCCGCTACTGCTACGCTTGAGCCTTCTTTGATATTTGAAAATTTAAGCGGAGAATAAGTGGTAATTCCTGCACAAAGCAAAGGCGCGACTTTTTCCATCGGTGCATCTTTTGGCACACAAACGGCAAATTTTTCACTTACAACTATGTTGTTTGAGTAGCCCCCATAAGTGTTTTCATTGCCATGAAATACATCACAACTATTGTAAGTAAAGATGGTTTTGCCATTTTCGCAAAACTGCTCTTGTGAGCGTTTGCAAGCATCGCACTCACCGCATGAATTTACCATACAACCAACCCCTGCGTAATCTCCTACTTTAAATTTACTCACATTTTTACCCACAGCGATAACTTCTCCTGCTATCTCATGCCCAGGCACGCAAGGATAAGTAGCTTCTCCCCACTCGCTTCTTGCGGTGTGAATATCGCTATGACAAATGCCTGCATATAGGATTTTAATCAAAATATCATTATCGCCAATAGCATGGCGGCTAAATTCAAAGGGTGTAAATTTCGCATCCTTGCTAAGCATTGCATAGCCTTTACTTGCGATGCGATTGTTTTCTAAAATTTTGTATTGCATTTTTGCTCCTTTTTTGATTTTTTATAATTATAAAACATTAGAGTAGCTATAAGTCAAGAGTGAAAATAATTTTTTAAAAATTAGTATAAATACTGGATACTAGTGAAATTGTATAAAATTAAGCAAATTTTATAACAAAGACATAGTTGCAACGACAAATCAAGCTATCTATAATAAAGATAAAAGAAAATAATACAAACAAATTTAATTTCAGTATCGCTTAAATTCTACTCGTTAGCTAATTCCTTAGCCAAAATTTCAGCTTGAGCTAAAACTCCATCAATTGCAAGTTGTTGCATATCAGGTGGATAACCATACTTATTTAACACTCTTTTTACAGCTACTCTTAATCTTGCTCTTACATTTTCTTTTATCATCCAGTCTATACTTACATTGTTTTTGATAATTTGCAGTATTTCACTAACGAGTGCTAATAGTTTTTCATTGCCTAAAATCTTTTCATACTCATCATTACAAGCAAGTGCTGAGTAAAAGGCGTATTCATAGTCTTTTAAACCTAACTTCTTAGCCTCATCTTCCATACTTACTATGCTTTTACTCATATTTATTAGCTCATCTAGTGCCTCGCTTGATGAGATTAGCTTATTGTTATATTTTTTGATAGCATCACTAAGCATTTGTGCTAATTTTTTAGCCTTTGTTAGGCTTAGCTTTTCTCTTGCTTTTATCTCATCATTTAGTATCTTTTTTAGCATTTCAAAGGCTAAATTTTTACGCTTCATATTCTTTACTTCTAGTAAAAACTCATCAGAAAGTATAGATATATCAGGCTTTTTTATACCACTAGCATCAAAAATATCCACCACTTTAGATGATACAATAGCTTTATCTACTACTTGCTTTATCAAAGCTTGATTAAGCAAATTTTCATTCTCATTTTCTTTAGCAAACTTTAAAAACCTAGCCTTTATCGCATACATAAAAGCGATTTTATTCTTTATGCTCAAAGCTTTTTCGTGTGGCATAGCTATCGTGTAGGCTTTATCAAGTGCTGCAAATTCTTTTATAAATCTGTTCTTACCATCTTCATTTGATAATATATGCTCTTCTACATCAAGTATATATTCAAGTTTAGCCCCCGTATCAAGTTCAAAGTATTTTTCATAGTCATTTGGCAGCATTTGTTCTACGATTTCAAGCTTTTCTATCATCACTTTTACAGCGTCTTCTTGAGTAGTGATTATATCGCCCTTGCCACCACTTTCACTATAAAATGATAAAGCTTTTTTCAAATCACTTGCAATCCCAAGATAATCCACCACAAGCCCACTAGGTTTATCCTTATAAACCCTATTTACTCTAGCTATAGCTTGCATTAGATTATGCCCTTTCATAGGCTTATCTATATAAAGAGTATGAAGCGATGGCACATCAAAGCCAGTTAGCCACATATCCACCACTATAACTAGTTTTAATTCATCGTCTATATTTCTCATACGATTTGCCAAAAACTGCTTTTGAATCTTACTTGTATGATGTTTACTAAACTCTACCCCATCGCTAGAGCTTGAAGTCATCACTACTTTTATAGCCCCGCTACTTAGCTCATCGCTATGCCAACTTGGTCTTATTTTTATGATTTCATCATATAGTTTTATAGCTACGCTTCGGCTTATACTTACTATCATACCTTTTCCGCCGAGCTTACTAGACCTTGTTTCAAAGTGTTTTACTATATCTTTAGCGATTTGTTTTAGTCTGCTTGTGCTACCTACTAAAGCTTCTAGCTTAGTAGCTTTTGCTTTTTGGCTATCTTGGTTTTCAAGCTTTTCATCTAATTCATTTACAAGCCTTTTTCCTTCTTCGCTTAGCTCTATTTTGGCAAGTCTGCTTTCATAATATATACTCACAGTAGCACCATCTTCAACAGCTCTTGATATATCATATATATCTATGTAGTTTCCAAAAACTGCAGGGGTGTTTATATCATGGCTTTCAATTGGCGTTCCTGTAAATCCTATATAAGTAGCATTTGGCAAAGCATCACGCAGATATTTTGCGAAACCATAAACTATCTTTTGCCCTAGCACATCGCCACTTTTTGACTTTTCTTCTACTACTTTTGCATCAAAGCCGTATTGGGTTCTGTGTGCTTCATCTGCAATTACGATGATATTATCTCTAAGCGATAAGCACTCAAATACATTATCATTTTCTGGACTAAATTTTTGAATAGTAGTAAATACCACTCCACCACTAGCTACCCTTAAAAGCTCTTTTAAATGCTCTTTATCGTTTGCTTGTTTTGGCTCTTGTCTTAAAAGGTTCGCACAACTTGCAAAAGTACCAAAAAGCTGATCATCTAGATCATTTCTATCCGTGATAAGCAAAATCGTAGGATTATTTAAAGCCTTTATCGCTTTAGCACTATAAAACACCATAGACAAAGACTTCCCACTACCTTGCGTATGCCACACCACGCCACCTTTTTTATCTCCGTCTTTGCTACTTGCTGTGATTGTTCTACTAATGGCTTTATTTACTGCGTAGTATTGATGATAGCAAGCGATTTTTTTGGTAGTTTTTATACTTAAAATACCATTTAAATCTCTTATTTGCTCTTTTTCAAAAACTATGAAATTGCAAATGATATCTAGCAAGGTTTTTGGATTTAGCATACCATCTATTAAGGTTTTAATTTCTAAAGACTTGTTTGGAGCGTAGTTTATCCCATCGCTACTTTTCCACGCCATAAACCTTGAAAAATCAGCCGAAATACTCCCCGCCCTAGCAAAATACCCATCGCTTATCACACAAAAAGCATTATATGTAAAAATACTTGGGATTGTTTGTTTATAAGTGTTTATTTGATTATAAGCTGAGTTTATCGTGGCGTTTTCATCGCTTGGGCTTTTTAGCTCCATTAAAACAAGCGGAATTCCATTTATATATAGCACTACATCGGGGATTTTGTTTTCTTTAGCTTCTGTGATGCTTAGCTGGTTTGTTGCTATAAATTCATTGTTGCTTGCATTATTAAAATCAATTAGATTTATGATATCAGCTCTGCTTTCGCCGTCTTTTGTAGTGTTTATATTTACCCCATTTACAAGCTTATAATGAAAGTTTTCATTGCTATCTAAAAGGCTAAGATGATTTTTGCTTTTTAGCTCCTTATAAATTTCATTAGCTTTTGATAAATCAAGCTGTGGATTTAGCCTACAAAGTGCATTTACAAGGCTAGTTTCTAGCAAAACTTCATCAGTGGCTCTTACAGGCTTTTCATAGCACCACCCATGCTCAAGTAGTGATGATATAACAAACTGCTCTAAATCAAACTCACTAGTCTTCGCCTTGCTCATTTTTAGTTATCCTTTTTTATCAAATCTACTTTGTTAAAGCTATCAATAAGTTCATTCATAAAATCAACATGATAATCTTCTAAATCATTTTTTGTATATTTTTCACGAGCCCTAAATGCGTTTTGGCAAATTTCTTTTTTTCTTGATTCAGTGTTTAATATAAATCTTTCTTTCTCTTCATTTCTATCAGCAATACATTTTTCTAAATAATCCAAAATTGACATATTTTTAAATGCTAGTTTTTTTCTATCACTTATCTGAGAGTTTGTTATCGTATTGTATTGTTTATACTTAAGTATAATATTAACTGCATCTACTATTATTTTTATAGGCATGAAATCTTCAATCTCCCAAATATCTCTATTATTTTCTTGTATCGATTCTCCATATCTTTTTAATTTTTTTGCATCTAGCTTTATGTTTGGATATAAATTATCTTTTGATATTTTATTGTATTGTTTTCTACCTTCTTCATCGTTATCAAAAATACATATAAAATATGGTTTAAAAGAAGTATAACTGCACTGATTATTAAAATATTCTAAAAAACCTGCTATTTTAGTTGCACCACCAGAATGTATTATATTTGGCATAGATAAATTTAAAATTTCTATTAGCATTTGCAAATATTTCTTATCTTCTTCTCCTTCAACTAAAATATTATAAGGCATAATATCCCAATTATCATTGGTTTCTATACCTAAATGTTTTTTAATAACAGATAACTTTTCAAACGCAGTGCCTATATAAATCGGTTTTGTGTTAATTTCTTGAAATACTCTACCTTTTTTTCTAGCATAAATCTTTTCTTCTTTTGTCAATTTAAACAAATGAGTATTGACTAAATTATTAAAATCTACAAAGTATTGAGAATGTGTTGTCATAATTATAGGCTGCTTTTTCTCTCTTACAATATTTTTAAATATTTCCATAATCTTTTTTTGTAATTTTGGCTGCAAAAATGCTTCTGGTTCATCAATTGCCCATATTATATCTGTTGTAATTTTATCTGTAATATATTGCATTAAAGATAAAAGTACTATTCTTTGAGCACCACTCCCTTTATGATCCATTAAGTGGTCATTTCCATCGTCTAAAGTAACAGATGTCATAGTTTTTACAACATCTCTTAATTTTTCAAATTCGGCAAATCTAATTTTTATTTCCTTGTCTTTTAAGGTGTTATCAAAATCTAACATTTGTTTTAAATATATATTAATATCCTTTTCTATATCTTCTATAGCTTTCTTTGATTGTTCTATGAATAATTTCAATGTTCTTAAAGGCTCACTTTGCTTTTTTCGTTTATTATCTAAGGCTAACAAAGCATCGTTTTCTAAAATAGCAGAAATTACGCTAGGCATATTCACATTACTTGCTTCTATAAATAAAAGTTTAAAACTTTCTACAATATCTCTAGCAACTTTCCATTCAACCATCTTTCCATTTAATATATACACAATCTTATCTTTATGAAATTCAACTTTTAAAATATGTGTGACATTATTTTTTGTAAAATAGCCTATTAATTCTGTTTTTCTACCACCAGTTGATCCCTTTTGAATATGATATGGTCTATCTTCATTTTGATTATACTCCACACCATTATTATGATTAAAAAATAAATTTAAGGCTCTCAAAAAATTAGTCTTTCCAATATTATTTTCACCGCAAATTGTATTTATATTATTATTGTCTATATTTAAAGTAATATCCAATAAAGAACGAAAGTTTTTAACCTGAAATTTTACAAACTTATATTTATTCACACATTCTCCTTTAGTTAGTTATTTTTATTTCTCCATTTAGGAGTTTTGGGATAAGTATATCACGCATATTTTCTAGGGTTTGAATTTCTCCTAGATTAAATATAATTTTTTCAAAAAAATCATTTAATTGTTTAGAATAACTCACAATCTCTTCACTCGTAAGCTTAACAAATGGACAATTTTCAATATCTGTCGCACTTATATTTTCTTGAGCACTGCCAGTAGCTGAATTGATAACATAGTCATAACCAAATTCAGAAGTTAAATGTATATATGCTAAAAACCTAGCTCCTAAAAACCTTTCTTTTACCATTCCTACTCGCTGATTTAACCATAATTTTTTATTTGTACTTGGAACGATACCCATTTTACCTATCTCAGCACCAGTCATTGCAAATAAAATATCTCCAGAATTTATATTAAATTTGTTATTAACTTCATTTATAGTATTTTGGCTTATCTTATCAGTATTTACAATATCTACAATTCCATTTGAAATATTTTTTATCTTTATTACTCCATTGTTACCATAATCTATAAAATCTTTACTCTTAAAAGCAAAACCATTTTGCATAGATATAAAATCACTAATAGTGCTATTAAATTCTCTATCTTTAAACCAATTTAAAAAAAGAGTTTGGGCGAGTTCTTCTAGGGTTTTGTTTTGCTCGTGTAGTAGTTCTATCTTGTCATCAATACTACTTAAGATAGTAGCAATTTGCCTTTGCTCTTCTAATAGCGGTAATAAAATTTCTATTGTTTGTAAATCATTTTTATTTACCGAGCCAAAAACACTACCAGACTCATTATTTATAATAACACTTCTTAAGTTGTGTAATAAGTAATATAAAAATTCATTTTCACCATTTTTTGCATTCATGGAGCATAAGCCCCTACCGATACAAATATCATTGTTTGCGAAATTAATATCTCCGACAGGAGCTCTCACACTAAATAAAATCTCACCCTTTTTAGCTATTTTTTTATATTCAGTGCAATATGTATCAAAATAAGGATATTTCCTACCAAAAGTCCTATTGCCTTGTAAAAATGGCATACCTATATTATCAAAATTATAAAATTCTGATTTTGGAGATTGCCCCATTGTTATCTCTGCAATATCCCCAAGCTTACATTTTTTCCAATTATTCATATCTTAATCCCTTGGAATTTATTTGCGTAAAAAATCCAAAAAATACACGAAATAAATTCGAGAATTTAAATTCGGAATTTCCTTTGTTTAAGCTTGGTTTAAAAGATAATGACGAAAGCATGACAGAAGAAAAAACGCTAAAAGCTCGTATTTTAAAGCTATGTGATATATAATTTAAGCTATTTTTAAATAATTTTGACGAAAGCATGACATAAAACCTAAACAAAAAATGGAACATATTTAACATGTTTTGTAGATTTATTTTCTGGATCTTGCTGCTTAATCAAACCTGCCTCTAAAGTATCGCTAATTATTTTTGAAGCTTTTGAATGTTGCTTATCACCTATTTTAAATCTAGCTCTTAAGCTAGCATTTGTCATGGCTTCTCTTGAAGCCCATTTTAAACAACAATGTTGATATGTAGCTCTTATTCTATCTTGTTTGGTCATATCTTCTAAGGGCATATGAGAAAATAAAATTGCCTGAAAATAATCTTCATTATTTATAAAATCTGGTGCTGGCAATTGATAAGCTTCAACGCTATCTATAACCTTATCCACACCAGAACCCCTTTCTTCACATATACCCATTATTCTCATTAAATTAGCCAACTTATCATTCCGTGACTTTGATGGCATGTCTATTAATCGTTTAATATCTATAAGAGATTTTCCATTGTTTGTTATTTCTATTCTATCGCTATACATTTCAATCATTGGATTTCTACCATTTATTGTAAAATCTTGATGAATTATCGCATTAGCTACAAGTTCCCTTATTGCGATTTCTGGATATAAAGTAGTATCTTTTCTTATCGCATTCTCTATCACTTCATTTTTAGGAACATACTGCATTATATATGAAATCAATCCTTGAAAACCAATAGCATATCCTTTTCTACCTTCTAATTCTTCTAATGTATGAATTTTGTTTTTACCTTGATACCTTATAAATCTAATTCTTTTTCTATTTAAGCCTTTAAATTTTGTTAAATCTTTTGCAAACAAGATAGCACCTAAATTAGTAATAGCAAAAGAATCATTCAAATTTTTAACTAAACCATGCTCAATTAATTTTTCAATAATATATTCATCTGAAGAATAATTATCGTAAGATATATCTAACATATCAAAACACTTACTGTAATCCAATAAATCATATATATCTTGAATATTTAAATTTGATTTAGCTATTTCATTTTCAAAAGAAAAGCCTGAAAGAACTTGCCATAATTTTTTCTCTTTTTCTGGATATTTATCCAATTCTTTTCTATTACTGCCTATCCTTATATAAGCTTTTTCTTCAAATTTTATTGGTGAAATCTTAGTTGCCTCAATTTCAAATACCACCAACCTGATTTCTTTTTCCGTTATTTCATGAATTTTAAATTCTATATTAGGTTTTAAAACTTTATGCAACCAACTTTCAAGCTCTTCATTTCCCTTTTTTTCTTGTTTTGGTTTAAAATTTGTACCGACAATATTAAGCGTACCATCTTCAATGCCAAAAATTATATATGCTTTATCTATACCCAGTAAAGCAGCTGTATTTGACAAAGCAGAAATATTTTTTCCTAATACAATAAAATCTTTATTATTTTTCTTATATTCAACCACTTCATTCTCAAATTGGTTTGCTTCTAACAATCTTAGTACAAATTTAAAATCCATAACCGTCCTTATCATTTAATCTTCTCTAAGTTTTTTAAGATAATTTCACTTAGCTCTTGCTCAGTTTTGATTTGGGATTTTAACTTTGCTAAAAGCTCGTTAAATCTAGTATCAAAATCAAACTCATCATCACTATCAGCAAGCCCCACATAACGCCCTGGGGTAAGCACATAAGAAAGCTCTCTTATCTCATCTATGCTAACACTTTTACAAAAGCCTTTTATGTCTTCATAATCAGTGCCGTTTTTCCATGCTTTATAAATATTTGCGATTTGGTTTATATCGTCTTTGTTTAGGGTTTTGTTGCGTCTATTTATCCTAGTTCCTAAATCTCTTGCATCTATAAAAAGCGTTTTTTTGACTGTCTTTGGTAGCTTTTGGCGTCTTATAAACCAAAGTGATGCAGGAATACCTGTATTTAAAAACAGCTTTGCGGGTAGATTTACTATACAATCTATCAAATCATCTTCAATAAGTGCTTTTCTAATGGCTGCTTCATTTGTGGTGTTGCTTGTAAGTGCGCCTTTAGCTAGGACAAATCCCGCTACACCGCCGTTTGGTGATAGATGATATAAAAAGTGCTGTATCCAAGCGTAGTTGGCGTTGCTTGCTGGTGGGACGCCGTATTTCCATCTGCCATCGTTTTCTAACAGTTCGCCGCTCCAGTCCGAGTCGTTAAATGGTGGATTGGCTATAATAAAATCGGCTTTTAAGTCTTTATGAGCGTCGTTTAAAAATGAGCCTTCGTTGTTCCATATCACTTGTGAGCTTTCGATTTTTCTTATGGCTAGGTTCATTTTGGCGAGTTTGTAGGTAGTCTGATTTGACTCTTGACCATAGATTGAGATGTCATCTAGTCTGCCTTGGTGAGATTTTACAAACTCTTCGCTTTGAACAAACATACCGCCACTTCCACAGCAAGGATCAAACACTCTGCCTTTATATGGCTCAAGCATAGTTACTAGGAGCTCTACGACGCATTTTGGAGTGTAGAATTGTCCGCCTTGTTTGCCTTCAGCTAGGGCAAATTCACCTAAAAAATACTCAAATACATGACCTAAAACATCGGTGCTTTTACCAGTGTCAAAGGCGATATTTCCTATAAGATCTATAAGTTCGCCTAGGCATTTACTATCTAAGTTATCTTTGGCATAGACTTTTGGCAAAACTCCTTTTAGAGTATCGTTGTGTTTTTCTATCTCGTCCATTGCTTCATCTAGCATTTTGCCTATTTTGGGATTTTTGGCGTTATCTCTTATGTAGTTGTAGCGAGATTTTTCTGGAACGAAGAAGATATTGTCAGCTAGGTATTCATCTGCATCTTCTGGGTCGGCTCCATCATCTTGTTCTTTTAATAACTCTTCGTATTTTTGCATAAAGCTATCGCTAATGTAGCGTAAAAATATAAGTCCTAAAACTATGTGTTTATACTCTGCTGCGTCGATATTTTTGCGTAATTTATCAGCACTTTTCCATAACGCATCTTCTAGTTTTATTTCTTTTTTCTTTGCCATTTTTATCCTTAAATAATTTTATTAAGTATAACAAATAGTATTTTAAAAGCAAATGATGATAAGGTGTATTACTACGAGCTTATACCACCTTACAAGCTTACTAAAAACAAGCCTTTAGAATACGCACATTTTAAGGAATTTCTAAAATGCTACAAAGAAAAGAAAAATCACTGCTAATTCTTGGCTGCTTAGCAAAAAAGAACTTGAAGAAAGAAATTATGATTTAAGTGCTAAAAATCCAAATGTAAAAGAAGAAAAAATCCTAAGAACTAGCGAAGAGATTTTAAATTCTTTAGAAGAAAATTTAAAACTTCAAAATAAGTATTTAAAAGAAATAAAAGATGCCTTAAAAGCATAAGGCATCTTTATTTATAGGCTTATTACCCCAATGCGTGTGTTTTCATAGCAAGAATTAAGCACTATGTCTATCATAGCACTAGCATAATCACTATAGCTGATTTTACTTTCATTGTTGGCATTCACTTCAAATTTTTCGCCTATGATTTTATAATGATTGCTTTTTGGAAGATCTGGTGAAAAAATAGCAGATGGGCTCACATATACCCATTTAAAACCTTTTTCATTGCGTAAAAATTCCAATACTTCCGCACTTGCTTTAGCTATATCCAAATACTCTTTAGGAAAATCAGGCATATCCATAAGTCTTGTAGTATGATTCTCATCCATATACAAACTTCCAGCACCCCCTACAACAAATAATTTAGCCTTACTTCCTTGTAAAATTACACTCAAGCATTCTATATGCTTTTTATGTAAGCTTAAATTTTCCCATTCTCCAAAAGCGTCAATAATAATATCAAAATCTATCAGATCTTTAGAATCAAGTTCAAAAAGATCTCTTTGTACTATTTTAGCTTGAGGTAAAAATTCATTCATTTTAGAGCTATTGCGTACAAAACATACTGGCTCTAAATTTCTTTTTAAAGCTTCTTTGCTGATTTCTTTGCCTACTTTACCGCTTGCACATAAAATTGCTATTTTCATAATATCTCCTTTTTAAGTATTTTTACATAAAAAATGCAATCTAGAAATTATAAATATATTTACTACTAAAAATCAAGTAGATATTATTTTATAATATAGTATCTATTTTAGGAGTATTATGTTATTTTAGTATTTTAATGAGATAAATTTTTTTAAAAAATATGTTATAATTTTAAAAAATAAGGATTTATAATGAAAAAATATCATTCTCTTTGTCCTATTGAAACCACGCTTAATTTGATAGGAAATAAATGGAAAATTTTAATTATTCGAGATTTGTTGCAAGGGACTAAAAGATTTGGAGAGTTAAGAAAAAGCATTTCATTTACAAAAAATCAAAACATCTCTCAAAATGTCCTTACACAAAATTTACGAGAATTAGAAGAAGCAAAACTGATCAAACGCAAAGTTTATGCAGAAGTTCCTCCAAAGGTTGAGTACTCACTTACATCTTTAGGCAATAGTTTAGAATCCATCTTAAAAAGTCTTGAGAATTGGGGAAATAGCTATAAAAATATCGTTTAAGTAATAAATTAATATATCAATATATATTAATTTATTAATTTATACATGTTATATTTTTTGGAAATATTTTTAAAAGGATAAAAAATGCAGTCTTTTTTAAATACTTTCAAAGAGTTTTTATATCTATTTACTGAGCTTTCTGTACTTTTTATAGCTATTTCTTTTTTAGTTTCTATTATCAATCAAAAATACGAAGGAATTTTTAAAAACAACTTGCTGGTGACAAAATTTCAAGTTATTTTAAAGCTATATTTTTAGGTGCTTTAACGCCATTTTGTTCCTGTTCTACCATACCGCTTTTAAGAGCTTTTTTAGAAGCGAAAGTAAAACTTAGCATAGCTTTAGCTTATCTTTTTACTTCGCCTCTTATTAATCCTATTATTTTTTCCATGCTTTTTGTAACTTTTGGTTTAAAGTTAAGTTTGATTTATGTGGTTTTTTTGATATTTTTGATATTTATTATTTCTTTTGTTTTTTCTAAATTTAAGGAAGATAGTTTTTTAAAACATATTCCTAAAAATACAAAATCAAGTATTTTTACCCAAAGCGCTCACAATCCTAGCAATTTTATTTTTAAACAAAAATCATGCTGTGCAAATACTCAAGATAAGTCTAAAAATATAACGATAAACTATAAAGAATTATTCAAAGAAAGTTTGAAAAATTATAAAAAATTATTACCTTATATCGTTGTGGCAGTTTTTATCGGTGCTTTTATTCATGGTTTTATTCCTCAAGAAATTTTACAAAAATACCTAAATGGCAATGAAATTTTAAGCATTGCATTAGCGGCTTTTTTAGGAATTTTCCTTTATTT
The DNA here is from genome assembly GCF_012897595.1 of Campylobacter sp. CFSAN093226. Classification (NCBI taxonomy): domain Bacteria; kingdom Pseudomonadati; phylum Campylobacterota; class Epsilonproteobacteria; order Campylobacterales; family Campylobacteraceae; genus Campylobacter; species Campylobacter sp. CFSAN093226. The sequence continues at coordinate 1,493,758 of NZ_CP040608.1, forward strand.
AAGAGTAGAAACTATTATTCCTATAGGCTTAGCACTTTTACAAATGGGAATTTCTCAAGGAGTGATTATGAGTTTTTTAATCGCTGGTGCTGGATGTTCTTTACCTGAGCTTGTTTTACTCAAACAAATGTTTAAAATAAAATTTTTATTTTTATTTGTTATGATTATTTTAGGCGTGGCTATATCTTTTGGAATTTTTATTAATTTAATTTAAGGAAATAAAATGCAAAAATTTTTAACCATTATTTCAGCAATCAATGATGAAAGTAGGATTTTGATTTTGTATCATCTTTTAAGATACAAAGAACTTTGTGTTTGTGATCTACAAGAGCTCTTAAACATGGGTCAATCAAGACTTTCAAGACATTTAAAAATTTTAAAAGATGCAGGTTTTTTGTATGTAAGGCGTCAAGGAACTTGGGCGTATTATGGGATTAATAATGAGCTTTTAAAGCTGCATTTAGATCTTTTTGAAAATATCAAAAATTTAGAGCTTAAAAATGTTATTAAAAAAAATGAAAATATTATTACCCAAATTTGCCCTTAATATAAAATCAACCCTTAAACTTATGCAATTTATCACAAGGTTGATAGTCCTTGCTTTCTGGATTAAACCCATCGACTTCATTTGCAAGCATTTCTTCATAAATTTTTATCTTTTTGCTTAAAACTTTTTCACTTTCTTTTAATGTTTTAATCTGGTTTTGTAATTTTTTCTTTGTTTGCTTTAACATCTCTTGTCTTTCTTTAGCAGTTTTTATACCCAAAGAGCAAAGTTTTATATAATGTTTGATTTGTTCTATTGGCATACCTGAAATTCTAAGCCATTCTATCCATTTTACCCATTCTATATCGCTTTTTGAAAAATATTTCACACTATTTTCATCTTTTTGAACAAAAGGAAACAAACCTTTTTTAGCCCAAAATCTTAAAGTATGAGCACTAATTTTTGTTTCTTTTTCTACTTTTTTTATAGTATAAGCCATATTTTCTCCTTTATTTAAGATAAAAATAAAAATTTATTTTATTTTTTTGTGATAAAATAATAGCCAAATTATTAGTTTTATGCTAAAAATAACAAAGATTAAAAGGAAAATAATGAATAGTATTAAAATCAAACTTTCCCTCATTGCAAATTTAATTGCAATTTTTGCCTTAATTGTTCTAGGTATTGTAAGTTTTTATTTTACAAAAACCTCACTATATGAAAGCACTCTTAAAAATCAAACTGACCTACTTAAAGTCACACAATCTACCGTTGAAGATTTCCGTTCCACAAATCAATCTTTTACTAGAGCTTTAGAAAAAGATATCGCGAACTTACCTTATCAATCTTTAATCACTGAAGAAAATATTATTAACAATGTTGGTCCAATATTGAAATATTATCATCATAGTATAAATGCACTAAATGTTTATTTAGGTTTAAACAATGGAAAAGTTTTACTTAGTCAAAAATCTAATGATGCAAAAATGCCTGAATTACGTGATGATTTAGATATAAAGACAAAAGATTGGTATCAAGAAGCTTTAAAAACAAATGATATTTTTGTTACACCAGCATATTTAGATACAGTTTTAAAACAATATGTAATAACGTATTCTAAAGCTATTTATAAAGATGGTAAAATCATAGGGGTACTGGGTGTCGATATACCATCAGAAGATTTGCAAAATTTAGTTGCAAAAACCCCTGGAAATACTTTTTTATTTGATCAAAAAAATAAAATATTTGCAGCAACCAATAAAGAATTATTAAATCCATCCATTGATCATTCTCCTGTTCTAAATGCATATAAACTCAATGGTGATAACAACTTCTTCTCTTATAAGTTAAATAATGAAGAAAGACTTGGAGCTTGTACTAAAGTCTTTGCTTATACAGCTTGTATTACCGAAAGCGCTGATATTATAAATAAACCTATTTATAAAGCTGCATTTATTCAAGCCATTGTTGTCATTATTGTAGTAGTATTTAGCGTCATCCTCCTTTATTTCATCGTATCAAAATACCTCTCCCCACTTGCAGCTATCCAAACAGGTTTAACTTCATTCTTTGATTTTATCAACCATAAAACAAAAAATGTTTCTACTATAGAAGTAAAAAGCAATGATGAATTTGGACAAATCTCAAATGCTATCAATGAAAACATTCTTGCTACTAAAAGAGGCTTAGAACAAGACAATCAAGCCGTTAAAGAATCAGTTCAAACCGTATCAGTTGTAGAAGGTGGTAATTTAACAGCAAGAATTACTGCTAATCCAAGAAACCCACAGCTTATTGAACTTAAAAATGTTCTAAATAAACTTCTTGATGTTTTACAAGCTAGAGTAGGTTCTGATATGAATGCTATTCATAAAATTTTTGAAGAATACAAAAGCTTAGACTTTAGAAATAAATTAGAAAATGCTAGCGGTAGTGTAGAATTAACTACTAATGCTTTAGGTGATGAAATAGTTAAAATGCTAAAACAAAGTTCAGACTTTGCTAATGCTTTAGCTAATGAAAGTGGAAAATTACAAACTGCTGTTCAAAGAGCTTAACCACTTCTTCAAATTCTCAAGCTCAATCTTTAGAAGAAACTGCAGCAGCTTTAGAAGAGATCACTTCTTCTATGCAAAATGTTTCAGTTAAAACTAGTGATGTTATCACTCAATCCGAAGAGATTAAAAATGTTACAGGTATTATAGGTGATATTGCAGATCAAATCAATCTTTTAGCTTTAAATGCAGCTATTGAAGCAGCTCGTGCTGGAGAACATGGTAGAGGCTTTGCAGTGGTAGCTGATGAAGTTAGAAAGTTAGCTGAAAGAACTCAAAAGTCTTTATCTGAAATTGAAGCTAATACTAATTTACTTGTTCAATCTATCAATGATATGGCAGAAAGTATTAAAGAACAAACTGCAGGTATCACTCAAATCAATGATAGCGTAGCTCAAATTGATCAAACTACTAAAGATAATGTTGAAATTGCTAATGAATCAGCTATTATTTCTAGTACAGTAAGTGATATAGCTAATAATATCTTAGAAGATATTAAGAAGAAGAGGTTTTAACCTTAGATAACTAGCCAAAAAGCTAGTTATCTCTAAATTTACTTATTGATTTAAAATTTGATTTTTACTCTTACATAAATTCTGCCAATTTGAAGCACTTTTGATTTCAAGACATTGTTTTAAACTTTCTTTTTCAGCTTGTATATTTTGCATTCTTTCATAAGTTAAGGCTTGGATATATAAAGCTCTTGCTCTATCTTCATCTGAAAGTTTTAATTTAAGTAAATCTGTTAAAACAGCTAAACTTTCTTCATTTTTATTGATTTTAGTCAAAGCATCAAGATATATAAATTCTAAATTAGGACTAAAAAGATTTATACCTTTAAAATTTTGATAGTCAATGGCCTTAGGTGCGTAAGTTAAAATCGTTGTTTGCATATTATGATCATTAGCGTAAGAAAGTAAAGCATCATAAGCTTCCACCATACTAAAATTCATTGGAAAACTTTCTAAAATTTGCAAAATTTTAATGGCTTGATTATAGTCATTTAAACGCAATAAAGATAAAAATTGCAAATAATAAGCCTTAAAATTCTCATCATCACTTTTTAAAATTCTAGAATTAGCTATATCTTTAGAAATTTTAATCACCTGAGGATATTGTTTATTGTCAAAAAGAATAGATGCTTTTTGAAGACCATAAAATATAGAATCTTCATTATAATTTTTATCTATATAATCAAGTGCTTGTTCAACATTAGAAGTTCTGATAAGACAAGCTAACATTTGTTTTTTATTCTCAATTTTCTGACCTATATCATAAGCACTAAAACGCATAAAAATATTTGCAGCATTGATACAATTATCAGCTTTTATGGCATTTTTTAAATCATTAATGGCTGCTTTCTCTAAAAATTGAGTAGCATTTGGAATTTTTTTACTTTCTATAAGATCTTTATAAGCTAAAATGGCACTAAAATTTCCCTCTTTATAATAAAGTGCAACATCTTCATCTAAAGCTTTATTTGCAATATTCTCATCTTTATTTGCATATTGCTTCATTAAATCTGTATAACGCTGATGCAAAAAGCTTGCATTATTATCACCTAAAGCAAAGAATACCTCATCACTTGCTTTTTTAATTTCATCTAAATACTTACCATCTAAATAATCATCCATATACAAATCAAGGTATTTTTTAGCATCACTAGATCTGTTAGCATGTGATAAAACCAAGGCTAAATCTTTTAAAGTTTCTTCATAACTTGGATCAAGTTTGGACATTTTAGCAAAGGCATCTTCATAAATACTTGCACTTATATCAAATTGTCCTTTTTGATTAAATAATTTAGCAAGTTCTAAAGATCTTGGAATATCTTTTCCAAAATATTCAGGATTGGCTTTTAAAATGGTATTAATATATTCTATAGCTTTATTTACTTGCTCATTTGAAAGCAAATTCTTTGCCAAACTCATAGCTGCTCTTGCAGCTAAATCTAAATTTTTTGTATTAAAATAAGTATTTTCATAAATATTTACAGCTTTTTCTTTTTCATTTAAATTATAAATATAGTCTGCATAATCAAGTTTTGATAACTGAGTAAAATAATTATTAGGTTGTTCATTATCTAAAATCGACATTGTATACTCTACATCAGCACGCTGAGCTAAAGCGATATAAGTTCTTAACATTATATGTAAAACTTCTGAAAAATTTTTATCACTTGTAAAAGTACGCGTCCAATTTTTAGCATCATCAATCATCTTTTCTAAAATTTGTTGATCACGCATACTTGGATCTTGAGTGTAAAGTTTATTTTGAGCTCTTAATTTATAAAGTATAAATTCACTAGTAAAAATACTGCCACGATATCTATTGATAGCATTTTGTGCATCAATCACCACTTGATTGTAATTAGCCTTATCGTATTCTTTTTTGATGCGTAAATAAGTATTGATATCTGCACTTTGAGGAATAACAACAGGATCAGAATTTAAATCCAAAGCTCCAACATAAGGCAAACTCTCATGTGGAAAATTGATATTAAAATCGAGTCCATCATAGTCTTTAATAGGTGCTAGTTCTGGTGTAAAAATAAAAGTAAAAGCCTTACTTTTATGCGAACTTGATGAACTGAGTTCTTTATCTATATAAATATTTTGAGAAGTGTCAAACATTCTTGCTTGTATTTTTGGCAAAATGATCATTTTAATTTTTTGAGCTTCTTGTATAAATTTTAAATCAAAAGCAGAAAAACTCTGATCTTTTAATTTATTATCAACCATACCTACAATATCACATTCAAAATGAACTTTTGCTTCGGTAATAAATTTTTGACATGTAAATTCTAAATCATTACTCGCATGTAAAACTGCAAAAGCTTGATTATTTTCGCGACCCGTGTTTAAAACAAGCTCAAAAGCAAAAGCATTTAAAAAACTTAATAAAATTAAAAATAATATTCTCATAAAATAATTATAGCAAAACTCTTATAACATTAACAATATAACAAAAGTGCTTACACAAACACAAAAAGCTAAAATAAAATTTTGTATAAAACTAAACTTAATATTATGAACCCTATCATTTTTCATAAATAAAGCATGAATTAAAATCTTTAAATACGCATAAAGCATAATAACAGAAGATAAAGCCACAAAAAGCGCCAAATACCAATATCCATTTAAAATTGCTGTATTTAAAATCATAAATTTACCCCAAAACACTCCAAAAGGCGGGATACCTGCTAAAGAAAGCACACTAATGCTTAAACAAAAAGCAATTAAAGGTTTTTTAACCAAAAGCCCATTTAAACTCTCATAAGAATTATTCTCATAATTGCTTAAAATCATAAATACAGCATAATTTGCAAAAGCAAATAAAGTCCAATATCCAAAAATAGCAAGCAAAATTCCATCAAAATTTTGTTCTTTTAATAAAGGAATGCAAGCTACCAAAACCAAAGAAGAATGCACTACAGAACTATAAGCAAACATTTTTTTGATATTGTTTTGACTTAGAGCCGCAAAAGCACCTATAAGCATAGAAAAAATCGCTAGAACTATTATGATATATTCAAAACCTGTATTATTTAAAAAATCAAACAAACGAATAACCACAACCAACATGGCAACTTTTGGCACAACTGAAATAAAAGCAACCAAATTTGTATGTGCTGCATAATACACATCTTTAAGCCAAAAATGAAAAGGTGCCAAAGAAAGCTTGATTGCACAAAGAACAAAAATCATCACTCCAGCACCCAAAAGCATGGGATCTTTTTGAAACTCATTTTTTAACGCTAAATTAGCAGATAAATCTAAAGTTCCTGTTTTTAAATAAATAAAAGCTACAGCCATAACAAAAAACCCAGCTCCTACAGCCGCTACACTAAAGTATTTTATCGCACTTGAAATAGCATTATCACTTCCACGCATTGCTATTAAAGTATAAAGTGCTAAAGAAGAACTTTCAAGTCCTATAAAAATAAGTACTAAATTTGAGCTTGAAACCATCAAAAGCAAAGATGCAATCATAAATAAAAATAAAGCATAAAATTCACCCTGATTTTCTTCTTTTTGCATTAAAAGATATAAAAATGAAAAACACAAAATCACCAAAGAAGCATAAAATGAAACAATATCATTATTTAAAGTAGCCAAAAAAGCTTTTGCTTCTAAACCTTGAGCATTTGCATTATTTAAAATCAAAAAAGCACTTACAATCAAAGACAAAGAACTTATGCCGATATAAAACGATCGATGAAATTTCCAAAAACCAGAGCAAAGCAAAAGAACTATTGCAGTTGTAATTAAAAATAAAAATGGATAAGATAAGCTTATATTTAAAAGTTCTAAATTTAAAAAATTATTTAACATTTGCCTCTCCTATTTTAGATAAAAAATCTAAAGTATTTTGCTCAACAGCTCTAATATTCATTGTTTTTATAAGATTATCCACATCTTTTTGTATCGGCTTTAAAAGTATATTTGGCATAAGCCCTAGTCCAAAAATCATTACTACAATGCACACAAGCGCTACTATTTCTCTAAAAAGTAAAGAAAAACCCTCTATAAAGCTTTGTTTTTGCATGAAAAATATTTTTCTAAATACTGCGAACATATAAATCGCTCCTAAAATAATCACCAAACCTGCCAACAAAGCGTAAAATAAATTAATCTTTGCTATACCTAAAAGAATTAAAAACTCTCCCACAAAAGAAACAGTTAAAGGCAAAGAAACACTCGCAAGTAAAATGAGCATAAAGAAAATTGAAAATAAAGGTGCTTTTTTGGCTAAAGAATGGTAAAAAGAAATATCATAAGTATGATATCTTTGGTATAAAAGTTCAACCATTAAAAATAAAGCTCCCGTTACAATACCATGTGCAAACATATAAAAAACCGCACCACTAATACCCAAAGCATTTAAAGAAAAAATTCCCAAAATCATCACACCAAGATGTGAAATAGAACTATAAGCAATCAATTCTTTAATATTTTCTGCTCTATAAGCAATTAAAGCGTTATAAACGATACTTACTATACATAAAGCTACAATTAAAGGCATAAAATACACACTCGCATCTGGAAAAAGTGGTAAACAAAAAAGTAAAAATCCAAAAGGAGCCATTTTAAAAACTACAAGCATTACAGAAACAAGTATAGGCGAATTTGCATAAACCTTAGGTGCCCAAGTATGAAGTGGAAATAAAGGAGCTTTGATAGCAAAAGCGATAAAAAATGCTCCAAAAAGTAAAAGTTGCTCTGTAAAATTTACTGCTGAGGCATTATTTTTCCAAATTTCCAAGTCAAAAGTGAAGATATTTAAAAGCTGATAATTTAAATAAGCTTGATAAATCAATGCTACAAGCATTAAAATTGAACCCGCAAAAGCATAGATAAAAAATTTCACCCCTGCTCTAAAATCTTTACCATAAACTCCCATAATATAAAGCAAAGGCAAAAGAGAAAATTCCCAAAAAACATAAAACAACAAACCATCTTTTGCGCTAAAAAGTCCCATAATAGCAAATTCTAAAAAGAATATACAAGATATAAGCGCTTTTTGTTCTAGTTTCAAAAATAAAAAGCTTAAAAATATCATCAAAGAACTTAAAAGTATCAATACAAGTGCAATACTGTCTACTCCTACATGAAAGCTAAAAAATTTCAAAATTTTAAAAGAGAGATTATAATCAAAGCTTACCCCTTGTAAAAAATCCGCAAAAATATCCAAATTTAAAGCCAAAATCATAAAACTTACAACAACGCTAAAAACCTTAACGCCTCCGCGATTTAATAGCAAAACCACAAAAGCAGAAATTAAAGGAAAAAATATCAAATAATTTAGCATTTTACACCATCCATACTAAAATCAACAAAATCACAAAAGCTGCCACCAAAAACCTAAGCATTAAGTTTAAGCTGTTTGGCATAATCATTTTTTGTGAAATATTTTGAGAATACAAAGCAATTTTTTCAACTATTCTATCAAAAATATAAAGATCACAATGCTTTAAAATCGCACATAAGCTTTCATATTTTGAAACGATAAATTGATGATAGAATTGAGGAATAAAATAATCATTACTTAAAAGTTTATGAATTTTATTTTCTTCAATACTTTCCTTAAACCAAGAATTTTTATAAGCAAAAATAGCCAAAATTGCACCCAAAATAGCTGCTACACTCGCACAAATCATTACAATTTGATTTTGCGCATCAATAAAAACTAATTTTGTGCTTAAATATTCAAAAAAACTATGTTCGAAAAATCCTGCAATAATAGCTAAAACCATCAAAGGACTCATAGCCAAAAGTGCGATTTTACTTGCTTCATGTGGATGTTCATCATGTCTTGCAGGGGTAAAAAATACCAACATTAAAAGTCTAAAGCTATAAAATGCTGTTAAAAAAGCTGCGATTAAGAGCACTAAAAAAATACCATGGTGAAAAGAAATGAAAGAATATCCCAAAATCAAATCTTTAGAGAAAAATCCTGCAAAAGGATAAATTCCTGCTAAAGCTAAAGATCCTATACACATTAAAATAGCTGTAATTTTTAAAGGTTTAAAAAGTCCACCCATTTTTTTAATGTCTAATTTATCATTCATAGCATGCATTACATTTCCAGCGCCTAAGAAAAGTAAAGATTTAAAAAAAGCATGCGTAGCTAAGTGAAATAAAGCTATACCATAAGCCCCAAGTCCTGCAGCCACAAACATATATCCAAGTTGCGATAAGGTAGAGTAAGCAATAATGCGTTTTAAATCCCTAACCACCAAAGCCATAGAGGCTGCAAAAATCGCTACAAAAGCTCCAAGTAAGGCAATAATATAAGAAACTTCAGGAACTAAATCATAAAGCGTACTCGCACGAATTACCAAATAAACCCCCGCTGTTACCATGGTTGCTGCATGGATTAATGCAGAAACAGGAGTTGGCCCTGCCATAGCATCAGCAAGCCAAGTGTGAAAAGGAAATTGTGCAGATTTTCCCATAGCCCCTATAAATAAACAAGTTGCGATTAAGATCAAAGCATTGTGATCTAGGCTTTGTGCCATGGAAAAAACTTCATCATATTTTAAAGTTCCTGCTTGCAAATAAAGCCAAAAAATTCCTAAAAGCATACCCAAATCCGCAATACGATTCATAATAAAAGCTTCATTAGCCGCAAAAGAATAAGTAGCGTTTTTATACCAAAAACCTATGAGCAACCAAGAGCAAAGCCCAACGCCTTCCCAACCTACAAAAAGTCCTAAGAAATTATCACTCATAACTAAAAAAAGCATAGAAAAGACAAAAAGCCCCAAATAAGCAAAAAATTTATTAAAACCCTCATCATGAGCCATATAAAAAATACTATAAAAATGCACACAAGTAGCTACAATACCTACAACACTCATCATAGTAAGCGAAATAGCGTCTATATCAAAGCCAAAATTTACTCCAGCAAACCATTCAAACAAACTCACATTAAAAGCTTCATTGCAAAAAAGCAAATACAAAGAACAAAAAGCACTCAAAGCAACTAGAAGTGAACAAATTATCCCTACAAATTGTTTTTTCTCACTCAAAGCAAAACAACTTGCAAACAAAAAAGCTATAAAAGGACTAAAAAGAGAAATCAAAGCTAAATTTTGCATACTAAGCCTCCACTTCTTTTAAGCTTTTTAATTCCAAAGTGCCTTTTCTTCTATACCAAAGCACGCACAAAGCTACACCAACAGCTACTTCACAAGCCGCTACACCCATGATAAAAAGTGCAAAAACCTGTCCATTTAAATCATTGTGCATTTTAGAAGCCGCTACTAAGGCTAAATTAGCACTATTTAATAAAATTTCACTCGAAATAAAAAGCATGATGAGATTTTGTCTTTTTAAAATACCTACAAGCCCTATGACAAACATTAAAATAGCTATAAAAAAATACTTTTCTATCATTGTTTTTCCTTTGTTAGCTCTTTATGAGTAAGCACTATAGCACACACTAAAGCAATCAAAAGTAAAATAGCTATAAACTCAAAAGCCAAAAGATATTTTGAAAAAATCGCTAAAGCCAGTTGTTTATTAAAATCAAACAAAGCAGGATCGTTTAAAGGCAAATCCGTGCTGATATTTTGGTATTTAAAACCTATAAGCATGGCCAAAAGTAAAATCGCACTTAAAACCACCAAAGTAAAAAAACTTTTTTTAGCTTTAAGTTGTTCTTTAAATTCTTTAGAAGCATCAAAAAACATCATCGCAAAACTATAAAGTCCAAGCACAGCTCCACTATAAACAATAATTTGTATCACACCTAAAAACTCTGCATCAAGTAAAAAATAAAATCCCGATAAAAACACCATTCCACCCGCTAAAGCCGAAAGAGAATAAAGCATATTTTTACTTAAAACCGCAATGCCAAAAAAGCCTAAAACCACTACACTAAAAAATACAAAGGCTAAATTTTCTATCATTTGTTTTCTCCTTGCTCTTGTGTGTTTTGATTTTCTAAGGCACTTTCAAGCATCGCATCGTAATAATTTGGCGTTTTTTTAACCCACAAATTTGCATCCTTTCTAAGACTTCCTGCTCCTTCAAATTCAACTTGATTTTTAAGCTTATCAATAGGAGTTAAAAAATCTTGCTTATAGCCAAAATAAGACCTTTGCTCGGCTGCATTTTCATACTCTGTGCCATGCACTATAGCAAGTTCAGGACAAACCTCAGCACAAAAACCACAATAAATACAACGCCCTAAATTAATACTATAATTTTCTACTTTTTTACGCCCATTTTCATCTAAAGAAGTTTCCATTCTGATACAATTGCTAATGCAAATTTTTTCGCAAAGCCCACAACCTATACATCTTTCATTTTCGCTTTCTATAAAACGCATCAAACGATGAACAGCACGGTAACGATTGTCAAGCTTTACCTTTTCAAAAGGATATTTAATCGTAGCACTATTATTTCTCTTAAGTAATTCTCTCATCATCACAAAAAGCCCTACAAAAAGCTCTAGTTTAACGCTTCTACGCAAAGCTTGTGAAATTTTCTCCCAAGTGCTAACAGGAGTTTTTCTTTTCTCATCTACTAAATAATAATTTTTCATATCAAACTCCTATAAAAGAACTGTCAAAGCAGTGATTAAAAGGTTTAAAACAGCTAAAGGAATTAAGATCAAATAGCACATTTTCATCACTTGATCTGGACGCAATTGCGGAAAAGCAGCTCTTGCCCAAAAATACCAAAAGAAAATAAAACTTGATTTTACTATCATCATAATCCAACCAGGAATAATCCAAAAGCTATTAAAACCCCCTAAAAACAAAAGAGTGACCAAAATAGCTCCAGCTATCATAGAAGTATATTCACCTATGAAAAACATACCCCATCTTAAACCCGAATACTCCGTTCCATAACCCGCTACAATTTCAGCATCATTTTCCGTCAAACAAAGCGGAGTTCTATTAGTCTCTATAAATAAAGCAATTATAAAAAGCACAAAAGCCAAAGGTTGTTTAAAAATAAGCCAAGAAAAAAATCCATCGCTTTGATAATTGTTAATATCCACCAAAGAAAAAGAACCTACAAGCATTATAATAGCAATCAAAGCTAAAGCTCCTACGCTTTCATAGGAAATAATCGATACAAGCCCTCTTGCAGCCCCTAAAATCGACCATTTATTATTACTTGCAAGTCCACCCAAAAACACCGCATAAAAGCAAAGTCCTGAAGTGCCGATGACAAAAAGCAAAGCTACATTGATATCTGCCACTATAGGCTGAATCACCCTTCCAAATAAAGTAAATTCAGGTAGCATAGGAATAGCTGCTAAAGAAACAAAAGCACAAATAGCAGAAATCAAAGGTGCTATAGCAAAAATAAATTTTTGCGAATTTGAAGGGATTATATCTTCTTTAGTAAAAAGTTTTATCATATCAGCTACAAGTTGAATAAGCCCAAAAGGCCCTACCATATCAGGCCCTATGCGTCTTTGAAAATAAGCTAAAACCTTTCTTTCAGCATAAGTTGCAAGACCTGCTAAACTCGCAAATATTGCAATGATAATAATACATTTAATCAAAGTCTCTAAAGCAAAAAAAGCAAAATCACTCATGGTTTGCTCCTAATTTTTCTAAATTCGCCACAACAAATCTTTCATCAAAAAAGCTTAGCGTATCAAGTTTTTCATCAAAATACGGCAAGAAAGCTCCATTTTTTATATCCTTATCCACACGCACACTAAGGCTTAATTCTTTATCTTTTATTTTAAGTTTTACAAGATCTTTATCTTTTAAATTTTTCTCTTTAGCTAAATTTTCACTTACACCTAAAAAAATCACCTCATTAATCGCACTAGCACGATTTGAAAATCTACCAAATTGATAGCTAGGATTAGCACTATAAAGCAAAATTTCATCTTCTTTTAGGCTTAAATTTTCAAAATTTGGAGAGATGAATTCTTTTTTAGCAACTTGTTTGAAACATTCTAAATTAAGCTCATATCCCCTTTTACAATCGCCTGCATTGGTATAAAAATTGTCTAAATGATCAAAATCAATCGGAGAAAAACCTTTATTTATAGGGAGTCTCTTAGTATAATTTATAGTATATTCCTCATCAAAACCTAAAGCATTAGCCAAATCATTTAAAAAATATCCCTTAAATTCTAAAGCAGCATTAGTTGGTACCACTCTTTTATCATAATTTAAAAAAGTTCCTTCTTGCTGATTTAAACTCGCACTAGCTAAATTTGCATGCTCTTCATAAGAAAAACTAAAATCACCTTTTTCATTGTAGCCTAAAGTCTTGCCTTCTTGTGTATTGTTATCCAAATCACAAATCATAGCCACACCTAAGGTATTAGTATGCGTAGGATTTAAAAAGACTTTAAAAGGAGTAGTATTTTGGATCAAAGCAAGTAATTTAGCAAGTTTTTTCGCATTTTTATGAAAATAAAAATCACTCCCTACAACAAGAGTAAAATTTGCTTTTTTAAGCAATAAATCTTCTAATTTATCTTCATCTATGCCTAAATTTTTAGCAAAAACAGAGCGTTGTACTTCTATGATTTTTTTTACTTTTTTAGGTACGACTTTTTTTACTTCTTTTTGAATTTCATTGCCTTCTTCATCTTTTTCTATGACTTGTTCTACAACTTCTTCGTTGATACTTTCTTCTATTTCTTTATTTTCACTAACAAAAAACTCTGCTAAATGAGTTTTAATACCTTCATCTTGGCTAAATTTTTGAAGTAAAAAATATAAAATTTGCTCTTCATCGCCATTTTTATGAATGTGCGGGATAAAATTTTTAGAATATTTTGCTATACCCATATCTTCCATAGGATGAAAATAAAGCCCTGAGCCTTTATTCATCACTAAAGCATTATTGATTTTATAGCTAAGCGTTGGAGCATCATATCTTAAAAGCATTCCAGCTACAACCAAAAAATCACTTTTTGTTATATCTTGAGTATTAGCGCTATAAAACTCACCAGAATTAGCGATAAATTCTTGTAAAAATTCTTTAAATTTCAAAGCTTCTTCATTGATCAAAGAAAGATTAAATTTCTTTTTTAAATTTTGTAAAATCAAAGCTTCTTCATTGGTAATAAAACTATTAAATTTAATGTTTTTAATTTCATTTTTCTCAAAAAGCTCCACAAGTTCTTTAAAGGCTTTTTCATCTTTATCCGCCTCATTTTGCGTATCAAAAGCAAACCTTGCAGCCTTATTTAAACTCGCAAAGGCAAAATCATTACTCACACGATAAATTTTTTCTTTTTGATTGCTAATGCCGCTTTGCTTAATATCATAATACATCAACTCACAATCGCTTGAATGCGGATTTGAAGCAGGGATTCTTTTAAGTTCCCAAATATTTGAAGTGTATTGAAATTTCGAACCTATCAAAGCTCCTGTTGGACACACGCTTGTACATTCTCCACAAAATGAACAATCAAGCGTATCACCATTTGCAGGGCCTATCAAACTTTTTTGAAATTTAGTCCAAATCGCATAAGCATCTTTTCCCATGCTCTCTTTAAAGCTATTATCCACACTATCTCCGCCACGAGGAACAGTCTTTAAAGCACTTTCGCCGATTTTATCCTTACAAACTGTAATACAACGCTCACACACTATGCAAAGTGCGGGATCGTAATTAATCATTCCCCAATGTTTATGTGGTTTATGCGTGTCTTTAATCCAATGTTTTTGAACATTTACACGACTTTTATGAGTAAAATTTTGCAATTCACACTCGCCTGATTTATCGCAAACTCCACATTCTAAAGGATGATTGATACAATAAGCTTGCATGATCTCATTTCTTTCATCCCAAAGATTTTGTAAATCACTTTCTACAACCATACCCTCTTTTGCTTTAGTATTGCAAGAATATACCTTTTTACCATCAGCTTCAACCATACACATACGACAAGCCAAAGTAGGACTACAGCCCGAAAGATAGCAAATCGCTGGGATAAAAATATCATTTCTTCTTGCTATATTTAAGATATATTCGCCTTCTTCAAAGGCGCAATCTATACCATTAATCTTAACTGTCATTTTGCTTCCTTTATGCGAATTGGAGTAAAATCAAAACCATTATTTTCATAATTTAAAAAAGCTATGGTGCCTTGTAAATTTTCATCTAAACAAAGCTTAGTTTTAAAACTAAAATCTTTAGCTAAAATTTCAACTTCACTTTGATCTTTGCATTTTGCAATTTGTAAAAATTGCTTTGAACAATGTAAATTTTTATCTTGCAAATTTGCTCTAAAAAGCACTAACCCGTCATAATTATCGAGTTCTTTTAGGGTGTTTAATTTTGCCTTTTTAAAATCGCATTCTTCTTCATCGCTATCTAAAATCTTTAATCCATATTTTACACTTAAGAAATTCAAAAAATATTTGATATTTTCACTATCTTTATAAGAATGGATATTTTTATCTATAATTAAATACTTAACCTCTTTTAAAAAAGCAAGCACTTCGCCTGCTTCTTCCTCTCCAAAACAAGATTCAGCACTTAAATATCCCTCATCTAAATCGCAAAATTGTCCTTCATCGCTTAATTTACAAAGCAAGGCCAAAACAAAACTCAAACTTGCAATTTCGCATTTGTAAAATTTAGCTTTTAAGTTTTTATCTTCCAAACAAGAAATATTAATGCTATTTACACCTATTTTTTCACATAAATTTTTGTTTTTAAGGCTTGGCATATCTAAAAAACAAAGAGCATTATCATAAATCATACCCTCTCCTTTTTTATAACAATAGTCCAATCGACTTGATTAAATTTCAAAGAATTTAAAAGCTCACAGCCTTGTTCTTTTACAAAAGAAAAACTTTTTTCAACAGGAGAAAAATCGCCGATTTCAAAAAGCACCACTAAAACCTCACCTTGTTTTGCTTCTTTTATGATTTGTGCTAAATCTTCAAAAAGCTCTTTGCTTTTTCTTAAATCTACCCTTCTCATCGATCTATCTCACCTAAAACTATATTTACATTACCCATAATGGCTACAACATCAGCTAAATAAGTACCTACAAGCATTTCTTCAAAAAACGCACAATGCCAATAACTAGGCGTTCTAGCCTTTAAACGATAAGGTCTTCCTGTACCATCACTATGGATAAAAAAGCCAAGCTCACCTTTTGGACTTTCAGTAGGCACATAAACTTCGCCTTTAGGGGGTTTTAAACCTTGAGTGATTAAAACAAAATGCTGCATTAAAGAATAATTCTGCGTTAAAATTTGTTCCTTTGAAGCACTTACATACTCAGGATGCGTAGCTAAAATTTCAGGCGAAGTATCTTTATAAAGCATGGCACATTGTCTAAGGATTTTCAAACTTTCACGAAATTCTTGCATATAAACTTTATATCTTGCATAAGAATCCCCTTGCGTAGCATAAGGCACACCAAATTCAACTTCATTATAAAGCAAATAAGGCTCTTCTTTGCGTATATCGTATTTTATGCCACTTCCTCTTAACATCACACCCGTACAACCCCAATTTAAGGCTTGTTCTTTAGTAACCACACCTACATTTTCAGTTCTTAAACGCCAAATTCTATTATCATCTAAAAGATCTTCATAATCTTTTAAATCATTTAGAAATTTATCGCAAAATGCAAGCATTTCTTCTAAATAATTCTCAGGTAAATCAAGCATAACCCCGCCTATTCTCATAGAAGAATGCGTAAGCCTTGCACCGCAATACTTTTCTATCAAATCCAAAACATACTCTCGTTCTCTAAAACAGTATAAAAATACACTCATCGCACCAATATCAAGCGCATGAGTAGCAAGCCAAAGCAAATGCGATGTGATACGGTTTAATTCTAAAAGTATCATGCGTATCACTGCGGCACGGCGTGGAATCTCTAAACCACAAAGCTTTTCAACCGCTGCACAATAAGCATAATTATTCGCTGAAGCAGCGATATAGTCCATTCTATCAGTAGTAGGAATAAATTCTTGATAAATCATATTTTCAGCCATTTTTTCCATACCACGATGCATATAACCTATACAAGGACGCGCTTTTACAACTTGCTCTCCATCGAGTTCTAAAATAAGACGCAAATTTCCATGCGCTGAAGGATGTTGAGGGCCTAAGTTGATAATCATTTTTGAGTCTTCTTGCTCAAAAGCTATATTTTCATAATAAGGTTTTAACTTGCTAGGAATTTGCATTTTAACGCCTTTTCTCTAAAATTTTTGCTTCATCACGTTTTACTTTTTTTACAAAAGCCACACCTTCATCTTCTTGATATTCTTGTTTAAAGGAAATTTCCTTCTTTTGACCACCTTTTGGCACTTCATGGTAAAGTCTTGCAAAATTTAGCGTATCTTTATCATCAGCAAAACCAGAATCTCTTTGTTCTTCGCCCACTACTTCACGATATTCTTTGCCAAAAATTTTATCAATCTCATACCATCTTGCAAACTCATCGCCCTTTAAAGGATAAGTTTTCAAAAGCGGATGTCCAAACCAATCATCAGGCATTAAAATGCGTTTTAAATTAGGATGATTTATGATGAAAATTCCAAACATATCATAAATTTCTCTCTCACTCCAATTTGCCCCTTTAAAAACATGAGCCACGCTTTGCAAACGCTCTTTTACGCCTACAAAAGTTTTTATTCTCACTCTTAATTTTTTTTCTAAATTTAAAAGCTGATAAAACACTTCAAAACCATTTTTATCTGCTATAAAATCAATAGCACTTGCTTCTGTAAAACTTAAATAACCTAAAGTTTTAAGCATTTGCAAGGTTTTAACATTGTCTTCTTTTTTAATTTCTATTACCCAAAAATCAAGCTCTACAAAGGAATTTAAAATTTCTACTTGAGTTTTTAAAACTTCAAAATCCTCTTTAAAAACACTTTCATTAACATCAGATTTTACAGTGTGTGGTGCGTGATAAAATCTATCTTTGTAGTAATTTTGAGTTTGAGCATTTTTTTTATCGCTATACTTTCTCATCATATCAACCTTTTAGGTGCGATCTTGCGACTTGCTTTTTCTTTGCGAATCTTTTTTTGCAAAATCATCAAAGCAAACTGAAAACTTTCGGGGCGTGGAGCACAGCCTGGCACATAAATATCTACAGGTATAATTCTATCCACTCCTTGAACAGTAGAATAAGTATTAAACATACCGCCTGTATTGGCACAACTTCCCATAGAAATCACCCATTTAGGATCAGGCATTTGATCATAAAGTCTTCTTGTAAATTCAGCGTGCTTTTTACACAAAGTTCCTGCGATAATCATCACTTCACTGTGGCGTGGTGAAGCTCTAAAAATCGTTCCAAATCTATCAAAATCATATCTTGAACCCCCAGCCGCCATCATCTCAATCGCACAACAGGCAAGTCCATAAGATAAAGCCCATAAAGAATTACTCCTGCCCCATTGAACTAGCTTATCCACACTGGTTAAAACTACGGGCAAACCACTTGCATAATTTACTTGATGCTCTGCCATGCAAACGCTCCTTTTTTATAAGCATATAAAAATCCAACTCCTAAAAGTACGATAAAAACAAAAACTTCTAAAAATCCAAACCAACCTAAATCTTTAAAAATCAAAGCCCAAGGAAATAAAAACACAACTTCTATATCCAAAAGTATGAAGATTAAGGCGATGATGAAAAATTGAGAGTTAATCTTGTTAGCTTGTTTAACAGGAATAGGACCACATTCATAAATTCCAAGTCCTAATTTTTTGCGATTTTTTGCGGCAAAATTATTACCGATTTTTGAAGCTAAAAAAACCAGTCCAAAAAAAATAACACTAGCAAGTACCAGCATTAAAAAAATACCAAAATAAGGATGCGAAGCATCTATATGAGACATTTATTCTCCTTTTTTAAAGCACTTTAATCACTCCACAACAAAAATTAAATTTACACTTTTCTTTATTTTACTCTAAACTTTCTATATTGAAACTTATATTAAAAAATATTTTTTAAAGTTTTAATTTTTTATGATTAAATTTATAAAAAAGATCACTTTGATGGGTTATAAATATATAAGAAATATTATTTTTTTGCTGATAGTCATATAAAAAAGTTAAAATTTCTTTAGAAGTTTTAATATCAAACGCTGAAGTAATTTCATCTAAAATCAACAATTTAGGATTTAAAACCAAAGCACGGATAAGACCTACACGTGTGGCTTCTCCTCCGCTTAACTCATAGGATTTTTGTTCTAAAATTTGTTTTTTTAGACTAAAAAAATCAAAAAATTCTAAAATCAAGTCATCATTCTTTTGTAAATTAAAATTTTCCAAACCATCTTGTATAAGATTTTTGATTTTTTTATAAGGGTTTAAAGCCATTTTTTGATCTTGAAAGCAATATTGAATTTGCTTTCTTAAAAGTCTTTGTTTGTTTTTATCAAGCTTGTGTAAGTTAAGATTTTCATACCATACCTCACCCTCACTTGGATCTTCTAAAAAACAAAGAATTCTAGCTAATGTGCTTTTACCTGCACCACTTTTACCTAAAATTATTAAATTGTCATTTTCATTTAAAGAAAAATTGACATTATCAAAAATAATATGTCTTTCTTTTTTTAAATACCAATGCTTTTTAAGCTCATAAAACTTACTTAAATTACAAACTTTAAGCATTATAATACCTTAAAAACTCATCTAAGCTATATAAATTTGAACTATTTTTTTCTAGCATAAGAATTTCATCTGCTAAAGAATTTACCAAATTTAAATCATGAGTGATACAAACTAAGGCTGTAGTATTTTTTAATTCTTTTAAAATCGATATAATCTTAGAAGCGTTTTCTTTATCCAAAGAAGCTGTGATTTCATCACAAATTAAAATTTGGGGTTGATTTAATAATGCCAAAGCTAGGCTCACCCTTCTTGCCATACCCAAACTTAATTCATTAGCATAAGAATGCCACAAACGATCAAGATTTTCAAATCCTAATTTTTGAAAATAAGAAAAAGCGTAATCTTTTATTTCTTTTTGTTTTAATTTTGTATGAGTTTTTAAAACAAGATGACATAAATTTCCAATATCCAAATAAGGATAAAGACTAAGCTCTGCATCTTGCAAAACAAGTGCCACTTTAGAACGAAAATTTCTAAGCTCTTCTTTATTAAAATTAAAAATACAAGAATTATGAAAACTTAATTCATCAAAACTTATTGTGAAATTAGAATCTAAAAGTCTTACCAAAGCTTTTCCTAACAAACTTTTGCCCACTCCACTTTGTCCTAGTATCATTAAAGTTTTGCCTGTTTTTATATCTAAATTAATATCCTTAAGTAATAAATTATTCTTCAAACTGATATTTAAATTTCTTACCTTCAAGATCTTATACCCCAAATTTTTTGTAAAAAATTACCCAACCATAAAAGAGGTAAAAACAACAAAAGCAAGCTTAAAAGTGGAAAAAGTATCATCCACCAAGCGCCTATAAAAACTGCTTTTGAAGACTCACTCAAAAGAGTACCTAAAGTTGGAATTTCAAATCCTAAACCCAGTCCAAAAAAACTCAAAGTAGCTTCTGTGGCTATAGCATGAACGATATTAAATATAAAAAGTGTAAAAATCAGTGTTTTTAAAGCAGGTATTAAATCTTTAAAAAAAGCTCTAAATTTAGTTCTTCCAAGCACTATATTTGCTTTGTAAAAATCTAAATTTTCAAGTCTTTTTAATTCACTTTCTATAATTCTTGCTATGAAACACCAATGAATTAAAGCGATTAAAAAAATCATCAAAAACACATCAGAAGTTATCATACTTTGAAAAAACATCATAAGTAAAAAAGCAGGCAAGGCTAAAAAAAACTCTAAAATACGCATCCAAAAAACATAAAAAAAACATCGCGCTAAAAACAAATAGCACAAAGCAAAGATAATAGACAATAAAGATCCACCAACACCTATAATCAAAGAATTTCTCAAAGCAAAAAGCAAACGAGAAAACAAATCTCTGCCTAAAAAATCAGTCCCTAAAATATAAGTAAAATTAGGAGCTTGATGCAAATTTTCTAAATGAGTGCTTAAAATATCAAAAGAAGCTAAAAAAGGTGCAAACAAGGCGCATAAAAACAAAAAAATTAAAGGCGCAAGAATGATAAGAAATTTAAACAAAATCAAGCCTTCTTAATCTAGGATTTAAAATCCTAGCTACAATATCACTTAAAAATGTAAAAAATGCTGCAAGCAAAACACTAAAAAATATAAGCGCAAGCACAATAGGATAATCTTTAAAAATAATACTTTTAAAAAGTAAAGATCCAAGCCCCTTGTAAGCAAAGACACTTTCTACCACATAAGTTCCCATCATAAAACTTAAAGCACTTCCCCCAAAATAAGCCACAATAGGACTTAAAGAATATTTCAAAACTAAAAAATAAATATCTTTCTCCCTTAAAGCCCTAGCGTATAAATTTTGAATAAAAATTTGAGAAAAACTTTCATTGATAAAATTTCTAGCAATCCTTAAAAATAACGCCAAATGTGATAAAACGAGCACCAAAACAGGCAAAATCAAATGCTCTAAACGATTTAAAAAATCATCTTCAAAGCCTATATCACTACTTCCCATAACAGGCAAAATTTTCCAAAAAATTCCAAAAATCAAAACAAACAATAAAGCCAAAACAAAAGGAGGTAAAGCAAAAAAATTAAAAGCTAAAAAAGTGATGATTTTATCTATAAAACTTTCTTTATAATAATATCCCAAAAGTGCCAAAAAAACACTGAGCAAAAATAAAAGCATTAAGGCACTAAAACCCAAAATAAAAGTATTAAAAATTCTTTCTTTTATAAGCTTTAAAACACTTTCTCCACTTAAAAAAGAAACCCCTAAGTCCCCTTTTAAAGCCTTAAAAAGCCAAATTTTATACTGCTCTAGCAAAGGCTTATCAAGCCCTAAATTTTGTTCTATTCTTTGAACAAATTCTTTACTTTGTGAATTAACTCCATTAGCATAAGCTATACTGCCTTTACTAAAATGAAGTAAAACAAAACATAAAAAAGTGCTAAAAAATGCTATGAAAATACTAAAAACTAAGCGTTTTAGCACTATTTACTCCACTCATAAACATTCCAAGTAAAACCCACTCCATGATGACCTAAAGTCCTTGTTTTGATACCTTTTAAATCTTTATTATAAACTAAAGCAAAATCAAGATAGGCTAAGAAAATAAAAGGAGGATTTTCATACAAAGCATCTATAAAATCTTTATAATATTTTTTTCTCTCTTCTAAATTTGAAGTATTTCTTGCTTTTTGCAAGGCTATATCCACTTTTTTATCATGATAATGTCCAAAATTCCAACCCTCATCATTTAAAGCACTATCTTGCGAACTTTCAAATACCCTAAAAGTGTGAAAATCAGGATCTAAAGGACTTCCCCAGCCTATTAAAAAACTATCTACTTTAGAATAATCAAAACTTCCAGCAGGTTTAGCCACCACCTTGCTTACAACTCCTATTTTTCTAAATTCGCTTTGCAAAATTCCAGCTAAACTTACCCTTAAAGGATCATTGCTCATCGCCCAAATTTCAAATTCTAAAATTTTCCCATCTTTTTCAAAATTTCCATCTTTATTTTTCTTAAAACCTGCACTCACAAGCAAATCCTCGGCTTTTTTAGGATCATATTTGTAAATTTTAAAATTCTTAGAATTTGCCCAAGAACGCTCTAAAGGGTGATTAGCTACAAAAGCATAATCATGTAAAAGATTTTTTACTATACTTTCTTTATCGACTGCGTAATTTAAAGCTTGTCTTACTTTTAGATCTTTTAAAAATTCATTATCTAAATTAAACATTAAAGCCCGATAATCAGCCGATTTTTCACGCAAAATTCCAAAATTTTCATCATTTTTAAAAATATTTAGCAAAGAAACATCGATTAAAGCTGCGTCTATCTTGCCATTTTTAAGCTCAGCACTAGCTATAGAAGGATCAAAAATGTGTTTTATAATAAGTCTTGGAGTTTTTACCTTATCAAGATAAAAATGTTCATTGGCTTTAAATTCAACATATTCACCTTTTTTCCATTTTACAAATTTATAAGGACCTGTACCTATAGGATTTTGATTAAAAGAGCTTGTGTTTAAATTCTCATTTTCAAGCAAATGTTTAGGAAGCATTCCTATGCTTAAAGCATCTAAAAATGCAGGATAAGGTTTAAAGAGTGTGATTTTTACATGAGAAGGATTTAAAATTTCCACACTTTTAATGTCTTCAAAATTGACATAAATAGAAGAATTGTTTTTAGGATTTTTAAAGGCTTCTATACTAAATTTCACATCATCAGCACTAAATTTGACTCCATCATGCCATAAAACATCATCTCTTAAAAAAATATCATAAACAAGCCCGTCTTTACTAATATCCCAAGACTTAGCCAAATCAGGTTTTAAACTCATATTTTCATCAAAACGCGTAAGCCCTGAAAATACAAGATTAATCACTGCATCATGATCCTCGCTATAAGCAGGATTTATCCTTGCGATTTCATTTTCAACTGCTATAATAAGTGTATCTTTTGGAATTTTAGCCTCAAGATTCAAAAACAATAAAAATAGTAAAACAAACCATCTAAGCACTTGTAACTCCTCAAATTTAAAATTTTAAAGAATTATAAAATAAAAAATAAGAAGCCACAAGCTCTATGGGGGGATAATTTGCTTTAAATTATGGAGTTTTATTTATCAATTAAATTGCTTCACTGCATTCATCCAATAAATACGCTATATGCTGCCAAGATATACCCGTAGCATCGCTTAATCCTATCTCGCAAGTGCTTGATGTACTAAACCCGCGCTTAATATTTGTTTTGGCATAAAATTTTTTAAAGCCTTTTGTAGCACTAATATTTAATTGAGGCTTGAAAAAGCCCTTGTATCCAGCAAACCCACAACAATAGGTATCATTATCTATTAATACTTTTCCATTCGTACATAGCTTTGTAAGCTTAATTATATTTTCATTTAAACCAAGCTTTCTAGCAGCACACATGATATATAATCCTACATTCTCATTGATTTTATCAATGCGTAACTTGGGAGCAATAAATTTTAATAAATACTCGCTTAAATCATAAATTTCGTACTTTGAATGATCACTAATTAACTTAGCACTACAAGCACTATGATCTAACACTATGGGTGAGTCTATATTGCTTAAAAAGTCATTGATTTTTTGTATATTTTTATCTTGAATATCTTGAAAATTCTCATAAGCCTTACCACAACATAAATCATTGGGTGCATAAATAATGCCTATATTTGCTTTTTTACACAAGCTTTCAAATACTTCTTGCAAACTTCTTTTATCATGCATTTTTTCATTTGGTTTAAAGCTTTTATTAAGACAGCTTGTAAAATAAACCACATTGCAAACTCTTTTATGACTTTTTAGCTCATAATCATTCACCTTAGGCAAATACGCCCTAGTTCTTGGTATAATGCTAAGAAAATTGCTTGCTTTTTCAAGCTTATTATCAAGACTTAAATTATCAAATTTATTTGCGATACTTAATGAAAATTTAGCAATTTTTAGAGTTTTTTCATGATTTTTATATGCTAGATTTCCTAAAATTTTAGATATAAATCCTATATTATTTTTTCTATATTTTAATGAAAAATCAGCAAAATTAATCCCCAAAGGACATGAAAAAGAGCACACCCCACAAGCAGCACAAGAGCTGTCTACTAAATGATTGTAATATTTTTTAATATCCTTTAATTTTGCTTTTGACTCATCATCATTTAAGCTTTCAAGGCGTTTAATCTCTCGTAAGATCGCAATTCTTTGTCTTGGAGTAATTGTATATTCATTTGATGGACAAAATCTTTCGCAAAATCCACATTCCATACAGGTATTTAATTTCTCATCAATCCAACTGACTTGTTTGATATTTTTCTTATAAATATCTTTATCATCGCTAATGATTACATCGGGATTAAATAAACTATCCTTATCAAAGATACTTTTGATTTTTTTATTGATCAAATAAGCTTGCTTACCCCACTCTACCTCCACAAAAGGTGCCACCATACGCCCTGTGCCGTGTTCAGCTTTTATACTTCCACCATAAGAAGCTACTATATTAGACATTTCTTTAACTAGATTTGAAAAATTATCAAATTCAAGCTTATTGTTTAAATCCGGTGTGATAATAAAATGGATATTGCCTGCTAATGCATGGCCAAAAATGATTCCATTATCACCAAAGCCATATTTATAAAACAATTCTTGAATGCTTTTAATTCCATCGGCTAAATCCTCGATATTAAAACACACATCTTCAGTAATTACCGTTGAACCTGCCTTTCTAAGACTAGCTGCTATAGGCAAGAGTGCTTTTCTAATCTTCCACCATAAATCATATTCGGCCTTATTCTTGCTAAAATATGACTTATAAGCCAGTTTGGAAATTTCTTTTATTTTATTTATATTTTCATCAAGCTTAAGCTCATTACTATGCTCACTTTGGATCAATACACAAGTATTGCCCTCTTTAATATCAGCTAAAATATCTCTTAACTCATCATAAGTTGATGCAGCTTTTAAACTTGCATAGTCCATTATTTCAGCAGAACTTATAAAATCAACTTTAGCAAATTCTTTTATAGTGTTTGCAGCATTATTGATATTATCAAAAAACAATAAAGCACAGGCCTTAAATTCCAAATCATCCAAAACAGCAAGCTTAACTTCGCTTACAAATCCCAAAGTCCCTTCAGAGCCAATAAGCAAGTGTGCTAAAATATCTATTTCATCATCATAATCAACAAAGGCATTAAGGCTATAACCTGTGGTGTTTTTGATTTTAAATTTTTTGATTATTAAATCTTTTAATTCTTTATTGGCATTAATCTCTTCTTTGATCTCTCTAAGTTCATTAATTAATTTTTTATTTTCATCTTTAAATCGAGCCACACTTAAAGCATCGCTGGTATCAAGCATACTACCATTTGCCAAAATCACCCTAATACTTCTTAAGGTTTTATAGCTATTATCCTTAGTTCCACAGCACATTCCGCTTGAATTGTTATTTATAATCCCTCCAATTAAAGCTGAATTTATAGTAGCTGGATCAGGTCCTATTTTTTTCTTCAAAAAAGCAAGACTTTCATTAGCATGAATGCCTACTACACCGCATCCTAAAGTAATTTCGTTAGCGTCTTTGTTAATTTTTATTTTTTTAAAGGCAAATTTAATCACTACAAGTACTCCATCACAAGAGCTTTGTCCACTTAAACTTGTACCTGCTGCTCTAAATGTTATAGGAGTTTTATAAGTATTTGCTAATTGAATAATTTGCTTAATTTCATCTTCATTTTTAGCAATAATCACTATTTTTGGAATATAAAAATAACACGACGCATCAATGCCATAAGCATAGCATCTAGCATAATCATTAAAAATTCTATCCTTAAAAATATACTTAGCCTCTTTATAAAAAGCTTTAAAATTTGCCATAGTCCCTCTTTTTAATTTATTATCAATTATATAATTTAATAATTTAAAGATAATTTTAAATTTATATTTTTGAGCATAATTTTAACATAAGTCAATTTTTTTCTCCTTTTTAAGATATAAAATATCTCTTTTACAACAAAAAGGAGAAACTATGACAAAAGAACAAATTCAAATCATCAAAGATTGTGTGCCTATTTTGCAAAAAAATGGAGAGGATTTAACCAATGAGTTTTATAAAATAATGTTCAATGATTATCCTGAGGTAAAACCTATGTTTAATATGGAAAAACAAATTTCAGGAGAACAACCAAAAGCTTTAGCAATGGCGATTTTAATGGCGGCTAAAAATATAGAAAATTTGGAAAATATGAGAAGCTTTGTTGATAAAGTTGCCATAACTCATGTTAATTTAGGAGTTAAAGAAGAGCATTATCCTATAGTTGGAGCTTGCCTTTTAAAGGCTATTAAAAATCTTTTAAATCCTGATGAAGCCACTCTTAAAGCTTGGGAAGTTGCTTATGGAAAAATTGCTAAATTTTATATCGATATAGAAAAAAAGCTCTATGATAAATAATATAAGCCCATTTTGGGCTTTAATCAAATTTTTCTACTAAATTTTTAGCTAATTCCTTTATATTCTCACCCTTTAATTCGCTGATTTCACCATTTTGAGCCAAGAAAATTCTATCAGCACTATCAAAATATGCATCATCATGTGTGATAGCAAAGATTGTTTTACCTTGCTCTTTTAGCAAAGGTAAAAGTTTTTTATAAAAAAATCTTCTAAAAACAGGATCTTGATCAGCCGCCCATTCATCAAGCACTAAAATATCCCTTTCTTCAAGCAAGGCTATAAGCATAGCTAAACGCTTTTTTTGCCCTGTAGAAAGTTTGGTTAAGGTCAGTTCATTATCTTTGACACTTGTTTTATTTTTAAGTTCTAAAAACTCCAACCAAAAAGCAATTTTTTCTTCGCTTGCAAAATTTTCTTTATTTAAGGTTTTAGTAAAAAGATGAAAATCGCTAAAAACAGCAGAAATAAGAGATCTATACTCATCTAAATTTTTATCATCTATAAGCGTATCATCAACATAAATTCCGCCTTTGCTTGGCTTAAAAAGTCCTGTCAAAAGCATACAAAAAGTGGATTTACCACTTCCATTTTTACCTATTAAAAATACCAATTCACCTTTTTTAAGTTCTATATTTACAGGATTTAAATGAAAATTTTCTTCATAAGCAAATTGAGTATTTCTAAAAGAAATTTTTTTCCATTCACTGATATAATGTGTTTTTTTAAAACCTTCTATATAATCATCTAATTCCAATTTTGCGATCTTATCCAAAGCGATTTTTGCCAAAAGCAAAGTAGGAAAAGATCCTATCATAGATACTAAAGGGGTTCGTAAAAACAAAATAGAAAGAGCTATAGTTGTAGCATCTGCAACACTTGCCCATTCAAATTTTAAAGCTAAGTAAAACTCTACACCCACTAAAGCCAAAAGAGTTACATTTGTCCAGTTGTTTGAGAGATTGTTAAAAAGATTACCTAAAGTACTATTTTTCTTTTTCAATCTTGCATTATTTTCAAATTCATCTTCATAATAAAGCTTGGCTCTATCACGATTGATCAAAAGTTCTTTATGTCCATCTAGTATATTTTGGTAATTATTTTGCAAAGCATCATCATTTTCCCTTGCCTTTCTAAAATACTGATATACTTTCATCATCAAAAAATTATTAGTAATAAAAATAACCATAATCCATACCACACACAAAGCAAAAATTTGTGGTGAAAGATAACATAAATAAACACTAGTGCATAAAATCAATATACTTGATTGTAAAAAATCAGGCAATCTTAAAAGCCCAAAAGATATATTTCTCACATCACTTCCCAAAGAAGCTAAAATTCTAGCCTTACCTACTTTAGCGACTCTTAACAAAGGGGTGTCTAAGATCTGCTTTACTACGCGCCTTTGCATTTTAAAAATAAAATTTTGTCCAAAAATACTAAGTCCAAGTTCAACTATGGTAGAACTTATAAAAAAAATCAAAAGCAAAACAATAAAATAAAAAATAGGAATGTTTTGTGCATTTTTAAGCAAATAATCATTGATAAAAACAAGAGTTAAAACTCCAACAGCGCTTGTAATAAAAGAAAAAAGCAAAAAAGAAATCAACTTTAATTTATTTTGCTTAAGTAATTCCATAATAAAAGGCATTTATAAACTCCAAAATATAATTTTAATTATAACATTTTAAGAGTGATTATCAAAATTTTATTTTATCTTTTACTATAAAAACAGCACAAATAGCCAATAACGCTAAAAAAATCATATATATACTCATACCATATAAAAATGGATTTTCATTTTTACTCGCAAGTGTATTAAGCCAAAAAACGAGTTGCGGAGTAATACCGCCTGAAATTGCATAAGAAATATTATAAGAAAAAGAAATTCCTGAAAATCTTATTTTAGCTCTAAAAACTTCACTCATTAAAATAGGTGCGAACACATTAATCCCACCTAAAAAACAAATAATCGAATACAAAATACACACCAAAACCAAATTTTTAAGCTCATATAAAGCATAAAAATATAAAAAAGAAAAAAATACAAAAGTTAAAGAAAAGAAAATGCAAATTTTAAATAAACCAAATTTATCTACAAGATAACCCATAAAAGCCCCGCCTAAAGCTATTCCCAAAATTCCTAATATCTGTAAATAACTTCCTTCAACCCCACTTAAATTTAAAATACTAGGCATAAATTTAGGCATCAATAAAACAAGCACAATAACACAACCTGTTAAAACCCAAGTCATCATCATTGATGAAAATAAATTTTTTACAATATCCTTTTCTTTAAATAAATCTTTAAGCGGAAAAGAACTAAGCGATGATTCTTTTTTCATTTGTTTAAAAACAGGAGTTTCTTGCAAAAATCTACGCAAATAAATAGAAATAATCCCAAAAATTCCACCTACAAAAAAAGCAATACGCCAAGCATAAGCAGCAATTTCTTCTATGCTAAAAAAAGCATTAATGATTAAAAATACTATACTTCCTAACAAAATTCCTAAAGCCATAGCTGAATTTAAACAGCTTAAAAAGAAAGCTTTTTGTTTTTCTTGACAATACTCTCTTACAAAAACCCAAGCTCCAGGCAATTCTCCACCTATAGCTATGCCTTGAAAAATTCTTATAAGTATCAATAAAACAGGAGCTAAAAACCCAAGAGTTTCATAACCTGGAATAAAAGCTAAGACAAAGGTAGGAAGAACCATTAGTAAAATACTTAGCATAAACATATTTTTACGCCCAAATTTATCTCCAAAATGTGCCATAACTATACCACCCAAAGGACGTGCTAAATATCCAGCTGCAAATGCTCCATAAGTATTTAATAAAGCCCAAAATTCACTCATATCTTTAGGAAAAAATACATTGGCTATATATTCAGCAAAAAAGACAAAAATAATAAAATCATAAAATTCTAAAGTTCCTCCTAGTGAAGAAAGTCCTAAGATCTTAATTTCCTTTGTTCCAAATTTTGATTTTCTCATTGATTAATTACCTTAAATTTTAAAAACATTGTTTTTATTATACTATAATCATTTCCAAAATATTATCTAAAAATTTAAGGATAAATATGTTTAATTTTATAACCACTCTTTTAAAAACCAATCTTTATTTTTTAGAAGAAAAAACCACAAGCAAAAATTCAAATCAAACCCATATAATCTCACTTAAACAGTCTGATGATGAATTTTTAAATTTATTATTTTCTTTTTTAGTGCCACAAAGCGATGAAGATAAGAATTTTATAGAAAAAACTCGCACAAAAATCAAAAGAAATGAGCATAATATTGTTCTGATAAAAAATCCAAATTTTAATGCTTTAATAGACACAGGGTTTTTAGATACTATTGACACATTAAAAGAAAAATTACATATCCATAAAACCGATTTTAAAGATATCACTCATATTATCTTAACACACGCACATCCTGATCATATAGGTGCTTTAATGAGCGAAGAAAATCTTTTTCCAAAAGCTCAAATTTTAATTGATAAAAAAGAATATGATTTTTGGATCAAAAGCGATAGACAAGAAATTAAAAACACCTTGCTTAAACTTAAAAATATAGAATTTATCGATCATTCCAAAGATTTGATCTTTCAAAATTCAGGCATTAAAGCCATACCTGCTTACGGGCATACCCCAGGTCAAAATGCTATCATAATTGATGATAAAATAGTCTTTTGGGGAGATTTACTTCATCTTTATGATATACAAATCCCAAAACCTAAAATCGCTATAAAATTTGATATAGATCAAAATGAGGCTATACAAACAAGGGAAAAACTACTTAAAGAATTTAAAGAAAGAAAACTCAAAGTTATAGGGACTCATGTGCCTTTTATCAAACCTAAATTTTTAGATTAATTACTTAAAAATTACTAAAAATTAAGTAAAAATTTTAATAATTTTTGCTAAAATTATAGCCTTTTTATTTCATGAAAGGAGAAAATTTTGGCAAAAGATGATGTAATTGAAATTGATGGCACCGTACTTGAAGCATTGCCTAATGCAAATTTCAAGGTTGAACTTGACAACAAACATGTAATTTTATGTCATATTGCAGGAAAAATGCGTATGCATTATATAAGAATAATGCCAGGTGATAAAGTAAAAGTAGAACTTACACCTTATAGTCTTGATAAAGGGCGTATAACTTTTAGATATAAATAATCTAAGTTATTTAAAAGCTAATTTTAGATAAAATTAGAGTTTTTGCGACAAATTACATCGAACTATATGAAGAAGTATTTTTAAAATCCACCACTTATTTTGAAAATAGTTGGTTATTCATAAAACCTGATGTAGTCGTAAATCAAGTGGAATTCATTCAAGGAGACGCTCATGAAAGTGAGACCATCGGTTAAAAAGATGTGCGACAAATGCAAAGTAGTTCGCCGTAAAGGCGTGGTTCGCATTATTTGCGAAAATCCAAAACATAAACAAAGACAAGGATAAACATGGCTCGTATTGCAGGTGTGGATTTACCAAAGAAAAAAAGAATTGAGTATGGACTAACCTATATTTATGGTATAGGACTTTTCACTTCAAGAAAAATTCTAGATAAAGTAGGAATTTCTTATGATAAAAGAGTTCATGAGTTAAGTGAAGATGAAGCAGCAGCTATCCGTAAAGAAATTCAAGAAAACTATATGGTTGAAGGGGATTTGAGAAAACAAGTTGCTATGGATATTAAAGCACTTATGGATTTAGGAAGCTTTAGAGGTTTAAGACACAGAAAAGGCTTACCAGTTCGCGGACAAAAAACAAAAACAAACGCAAGAACTAGAAAAGGTAAGAGAAAAACTGTTGGTGCAAAATCATAAGGATAAATCATGGCAAAAAGAAAAATCGTAAAGAAAAAAGTAGTTAAAAAAAATATAGCAAAAGGTATTGTTTATATCAGTGCGACTTTTAACAATACTATGGTTACAGTAACTGATGAAATGGGAAATGCTATCGCTTGGAGTAGTGCAGGTGGTTTAGGATTTAAAGGTTCTAAAAAATCAACTCCTTATGCAGCACAACAAGCAGTAGAAGACGCTTTAAATAAAGCAAAAGAACACGGAATTAAAGAAGTAGGCATTAAAGTACAAGGACCAGGAAGCGGTAGAGAAACTGCTGTTAAGAGTGTAGGTGCTATGGAAGGAATCAAAGTAACTTTCTTAAAAGATATCACTCCATTAGCTCACAATGGTTGCAGACCGCCTAAGCGTCGTCGTGTCTAAGATATAAGAAAAATTTAGGAGAATATTATGGCAAGATATAGAGGACCAGTAGAAAAATTAGAAAGACGCTTTGGTGTTAGCTTAGCATTAAAAGGAGAAAGAAGACTAGCTGGCAAAAGTGCACTAGATAAACGCCCTTATGCACCAGGACAACACGGAGCAAGAAAAGGTAAAATTAGTGAGTATGGACTTCAATTAAGAGAAAAACAAAAAGCTAAATTTATGTATGGAGTAAGCGAAAAGCAATTCCGTCGTTTATTTGCTGAAGCAGCAAGAAGAGAAGGAAATACAGGGGTATTACTTATCCAACTTTTAGAACAAAGATTAGACAATATAGTATATAGAATGGGTTTTGCTACAACACGTCGTTTTGCAAGACAACTTGTAACACATGGACATGTTTTAGTAAATGGTAAAAGAGTGGATATTCCTAGCTTTAGAGTAGAAGCAGGTGCTAAAATCGAAATTATCGAAAAAAGCAAAAACAATCCTCAAATTACAAGAGCTATCGAACTTACAGCACAAACTGGAATCGTTGCTTGGGTTGATGTTGAAAAAGATAAGAGATTTGGAATTTTCACAAGAAAACCTGAAAGAGAAGAAGTTGTCATTCCGGTTGAGGAAAGATTTATCGTTGAGCTTTACTCTAAATAATAGGGGCTAAATATGAGAAATATTACAACATCTGCTTATACGCCAACAGAATTTACAATAGAAAACATTAGTGATACTGTGGCTAAAATCAGTGCTTGGCCTTTTGAGATCGGCTATGGAATCACCCTAGCCCATCCTTTACGCCGTTTACTTTACACTAGCACCATAGGATATGCTCCAACTGCGATTCATATTGATGGCGTAGCTCATGAATTTGATAGCATGCGTGGTATGCTTGAAGATGTAGCACTTTTTATCATTAATCTAAAAAAACTACGCTTTAAAATTAAAGGCGACTCAAATAAAGAAATAGTAGAATTTAGCTTTAAAGGCTCAAAAGAAATTTACGGCAAAGATCTAAATAATGATCAAGTAGAAGTAGTAAATAAAGACGCCTATCTAGCAACAATCAACGAAGATGCTGAACTCAAATTCACATTGATCGTTGAAAAAGGTATTGGCTATGTACCAAGCGAAGAAATTAAAGAGCTTATAAATGATCCTAAATTTATAGCTTTAGATGCTTTCTTTACACCTGTAAGAGAAGCAACCTATGATATTGAAAAAGTTTTATTTGAAGATAATCCTGATTATGAAAAAGTGGTTTTAACCGTAACAACTGATGGACAAATCACTCCAAATGAAGCTTTTCAAAATGCTCTAGAAGCTATGTATAAACAATTATCAGTATTTGATAAAATTACCAATGTTAGAAGTGTAATTAAAAATCAAGCAACAAGCAATGAACTAGAAAATACTAAATTATTGCAAAACATTACAGATTTAAATTTAAGTGCTAGAAGTTATAATTGTCTTGAAAAAGCAGGAGTGGTTTACATAGGCGAGCTTGCTTTGATGAGTGTAAGTGAACTTGCAGGGCTTAAAAATTTAGGTAAAAAATCTCTTGATGAAATTAAAAACATCATGGAAAGCATAGGTTTTCCTGTGGGAACTTCTAAGCTTAGCGATAATAAAGAAATACTTAAAAATAAAATCGCAGAATTAAAAGCACAAAACGAAGGATAAAGAATGAGACATAAACATGGATATAGAAAACTTGGCAGAACTTCATCTCATCGTGCTGCCTTATTAAAAAATTTAACTATAGCTTTAGTAAATAGCGGAAAAATCGAAACCACTCTACCAAAAGCTAAAGAATTAAGAGGTTATGTAGAAAGATTGATTACTAGAGCAAGACTTGGAGATTTTAACGCTCATAGAGCAGTTTTTGCTTCATTACAAGATAAAAACGCTACCAATAAACTAGTAACTGAAATTGCTCCAAAATTCAAAGATCGCAATGGCGGATATACAAGAATCATCAAAACAAGAATTCGCCGTGGTGATGCCGCTGAAATGGCTTTCATCGAATTTGTAGCTTAATCAAATCCTAGCTTTTGCTAGGATTAATACTTCAATTAAATATCCTAAAAATAAAAAGTTTTAAATAATTATTTTAAATAAAATTAAATTTATTTATTTTCTAAAACCCTTGCTAAAAATTCAACTACTTATGCTAATATAAGTTTTTAATTTTTAATTTCAAGGATATGTTATGCAAGAAAACACTCGTTTACGCATTGCGATACAAAAATCAGGTAGACTTTCAAAAGAATCCATAGAGCTTCTTTCAGAATGTGGTGTTAAAATGCATATCCATGAACAAAGCTTGATCGCTTTTTCTACAAATTTACCCATAGATATTTTACGCGTTAGAGATGATGATATCCCTGGGCTTATTTTTGATGGGGTTGTAGATTTAGGCATTATAGGGGAAAATGTTTTAGAAGAAAATGAACTTGAACGCCAGTCTTTAGGAGAAAATCCAAGCTATAAGCTTTTAAAAAAGCTAGATTTTGGATATTGCCGTCTTTCTCTTGCCTTACCTCAAGAAAATAAATTTCAAAATTTGAAAGATTTTGAAGGCTTAAGGATAGCTACTTCTTATCCACAACTTTTAAAGCGTTTTATGAAAGAAAATGGGATTAATTATAAAAATTGTACGCTTACAGGTTCTGTTGAAGTAGCCCCTAGGGCAAATTTAGCCGATGCGATTTGCGATCTTGTTTCAAGCGGGGCAACTTTACAAGCAAACAATCTTAAAGAAGTTAAAGTCATTTATGAATCTCGTGCTTGTTTGATTCAAAAAGAAAATGCTTTAAGTAAAGAAAAACAAGCCTTAGTGGATAAAATTATGTTGCGTGTAGCAGGAGTAATGCAAGCAAGAGAATCTAAATACATTATGCTTCATGCTCCAAAAGAAAAGCTTGATAAAATTCAAGCCCTACTTCCAGGAGTTGAAAGACCGACTATCTTACCTTTAGCACACGATGAAAAAAATGTAGCTTTACATATGGTAAGTAAAGAAAATCTTTTTTGGGAAACCATGGAGGCTTTAAAAGAAGAAGGTGCGAGTTCGATTTTAGTTCTGCCTATAGAAAAAATGTTAAAGTGAGTAAAAAATGCAAATTTTAGTATATGATAATTTGGATGAAAAACAAAAAGAAGAAGCGTTAAAACGCCCTGCTATAAGTGCGAAAGATGAAATTTCAAAAATAGTAAGTTCTATCATTAAAGAAGTGCAAGAAAAAGGCGATAAAGCTTTGATAGAACAAGCTTTGAAATTTGATAAGGCTGAAATTTCAAAGATTAAAATCACTCAAGAAGAAATCACTCAAGCAAGCAATCGTTTAGATAAAGATTTACAAGAAGCTATTTTAGTGGCTTATGAAAATATCAAAAAATTTCACGAAGCCCAAATCCCACATGAAATCGCTCTTGAAACTACAAAAGGCGTTAAATGTGAAGTTTTAACACGCCCTATAGAAAAAGTAGGACTTTACATACCAGGGGGTTTGGCACCTTTGTTTTCAACGGTTTTAATGCTAGCTATTCCTGCAAAAATTGCAGGTTGTGAAAAAATCGTTTTAGCAAGTCCTGCAAAAATCAATGATGCTGTGCTTTTTTGTGCTAAGCTTTGTGGCGTGGATGAAATTTATCAAATGGGCGGTGCAGGAGCTATAGCAGCTTTGACTTACGGTACCCAAAGTGTTTTAAAGGTGGATAAAATTTTTGGCCCAGGAAATGCCTTTGTAACCGAAGCAAAACGCCAAGTAAGTAGTGATATAAACGGAGCAGCTATTGATATGCAAGCAGGACCTAGTGAAGTTTTAGTCATAGCTGATGATTTAGCTAATGAAAAATTTGTAGCTAGTGATTTGCTTTCACAAGCTGAACATGGTGCAGATTCTCAAGTGATTTTAGTGTGTTTAAGTCAAGATTTTGCTAAAAAAGCAAGTGATGAAGTCCAAAGTCAATTAGAACTTTTGCCTCGCAAAGAACTTGCAAGCAAAAGCATTGCTAATTCACGCATTATCATAGCTAAAGATTTAAATCAAGCCTTAGAAATTTCAAATCTTTACGCCCCTGAACATTTGATCATACAAACTCAAAATCCACGAGAACTTTTAAAAGGTGTAAAACACGCAGGATCAGTATTTTTAGGAGCTTATTCCCCAGAGTCTATGGGTGATTATGCAAGTGGGACAAATCATGTTTTACCTACTTATGGACTTACTAAAACGCATTCTAGTTTAGGTTTGGCAGATTTTAGTAAAAGAATGACCGTTCAAGAGTTAAGTAAAGAAGGTTTTTTAGCTTTAGGTAAAAGTGTTGAAATTTTAGCACAAAATGAGCATTTAGACGCGCACAAAAATGCAGTAACTTTTCGTTTAGAAAGCTTAAAATGAGTCAAAAAATCCTTTTTATAGATAGAGATGGCACTTTAATAGAGGAGCCAAAAAGCGATTTTCAAATCGATACTCTTGAAAAATTGCGTTTTGAAAAAGATGCTATTCCCACTCTTTTAAAACTAAAAAAATTTGGATTTAAATTTGTTATGGTAAGCAATCAAGACGGTCTTGGAACACCAAGTTTTCCAAAGGAAAATTTTGAAATCGCTCATGAAAAAATGCTTGATATTTTAAAAAGTTGCGGTATAGAATTTCAAGATATTTTTATTTGTCCGCATTTTGAAAATGAAAATTGTGCTTGCAGAAAACCTAAAACCGCTATGTTAGAAGAGTATATCAAACACGAACTTTATGATAAGGAACAAAGTTTTGTTATAGGAGATCGTGAGAGTGATATGATCTTGGCTTCAAATTTAGGCGTGCGTGGTTTAAAATACGGCGAACTTTCTTGGAAAGAAATAGAAAATGAAATTTTAAGTTCTTTTAGAAGCGCGAGTTATCAAAGAACTACTAAAGAAACAGATATAAAAGTAAAGGTATGCTTAAATGGGGGTAAGGTTAGCATTAAAACAGGTATTGATTTTTTTGATCACATGTTAGAGCAAATCGCTGTACATGGAGGTATAGGGCTTGAAATTTCTTGTAAAGGAGATTTGGAAATCGATGAGCATCATAGCGTTGAAGATGTAGCCTTAGCACTTGGAGCTTGTATCAAAAAAGCTTTAGGGGATAAAATCGGCATTGCAAGATATGGTTTTGCTTTACCTATGGATGAGTGTTTGGCAAGTTGTGCAATGGATTTTTGCAATCGTCCCCATTTAGTCTATAAAGCCA
Organism: Campylobacter sp. CFSAN093226; assembly: GCF_012897595.1. NCBI lineage: Bacteria > Pseudomonadati > Campylobacterota > Epsilonproteobacteria > Campylobacterales > Campylobacteraceae > Campylobacter > Campylobacter sp. CFSAN093226. Next base: position 1,531,293 of record NZ_CP040608.1, read on the forward strand.
AATTTAAAAAATCTCATTTAGGGGCTTTAAGCACAGAAATGATCGAGCACTTTTTTTATTCTTTAAGCTATGCTATGGGCGTGAGTTTGCATTTAAAAGTTAAAGGCAAAAACGATCATCATAAAGCCGAAGGGCTTTTTAAAGCCTTTGCAAAAGCTTTGAAAATGGCAGTAAAAATAGAAAGTGAAAATTTAGCCAGCTCTAAAGGAGTGATATGAAAATCATCATCATCGATACAGCCTGTGCGAATTTAGCATCTTTGAAATTTTGTCTAGATAGATTAGGTTTTAATGCAACTATCAGTAGGGATTTAAAAGAGCTTGAAAGTGCGGATAAGCTTTTTTTACCTGGAGTGGGTACCGCAAAAGAAGCAATGAAAAATTTAGAACAATTTAATCTTATTGATTTTATTCAAAATACCAAAAAACCTTTGCTTGGTATTTGTTTAGGTATGCAAATTTTAGGAAATTTTTCTGAAGAATTAAATCAAGAAACCTTAAAACTCATAGATTTTACAACTCAAAAATTTAAAGCTAAAGAAGGCTTTACTTTTCCACATATGGGATGGAATGAAGTTTATAGCTCTCATGCTTTGTTTAAAGGCTTAGAAGGGGCTTATTTTTATTTTGTGCATAGTTATTGTGTAGGACTTGGGAAATACACTATAGCAGATTGTGAGTATTCGCAAAAATTTAGCGCAAGCGTAATGAAAGATAATTTTTACGGAGTGCAATTTCACCCTGAAAGAAGTAGCGAGGCTGGGGAAATTTTAATTTCAAATTTTATTAAGGATATAGGATGACTCAAATCATACCCGCACTCGATCTTATAGATGGCGAAGTGGTGCGTCTTGTAAAAGGGGATTACGAACAAAAAAAAGTATATAAATACAATCCCTTAAAGAAATTTAAAGAATACGAAAAAGCAGGAGCGAAAGAACTTCATCTTGTAGATCTTACAGGTGCAAAAGATCCTAGCAAAAGACAATTTGCTTTGATAGAAAAATTAGCCAAAGAAGTCAGTGTCAATTTGCAAGTAGGTGGAGGTATACGCTCTAAAGAAGAAGTTAAAGCTTTGCTTGATTGTGGAGTAAAAAGAGTAGTTATAGGATCTATGGCAATTAAAGATGCGACTTTATGTCTTGAAATTTTAAAAGAATTTGGTAGTGAAGCTATAGTTTTAGCCTTAGATACGATTTTAAAAGAAGATTATGTTGTGGCTGTAAATGCTTGGCAAGAAGCAAGCGATAAAAAGCTTATGGAAGTTTTAGATTTTTATAGCAATAAAGGCTTAAAACACATACTTTGCACAGATATTTCAAAAGATGGTACCATGCAAGGAGTAAATGTAAGACTTTACAAACTTATCCATGAAATTTTTCCTAATATTTGCATTCAGGCAAGTGGTGGAGTAGCGAGCTTAAAAGACCTTGAAAACTTAAAAGGAATTTGTAGTGGGGTTATCGTAGGAAAAGCTTTATTAGACGGAGTTTTTAGCGTAGAAGAAGGGATAAGATGTCTAGCAAATTAAGCTACAAAGAACTTACTTTAGAAATTTTAAAACAAAGTGACAGACCTTTAAGTGTTAATGAAATTTGGCAAAAAGCTCTTGAACAAGGCTTAGATAAAAAGCTTTCTAGCATAGGACAAACTCCAATTGCTACTTTAGGGGCTAGGATATATGTTGATATAAAAGAATTGCAACACAATTCTTTGTTTATCAAAGCTTCCCAAAAACCTACAACTTTTTGGCTAAAAGAAAGAGAAAATGAACTTTTAAAGCTTGATAATAAAAATGAAATTACTAACGAAAAACAAGAAAAAAATAAATTTCATGAAAGAGATTTACACCCCTTGCTTGTAAAATTTTTATATGAAAATTTAGATTTTAATTTAAATTGCAAAACAATTTACCATGAACAAAGCAAAAAGGGTAAAGGCGGGGAAGATAAGTGGAATTATCCTGATATTGTAGGGGTTTATTTTCCTTATGATGATTATGAAAAAGAGACCATAACACTTTTAGAAAATATCAAACAAAATAGTTATAAGCTTTTTTCTTTTGAACTTAAAATTGCTTTAAATTTTTCAAATTTAAAAGAATGCTATTTTCAAGCTGTAAGCAATTCTAGCTGGGCAAATGAAGGCTATTTGGTTGTTTTACAAGAAATTGATAGCGAAGTTTTAAGTGAGTTAAGACGCTTAAATCAAAGTTTTGGCATAGGAGTGATAAAACTTGAAAAAGATATTTCAAATTCTCAAATTTTAATTAGTGCAAAAGAAAAAGAACTTGATATTCAAACACTAAATATGCTGATCAATAAAAATCCAAATTTTAAAGAATTTATTGATGATATAAACAAACAAATTAAAGTGGGCAAAGAAGCAAAAATTCAAGCTAATTTTGATGAAATTAAAAGCGATGAAGAAATGGAAAAATATCTTAAAGAAAAATGTATTTTGGAGAAATAAATGCTTACAAAACGCATAATTGCATGTTTAGATGTCAAAGATGGCAGAGTAGTAAAAGGAACACAATTTAAAAACCATAAAGATATGGGAGATATCATAGAGCTTGCTAGGTATTATTCTCAAAATGGTATTGATGAGCTTGTTTTTTATGATATTGCTGCAAGTGCTAGAAAAGAACGCATATCAAGAGAATGGGTAAGTGAAGTAGCAAAAAATATCAATATTTCTTTTTGTGTTGCAGGGGGTATTAAAAGCGAAGAAGATGCAGCTGAACTTTTGGCTAATGGGGCAGATAAAATTTCTATCAATTCTCCTGCTTTAAATGATCCAAGCCTAATCACACGCCTTGCTAAAAGCTTTGGCGTGCAATGCGTAGTAGTAGGGATTGATAGTTTTAAAGATGAAAATGGAAATTTAAAAGTATTTCAATACACAGGGGATGAAAAAACAAGTAAACATAGTGGAAAAAGCACTTTAGAATGGGTTAAAAAAGTGCAAGATCTAGGTGCAGGCGAAATTGTTTTAAATATGATGAATCAAGATGGTGTTAAAAATGGCTATGATTTAGAACAATTAGAAGCTGTATATAAAATTTGTAAAGTACCTTTAATCGCAAGTGGGGGAGCGGGAAAAATGGAACATTTTTTAGAAGCTTTTAAACTAGGTATAGATGGGGCTTTAGCTGCTTCTGTTTTTCATCAAAAACTTATAGACATTAAAGAATTAAAAATTTATCTTAAAAATCAAGGCTTAAGTATAAGGATATAATATGCAAAATTTCAAAGAACTTAATGAAAAAATCGCTTGGCAAAAAGTGGATAATCTTTTACCTGTCATCATCCAAGATGCAAAAACTTGCGAAGTTTTAATGCTAGGCTTTATGAATAATGAAGCCTTAGAAAAAAGCTTAGAAAGTGGCAAAGTAGTCTTTTTTTCACGCACAAAACAGCGTCTTTGGATGAAGGGTGAAGAAAGTGGAAATTTCTTAAATATCATAGATTTAAGCTTAGATTGTGATAATGACACGCTTTTAATTTTAGCAAATCCTGTAGGGCCTACTTGTCATACGGGCGATATTTCTTGTTTTGAAAAAATTTCTAAAAATGCAGATTTTGTTTTTCTAGCCAGACTTGAAAAACTTATTAATGCACGCAAAAATGCCGATGAAAATACTTCTTATACAGCAAAACTTTTCAAAAGTGGTACAAAACGCATCGCACAAAAAGTTGGTGAAGAAGGCGTAGAAACAGCTTTAGCAGCGACAGTAAAAGATAAAGAAGAGCTTATTTGTGAAGCAGCGGATTTAATGTATCATTTAAGTGTTTTACTTGCAGATGCAAATCTTAGTTTCTCAGATGTGATTTCAAAATTAAAAGAAAGACATAAAGCTTAAAGCTTTATGTAAAATAAATTTATATCAATGCAAGGCTTCATTAAGTTTGACTGCTTTTTTATTTAAAGCTACTATCATAGCACCACTTATAGAATCTTGACGGAAATGTAGCCCATTTAAACCTTTAAGCTCTAAGCCTTTGTAAATTTCTTTATCAAAATTAAAATAAGGATTAAGTTTAGCAAGTTCTTCGGCATCTTTGAGTAAAAATTTCGTTCCTTCTAGCACTGCAATACCTGCATCAACTATACAATTATCCCCTAAAGGAATTCCTGTCACTGAATTAGCCCCTAAAAGACAAGCCTTGCCTACGCTTATAGCATTGCCACTTGTTCCACTTAAAACACCTAAAATCGAAGCTCCGCCACCTACATCAGAACCTTCTCCTACTATAGCACTTGAACTAATACGCCCTTCAACCATACAAGCTCCTGTTGTACCTGCATTAAAATTCACATAACTTGCCCCTGGCATGATGGTTGTTCCTGCTGCTAAAGACGCACCCATTCTTACTTTAGAACTTTCTAAAATTCTTGTATTATCCTCAGGGATAATATGTGCTAAAAATCTTGGGAATTTATCAACAAAATCGATTTTTGGATATTGATTGCTCATTTTTAAACGCATTTCATTTGCTCTTAAATACTCAAGCTCGATAGGCTTATCATCACTCCAAGCTACATTGCTTAAAAGTCCAAAAGCTCCATTTAAATTGATACTTCTTAAAGGTACTTTTTTAGTAGAAAGCAAATAAAGTTTTAGATAAATACTTTCTACACTTAAAGGTTCTTTATCTTCAAAAAGACAAACAAAAGAAAATTCATCGTCTTTAAATTTATCTTTGATAATCTTTAATAAATCAATATTTTGATGCCCATCTTCTTCTAAAAAAGGTTTAAAACAAGAAAGTGCAAAATCAATATCTTCTAATTTCAAAGTTTGCACAAACTCACTCGCATTAAAATCAATCTCCACGCCCCTTTGCATAAAAGCTTCAAGCATGATTGCCGCTGAGCCAAAATTTTGCTCATAGTTAATCAAAGCAAAACTTGCTTGTAAGATTTTATTTTTATTTAACTGTCCTCTATCAAGCCTTGCTATACCAAAAGCTTTAGGTTTTTTATAGCCACTTTTTTGCTCGATTTGTTTGATTAAAAGTAAAAAATCTTCTTTAGTATTAATCATTTTCTTTTCCTTATCCACTTAATTTTTAATGCGAACACGCACTTTTTCCATTCATCACAGGTTGTATAGCAGAATTATCCGCACCACCTTCATTGTTAATTTTTTCTATAAAGCTCCAAATTTTTTCAGCCGCCATTAAATAACGCTTTGAACTCACACTTTCAGGGTGATAAAAACTCACAGGCTTGCCTTCATCTCCACCTTCTCTTACTATCATTTCTATAGGAATTTGTGCTAAGACTTCACTTTTATAGGCTTTTGCCATATCCTCAGCCGTTCCTTTGCCAAAAATATCATACTCTTTACCGTTATCAGGACATAAAAATCCACTCATATTTTCAATCACACCCGCTATAGGAATGTGAAGTTTATTAAACATATCTAAAGCTCTTTTACTATCGTCTAAAGATACGGTTTGAGGCGTACTTACACAAACTCCTGCAGCAATAGGAATGCTTTGTGCAGAAGTAATTTGCGCATCGCCTGTTCCTGGAGGCATATCCAAAAACAATACATCAAGCTCAGGCCAAATTACATCAGCTAAAAGTTGCTCAATTGCTTTCATGATCATAGCTCCACGCCACATAAGGCCTTGACCCTCTTCGATCAAAACCCCCATACTCATCATATAAACACCATGAGTTAAAATAGGCTTTAATCTCTGCCCTACTACTTCAGGCTGAGTTTTGGTTTCACCTAGCATTCTTGGAATATTTGGCCCATAAATATCCGCGTCTAAAATACCTACTCTTTTTCCCATTTTAGCCATGGAAATTGCTAAATTTACTGTAGTTGTAGATTTACCCACACCACCTTTTCCACTTGAAACCATGATGAAATTTTTTACTTGTGGAGCGATATTTTTTCCACTTCTTGAATTACTTTTTTCTTCAGGAATTTTTGGAGTAATGATATTAAGTTCAATATTTTTTAAAGCCAAACTCGATAAAGCTTCAATAGTATTTTTACGAATTTCATTAGCTACTTCAGGATTTGCTGAAACGATTTCTATATCAATGAATACACCATCATCTTGAATTTTAATATCTTTTACAAAGTTAAAACTCACTATATCCTTTTCAAAACCAGGATATTTTACAGTTTTTAATTTCTCTAAAATTTGTTCTTTCATATTTTTTCCTTGTCTTTTAAAAAAATCAATTTTACTAATAAAATGATAAAATTTAGCTTTTTATAAGTGTATAATATGGTAACATTATAAAAACCAACAATATTAAAAAGAGGAATGAAAAAATGAGTGAAATGAGCCTCATTATGTTAGCAGCTGGAAATTCTACTCGTTTTAATACAAAGGTAAAAAAACAATTTTTACGACTTGGAAATGACCCTCTTTGGCTTTATGCAACAAAAAATTTAAGCTCTTTTTATCCTTTTAAAAAAATAGTTGTTACCTCTAGTAATATCACTTATATGAAAAAATTTACCAAAAACTATGAATTCATAGAAGGTGGTGATACCAGAGCAGAATCCTTAAAAAAAGCCTTAGAGCTCATAGATAGCGAATTTGTTATGGTAAGTGATGTAGCAAGGGTATTGGTGAGTAAAAATTTGTTTGATCGTTTGATTGAAAATTTAGATAAAGCAGATTGTATTACCCCTGCTTTAAAAGTTGCAGATACAACACTTTTTGACAATGAAGCCTTGCAAAGAGAAAAAATCAAACTCATTCAAACCCCGCAAATTTCTAAAACCAAATTGCTTAAAAAAGCCTTGGATCAAAACCTAGAATTTACAGATGATAGCACAGCTATAGCTGCAATGGGTGGAAAAATTTGGTTTGTTGAAGGTGAAGAAAATGCAAGAAAACTAACCTTTAAAGAAGATCTTAAAAAACTTGATTTGCCTACACCTAGCTTTGAAATTTTTACTGGCAATGGTTTTGATGTGCATGAATTTGGAGAGAATCGCCCTTTGCTTTTAGCAGGAGTGCAAATTCATCCTACTATGGGGCTTAAAGCACACAGCGATGGAGATGTTTTAGCTCACTCTTTAACCGATGCGATTTTAGGTGCTGCAGGACTTGGAGATATAGGAGAGCTTTATCCTGATACTGATATGAAATTTAAAAATGCCAACTCCATGGAGCTTTTAAAACAAGCTTATGATAAAGTCAGAGAAATAGGTTTTGAACTCATTAATATAGACATTTGCGTCATGGCACAAAGCCCTAAACTTAAAGACTTTAAACAAGCTATGCAAAGCAATATAGCTCATACTTTAGATTTAGATGAATTTAGAATCAATGTTAAAGCCACAACAACGGAAAAATTGGGTTTTATTGGAAGAAAAGAAGGTATGGCGGTGCTTAGTAGTGTAAATTTAAAATATTTTGATTGGACAAGATTATGAAAGTTTTAATTATTGAAAATGAAATTTATCTAGCGCAAAGCATTAGCATTAAACTAAGTGATGCTGGATATAGCTGTGAAATTATCAACTCGTTTAATGAATACAATGGTGAAAAATACTATGATATTGTACTGCTTTCTACAAATACTAATAATTTTTTAAAGGCCGTAGGTCAGTTTAAACATAGTATTATTATTTTGCTTATTTCTTATATAAGTACAGATACAGTCTCAAATCCTTTGAAATTAGGTGCTAGTGATTATATTCAAAAACCCTTTATGATAGAAGAGCTGATTAGAAAAATAAAGCATTATCAGGATTTTAGAAAACTTTCAATCCTTAATAAAGCTTATCAAAGCTATATCAAATCAAGATTAGAAACAATAAAAATTCCAGAGTATAATTATAAAAAATTAAAACTTCCATTGATATTAAAATCCAACAAGCAAAGCAGTGCTGATGCTTTTGTTTTTAATTATGCAAATGAATGTGACATTACTCTTTCTTTTATTGATTTAACATCTACAAATTCAGTTGAAAAAGTTATGAAACTTCCCACAGAAAACAATCTCTTATTTTTGAGTAATTTTCAAGCATTAAAAGCAGCAGAAAAGGAAAAACTCCTAGATTTTATACAAAACAAAAATGTTATTTTGCATACCAATTCAAATACAGATGATTTAAAAATAAACTGCATTAATTTAAATGATAATGAAAAAAATATCAATAGCAATGAAATTTTAACTATAGATGAGTATGTAAAATATGTTATTATAAATTACCAAAATATATTTCCTGATACTGATCTTTCAAAAAAATTAGGCATTTCACGTAAATCTTTATGGGAAAAAAGGAAGAAATATGAAATCAGCAAGAAAAAATAAAAACATTATCATAGATCAAAATGAATTTGGCATCTTATCACTTATTAAAGAAGGTTTGCTAGGCACTTGCACTCATTTAATGAATGAAAAAGAAGTCAATGAAATCATTAAATCAGGAAAATTTAAAGGAGAAAGCTTTCCCTATCCCTTAAGCTTTGCACCAAAAAATGCCGAAGAAGCACTAAATGATATAAAATCTGGCGATAGAATCGATCTCATGCTAGATGAAAAAGTAGTAGGACATATAGATTTTAAAAGCCAATTTAAAAATAATAAAAATTTTTCTGATATTTTCAGTCCTAACACTTGCTCTTTAGAAGACATGGGAACAACTTGCATAAGTGGAAAAATAGAAATTTATAATTCTCAAATTGAAAAAATAAAAGAAAATTTTCAACAAATCAAAAACAATCTTAATGCACAAAAAATTACTGCTATAGTTTCAAGTTTTGATCCTTTGCATCGTGCCCATGAAAGAATGTTTCGTTGGACTATTGATAAAGCAGATTTAGTTGTAATTTTTCTTGTAGAATCTTTTGATGTAAATGGGTTTGAATTCGAACTTAAAGAAGCATATTTGAAAAAATTTATTCAAAACTATCTTCCACCGGATAGAATTTTCATTTTTCCATTAAAAAATATTAATATTTTTCACGCTCATTTAAATCCTGGCTTAGAAAGTATTATCGCAAAAAGTCTAGGTTGTACCAAACTAGTAGTAGGACAAAATCATACAGGACTTGGAATGTTTTATGATGATAACCAACCAAAAACCATACTTGATGATTTTTCCAAGGACTATGGCATAGAAGTGATCGTTTTGCCTGAATTTGTATTTTGCGATCAATGTCGCATGATTGTTAGCACAAGATCTTGCCCTCATGGTTGTCATCACCATTTGCACTATAATTCTCAGTCTTTAAAAGATTTACTAAGAGCGGGTATCATTCCTCCAGCAATTTTCATACGCAAGGAAGTATCTAGTGTTATTTTAACTTCTCTTTTTCCAAATAGATTAAAAAATATGCAAAAAATTTATAATGAGCTTTTTCCAACTGATGGAATTTTAGAATACAAAAATGATGAAGAATTTTATCAAAAACTTTTAGAAATTCATCAAATGTCTTATATGGTGTAATAAAATGCAAAAATTATTTTTAACTTTTTTTTATTCAGGTTCTGTAAAAAAGGCAAGTGGGACTTTTGGTACTATCGCTGCTTTAATACCTGCTTTTTTTATACTTAAATATCTCGGGATTAATACTTTGTTTTTACTAAGCATTTTAATTTTTGTTGCAAGTATTCGTGTTATAGATGATTATGAAAAAAAAACAGGAATTCACGATGACAAACACATAGTTATCGATGAGGTTGCTGGAGTTTTTCTTGCTTGTGCTATTGCAGCAAGTGTTGAAAACTCGATAGTCAATTTTATTTTGGCTTTTGTTTTATTCAGACTCTTTGACATTACAAAACCTTCTATTATTGGTAAGATAGATAAAAAAGTCAAAGGCGGACTAGGTGTAATGCTTGATGATATGTTAGCAGGATTGTTTGCTGGACTTTTAAGTGCGGTAATTTATGGATTTTTACTTAAATTTAATTTAGTTTTTTGGGATATAAATTTAAAAGATTTATTTTGAAATTTTGCTTAAATTAATTAAATTTTAAATTTTATTCTTATATAATTTAGTCTTTAATTTCAAAAAAGGAAAATATAAATGGCAAACCATAAATCTGCTGAAAAAAGAGCAAGACAAACTATTAAAAAAACAGAAAGAAATAGATTCTATAGAACAAGACTTAAAAATATAACTAAAGCCGTAAGAGAAGCTGCAGCAAATGGAAATAAAAATGCTGCTAATGAAGCTTTAAAAGTAGCTAATAAAAGCATTCATGCTATGGTAAGTCGCGGTTTCATTAAAAAACAAACTGCTTCTCGCCGTGTAAGCCGCTTAGCCCTTTTAGTAAATAAAATCGCATAATTTTCTATATAGTTTTTAATGTTAGCTAGCAAACTAGATCCTTTTTTTAAACGCTTTGAAGAGTTAAATTCTCTTCTTAGCAGTTCTGATATACTCAACGATATCAGTAAAATGACTACACTCTCTAAAGAACAAAAAAATTTAGAACCTATCGTTTTAAAAGCTAAAGAGTATTTAAAAACTTTAGACAATATAGAAGAAAATAAAGCTTTGCTAAACGATCCAGAACTTGGGGAACTTGCAAAAGAAGAACTAAAAACTTTAGAAGAATTAAAACCGAAACTTGAAGAAGAGATTAAAATTTTACTTCTTCCTAAAGATCCCAATGATGAAAGAAATATTTTTCTTGAAATTCGTGCAGGCACAGGTGGCGATGAGGCATCTTTATTTGTGGGAGATCTTATAAAAGCTTATGCAAGATATGCTGAAAATCGCGGCTATAAACTTGAGATTGTAAGCTCTAGTGAAGGAAGCGTAGGTGGATTTAAAGAAATCATCATGCTTGTTAAAGGAACAGGGGCTTATTCAAGACTTAAATATGAAGGTGGAACGCACCGTGTTCAAAGAGTTCCTCAAACAGAATCCCAAGGACGCGTGCATACTTCTGCTATCACCGTGGCAGTAATGCCAGAAGTTGATGATATAGAAATCGAAATCAATCCAAACGATCTTAAAGTTGATGTTATGCGATCTTCAGGACATGGTGGACAAAGTGTAAATACTACTGATTCAGCTGTTCGTATCACTCATATCCCTACAGGTATAGTTGTAGTCAATCAAGATGGAAAAAGCCAACACAAAAATAAAGAAAGTGCGATGAAAGTCCTAAAAGCAAGGCTTTATGAAATGCAAGAGAGTGAAAGACTGGCAAAAGAAAGTGAAGCAAGAAAATCACAAGTAGGAAGCGGAGATAGAAGTGAACGCATTCGCACTTACAATTTTCCACAAAATCGTATCAGCGATCATAGAATAAATCTTACTTTATATCGCTTAGATGCCATTATGCAAGATGGGCTTTTTGATGAAATCATAGAACCTTTAATCACTCATCATCAAGCCCAAGCTTTACAAGAACAAAATTTATAAGATTTTATATAAATTAATGCTTATGTAGGAATTTATGTGGATTTCCACTAGCACCTACATGTGTAACATTTCCATTTTCTATATCATAAGCTTGACCAAAACCTTTTACAAAGCGTCCTTTTTTAAATTCAAGCTTTACTAGATGAAAATCAAGCATCTTGCGTATAGTTTTAATGCCTCCTTCTCCTCCGGTTTGTTTTTCAAACTCATCATAAATTTGATCAAATCTTTCACCTCTCTCTAAAAAGCTTGCATTTACTCTATAGCGCAATCTTTTGCGAAGTATCACAGAAGCGGCTTTACTCTCATCCTCTAAAAACATTATTTCTATATTGTTTGGATTTACTTTGATGTTGTTAAAATGTTCGCTTACTTCACTTATATAAATATAATTTCCCCATTGTGTGCTTACAAAAGGTGCATACGAGCAAACAACTTCTCCATTTGCATTTAAAGTTGCCAAAGCTACAGAATTAAAACTTAGCATAAATTCATTTAATTCTTTTTCTACGCCACTAAAATTTTGCTCGCTCTTTGCACTCATGCAAAGGGATATTATAGCATCTTTAATCGTGTTTTCATCGGCTTTTTTAGGAAATTCCACTCGTAAATTTTCTTTATCATTGTAAACAAGATCTAAGCCATTAAAATCAACACTTTTTAGAAAAACATCTTGTACTTGCTCAATACCACCAAATTTTTTACAAAGATCGACTAAATTTGATTTATGATGATCATTCATATGAGAAATAATGCTTTCAAAATTCATTTTTATCCTTTCTTGATTTTAAAATAAAATATTAAAAAAAATGGTATCAATTATCAAATTAAAAAGCACTTAAAATATATAAATTATCTATTTTAACAAAAATTTATACTAGATTAAGTTAATAAAGGATAAATTTATTTCTAAATTATTATGATATAAATTATCATTATTTATTTTATTTAAGGAGTAAAATTTGCACCCAAATAAAAAAGCTTTTAAATTATCTTTATTTGCATTATTGCTAATAACTAATTTAAATGCACAAGAATCAAATAAAGCTATCAATCTACAAAAAGTTGTTGTTAGTACAACAGGTTTTGAACAAGATGCGGATTCAAATTTACGCAATGTAATCAGCATAGAAGGCAAAGATCTGCAAAATAAAGGTTATGTTTCCTTAGAACAAGCCTTAGAAAGAATTTCGGGCATTAGTTTTGTAAATTTTGGACTTGGACGCAATATAGACATGCGTGGACAAGGAAATAAATCCAATATAGCTGTAAAAGTTATGATCGATGGGCGTGCTATTAATGTTCTTGATAATTCCCATGGTGTAACCCCACTAGATAGTATCAATTTAGATAATGTAGAACGCATAGAAATCATACCTGGGGGCGGGTCTGTGCTTTATGGAAGTGGTACTAGAGGGGGTGTGATTAATATCATTACAAAAAAACAAAAATCAGATGCTTTTGCTATAAATTTAAAAAGCAGTGCTTATAATCATGGTGGACTAGGTGGAAATTTAGGTATCAATGGCGCCAAACAAATAAATGAAAATTTAGCTTTTAGCTTTGATATACAAAGTTTTAACCTTGATGGATATCAAGAAGGTTATAATGAAAAAGGTTATTTTATCAACACAAAAACCTATATTGATATTAATGATAATAGCGATTTAACTTTGGGTTATAATTATTTTAAAAGCAAAAATACCAGCAGTGGCTATCTAACAAAAGCACAAGCTCAAAGCAATCCAACTCAAAAAGGTAATAGTGACAATATCACACAAATCAATCGCCCTGAAATTTCTTTAGATTATCATTACTATTTTGATGATATATGGGAATTTAACCTAGAAGCTTTTTGGCAAAATCAAAAGATCAATTATCTAAAAGATGAAATTTCTATGAGGGGAACTACAGCTTATCAAAATGGAAGTGGTTTTGAAGACACACTTACAGGGATAAGTTTAAAAAACAAACTAAATTATGCAAATAATTCTTATTTTATTTTTGGTTATGAATTTGCAAACCATGATGCAAAAAGAAAGAGTTTGGTGTATTATAGCGTTCCAGGTGTCATAAATTATCACAGGATGACAACTTTAATGGATATGACTAAACAAAGCCATTCTATTTTTGCTCTTGATTCTCATAATTTTAATGAATTTTTCACTTTATCCGGTGGAGCTAGATATGAATTTAGCTCTTATAATACCGATAGATCTTATAGAAATGAAATGAGTATGAACGGAAGACCGCCATCATCAAATCCTATGATCACAGACTCAACAACCCTTTTTGATACCGATAAAAACACCAATAATTTTGCTTTTGAAATCACCCCTAACTTTAAATACTCTGACACAGGTAATCTTTATCTTAAATACGAAAGAGGTTTTGTTTCTCCTACACCTGCTCAATTTGTCAATCGCAACAAAACTGGTAATGGAATACCACCCTATTATTCGTCGAACCTAAAAGCTGAGATCTTTGATACCTTTGAACTAGGAATTGATGATTTTTGGTGGGATTTTTACGGCTTTAATCTAACTTTATTTTACACCCTAAGCAAAGATGAAATTTCTTATCTTGGAAACCCTCATTCTACTAGTGGATCTTGGTGGAAATATTATAATATAGATCAAACTCGCCGTCTAGGAGTAGAATTAAGTCTGAGTCAAAATTTCTTAGATGATGATTTAATCTTTAGAGAAAGTCTAACTTATCTTGATGCTAAAATTTCTAAAGGCGTTAATGACGGCATGAGAATTCCTTATGTTTCAAAAATCAAAGCCACAGCTGGGTTCGAATACGCTTGGAATAAAAATTTCTCAAATTTTATTGATTTAACCTATTTTTCTAGAGCAAAAGATGGTGGAACTATAGATGAAAATACAGGAAAAATGTCTAAAAATTCTTGGATAAGGGATTATTTTTTAACAGATATTGGTATGAAATATAATTATAAAAAATTACAAATTTTAGCAGGAATTCGCAATCTTTTCGATAAAAGATACTACACCTATCAAGACAGTATAAATGATCAATACCTAGTTGGGAATGGCAGAAACTACTATGTTGAATTTAAATACGCATTCTAAAATTTTAGTGATTATAGGGCTTTTGGTAGCTTATATAATCGCTTCTTTTACAGCACTTTGTTTAGGAGATGAGAATTTAAACCCAAAAGAACTTTTTTCATATATCTTTAGCCAAGATGAAATTTTAAGACAAATCATCATAGATGGACGCTTGCCACGCATTATAATGGCGATTTTAATCGGTATGCTTCTAGCTAGTAGTGGGGCTATCACTCAAAATGTATTTTCAAATCCTATAGCCGATCCTTATATCATAGGTATAGCTTCTGCGGCAACCTTTGGAGCGGTTTTAGCGTATTTGTTAAAATTGAATGATTATTATTATGGAATTTTAGGTTTTGTTTGCTCTGCCTTTTTTGCCCTAGGAGTTTTTAAAATTTCTTCTAAAGCTTCTATAGCGACTTTACTCATTATCGGCATAGCAGCTTCATCTTTTTTAGGAGCTTTTACTTCTTTTTTCACTTATCTTATAGGCGAGGATTCTTTTAAAATAGTCGCTTGGCTCATGGGAAATATAGGCAATGCTTCTTGGTTTCGTGTGGGTATTTTAATCTTGCCTTTAATTTTTTGTTTGTTTTATTTTTACGCTCATAAAAACGAATTAAACATACTTTTAAGCGGAGATGATGAAGCTAGAAATCTAGGGGTAAATGCTCAAAAATTAAAGATAAATTTACTCATTGTCTCATCCTTGGCTGTATCTTTTGCGGTTGCTTTTAGTGGACTTATAGGCTTTGTTGGACTCATCATTCCTCATACTATAAGACTTTTGCTTAAAAACTATGATAATGCCTTGGTTATCCCTTTATGTACAGCATTTGGAGGATTATTTTTACTTATTTGTGATACTTTAGCAAGAACTCTTTTAGCTCCTGTGCAAATTCCGATTGGAATTTTAACTGCATTTTTTGGAGCTCCTATTTTTTTATACTTGGCTTTAAGCGCTAGGAGATTTTTATAATGCTAAAAATACATGATTTAAGCTTTGCTTATCACCAAAAAGATTTACTAAAAAATATTCATTTAGAACTTAAAAACCAAGCTTTTATAGGAATTTTAGGGCCAAATGGCTCAGGCAAAAGCACTCTTTTAAAACTTATACTTAAAAATTTAAGTCCAAATAAAGGAGTGATAAGTCTTTTTAACACAAATATCAAGGATTTTTCTCTTAAAGAATTTGCCAAAATTTGCGGATTTGTGCCTCAAAAATCAGAATTAAACACCCCTTTAAAAGTCATCGATGTGCTTTTAATGAGCAAATATGCGAATTTAAAACACGCTTTTAGTTCTTATTCTAAAGAAGATATTTTAGAAATTCAAGAATTTGCTAAGGATTTAAGACTTGAAAATTTTCTAGAAAGAAGCATACTTTCTTTAAGTGGGGGTGAATTTCAAAGAATGCTTTTAGCAAGAGCTTTGCTTAAAAAGCCAAAAATTCTTTTTTTAGATGAACCCACTTCAGCCCTTGATTTAAACTATGCTATAGAGCTTTTAAGCCTTTGTGAAAAACTAGTTAAAGAAAAAAATATAGCCGTTGTTGCTATCTTGCATGATTTAAATTTAGCTTCTATGTTTTGTGATAAAATCCTTTTTTTAAAAGAAGGGGAAATAAAGTATTTTGGAACGAGCAAAGAACTTTTTACTCAAAAAATTTTAAAAGAAATTTATGATTTAAACTGCGAGATTATTTATCAAAATTCTAAACCTTATATTTTAGCTTTAAAGGAGAAAAAATGAAAAAAATTTTAATTATTATGAGTTTGTTTTTAATCACACTAAATGCAAAAGAACGCCTTGTAGTGCTTGATCCTGCAAGCATAGAAACCCTTTTTATGCTTAAGGCTAAGGATCAAATCGTAGGCATTGCCACTTTGCAACACTCAAATATTTATCCTAAAGATCAAACCTCAAAACTTACAAGCGTAGGTACTTTTTCAAATCCTTCGCTTGAAAAAATAGTAGCATTAAAACCAAGTTTGGTGATTTTAAGCTCTTATTCTTTAAATTTAGAAGAAGGACTTAAAAATTTTGGTATCAAAAGTATCAATTTAAAAGCCGAGCGTTTAGAAGATATAACAAAAAATATCACAACCTTAGGCCAAATCACCAAAAAAGAAAAAGAAGCAGAGCTTTTAAAACAAGAATTTAACCAAAAATTTAAAAAATTAAGCGATAAACCCCTAAATAAAAGTGCGATTTATCTTTATTCTAGCAACCCTTTAATGGCCTTTAATGATAATTCTTTAATAGCTGATATTTTAAGACTTATAGGGATTAAAAATTTAAGCCCGCAAAGTCAAATTTCAAGACCTGTTATATCAGCAGAATACATACTGAAACAAAATCCAGACATACTCATTCTTGGAATTAATGCTAAAAACAATCTTTTAGATACAAATGCTTTATTGAAAAATACCAAAGCAGTTAAAACAGGAAGTATTTATTTTAACAAAGATACACCTATATTATTACGTCTTAGTCCTAAGATAATAGATAGAATTCAAGAATTTAAAACAAAGCTAGAAAATAACAATTTTTAATCACCCAATCTTGCTTTAAAAAATTCGCAAGTTTGACAAAGTTTTTCTATGCGTTTATCTTCTTCAAAAGCTTTTTTCATCATCTTTATACGCGGTGATTTAAAAAGCTTATCAAAGTTATTTTCAAAAACATTTCCCAAGTTAATATCTGCTTTAGTATCCAAACAGCAAGGCACCAAACTTCCATCACTTAAAATCCCAATTTGCTCTTTTAAAGCATGACATTTTCCTTTTTTATAAAGGGGTTCATCTTTTAAATTTGGCCATTTAAAAAGTTTATTTTGATGAAGCAAAATATGTCTTTGCAAGCGATTTTTACTTAAGTTTGCATCGATCTTAGCTTCAAATTCTTTGGCTAAAAACTCATAAATTTTTAAATTTGACTTAGGTGCTTTAAAATTAGCATCTAAATTCCAAAGTCTTAGATTGATAAAAGAAAGGCTTTTTTGCTCTAAATGCTTTTTGCAAAGTTCTAAAATAGGCTTAAAATACTGTTCTAAAGAAATTTTGCTTTGACTTAAAAAAGACATTAAAGAAATATTGATTTGATGGATATTCTCATACCCTAACAATAAAGCTTGATTTTTAGAATTTAGATAAAAGCCACTTGTAGTGATTTCAAGTTTCATAGCTTCATCTTTTGCGATTTTTAGATAATTTTCCAAATTAGGTAAAAGCAAAGGATCGCCCAAAAGATGAAAGGTAAAAAGCTCAGCTTTATTAGAAATTTCATAAGCTAAGTTTTGAAATTTTTCTTCACTCATTACCCCGCGAATTCCTTTTTGAGAAGGACAAAAATCACATTTTAAACCACAAATATCGCTTAATTCTATATATATTTTTTTAAATTTCATTATATTTCCTAGAGTAAACATTTTACCAAAATTTATGAAATTTATTAAAATATGTAACATTTTTATCGATATTTTTATCTTTTTTATTTCTCTTCTTTATTTTTAAATATATTAAACAAAAATCACACTATACTTAAATAAAAATCTAAAATTAAGGAAGGGTTTATGCAAGAGCTTACTCGCACGAAAAAAATTCGCTCTATTATTGCTGCAAGTAGCGGAAATTTAGTAGAGTGGTTTGATTTTTATATCTATGCTTTTACAGCAACTTATTTTGCTCATACTTTTTCAACTTCAGATAATCCTGTTATCCAGCAAATCAATGCCTTTGGGGTTTTTGCAGCAGGATTTTTTATGCGTCCTATAGGCTCTTGGCTTTTTGGCTCTTTAGCTGATAAAGTAGGTCGTAAAATCTATGGTTATATCAGTGGTTTTAATGGCTTTAGGCTCTTTTATGATAGCAGCCTTACCAAGCAAAGATACAGTGGGCGATCTTGCTATTATCTTGCTTTTAATAGCAAGACTTATTCAAGGTCTTAGTGTAGGCGGGGAGTATGGCATAGCAGCTACTTATCTTTCAGAACTTGCTACGGAAGGAAAACGCGGTTTTTACTCATCTTTTCAGTATGTAACCCTAATAGGTGGTCAACTTTTGGCCGTTGCAAGCATTAGTATAATGTTTTTATTTTTTAGCATTGATGATATGAAAGATTATGCTTGGAGAATACTTTTTGTAATAGGCGGAATTTTAGCACTAGGCTCGCTTTTTGTAAGAAAAATGATGAATGAAAGTGCTACAAAACTTCACCAGCATGAAGATCGTGGTACTTTAAAGGCATTATGCAAATCTTGGAAACCTTTTTTAATGGTACTTGGGGTTACCTCTGGAGGTTCTTTAGCTTTTTACACCATTACAACTTATACTAAAACTTTTATGGAAAATACGGGTATGGATAAAATGCTTGTTAATAATCTTTTCTTAGGTGCTTTATTTATACTAATGATCATTCAACCTCTTTTTGGATATATAGGAGATAAAATAGGTCACAAACGATCTTTAATTGTATTTTGTATTTTGGCATTGGTAGGAATTTATCCTATTTTTTCACTTATAGCCAATAACGCACAAAATAACCCTTCTTTGACATTTATGTTGGTGGTATTATTGTTTGTTATTTTAAGTTTTTATACTTCAGTTGCTGGGATTTTTAAAGCAAAACTTTTTCCTGAACATGTAAGAGCTTTAGGGACAGGTTTAGGTTATGCTATTTCAAATGCTGTTTTTGGAGGATCTGCTCCTTGGGTTGCTTTACAATTTAAAAATGCAGGTATAGAAAATGGCTTTTTTATATATATAGCTATTTTTACAATCATCATGCTTATAGCTACTTTATGTTTGCCTAAAAAATCAGAGCTTAATTAATTTTAACGCTTTTAAAGAAAGTGCCGAAAGTGCGGTACTTTCTAACTCTTTTAAGGTTTTAAATTCATAATTTTTATTTTCATTGTTTAAAATTTGATGATAAACCTTGATATTAAGTTTATACTTAGTATAGCTGTGCTTAAACTCCCCTACAAAACCCATATCTTTAGAAAGTTTATACTCTCCTTCTTTAAAAAAAGGAAAATTATACATACCCTTATAAAGCTTATCTTGGCTTTTCTGTATCGCAAATTTTTTATTAAATTCAAACAAAAAAAGATTTAAATTTAAACTCTCATAAAGTATTTTTTTAGCTCTTGGATAAAGCTCTGTATGAAATTTGCCTTGACAAAAATCATACAAAGGACAAATCCTACACTTTGCATTTTTACCCACACAAACCAAAGCCCCTATATCAAGCAAAGCTTGGTTGTGATCAAAGGCATGATTTAAATTTAAAAGCTCTTTAGCTCTTTTTTCAAGTTCTTTCATGCTAGGATTTTCCAAAGCAAAAAGACGAGAAAGCACACGGCGTATATTGCCATCAACAAAAGAAACCTTTTGATCGTAGCCAAAACAAGCTATAGCGCCTGCTGTATAAGCTCCTATACCACTTAATTTTTTTAGATCCTCAACATCTTTGGGTAATTTAGCCCCAAACTTATCCACGCATTCTAAGGCTGCCTTTTTTAAATTTCTAGCACGAGTGTAATAACCAAGTCCTTGCCAAGCCTTTAAAAGCTCGTCTTCATTAGCATTAGCCAAACTTTCTAAAGTAGGAAATTTTTGCAAAAAGGGGAAATAAAACCTTTCTAAAACTGATTTAACTTGAGTTTGCTGAAGCATAATTTCGCTGATATAAACCCCATAAGCTCTATCAATATGCTTTAAACTTTCATCACAATTTTGACTTTGTAAATTACGCCAAGGCAAAGTTTTGCGTCCATTTTTTTCATACCAAAGAAGTAAATTTTCTTGTAGTTTTTCAAGCTCTTTTTTTTGCATAAATGAGAGTATAACAAAAAAATTTTAAAATTTTTTGCTAAAATTAGCTCAAATTAAATTATTAAGGATATCCATGTTAGCTTTTTTTAAAGGTTTAGGTGTAGGTTTTTTATGTTTATTACTTTTTGTTGCAGGAGTAGTTTTTAATGTAGAATTTTTAGGCAAAAAAGACTCTAATCATGATTTATATTTTTCAAGAAATATAGAAGTAAGCAATACGCTAAAACCCGATATTTTATATGCAAATATTAATTTTTGGGCAAATGAAAATTTAAGTTCAAAAATTACATTAGACAATAGTGAAAAAGCTGAAATCACAAATACTTTCAATCAAATTTTAGAACGCTCAAAAAAAGAAAATTTTTGTAGCGGAGGAAGTTTTTCTTTAGAACCTAATTTTTCCTATAAAGATGGTATACAAACTCCAAAAGGTCAAAGATTTGATGCGAATTTAGAATGTGAATTTAAAGAAAACCAACTTGCAGATTTTAACAAGCTTTTAAATGACATCAATTCTATCATAGCTAAAAATAATTTCATCAGCGTTTCAACACCAGCCATACAAACAAAATTTTCAAAAGATACACTAAACAACAACAAAGAAAATCTCTACAAAGAGCTTTTAAAAACATCATACGAATATGAAAAAACTTACTCTTTAGATCTTAATAAAACTTGTGTATTGAAAAATTTACAAGTAAATGCCAATACCAATATCGCACCTAGAATGCTAAATGCGAAATCTGACAATATAGAACTTTCATCTCCAATTATCAGCAAAAAAGAACAAATTTTAAATGCAAAAGCTTTATTTATTTGCAAATAACTTATAGCAAAATAAACTCCTTTTAAGTTTATTTTGCTATACTTTTATCTTCAATTCTTTCAGAAATTTATGCGGGAATAGCTCAGGGGTAGAGCACAACCTTGCCAAGGTTGGGGTCGCGAGTTCGAATCTCGTTTCCCGCTCCATAATCACCCGCCCGGGTGGTGGAATTGGTAGACACAAGGGACTTAAAATCCCTCGGAATTTTTCTTCCGTGCCGGTTCAAGTCCGGCCTCGGGCACCACTTTTTCAACATTATCAGGGCGACATAGCCAAGCGGTAAGGCATGGGCCTGCAAAGCCTTGATCTCCGGTTCGAATCCGGATGTCGCCTCCAAAAGGCAAAACTTTACTTTATCGGGAGATGGCTGAGTGGTCGAAAGCGGCGGTCTTGAAAACCGTTGAGGGTCACACCTCCAGGGGTTCGAATCCCTTTCTCCCGGCCACCAAGACTTTCTAGTTTATCAAGCTTATATTATTCCTGAAATTATAAAGGATACTACAAATGAAAAATAATACTTCGGTCTTACTATTTTTGTTATATCCTAAAAAAACTTAGAAAAACTATGGCTAATATAATTAAAAATAAGAAATACAAATGGAAATTTAGAATTTGTTATCTTAAAACAAAAATATAAAATTTTAAAAATATGTCAAATTTTAAAATACAAGGTAGGCAAATGAAAGAATTTTATATGAATTTAGCTTTAAATGAGGCTTGGAAATATCAGTTTTTAACCTATCCAAATCCGGCTGTAGGCTGTGTAATCTTAGATAAAAATGAAAAAATTTTAGCCATAAAAGCTCATGAAAAAGCTGGATTAGCTCATGCGGAACTTAATGCCATAGCTCATGCTTTTAAAAGCTTAAGACCTGAAATTTCATTGCCCAAAGAAGCAAACGCCTTACATGAGTTTATTTGCAAAAACCATCAAGGTGTATTTAAAGATAGCATAGCTTTTGTAACGCTTGAGCCTTGCTCTCATCAAGGAAAAACACCTCCTTGTGCAAAACTCTTTAGCGAGCTAGGTTTTAAAAAAATTTTCATCAGCGTTAAAGATGAAAATAAAATCGCAAGCGGTGGGGCTGAATTTTTAAAAAAACAAGGTATAGAGGTTGAATTTGACATACTTAAAGAAGAAGGAAAAAAACTTTTAAAACCTTTTTTAAAATGGCAAAAAGGGCAATTTAAACTTTTTAAATTAGCCCTTTCTATGAACGGCTCACCTTTTGGCAAAATCGTAAGCAATGAGCTAAGTCGCACTTATGCACATGAAATTAGAGCGGTGATTGATTTGCTTGTAGTCGGTGGAGAAACCATAAGAAAAGATTGCCCTATATTAGATGCTAGGCTTTGCAAAGCAAAAGCGCCTAATCTTTGTATCTTAAGCCGTCAAAATATAGATAATTTTGATAAAAATATCCCTTTATTTAAAGTTCCAAACCGCCAAATTTATACCCAAATTCCAAGTGAAGCTAAATTTTTAATGTATGAGGGTGGAGAAAATTTTCTCAAAATCTTTAAAGATGAAATAGATATGTTTTTGATTTTCCAAAGTTCAAGTTTAAATGATGAAAAAAATGTTACAATACCTTTAAATTTCAAGCCACTTTACAGGAATTTTTTAGGGAGTGATACTTATGGCATTTATGAACTTTAGTGGATTTTTTTATGCGAGAAATGATTTAAGATTATTTAAAATAGAAAAGAAAAATGAATTAAAATCCTTTTTTTACAAGGACTACACCCTATCAAGCTACAAAGATGATTTAAATTTAAACAATGAAATCTTTTTTTATCAAAGTTTAAAAGAAGGCTTATTTAAGGAAAATGATGAAATTTTAGTTTCAAATTTGGGTAAAAAGATCATACTTTTTAGAAATTTCACTCAAAATTGCGATAATTTTAATGAGACAAAATTAAAACAAATATTGCTTTTATTTTTTTTGTTATTAGCGAGTGTATTTTTTGCAAGTTTGGCTATGATTAATGAATTTGGAGCCATAGATCTTCTTTTTTTAACGATTTGCTTATTGCTTTTAGTGATGGGAGTAATCAATCTTGGCTTGCTTTTTAAGCAAATTCGCATTCTTAAAAGTTTTTCCAAAGAAGAAATGAAAGAATTTTTAAGTCAAAGAATGAAAAAATACACTAAAGTGTAAAAACACTTTAGCATACTGTTTTTAAATTTGTAGCAAGACCACCTAAAGAAGTTTCTTTATATTTATAATTCATATCTTTTCCTGTTTCATACATGGTTTCTATAACCTCATCAAGGCTTACCATAGGAGTGGATTTGCGTGTCATTGCCATTCTAGCAGCACTTATGGCCTTAATGGCTCCAAAGGCATTTCTTTCTATGCAAGGAATTTGCACAAGTCCTGCAACTGGATCGCAAGTTAGACCTAGATGATGTTCCATTGCCATTTCAGCAGCATTACATGCTTTAAAAGCATTAGCTCCTAAAACTGTTGCCATAGCCGCAGCTGCCATAGAACTAGCACTACCAATTTCTGCTTGACAACCTGCTTCTGCTCCGCTAATACTTGCATTTTTCTTATAAAAAGAACCTATAAGCATTGCTGTTAATAAAAACTCTATAACCTTTTCATCACTAAAACCTATAGTATGATTTTTAAGATAAAGCATAACAGCAGGGATAACAGCACATGCTCCATTTGTTGGTGCGGTTACGACTTTTGCTCCGCTAGCATTTTCTTCAGCAATCGCAATAGCATATAAAGAAATAAAATCGATAATACCCATAGGATCAGCTGTCATCGCTACTCTTTCTTTAAGTCCTTTAGCTCTACGCTTTAAATGAAGTTTTCCAGGCAAATAATCTTCATTCGGGTGCGTACCATTATAATACACTTCTTGCATCACTTCCCAAATTTCAAGACAATAAGCACAAATTTCCTCTTTAGTGTGAAATTGCAATTCATAACGATAAGAAAGCTCTGCCAAATCCCAATCTCTTTTATCGCAAAGCTCTAAAGCTTCTTTAGCGTTATTAAGCTCTATATCTAGTTTTTTCTTTTTATTTTGGTTAGAATTTTTACCTTTTTTTTCTAATTCCGCAGCTGTTAAAACAAAGCCTCCACCTACAGAATAATAAGTTTCCTCATCAACTAACCCACCTTTACAATCATAAGCTTTAATTTTCATACCATTCTCATGTAAAGGTAAAAAATCTTTAGAAAATATCAAATCTTTTTCATAATTAAAACTAAGTTTTTTCTCGCCACAAAAATCAATTTGAGCATTTTCAATAGCATTTTTATTTACTTCATCTTGTATTGCCGCACTTAAATTTTTAGCTTCTAAGCCATTTAACCCCCAAATCACAGCCTTATCACTCAAGTGTCCTTTGCCTGTTAACGACAAAGAACCATAAAGAGTAACCTCAACTCTATCAATTTCATCAAGCTTTTTAGCAACTTTTTTACAAAATAAATTTCCAGCAAGCATAGGCCCTAAAGTATGAGAAGAAGAAGGGCCAACACCTATTTTAAAAATGCTTAAATTACTCATTTTTTATCCTTAATTTATAAAAGATCATGAATTGCAGCAGAAATTGCAACTATCCCCATTACCAAAACAAAAAGATCTAAAAATTTATTACGAAACCTTGCCAAAATATCAAAACGATAAATACAATAAAGCGGCATTAAGAAAAGCAAAATAGCCAAAACAGGACCACCAATAGCCTCGATAATTCCTATAACACTTGGATTTTTATACGCAACAAGCCACGCGATAGCAAAGGTAATGATCGCTGTTAAAGTTTGAGCGAATTTACCTTGAATTCTACCATTACTTGCTTTATATAAAATACCATTTAAGCCTTCTTGAGAACCAAGATAATGCCCTAAGAAACTTTTGCTAATAGCCACAAGTGCAACAATAGGTCCAACATAAGCTAGTAAAGAAACTTCAGGAAATTTATTTGCTATAAAAGTAAGAATATTGATATTTTGATCTTTTGCTGATGCAAAATCTTCTGGTGTAAAGGTTAAAGCACAAGAAAAAACAAAAAACATTACAACAAAAACCATAAGAATAATTGCCAAAGAAATAATTTTTCTAGCGCGAGGTTCAGCATAACCACCATATTCTTTTTTACAATAACAAGCAAGTGAAGAAATGATAGGAGAGTGATTAAAACTAAATACCATCACAGGAATAACAAGCCATAAAGTAACCCAAAAATTACTTGTTGAAATTACGGAAAAATCAACATTTGCAAATAACGATAAATTCCATTGTGGAATTAAAAGCAATGAAAAAATAAATAAAAATATAATAAAAGGAAAAACAAGAAAACTCATTGCTTTTGTTACAACATTTTCACCAAGAATAGAAATCAAAACCAAAACTCCAACAATCAAAAAACTCACCCACCAACGAGCAGCATGAGTAAGATCTGCATTGAAATTGAACTGATTGATTAAGAACTCAAGCAAAGTTGTTGTAAGATTAGCACTATAAACCAATAAAATAGGCAAAATAGCAAAAAAATACAAAAGTGTAATTAAAAATCCACCGCCCTTGCCAAAATAACTTTCTGCAACAAAAGTAATATCATCTTTTGGATTAGAACTTGAAAGCACAAAGCGACATAAATTTCTATGAGCTAAGTAAGTCATAGGAAAAGCTAAAACAAGTATAACTAACAAAGGTATCAATCCACCAAGCCCAGCACTAATAGGCAACAAAAGTACGCCGGCTCCAATAGCTGTTCCAAAAAGAGATAAAACCCACCTTGTATCGTGACTAGTCCATTTAGGAGTATTCATTATTCTTCCTTAAATTTAAGATTACATCTCTTTTATTTTAGCAAAATATTTATAAATAATTATTTTTTAAAAAAAATATTTTAAATCTTATGTAACATTTTGTAAATTTAATTTTATAAAAAAACAATCACTTGTATCAATACAGTATTATTTTAAAACTAAATATATTTTGAGTTTTGCAATCAAAAAATAAAAATTTGGAAGACTATGCTTCCAAATTTTTGCATCAAATTTTCTAAGGGAGTTAAATTTTCAAAAATTAATCTAATTTTTGACCTAGGATATTTCCTTGCATATCTGTATAAACTTCCATATTGTTATTAAACTTAAATTTATAACCATTAATTTCTTTGTCTACTTCAAGAATTTGAGCATTTGGTTGAGTTGCACTCACTTTTTTCATAACATTAGGTAAGATAGTATGTGGCAAAGCCTTATATTTTCCATCAACTTCTTTCCACTCTCCATTGATCATAAAATCAATTTCAGTTCCATCATTTAAAATCACATCATAAGAATCTATATCTTTTTTCACCAAACCAATTTGAGCGGTTTTAAAATTTTTAGAAATAAATTCTTTGGCATTATTTGGAAGTTCGCTAGCAGGAACAACCATATCTTTAGCTAAAAGCACCGTAGTACCCAACAAAGCAAGTAAAGTTAGTTTTGCTTTCATAATTTCTCCTTTTTTTCTTGGTTGGCGAAAGTTTAACTCAAAACTGTGAAGTGAATGTGAAACTTAAAAAATAATTTTCAAGCTTTCATTCTCAACACTTATACCTTGACTTTTTATAAATTTTATTTCTTTTCCATCTTCAAATTTTAAAATATCTTTATCTTTTAGATTAATATCATAAGTTAAAATATGCAAAACAATATCATAAATACAAAAGAAAAGTTCTTTTTCTTCTATGTTTAAATC
Source organism: Campylobacter sp. CFSAN093226 (assembly GCF_012897595.1). Classification (NCBI taxonomy): domain Bacteria; kingdom Pseudomonadati; phylum Campylobacterota; class Epsilonproteobacteria; order Campylobacterales; family Campylobacteraceae; genus Campylobacter; species Campylobacter sp. CFSAN093226. The sequence continues at coordinate 1,558,131 of NZ_CP040608.1, forward strand.
ACAAACTTCAAGTTCTAATTTATCAAAATTTCTAAGCCCATAAGTATAAGCATTAACTCCATTTTCACTAGGATAAACACTAACATATATCCAATTATATACCGGCAAGCGATTATCATCTAACATTTTTGCATTTTCTATATAAAAACTGGGCTCTAAAACAACTGCACCTGTATAAAAACCTAAAGCATGTTTATTATCCAAACATAAAGCTGCAATTTTCGTAAACATTTTAGCTTGTTCTAATTTGCTTTGATCTTGACTTAGCACCGCTATAAGAAGATGAGCTTTATGTTTTTTAGTTTGCTCTAAGGCATCTTTCCACATAAAATTAAAATTTGCATAGTATTCTACTTCGTGATTAGGTATAGGATTGTTAATCAAATTTAGAGTAACTAACATATTTTCATATGAAAAAATCACGCCCTCTTTGGTAAAATTTTCATCAGCTATTTTTATATTAAATTTATCTTCTAAAATGCTTTTTAACTCCGAAAAATTAAAATCAACTTCATCAAGAAGAACAAAAGAGGTAAAATTGTGATTTAAATCTATAGTCATGTTAAACCCTATTAAATTTTTATAAATTATAACCTAATAAAAATAAATACTATAAACAAGAATTTCTTAAAAATTATGATAATTGATATTAATTATAAATTTATTTTTTATACAGTATAATCTTTTAAAATTTATAAGTATATTTTTGGAGAAAAATATGGAATTTTTAAAAGATTACATCGATTTAATTATCTTTTTAATTCTAGGAATTATGGCATTTATAGCTTTTTGGTGTGTTGTAGAAAGAATGCTATTTTTTAGAAAAATTAACTTTAAAAATTATGAGAATCAAGAGCAATTTGATGATGCGATTAGTGAAAATTTAACCACTATATATATCATCTATTCCAATGCCCCTTATATAGGACTTTTAGGCACTGTAATAGGCATCATGGTTACATTTTACGAAATGGGCTTGGCGGGCAATATAGATGTCAAATCTATAGTCGTGGGGCTTTCTTTAGCTCTTAAAGCTACAGCCTTAGGACTTTTGGTTGCTATTCCTGCTTTAATGGCTTATAATGCCTTACTTAGAAAAGTTTCCCTCTTAAGCAATGCTTATAAGGCAAATAAAAATGCTTAAACTACCAAAAAATGAAGGTTTAAATATAGTCCCATTTATAGACATTATGCTTGTTTTGCTTGCTATAGTACTTAGTATTTCAACCTTTATTGCGCATGGAAAAATTCAAATCTCACTTCCTTCAAGTGAAAATGCTACCAATATAAGCAATAATGAAAAAAAACTTCTTATAACCATAGACGAAAAAAATACTTTTTATTTAAATGATAAATTAGCTGATTTAAATGAAGTTCAAAATGCTATTTTTTCACTTGATAAAAAAACCATAGTAGAACTAAAAAGCGATAAAAATGCTAAATTTGAAAGCTTTGTAAAAATTATAGATTTTTTAAAAGCCAAAGAACATGAAAATTTTCAGATTCTTACTGAGAAAAACAAATGAAAACTTTATTTTTAAATCATAAATACCAAGCTTCTTATATAACTTTTATAGTCTTTATACCTTTACTTTTTGTCATTTTTCACTCAAATGACTTTTTTAAAATGGAAATTAAAAATGAAGATTCTTTTTCTTTAGCAATAAAACAATTTACCCAAACTAATCCAACAAATGAGACTAAACCAACAGAATCCATTATAGAACCTATCAAACCAAAACCTCAGCCAAAAGTTATTAAAAAAACTCCTGAAAAAATGCAAAAAAAGATAAAAAAAACACCTCCACACCCAATACCAAATAAAACCCCAATAGCACCAACTCAAGAAGTTAAAACTTTTGCAAAAACAACTGATACAAATGTCAAACCTAAGATCACTCAATTAACACAAGGAAAAGATAATCACCCTGTATTAAAAGAAATCCAAAAAGCTATACAACAAGCACAATTTTATCCAAGGCAAGCAAAAAAAATGCGTATGCAAGGAACTGTAAAAGTAGAATTTTTATGGAAAGAAAACAAAACTTTAGCAGATTTAAAAATCATAGAAATCTCGGGATATGATTTGTTAGATAAAAGTGCTTTAGAAAGCATAAGAAAAGCTTCTTTAAATTTTCCACACTATAATGGAGATTTAAGAATTACACTACCTATTATATATGATTTTAAAACCCTAAGAGGATAAAATTATAATTTGCTACACTCTCTTATCTACAATTTGTGCTTCTTGATTTTCAATTTTATTTTGAAAATCTTTACTTAAATTCTGACTTAATTCTTGCAAAGATTTTTGCTTCAGTTTTTCAAATTCTTCAGGATTGCTAGCCTCAAGCTTTGCCTGCTCATCAGCACTTAAAGCACTTAAACCTTTTTCTTGAGCTTTTTGAAGCAAATCTTCGTCTTCTTTTTCTTTGATATTATTTTCCTTATCATCTTTTTTATTGATTTTTTGCGGATCTATGGTTTTCATAGCATTAGCTCCACCACCTGATGCTTCTTTAATGTCGCTTAAAATTTCTCTCATGCTAGGTTCTTTAACATCACTATCATCAACTTTACCATCTTTATTTACATCTTTATCAATAAAAAAATTTAATTTTTCTTCTATATTTGCATCATCAGATATTTTTTCATCACTTGTTTTAAAGCCTAAATTTTGCATACTTTGTTGAAGGGTACTTGTATTAAAATTTAATTTTACACTTTGTTGTTTATTATTTAAATTTGAATTTAAAGAACCAAAATTATCTTTTACACTTTCAAACCAATTTGAAACAAATTGATTTACTTCGCCATTAAGCCTTATACTACCATCATTTCTAGCAACATAATTCATATAAGAACCGAAATTTTTTTGTAAACTACTATAATTTTCATCGCTTAAATTTAAAGCTATAAGTTCACCTTGCTTATTTTCAAAAACAACCTTAACACCATCGCTATTTAAACTCGAAAGATCTTGCACGGGAATTTTATCTTGATCTTCTTTTTTTAATACGCTAAGCTCTTTTTTATCAACATTATTAGTTAAAGAATGGGTTAAACTAGCAGAAGTATCGATTTTCATTATTTATCCTTTTTTACATTTTGCAAATAAACCTAAACGACACATTTTTCTCTCATGTGAATTTTTTAAAGAATTACACTTTTTAAGTTCTTGCTCGTAGTTAGCACAAGAATTTGCAAAAGCAAAAGAACTCAAAATGCTTAAAACCAAAATTATTTTTAACATTTTCCAATCCTTATTTTAAAGATTTTTTAGTTAAAATTATACCTTTTATAATCGACAAAATCTTAAAAAACTTTATAATCTCAGAAAGGAATCAATGAAAGCATTAGCTCTTTTTAGCGGTGGGCTTGATAGTATGCTTGCAATGAAACTCATCACTGCACAAGGCATAGAAGTTAAAGCTCTAAATATCAACATAGGTTTTGGAAGCACAAGTGATAAAAGCGAAATCATGAAAAAGCGTGCGGCAATGGTAGGTGCAGATTTTGAAATGATAGATGTAAGAAATTCCTATCTTCAAGAAGTGCTTTTTAATCCACAATATGGCTATGGCAAACATTTTAATCCTTGTATAGATTGTCATGCTTTTATGTTTAAAACTGCTCTTGCTATGTTAAAAGAAGAAAATGCAAGTTTTATCATCACAGGAGAAGTTTTAGGACAACGCCCTATGAGTCAAAGAAGTGATGCAATGGCAAAGGTTAAAAAACTTGCTCTTGATGAAGAAGATTTAATCTTGCGTCCTATGTGTGCAAAAAACCTACCTCTAACCAAACCTGAAAGAGAAGGTTGGGTAGATAGAGAAAAACTCGAAGGTATTATTGGAAGAAGTCGTAAAAGACAACTTGAACTTGCAGCTAAATTTGGCTTAGAAGACTTTGAAAGCCCAGGTGGAGGTTGTTTGCTAACTCTTGATAGTTTTGCTAAAAAAATTCGAGATTTCATAGAATTTGACAAAGATATGCAGGTTAATGACGCACAACTTTTAAAATATGGTCGTCATTTAAGATTACCCAATGGAGCTAAAATGATCATAGGTAGAAATGAACTTGAAAATACTCTTTTAAAAGGTTTAAAAACTCCTAAATATGAAGCAATAGAAATTGGGGATTTAATCGGAGCTTACTCTTTGGTAGATGAAAAAATTTCAGAAAAAGACTTAGAACTTGCCTTAAAAATAGCCCTTACCTATACTAAACACGAAGTAGGAAAAAGCTATGAACTTAAATTTAAAAATCAAGCTTATACAAGTATAGCTTTTGAAAATAAGGCTGATATTAATCAATTTTTTATTAGTTAAAGTATAAAGTATTTAGCAAAACAAGCGATATAGTATTTGAATCTTTTCAAAATATTGCAATCAAGCCCATGAAAATGGGCTTTTTTTATTTTAATCCATAAGCATTTTTTAAATTGTTTAAATTCGCACTCGCATTCAAAAGCAAACAATCAGCCAAAACTAAACGTACCATAGCACTAGCTACAACACTTCCTCTAACACCTACACAAGGATCATGCCTACCTTTGAGTTCAAATTTCAAATTATTGCCAAATTTATCTATACTTTCTTGCTTGGCAAAAATAGAAGGAGTAGGTTTAAAATAAGTTTTTAAAATAAGATTTTCTCCATTTGAAATTCCTCCTAAAATTCCTCCGCTATGATTGCTTAAAAACTTGCCATCTTTTAAAGCATCATTATTACACGATCCGCGCATTTTGCTTGCATTAATACCTTCGCCTATTTCAACTGCTTTAACAGCATTAATTCCCATTAAAGCATGAGCTAATTTAGAGTCTAACTTATCATAAAGAACTTCTCCAAGTCCTATAAGCATACCACTAACTTTTGTAAAAACAGCAGCGCCTACGCTATCTTTTGAATTTCTAGCATTTAAAATTTCATTTTTAAAGTCACTTTCTAGTTTTGGATCAAGGCAAAAAATTTCACTTTTCTTAGCAAATTCAAAATCAAATTCTTCTTCTTTCAAATTTGATACAAAAGTTCCTACTCCAAAAACACCACTTTGAACACAAATATCAAATTCACGCAAAAGCATCGCTGCAACTGCACCACCAGCCACTCTAGCAACACTTTCCCTAGCGCTTGATCTACCCCCACCCCTATGATCTCTTATGCCATATTTATAAAAATAAGTAAAATCCGCATGAGCAGGACGAAATAGATCTTTTAAATTATCATAATCTTTAGAATGAGCATTTTCATTAAAAACTACTATAGCTATGGGATGACCCGTTGTATATCCTTCAAAAACCCCGCTTAAAACCTGAGCTTTATCGCTTTCTTTTCTTGGTGTTGCAAATTTACTTCCGCCTTTGCGTTTATCAAGCTCATTTTGCAAAAATTCTTCATCAAATTTAACCCCAGCAGGCATTCCATCAATAATACATCCAACAGCCACACCATGAGACTCACCAAAACTTGTAAATTTCAATCTCGTACCAAAGGTATTCACTATAAAGCTCCTAATTTCTCAAGTGCAATTTTTGCTGCCATTTGCTGTGCTTCTTTTTTGCTTCCTGCAATAGCTCTTGCAAGTTCTTTACCATCAAGCATTAAAGCAATTTCAAATTGCTTTAAATGATCAGGGCCAAAAGCACGCACTGTTTCATACTGCGGAGTTTGTCCGATTTTTCCCTGTGTAATCTCTTGTAATTTTGTTTTATAATCTTTTATAAGAATTTTTGCATCAATTTGAGGGAAATTTTTTTCTATAAGCCTTAAAGCAATAGTTTTTGCAAACTCGAACCCAGCTTCTAAATGTATAGCACCTATAATGGCTTCTAACGCATCTGAAAGTATAGAAGGCTTTTCTTTTCCTCCATTGTTTTCCTCAGCAACACTCATAAGAATAAAATCGCCCAAATTTAAACTATTTGCAATTTTTGCAAAAGACTTTTCATTTACTAAAGCTGCTCTAAGCTTAGATAAATCTCCTTCGGCATCTTTGGCGAATTTATGAAAAAGGTATTCACCTACAACTAAATCAAGCACGGCATCACCTAAAAATTCCAAGCGTTCGTTGTTGTAAGATTTTTTAAAACTTTTATGGGTTAAAGCATGTATAAGAAGATTTTTATCTTTAAATTCATAAGTTAAACTCTGCTCTAGCTTTTCAATGTTTTTCATCATTTTCCCTTGCAATTTTCAAAGCAGCTTCACGCGCCAATGTATCACACCTTTCATTTTCCAAATGTCCATTATGTGCTTTTACCCAAAAAGCCTTAATCTTATGAGATTTTGCCACTTTAATATATTCCTTCCATAAATCTATATTTTTTTTACCTTTAAAATCCTTTTTTATCCATCCTTCTAGCCATTCATTAATACTTTGAACCATTAGGTTAGAATCTGTAAAAAGCGAAATTTCACAAGGCTCTTTTAAAGCCTTCAAAGATTCAATAATTGCCATTAGCTCCATTCTATTGTTAGTGGTATTAGCCTCAGCTCCAAAACCTTCCTTTTGATACTCCTTATAACGCAAAATATAAGCCCATCCGCCAAAACCTGGATTATTAAGACATGAGCCATCTGTATAAATTTCAATGTGTTTCATTGTTTTTCACTTCATAAATAATTTTACAAGTATTAAACTCATAACAAACAGGACAGTGATAAAAAAACAAAGGCATTACATTTTTACACTCAGAACAACGATATGAAAATTCTAACCCCGCATTAAAAGAATTATCTTTTAAAATTTTTAACATTTTAAAGTTAGAATTTTTAAAAACAAACTGGTGCGTATCATCATGCTTTGAAATTTTACCCAAAGCATAAAAGAATTCTAAAAAATCTTGATTTTCTAAATTAAACGCTTCATTTTCTCTATAAAGCAAATCACAAATATCAAAAAAATTTTGCCCTAAAAACATATGATATTTTTCAAAAACTAAACGCCCCAACATAGGATTATCTTCTATTTTAAATTCTAAAAGTTTTTTCTTTTTTTCTTCATCAGTAATATTAAAAGTACAAAGTTCTAAAGCTTTGATAAAATCACGCTCTTTTTGTACATCTTCATTAAGCTCAAAAAGACATTCTAAAAGTTCTAAATTTTCTTTATAAGAACGAAGTTTTAAATAAACAATTTTTAAAAGTTTTAAGGCTTGTATATTTCTTGGACGCAGTTTTAAAGCTTGTAATAAAACTTCTTTTGCACGCTCTAAAAATCCTGCTTTAAAATAAACTTTTGCTAAAGAAAGGAAAATAAATTCTCTTTCTTGTTTATCTTTACATTTTTCAAGAGCAATCAAATAAATTTGAGTTGCTTTTTCAAATTCCCCGCTTTTAGTAAAAATTTCAGCCAAAAAACTTAAATTTCCAAAACTCAAGCTACTATTTCTTAATAACTCTTTATGAGCGTTATCCATTTCAAATTTTTTTATAAATTTTTCAAGCTTTTGTTCTTCATCTTTGTTAGCAAATATTTTCCAAATATAATTTGCAACAGCTACAACAAATACTAAAATGGTTAAAATTATAAGCCCTACTAAAGGGTCTCTGTATTCTACAAAGAAAAAATCCATAGTCTCGCTCTAAAAATTTTATGCCAAATTATAGCCAAATCTTTGTATAATTTTAACAAGGTTTGTAAAATGATAACTAAAGAAAGTATAGAAAATTTATCCCAAAGACTTAATATTGTTGATATTATAGAAAATTATATTGAAGTAAAAAAACAAGGCTCTAGTTTTGTATGTATCTGTCCTTTTCATGCAGATAAAAACCCGTCTATGCATATCAATCCTATCAAAGGTTTTTATCATTGTTTTGCCTGCAAGGCTGGTGGAGATGCTTTTAAATTTGTAATGGATTATGAAAAATTAAGTTTTGCTGATGCAGTTGAAAAAGTTGCAAGCCTTAGTAATTTTACTTTGAGTTATACAAAAGAAAAACAAGAAAATAAAAAAGAGCTAAAGTCTATACTACCAAGCTTAAATGCGTATTTTAAAGATAATCTCAAACACCACAAAGAAGTTTTAACCTATCTTTACCAGAGAGCTTTAAATGACAAAGATATAGCCAAATTCGAATTAGGTTTTGCAGGAGCAAGTGAAGATAGTATAAGATTATTGCAAAATCAAAAAATTCCTTTAGAAGATGCTATGAGTGTTGGAGCTTTAAAAAAAGATGAAAATAATGAATTTTACGCAAGTTTTATATGGCGTATCACCTTTCCAATCTACGATCATAAAGACTTATTGGTAGGGTTTGGAGGGCGCACTTTAAATCCCAATGTACCGGCAAAGTATGTAAATTCACCCCAAAATATACTTTTTGATAAAAGTAGAATTTTTTATGCTTTTAACATCGCTAAAGAAAATATAGCCAAAAAAAAAGAAATAATAGTATGTGAAGGCTACATGGATGCAATAGCTTTTCACAAAGCAGGGTTTAACAATGCTGTAGCAGTTCTTGGAACAGCATTAACCGAACATCATCTACCCTTAATCCGCCGTTATGATGCAAAAGTGATTTTATGTTTTGACAATGATGAAGCAGGATTAAAAGCTGCGACACGATCTGCATTTTTATTAAGCACAAACAAAATAGACGGTAAAGTGGCAATTTTGCAAGGCGGAAAAGATCCTGCTGAGCTCGTAGCAAAAAATGAAAGCACAAAACTCCATAATATACTCGATGAAGGAATAGAGCTTGGTGAATTTTATATCAGACGCTTAATATCCACTCATTCCATAATTTCTGCTCTTGATAAACAAAAAGCTTTAGAAACTATACAAAAATTCACCTTTAATCTTGAACCTTTAGTGGCAAATTCTTACACTAGTCTAGTTTCAAATTTATTAAAAGTGGATGAAAAATTTATTGTCTTATCACAAAATTCAAAAAAAACCATACAAACCCCTTTAATTTCTCAAAATAAATACAATTTTCCTAAAGAAAAAATTCACATTGCAGAATTAGAACTTATAGCTTTTTTAAAACAGCATCCAGATATATGTAACGATTTTAAGCAAATTAGTGATAGTGTTTGTTTTAAACATAAGATTTTATTGGATAAAATTTTAGAAAAAAAAGGTTATGAAGATAGTGATATTAGAGAATTTGAAAGTAAAAATATTCGAAAAAATTTAAACTATAGCGAATTCTTGTTAGGTATTTGCAAGGTTAATTTAGCTTTTTTAAACAATGTAAAAATTAAAAATTCTACACTCGCATTAAAAAAACAACTTTTTACGCTTATTGATAAAAATTTAAATCTTTTAATTAAAAATTTAAATACCGCAGAATTAAATAATTTTTTAAAAGAATATTTAAGCTTCTTAAAACATGAAAAAAACGAAGAAATTCTGCAACAATCATTTAGAAACTTAAATGGAATTTTTGGTAACAAAAACTTTACAGCTTATGATTTAGGATTTAGCATACAAAATAATGACGAACCTTTTTAATTTATTTAAATTTCAAGCCTTAATTTACCTTTTTTTAAACACAATCACGCTAAAGTATATAAAAATTTTTAAGGATAAATTATGATGCCTTTTAGTGATGAAGAGCTTATAAATCCTGTTAAAGCAAGTTTAGAAAAGAGCTTGCCTATGCTTGAACGTGATGGCGGAGGGCTTGAATTTTTAGGAATTAAAAATGGGATCGTTTATGTCCATTTAATAGGAGCTTGTAAAGGCTGTGCATCGAGTGGAACAACGCTAAAATACGGTCTTGAAAGGCAACTTAAGATTGATATTCATCCGGAAATCACTATAATCAATTTAAACGGCGGAGCAGACGAATTTGCAAAATTATAAAAAACTTGGAATTGAACATTTTTACAAGAAAGATTTTAAAACTGCAAAAATGTATTTTTCTATGGCTTATGAAAAACGCAAAAATAAACGCTTGCTAAATTTTATCTGCCTTTGTGATCTTGCTTTAAAATCTCCTAAAGAAGCTTCTTTACTTTTTGATTTTTATATAGAACATTACAAAATCTCTAGCATTGATAAAGACTTAGAAGAAATTTTAAGTACAATTGAATTTAAAAAACAAGAAAACAAACAGGAAAACGAATTTGAAGATGGGCATGCGTTAAATTATCAAGATTTTTTAAAAAGCGAAGAAGAACTTGGCTTTCAAAAAAGTTTTGAAAATATCATTAACAGCACTAAATTAGTTATTGATAATCGTGATGATTTTTTAGATTTTTTGGAAAAATTACTTGATAATGGCTATAAAGATATGACTTTAAATTACATAGAAAATGTTATGCCTCATTTTTGGGCAAATGATAGATTTATCAAACTCCAAGAAAAACTCATGGGATTTAAAAGTGAAATTAAAACTTGAAAATTCATTCATTACAGATAACACCTTAGAGTGTGAAAAAGAATGCTTTTTTTTGCAAACCACACAAAATGCTAAATTTCACGCTCAAGCCTTAGAAAAAGGTGCAAAAATCATTGATGTAAATGAGTGTAAAAAACTTTTAAAAATCGATGAAAAGATTCAAATCATAGGAATCACAGGAACCAATGGCAAAACCACAACCGCAGCAGCGATTTATTCTATCTTATTGGATTTAGGTTATAAGTGTGGGCTTTGTGGGACAAGAGGAGCTTTTATCAACGATGAACAAATCGATGAAAAATCCTTAACCACCTCCCCTATTCTTAAAACCTTAGAATACCTACAAATAGCCACTCAAAAAAAATGTGATTTTTTCATCATGGAAGTAAGCTCACACGCACTCGTTCAAAACCGCATCGAAGGCTTAAATTTTGCTGCTAAAATTTTTACCAATATCACTCAAGATCATTTAGATTTTCACGGTACTTTTGAAAATTATAAAGAAGCAAAAGAACTTTTTTTTACCGATGAGAGTTTAAAATTTATCAACAAAGATGCTTTGGCTATTAAATTTAATGTGCGTAATGCTTTTACTTATGGCATAGAAAATCCTGCTTTATATCAAATCAAAGCTTATTCTTTAGAAGAAGGCATTAGTACTATTGTAACAAATAAAAATCAAACTTTTCACATAGACTCGCCCTTGCTAGGACTTTTTAATCTTTACAATCTTCTAGTTGCTAGTGCTTGTGTGAATGAACTCGTAAAGCCTGATTTAAAAGACTTGGAAAAAGCTATCAGTGGATTTGGCGGGGTTTGTGGCAGGGTAGAACAAGTAGCAAAAGGTGTGATTGTAGATTTTGCTCATACGCCTGATGGCATTGAAAAAGTGCTTGACACTCTTAAAAATAAAAAACTCATCGTTGTTTTTGGAGCAGGTGGAGATAGAGATAAAACCAAACGCCCTTTAATGGGAAAAATCGTCGAACATTTTGCAAAAATTGCTATCATTACAAGTGACAATCCACGCAGCGAAGAACCAAAAACCATCATGGAAGAAATTTTATCAGGCTTTACTAAAAAAGAAAAAGTTTTAATGATAGAAGATAGAAAAGAAGCTATAAAAAAAGCTTTAGAACTAAAAGAAAATGACGATTTAGTCGTTATTTTAGGCAAAGGTGATGAAACTACTCAAGAAATTAAAGGGATAAAATATCCTTTTAGTGATAAAGTAGTTGTTAATGAAATTTTAAAAAATCAAGGATAATCAATGTTTGAAAATATGGATTTTTCTAAAATGGGAGAACTTTTAAATCAAGTTCAAGAAAAAGCAAAAAATATAGAACTAGAACTTGCAAATCGTGAATTTAGTGCCAAAAGCGGAGCAGGACTTGTTAAAGTAAGTGCCAATGGAAAGGGTGAAATTATCGATGTTAGCATTGATGATTCTTTACTTGAAGATAAAGAATCCTTGCAAATTTTACTTATTTCTGCAATTAATGATGTTTTGGCTATGGTTGCACAAAATCGTTCAAGTATGGCGAATGATGTTTTAGGCGGTTTTGGAGGTATGAAATTATGAAAAAAATTTTAATTATTTGCATGCTTTTTACTTTGTCTTTTGGTATAGAAAGACCTAAATTTGAAGATTTTTTAGCAGGTTATGAAAGAAATAAGGCAAGCATGCTCAACTATGAAGGAATGCCAGCTTTTGCACTCAGTGAAAATTTACTTGCTGTGTTAAAACAGCCTAATGCTAAGCTTAACAAATATGTAAAATACGATCCATTTTTAAATTTATATCTTGTAAGAACTGACTTTAGCCTAATCCCTACTCCTATGGGTGATGAAGAAAAACTTACTCGTAATGATTGGGTTGGAATTTGGGATCCTAATAAACCTTATATAGGGCATATTAAGTATTTAGCTCAAAATATTGATGAAAAAGATCAACTTGATTTTAATTCTAAAATAGGACTTTTAGGGACTCCATGCTGTGAAATGATGGGGATTGCTTTAAATAATAGCTCTTTTATAGGCAATCGCTATTTAAAACATTTTATGAAATATAACGATGTTTATTGGGGGGATATTGGCGTTGATTTTGTTGTTCGAGAAAATAAAATTTATGTTAACAATGTAAGAAAAAATCCACAATTTTTAATCAATGATCAAGTTATAAGTGTTGATGGCTTACCCGCCAATGATTTAAGAAAACTCAATGAAAAAATTCTTTTTGCAGATCGCGGAAGCACTCTTTATTTTCAAGTGTTGCGTGATAATATGGATTTAAATATTTCTACTGAAGTTTTTGCAAAAGATTTGAGCAAATTTAACCTTCCTGATTCTAAACCAAAACCAAAAATTACAAATTTCACAAGCAATCTTGGTTTAACGGTTAATGCTAGTCTTGTTGTAACTAAAATAGATCCAAAATCAAAAGTATCAAATGCAGGATTTATGGTAGGAGATAAAATTTTACGCGTTAATAATATTATTTTAAATAATTTTAAAGAATTACAAAATATTTTAAGTGCTGGTAATGACTTTAGCATCTTAATTGAACGCAAAAGTACTAAATTACCTTTATCAAATTTCAACAATGAACTAGGCGGAAATGCCAACTCAGGTGGCGATGGTAAATTTCAATTTTTCATAAGGCTTACTAAGTGAATTTAAAAGAACTTTTTATCCATCACTTAGAAAAAAATCTACCCAAAGTTGAAAGCTTTCATCCTTTTTTCAATGAAGCTTTAGCACTTATGTTAAAAGCAGGAGGAAAGCATTTTCGCGCACAATTGCTTTTAAGCGTAGTGCAAAGCAATAAACCTGAACTTTTAAATCAAGCTTTAGATGTAGCTTTAGCTTTGGAATTTATCCATACTTATTCACTCATACACGATGATTTACCCGCTATGGATAATGCGGACTTTAGACGAGGAATTCCAACCTTACACAAAAGCTACGATGAAACTACAGCCATCTTAGTAGGTGATGCTTTAAATACCGAAGCTTTTTTAGTTCTAAGTCATGCTCATTTAAAAGATGAAATCAAAATCAAACTCATCAAAACCCTTGCCTTTAATGCAGGACTTAATGGAATGGTCATAGGACAAGCTATTGATTGTTTTTTTGAAGACAAAAGACTGAGTTTAAATGAACTTGAGTTTTTGCATACACATAAAACCGCAAGATTGATCGCCGCAGCTTTAAAAATGGGTTGTGAAATTTGCGAACTTAACAACGAAGAAAGCAATCAAATTTACAAACTTGGTTTAAAACTAGGACTGATTTTTCAAATCAATGATGATATTATCGATGTAACTACAAGTCAAGAACAAAGCGGAAAGCCTACCAACAACGATATTCATAAAAATTCTTTTGTCAATTTGCTTGGACTTGAACAAGCCATAAAAACAAAAGAAAATCTTCTTAGTGAATGCGAACAAGACTTAGAAAAACTTAATGAAAAACTCGCACAAATGATACAAAATTTAATAATTCAATACTTATAAAGGCAAAATAATGAACATTCAAATTTTACAAGAACAGGCAAATACTCTAAGATTTTTAAGTGCTGATATGGTGCAAAAAGCAAACTCAGGACACCCAGGTGCACCTTTGGGCTTAGCAGATATTTTAAGTGTTTTAAGTTATCATTTAAAACACAATCCCAAAAATCCAACTTGGCTAAACCGAGATAGACTTGTATTTTCAGGCGGACATGCAAGTGCTTTGCTTTATAGTTTTTTACATTTAAGCGGCTATGACTTAAGCTTAGAAGATCTTAAAAATTTCCGCCAACTTCATTCTAAAACCCCTGGACACCCTGAAATTTCAACTCTTGGAGTAGAAATCGCTACAGGCCCTTTAGGACAAGGCGTTGCCAATGCTGTAGGCTTTGCTATGGCAGCAAAAAAAGCACAAAATTTGCTAGGCAGTGATTTAATCGATCATAAAATTTATTGTCTTTGCGGAGATGGGGATTTACAAGAAGGCATTTCTTATGAAGCTTGTTCTTTAGCAGGACTTCACAAACTTGATAACTTCATACTTATTTATGATAGCAACAATATCTCTATAGAAGGCGATGTAGGTTTAGCCTTTAACGAAAATGTAAAAATGCGTTTTGAAGCACAAGGATTTGAAGTTTTAAGTATAAATGGACACGATTATGAAGAAATCAATAAAGCCTTAGAACAAGCTAAAAAATCCACAAAACCTTGTCTTATCATCGCAAAAACAACTATAGCAAAGGGTGCAGGAGAGCTTGAAGGCAGTCATAAAAGCCATGGCGCACCTTTGGGTGAAGAAGTGATTAAAAAAGCCAAAGAACAAGCAGGCTTTGATCCAAATATCAGTTTTCATATCCCACAAGCAAGCAAAATCCGCTTTGAAAGTGCTGTAGAACTTGGGGATTTAGAAGAAGCAAAATGGAAAGATAAGCTTGAAAAAAGTGCTAAAAAAGAACTTTTAGAAAGGCTATTAAATCCTGATTTTAACAAGATAGCTTATCCTGATTTTAAAGGAAAAGATCTTGCTACAAGAGATAGTAATGGTGAAATTTTAAATGTTTTAGCTAAAAATTTAGAAGGATTTTTAGGTGGAAGTGCAGACTTAGGCCCTTCGAATAAAACAGAACTTCACAGTATGGGAGACTTTGTAGAAGGTAAAAATATCCATTTTGGTATCAGAGAACACGCTATGGCAGCGATTAACAATGCTTTTGCAAGATATGGAATTTTCTTACCATTTTCGGCAACTTTTTTCATCTTTAGCGAGTACTTAAAACCTGCCGCAAGAATAGCAGCTCTAATGAAAATCAAACATTTTTTCATTTTCACACACGATAGCATAGGCGTGGGCGAAGATGGACCAACACACCAACCTATAGAACAACTTAGCACTTTTAGAGCTATGCCAAATTTTTTAACCTTTAGACCTGCTGATGGGGTGGAAAATGTCAAAGCTTGGCAAATAGCCCTAAATGCTGATATTCCGAGTGCTTTTGTGCTTTCACGCCAAAAACTCAAAGCTCTAAATGAACCTGTTTTTGGAGATGTAAAAAACGGAGCGTATTTACTCAAAGAAAGCAAAGAGGCTAAATTTACACTTCTAGCAAGTGGAAGTGAAGTTTGGCTTTGTCTAGAAAGTGCAAACGAACTTGAAAAACAAGGTTTTGCTTGTAATGTTGTTTCCATGCCTTGTTTTGAACTTTTTGAAAAACAAGATAAAGCTTATCAAGAAAGATTGTTAAAAGGTGAAGTTATAGGTGTTGAAGCAGCACATTCTAATGAACTTTATAAATTTTGCCATAAAGTATATGGCATAGAAAGTTTTGGAGAAAGTGGTAAAGACAAAGATGTGTTTGAACGCTTTGGATTTAGCGTTTCAAAGCTTGTAAATTTTATCCTTAGCAAATAAAATGAATACAAATTTCAAATTTCAAAATAATACTCTTTTTATCTTTGGAATTTGGGATAAAACAAGTATTTATAAGTTAAAAATAAAAGATTTTTTAGCTTTGATCCAAAGCAAGGAAGTGATTTTTGATTTTAAAGATCTAAAAGCAATCGATACCGCTGGAGTGAGATTTTTCCTTGCTTTGGAAAATGACCTTAAAAATAAAAATATTAAAATCACCAAAGAAGGCTTAAATTCACGCTTTCAAACCCTTTTTGAACTTTGTGAAAAAAACTACCAAAGACTAGGCAAAACAAAAAAATCACATCAAAATTTCAGTGAATACTTTATCGATCTTGGAAAATTAAGTTTAGAACTTTTAAAAATTTTAAGAAAATTCATCAATTTCACAGGAGCTTTTTTCACAAGTCTTTTTTTATGCCTCAAAAATCCTAAAAATTTTCGCTTTATTGCTTTTTTATATCATATAGAAAATTCTGCTTTTAAAGCCTTACCTATAGTTATTTTAACCGCTCTTTTAGTAGGAGTGGTTTTAGCCTATCAGGCTGCTTACCAACTCGCACAATTTGGAGCCAATATTTTCATAGTGGATTTGATGGGAATTTCAGCCACTAGAGAACTTGCACCTTTAATCGCTGCCATAGTGATCGCAGGAAGAAGTGCAAGCTCTTATACCGCACAAATTGGGGTGATGAAAATTACTGATGAAATTGCAGCTATGAATACTATGGGTTTTCGTTCTTTTGAATTTATTGTTATTCCACGTGTCATGGCTTTGGTAGTAGCTATGCCTTTAATCGTTGCCATTAGCGATGCAATCAGTATTATAGGTGGAATGATGGTTGCAAAATTAAATCTTGATATTTCTTTTGCCGAATTTTTAAGACGCTTTAGAGAAGCTGTAGATATAAAACATATCTTTATAGGACTTGCAAAAGCACCTATTTTTGGATTTTTGATAGGACTTATTGCTTGTTTTCGTGGTTTTGAGGTAAAAAACACTACACAAAGTATAGGAATTTATACAACAAAAAGCGTTGTAAATGCTATTTTTTGGGTGATAGCTTTTGATGCTTTATTCTCTGTTATTTTAACTTCTACAGGAATTTAAATGGTTATTAAAGCACAAAATATCATTACAAAATTTGGAGAAAAAATTGTCCATGATGGCGTAAGTTTTGAAATCAAAAAAAACGAAATTTTTGGTATTTTAGGAGGTAGTGGAAGTGGAAAATCCGTCCTTTTAAAACAAATGCTTATGCTTGAACATTTTGATGATGGAGAATATGAAATTTTAGGCTATAAACTTAAAAATATCAACGAAGAAGATGCACTTGCTTTGCGTAAAAAATGGGGTGTGGTTTTTCAGTTTGCTGCACTTTTTAGCTTTTTTAATGTTTATGAAAATATCGCTATTCCTTTAAAAGAATACACTCATTTAGATGAAAATAGCATACAAGAACTGGTTTTAATGAAGCTAAAAATGGTAGGCTTAAACGAAAGTGTTTTAAAACAATTTCCAAGCGAACTTAGTGGCGGTATGCAAAAAAGAGTGGCAATTGCTAGAGCTTTAGCACTTGATAGTAAATTGCTTTTTTTAGATGAACCTACTTCAGGACTTGACCCTCATAGTAGTCGTGAATTTGACGATTTGGTTTTAGAGTTAAAAAAAAGTTTTGATCTAAATATCATTTTGGTTACACATGATAAAGAAAGTATGAAAAATTTACTCGATCGTTTTATCATTTTAGAAAATAAAAAAGTTGGATTTTGCGGCACTTATGAAGAATTACGCTTGCAAAATGAACGACTTTTTAAAAGATTTATGGAGTAAAAGTGGAAAATAGAGCAAATTATTTTTTTGTAGGACTTTTTGTTTTTGGAGTATTTTTTGCAAGCCTTGGTTTCATACTTTGGCTTGGTGGATACTCTAAAGAAGAAAGTTTTAAGTATTATGAAATTCACACACAAGAATCCGTTGCAGGACTTGGCATAAAAGCACCCGTAAGGCTTTTGGGCGTGGAAGTAGGTAGCGTAGAAGAAATCAGCATTTACAATCAAGATGAACTCGGCGTTAACATACGCATCAAGGTCAAAAACAATACCCCTATAAAAGAAGATACTTTTGCTACTTTGCAACTTCAAGGTATCACAGGACTTAAATTTATCCAACTTCAAGGCGGAAGTAAAAATAGTAAAGATCTAGTATCTATGCAGGGAAAACTTCCAGTCATTCCTTTTAAAGAAAGTTTTTTAGCGACCATAGACAGACAAAGTGAACATATTTTTTCTTTGGTTAAAACGGCCGATGATAAATCAAAAGAACTTTTAAGCGAAAAAAATCTTAAAAATCTAGAAATCCTTTTGCAAAATCTAGCAGAATTAAGTGCAAATTTAAACGCTAATTCTAAAAATTTAAGTCTTAATCTTTCAAACGCAAGTTTAAAAATAGGAAAAATGGCTGATAATATAAGCCTTAGTGCGCAAAATTTCAACTCCAGTCTTAAAAACATAAAAGAAAGCACAATGATTTTAAAAAATTTCATAAAAAAAGCTGATGAAAAATTAAACACTTATGATGATATTAAAGCATCTTTGATGCAAAATTTAGAACTTTTTAAACGGGTTTTAATTGAAAGCAATATTCTAATAGAAAATTTACAAAACAGCCCTGCTGATTTGATTTTTAAAGAAACTAAACCTAAACTTGGACCAGGAGAAAAATAATGCTAAAGCAATTATTCTGTATTTTGACTTTTATTTTTATGTTATGCGGATGCTCTTTAAGACACGAAACCATCAATAAAAATGAAAATATCATATTAAAAGACGAAGGAATAGACTCAAATATTTTTTTTAAAAAAACTGGTAAAATTCTTAAAATTCGCAATGCAAATGCACCTTTGTATTTAAACTCAAGAGCTATTGTTTATATAGATAATGGTTTTAGCAACAAATACGCACATTATTTCTGGGGAGATTTACCAAGCAATCTTTATTCTTTTTTAATTTTATCAAAATTTGAACAAAGCAATATTTTTACAACCTTACTTTCTTCAACAAGCTCTTTAAGTGCGGATTATTCTCTTGAAAGCAGGATTAACTCTTTTGAGCAAATTCTTAATAACAATGAAAACTACGCTCAAATTTCTATAAGCGTAAATTTCATAAATCTTGAAAACAATCAAATAATAGCTCATAAAATTTTCAATACCAAAGAAAAAATAGAAAAAAAAGATATCCGCTCTACCTATAATGCTTTTCAAAAAGCCTTGAATAAAATTGGCAATGAGATTGTTTTTTGGGTAAATTCTAACTTATCCTAATTTAGGAACACTTTTTGCTTTTTAAATATTTAGCAATATTTTTGAAAGGTAAACAATGAAAAGTGATTTAGATATATTTAAAAAACACTTAGGTGAAATTCAGGGCGTGAATGAATTTAAAGCAAATCAAATTTGCTCTCAAATCAATGATGCAAATGATTTTATAGGAGCACTTCAAGTGCTTGATATGTCTTTAAAAAAAATAGAAAAAAGCATTCTAGAAAGAATAGATGAAAATTCAGATGATATGCAAAAAAGAACTCTTGATGCCACAGCGTCACAACTTATACAAAACTGCTCTTTCATGGGAACAGCTCTTTTTGGAAATATTTTCAATGTTTATGTTGGTAAAAAACTTTTTGAATTTGAAATTGCTAATCCACTTTTAATTCTTCAAACAAGTAATTACGAAGGTGTATTGGCCTATATACAAGATAAAAGAGATGAAATAAAAATCATTCTATCAGAATTATCAACCGCAATTACCATGGGCGAAACTATGGATAATGCTGGAATTTATAACTCTACAATGGATTTTAAAAATTTATTTAAATAAGAATAGTAATCGTTTGTTCTCTTTAAGCAAATATAATATATTTTAGCTTAAAGAGATTTTCCAAACTCTAAAAGAGAGTTAGGCTACGAATAAAAAGGGGGAGGGAAATAGCCTAACCCAAACGAGATCTTAAAAGATCTCTTTAAACTAAAATAAATATTTAGATAATTTAACAATTTTTATTAAATTATCTAAACCATATTTATGTTTTAGTTTAATACGATGTGACATTTTATTCTAAAAACACTTAATCTGCTATAAAATATCATTTAGTAACTTAACTTATTAAAGAATATTACTACAATATTATTAAAAAATTTTAAATTTTTAGGATTTTAAGAAAAAAATATTATTTTTATAATTTAATATCATATCATAGAAAGAATTTCAGCACGCCCATTAATCACGGCAACACAATGTTCATAATGAGCCGCATTCAGCCCATCAATACTTCCAGCATCCCATTTTCCATTATAATGCTTTGGTGTTCCATCTTTTTGGCATATCATAGGCTCTATGCAAAACACCATTCCATTTTTAATTTTAGGGCCACTTTTTGCACTCGCACCTTTTTCTAAATAGTTTAAAATTTCAGGCTCTCCATGGGGCTTTCGTCCTATACCATGCCCGCAATATCCACGAAGCGGGACAAAACCTCTTACATGGATAAATTCGCCTAAAGCAGCTGAAAGTTCCTTAAAACGCATTCCATCACGAATAATATCTATAGCATGATATAACGCGTCTTTAGCACAAGAGATTAAAGCTTTATCAGCGGGTGAAACTTCTCCTATAGCAATAGTTCTTGCTGCATCCCCATAATACCCATCAATCAAACTTCCCACATCAAGACCTAAAATATCACCCTCTTTGATAATTTTATCATCTGGAATTCCATGGATACAAACTTGATTTAAAGATGTGCAAATGGCACCTGGAAAACCATAAAGTCCCTTAAATGATGGCTTGGCGCCAAGGCTTAAAATATAATCTTCTGCCATTTTATCGATTTGTTTTAAGCTCATTCCTATTTTAATTTCATTCTCTAAAAAATTTAAAGTTTTTGCTACAATTTGATTTGCTATTCTTAATTTTTCTATTTCATCTGGTTTTTTCAATTCTATCATTTTATTTCCTTAATAAATTTAGCCAAATTTTAGCAGTATTTTTTAAAGATTCAACATCGCTTGAAGCATAAAAATGTAATTTTGCTTTATGATTTTTCAAATCTATATTTTCTCTTTCTTTAAGAAATTCAACTATAGCATCTCCTGAATGAATTAATTTTGTTTTATCACCAAAATACTTACTTAAAGAACGTCCTAGTAAAGGGAAATGAGTGCAAGCGAGTATCAAAGCATCTGGAGTTGTGATATTTTTAAAATAATATTCCATAGCACTTTGCAAAAAATCTCCTTCAAAAATACCTTCTTCAACCATAGGCACAAAAAGCCCTGTAGCTAAAGCATTTATATTTGTATATCCTTGAGATAACAAACGCTTTTGATATTCTTCTGATTTAATGGTTGCTTTTGTCGCAATGACTAAAATTTCTTTATTTTTATCATGCAAAGCTTTTATCGTTGCTTCAACCCCTGCATCAATTACGCCATATACTGGAAAATGTGCTTTTGCTCTTAAAGCATCTAAAGCATAAGCACTAGCAGTATTACATGCAATGATAAGCATATCAATTTGAAATTGTTCAAAAAAATCCAATGCTTCAAGACAGAACTTTATAATAGTATCTTTATCTTTCACTCCATAAGGAACTCTTGCGGTATCTCCATAATAGATAATTTCATCAAAAAGCCTAGCTTCATAGAGAGATTTTAAAACACTAAGCCCTCCTACTCCGCTATCAAATACACCTATTTTCACTTTAATACCTTCTTGCTCCTATATAACGAGCCTTCCAATAAGAACTATTTAGCTCGACTTCTTTTACTCCATCTTTAGTAGATAAATGTATAAATTTTCCCTTGCTCATATAAATACCAACATGCATACCATTTGGCCCTCTACCTGTCTTAAAAAATACCAAATCTCCTGTTTGCAATTTTGATTTAGAA
Source organism: Campylobacter sp. CFSAN093226 (assembly GCF_012897595.1). Taxonomy (NCBI): domain Bacteria; kingdom Pseudomonadati; phylum Campylobacterota; class Epsilonproteobacteria; order Campylobacterales; family Campylobacteraceae; genus Campylobacter; species Campylobacter sp. CFSAN093226. Next base: position 1,579,867 of record NZ_CP040608.1, read on the forward strand.
ACTTTTCTTCCAGAACCTAATTGAGTTTTTGTAGTGCGAGGTATGCGTATATTAAGCTGAGCTAATGCGCTCTGTGTAAATCCTGAACAATCAGCACCTTTTTTACTAGTTCCACCTAAAACATAAGGGGTTTTTTTCCATTCATTTGCAATAACCTTGAGCCTTGCTTCTTTATTTGTGTTGTAACTAGGACGATAGTTTAGATTCTGATAAAAACTACATCCACTTATAAAAAATATAATCGTGATGATGAAAAAAATATGCCTCATCAATCCCCTTAAGATCGAGTAGTAAAGAATTTAAGATAAATAAAACCCCAAATCCCAGAACAAAATGAGGCTATGAGAATAGCTAAGTTATCTGCATAATTAAAAATATCACTAACTTCATACGCCAATCCATCAATAAACAAACTCATTGTAAAACCAATTCCTGTAAGTATGCAAACCCCATAAAGTTGTTTCAAATTTGAACCTTGGGGCAAAGCTGCAAATTTAAAGCGGATTGCCAAATAAGAAAATAAAAATACACCCACTTGTTTACCCACAAAAAGCCCTAAGAAAATACCTATACTTACACCTGAAAAAATTGCTCCTATATCGATATTGGATAAATTTACTCCAGCGTTAGCAAAAGCAAATAAAGGTAAAATAATAAAAGCAATCCAAAATTTTAAGCTTTCATAAATTTCTTCTAAAAATGCTTCCCCATTTTTAGTTTGCATCGGTATAAAAAATGCTGTTACAATTCCAGCTAAAGTTGCATGTACTCCACTTTTTAAAACACTAATCCAAAGAATAACTGAGCAAATAAAATAAAAAGACTTTCTTGTTATCCCTAAAAGATTTAAAATAAGCATTACCAAAATAGCAAGTCCTGCAATTACAAAAGCAGCTATTGATAATTTTGTCGTATAAAAAATAGCTATAATTAAAATAGCACCCACATCATCAAAAATAGCCAAAGAAAGTAAGAAAATTTTTAAACTTGATGGAATGTGCTTGCCGCACATCATTAAAATCGCTAAGGCAAACGCTGTATCTGTAGCTGTAGGTATTGCCCAACCTTTTAAAGTATAAGCATCTCCTATATTCACCAAAGCAAACAACATTGCTGGTATAAGTATACCCCCTAACGCAGCCATAAAAGGCAAAACAATATTTTTAGGATTTTTAAAATCTCCGTGCAAAAATTCCTTCTTAAGCTCAAGCCCTATAGCAAAGAAAAATATAGATATAAGCCCATCATTTATCCAAAGTAAAAAAGGCTTGTTAAGCTCAAATTCACCTACACTAAATCCGACTTTTAAATTTAGAAATTCTCGATAATGTTCGCTAAAAGACCCGTTTTGCACAAGCAAAGCAAGCAAAGTGCAAACTATAAGTAAAACGCCGCCAAAAGCCTCATTTAAAACTAAAGTTTTTAATTTATGTACTATATTATTCATTTAACAATCTTAAGATAAATAAAACCAACAATGGCACTTAAAAAACTAGCTACTAAAATAGCAAGTTTATCCGCATATTCAAAAATATCACTATTTTTATAAGCCAAACCATCAATAAACAAGCTCATCGTAAAACCGATGCCTGTTAAAATACATATACCATAAAATTTTCCATATTTAATATTTTCAGGTAATTTTGCAAGTTTAAGTTTGATAGCAATAAAACAAAAAGTGAAAACACCTAATTGTTTTCCTAAAAATAGTCCTAAAATAATCCCAAGACTTACAGGAGAAAATACTGAACCAAGATGCATATCTCTAATATCAATTCCAGCATTGGCAAAAGCAAATAAAGGTAAAATAAAATAAACTACCCAAGGATTTAAATCCTTAAGAACTTCATGTAAATAAGGTTTTTTATTTTTTGTATCAAGAGGTATAAACAAAGAAATGATCACACCAGCCAAAGTTGCATGCACTCCACTTTTAAGCATAGCTATCCACAACACAACACCTACCAACACGTACAAAGAAAGATGGGTGATGTGATAATAATTTAACAAAAGCAGAGCAAATATACAAAACAAACAAATAATAATTGCTAAAGCTGAAAGCTGATCTGTATAAAACAAAGCAATAATAACAATAGCACCCAAATCATCAAAAATAGCTAAAGAGAGTAAAAAAAGTTTTAAACTTGTAGGAATTTTATTTCCCAAAAGCATTAAAATACCCACTGCAAAAGCTATATCAGTTGCTGTAGGTATTGCCCAACCTTTCATAGCAAAATCATGAGAATAATTAATAGCAATAAAAATTAAAGCCGGAGTAATCATACCCCCTAAAGCTCCAAATATAGGTAAAGATACAGCTCTTATATTTTTAAGTTGCCCACGTAAAATTTCATATTTTAACTCAAGCCCTATACATAGAAAAAATATAGCTATCAAACCATCATTTATCCATAAATCCAACGATTTTGAAATTTGAAAATGATCAAATCCTACTGTAAAATTAGCATGAAAAAAATCTGTATAAATAACACTTAAAGAAGAATTTTTACATAATAAAGCTAAAAATGTAAAAAATATAAGCAAAATACCAGGGAAAGTTTCACTTAAAACCATCTTCTTTATCATTTGCATCCTTGCTCCTAAGTAAATATTTGTAAAAATTTAATACGATAAATAAAATGGTAAAATTATAACGAAAAAATACTAAAGAAATAATTATTTAAAAAAACAAGCCCAAGATACCAAAAAGTTCTTAAGCTTGTTCTTAAGATATTTAAGCGTAAATATCCAAACCACTAGAGCTAGAAGCTTGTGGAGCGGAGGCTTGAGAGACACCTTCCATACCTTCGATGAGTTCATTCATCAATGCCTCGTTTGTGTCCATAGATTTTTTCAAAACTGAAGTATTAACAGCAGTCATTAAATTAACATTACCCATAGAAACATCTGAAACCATACATCCTCCTTTTAGATTGAGTCTTAAGACTTTATTTAAATTCGGATGATATTTTTAAAACTTAATATTTTTTACTAAACTTTTTAAAATTTTTCAAGGGAACCAATATCTGAAATTAAAAATCATAAATTTTTTAAGATAAAATCCTATTTTAAAAATTTTTACACTATGAAACAATAAGCAAAATATAAATGATTGATGCTTTTAAAAGCGAATTAAATGGATAAAAATTTATTTCAATAAATTTAAGTTTTATCTTGTTTTATACAATTTTTAATATAATCTAAAATTATAATTTTAAATGAGAAATCAGGAGCTTGCTAATGTTACTTAACACGCCTTGCAGGGGGATAATAGATACAAATTTTGAAAGCAAAAGAATTAGCATAACTTCAACTTTAAAATTTCAAGAAAAAAAGAAAAAGTAGAAGCTAAGGCTGAGAAAGAAGAAGCAAATAAAGACAATAGCAATTCTACAAACACAAATACCAATAAAAAAGATAAACTTTTGGATATATCTGCTTAGTCTAAAATATACTATAGCTATATCTCCTTAAAGAATACGCAATAAATGATTTTTTGATTTTTATTAAGCTTTTAAAACATCGAAAAAAGGAAAAATTAAAAAACACAAAAACAATATCCCAAAGTCCATAGCTTAGAAGAAGACCTTGCGATACTTAAAAACAACCCATATTAAATCACAAAAATAAAATATATTTAAATATTTATTAAAATACATTTTATAATTTAATAAAAAAATATTATCAACATAAAAGCTTATTTTTTAGTTCTATTTAAGATTTTTAGTATTATACTAGCCATTATTTATTTTGATAATAAATATTATTTTTATCAAAAATCAAGGATAATGATAATGAAAATTTTTAAAATTATATTTTTAATTATAAGTATTTTTTTATCAAGCTCAGCTTTTGCTAGGGTAGATGATTATATTAATGAAGCAAATCTTATCAAAGATATGCTAAAACAAAGCATAGAAACTTATAAAAAGGGCGATAATCTAGGCGCCAAAAAGCTTAGCGAAGATGCGTATTTTCAACATTTTGAAAATATGGAAGGCTCAATAGGAAGAAACATAGGAAGAAAAGCTATCACTATGGAGCGTAAATTTGTAAATTTGCGTCGCATGTATAAAGATGAAGCTCCTTTGACACAAATTAATGCTTTAATTGATAGTCTTTATTATGATCTTGATGAAGTAGCTCCGATTTTACAAAATGGATATCGTTTAAAAGCAGAAGCAAGCGATATAAACTATGATAAGGCTAAAGCTGAAAAATCAAGCCTAGAAGCCAATGCCAAACGCGAAGCTGATGCAGAAGCTTTAATCGCACAAATGATGGGTGTAGATAAAAAAGATTTAGCACAAAGCTCTTTAACCACCCAAGCTCCTATACCTATAAATAATGATACAAGCAAACTTACAGATGATAATGCAAGCACTGATTTACAAGCTGCCGCTGCAATGGACGTAAGATTGCAATTTATACTAGATAATATCTCTACCAAATTTTCACAGGCAGCTAATGCTTTTAAAGAAAAAAACTACCAAACTAGTAAAGATTTTTTAAATGATGCCTTATTTAGTGATTATCGCAATACCAAAGTAGAAATTTTAGTAAATAAATTTACCAAAGCAGGAAACGATCAAAAAATTCAACAAGCCATACGCACCCTTATACGCCAAATCAACGATGCAAAAATAGATGAAAAAGGCTTAAGAGATGGCTTAGATAACATAGAAGAACAAATTTTTGATGTTTTCTTACAAATTCCAAATTCAGAACTTTCAAGTTTGCAAATTTCAGGCTTTAATGATGAAACAAAAGGCAAAGATTATGCCAAAGTTTCTAATGATATCAAACTTGCTTTAGATGAAATTTTAAAAAATTATGATGGGTTTAGTGCTTCTATAGTAGATGATTTACAAGGAATTTATCTAGATATTTTTGAAGCAAGCGGTATGGAAAATAAAATCGGTGCTGTAGATAGCGGCTTAAAACTTAAAATAGAAAGTTTATTTTCCAAAAGCGTAGCTCTTATCAAAGCAAGTACAGATAAAAAAGAGCTTGAAGCTACTTTTAATGACTTAGAACAACTCATAGCCAGCAGCGTGGATAAAATTCAAGATTCTACTCCTTATTCGCTGTTTATATGGGCTTTAGGTATTATTTTGCGTGAAGGCTTGGAAGCTTTGATTATCGTTGTAGCCATTGTTTCTTATCTTGTGCAAAGTGGCAACAAAAATCGTTTAAATATCGCCTATAGTGCTCTTTTTACAGGAGTAATTTTAAGTTTTGTTACCGCTTTTGGAGTTTCTTGGCTATTTAAAGAAAATGCAGGACAAAGTAGAGAGCTTATAGAGGGTATTACCATGCTTATAGCCGTATTACTACTCTTTTATGTGGGCTTTTGGCTACTTTCAAACGCACAAAATAAAAAATGGACAAGCTTTATCAAACAAGGTGCTATAGATGCTATATCAAACAATAGTGCAAAAACCCTTTGGATTACCGTATTTTTAGCTGTTTATAGAGAAGGTGCAGAAACTGTGCTTTTTTATCAAGCCTTGCTTTTTGATGCTAAAACAAGCACTGATTTTGGTGCTGTTTTTGGCGGACTTGGACTTGGAATTTTAATACTTATTGTTTTATATTTTCTTTTAAAAGCAGGAGCCATTCGCATACCTGTAAAACAATTTTTCTATATCACTTCTTACATTATTTTTTACATGGTTTTTGTTTTTACAGGCAAAGGCATAGCCGAACTCATAGAAGGAAAAGTCATCATTCCTAGTCTTATACCTATGAATTTTGAACCGATTTTATGGCTTGGAATTTATCCTTACTATGAAACTTTAATCCCTCAATTTATAGTTTTAATTATGCTAATTATTGGCATTTTAATAACAAAACAAATTTCAAAAAAAGGAGTAAAATCATGATAAAAAAAGTTTTATCAGTAGTTGCTGCAGCTGCGGTTATTAGTACAAATTTATTTGCAGGCGAAGTGCCGATCGGCGATCCAAAAGAACTTAATGGCATGGAAATAGCCGCTGTTTATTTACAACCTATTGAAATGGAGCCAAGAGGTATTGATTTAGCTGCATCTTTAGCAGATATTCACCTAGAAGCTGACATTCACGCACTTAAAAACAATCCAAATGGTTTTCCAGAAGGTTTTTGGATGCCTTATTTAACTATAGCTTATGAACTTAAAAATACCGACACAGGTGCAATTAAACGTGGAACTTTGATGCCTATGGTGGCTGATGATGGTCCTCACTATGGTGCAAATATTGCTATGGAAAAAGATAAAAAAGGTGGCTTTGGCGTAGGAAATTATGAACTTACTTTTTATATCTCAAATCCAGAAAAACAAGGTTTTGGACGCCATGTTGATGAAGAAACAGGTGTGGGTAAGTGGTTTGAACCTTTTAAAGTAGATTATAAATTCAAATACACAGGCACGCCAAAATAATTTTACGCTCGGATTTTCCGAGTGTTTGAATATTTTTATTTTTATTTGAAAAATTAAAATAACAATGTTTAAAGAGTAAATTATGAGTATATATTTTGTGCATTTTCTTATCAGTGTTTTACCGCTAAGTATTTTAATGGCCTTTATCACTCCTAATAAAAAATATATTTTTAAAAGTTTTTTCGTAGTTTTTTTGGGCTTTTTATTTGGATATTTTGCTTTTTTTATCGCAGCACAATTTTTAAAAACCGAAAATTTAATCTTTAATTTTGATTTTGTTTTTATAGGTTTATTGCTAGTAAGCTTTATATTTTATTTTTGGAAAAAAATTGAAATTTTAAATTTTATTTTATTGGGAATTTTAAGTTTTTGCACCGCTTTGCATTATTATTTTTTAAGTCAAGATTTCCCTATTTTTACTAGCTCTTTAATCGATAGCGAAGGTATAAGTTCTTTAGGTTTTATTGCTTTAGCCTTGCTTGTTTGTATTTTGATTTTCTTCTTTTTAAAATGGCAAAAAAATTTTAATCAAAAAACAAGCTTTATGCTGTTTTTACTGCTTATCCTTATAGAAAGCGATAAAGCTCTAGCCAATATCTTGCTTACTTTAATGCGAAATTCCATCATAGAAACTCATGCTTTTTTGGTGAGTTTTGTAGGAAAAAGTAATTATTTTGGTGTTTTTGGAATTTATGTTTATTTAATTTTCATCACTTTTTTAGCATTCTTAAGCTTAAAAATTCGCAAAAAAAATATAAGCAAAAAACAAATTTTAGATATAAATTATCGCAAAAACGAAGCTAAAACAAGTCTTATTAATCGCTATTTTTCCAGTGTTTTTATCTCCTGTGTTGTAAGTTTTTGCATTGTTTTATACTTTTTTATGGTAAGCTCTAAGCCTTTAACCATAGATGAGCCTAAAGAAATTTTACCCGATAAGAATGGCAAATTTATCTTTGATATAGCTCTTTTAAGGGACAACAAACTCCACCGCTTTGCTTATATCAGTGCTGAAGGCAAAGTGATAAGGTTTTTTCTTATCAACAAAAGAGAAGATAAGGATTCTCCTGTAGCTGTTTTTGATGCTTGTATGATTTGTGGAGATATGGGCTATATCAAAAAAGATGGACAACTCATTTGCATTTCTTGCAATGTGCGTATTTTCTTGCCAAGTGTAGGTAAAAGCGGGGGTTGCAATCCTATCCCACTCAAATACGAATACGATGGTAACAAAATCACCATAGATGTTAAAGATGTAATAGCAGGATCTAATTATTTTAGTCAAATCAAAGAAATTGAAGTGCAAGATCCTGTATCAAAAACAAAGGTTATAAACACCCAAGCTCCTTTTTCTTATAGCTATAAAGGGGTTACTTATTATTTTTCAAATCAAAACAACTATGAAGAATTTAAAAAAGATCCTACAAAATATGTAGAAGAAAACGAAGCCCAATTTTTAATCCAAAGGAGAAATGATGTTGGCTAAAATGATTTTTAACTCTATATTTAAAAACAAAATTCAAAAATTTTTAGCCTTTCTTACTTGTTTTTTAGCCACGCTTTTGCTCTCTACTATGCTAAATATTACCCTAAGTATAGGTGATGAAGTAACTAAACAACTCAAAAGCTATGGCTCTAATATCCTTGTTTTACCCAAAGGCTCAAGCCTTAGTATAGAAATAGGTAATGAACTTTATGAACCCTTAAAAAACAAAAACTACCTAGAAGAAAAAAATTTATATATGATTAAAGACATTTATTGGCGTAACAACATCACCGCACTTGCTCCTTTTTTGGAAGGTAAAATCACAATTGAAAACTCCCAGCAAAAAGCACTTATTTATGGTGCTTATTTTCAAAAAGCCATAAAAATTAAAGATGATGATGATTTTATCACAGGTATAAAAAGTCTTTATCCTTATTTAGCAGTGCAAGGAGAATGGGCAAAAGATGATAGCAATGAAATCATGCTAGGCGAAGACTTTGCTAAAAACAATAAACTAAAATTAGGAGATACTATCAAACTCATAGGAGAAAACAATCAAAGCAAAGAAGCAAAAATCGTAGGCATTTTACTTCATGCCAATCCTAAAATGTCAAATAAAATCATCGCTCCTTTAAATTTAGCTCAAGATTTACTCAACAAACAAGGGCTTTACTCAAGTACAGAAGTAAGAGCTTTTACCATACCTGAATCAGCCCTTTCTGAAAAAGTACGTCGCATGGGCGAAGAAAAATTAGATCAGTTAGAATATGACAAATGGTATTGCTCAGCTTATGTAGGCTCAATCGCTAGTCAAATTAGCGATGGCTTGCCAGGTGCTGATGCAAAAGCTCTAAATGCTATAAGCGATGCTCAAAGCTTGGTGGTTAAAAAGATCCAATCCTTAATGGGCATTACTTGCATTATTTGTCTTATTGTTGCAAGTATTGCGATTTCAAGTCTAATGAGTTCTGAAATTCATCGTAGAAAAAAAGAAATAGGACTTTTAAAAGTACTTGGTGCTAATACTTTTCAAATTTATCTCATCTTTGCTAGTGAAAATTTAATCGTAGCTTTATTTGCTGCTTTACTTGGATTTATTTTTGGCACAGCACTTTCTCAAATCATCAGTCTTAGTATTTTTGGATATTTTATTGATATAGCCTTTGTAGCTTTACCTTTAAGCTTTATTTTTGCAGGACTTATTGCCTTACTTGGTTGCTTACTTCCTATCAAAAATATCACACAACTTTCAGCTGCAGGAGTGCTTTATGGTAGATAAGTTTTTCCTCAATGAGCTTTTTAAAAGCATTAGCTTTTCTTATCAAAGACTTTTTATTATAGTTTTAAGTGTTTTTATAGGAGCACTTACTTGCTCAGCTTTTTTAAATATTTATTTTGATATCGACATCAAACTTTCTAAAGAATTAAAAGCTTATGGAGCAAATGTAATGATAAGTCCCAAGCAGGATGAAAATTTTATCTCCAATACTGAGTATGAAAAAATAAAAGAAAATTTAAAGGCTAGAGCTTTAACTCCTTTTTTGTATGATTTTTTAAATTTAGGCAGTACAAGCGGGGTGGTTTTAGGCACTGATTTTAGGGCTTTAAAAATCACTAAACCTTTTTTAGAAGTTAAAGAAGGAAGCTTTTCTCTAAATGATTTTGATGAAAATTCAGCCTTTTTAGGAGTTAATTTAGCCAAGCAACTAGGCCTAAAAGCAGGCAATGAACTTCAAATTTATAATCCAAACAACGGAAAAAGCATAAAACTTACCATAAAAGGCATACTTTCAAGCAATGATGAATTTGATAGCATTGTTTTAGCCCCTTTAAGCGTGGTGCAAAATTTAAGCGATAGAGCCGGTATTAACTATGCTAATGCTGTAGTTTATGGAAATTTTGATGAAGTTAAAGCCAAAACACAAGCAATCAGCAATGAATTCATCGATGCAAAACCTATATCTTCAGTATCCTTAAGTGAAGGTTTAGTGCTTGGAAAAATCAAAGCTTTAATGTTTTTAATCATACTTGTGGTATTGATCATAGTTACTACTAGCGTTAATACAACTTTAAGTTCTATTATATTTTCTCGCAAAAAAGAAATCGCACTGCGTTTAGCCTTGGGTGCGAAAAAAAGTGAAATTTTTAAACTTTTTGCTAGTGAATGCTTTATAGTAAGTTTTTTTGCTAGTTTAATCGGAGCTTTTTGTGGGATATTTTTAGCCAATGTCTTTGGTTATTTAATTTTTAATTCTAGTATTGATTTTAGATTTATAGCTGTTTTTATAGCCTTAATCATTTCTTTGATTTTTGCCTTTTTGGCTGCATTTTTTCCTATAAAAAGAGCATTAAAAATCAATGTGTGTGAAAATTTGAAAGGTGAATGATGAAAAAAGAACTTATTAAAATAAACAATTTAAATAAAGAATTTGGCAAAGTTAAAGCCTTAAACAATATCAACTTAAGCGTCTATGAAGGAGAATGGCTTGCCATCATGGGTCCATCAGGAAGTGGAAAATCAACACTTTTAAACATACTATCGCTCATGGATACTCCAAGCTCTGGAGAGTATATCTTGGATAATGAAAACCTAGAGCAAATGGATGAAGAGCAAAAAATCACCTTGCGTCGTGAAAAAATAGGGCTTGTCTTTCAACAATTTCATCTTATCCCCTATCTTAACGCCTTAGAAAATGTTATGCTCTCTCAGTATTATCACTCAAGTGTAGATGAAGAAGATGCCAAAATGGTTCTTGAAAAAGTAGGACTTTCGCATAGACTCACTCATTTACCTAGCCAATTAAGTGGCGGAGAACAACAAAGAGTTTGTATAGCAAGAGCTTTAATCAACAACCCAGAGCTTTTACTCGCAGATGAACCCACAGGAAATTTAGATGAAGCCAATGAACAAATCGTTCTTCAAACCTTGCAAAAATTAAAAAATGAAGGTAAAACCATAGTTTTAATCACACACAATCCTGATTTAGCCAAATTCGCAGATCGAACCCTTATCTTACAACATGGGGTGTTAAAATGAAAAAAAGCCTTTTAATCTTAAGCATTTTGTTTTTACTCAATGCTTGTTCTTTTGAAAATTCAAAAGATACTGGAAAAGTTGGAGAAAAAAGCGCTGAAATTTCAGCTAAAGATACTTTAGGAAAAGCTGTAAAACTTGCTGATGATAATACAAGTTTAAAAGTCTTAGTCTTTTTTCAAAATGGCTGCCCTTCTTGCTTAAAAGAACTCCCTTCTTTAGATGAATTCATACAAAATCACCCCAATAAAATCAGTGTTTATGCTATAAATTCCATCGATAATGCCAATGTGGTTAAGGTTTTAGCCGAACAATTTGACTTTAAAAATGTAAAAGTTTTAAAAGACGATCTTAAAATCACCAATGATCGTTACGCTGTGTTTGCAACCCCTACTACCATCATCATTAAAGATGGGATGATAAAAGATAGAATTTTAGGAGAAAAACCATGGGAATTTTTCGAATCCAAGCTTATTTCTTTGCTTTAATCATAGCTTTATTTTTTGTAGCTTGTGATAGTGGAGAAAATTTTAAAGCTTTAAATAGCGATAAAACCTATAATTTTGCCTACAATGGTTTTGAAAAAAGCCTAAAACTAAATGATAAAGCACAAAATTTTGCCTTAGTATTTTTCACAAAAGATTGCGGAGTTTGCAAAGAACAAATTCCTATTTTACAGAATTTGGCTAAAAATTATGATTTTAATATCTTTGTGGTTTTAGGCGATGCAAACGATGCAAACGATGCAAACGATGCAAAAGCTTGGGCTGATGAAAAAGGTTTATCTAATTTAGCAATGTTTTATGAAAAAAGAGCAGCTAAATACCTTTCAAGTGCCATTGGGGAAATATATGGAGTACCTGTGCTTAGTTTTTTCAAAGAAGGAAAAATGGATGAAAAATTCATAGGCTTAACTCCTTATAGCATACTTGAAAAAGAAATCAAAAAAGTAAAAAGCTAAAAATTTACTTTAAAGCTTTTTATCCCCTATAAAATATCCATAAAGCTCATAGCTTCCATCTTTTTTCATCAAAATTACAGGATATTTTTCACTATAACCTTGTTCCATTCCTGGACTTCCTTGCGGCATGCCAGGAGCTGAAATTCCTATAACATCTTTAGGTTTGTTTTCAAGCAACCATGCTATAGCACTTTCAGGAACATGCCCTTCAATAGCATAGCCTTCAATCACACCTGTATGGCAACTTTGATACTCATCTTTTATACCCATTTTTTCTTTGATTTTAAGAAAATCATTGGTTTTATGAACACTAACCTCATAACCCTTAGCTTTCATATAATCAGCCCAAAGATCACAACAGCCACAAGTAGGACTTTCATAAATTTGTATTTCCTTAGCCTGCGTAAGAGTGAGTAAAAAAAGAATGGTTAAAATTGTTTTTTTCATAATTGCTATCCTAAGTAAAAAATATATAATAATACTTTTATAAAGTTAATATCATCACATTTTTAACACTAAAAATGAATTTACAAAAATTTAATCAAGAAAAGACTTTTAATGAGTGTTGATTTTGTCTTTGCAGCAAAGATATAAAAGATAAAACGATTTAAAAAACTAGAAATTTTTAACTTAAAAAGCTTAAAATTTAGATATATTTTATACTTACTATGTTTTTTCATAGTATGTTCTAATGGTGGATTTCCGCCAAGAGTGAAAACTCAAGGCGGATTTTTATTTGCAATATTTACTTAATAGAATAATTATGATCAGCTGTGCCTCCACATAAATACCCCTTCTTATCAAAACTTGCAATTTCGCAAGAAAGAGTAGATAATCTAGCTCTTTTACCATCACTAGTTAATATAAGAACTTGTTTATAATAAACATAATTGCTTTTATCTGAATATTCTTTTTGTATTATAGCTTGAGTTGAATTATAAGTTCTTGGATCAACTTTTGCAACAATATCTGCTTCATAAAAAGTTGCCTTTTTAAAAAGTGGCTCAGTTAAAGTTGATTTTATACTCTCTTGGAAATATTTGTTTTGCATTTCGCTTGCTGAAACTGGAACTAAATCTTTTTTATTGATAACTATCAAATCTGCAAATGCTGACACATTTAAAGCAACTAAAACTGCTAAAACTAAACCTAATTTTTTCATTTTATCTCCTTGAATTGAATTTTGTATATTTGAATTATTTTTCAAATCTTTTGCAAGATAATTTTTAAATTTATCTAAATTAAATTTGCATTTTATCTAACAATCATAAGAAATTTTAAAATGAAATAAAAATTTATGAGAAGTCAACTCTTATTTGAAAATGATAAAAGTAAGTGGTGCGGATGAAAGGACTTGAACCTTCACGCATTGCTGCACCAGATCCTAAGTCTGGCGTGTCTGCCAATTTCACCACATCCGCAAAGTGGTACGCCCAAGAGGATTCGAACCTCTGACCTACGGCTTAGAAGGCCGTTGCTCTATCCAGCTGAGCTATGAACGCATATAAAATCTTGGTGGTGCGCCCGATAGGAATCGAACCCATAACCTACAGATCCGAAGTCTGTCGCTCTATCCAGTTGAGCTACGAGCGCTAGTGGGGTGAGTGATGGGAATTGAACCCACGACCCTCAGGACCACAATCTGATGCTCTAACCGACTGAGCTACACTCACCATTTTGTATAAATTTATAAAAAATGGTCGGGGTGAAAGGATTCGAACCTTCGGCCCCTTGGTCCCAAACCAAGTGCGCTAACCAGACTGCGCTACACCCCGAATAAATAAAAGGAAATATTTTATCACAAAATAATTTTAAAGTCAAGGATTTTCATCTCTTATTCTTAAAAACACCGGAAAGCGAGGTAAGGAATTTTTGGTCAATCCATTAAATTTATAAGTCACAATACTACCAATTTTTGGAGGATTTTTTCTATCTTCATCTTTTAAACCACTGCCTATTTTAATGATTTGTCCATTAGGCATTTTACAAAGTAAGGCACCTACTTGATTTTCAAATTTACCCTTGCCCTTGCGAAATCCTACCAACTCACATTCTGCATCATCATAGGGTTTTAATTTCGTGGCATTTTTACTTCTGCCTTTTTCATAAGGACTTAAATTTTTGCGTATAACAATACCTTCACCTTGATTTTTTATAATGCTTTCGTAAAATTGATTTAAATTATTTTGATTTTCAACTGGAATTTGAGAAATAATTTTTATATAGGCACTAGGATATTTTTGCAAATACTCTTCTAAAACAGCCAAACGATTTTTAAGAGTGCAAGTAGAAATTTGAAATTCTTCGCAAGCATTTGGTACATCAAAAATATTATAAGTTACTTCCTTCCATAAGGTCAAATTGCTATCGCCACTACGAATTAAAGCTGAAATTTCATCAAATTTATTTCTTGCTATCCAAAGCTCACCATCAATAGCAAAAGGAGGGAAATTTTTTGTAAAAAAGTCAGGAGTTTTTATTTTGTAGTTTTGGCGAGTTTTTAGATATTTCCCATCCCAAATTCCACGCACTCCATCAAGTTTTTCGCTCATCAAATAAGCATTAAAATCTTTAGAGTTAAAATCTTGCTTATCGAATTTGCTAAGAAGTAAAATTTCATTAGCAAAAACTAAACAAGCACAACATATTAAAAAAACAAACCTCATCAAAGCAGATTAATCATATATCCAGTTGCATCTTTTTGAATATTATAATTATAAGTTCCATCAAGATATATTACAAGTCGATAATATCCTTTATGAGATCCAAAGTCTATGCGTTTAAAAATAGAATTGCTAAGGCGTATGTTTTTTGTAGGGCTAATCATTTTAGATCTAAAATCTATAACGATTTTACTTGGATTTCCTACTGAAAAATCTGTAATCATTTCATCACTAGTGTTAAGTTTTATTTTATTTTTATAAACCGCATAAGAAATAAAATCATAAATCTTTGCAACCTGTAAAGGTATTTCAACATTGGCTGTTGAGTTTGATTCTTGTTTAGAGCTATTTTTTTCAGGTATAGTAACTGAAACATCAAGTACTTTTGAAGGATCAGGGCTTTTAAATCTTGATATAGTATAAGTATCGTGCCAATCAATACTTTTATTGACATCTAAATCGATCTTATCTTCACTTCCGTCTAAATTGATATAATTAAAAGTGATGCTTTTTAAAATTCTTGCACTAGAATTAAATTTAACTTCCTCTTTTTGAAATTCAGGTGGAGCAACCAAGGTTATATTTTGATCTGTCTTGAAAGGATTTTCATCAGCATATAAAAGAGAGGTAAAAATAAAAAATATTGCCAAAATTCTAGTTTTCATTTGGGTATAATCCTTTTAATTCAAAATAATCTTTTTGTGCTTTAGCATTTTGTTCTTTGAGCAAAATAATCTTTTTATTAAGCTCTTCTTTGGTATTTTCTAAGCTTAATAAAGTATCTAAAGAATACTGCCCAAAAAACATATTGCCAAAATAAATCGCTCCAATTACAACAAGAAAAGCCCAAAAAATCATTTTTATAACATGGGTATAAAAACTTTTTTTTCTTGTGCTTTCGTCGTATTCTTTAAGTAAATCGCTCAGAGCTTTTCTCCTAAATATTCATCGCTTTCAAATTCAATTTCAAGTAAGCGATTGTATTTTGCGGTTCTTTCGCCTCTTGCTAGGGCTCCTGTTTTAATTTGTCCTGTATTTAAAGCCACAGCAAAATCCGCTATAAAAGCATCTTCACTTTCGCCGCTTCTATGACTCATCACACATTTATAGTTATTTCTTTGCGCTAAACGCACAGTTCTCATAGTTTGGGTAATAGTTCCGATTTGATTTGGTTTGATAAGTACAGCATTTGCCATTTTTTTGATGATACCTTCTCTTAAAATATCTTCATTGGTCACAAACAAATCATCGCCTACAAGCTGAATTTTATTGCCTAATTTTTCAGTCAGCTTGATCCAGCCTTCAAAGTCATTTTCAGCTAAGCCATCTTCGATACTGCAAATTGGATATTTTGCACAAAGTTCTACATAGCGTTCGATCAAAGCCTCGCTTGAAAAAGCCTTGCCTTCCATGTGGTATTTACCATCTTTGAAAAATTCTGTACTTGCCACATCAAGAGCAATTTTTACACGATTTTCATAACCTGCTTTTTTGATACAAGTCATTAAAAGATCGATAGGTTCTGTGTTGTTAGCTAAATTTGGAGCAAAACCGCCTTCATCACCTAAAGCCGTAGAATGTCCAGAATTTGCGAGTTCTTTTTTTAATATCGCATAAATTTCACAAACTGAACGCAAAGCTTCTTTAAAGCTAGTAAAACCAAAAGGCATGATCATAAATTCTTGAAAATCTACATTGTTGTTTGCATGAGCACCGCCATTTATGATATTACACATTGGCACGGGTAAAATGCTCGCATTTGCACCACCTAAGTAGCGATATAAAGGCATTCCCAAAGCAGCTGCAGCCGCACGAGCTGTTGCCATAGATACGCCTAAAGTCGCATTTGCACCTAAATTTGAGTAATTATTTGTTCCATCGAGCTCACGCAAAGTATCATCAAGTTGAGTTTGATTAAAAGCATCTAGTCCTAAAATTTCATCTGCAATGGTCTCATTGACATTTGCAACAGCTTTTAAAACGCCTTTTCCGCCAAATCTTTCATCATTATCACGCAATTCTAAGGCTTCTTTTGAACCTGTACTTGCACCACTTGGAACTATGGCCGCACCTACACTTCCATCGCTTAGCGTAACTTCGGCTTTTACGGTTGGATTTCCTCTACTATCAAGAACTTCATAGGCTCTAACATCTTCAATTACTAACATTATTCTTCTCCTTCGTCATCTTCGCTACCGCTGATCATACCTTCTATTCCCATAGAATTTTGAATTGCTTTTGTGATTTCATCTGCAATTTCAGGGTTTTCTTTTAAGAAAGCTTTTGAATTTTCTCTACCTTGTCCAAGTTTTTTATCTTTATAAGAAAACCACGCACCACTTTTATCTACGATATCAAGTTTTACACCATAATCGATCAATTCACCTTCACGGCTTAAACCCTCTCCAAACATCACATCAAATTCAGCTTGTCTGAATGGAGGAGCAACTTTATTTTTAACTACTTTTACTTTAACGCGGTTTCCTATAGGTTCTTCGTTTTGTTTTAAGGTTGCTACTTTTCTAACATCTAAACGCACAGAAGCATAAAATTTTAATGCATTTCCACCTGTTGTGGTTTCAGGAGTACCATAACCCATAGCACCGATTTTCATACGAATTTGGTTGATAAAAATTACTGTGGTATTCATTTTATGAACTATACCTGTAAGTTTTCTTAGAGCTTGAGACATAAGTCTTGCTTGAAGTCCTACATGTTGATCGCCCATATCGCCTTCAATTTCTGCTTTTGGAGTAAGTGCTGCAACGCTATCTACTACGATAAGATCTACTGCGCCACTTCTTGCTATAGTTTCTACAATTTCTAAGGCTTGTTCTCCAAAATCAGGCTGAGAAACATACAAATCATCTGTATTTACACCCAAATTTTTAGCATATTTTACATCAAGCGCATGTTCTGCATCGATAAAAGCACAAACTCCACCTGCTTTTTGGCATTCTGCGATAATATGTAAAGTTAGAGTGGTTTTACCTGAACTTTCAGGTCCATAAATTTCTATAATTCTTCCTTTTGGAACACCGCCTATACCTAAAGCAAGATCAAGCCCAACTGAACCTGTGCCTATGCTATCGATTTGCTCGACTTCTTTATCCCCTAGTCTTAAAATAGTGCCTTTTCCAAAGGTTTTATCTAAACTTTTTAGGGCAGCGTCTAGAGATTTTCTTTTATTATCATCCATAACTTTCCTTAAAAATTCTAAATTTTTAGTTAGAATTCTAACAAAATAAAATTAAATAATGATTTATTTTGCTAGAATTAAAGCAAAGATTTAAAGGAAGCATAGATGAAAAAAATTACTATTGCACATTCTCCTGATGCTGATGATATTTTTATGTATATGGCAATTAAATTTGGGTGGATAGGGAATGATTTTGCTTATGAAAATACAGCTTTAGATATACAAACTTTAAATGAATTTGCCTTGAAAAATGAATTTGATGCTACGGCTATTTCTTTTGGGCTTTATCCTTTAATCGCTTCTGAGTATGCACTTTTACGCACAGCAGTGAGTTTTGGTGAAGGTTATGGGCCAAAACTCATCAAGAAAAAAGACACGCATTTAAAAAGAAATTTTAAAGTCGCTTTGAGTGGAGCAAATACCACCAATGCTTTGATTTTTCGCATGAAATATCCTGAAGCAAGAATTATTTATAAGAATTTTTTAGACATTGAAAATGCGGTTTTAAGTGGCGAAGTAGATGCGGGGGTTTTGATCCATGAAAGCATTTTAAATTTTGATCAAAGTCTTTACGTGGAAGCAGAACTTTGGGATATATGGCTTGAATTTGCTAAAGAAAATTTGCCTTTGCCTTTAGGTGGAATGGCTTTGCGTCGTTCTTTACCTTTAAGCGACGCGATTAAGATCGAAAGAGATTTAACCAATGCTGTAAAAATTGCCGATGCAAATCGTAAAATTTTAGCCCCTATGCTTATGGAAAGAAAACTTATCCGTGTTGATGAAGAAAAACTTGATACTTATCTTAATTTATATGCCAATAAAAACTCTATTAGCATGAATCAAACTCAACTTTTAGCTGTAGATACGCTTTTTAAACTAGGATATGATTATAAATTTTATGATAAAATCATACATGTAAATGATTTTCTTATCCCTAGCGAATACGAAGAAGCTAGAAATTCTTAAAAAGGATAAAAATGGATGAAAGTACCTTAGTTGCTCTTGGAGTGCAAACCTTTAAAATCACACTTTTACTTTCCTTGCCTATGCTTTTAGCAGGACTTATTGCAGGGCTTGTGATCAGTATTTTTCAAGCAACTACACAGATTAACGAAATGACACTTTCTTTTGTTCCTAAAATCATCTTGGTTGTAGTTATTTTAATCTTTTTAATGCCTTGGATGACTACAACTATGATTGATTTTACTGAGAATATACTAAATCAAATTCCAACTTTTATCAAATGATCATTGATTTTAAAAAATACTCTTCTGTGCGTATAGGAAATGAATTTGAAGTTTTAGTTTTGGATCAAATTTGTGATTTTGATGGTTTTTTAATAGGTGGTGCAAACAACCTTTTAGTTAGTCCAAAACCTAAAAATATAGGAATTTTAG
The DNA here is from genome assembly GCF_012897595.1 of Campylobacter sp. CFSAN093226. NCBI lineage: Bacteria > Pseudomonadati > Campylobacterota > Epsilonproteobacteria > Campylobacterales > Campylobacteraceae > Campylobacter > Campylobacter sp. CFSAN093226. The sequence goes on from NZ_CP040608.1 coordinate 1,599,028, forward strand.
GAGATGGTTTTAATTTTATACAAATTTTAGATCGGAATAAAGATTTTATACATCTTCGCATAGGCTGCAAAACAAAATCAAGTAAAATGTATCGCTTTGCCAAAGAAAACAATCTTAAGGGTTTTGAGTATTTAAGCAAAATTCCTGGTACACTTGGCGGGCTTTTGAAAATGAATGCAGGACTTAAAGGAGAGTGTATCAGTCAAAATTTAATCAAAATTGCTACTTCTCAAGGCGAAATTCTAAGAGCAAATATAAATTTTGATTATCGTTTTTGTCCTTTAAATACGCATTTTTTTTGGGCTGAATTTAAACTAAACTTTGGCTTTGATACCCTTAAAGATGAAGCTTTAAAAAATGCAAGAAGCAACCAACCTAGTGGAGCAAGCTTTGGCTCTATCTTTAAAAATCCGAAAAACGACTTTGCAGGACGTTTAATCGAAGCTGTAGGACTTAAAGGATTTAGCAAGGGAGATGCTATGTTAAGCGATAAACACGCAAATTTTTTAATTAATAAAAAAAATGCAAGTTTTGAAGATGCGTTTTTTCTTATCGAATTGGCTAGAAAAAAAGTCTTTGAAGAATTTGGCACAAACTTAGAAAATGAAGTGATTATAATCTAAACACACAAAACAATAAAAGTCTAAAAAATTTACTCTTAATCTAACTTTAAATAAAATACAAATTCAAACCATATAGTTTTATAATAATAAGTATTTAATAATATTTTAATATTCTGTCGTTTTATTTTGTATTTTATATTATTTTTAAAAAATATAATATATAGAACAAATTATAAAGGGAGGAAAATCTTATGAAAAATATCACATTAACTAAAATACCTATAGGAGAGGGCAAAGAACCCTGTTTAAATTCTAAAAAGATAGTTTTATCTTTAGCTACTATTTCTTTTTTGGCAAGTTGTGCTAATGCTAAATTAAATTCTGAAATAAAAACTTATGATGAAGTTAATAAAAATGTTAAAACTAGATCAGCAAGTGTTTATAGCCCTCAAGCTAAGATCAATACGACTATAAATTCTTTACACAATCAACAAGTAACTATTACTGGAAATGGAACATCAAATTCTTTAACAATCGGATCAAGTGGAACTCTAGGTAGCATAGGCAATACAGGTAAAATCATCTATGCCCATGCTAATGGTAGCAACACTCTTACTCTTGCAAATCTTACTAATAATAGAACTATTAATGGTAAGATTGGTATAGAAAACAATGGTAATTTTACAGGAACTATTGCTGTCAACACCTTTGAAAATACAGGTCAAATTAATGGACAAATTTACATGGGAATTTGGGGTAACAACTCAGGAACTCTTAATATAGATAAATTTGACAATAGTGGAACCATAATTGACAACAATAAAGGAGTTTTTTTGAAGGAAAGAATACCAACATACAAACCTTTAATAACAGTGGTTTTATTAGTGCAAATAAGGGTGTAGATATAGGCAACATAGGAACCATAAAAAATTTTAATAACAACGGAACTATACAAGGCTCAGAAGTGGGAGTGGCTATAAATACAAAAATAGATACTTTTACTAATAATGGTTTTATTAATTCCCCTGGTAGTGGACAATGGAATAATGGTATATGGATAAGTAGCAATGCTACCATAGAAAAGCTTGTTAACAATGGCACAATAAAAGGAGGACATTCTGCTATAATGGTAACATCTCAGCATATAAAAACTGTTGAAAATACAGGAATTATACATGCTGAAGGAGAATGGGGTTCTAGTATATTATTAGAATATGGTGGTTTTATAGAGCATATAATCAATACTGGAACCATAAGTAGTAATAATGTTGGTATAGGTTCAGCTTATGGAGTATTTGGAACACTTACTATAAAAGATGGAGGTCAAGTTTATGCAAAATACACGGCAATAGGAGTGGGTCGATCGCAAACTCTAGGAGATTTATATATAGATGGACGTTCAAATAATGGCACAGTAAGTGGAATTTATAGTGAGGAACATGGAATTTTATTAGAGAATAACTCACAAACTCAAAAAATAGAACTTAAAAATGGCGGCATTATAAAAGGTAAGATCGATGGTATAAGATTGATAAACTCGGCCTCTTTAAGTGGAGAAATGATTTTATCTGGCGAAGGTTCTAGGGTAGAAGGTGGAAGAGGTGTTGGTATATTGAATCGAAGTGGAAAAATAGAAGGCTCTATAACCATAAAAGATGGAGCAACTGTTACAGCTACTTCGAATCGAGCCATAGCTAACTCTGGCTCAGGAAGTATAACAGGTGGTATTACTGTTAGTGGGAAAAACACTAAACTTGAAGGAAATATAATCAATACAGGTAATGCTTCTATAGGTAGTGATATCAAGATAGAAGGTGGAGCTAAGGTAGAAGGTGGTCTTGTTAATCAAGGTAATGGAAGTATCTCAGGAAGTGTTCAAGTAAGTGGTGGTAGTAGTATTGATTCCATTACCAATGAGGGTAATGGAGCTATTTCTGGTTCAATTACTGTAGATAAAAATAGTAAACTTGATTCTATCACTAACACTTCTACATCATCTACAGGTATAAGTGGTTCTATTACTAACAATAGTGATAATAAACTTGAAATTTCTAATTCAGGTAATATCGGTGGTAAGATTGAAAGTACAGGTAGTGCTGATATGGTGATTAGCAATAGTAATGGTGGAACTATTAGTGGCGGTATTAGTTCTTCAGGAAGTGGAAGCACTAGTATTTCCAATTCACAGGGCTCAACCATAAATAACGGCATCACTGTTTCAGGATCAGCACAAGTTGAAATCTCCAATCAAGGCTCAGTAGGTAAAGATGAAAATGGTAATACAGTAACTAACAATGGTAGTGGTAGTGTTGGAATCAAAGATTGGCTTGTTTCTACAGATAAAAACACAGGTAAATTAAACACTGTGGTTATAGGTGGAAGTGGTAAAGATAATGTAAAAGTAGAAAACATCACCGTAGATCAAAGCAATGTTGATCTTGATGAATTAGACAATATCAATCATATCATCTCAGGTGTTAATCAAGGCAATATTGGCAATATAGGAACCAATGGAGGTGGAGAAATATCTTTAAGCTTTGATCCAATAACAGGAAAGCTTACTACAGATTTTAATCTTAATGCTTCCATATCAGGTGCAACCTTTAGATCTTTAATCTCTACTACTTCAAGAAGATCAACCTTTATAGATAATGTTATGGGTAATTCTATGCAAAGCTTTGCTTTAGCTTCTTCAAGTAAATCTCAAAGCATTGCTATGTCTGAAAAGGGTAATTTATATGCAGATGCAAGTGATTATATAAAGAGTGATTTAAATAATGGAAGCTATGGTTCTAATAAAGAACATTCTTTTTAGCAGAATATTAAAAAAAGTATCTAAATACCTATAAAATAGATATTTTATATTTTATAGTAACCCATTAAATAACCCAGTTTTCTAATATGATTTTTTAATATTAAAATCCGATTAAAATGCCTATAAACATATTTCTTAAAATCCGATTAAAAATGATATGTGCTTTTATTAAAATCCGATTAAAAACAATACGATAATCTTTGCCAGTGCTTTTTAATATAATAGTGTTTGTATAAAAATATAAAAAATGGTTTTTGTTTTTTTGCTTTCTTAGTAAAGAGCAATAAGTATTCCATAATTGCTAATTTAATCTTTGATTAATAGTTTTATTATTTTTTATATATTATAATTTTTAAATAAAAATATCATTCCTTAAAGCTTCGTTTGTTAATTACTTAAAGACTTCTTATGTTTAATAAAAAAGATATTATTGTTAATGCAGTTCCCGTTAAGCTTTTTGCAAGTAATTTAGGTTTGTATGATAATTTTTATAGAAATGTAAATGAGCTTAAAAGTGGTTTTAAAATCAAACAAGTAGGAAATAATTTTTTTGTTTTGCTTCCTGATTGGTTTATAAAATTGCTAGAGATAGGATATGATTGTTATGTGATTAAGCCTTATGATGATTTTAAATATGAATTTAAAGTTGAACTTTCTAAAAAAACTGAAATAGGATTTTACAAAAATGACAATTTATAAACTTTGCAAGTGTGGTAAGAAAATACAAACTCATTTAAGAACTTGTGAAGAATGTGATAAAACTTTTAAGAAAATAGCAAACAAAAGATATGATTGTTTTAAAAGAGACAAAGCAAGTTCAGATTTTTATAACAGCACAGCTTGGAGAAAATTAAGAAATGCTTTTATAAATAAAAATCCATTTTGTGCGAAGTGTGGAAAGTTTGCAAAAATTATAGATCATATTGTGCCAATTAAACAAGGTGGCGAGAAACTGAGTGAAGAAAATTTGCAAAGTTTATGCATAGTTTGTCATAATGAAAAGACTAAAAATGAGCTTAAGGGATGGGGTATGTAATCTCTATGAAATTCAGCCCATACACCGAAAAGGATAATACTAAACAAATGTGAGCCAGTTTTTTACATAGCATTATACTTAACCTACTAATTAACCAACCAAAACATAAGCAAAGTAAGGTAAAATCTTTATTTGAAATTTTTATTTTTATCAAAAGCGTTCTAAAAAAGCCAAATTTTGCTTTAAATTAACTAACACGCATTTTAACGCCTTAAAATATCATTAAAATACAAATAAAAAAAGGTGTTTAATGCAAAAAGAATTTTTAAACATTGATGAGGTTTTGCAAATTTTAAACATTAATTCTAAAATTTATTTGAGTAGATATTTAAAGAAAAATGGTATAAAAGTATTAAAAGGAAAAGCTAAACCCTATCCAAAAGATGAAATTTTAAGACTTGCTAAAAAAAGACAAGATGAAAATCATTGCAATTCTAAACAAAACGAAGTTATTTTGTATATTGATGAAAATTCGATAAAAGAAAAGCCAAAGGCAAATAAAACAGAACAAATACAAACGCAAGATGATTTTAAGCCTTTAAATTTAGAAACCATAGAGCAAGAACTCACACAAAAAACTATCAAAGATTTAGAAAATTTAGGCATTTATGATCCTTTAGAAAATGATATTATTAAAACTTATGTTAAAAATCTCATTTTTTTAGAATGCACAAGCAAGGAAATGGAGAAAAAAGGTTTTACAACAAGCACAGATAAAGGAACGCCTATTGTAACGCCTGAACTTATAGCTTTTAATTCTTTGACTAAAAATGTTATAGGCTTAGCAAAAGTTTTAGGCATAGGCTCTCCAAATCGTGCAAGGCTAAATTTAAAAGAGAAAAAAGAAAAATCAGCCTTTGATGTGCTTTTAGAACAAGAGGAAAGTTAAATTATGGATAAATTAAGAGCAAGAGAAGATATACTAGATTACGCTTTAACTTATGCTAAGCAAAAAAACAAAGAATTTGAAAACTCGCCCTTTTATATTGATGAGAAAATAGCTAAAAAAGCGGTTTTATTTATTTCTCTTTTAAAGCACACCGATGGCGAATTAGCCGGTAAGCCCTTTCAGCTTTTAAATTTTCAAATCGAGTTTATCATCGATATCATCGCCACTTATTCTAAGGAAAAAAACGCCAGAAGATACTCTTACGCTTTGCTTTTTATCCCAAGAAAAAATGGTAAAACAGAGTTAATCGGAGCTATTTTGCTTTATTTTTTATTTATTGATAAAGAAAAGGGTAAAAAAATATATTGTGCCGCAAATGAAACCGAACAAGCAAAATTAGTTTTTAATGCTGCTTCATCTATGGTAAGCCAAGAAGAAGAATTAAATAAAATGTGCTATCAATATAAAACCTATAGAGAAATCCGTAAGAAAAACGCTAAATTTGAAGATTTTATAAAGGTTCTAACAGCTACAAGTGAGACAAAAGACGGCTTAAGACCTTATGTTTTTATTTACGATGAGCTTCACGCTGCCAAAAATGGGGATTTATATAAGGTTTTAGAAGAAGGAACGGCAAGTCGTGTAAATTCTTTATGTATAGTCATTTCAACAGCAGGATATAATCATTTTGGAGAGATGAAAAAGCAATATGATTATTGCAAACAAGTTAAAAATGGCATTATAAACGACCCATCAACTTATGCAAAGATTTATGAGCCTGATGCTGATGATGATTGGAACGATGAAAAAACTTGGATCAAAGTTAATCCTGCTTTGGGTTATGGCGTAAAGCTTGAAAAATTAAGAGAATATTATCAAAAAGCTTTAGCAAACGCAAATGATGAGGTGAGTTTTAAAACAAAACATTTAAATATATGGACTTCAAATGCTACTTCTTTTATAAAAGATGATGATTTTTTAAAATGCAGTTTTAAAGAACTTGATTTAAAAGGCGATGTTTATGTTGGACTTGATCTATCTGCTACCACTGATTTAACTGCTTTAGCTTTAATTTGCGAAGTGGATAAAATCTTACATGTGGATTTTAAATTTTATGCACCAGAACTTAGTGCAAGAGAGAGAAGTAAAAGAGATAAAGTGCCTTATTTAGAATGGGCAAAACTTGGCTTTTTAACTCTAACGCCAGGTAATAGTGTTGATTATGACTATTTAATTAACGATATCTTAGCTCTAAATAAAAAATTAAATATCAAAATGATAGGTTATGATCCATGGAATAGTTTAGAAGTAGCCAAAAAGTTAAGCGATGAAAATATAGAGTGCGTTCAGATTAGACAAGGTTTTGCAAGTATTAGCGAACCTTTAAAAGAATACCAAATCAGAGTTTTAAAACAAACTTTAAATCACAATAACAATCCTATTTTTAGATGGTGTAATTCAAATTTAGTTATTGATCAAGATGCAAGAGAAAACATAAAGCCTGATAAGAAAAAATCAAGTGAAAGGATAGATGCAATTTCGGCTTTAGTCACTGCAATCGCCACTAAAAACAGCATAGAAAAACCAAAAATCAATGTTTATGAAAAAAGAGGTATAAGGTTTTTATAGCTTAATAAATTTAGAAGTAAAAATGAGTAAAATTATATTTTTCAAGGAGTTTTTTTGATAAATTGTAATGATAAATTTGATAAATGGAATAATGAAAAGAAAAAACTACAAATAAAAGAAAATAAAATAATAAGCATAGGTAAGATTTATTGGGTTAGCATAGGACAAAATATAGGCAGTGAAGTTTATGGAAAACATAATGACTTCAAAAGACCGGTTTTAGTTTTAAACAAAATATACATTGAGGATTATGTTAATCTTTTTGTTGGCGTTCCATTAACAAGCAAAATAGAAAATAAAACAGGTTTTCTTTATCATCACTTCACAGATAGTAAAAACAGAAAGCAAGTAGCTCTATTATCACAAGTAAGAACCTTTGATACTAAAAGAATAATAAGTTATTATAATGGAAAAATCAAAAAAGAAGATTTAGAAACAATTAGAGAAAAAATAACAAAGAAAATAATATCCCCGCACATGGCGGGGTAACTCGTAAATGAGCCAACTCTCCTTATCAGAAGAAGTCTAAAACCTACTTTTAAAGTTTTACAATTCTTATGATCACTGAGAAATTATATCATTTTTTTTATAAAACGCACTTTAACGCCTCAAACTTTTTTTAAAATAAGTAAAAAATAAAGGTTTTGCATGTTCAATAAAATAAGATCATTATTTACAAAAAAAGCACGAAATAATGAATTTGTTAATAGCTTAGAAATTTTATTAGAAGATAAAATAAAAGCTGAGGAACTTTCAGCAGTAATTGCCGCAATCTCAAATATTAGCGAGACCATAGCATCTTTGCCATTAAATTTATATCAAAGAACAACTGATGGATCAAAACTAGCCTCTAATCACCCCTTATATGAACTCATCAAAATCGCACCAAATGAAACAATGACACCTTTTACACTCTTTGAGGCTTTTATGGTACAAATGTTAATTTATGGCAATGGTTTTTTATATCCTGTTAAAAAAAGAAACGGGGTGATTAATTCTATAGAACTCATAGAAAATAAAGACATTAATATCTTTAAAATGAATGGAAAGTATTTTTATCAAGCTTACTCAAAAAATGGCAGTATTGTTTTAAATTATGATGAGGTTTTAAATGTGCCTTATCATACTAAAGATGGAGTAAAAGGTATCGCACCGCTTAGAAAAAGCAAAAATACCACAGAACTTGCAACAGCTATAGAACAGCACGGACTTAGCTTTTTTAAAAATGGAAGTTTTACAAGTGGCGTTATATCTGTACCAAATGAATTAAGCGAAGAGGCATATTCGAGATTAAAACAATCCTTTAAAGAAAATTATAGCCAAAAAAAAGCTTATAATATTTCTATTTTAGAGGGTGGAGCAAGTTATGCACAAACTACAAGTGCGAATAAAAATAGCCAGTTTTTAGAAAGCAAACAATTTCAAGTGATAGAAATCGCAAGACTTTTTAATATCCCACCGCACAAACTTGGAGATTTAAGTCGTGCGACTTTTTCAAATATCGAACAACAAGAGACAAATTATATGGTGCAAACCATAACACCTCTAACAACTAAAATCGAACAAGCCCTAAATCGCTTTTTATTAAACCAAAATGAAAGAAAAGAATTTTATTTTAAATTCAATATCAACGCTATTTTAAGAGCTGATAGTTCTTCAAGGTGGGAAAGCTATGTAAAAGCTTTAAGTAATGGCGTGATGAGTATAAACGAAGTAAGAGCCTTGGAAGAAATGAACCCAATTGATAATGGAAACGATCATTTAATACCGCTTAATCTCGCCAAAATAGATGAAAAAGACACACAAAAAGGCAATCAATGATAGAAGTAAAAGGCTTGAACGAATTAATGAAAGATTTGCAAAGCATAAGTAAAAAAGCTTTGCCAAATGCGGCTAAAAAAGGAGCTTTAGAAGTAGCAAAAGAAATCACAAATGATTATAAAAAGAATATTCCTAAACAAAGTGGACTTTTAAAGCAAAGTGTTAAGGCAGTTTCTAGTTATACTTTAGAAAAAGGTGTTTATCGTGCTGCTTCGGTTGTTTTTAGAATGAAAAAAGTAGGTATAAAAAGATTTGAAAAATTAAAAAATGCTAAAAAATGGACACAAGCAAAGAAAAATGAGAGAAAACAAAGAATGGATTATTTTGCGAGTGCGTATTATGCTCATTTTATAGAGTATGGATTTTTTCATAAAGGCGGAGTGAAAAAAAGTGCAAAAGGAAAACCAAATATAAGCGGAAAAAACACTTTTGTAAAAGGCACTTATACCATGCAAAAAGCAAAAGAGAAAATAGACCCAAAAATGCAAAGCTTGGTTACAACAAAACTAAATGCTGAGTTAGACAAATTAGGATTTTAAATGAAGGAATTTTTAAGCGATTTTTTAATGGGACTAAGCAAGGAATTAAATATAGAAATTTACCCACTTTCAAGGCAAAAAACAAAGCTAGAAAAAGCATTTTTAATTTATGAAATCACAAGCGAAGAATTAAATTTAAGTATAGATGATAAAATCTTAAGCAAAGAATTAGAAATTAATTTGAGCCTTTATACTCCAAAATACAAAGATTTAAGAGAGTTAAAAAGCAAAATTGAAAGTTTTATTTTAAAATTTTATAAAAAACCTATTGAAATTTTAATACATGGAGAAGATAAAGATGAAGAGAGTGGATTTTTTACGAGTGAGATTTTTATCACTTATCGTTTATAAATTTCTTTTCTATGTCCTACTTCAAGACAAAGAATAGTTAATTTTTCATCATTATTTAAACAGATTAAGCGATAATCATTTATCCTATAACGCCACAAGCCTTTTAAATTTCCTTTTAATGCTTTGCCTTTTTGATTTGGACTTTCTAGGCTTTGTATTTCTTCTTTCCATTTTTTGATTTGTTTTTGAACTTCTTTATCTAGTTTTTTAATTTGCTTTACTGCTTTTTGGCTAAAATCAATTTGTATCATAAACCAAGCTCTTTAAAAAGCTCATCAGCACTAATGCTTTTTTTACCGCTTGCTAAATATTCTTTATAAGCAACTTCTCCTATTTTTGCATCTTCTAAGTCTTCTAAAAATTCCATAATTAAAGCTTGAATAATTTCTTCTTTGCTTGTATTTCTTTCTTTGGCTATGTTTAAAAAAGCTTGTTCTTTTTCGCTTGATAATTCTATATTTAGACTAAGCATTAAAATTCCTTTTTTTGAAAATTATAACAAAAAATTAGAAAATAAAATACAAAAATATAGTTTTATGAAAAATATCTCTTAATACGCATTTTAACGCCTTAAACTTTTTATAAAATCTCCTTACATTACTTATATAAGGAGAAAAGATGTCAAAAGACAAAATAATTACAGATGCCCCTGATGTGCAAGGGCTTAGAGTTTTAGTTTTATCTCGTGCTATGGAAAGTTTAGGAAAAGAAGCTATTCAAGCAGGATTTTTAACAAGTATTTCAGGTCTTAAAGGTGGAACTAGAGAAAGTCAAAAACTAAGCCCAATCAACGATAGAGATTATGAAGAAATCAACGCAGTGGGCAAAAAAACTTCAGCTACTGTAAATATGAATTTACTTTATAAATTTGTTAAAGATGGTAATTTAGAAAGCTATGAGGGGGTAAATTATTTAGAAAAAGCTTTTGAAGAAAATGAAGAAGTTTTTATCATCGTAGAGATTAATGATGAGAGAAAAACCATGCTTAAAATCAAAATGAAATTAACAGGCTTTGAGCTTCAAAGCGAAGCAAATAATAAATTCAGTGCAAATATCACAGCAGAAAAAATAGGCGAAGCTAAAGACATCACACCTTTTAGATTTGAAGAAAGTCAAAATATAGAACACAGTACAAAAGCTTTAAATGTGGGCGATGTGATGAGTGATAAAAAAGGTAAAATTATTTATTTTTACCCAAAAGAAAGCACACTTGAAAAACCAGAATTAAACGATGAAAGAATGGTTTATGTTTTTGATGAGGTGCGAGGTGTTGTACCAAATCCTAGTACACAAACTTTTAACGAAAACAATGAATTTATAACCACAAAAGAAGCTGATAAAGTTTGGGAAAAAGAAAATGATGAAAATATTATTCATGAAAGCAAAACCGAACCAGAACAAGGGCAGACTTATGAGGAATTAAAAGGAAAAACATTATATTTTTATCCAAACGCCTTAACACTTCTTTATCCTGCAAATGAAGATATTCGCAAAAAATACACCATAGATCAAAGCTCAGGCATAGCAAGTGAAGCCACAATGCAAACTTTTTTAAATGGAAAATTTAGCGATGCTTTAAGAAAAGGAGGTAAAAAATGAAATTCAATGACTTTTTAAAACAACATTCTTTAAGAGAAAAAGAAATTTTAATCGAAGGTATTGATGAAAAATTCACAATTCGCCAACTTTCTATGCTCGAACAATTAGAGATTATGGAAAAAAATGGCATAGAAATACAAGAAAATAAAGATGATAAAATCAGCATCGATTTTATTAAGAAGAATTCAAATTTTAGAAAAGAAATCATCTTAAAGTGTTTAGTAGCTCCAAAAATCGATGAAAAAACCTTTGATAATCTCAATCAAGAGGGTTTAAACATTATCGCAAAAGTCGCAGACGAAATTTTAAAATTTACAAATGAAGTCCCAAAGCAAGAGAGCAAGGGCGATTAATTTATCGCCTTGCCCTTGCATTAGGAAAAACCATAGGCGAGTTAGAACAAAGTATAACACAAAGTGAGTTTAACGAGTGGATGTATTTCTTAAGCACCGAGCCTTTAGCAAGTGATAGAAACGAAATGCAAATGAGTATTTTACTTAATATGTTAGCTTCTTTTATGGGTGTAAAATCGACTAATGAAGACTTTTTATTATGCTCTCATTTAAAACATACTAAGCAAAATACTAACGAAAATCAAAAAATCGATATTAAAAAATTACAAGATGACTTTTTAAGTCTTTTAGGATAGATGATGATTTATTTCTATATTGAATTCTTTTTCGTTTGGATAATTTTGCAAAATTTGCTTAAATTCTTTCGTATAATCATCGCCAAAAGCATTATTTTTGATAGCAAATTCCAAAGCAAAAGCACTCATAAGCACACTTTTACCTTGCTTTGTTTTTATGAAATTTTCATGAGCTTCTTTAAAGGCGATAAGCTCTTTTTCGCAACTTTTATAATCATTAAGAAATTTTTCATTTTTAAATATTTTTTGGCTTTTGCTCCACATCAGAAAAAAGACAAAACAAATAAAAACAAAAGCAAAAAAATTAAGCTCTATATATGGAAAAAACATAATTTAAAAACTCCATTTTTTATCTTAAATTCTACTCAAAAAAACTAAAAGGAACATAAATGGCTAAAAATGTTAAAATCGGCGTTAGCGTAGATACAAATAGCGGTGTAGCGAGTATTGGAGGTTTAAATAAAAGTTTTAATCAATTAGGAAATGCTACACAAACAACAAATAAATACATAAAAGATATAGAAAAAAGCTTTTTAGGACTTTCAAAAAGCGTAATTGACATGAACGCCCATTTAACACAAGCTTATCAGGGTTATAAAACTTTAGCACTTGATATAAAAAATTTTGGTAGCTCTTTTATAGAAGCAAGTAAAAGTTTTGAGACTGCAAAAACTCAACTTGCTTTTATAACAGCCACCACGCATTCAAATATTGATACCACAGGAAAAGCCATATCACAACTTGAAAAATGGAAAGCCGCTACAAAAAGCAGTGAAAAAACCTTTAAAGATTTTAATGATTTGCATACTAAAACAGGCTATTCTTTGCAGGATTTATCAAGTATGTTTCAATCTTTTGCCTCCACAGCTTTAAATAATATGAGCTTTGATGAAGCTAAAAAAGCTTTTGAAAGTATTATGATAGCAACCTCAAATACTTCCATGAGTGCTAATCAACTTTCAATTACTATGGATAGTTTAGGAGCTGGGGCATTTAGCGCAAGTGGAGATTTAAGAAGATTTGCTGAAAGTTTAGGTATTACAAATGATGCTATGAGCGAAGCAAAGAAAAATGGTAAGCTTTTTGATTTATTTATAGAAAAAACCAAAGAGTTAACAAAATATACAGACTACACAACGCAAACCTATGAAAAGCAAATGCAAAAATTTGAAGCTAATATGCAAATGTTACAAGCTGAAATTTCAAAACCTATTTTTGATACTCTTAAAAGCTCGCTTATAGATATAAACACTTATATTAAAGATAATGAAAAAGAAATTAAAGCGGGCATTAAAGCTATTACCGAATTTGCTACTTCTTTTAAAGATTTGGCTATTGGTGCAGGACTTGCTTATGTAGCTTTTAAAAGTTTTAATTCTTTTAAGAATTCATCTTTTTTTACAAGTCTTAGTAATGGTATTAAGAATGTTAAAAAAGATTATGATGATTTAATAATAAAACAAAAAGAAATGAAAGAACTTGTTATAAATCAAAGGAATTTAAAATTTCAAGCACAAAGCTTTAAAGATGCTATCAAAGATTTAGAAAGATTGCAAAGCCTTATGCCACAAAAAGCAAAAGAGGTTAGCAATTTAGCTCCTTTTTATTCTACAAGCCAAAAAACAATGATAAGTGCTGAAAAAATGCTACTCCAACAAGAAGCCCTTAAAAATATAAGAAATTTAGAAGAAGAGATTAAGAAAAATGAAACTTTAATTAATGAAAGTATCTTAAAAAGAAATCCTTTGTTAAGCACCATAAAAGGCACTATGAGTAATTTAGCAAATTGTGCTTTAAATTTTACAAAGGCTTTAGCTCCAACTGCTGGGCTTATAGCTTTGATGACTTTTATAGAAAAGCTTTATACGAATTGGGATAATTTTGACAAAGCTTTAGAAAAAACATCAAAAAGAAAGCTAGAAAACAAAAGTTCAAAAGAATTAGATGAGTATGTTAAAAATCTTAAAAGTCAAATGGATGCCTTAGAAGCAAATGGAAGTGTTTTGGGAGCTCAAATCACATCAAAATTAGATTTTTGGTATATAAAAGAAGGTGTAGAAAGTGTTTTAAAAGGCACTGATTATATGTTTGAAAGTGTTACCGGAAAACAGCTAAAAATGAATAAAGAAGCTAGAAAAGCTTACGAACAAATACAGGCAAATTTAAAACTAGCCGAAGAAGCCGCCAAAAAAGCAAAGGAGCAAGAATTTAAACTAGAAGCTATTGATAATCTCCCTGCTAGTGTTAGCAAAGCCATGGAAAGTTTGAAAGCTTTAAGGATACCGCAAAGCACAGAAGAACAAGCCGAAAATTTAAGAAAACAATATGAGCTTATCAGCGAAACCATACAACAAATCACGAATAATGCAAATTGGAATAAAGACTTAGCAAAATTAGAGCAATATAACGCTTTAGTAGCTCAAAGAACGCATTATGAAGAATATATAAATAAACAAGAAGAGCAAAGATTAAAAAAAGAAAAAGAAATCGCCAATCAAAAACTGGCAGAACGCATCAAAGAACAAAATGAAGCCTTAAAAGAAATTTCACAAATAGGCATGAGTGAATACGATAAAAAATTAAGCCAAATTAATGAAAAATTAAAAGTATGGAAAAAGTTAGGCATTGATAAAAACAAATTAAAACAAGCAGAAGAAAGCCTTAAAATTAATCTTGATCTAGAAAGTGCAAATAAAGACTTTGAAGATACTAAAAATTTAATGATTGAATTTTATGAAAGTATAGAAAATAAGCAGGAAGCTTGGGCATTAAAAGAAATTGAGCTAAGAGACAAATACAGCAAATTATTAAGTGAAAATCTCATCAAAGAAGAAGATTTTAAAAAGATGATAAAAGCCAATAAAGACGCTTATTTTCAAATGGGCAAAGACAGTAAAAAAGCCATGAGCGAAGTAGAAAAAAACTATAATCAAATGATAGCAAATATGCAAAAAACGATAGAAAGTAGCTTTTTTGATGTTATAAATGGGAAAATAAAAACCTTAAAAGATTTGTTTAAAGATTTAGGAAAAACCATTTTACAAGATTTTTTAAGTCCTTATATTTCATCACTTAGTGGCTTTTTATCTAAGGCAGGAGCTGGAGTATTGAGCGGTTTAATGCCTAATTTTGCTTTTGGTAATGTGAATTCACACTCGCAAACAAATGCTTTTAGCTCAGTTGTTGAATTTGCTAAAAATCAAGGTTTAAATTTAAATAGTGATGGCAAATATCAAGGTGTGGTTAATGGTGTTGAGGTAGTCATGGATAAAACAGGCACCATAGAAAAAGGAAATAATGCTTTTAATAATGTGAGTAATATTATAGAGGGTGCAAGTAAATTAGATGGCATTATGAGTGGCGAATGGATAGATAAAGCGGGCGCCACTTATGATAAAGTTATGAATTGGTTTGGCAGTAGTCAAAATGCAGGAAGTGAAATAAGTTTTAGTGATGCTTTAAATGCGGATGGTTTTAGTGATTTTTTAAGTTCAAGTTCTGATATTAGCACTACTATTGAAAATTCAAGCACAAATATTATAGATAGTATAGGCAATGGCTTTAATTCTTTATTTGATAATTTACAAGGTTATATCAATTCAATAGGCACTTTTGGCAGTAATCTTTTAGCTAATGGTTCAGCTTATTTGGCAAATTTTTTAGGACTTGGTGCAAGCTTTACAAACGGTGCTTCTTTGGCGGGTATGGGATTAAGTGGTGCAAGTAATGCTTTATCTCTTGGTTTTGGTGGGGGCTTGGGCTATATAGGTGGCACTTTAGCTAATGCAGCAATGGGCGGACTTCTAGGTTATGGCATAGGAAGCTTAGGTGATTGGCTTTTTAAGGCTGATACTCACGCAGGAACAGGTGGTGCGATAGGTGGTGCATTAGGTAGTATTATAATGCCTGGCATTGGAACTATAGTAGGTGGGCTTTTAGGATCAGTCATTGGCGGTATTTTTGGAAAAACCAAAGTAACAGGAAGCGGCTTACAACTTTGGGAAAATATAAATTTTAGTGATTTTTTTACAAATTCTAATTTGCAAGGTTATGTAGACTATCAAAAGAAAGGATGGTTTAGTAAAAAAAGCTGGACAGAGTATAATAATTTAAGTGATAAAAAAATCAAAGAAATCAATCGTGTTTTAGAAAACCAATACGCAACACTTGTAAAATTAAATGCCAATTTAGATAAGTTTGAATTAGTAGCTGGAAAATACGCTAATAATTCTTTATTTGATACGGCTTTGCCTACTGCACTTTTAAAAAGCTTTTTAAATATCGATGATAAAAGCGAAATCGATGCACAAATTGTAGCAATACAAGAAAAGGCAAAAGCAAATAATATAAGCTATGCCCAGCAACTTTCTAATCAATTTGGTACTTTTATGCAAATGCAAACTAGCATTTTAAATCAAATTTATAAAAATGATCCAACAAAACAAGCAAAACTAGCTTATGATGATACCATGTATGCTTTAAAAACTGCGATGAGAAATTCCACAGGTGGATTTAGTCTTTTTGGATTAAGTGAAGAAAGCTTTAAAGATTTAGGACAACTTAGTGCCGAAGCACTTAATAAAGCTTTCAATGAGAGCTTAAGGCAAGATTTTAGCCCTGAGAATTTAGAAATTTGGCAACAATTAACACAAGCTTATACGCAAGCACAAGAACAAGTTAAAAATCTTTTAAATTCTATCATACAAAAAACACAAGAACTTATGCAAATCAATCAAAGCTTTTTAAGTGCTAATGGTATTTCAAGTAGTATTTTTGAAGTTAATCATCTAATGAATTCTTACGCAACCTTAATGAGCGGTTTAAAAGATGATTTAAATGATAGCGAAAAAGAAATGTTAAAGGATATTTTTAGTGCTAATGATAAGCTTTTAAGTTTAGGTTATGAGGGTTTAAATGAATTTTTAAGCACGGGTAATACTGAACTTAGAAAACAGCTTGTAGATATCATTACACAATTTAAACAAATAAGCGACAAACAAGGCGGTTTAATCTTTTCAAGCGAACATTTAAACAAACTCGCTGAGGTAGAAAAGCTTATTAATGCGTATGAGAACAAAGATGAAAGCAAAGAAGCAGATCAAGTAAGGTTAAATGAAAATAATAAACTTTTAAGTAAATTAAATAGCGAACTTGGTATTTTAAGTTCTTTGGGTTCTTTTAGCACTAATTTAATCAATCAAAGCATAGCTACAAGCGAGAGCGTGGCGTTAAACTACGATAAAATTTTAAAACAAGCTAAAAATGATTTTAAAAATGGCAATCTTACAAGTTCAAGCTTTAGTGCCTTGCAAAACGCTGCAACGCAAAAAGCAAACGAGATCAAAAATCAAGCTTCAAGCTTTGCAGAGTATCAATTACAAATGCTTAAAATGGCAAATGAAATGAAAGATTTAGGTGGTGAGGCAGATTTAAATTCAATACAAGATAAAATAGAAGCCATTACAGAAGAAAATAAAAAATTACAAGAAAAGTTAGATCAAACTTTAAAAGACACTTCTAATATGACTTTAGAAGAGTTAAAAGAGTATAAAAAAACTCTCATTGCGCAAAGTGAAGCAGAAATTGCAAAAATGATCGAGTATTTAGGCGAAGAAAGCCCTATGGCTAAATATTTACAAGAAACGATTAAATCTATAAAAGATGGCGCCTCTCTTACAGAAACAACGCTTAAAAATTTAGAATATGCACTTTTGCAATATCAAAATAATCAGGCAAATATAGATAAAGATTTAAATAATGAGATTAAAAATCCTTACAAAAAAATGAAAGCTTTTGCAGATGGCGGGATAGTTACACGCCCTACAAATGCTTTAATTGGAGAGAATGGTTATCCTGAGGCTGTAATTCCTTTAAAAAATGGCAAAGGTTTAAAAATCGATGCAAGTGGAGTTTTTGAAAAAATAGGCATCGCTTTTGAAAAAGCTATTAATAAAGGTTTTAATTCTTTTGAAGAAAAACTAGACTTAATCGCTTCAAAAATTGACAATGTAGATAAAAGTGTAAAAAGAGCAAATATGGATTTAAGTATTTTAACTAAACAAACTAGAGAAATTGCAGAAAATATTTAATAAGGAAAGAAGATGACTATAATTAAACCTTTAGAATTTGAAGTTTTACAAAATTTAGCTAAAAAAGATGAAACGCCTTTATGGGATAAGGAAGTAAGTTATAAAAATAATGAAAAAGTGCAATTTAAAGGTTTTGTTTGGGTAAGCGCAAGTGATGAAGATACGCATGAAGAACCTGATGTGTATTTTGATAAATGGGTTAAATTTGCACCCATCAATGAAAATGCTTTTTTTGATGATGAATTAAATACTCAAACAAAATGTGATAAAGCTTGGAGTGTAAAATTGAAAGTAGATGGGGTATTTGATACTTTAGCATTTTTAAATTTAGATGTTTCAAAAATAAAGATAGAAACATTAGATGGCAAAATCATTTATGAAAAATCAATGTATTATAAAAAATCTCGCACTTGGTGGGAATATTTTTTTAGCAAATTTAAAGTCAATAAAGAAGATTTTGTGTTTTTACCTTATCCTATTAACTCAGAAATTTTAATAAGTTTTGAGCCTGCTAAAATAGGGTGTAATGTAGGACATATTTTAATAGGAAAAAAAGAATTTGCAGGTGTTACAATCTATCCTGCAAATAGCACTTATATAAATTACTCAAAAACTTCAACAAATGAATGGGGAGTAACAAATGTAGTAACTGGTAAGAAAGCAAAATACTTAGAATTTATAGTTGCTGTAGAAAAAAAAGACTTTGATTATTATGATGATTTAATAGCAGGACTTTATAATACTAAAGCCTTATTTATAGGAGATGAAAGCGAATTGGGCTTTAAAAAATTAACTACTTTTGGAATTTTAAAAGATTATTCTGCACCTTTAGAGGATCAAGATTATATGCAATATAAACTAAATATTCAAGGTTTGATTTAAAAAATAAAAAATATCTTCTAACACGCACTTTAACGCCTTAAAAATTTTCTAAAATCCTTATAAAACTTCAAAAAAGGATTTTAAAATGAGTTTTAAAAACATAAGAGCAGATACCGCAAGACTTAGAAGCGTTAGCGAAGAAAATATGTCTTTAAGCTTTGTCATGGTTTCAAATTCTAATGCTTGTTTGCGTTTTGATTGGGAGCTTGGGGACTATATAGAAGAGCTTGATGTAAAAGGTGCGAGATTTGAAAATCTTAAAACTCTTTTTAAAGATCATAAACCAAGCGTAGATAATGCTATTGCAAGAATTGAAAATATAAGAATTGAAAATAATGAGTTAGTTTGTGATTGTATCTTTGCCAAAGACGAAAAAAGCTTAGATATCTTTAAAAAATATCAAGATGGAATTTTAAGCGATGTGTCAATTGGTTATAGAGTTTTAAAGCAAGTTGTAGATAAAAAAAGTTCGCCTAAAAGGGTTCTAGTTACAGAGTTTGAAATTTTTGAACTCAGCGCTGTTTGGAAAGGTGCGGATAAAAACGCTAAAAAACGCTTTGAAGAAGATGAAGAAAAAAAGAAAATCAAAGCCTTAAGTGAAGCTAGAGAGCGAGAACTTAAACTTTTAGAAATATCAATTTAAACAAGGAGAAAAAACAATGCAAAAATTAAGACAAGAAATAGGAAATTTACACGAACAAATGGTGGCTTTATCAAATAAGGCTAAAAACGAGCAAAGAAGCTTTAGTGCTGAAGAAAACACAAAATACGAAGCTTTAATGCAAGATTTTGAAAGTAAAAGAAAAGAACTCTCAAGAGCTGAAGCAGAGCTAGAAAGAGAAAAATATTTAAATGAGGTTGTAAGCCCTGTTTTAGGACAAAATCCTAAAGGAGAGGATGAAGATTTAAATGAAGAAAATCATATGCGTTCTTTTGTGAATTATTTAAGAAATGGAAGTATTGACAATATTTTAAAAAGAAATGTTTTAAATGAAAGCACAGCAGAGCAAGGTGGGATTTTAGTCCCTACAACTTTGCAAAGTAAAATAAGAGAAAAATTAAATGATCTTAGTGTTATTAGAAAGATTGCTACAGTGCAAAAAAGCTCTAGCAATCAAATTATACCTGTTTTTGATGAGATGGGGGAATTTTCTTGGCTTGGCGAACAGGAAAGCTTTACTGAAGTTAGTGCTAAATTTAGTTCTTTAAGTATAGGTGCACATAAGCTTGGCGGTATTATTAAAATCAGCGAAGAACTCTTGAGTGACAACATTGCAAATCTTGAAAGTTTTATAGTGCGAAAAGCCGCTGAAAAGATTTCAAAAACAGAAGAATTAAGTTTTATTAATGGAGATGGAAATAAAAAACCAACAGGACTTAAAAATGCTAAAAAAGCGTTTACACTTGCTTCAAATCAAGGTATTACAAGCAATGATATCATAGATGCTTTTTTCAGTTTAGACAGTGCTTATCGTAAAAATGCCACTTGGCTTGTAGGAGATGAGTTTATGAAAGCTATTTATAAACTTACAGATAATGATAATCGCCCATTGTGGCTACCTGCTTTAAGTGCTAATGGCTATGACACAATTTTAGGTAAAAAGGTAGTTTATTGTTCTGGTGTTGATGGTTTTGGTGCAAGCAAAGTCCCTGCATTTTTTGGAGATTTTAGTTTTTATGAAATTTGGGATAGATCAAGTATGAGTTTTACAAGACTTAATGAGCTTTACTCTCAAAATGATTTAATAGGTATTAAAGTGCGTTTAAGACTTGATGCAAAGCTTATGGATAATTCGGCAGTTTGTAAAATTGTATGCCCTGCTTAAAGGATGGAAGATGAAAAAAGTAGTTTTCAAGTGTTGTTTAAGCGGTAATATTTTTTATAAAAAAGGTGATGAGGTTTTACTTGAAGATAGTGAAGCCTTAAGGCTCTTAGAAAAAGGCATTGTGGAAATCGTGGAACAAGAAGAACAAAAACAAAATACTGATGAAAAATCAAATACAGATAAAAAGCCACAAGAAGATCAAGAAATGCAAGAAAAACCACAAAAACAAAACGAAAAAGAAGATAAAAAAGGTAAAAAATGAGATTAAAGGCATTAAAAGATAGCAAAAAAGAACTCATAGATATTCAAGAATTAAGAGACTTTTTAAGAATTGATAGCGATGTTTTTGATGCAAATTTAAAACAATTTTTAAAAGCTGGAATGAATGAATTTGAAACAAGAACCAATCGCATTTTAGCTTTAAATGATTATGAAGTTGAATTTTTTAATGAAAGGGTGATTTTAGCTCCTTTTAATGCTTTAAAAAATGCAAATTTTAAAGCCGAGTTTAAAACAAATGGTGGTGTGCTTTATGCAATAGGTTGTGGGAATATGATTGTAAATTTAGGTTTTGAAGAATTGCCACAAGACATAAAATTGTGGCTTAAAAATTATGTTTTAATGGCTTTTGATGGTGTGAGTATGCCTAAAATTTCAAGTGCTTTAATCACTCGCTACAAAATAGCTTATTTTTAAAAGGCAATGGCAATGAAAGCAAATGGATTTAAGCATAGAGTTAAAATTTACAAAAAAGAACAAAGCAAAAATGAGTTTTTAGAAAGCGATTTTACGCAAGATTTACTTTTTAAAGAAGTTTATGCAAGTTGTAAAAATCTAAGTGCGGATGTTAAAGAGTTAAATAGTGGCTTATCTTTAGTCGCTACGCATGAATTTGAGCTTAGATTTTTAGAGCTTGATTTTTCTTATTTTCTAGTTTTTAGAGATGAAAAATATGAGATTGTAAGCTTGGAAGATGAAAGCCAAAACAAGAAATTTTTAAAAATAAAAGCAAGGAAATTTCAATGAATAAAATATCTTTCATTAATACTTTACCTAAAGCACCTGATATGGCTAATCCTGTTGATTTTGACAAGGATGCTAATAACTTTGTTAATGCGCTTGTTCCTTTTTCAAAAGAACTTAATGATTTTATTAAAGATATAAATATATTAAGTGCTTCCTTGATAGAGCTAAACTCTAATATGATCTCTTATACTAATTTGGCTTTAGAGCAAATTGACAGTAAAACAAATATAAATATCTTAAAAATAGAAAATTTTTGCAAAGATTTTCAAAATGTTTTAGAGCAAAAAGCTAAAGAAAGATTAAAAGAATTTACCGATGAATGCCTAACCATAGTTGAAAACAAAGGCTATGAGATGATAGAAAGATTAAATGACAATGGCGTTGGAGCTGATTATATCGCTATTTCTCAATCTCTAACTCATAGCTTAAGCTTAGAACGCTTTATTATGGAAAGAGGTTTTATTAAACTAAGAAAAGAAGAAGCCCTAAATTTAGATGATGTGAATTTGAGTTTAGAAGAACAAAGAAGAGATATAAACCTTGCCCAAAAAGCTTTAGAAAATATCACAAACATACTCTCTTCACAAAACGAAATTAATTTAACTTTAAAAGGAGAAAACAATGCTTGATAACTCAAAAATAAGAAGCACAGAGCTTTATGCTACGCTAAGTCAAGCTACTAAGGATGTTACAGCCATAAGAGAGTGGCTTTATGCTTCAAAAGATAGGATTGATGAGCACATTTTAGAAAATTTAAATGCTTTTGATGAAAAAGTAAAAGAAGCTTTACAAAACTATGAAAACTTAAGCGATGAAAAACTTAATATGCTAAAAGAACTTTATAAAAAAGTGGTTTATCCTTTTGATTATGTAAGTGATGAAGAACCTACAATGCCCAATGTGAATGAAACTTGGTTTAAAACTGATGAGGCTAAAATCTTTAAATTTATTAAAAATCCACAAATCACTTTCTTACAAAAAGAAAGACCTAAAGAAAGAAAAATTAATGATATTTGGTTTAAGCCTATGGATGATGTTAATTTACAAGTAGGCGAATTTTATCTTTGTGAAAAAGTGTTGAAGAATGAAGCTTGGATAAACCCATCCTTGCCTGAGAATTTAGAACCTGCATTTAATCAAGAAGAAGCTCCACAAAATGCAACGCTTGGCGATATTTGGAAAAAAGGGGATGAATATCTTGTTTATATTAAAACCACAAGTGGCAATTCTTGGACTAGCCCTGAAAACCCAAGCGAATATACACCTACTTATGAAAGCGAAGAAGAACCAAGTGAGGCAAAACTTGGCGAAATTTGGAAAAAAGGAAATGAGTATTTAATCTATGCAAGAGTGACTAACGATACAGCTTGGATTTTAAAGTCTGATCTAGGGCTTGATGCTTTTATTTGGTTTAATGAAGAAAAAGAAAAT
Source organism: Campylobacter sp. CFSAN093226 (assembly GCF_012897595.1). NCBI lineage: Bacteria > Pseudomonadati > Campylobacterota > Epsilonproteobacteria > Campylobacterales > Campylobacteraceae > Campylobacter > Campylobacter sp. CFSAN093226. The sequence goes on from NZ_CP040608.1 coordinate 1,622,173, forward strand.
ATAAACTTTATACTTTCACTTATAGGGGATTTGAAAAAAGAAGATGAAAAAGAAGAAACAAGCAAAAATGAAATAAAGGATCTGGAACAAAATTTAAGCAATAAACAGGAAGAATTAGAAAATATTAAAAAGCAAATCGAAGAAGCATTAGCAAAAGACCCACCACAAAATGTAGATAACCTCAATGAGAAAAAGACGCAATTAGAGCAAGAAATCACAAAGATGCAAGAAGATTTAAATCATAAACAAAATGAATTAGAACAAATACAAAAAGATAAAAGTTTGGTTAGTCAAAAAATGCTTAGTGATGCCCTTAAAGAAAAAGTAGGATTAAAAGGTGATGAGACTTTAAATGGAAATAAGACTTTAAATGGAGATAATATATTTAATGGCACAAATACTTTTAATCAGGCATTAACTTCTCGGGCCGATCCAACAAATGATAATCACTTAACTAGAAAATGGTATGTAGATTATGGTGGTGGAATTAAAAATCTTGGCACAACTGGCAGTATAAATCTAGATTTAAGACAAGCTCAACATTTTATTTTAACAGCAAATGCAGGAACAAGCATAGGAATAGCTAATTTTGGAGGAGTAGGAAAAAGCGGAACAATAACCATAAATAATTGTCAAAATGTAGTAGCTTTTAATGCCCCTTTTAAATTTAGAATAGCTCAAAGTGGATTTAGTGGCACTGAAACTTTTGCTTATTTTTGCATAGCTTCGAATAATGTAAGATTAGTAAGGACTTAAAATGAACTGCCTCCTTCTTTCTAATAATGGCATAGCACTAAATTTACCTCCATCTTTAGGAGGCTCGGTTGCAAATTATAATTATATGTTAAAGCTAGACATGATTTATAAACAAGCAGTGGTATTGCCATCAAATATTAATAATAAAGAAGTGGTTATGTTAGGCGAAGTTTGGACGACTGGAAATATGTCTAATAAAACTTCTGCAAATACTTTGCATATCACATGGAACAATTTTAACTCTAGTGTAGAATTGCATGCTTTAAGTAAATATTACACTGCCAATGCAAAAATCAAAGTAGAGAAAAAATTCAATTTTGGAAATATAAACAACTTGCAAATAATGCTAAGTTCTTGGCAAAGCGGTAGTGCAAATGCAAGTGCTGGTTGGAACTTAAATGATGGGGATAGATTAAACCCAAGAGCAAATTTAACATTATACTGGAATTAAGAAAGGGTAAATATGTTTTATGATTTAAAAAATAAAAGTTTAAAATATGATGATATTTTTTTAAAAGATGTAAAAATACAAAACGAAGAAGGTGAAATTGATGCACAAGATACTTATTTTTTAAGTGCTTGCGATGATAAGCTTTTAAAAGAGCTTGGTTTTGCTAAAGTTAAAGAAGAAGAAATTCCAAGTTTTAATGAAAAAATTGAAGAACTTCGCCAAATTCAAACTTATGATGAAGAAAATAATCTTTATATTATTTCTTATGAGATTAAAGAAAAAGCATTAGAAGAGTTAAAAGAATTAAAATTAGAAGAACTAAAAGCTATAAAAGAAGAAAAGCTTTTGTTTATGCCTTTTAAAAATACTATATTTCAAATTGACACGGAAGCAAAAATTAATATTAGCGGAAAAGTTAGCGAGATAATGTTAGCAAATCTCAATAATACTCCTTTGGAAAATATTGCTTGGATTGATAAAGATAATAAAATCATTACATTTAACAAAGAAGAATTTTTAGAATTTGGGGTTGGTATCGCTAAATATACTGAAAGTATTATTTTTAAAAATGATGAACTAAGAAATAAAGTGAAAAATGCCACATCTTTAGAAGAATTAAATTTAATTGCATGGGAGAGTGAAAAATGAGTACTGAAAATATAATAAAAGAAGGTGCTATACTCGGTTCTTTAAGTGGATCTGCATTATTAGGATTGATGGTTTTTGTCTTAGCTGGGATTGCATGGCATTTATATAAAACTTTACATAAAGAAGCTGGGGAAAGAACAAAAGAACTTATAAGTGAAACCAAAAATACTAATGTTCTTATTAGAGAACAAATTGCAGTATCCAGAGCAAGTAGCGATAGTTTGGTTAAATTTATAGAAACACATTGCTCAAAAACCAATGACAAGCTAGAAGCTATAGAAACAGATCTTATGAGAATGGATGAAAGGCTTGTTAAGCTTACTCAAATAAGAAATGATGAATTAAGAAGTATTTTTAAAAAAAAGGAAAACAATGACTAAAACAGAATTAAAAAGGGTTTGTGTAAAGCCATACGATAAGGACAGGTTTGAAGTGATACAAGATTATGAGTTTATTTTACCAAATTACAAAGGCATTGTACCACAAGGTTTTAAAACTGATGGAGCGAGTATCCCACGCCTTTTTTGGTCTTTGTTTCCACCTTTTAAAAGTGAGTATTTTAGTGCTTGTGTAGTGCATGATTTTTTATGTGAAAAAGCAAAATCAAGAAAAGATTACAAACTTGCTGATCTTGTTTTAAAAGAAGCAATGCAAGCTTTAGGAATAAATAAATTTAAGATTTTTGTTTTTTATTGCTCTTGTAATTTATTTCATGAAATCAAATGTTTAATAAAGGGGATAAGATGAGCGTGGATTTAAGAGAAATTGCCATAAAAACAGAAGAAATCAATAAAGATTTTAGTGAAGCTTTAGAAATTTTAAAAGAACTTTTTAAAAATGGAGTAAAACCAAGCGATGAAAGTATTAAAAATGCTATAAATGAAGTTTTAACAAGTTTTAACTTTATAAAACAAAGTGAATTAAAAGAAAAACTAGAAGCCTTGCTAGAAGAGCTTGACATCAATGCAAATATCAATGAAGAGAGTTTAAAAGAAGTTGTATTAAAAGTTGTTTTAGAAAATCAAGAAAGTTTAAAAGGTGATAAAGGAGATCCTTTTACTTATGAAGATTTTACAGAAGAACAGCTTAAAAATTTAAAAGGGCAAGATGGAGCTAAAGGAGCTGATGGTAAAAGTGCTTATGAACTTTGGCTTGAAAATGAAGAAAACACGGGAAAAAGTCAAGATGAATTTTTAGAAAGTTTAAAGGCTCAAACACCAACAAAAGAAGAAATTAAACCTATTATAGAAGAGATGCTCGAAGATATGAAATTAAATTTAGGCATTAATGGAATAAAAGTATCTAATTCTATTCCCACTCCAAAAACAAAAGCTAATGTTAATGATTTAATTATAACTTATAATGAAAATGTAAAACAACTTTGGCTTTGTGTGGCAAGTGATGATAAATACACAAGTTGGATTAATTTGCTTGGAAATGAAAATATTACAGCACAAGAGTTGATTATTATTAGTTTTGATACAAATTTAAATAGTGGTCAATATGGCGGATGTTTAAGTGATTTGCGTTTTGGTTTTGAAAATTCTTTAGCAAGCACTACGCAAATTATAAAAGGACTTAATGAAGGCAGTTTTTTAATCACTAAAGATGGAATGGGTTTAAAATCTAAAAATTATACTGAAGTTAGCGTTCTTTCAAAACCAAGTAAAAATCAAATAGAAGGAAATATCAAAACGAGCGGAATTTATAATGATCCTGCTTGGCATAATATTACCAATGCTTTAAAAAAATATGATGGCAATGCAAATGAATGCTGTCTTTGGGCTTCTAATATAAAAAATAGTGTAAGTATAGAGCTTTTTACAAATGAAATTCCTATGAGTCTTTTTTATAGGCAAGCTGGATATTATGGAAATGTCAATCTTTCAAATATAAAAATGCAAAAAGCCCTTAGAGTTCAAAATGAAATTATAGTCGAGAGAAGCTTTATAGGAATAAAAAAAGAAATTGATAAAACTACCTATGGTGATAATGCTTTTTTATTTGAATTTGAAGAAGAAAAATGAGTTTAAATCTAAAAATAAAATACAAAAAATAAAAAGAAAGGAATTATAATGAAAATAACAATTAATAGAAGATACACAGGAAAAACTTGCGTTATTGGTAAATTTAAGGTTTTAGATGATGATGATAAAATTCTTTTTGAATGTTTTTCTTTGGAAGAAGACAAAGAAGGTTTAGAAAGTGGCAAAGATTTAAGAATACCTGAAGGAAATTATAATTTAAAAAGACATAGTCCTTCACGATTTGAAAATACTTTAAGAAGTATTACAAAAAAAGATGATGATACAATGATAAATGTTTATAATGATGATGTGCCATCAAGTCGTGCAATTTTAATACACTGGGGAAACACTGATAAAGACACACAAGGTTGTATCTTGCTTGGGCTTACCAAGGATAATAATAATGAAAGTGTCGGTCAAAGCAGGCAGGCTTGCAAAGAATTTTACGACTTAATGCATGGTAAAAATCTTGAAGACATTAAATTAGAAATAACAAATGAATTAGCATGAAAGGAGATAAAAGTTTAAGTAGGTTAAAGTTTACACCCCGCTTTTGCGGGGCAAGGCTAATAAGCCTTGACTATAATTACACAAAGTAGTATAATTATAATTATAAACTTCTGGTATGACATTTATATCACCACCTTTCGCGGGTGGAATTTAGCCATAGGGGGTCAGACCTACGGCTAACCCTTAGGGGTATTATATAAAAACCTTACTTAAACTTCTAAAACAAATATGATAAATCTTTTATTTGGAAATGCAAAGCTTTATATAGCCTTAGCTTTAATGGCAATCTTAACAGGGTATTTTTATCTAAGACTTGATAGCACTCAAGCAAAATTAGAAAAAAGTCAAAGTGATTTAGCTTTGGCTTTAAAAATAAATGAAAATAATCAAGAAAAATTAAAAGAATTAAATCAAATTCATAAAACAGAATTAAAGGCTTTAAATGAAGCAAACAATCAAAAAAATCAAGTACAAGAAAGGGTGCAATATGTTAAAGAATACATTTATAAAAGCAATGAAAATAATATTACCAAGCTTTTTAACGATGTCGTTGATAGGTTGTGGGATGCAAACTCAACAAGTAGTAACCAAAATAGAAATTCAAAAAGTAAAAATTCCGCAAGAACTACTAACATTAAGTCCTCTTGAAAAGCCAATAGCAAAAAATGAACTAGATATTTTAAATGCTTATTCTATGCTTTTTTACAAATACAAACAGTGTGAGATACAGATTAGAAAGATTAAGGAGTTAAATGAGGAATGATCCTCATTTACATCTATTCTAGAACTTCTGCTTTGTATTTTTCATACTCGGCTTCACTGATACACCTTTTTTCTTTCAATCCTCTTAAAAATTCTAAATCTCTCATTTTAGATATTTTTTGTTCTCGTCTATAAGGTTTTTTAACCGCTAAATACAAAATACATCCAAAAATGCCAAAGAAAAACCCAACTATACCCCACCATAAGCTGCTCATATTTCTTTGTTTAGCATCATAAGAAAGTTCAAAAGCACATACAACAGCAAAGATAAAATACACAAGTCCTGCAATTTCCATTTTTACTCCTTTTTAATTAAAAATTGTCACATTTTACTTTATATATTCTTAAATTCTCATTTTCTACATCGTGATTAGGCACTTGGTAACATTCTTTAAAATTATCACCTTTTAAAATCTTAGTGTAAGAGCTTGGAATAGCAATATTGTTTTTTATTCTTTGTGGATTATTGTCATAATTAACCAAATTTAAAACTTCTAAACTTCCAAGCTTTAAAGCTACTTGTCTTTCTCTTTTTTCAATTTTATTCCAAACTCTTTGATTGATTTGTGGATTTTGTGGAGTAATGTTGCTCATTAAAAAAGTGCTTCTTTGAGCTTGAGTTGTTTTTCTCATTGAAGCATTAGAAAGAGTGTGTCCCCTGTCGTAACCGCTGTTTTTATAATCACTCCATGTGGTGCGGTATTTTTTAGGAATATTTGTATCATCTTCAAAGCGTGGGCGTTTTTTGATTTGTTCGCCTTTTAAATTATCCGCTTCTAATCTATAAGCTACGGCTTTAGTGCCTTTTAAAGAATAATCATAACAATTAATATAATAAAATTTATCCAAAACTTGTGAGCAGTTTTGTTTAGTAAAATACTTGGCAAAATCTTCGCTTGGTTTGTATTGTGTATAATCAGCAAAAGCTAGAGTGGATAATAAAGATAAGATTATAAGTTTTTTCATTTGTTTCATACCCTTTCAATTTGATTTAAAAATATCTTTGCATTACAAGAGCAAACCACTACACCTATAAATACATAATTTTTTAAAGCACTTTTTTTTATTTTTTTATCTCCAAAATTAAAATTATCACTGCTAATAACTATATCATCATCGAAAGCATTTTTTAAAATACGTTTGCAAAAAAGCTCGTTATCATTATCGCGAAAAATTACTACATCAGCATTTCTTATCTTTTCTAGTGAATTTTTAGTAGTATCTATGATGATAAAAGAGCCATTTTGTATAAAAGGTTCCATGCTTTCACCATAAATTTTAATCATATCATATTGTGTTTTATAAGGCACTCCTAAAACATCAGTTAGAAAAGCTTTATCTATGTTTATAAGCTGAAAATTTTCATTTTCATTTGCATTGCCAAAACCTGCACTTGCACAAATGTCTGGAAAATAACGAATGGTTATAGTATCTTTGTGGTGATGAATAGAGACTGAATTATTAGCCTTTTTTAACTCATAGTATTTTTTCAATGCTTGAGCTGAAAGTTGTTTATTGTTCCGCCAATTATTTGCATTATTTTTTTTATATCCTAATCTCTCTGCTACTTCTTCTAAACTTTTTACATTAAAAAAAGTTTTTAATTCTTCTACTAATTCATAATAATTTTCCATAAATATAACCTTGAAAATATATTGACATATATTTAAAATTAATATATAATTCTATACATAATTAATTTTTAAAAACAAAATAATTATTTAACTAAGCAATAAGTATGCCAAGTTTTAAATTAAAATTGTATTATGTTATTTTAAGGATTTGAAAATGGAGTATTGGCTCATATTTGTATTTTTCTTTTTCGGGTATTATATTTTGTTTGATTAAGGCGTATTACGCCTTAAAAATTATTTTTTTTCTTGCTCGGGTTTATCTCCTCTAGTTTTTGGGATTATGGGTGTAGTAGTTCCAGTTTGTGGAGTTGGTTTTATTACTTTTTCTTTATTGTCCGACATAATTATTTCTCCTTTTACGATTTGTGCACCACTTGTTATTATAGCAAAAAAAGATATACTAGCTCCAATAACAAGAAAAACATAAATTTTACCAATATCTTTACTCATATTATTAATAATTTTGTTATTTTTATCGAAAGCATCTAATATAGAAGATATCATGGCATTAATTCCATTTGTATGTTCTAAATTATCTGAATTTAATTTAGACATCTCACCGTATTGATCTTGTGGAAAAGCTATTGTATTATTTATTTTTAAGGCAAGCAAGGAAAAGAAAGCGCAATATCCTAGAAATATAATTGAAACACTAAAAAGAATAATAGTAAATAGATCTGTATGGGTTGTTTTTATATAGTTATTAAGTATAGTGATGTCACCTGCTATTATAAAAGTGCAAAGCCACATGTATAATTTTATAGTTTGAAATTGTCCAGGGATTATACTTGTCAATTGAATATCTAAATCTTTTCTTTTACTTTCAAGTTGTAGCTTTAAATTCTTTTCATAGTTCTCAAATGAAATATTTTCTTTATTTTCTGACATTTTAATTCCTTGCATAGTATTTTTATAATTATATTAAAAACTTAATATATTTATAATTAATATAAAAATTAAAAATATATATTGACATATATTTAAAATTAATATATAATTCTACACATAATTAATTTTACAAAATAAAATAATTATTTAACCAAAGCATAAAGTATGCCAAGTTTTAACTTATAAAGTTTTTAGGGGTAAAAAATGATAGAAGCAAGATCAATTTTAGATGTTTTAAGTTTTAGAAAAACTGAAGAAAAGGAAGAGCTTAGAAAGTGTTTTAATTTTAGTGATGAGGTTTTTGAAAAAGGACTTAATTTTTTACATACAAATGATGAGATAAGCATAGAAGCTGTGAGTGATGGACTTTTTGAAAAAACGATTATCAGCATAAAGGTTTCAAAATGAAACAAGCGATAAAGCAAAAATTAGGTGTTAGTAGCATAACAGAAGCAGGGTTAAAACTAAATTTAGCTCACAATGTCTTAAATAGTTGGCTTTCAAATAATCTTACAAATGCAAAGGTTGAAATAGCCCTTTTAAAACTGGGTTTAAGAGAGGATGAAAGACTAATAAAACGCATAGAAAAGCTAAAAAGCGAGTATAAAAAGAACGAAATCCGTAAGCAAGCCTATGAAAAATATATGAGAGAAATTAAAGTTTTATTAGAAGAGATAGAGGCGGCTTAAAAGCCTCATTAAGCACATTTATCTAAGCACTTTAAAATCGCATTTTTTAAAGTGATAGCAAAAAGTGTGCTTAAAGGGTTTTTGCAAAAGTTGCGTTAAGTGGATAAACGCCTACAATTGCGAACTTTAAAGGTTTGATATTTTTTAGATTGCTTCACTAGCCTTTTATGGCTAGTGTGTTCTTATATTCATTGCACTCACAGGCGACGGTGTGGAAAGTGGGCTTTTTTAAAGCTTTGTTAATTTACCAAAATACCAAAAGTCTTTTAGACTTTGAATGCAGGTCCTATGTTTTGGTTAGTGTTTAAATGAGGACTAATGAGAATTCTTTTAAAGTCCTCAAATTTATTTATTTCTTCTTAAATTAAGCCATCTTTTAAGATGGCTCTTAAGTCTTCATTTAAACACTAAAAAATTTTAAGGAGAATAAATGAATTTAGAACTTTTTAAAAAAGATGAAAATAAAGAAATAAGCTTAACTTCTTTGGAAATAGCAGAGCTTACAGGCAAGGAGCATTTTCATGTTATAAGAGATATAGAAACTTACTTAGAAAAAGTGGTTGAAGGGGGTATATCCAAATTTGGAGACACCTACCAAAACACACAAAATAAGCAATCTTACAAGTATTATCGCTTACCAAAAAGAGAAGTATTGATTTTAGTGAGTGGGTATAGCGTAGAACTAAGAGCAAAGATAATCGATAGATTAGAATACTTAGAAAATGAGCTTAAAAAACAAAGTTATAAACCGCTTTCATTAAAAGAAAGTTTGCAAATGCAATTAGAGCTTTTAGAAAAAAATGAAAAACTTCAAGTAGAAAATCAAAGCCTAAAAAACGAAGCCGAACAAAATGCACCTTTAATTCATTTTGCAAATCGCATTCAAAACACAAATGATGCTATTTTGATAAGAGATTACGCAAAAATCTTACACGAAAAAAATAATCTTGAAATTGGCGAGAAAAGACTTTTTAAGATCTTGCGTGAAAAAGGATTTTTAATGAGTGATAATAAACCTTATCAAAAATACATCGAACAAGGACTTTTTAAGGTAAGTGAAACGACTGTTAGCACCATTAATGGCGATAGACTTGTAAGCACGACAAAAATAACAGGTAAAGGGCAAATAGCCATTTTAAAAGCGATTTTGAAAGCAAGTTGATATAGATTTAAGCGAATATGGAGACAATGAAACTTTTAAAGATGAAATTCAAATGCCAAGCGATAGAGTTGAAATAGAACTATTTACAGGATTTTACGATAAAAAAGGAAATAAGATTTATGAAGGAGATATTTTATATTCTTTTGAAGGTTGTTCTGAAGATGAAGCTTTTAAATATAAAGTTGTTTTTAAAGAAGGAGCTTTCTATTTAGTTGAATGTGGTGATGATGGTGAAGAATGGGATGAAGATTTACTAAGTGAATTTTGTTTAGAAGAACTAGAAATTGTGGGCAATATCCACGAAAATGCGGAATTATTAAATGAAAATAAACCATCTTGATTTATTTAGTGGCATAGGTGGTTTTGCTTTTTGAACTAATAAAATAAGGTTTAAATATGGATAAGAATTTAAAAAAAATTACAGAATTAAAAATAAAATGTAAAAATTGCGATACAAAAATCATTACAAAAATAGGTAATGTTATTAAAACTTGTCCGCAATGTGGAATAAAGTTTATAGATGAAAATTTAGGATATAATCTCTTTGAAATTTTAACTGAATTGTTCAAAAGTGTTAGCAAAAATAAAAATGCAGAATTTTATTTTGTTTGTAAAAAGGAATGTGATGGAACAAGAAATCGCCAAGATAAAAAAGTTTAAACTAGAGTGCAAAAATTGTGAAACGCAAATCATTATAGATACTCACAATAGTATTAAAAATTGTCCTGTGTGTGGATTGAAATTTTATGACAATTTAGAAAGTCCTTTTGAAAATTTACACGAACAAATTCTTTTAATCAATAAAAATAAGAATGTAAAAGTTTATTTTGTTTGTGAGGAAAAAGAAAAGAGGTAATATAATGCAAAGCAATAAGACTTTAGGCGAAAAGCTAAAAGATAGCATAGATTTAGCTGATAAAGAAGCTATAAAGCAAAGCGTAGGTTTTGTTTTTTCTTTGGCTAATAAGATTTTTTAATTTAAAAGGAGAATTAATGACAGAAGAGAAAGAAAATATTGTTAATTTTAAAATAAAAATTATCCATGAAGAAAACATAGAACTTGGGATAATGGCTAATTCTTTGTTAAGTTTTCAAAAATTAATGGATAGTTTTATATCAAAAGAGCACGGTATAACACAAAGTAAAATTTTTTTAGAAAAAGTTGAAACTGGTAGTGATATATATTCTTTGGTTTTTGAAATAGCAGGAGAAGTTTTGCCTATTATTGCACCTATTCAAGCATTAAATGAATTTATAGAACTTATCATATCTTTTAAAAATATCAAATCAAAAAGTATAGAAGAAATAGAAGAAAATCCGCATTTTACTAAGTATAATGCCAATAATTTAAAAAATATATTTGCACCCGTTACTATAAATCAAAATACTTTTTTTATCAATCATAAAGGTGAAGAACTTTTGAGAATAAATAGTGATGAAGCTGAGCTTATTTATGAAAATGCTAATTACATTTGCGAAAAAAAGGAAATTGAATATCAAAAGATACATGAAAATGCTTTGATAACGATGTATAAAACTACAAATAAAATAGACAATAAAACAAAACATAAGGCAAAGTGCGATGCTTTAAGTCCTTATGCGGTTGATGTTAGTTTTAGTGATGAGAAAATAGCCGAAGAAGTTTTGAAAAATCCTTATGGATTTAATTTTTTAGTAGATTTAGAGTATTATAAAAACGATAAAAATAAAATCATTTTATATAGAATTTTTAACATAAAAGATAAAATATCTTTAGAATAAAAGAAAGGGAAAAATGACAAGTGAAGAATTAAAACAATTTTGTAAAGAGCAAGGCTTAACTTATAAAGAGTTAGCCGAGTTAATAGGTTTTGGTGAAGGTGCAGTAAAAAATGCCATTTCTACTGAAAAAATAAGTTTTCAAATGGCACACGCTATTAATATGCTTAAAAAAATTTTTGAACTAGAAGCAAAATTAGAAAAAGCAGAAGCTATCAAAAAAGACTTTAAAGCGTGGATTAACGAAAATTAATCCACAAAGTAAATTTAAATTACTTCTTTATCTACAAAAAATAAAAATAAATTATTATAACCTTGACAATTAGTAATTATTATGTTATAATTGTGTTATCAAAAGTAAAGATAAATTACTTTTGAAATAAAAGAAAGGAGTAAAAGATGAACGCTAGTGATGTGCTCGAGTTAATCACTGCTTTAATCTGCTTGATAACAGCCATTATCAACGCAAGAAAGCATTAAGGCAAAGGGCGAAAGCCCTTATCATCTTTTACCTTTTCTATTATATCAAAAAAGGAGTTAAAAATGATTTTAGAAATTATAGTTTTAGTATTAGCGACTTTATTATGTGTTTTATCGGCAAAAGTTTATAGGCTTGAAAAAGAACTTAAGGAGCTTAAAAATGAGTAACAAACCATACCTAGAAAACGAAATAAAAGCTTTAAAATATCAGCTTTTAATCGAAAAACAAAAGCACAAAAAGACTAAAGAAAAGGTTTTTAAGCTTAAAAATATACAAGGGGAAAAATACGAGAAACTAAAAGCAGAATTTGCCAAAAATCAGCTTTTTGTTTTTAGAGATGATGAGCTTTTTCTTTGGGTGGAAAGTTTAATGCGAGAACTTAAAACTAAAATTTTATGCACTAATGATGAGCTAAGTAAAAAAGCTTGTGATATATTAGTATTTAAATTAGAAAAACGAAGAAAAAATTTCAACTATTAAATAAATCACCAGTTTAACAGTGTTTAGGACATTTTAATAAACCCTAAACACTCATTTAATGTCTAAAAAAGGAAAAAAATGAGTTTTAAACCCATACAAAAAGATAATGATGCATTTAAAAAAGCACAAAGAGCAAAGGTAATAGAAAGTTTAGCAATGCGTGGCTATGCACTTGTAAAGATAAGTAGCAATGGCTTTTTAATGAAAAAAGGTTTTGAAAAGGATATTTTATGCAAACAAATCATAGCACAGGATACGACAGCTTCCGTTTCGTTATCAACAAAAAAACCTTTTACAAATACCTTAAAAGATGGGGGCTTTTTGAAAAAATGCGAAGCACAACAAGAAATAAAAGCATTGATGAATTTGCAAAAGACAAATTCAAAGGCATAAAAACCAATGATAAATTTTATCCTTTTAAAATGCGTTATATCAATATAAAACCTAGAAATAAAAGCCTTTCAAATACTATCATTATATTAGATAATTCTAAGGCTTGCTTTGAGCTTTCTAAAAAGAATAAAAAAGCAAAAGATTACTACATAGAGGTGCAATTTAATGGGCTTTATCAGCCTAGTAAACAAATAGAAGCTGAAGTGTGGAAAATTTTAAGCAAAATGATAAAAAGGTTTAAAGCTTATAGTGTGGATATTGCTTGTGATTTTGATGATGATCTAGCAGTATCTAAACCAAGAGAATTTAAACACCAAGAAAGGTTTAGCAAACTTAAAATCTTTGGCGATTTTCATACTTATAAAACAAGTATGTATATCAACAATCCTCAAAGTAAATACTATAAATTAGAACGCATTTTACTTTATGATAAATACGAAAAACAAAAGCACTATCACAAAGAAAACATTAAAAGGGAATTTGTGCGATGGAAAAGATTAGAGCTTACATTGAAGATAAAGGATAAGTTCTTAGATAGAATAGAAAATGATATCAATGATGCATTGGATCTTATGCAAGATTATTTAAGAATGATAGGAATTTGGCATTTTAATATGAGAGTGATACTTGAGCAAACAAAGTATTTAAACAATCCACGTTGGGCTAAGACATTTAAGCCTTACGCTTTGGCAAGTTAGGAGAGAATATGAAAGTAAATTTTATTTTTAAAGGGACAATAAAATGTTCAAAATGCAACTTAGAATTTGTGCCAAATTCTAAATTTTTTAAAGGTCTTGATGAAATTATAGGCGATGTAAAAAGCGTGAGTTTAGATGGCTTTTGCCCTGAATGTGATAATAAATTAAAAGCTACTTTTGAAGTAGAAAAGATCACAAGGGAGCTTAGCAAAACTTATACAATGAGGTGTTAAATGAATATTACAAGAGAATTAGAAGCTTATGATTTAGCAAAACTTGTTTTAAATAATGATCTTAAATACTTTTTTAAAGATGCAAAGATTGTAGGGGAAAATAAAGAAAGAAGACTTTGTTTTTATTTTTCAGATTCTTTTGTTTTAGCTTTATTTGAAAAAGAAAAAGAAAACATTTTACAAAGACTAAGAGAAGAATACAAAAAGAAATTAGAGTTTTACAAACGAATTGATTTGGTGTTTTATTCTATTGCAGCAAAAGGAATAAATGAGCTAAAAGCAAGAAGTAAAGAAGAACAAGAAGTTTTAGAACGCGGACTTTTAAAACTTGAAAATATAATTAAAAGGATAAAAAATGAAAAAAAATACTAATCAGCAATTAGAGCAGTTAAAGGAATTAAATCAAGGTGAGTTAAACCAAGAGATAGAAGTTTTAACCAAAAGAGCTTTAGCAATTCATAGATCTATACAAAGAGTTAAAGATGAAAGAAGCATATTAAATCAGAATATCAAAGACTATCAGAGCGAATTTAATGAAATAATGGAAAAAATAGCCTTTTTAAAAGAGCCTAATTTATTTAATCAAAAAGGAAGTGATGATGTTTCACCCACAGCTTTATAACGACCACTTTCAAAATTTTAAAAGATATAATATACCAAAAGCACAGCTTGTAATAGCTGATATTCCTTATAATTTAGGCAACAATGCTTATGCTTCATCTCCTGAATGGTATATAAATGGGGATAATAAAAATGGAGAAAGCAAAAAAGCAAACAAGGCGTTTTTTGATACAGATAATGATTTTAGAGTTAGCGAATTTATGCACTTTTGCTCAAAAATGCTTATAAAAGAACCTAAAGAATGCGGTAAAAGTCCTTGCATGATTGTTTTTTGCTCTTTTGAACAACAAACAATGTTAATTGAAGTAGCTAAAAAATATGGCTTTAATCATTATATAAATTTGGTTTTTAGAAAACAAAGCTCATCTCAAGTTTTAAAAGCAAATATGAAAATAGTTGGAAATTGTGAATATGCTTTAATCTTATATCGTGAAAAACTTCCAAAATTTAACAATGATGGAAAGATGATTTATAACTGCATGGATTGGCAAAAAGATGAAGGTATTCCTAAAGTACATCCCACACAAAAGCCTGTTAAATTACTAGAAAGATTAATCACTATTTTTACAGATGCAGGTGATGTTGTTATAGATCCATGTGCTGGAAGTGGTAGCACTCTTTTAGCAGCTACAAATTTAAACCGCAAAGCTTATGGCTTTGAGATTAAAAAAGACTTTTTTAAAAGTGCTAATGAAATTATGTTTAAACACATAGAAAGAAGCTTATTTGCTTAAGTTAGAAAGGATAAAAAATGAAAGAATTCAAAGAATACATAAAAGCTAAAATAGCATTAGAAAAAGAGCTAGAAAATACGCAAGAAATGTTAAAGCAAACGATAAAAGAAATGTTGCTTTTAAGAAACGACAATGCTTTTAATCAAAATGCAAACGATGAGATGTTAAAAGCTATTAATAAAAATTGGAAAATAACAGCTTCGCTTGAGAGTTTAAGTGATACATTAGAAATTAAAGTGCTAGAACAAAGCACGAGCTATAATCGCTTTTGTTTTGGTGATGTTTTGATTTTAATCAGCAATTTTTTAAGCTATGAAGAGCAAAAAGCAATTATTGCAAAATTAGGCTTTGATTTAGAGAAAGGAGTATGAAATGGCAAAATTTGGTAAGATAGAAAAATTATTATCAACAAAAGAAGTAGCGGAGTATCTGGGATTTACTCCGCTAAAAATTCGCAAAATGAGAATGCGAGTAAATCAAAATAAATTTAATTTTCCTAAAGGGATTAAAATAGGTTCTACTTTTAAATATGAAAAAGCCGAAATTGATAAATGGTTGCAAACTTGCAAGGTGATTTAAAAATCCCCTGCAAGTTTTTCGATATAATCTCCCCACCACTGCATTAACTTTCTTTTTAATTCTATATTTTCACTACGATTATAAGCTTTTAAAATGGCGTTTTTTTGCTCGTGTGCTAAACACTGCTCGGCTATATCCATACTCACACCATGATCTAATTGATGTTCGTTGGCTAAACTTCTAAACATAGCACGAAAGCCATGTGCACTTTGAATACCTTTATATCCTAGTCGTTTATTGATATTACAGGTGATATTCTCGCTATTACACCCATTTTTTGAACTTCCAGCAAATATATAATCATTGACTTTCATTTTCTTTTGTTCTTTTAAAATTTTAAGCGCTTGAGAATTTAAAGTGATAATATGTTCTTTTCTCATTTTCATTTTTTCAGCTTTAATAGTCCATATAGCATTTTTTAAATCAATTTCATCCCAAGTTGCTTTTATAACATTACCGGGGCGTTGTGCAGTCAAAAGATTAAAAAGCATTAGATTTTTATGTGTTTTTTTAAGATCTGAATTTTTTAAGGCTAATATATATTCTTTAATTTTATCGTTTTCTAGTAGAGTTGGCTGATGAATTACTTTTGAAGCTTTTTTAAAAACTATGGAATTATCAATACTTGTCACAGGGTTATTTTCTACGATTTCAAGTTGCAAAGCATATTTAAAGATTTTGTTAATCCAGCCTTTAGCTTTTATAAGTGTAGGGATTTGATGCTCTATGGTTTTAAGTGTTTCGATGACATGTGAACGCTTGATGCTTTCTATATCTACATCTTTGAAATTCTTAAAAACGCCATTTTTGTATTTTAATCCTCTTTGTATTTCTTTTAGACTTAATCCATCAGCCTTACATTTTTCTAAAACTTCATCATATATATCGCCAAATTTAAGTCTTTTAGCGTTTTTTATGTTTTGTCCTTTTGCTTTTAGCTTAAAAGCATTTAAAGCGATTTCTCTAAGCTCTGCTAAGGAAAGTAACGGATACTCTCCTATTTTTATATAAGTATCATTTGCTTGTCTTATTTTAAATAATTTTTTACCACTAGGATAAATAAAAACATATAAGCCTTTTAAACTCGGATCAGCAAATTTTATAAATTTTTTATCACTTTCGCATTTAATGCTTTTTAAAAAACTATCGGTAAGTTTGTTAATTTTTGCCATTAATTTTTCTCTCTTTTTTAGTGTCTATTTTGGTGTAAAAAGTAGCCCATTTTGTAACCCATTTTTGGAAAAGTGACCCACTTTTTTAAGAACATTATAGCACATTTTGGAATATAAAAGAACGATATAGAACAAGCTTTAAAACATTTTATTATAGGCATTTGATTAATATATTAAAGCAAAATAGGGATTTGATAAAAAAGAGTAATGGTGGATTATTCATCCTTCCTTATACTTCTTCACAGAATGTTGAACTTTCTTTAAATGAAGAAAGTAAAGGACACGCTAAAGGAACCATTATAGGTTATTCTACTTTAAAAGACAGTGGAATATATGGTGTGTATGCAGGTTATGAAGATAGAAAAATGGGTTCAACTTATTTTGATATTAATAATAGAACCTATTATGCAGGTTTAAAATACTTTAATACCTTATTTACTACAGAAAAAGGTCAAGAAGTTTATATCAAAGCTCAAGGTAAAGCTGCTTTGATTAAAAATGATTTAACTAAAAAAATAGGAAATAATGAAGCTAAAGCTGAACCTAATTCTTATGCTTATGGAGTCAATACAGCCTTAGGTATGAATTTTATTTCTAATAAAGATATATTCTCTCCTGAAATAGGTCTTGCTTATGAAGGAGGTTATACTGAAGCTTTTTCTATGAAAGACACCATAGGACAAGCAACAGTTAAAGGTGGAGAAAGAACCTATGCAAACTATTTAAATCTTTTCTCTACTAAAACAAGTCTTACTTGGTTTAGAGATTGGTTGCCTAATTTAAAAACTTCAGTAGAACTTGGAGCTAAGTTTAATATCAATCCTAAAGTAGAAGCTGAGGCTAGATTTGGTAATATAAAAGTAAGTGATGAGTTTGATTTACCAAGAGTACAAAAATTTGTAAGCACTTCTTTTATCGTTCCTGTTAATGAAGCTTTCTATTTTAGTTTAAGCTATAATGGAATGTTTGATAAAGATGGCAATACCCATACAGGATTTGCTCAGTTTAATTATCTTTGGTAATCTTATAAAAGATAATACTTAGTTTAATTAGTTTACTCTCCTACTTGTTAAAAATTTCATCCTGATAATTTTAAAATTATTAGGATGGATGTTTTTATTGTATTTATTTTTGTTTTATTATTTAATTTTATAAAAATATAATTATCTTTTTATGCAACTTATAAGATAATATTGGATTTAATGTAACCATCAAGGAAAAATATGTTTGATAAAATTCATTATTATTATTTTAATGCTAATTATGAAAAATGTTTGAACTTGAGTGAGCAATTTTTAAAAGAAAGTCCAAAATTTGCTTTAGAATTTGCTACGCTTTCTTCTTATAAACTTTCTCTTTTTCAAAAAGCTTTATATTATGCTCAAGAGCTTTTTTCTTTAAATCCTACAAGTTTTAATGGTCTTATGCTTGCTAAAAGCTATATTGAAAATTTAAGACTTGATGAAGCCTTGAATTTATTACAAACACTTTTAACTCGCAAAGATGATTTAGAGGATGAACTTAAGTTAGAATTGGCTTTTATTTATAAACTGAGTAATAAACTAGAAGAATCTGAACAAATTTTCAAAGAATTGCTTTCTAAAGATATGTATAATCTTAATCTATGGAAAAATTATGCAGAAATTTATTTTAAACATGATTTTACTAAGGCATTAAATGCACATGAGCACTTGTGTCATTTTATGCAAGATTTGATTGATAAACTACAAAAAGGAATCATTGCTGAACAAACCAATCTTAATTTAGTCAAACTCGAAGATAGGCTTCATAGTAAAACCAAAGAAAATCTTACCATTTCTAAAATAGAAGATTTTTTAACTCATCAAATTTTACCCCAAAAAGCATACTTGCTTTTTAAGCTTTTTAGAATATCTGATTCTTTAGAACTTTTTCAATCACTACAAGAAGCCAATCAACACCATGCACAGTTTTGGCAAAACTATGCTAAGGTATTAGAATTTAACTCAAACTATCAAGAAGCTTATCATGCTTATAAAAAATGTCTTAGCTTGGATTCTCATGCAACCTATCAATTTGATTTGGCTTATCTTTTGATGCGTATGGGAGTGGATGATAATTTTGAAGAGGGCAAGAAATATTATGAAAGCAGATTATTTTATGCTCATAATGAAACTTTTTCTACTTATCATTATAATGAAAGCCTAAAAGCTTTTAATAAATTTGGCGTTGATGCTTTTAAAAATAAAGAAGTTTTAGTATTTTGCGAGCAAGGCTTTGGCGATACTATAATGTATGCAAGATGCTTAGAAAAACTTTGCAAAATCGCTTCAAAGGTTTTATTTGCTCCTCAAAGTGCCATGTATGAAATGTTTAAAAATCAAATCAAATTTTTAAATCAAAATGATGATATTTTTAAAAATGTAAAGGTTTTAAAAAATCTACCTACAAATTTTGATTATGCTATTCCTATTTGTTCTTTGCCTTTTTTTATTGATATTAAGCTTGATGAGATTTTACGATTAAAAACACCTATATTGCCACAGAAAAAACCGCATAATCAAAGAAAAAAACTTGGTATTTTTTATGCTACTCCTAATGCTGAAAATTCTGATTTATTAAGAAATGTAAAATTTGAATTTTTATTTGATGTATTAAAAGACTTAGATTATGAGATCATTTCTTTTCAAATGCAATTAAAAGAAGAATTGCCTAAGGTAATAGAAGATAGAAGCAAGCTTATAAAAAATTGGAATGATACTCTAAATTATTTATATGATATTGACTGTATGCTTAGTATTGATAGTGCTATAGCGCATTTAAGTTTAGCTATGGATATTCCTACTATAGTTCTTTTACATCCTAGGTTTGATTGGCGTTGGGGAAAATTTGAAAATCCTAAAAGTTATTTTTGGCCAAAAGCAAAATGTTTTATCATAAAAGAACAAGAAGAAACAAAAAGAAATTTGCAAAAACTGATTAAAGATATTTTAAACTAAAGCTTAGTTTAAGAGCTTTAGGTGGAAAATTTGGTTTTTGATAACATCAGCTAGCATTTTTGGCATTTGGTTTATAATATCTTGATAATTTTGCTTTGCATCTTGATTTTTTAATGTCAAATTTAATTTTGCATTTTTTGCTACAAGAATTTTTCCATTGCTTGTAGAAATGATTTTAAAATTAACATTAGCCACACCCTCTTTACTAGTTATGATAAAATAATTTGTAATATTTACATAAAAATCTTGCAAATTTACCACCACAACATAATCTGTAAATTTGGCATACATTTTAGCCTTATCTTTTTCTTGTGTTAAAAAAGGACTTACATTTATAAGTTTTGCATCCTTAGGGCTAAAATATGACAAAGTTTTAGGACTTTGATAAATACCATTTGCAGCAGAATTAACCCAATTAAGCTTTAAACTTTGAATCAAATTTTTAGCAAATAATGTAGAAAATTCCTTATCACTCACCCTAAAACCATCTAAAAAATAACCAAAATTTTTCCTAGAAGTTAATACAATGGCAAAATCAATATCTTTATCTTTGGTGATTTGCGATTTTTTTTCAATCAAGGTAGAACTATCAAACAATGCTTTTTGTTGATTTAGATTTGGATTTGCAACATTTTGATTTAGATCTATTACTTCAAAACTATCTGCGCTTTTTTCAATTTTAATAACTTTTTTCTGAGAAAAATTATTCGCTAAAAGATTAGAACTTAAAACTAAACTTAAAAACAAAATGAAACAATACCTCATCTTCATCCTTATAAACTATTTAAATATAAAATTATACTCTTTATTTTATAAAAAATCTTGTAAAAAATTCCTAGATGAAACACAAATAAAAGGACTGGATTTATAATTTAAAGGGCTATATAAAATGTATTTTTTAGAAAAATCTCCCATAAATCCTCCATTTTGATTAATCAAAAAATCTCCTGCTACAATATCCCAAATATTAAGCTTTTCAAATCTTTTATAAACTCCTGCCCTAGCCTCTAAAATAGCACAAAATTTCAATCCAGAGCCTATATTAATAGCTTCTAATTGATGCTCTTTTGCAAAGTCTTCATCTTCTTTGCTAAGATGATTAACACTCAATAAGGCTTTATATTTATTTTTCTCGTATTCTTGCTGGTCAATTTGCAAAGGTTTATCGTTTTTATAAACCTTGGTTTTTGCATGAGCATAGAATATATCACCTTTTGATGGATTTTGTATGAGTGATAAAACAGGGCGATTGTCATGAACCAAACTTATCATAACGCAAAATTCATCACTGCCTTTTAAAAAACCACTTGTTCCATCAAGAGGATCGATAAGCCAAAAAGTTTTTAATTCTTCACACTCTTCTTTGCTAAGTAATTTTTCTTCTGATAGAATTTTAATATCCGTAGAACCCAAAATATCATTTAGAATTTTATTAGAAGCAAGATCTGCTGATGTAAGCGGGCTTTTATCTTCTTTTTCCCAAGTTTTGAAATTTTTTCTCTCTTCTAAAATAGCTTTAGAAGCTTGATTGCTAGCATTTATAGCAATTTCTAAAAATTTATCAAGATTAAGCATGATTATAAACTTTCTATAAGATTTTTTAAAATTATACAAGAAGATTTTGTGGAATTTTTAATTTCCACAAAAATTTTAATTATATTTTACTAGTTTCACCCAAATAAAGTTGTCTTGGACGGACTATTTTAAGACTTTCTTGCTCTTTTTGTTCTATCCACTGAGCTATCCATCCTGGGGTGCGCCCTATAACAAATAAAGTAGCAAACATTTCATTTGGAATACCTAAGGCTTTTAAAATAAGTCCACTATGAAAATCAACATTCGGATATAGCCCTCTTTGAACAAAATAATCATCACTTAAAGCAATCTCTTCTATACGCGTTGCTACTTTAATAAGATTGGTATCAATACCCAACTCATCAATAAGTTGATCACGAAGTTTTTTAAGTACTTTTGCTCTAGGATCAAAATTTTTATAAACCCTATGCCCAAAGCCCATCAAGCGGAAAGGATCGTTTTTATCCTTAGCTCTTTTGATGAATTCATCTACCCTATCAACACTACCTATTTGCTCAAGCATTCTAATAACACCTTCATTAGCTCCACCATGTGCATGACCCCAAAGCGCACCAATACCTGCTGCTATACAGGCATAAGGATGAACATGAGTTGAACCCACAGCACGAACTGTTGAAGTTGAAGCATTTTGCTCATGATCTGCATGAAGCATAAAAACTGTATCAAGTGCTTTTACTTCTATAGGTCTAAGCTCTACATGATCGTAAGGATAGGTTCTTAACATATATAAGAAATTTTCTGTAAAACCACGATCTAAATTTGGATAAGCCATAGGAAAGCCGTGTTTATATCTATAAGCGGTGGCCACTATAGTAGGGATTTTAGCTACTATTCTAGCTGCCATTTCCATATATTCTTCTTTTACATTCATGTTTAAATGATCAGGATAAAAAGCACTAAGCGATGAAACAGCACCTTGTAAAACTGCCATAGGATGAGCATTATCAGGGAAAGAATCAAAAAGACGGTGCATACCTTCATGGATAAAAGAACGTTTTTTCATTTCATAACGAAACGCTTCAAGACGCGTAGCATCAGGTAATTCTTTATAAAGTAAAAGATGAACCACATCTAAATAAAGTTTGTTTTCAGCAAGCCACTCTATAGGATAGCCACGGTGCATTAAAATTCCATTTTCTCCATCAATATAAGTGATTTTTGATTTACAAGTAGCTGTAGAAGTCAAGCCCTCATCATAAGAAAACATTCCTGTTTGTTTATAAAAACTTGACATATCTACAACGCTTGGCCCAGTTGTACCGTCATATATAGGAAATTCATAGCTTTTTCCATTTCTATTATCGGTTATAGTAACGGAATTTGACATTTTCGCTCCTTTTATTGTTACTTTTATTAATTCTAACAAAAAAGGACGATTATGAGTTTTTTTATTATTAAATTTTTAAGATTTTGTTTGCTTTTTTGAGTAAAAAAGTAACTTTCATTTTTTAGAATTAGAAAGAAATTTAATCATACTCATAACAATAATAGCCTCAAATAACGCTGTTAAAATAAGCGCTGAATAAAGCTTCTCATCAATAACCTTGCCCGAATAACCCAGAGTAGCTGTTGCTATAAGCAAGGTTAAAGGCATAGAATGACTAAGACCAAATAAAATCATATTTTTAAAACCAATTCTTTTTAAAAAAACACTTGCACATAAAATTCTTAAACCCACCATAACAAACATAAGTAAAAATGCTTGTAAAACGATTTTATAATCTAAAATCATTTTAAGATCAAAGGTTGAACCTATATGGATAAAAAAAATAGGGATCAAAAACCCGTGTCCAAAAGTAGAAAGCTTGTGCTCAAGATCTTTTTTATGATCAAAAAAAGTAGCTATAAATGAACCTGCTATAAAAGAACCAAGAACGATTTCAAGTTTTGTAATAACCATAGCAACAATGATCAGTATAAAAATGGCCATACAAAATCTTATATCTTTTTCATTTTTATCTTCCCATGGCATAAGCACAACTTTAAGCTGAGGATACCACCAAAAAAGCACACCAAGCATTTTAAATCCAAGCAAACAAAGCCCCAAAAAGATATTAAGATATAAAATACTTTGCGCTACATCAATAATACCTGTTCCTTCGCGCAAAAAAGCTCCCGCTATAGTCAAAAGCACAATAGAAATCACCTCAGCTAAAGTAGCCACTATCATAGCAATATTTAGCCAATAACACTCTTTTCCAAAATCCTTAAAAAGTAAAGATAAAAGCCCTACACTCATCACAGGTATAATGATAACAAATACTAAAGAAAGTCCAAAAATCCATACTATAAAAGAAGATAAAGCGTAAAGTAAAAAAATATAAAAAAAACTTTTTTTAGCAATTTCTTTATCCATATTAAAGAAGGCTCTTAAATTTACCTCCATACCCGCTATAAACATTAGATAATAAAAACCTACATTTGCCAAAAGTGCAAAATTTTCACTTTTTCCTATGAAACCAAAATGCGCTATTATTGCCCCTAAAATAATTTCAGTAGCTGAAAGAGGCAAGCGTAAAATTTTTGCAATATGCGGAGAAAAAAGTAAGCATAAAGCTATAACAATAAGAATTTTTAAATCAATTAAAGCCTGTGTATCAATGACACTCTGATGCAAAAGTAAATCCCATTTCTTTTAATTTTATTATATCTTGACTTGGTTCTTCACCTTTAGTGGTTAAATAATCCCCTATAACAATAGCCCCAGCACCTGCTTGAAAAATTTCATATTGTCTTTCTCGTAATACCACTTCACGCCCACCTGCTACCATTACCACGCTTTGCGGTAAAGCCTCTTTGGTATCACGAACAATTTTTAAGGCTTCATCAGCGCTAAGTCTTGGAACTTGTAGTTTTAAATTTTCATTTGCTATAAAAAAATTAATAGGCGTTGAAAAAGGTTGTAATTCTTGCAAAGATTTTCTAAAACTTAGCCTATCTTCTTCACTCTCACCCATACCATAGATTCCACCACAACAAAGCATAAGCCCTGCTTCTTTAGCGTTTAAATTGGTTTGAAATCTACTTTCCCAAGTATGCGTGGTGCAAATTTGTGGAAAAAATTCCTTAGAACTTTCAAGATTGTGATTATAAGAAAAAATTCCTGCTTTTTTAAGTTCTTTGAGTTGTTCCACGCTTGCCATGCCATTACAGGCAATTAAAAGCAAGTTAGGCACTTCTTTTTGCACGGCCTTAGCAGCTTCGCAAACATACTCAAGCTTTTCATCATCAAGCCCAAGTCCTGCTGTAACCAAACAAAAACCCAAGGCTTCATTTTTCTTTGCCATTTTTGCTTCTAAAACGATTTGTGAAAGTTCTTTACGACGATATTTTTGAATATCTGTTTTTACATGAGCGCTTTGGGTGCAGTATTTACAGTCTTCTGAACAATTTCCACTCGCTATATTTGAAATAGCACAAAGCATGATTTGCATTCTAATCCTTCATTTCTTTTTTGATTTTACATTTTAAACATTCTAAGAATGTACCTTTTTTAAGCTCTTTTATCACTAAAGTTTCGCCACACTCTTCGCATTTTTCTTCACTTGGTTTGTATTTGCTTATAAAATTGCATTTTGGATAAGCACTACAGCCATAAAATTTACCACGTTTTGAAAAGCGTTCTACGATTTCACCTTTTTGACAACTTGGACAAGTAATGCCTGTACCATTAGCTTTAGCTTTTGCGGCTGTATTTTCGCTTTCGTTTTTGCTTTCACTTTTTAAATTTCTTGAATACTTGCATTTTGGGAAATTTAAACACGCTACAAATTCTCCAAAACGCCCTTTTCTAATAGCAAGCTCTCCGCCACAATCAGGACAACTTTCGCCTAGTTTTGTGACAGTTTTTTGACTAGCTATTTTTGTTTTTCCTTCTTCGATTTTTCTCATAAAAGGATAGTAAAATTCTTTTAAAGTTTCTTGCCAATCTGCCTTATCTTCTGCGATTTCATCTAGGGTATTTTCAAGGTTTGAAGTAAATTTACTATCTACTATATCGCTAAAATTTTTCTCAAGCACTTCGGTTACATTAAAAGCAACATCGCTAGGAATGAGTTGTTTTTTATCTATTGTTACATAATCACGGCTTGTAAGTATAGAAATGGTTGGTGCATAAGTAGAAGGGCGACCTATGCCTAAACTTTCAAGTTTTTTTACAAGTCCTGCTTCTGAATACCTTGAAGGTGGTTCGGTAAAATGTGAGTTCATTTCTAAATTTTGCACTTTTAAATTTTGGCCTATTTTAAAATTTGGCAAAATTTTATCCTTATCCATATCACCATAAACTTTATAATATCCATCAAAAAGGATTTTTCTACCGCTTATTTTAAAAACTACTCTATCATTTTTTACAAATACATTTTGAGTTTGAGAGATAGCAGGACTCATCTGACAGGCTAAAAAGCGATTGTAAATAAGTGTGTAAAGTTTTAACTCATCTTTGTCTAAAAATTTAGCCGCAATTTCTGGAGTAAAACTTAAATTTGTAGGGCGTATAGCTTCATGAGCTTCTTGAGCGCCTTTAGTCTTTGTAGTATATACATTTGCTTTGCTTGGAAGATAGTCCTTGCCAAAATTTGCTTGTATGAATTTTCTTGCATTTTCTACTGCTTCTTTGGCTAAATTTAAACTATCGGTTCTCATATAAGTAATAACCCCCATCACGCCTTCATGGGTATTTACTCCTTCATAGAGCTTTTGAGCTATCATCATGGTTTTTTTAGGGTTAAAACCAAGGCGATTGCTGGCACTTTGTTGTAAAGTTGAAGTCATAAAAGGAGGCGGCGGAGCGATTTTTCTTTCTTTGCTTTCAATGTCACTTATACTATAAACTTCATTTTTACAAGCTTCTAGTATAAGTTTAGCACGATCTTTGTTGGTAATGGTAAGTTTTTCTATCTTGGCTTTATCAAACTCAACTAGTTCTGCATCTAAATCTTTTTGAAAAATCATATCAATACTAAAGTATTCTAGGGGTACAAAGGCACGAATTTCTTTTTCACGATCGACTATGATCTTTAAAGCCGCACTTTGAACACGCCCAGCACTAAGTCCTCTTTGAATTTTTTGTCCTAATAAAGGGCTGAGCTTATACCCTACAATGCGATCTAAAAGACGTCTGGTTTGCTGAGCATTTACAGAGTGCATGTTTAATTTTCTTGGATTTTTTAAAGCATTTTCTATAGCGCTTTTAGTGATTTCATGAAAAACAATGCGTGGTAAGGTGTTTTCATCTTTTCCTATAGCTTTTGCAATATGATAGGCTATAGCCTCTCCTTCTCTATCTTCATCCGTTGCAAGATAGACTTCTTTGGCATCTTTGGCTTTGCTTTTAAGTTCTTTAACTAAGGCGCTATGATCACTTGTGATTCTATACTCAGGGATAAATTCATCATCTTCTATTTTAATCCCAAAGCTTGATTTAGGCAAATCTCTAATATGTCCTTTAGAAGCGATAACTTCATAATCTTTTCCCAAAAAATTTCCTATGGTTTTAGCTTTTGCAGGAGATTCTACTATGATTAAATTTTTCTTCATTTTGCACCCTTGTTAAATAAAAAGCTGAATTTAGCTAAAAATATTTAAAATTCTACTTATAAAATATATTTTAATCAAGCTAAAATATTTTAAAAACAAAACTATCATAACAAAATAAATAAAATATAATTTTAAGTAATTTTAAATACAAACCATAATTTTTGGAGTATAATAAAATAAAAAAGGTAAAAATTATGAATGACAAAACTTATAAATTTCATCCAAATGACACAAAAATGGATAAAAAAATAATTCAAATTACTGAAAAGTCCGGATTTAAAGCAGCTGTGTTTTCTATGGCTGCTATGACTATGCTAGGAAGTGTGGTCATTTCATCTGCTCTGCCTGCTATCAACAGACATTTTGAAGAACTTTTAACCCAAAGTGGCGCTACTCTTGCTTCAAGTTTCACATTAGCTCATCTTGATATACTTGTTCGCTTAGTTTTAACCATCCCTGCTATTTTTGTTGTCATTTTATCTCCATTTGCTGGTATTTTAATGGATAAATTTGGCAAATTAAAATTCATTCTTCCAGCTATGGTGGTTTGGACTCTTTCTGGGATAAGTGGCTTTTTCTTAAATGATATTTATGCTATACTGACTTCAAGAGCTATTTTTGGTATGGCAACTGCTTTTATAATGACAGGCGCTTCGGCTTTGCTTGGGGATTATTATAGTCGTGGTGGCTTTAATCGCAGAGAAAATGCTTTAAGTCTTCAAGGATTTTTTTGTGCAGTATAGGGGGTGCTGTTTTTATTTCTATTGCGGGATTTGTTTCAAGTTATTCTTGGCGTTATCCTTTTTTGGTATATGGACTTGGAATTTTAATTACCTTAATGGCTATCATTTATCTTTTTGAACCTAGAAAATTTAAATTCTATAATCATACAAAAATAGAAACAAAAACAAATTATTGGCAATTTTTCCCTATCTATTTTATAGGTTTTTTTATCATGGTAGTTTATTATATTTCGCCAACTCAACTTCCTTACTATATAGAAGAACATTTGGGATTGGATCCTAAATATATAGGTATTTCGATGTCTGTATCTGCACTATGTTATGGTTTTTTCTCTCTAAGCTATAGATATATTATAAAATTCTTAAGTATTAAAACTATTTATGTTTTAACTCTTTTTATCGTATCTTGTTCTTTTTTGCTGCTTTTTTTAGTAGATAGCTTTTTCACAGTTTTAATCGCCTTAGCTTTGCTTGGAATGGGTGGAGGTATTATGCTTGTAAATAATACGGCTTATCTTTTTTCAATCTGTCCTGAAAATGCTCGCTCTAGGGCTTATGGAATTTTAGCAAGTTGTATATTTTTAGGACAATTTTTAAGTCCTATTATCTCTCAACCTATCGTTAGACAAATGGGTCTTGTAGATGCTTTTTTAATATGGTCAATAGTAATTTTTATAGTGTGCATTGTGTTTTTATTTTTAAAGCAAAAACCTAGAATAAATTAGCAAGAAAAATCTTGCTAATTTTATTTATTACAAACCTACCGCACTTAAAGTTTGGTATTTACTCATATAAATTTGAGCTTCAATTTTTCTCATCGTATCAAGTGCTACTTGAACTACAATAAGTACAGAAGTGCCGCCAAAATGAAAAGGCACACCCATAAATTTCACCAAAACCCAAGGTAAGGTTGCAACAAGCCCTAAATAAATAGAACCTGATAAAGTTAAACGAGAAGCCACTTCGTTAAGATAACTTGAAGTTCCTTCACCTGGACGAATTCCAGGGATAAAACCGCCTTGTTTTTTCAAATTTTCTGCTATGTCTTTAGCGTTAAATACGATAGAAGCATAAAAATAAGCAAAGAAAATTACAAACAAGAAAGTTAGAACATGAAACAAATAACCATTTGGATTTAAAAAGTCATTAATGGCTTGTAGATAAGGATTTGTACTAGTTTGTAAAATTGTTGTTGGAAACATCAAAATCGCACTAGCAAAAATCGGTGGAATAACCCCACTAAGATTGAGTTTAATAGGAATATAATTCATAATGCGTTTGTTTTGATTTTGCATTACAACTTTACGAGAATAAGAAATAGGAATTCTTCTTTCTCCAAGTTCTATATAAATAATCACCCCTATGGTGATTAAAATCAAAGCAAAAATTGCAAAAGCGGTTAAGAAATTCATCTCGCCTGAATTGATTTGTCCTACAGTTCCTGAAATCGCTCTTGGAATACCTGAAACAATACCTGCAAAAATGATTAAAGAAATACCATTTCCTATACCTCTTTGTGTGATTTGTTCGCCAAGCCACATTAAAAGCATAGTTCCAGCAAGCATAGAAATAGCACAAAGTGCGATAAACATATTTAAATCTTCCACCATTATAGCCCCTGCACCACCACGACCGTGCAAGCTTTGCAAACCTATAGCAACGCCTATACTTTGAACCAAAGTAATCACAATAGTCGCATAACGGATAATTTGCATATATTTTTGCATACTATCACGCTCTTTTTTCATCTTACCAATATTTGGAAAAGTTGCTGCAAGAAGCTCCATAATAATAGAAGCAGTAATATAAGGCATAATACCTAAAGAAATGATAGAAAAGCGTTCAGCCGCTCCACCACTAAAAACATTAAATAAACCCAAAGCATTGTTTTGATTGTTATTAAAAAATTCCGCAATCACATCAGCATTGACGCCAGGAACTGGCACATAAGCCAGAACCCTATAAGCAAATAAAAATGCTAAGGTGATTAAAATCTTATTCGTCAATGCTCTATTCATTATTTTGATCCGGTGACACTAATATTCTCGTCTTTGATTTTTGATACTAAGTCTTTTGCACTTGCACCAATTAATTTGATTTTATTCACAGATTTTGAAATTTTGTGAACACTTTTAATGCTCTCAAATGTAATTTCACTAAGCTCTTTTACAGCTGTGATTTTTTCAACATTGATCACATAAGGTTTTTGAATTTTAGAAGTAAAACCTACTTTTGGTAGTCTTCTTTGAAGTGGTTGTTGACCCCCTTCAAAACCTCTTTTTTCATTATAACCTTTTCTAGCAGTTTGACCTTTACCCCCTTTAGTAGCAGTCTTACCCATGCCAGAACCTTGACCACGGCCAATTCTTTTAGTTTTATGCGTTGAACCCGCTGCTTTTGTTAAATTCATCTTCTTATCCTTTTAACATTGTTAAAGCTTTGATTGTAGCACGAACCACATTAGCTGAATTATTTGAACCCAAAGACTTGGTTAAGATGTCTTTAATACCTGCAAGTTCCACGATAGGGCGTGTAGAACCACCTGCGATAACTCCTGTACCTTCGCTAGCTGGTTTAAGTAAAATTCTACTTGCGTTGTATTTCACCTCTACATCGTGAGCGATAGTTGAGCCTTTAGTTTTAACTTCAACGATATTTTTAAACGCATCGTCAACAGCTTTACGGATGGCATCTGGAACTTCCTTAGCCTTACCATAACCAACACCTACTAAACCTTTGCGGTTTCCAACGATAACTAAAGCAGTAAATCTAAATCTTCTACCACCTTTAACAACCTTAGTAACTCTGCCGATATCGACGATTACTTCTTCAAATTCTTCTCTATTATATTTTTCCATCGATTTACCCCTTATAGCCTAATGCCATTTTCTCTTAAAGATTCAGCCAATGCTGCGATAACACCATGATATACATAACCATTTCTATCAAAAACAGCTTGTTCTATCTTTTTAACTTTTAAAGTTTTAGCAAATTCAGCAGCGATTTTTTTAGCACCTTCTTTATTTGCTTTAACGCCAAGTTTGCGTCCATCAACTGCTGCTAAAGTTACAGCTTTTACATCATCAATCGCTTGGATATATAGAGTTCTGTTTGATTTAAATACAGAAATTCTTGGAAAATTTTCACAACCTGAAATTTTCGCTCTAATTCTTTTTTTTCTTTTGATTCTTAAAGTTAGTTTTCTTTTTAATACATTTGCTCTCATATTCTACCCTTACTTCTTAGATGTCTTACCAGCTTTGCGGATAATGCGTTCATCAGAATACTTAACGCCTTTTCCTTTATATGGCTCTGGCGGTCTAAATTCACGAATTTGAGCAGCAACTTGACCTACAACTTGTTTATCACTTCCTTTAACTGCAATAGTATTTTTATCCACTACAATTTCAATTCCTTCTGGAATATCATAATTAATAGGATGAGAAAAACCAAGGCTTAGTTCTAAAACTTTACCTTTTAAAGCTGCCTTATAACCAACTCCATTGATTTCAAGAGTTTTTGAAAAACCTTGAGTTAAACCTACAACGATATTGTAAGCTAAAGCTCTGTAAGTTCCCCAATAAGCTCTACTTTGTCTGTCTTCACCTTTTGGAGAAAAAAGAATATTATTATCTTTAATCTCAACATTTACATTTGCTTTAGTATCAAGTTCTTTTGCCAAATTTCCTTTTTTAAATTTAAGCAAATTTCCTTCTAATTTTACTTCTACTCCTGCTGGAATAGCAATCGGTTGTTTACCTATACGAGACATATTTTTCCTTTTTATTTGTCTAGGATATTTCTACTTTTTTAAAAGAATGGATACCCAATGCCATAAAAAGCAGATTTTTTACCAAATGGTACATAAAATTTCGCCGCCAACACCTGCTTTATAAGCTTCATCATTAGCTAAAACACCATGACTTGTGCTAACTACGATAGTACCATAACCATTTTTAAAACGCTTGATTTCATCTTTACCTTTATAAACACGACGACCAGGCTTAGAAATTCTTTTAAGCTCATTGATAACACTCTTACCTTTTTCATCGTATTTTAAAACTACATTGATAAATTTCTTTTTATCTTCTTCAATAACATTAAAACTCTCAATATAGCCTTTAGCTTGAAAAATTCCAACTAAAGCTTCTACAACTTTAGAATGTAAAAGCTTGGTTGTTTCAAGCTTTCTCATTCCTGCATTTCTGATACGAGTGAGTGAATCTGAAATAATATCATTTATCATATTTTATCCTTACCAACTTGCTTTCTTAAGACCTGGAATCAAACCTTCATTGCCCATTTTTCTTAAGCAAACTCTGCAAATTCCAAAATCTCTATAAACCGAATGCGGACGCCCACAAATTTGGCATCTTGTATAAGCTCTAACCTTAAATTTAGGCTTGCGTGCCGCTTTTGCAATCATTGATTTTTTAGCCATCTTACTTTCCTTTTGTAAATGGCACACCGATAAGTTCTAATAACTTTTGTGCCTGTTTGTCATTTTGTGCTGTTGTAACTATAGAAATGTTCATACCATGAGTTCTTAAAATTTTATCATACTCCACTTCTGGGAACATCAACTGCTCATCAAGACCGAAGTTATAGTTTCCGCGTCCATCAAAACCATCTCTACTTAAACCTCTAAAGTCTTTCACCCTTGGCAAAGCAATAGAAATTAATTTATCAAGAAAAGCATACATATTTTCTTTTCTTAAAGTTACCATTACACCTACAGGAAAACCTTCGCGAACTTTAAATCCTGCAACTGATTTTTTAGCTTTAGTAATCACAGCCTTTTGTCCTGCAATTAAAGAAATAGTATCTGCAACATTTTGCAATACTTTTTGATCTTTAGCCAACTCACCAGCACCTACGCTGATAACTACTTTTTCGATCACAGGGATAAGCATAGGATTTTTAATATCAAATTCTTTAACCAATGCAGGTTTAATGCTTTGATTATATTTTTCTTTTAATCTCATCATCGCTTACTCCTGAACTTTTGCCACATTGGAAATATCCATTGGCATTTCTTTATTGATAAAACCACCATTTGGGTTTTTCTCACTCGGCTTAATAGCTTTTTTAGCGATTTTACATCCTTCAACTACCACTTTAAGTGTTTTTGGATATACCGCTAAAACTTTACCTGTTTTACCTTTATCATCGCCTGTGATAACCTTAACGCTATCACCTTTTTTGATTTTTAATTTAACCGCCATTATAATACCTCCGGTGCTAGTGAAACGATTTTCATAAAGCCACCATATCTAACTTCTCTGCCCACTGGCCCAAAGATACGAGTTCCGATAGGCTCTCTTTTGTTGTCAAGAATAACCGCAGCATTTTCATCAAAACGAATCAAAGAACCATTATCTCTATGAATTTCTTTTTTAGTTCTAACGATAACCGCTTTTACCACTTGACCTTTTTTAACTTTTCCATTTGGTAAAGCTTTTTTAACAGATGCAACGATTACATCACCTACGGTAGCGTA
The DNA here is from genome assembly GCF_012897595.1 of Campylobacter sp. CFSAN093226. Lineage (NCBI taxonomy): Bacteria > Pseudomonadati > Campylobacterota > Epsilonproteobacteria > Campylobacterales > Campylobacteraceae > Campylobacter > Campylobacter sp. CFSAN093226. Next base: position 1,655,204 of record NZ_CP040608.1, read on the forward strand.
TCTTCTTTTGCTACCCCCTAAAACCTTGATACACATTAATTCTTTTGCACCGCTATTATCAGCAACTGCAAGTCTTGTAAAACTTTGAATCATTACTCAACTCCTGTAGCTAATACAGATTTTAAGCGAAATGATTTTCTTTTTGAAAGTGGTCTGCATTCTACTGCAACAACAGTATCACCCACTTTAACTTCATTTCTCTCATCATGAATTAGATATTTTTTAAAGCGTTTAACAATTTTTCTATATCTTGGATGAACCACTTTTCTTTCAACCAAAACACTTGCGGTTTTTTCACCAGCGATTTTAACAACAACGCCTTGAATTTCTCTTTTAAATGCCATTTTCTATCCTTATCTTAAAGCGTTAATTGCTGTATTTATTCTAGCAATGTCTTTTTTTACTTGGCTAATCTCTTTTGGATTAGTAAGTTGCATTGTTTTTAGCTTTTGTTTTAAAGTGAATAAAAGCACCTTTTTTTCTTTTAGCATTGTTGCAAGCTCAGCTGCTGTTTTATCTTTAATCTCAGTATATTTCATTTTGGCTCTCTCTTGTAACAAACTTAGTTTTAAATGGAAGTTTATGCATAGCTAAAGTCAATGCTTCTCTTGCCATTTCTTCGCTTACTCCTGCCATTTCATAAATGATACGACCTGGCTTGATATTCATTACCCATTCCTCAACAGCACCTTTACCTTTACCCATACGAGTTTCTAAAGGTTTTTTTGTCAAAGGCTTATCTGGAAAAACTCTAATCCAAGTTTTTCCTTGTCTTTTAACAAAACGAGTTAAAGCGATACGCGCTGCTTCGATTTGGCGTGAGTTAATGCGTCCTGCTTCAGTTGCTTTTAATGCAAATTCACCAAAAGTAAATTCTGTTCCACGATTAGCATAACCTCTGTTACGCCCTTTCATCATTTTGCGATATTTAGTTCTTTTTGGCATTAACATGATTATTTACCCCTTCTTGTGCGTCTTGGCTTTTTAGCTGGAGCACTTTCTTCAGTTTTTTCAGGTTGCATACCTTTGTGCAATACTTCACCTTTAAAGATCCATACTTTAACTCCTATGTTTCCATAAGTAGTTCTAGCTTCTGCAAAACCATAATCGATTTTTGCTCTTAAAGTATGAAGTGGAACGCGTCCTTCAAGATACCATTCTGTTCTTGCCATTTCAGCACCGCCTAAACGACCGGAAACTGAAACTTTAATTCCTTTAGCACCTGCTTTTTGCGCACCTTGGATTACTTTTTTCATTGCTCTTCTAAAAGCAATTCTTTTTTCAAGTTGAGTTGCAACACTTTCAGCAGCAAGTTGAGCTGAAGCTCCTGCTTTTCTTTCTTCTTTGATATTGATATTTACATCTTTACCGATTAAATCTTGCAATTCTTTTCTTAAATTATCAACATCACTACCTTTTTTACCGATGATGATACCTGGTCTTGCAGCAACTACAGTAACGCGAAGTTTTTTAGCAGTTCTTTCTACTAAAATTTGGCTAATTCCTGCGTAATAAAGTTTTCTTTTTAAGAAAGCTCTGATTTTGTAATCTTCACCGATATTTTCTACTAAATTTGCTTTAGTTGGAAACCATCTTGATTCCCAGTTTCTATTGATTCCTAGTCTTAGACCAATTGGATTAACTTTTTGTCCCATTAGCTTTCCTTTTTCACTGTTGCTTTTTTAGTGCTTGTTGTTTTTTTAGCTGGAGCTTTTGTTGTAGTAGTTTTTTTAGCTACTGTTTTTTTCTCTTCAGATTTCACTTCCGCTTTTGCCACTTCTACTAAAATATGTGAAGTTGGTTTTCTAATACGACTTGCACTTCCTCTAGCTCTTGGTCTAAATCTTTTTAATACCGCAGCTGCGTCAACACGACAACTTTTTACAATCACTTCGTTTGCTTCAAAGCCACCATTTGCTACTGCGCTTGAAATTGCGTTTGCAATGTATTTTGCACCTTTATTTGGCATAAATTTTAAACTAGCCATAGCTAATTCTGCATTCATCCCCTGAACTTCTCTAGCAATCAATCTTGCTTTAGTTGGAGATAATCTTATGAATTTAATTAATGCTTTACTCATATCTTATCCCTTACTTACCAATTTTCTTTTGCACAGAGCCTTTATGCCCTTTAAATGTGCGTGTTGGAGCAAATTCACCAAGTTTATAACCGATGTGATTTTCAGTAATATAAACCGGAATGAAGCTTTTGCCATTATGAACATTAAATGTAAGTCCTATCATATCAGGAGTAATTGTGCTTCTTCTTGACCAAGTTTTAATTGGTTTATTATCATTAGCCTTTTTAGCAGCGATGACTTTTTTCATTACATGATCATCAACAAAAGGACCTTTTTTTAGTGATCTAGCCATCTTACTTTCCTTTTCTTCTTGAAATTATTAGCTTATCGCTAGCCTTTTTACGACGAGTTTTCGCACCTTTGGTTGGTTTACCCCACGGAGTTACTGGATGACGGCCTGAATTTTTCTTACCTTCACCCCCACCGTGCGGGTGATCTACTGGGTTCATTGCAGAACCACGAGTTTGCGGGCGGATACCTCTATGGCGATTTCTACCTGCTTTACCGATAGTTACATTAGCCCATTCTTCATTTCCAACTTCGCCGATACTTGCCATACATTCAGCTAAAACTTGTCTCATTTCGCCACTTGCAAGTCTTAAAATAACATATTTTTCTTCTTTACCCATAAGTTGTGCATAAGCACCCGCAGAACGAATCATTTGACCGCCTTTACCTGGTTTTAACTCAACATTATGAACAATAGTACCCACAGGAATGTTTTTAAGTTTCATTGCATTACCTGGTTTAATATCAAGTCCGCTTTCAGCAGCTGCAACGATATCACCAACGCTTAATCCACGTGGTTGAAGAATATATCTTTTTTCCCCATCTTTATAAGCAATCAAAGCAATTCTACAATTTCTGTATGGATCATACTCGATTGCTTCTACTTTGCCTTCTATACCGAATTTACGACGTTTAAAATCAATAATTCTGTAAAGTTTTTTAGCACCCGCTTCTTTATGACGACTTGTAATTCTTCCATAGCTGTTACGACCCGCGTGTGCTGGAAGTTTAACAAGTAGTGAGCGTACACTTGGTTTAGCTGTAATATCTTCAGAACTTAAACCTGTGATATATCTTCTACTTGGAGTATATGGTTTATAAGTTTTAATTGCCATCTTAAGCCTCCGTATTTTCTAAGCTAACACCTTCAGGTAGCTTAACATAGAATTTTTTGTAATTGTTTCTTTGACCTAAACGACCTCTAAAACGCTTAATTTTTCCATCCATTCTTAAGGAATTGATGCTTTTTGGAGTTACACCAAAATACTCTTTTAAAACCGCTTTTAAGCCTGTTTTAGTCATTTTTGGCGAAGTTTGAATAACTACGACACCTTGCTCTTGCAAATTCAAACTTTTTTCTGTGTAAAGTATAGTCTTTATATCAGTAATATCTGCCATAATTATCCCTCTTTTGTAATAGATTCTAACACTGATTTTTCCATAATAACAGCATTAAATACAGATACTAAATAAGCATTTACTTCAGTTACATCAACTACATAGCAATTTGCTAAATTTCTGTAAGCTAAAAGTGTTTTTTCATCTAGTAAATCTTTAACGATTAAAGCATCTTTGACGCCAAGTTTTTTAATCACAGCGTTTGCATCTTTTGTTTTACCACTTTCAATAGCCAAAGAATCAGCAGTAAATAACACACCTTTAGCTGCTTTATCTGCTAAAGCTCTTTCAAGCGCCAATCTTTTTTGTTTTTTATTTACTTTTTGGAAGTAGTTTCTTTCATTTGTTGGACCAAAAGCAACCGCACCGCCTACCCAAACGTTAGTTCTTGTTGAACCCGCTCTAGCACCGCCACGACCTTTTTGTCTCCAAGGTTTTTTACCACCACCACTTACATCACTTCTACCTTTAGTATGAGCTGTATTTGCTCTTAAACTTGCAAGGTAAGATTTTACATACAAGTAAAGATTGTGTGGATTTACTTCCGCATATTTTGAAGGTAAATCAAGTTCACCTGCTTTTTCTAATTTATCATTTAAAACAACTACTTTACTCATTTTGCAATCCTTATTTTACCCATGGCACCATTATAACCTGGTACTGCACCTTTAACTACTAAAATTTTATTTTCAGCATCATAAGATACAACTTCGTTTTTAATGGTCACTTTAGTATTTCCATAGTGTCCTGCCATTTTCATACCTGGTTGAACACGACCTGGCCATTCTCTATTACCAATAGATCCATGGCGTCTATGAAATCTCGAACCGTGACTTGCTGGACCCCCTGCGAAGTTATGTCTTTTCATAACACCGCTATAACCTCTACCTTTAGTGTTAAAGCTTACTTTTAAAATTTTTGCTTCATTTAATGGAGTTTCATCTAAATCTCCTGCTTCAGTATTTGCTACTTCTAAAGTCGCAAATCTATTGTATTCTGCAGAAAGATTGTATTTTTTTTGTTGTCCTGCGACACATTTATTACTTGCTTTACCTTTTGGATATGCTACTAAAGCCTTTCCGCCTTCAACTTCACATACTTTTGCATTTACAACTCTTAGTAAAGTTACAGCGATACTTGGATTAGTAATTGTTCTGCTCATTCCAATTTTTTCTACAATATATTCCATATCTTATCCTTACTTACCCATAGCTCTTACTTCAACGCTTACTTCTGGCGCTAAATCAAGCTTCGTTAAAGAATCAACTGTATCTGGAGTCGCTGCTACTATATCTAGCATACGCGCGTGAATTCTTATTTCAAACTGCTCACGAGAATCTTTGTTAATGTGTGGAGATTTTAAAACTGTATAGCGTTTGATTTTAGTAGGCATTGGTATCGGACCTCTAATATCCGCACCTGTTCTTTTAACAGCTTCTACGATTGCTGCAACTGTTCTGTCTAGTACTCGATGGTCATAAGCTTTTAGCTTAAGCCTAATTCTTTCCATAATATTTCCTTTAAAAAGAACTCGTTAGTTAAAAACTAACCAAATTTATAAAAATTGAAATGAGAGTATATAAAATCTTGTTTTCAAAGTCAAGGAATTTGATGAAATTTTTCTATTATTTTCCTTTTAAAAAGGATAAAAATAGAATTTTTAGAATTTAAAAATTATCATTATTTTTTAAATTTTTGTATATAATGGTCAATATCTTATTTCATTAAATTTTAAAAAATCTCTTAATTTTTCATATTCGCCATTTTCTAAATAACGATGTTTTCCCGCCTTCAACATACCAAGATCTAAAGCCCCAAAAGCAACACGCTTAAGATCCATGACTTCAAGATCAAAATGTCCAAAAAAGCGTCTAAGCTCTCTATTTTTACCTTCATTTATAACCACTCTAAGCTTAGTATAGCCTCCACTTGATCCAAAAATTTCAAAGTCTATAAAAGGAGCAAAACTCATAGAGGTAATTTTAGTTTTTGCATGTGCGCCTTTTTTTTCATTTTTAATCTCAAGTCCATTTTGCATGGCTTCGATGACTTGTTTGCTCACCGTGCCTTTAACTTTAAGGTAGTATTCTCTTTCTAAATCGCTATGCATTAAAGCATCGGCAATCACAGGAGAATCTGTAAGCAAAAGTAAGCCTTCACTTGCATAATCCAGCCTACCTACGCTAAGCCAAGTACTAAATTGTCTTGGCAAGGTATCATATATAGTTTTTCTTCCACGATCGTCTTTTTTACTGACAATTTCACCTTTTTGTTTATGGTAGATTATCACGCTAAATTGCGTTCTTTTTTGTACTCTTTTACCTTTAACAAAAACTTTATCATCAAATTTAACTTCATCGCTTAAAAGGGCAATTTTGTTGTTTATTTTTACTAAGCCTTGTTTGATAAGTTCATCGGCTTCACGGCGTGAATAGCGGGTGTTATGGGATATAAATTTATTAATTCTCATTTGATCTTCCTTAAAAAGGGCGTTTTTGCCCTTTTTTACATTACAAAAATAGTTGGAACTATGGTTGGGTATTTTTTAATCTTTCTAAAGATGTGTTTTCTTAAAACTTGGCGGATTTGATTTTCTAAAAATCTTGGATCATTGAGTACTTCATCTTTAACATTGATGAAAAATTGTCCTAAAACTTCAGCCATATCTTTGCTAAAAGCATGATCGTGTTTGTCAGCTACTAGCCCATAGCTAAATACTCTTGGTTTGTTGATCAGTGTTTTTGTAGCTTTGTCAATTTGTGCGATAATAACTACTATACCACTATCTGCAAGTTTTTGGCGATCTATAACTACATCATCGGCGATTTGTTTGTTGATTTGATTATCTACAAAAACTTTACCTGTTTTTACGGTTTTTATGCGTTTGACATATTTTTGGCAAAGTTCTACTTGATCGCCATCACTCATAAGATAAATATTTCTTTCAGGGATACCGCACTTCATCGCTGTTTCTTTGTGTTTGGTGATGTGATTGTATTCTCCATGAACTGGTAGGAAAAATTTAGGCTTAGTAAGGGTTAGCATAAGCTTTTGCTCTTCTATACTAGCGTGTCCGCTTACATGAATTTCACTAAATTCTTGATACGCTACTTTAGCTCCTGCTTTTAAAAGATAGTCAAGCACCGCAGAAACACTTGCTTCATTTCCTGGTATGGCTTTAGCTGAAATAATCACTTGATCTGTAGGTTTGATTTTTATAAATTTATGCTCATCAGTTGCCATTCTATAAAGCGCACTCATGGTTTCGCCTTGACTTCCTGTAGTTACGATAAGCACTTCATTGTCTTTATATTTGCTTACTTCATCAGCATCGATGAAAATTTTTCTATCAAGTTTGATGTAGCCTAATTCCATAGTGGTATAAAGATTTCTTTCCATAGAACGACCGATCACACAAACTTTTCTACCGTATTTTAAACCATAAGTGATAGCTTGATAAACGCGGTGGATATTAGAACTAAAAGTACTCATGATCACCCTGCCTTTGGTACGTGCAAAGATTTGATCAAAAGTTGGCCCTACGGAGCTTTCACTTTTTGTATAACCTTCTTTGTACGAATTTGTACTATCGCTTAAAAGACATAAAACCCCTTCTTCTCCATAATGTGCCAAACGTCCTAAGTCTGTTGGATAGCCATCGATTGGAGTTTGATCAATTTTAAAATCACCTGTGTGGATAATCGTTCCTGCTTTTGTTTTGATCGCAAGCGCTGAAGCATCAATGATAGAATGCGTGATGTGGATCCACTCTATATCAAATTCGCCTATCTCATAAACACGGCGTTTTTCTACAGGGCGAAACCATTTGCGTTCTGCTTTTAAGCCATGTTCTTCAAATTTGTTTGAAATCATTCCTAAAGCCAAAGGTGTAGCGTAGATAGGAAATTGGAATTCTTTAAAGAAATAAGGCACTGCACCGATATGATCTTCGTGTGCATGAGTGATCACTATACCACGAATTTTATCTTTAATTTTTCTTACATAGTCAAAATCAGGGATGATAATATCTACCCCATGCATAGTTCCATCAGGAAAACTCATACCTATATCTACTATAATTGCATCTTTATTGGTTTCAAAAACACTGATATTTCCACCAATTTCTCCTAAACCTCCTAAAGGAGTGATGCGGATTTTATGCTCGCTAGAATTATTATATTTTAAAGGGTGTAAGCGGTTTTCATGTGAAATACGGTTAGCTTCTATGCATTCTGCAAGAGCGATTTGCCAATCTTCATTACCTGTGAGTTTTGAAGGAAGATTGCGATTTTTCTTCTTTTTTTTCTCAGTTTTATTTTCTGAGTTTTCAGAATTTTCCTTGTTGGAATTTTGATCAATTTTTGGAGTATCATTTTCATTTTGCAAAGAATCAGCTAATTTTTTTCTACGATTTTTATATTTATAGCGTTTATTGTTTTTTGAATTTGAGTTCGGATTTTGTTCGTTTTTATTTATCTCTTTGTTTTCGTCCATATTCATCCTTTAATTTGTCATAAATTTTAAGGTATAAATCAACGCAAATTTCATGTGGTCTGATGTTTTCTTTTAAGCCAAGAGTGCTTAAAACTTCTAAAACTTTTGCTTTATATGTTTTTAAATTTCCTAAGAGTTGTTTTCTAGGAGCTTTAAAACAATCTTTTAGAAAATTTTTGAAATTTTCTATTTCGCAAAGTTCATCAAAATCCTTAGTTTTAATCAAACTCATCACCGCTGACATAACTTTTGGTGGAGGATTAAAACATTGTGGATCAACATCAAAAAGTATTTTTCTTTCGCAAATCATTGCACTTAAAACACCTAAGGAAGAAAACTCACTATTTCCTTCTTTAGCGCAGAATTTTTCAGCCATTTCCCTTTGTGCCATTACAATAAGCCCTAGACAATTTTTATCTTCTAAAGCTTTTAATATAATGTGACTTGCAACATAATAAGGCAAATTTGCAACCAAAAAATATGGTTTTTCATCAAGACTAGGATTAAAAGCTTCGCTTGCGTCTTGATGGATCAAGTTAAATTTTCCACATTCAAGTTCTTTTTGAAATTTCTTTTTTAAAATAGGTATGAGATCATTATCGATTTCATAAGCTTTTACTTGAGAAATTTTTAAAAGTTCTTGCGTTAAATCACCTAAGCCAGGCCCAATCTCAATGATATTGTTCATCTCTTTGGGTATGGCTTGGATGATTTTTGCTAATACGCTTTTATCGATTAAAAAATTTTGTCCGTATTGTTTTTTTGCTTTAACCATAAGAAATAATTTTATCTAAAAATTCTTAATTAAGTCTTTTTAGGTAGAATTATTTTTTGTAAAAATTTCATAAGGATCAAAATGATTATTTGTGCGGGTGGAAATGAAAATTTTTCTTTTGCAAAAGCTATAGGCATAGGTTTGGTTGAATCAGCTTTTCATTTGAGTCAACTTTGCTTCAAAGAAAAACCATCAAAACTTATATTTATAGGAACTTGTGGGCTTTATGATAAGGGAGAGATTTTAGAAATTTATAGAAGTTCGCACGCTTTTAATGTAGAATTTTCTAAAATTTCACATGCATTTTATACTCCTGCAAAATATGAAATTTGCTTAGAAAAAGAAAATGTTTCTCGTGAAACAATAAAAATCAATTCTTCAAATTATATTTGTCAAAATTCAAAAGCGGCAAAAGAATTTTCAAAATTAGGTTTTTTTGCAGAAAATATGGAAGCCTTTTCTGTTTTGAGCGTAGCTAAAAATTTAAATATTGATGCAGAGTGTATTTTGTGTGCAACAAATTTTTGTAATGAAAACGCTCACGAAGATTTTATAAAAAATCATCAAAAGGCAAAAGAAAACTTAGAAGAATACTTAAAAAAATATCATTATATTTAAAAATTCAAAAAGGAAAATAATTTTGAAAGAGCTTGTTAATATTTTAGATTTTTTACCTGAAGAATTAGGAGAAAAAATCAAACCGATGTTTCGCGTGAAACAAATTTATCAATGGATTTATCAAAAATATGCCAATAATTTTTCCGATATGTCAAGTTTGCCAAAAGATTTGCGTTTAGAACTTGCGCAAAATTTTCATTTTTCTCCTGTAAAATGCGTTAAAAATGAGCAAAGTAAAGATGGAAGTATAAAATATCTTTTTGAACTTATCGATGGTTTAAGGGTAGAAAGTGTGCTTTTGCCTATGAAAGAAGAAAAAATAGACGCAGAAGGCAAAAGAATTTCTCATGCGAGATATACTATCTGTGTTTCTTCTCAAGTAGGTTGTAAAAGTGGATGTAGTTTTTGTCTTACTGCCAAGGGTGGTTTGAAAAGAAATTTAAGTGCAGGTGAGATAGTCGGACAAATTTTATGGATCAAAAAACAAAACAATATCCCTTATGAACGCCGTGTAAATATAGTATATATGGGTATGGGCGAGCCTTTGGATAATCTTAAAAATGTTTCTAAAGCGGTAAAAATTTTAGCGCAAAATGAGGGACTTGCTATAAGTCCTCGCCGTCAAACCATCAGTACTAGCGGTTTGGCAAAACAAATCAAAGAATTAGGTCAAATGAATTTAGGTGTTTTACTTGCTATATCATTGCATGCGGTTAATGATGAGCTTCGAACCGAACTTATGCCTATCAATAAAGCTTATAATATCGCTGCGATTATGGATGCGGTGCGTGAATTTCCTATAGATCAAAGAAAAAGAGTGATGTTTGAATATCTTTTAATTGATGGTATCAATGATAAGCTTGAACACGCTAAAGAATTAGTCAAGCTTTTAAATGGCATTAAAGCCAAAGTGAATTTAATACTCTTTAATCCACATGAAGGAAGTTTATATAAACGCCCTAGTTTAGAAAATGCGATTAAATTCCAAGATTTACTAAGTAATAAAGGTGTAACTTGTACTATAAGAGAAAGTAAAGGACTTGATATCTCAGCTGCTTGTGGACAGCTTAAAGAAAGGGCAAAAGAACAATGACGATGTTAGATATTTTCGAAATCATTTTTATAACAACTGTTGTAATTATAGGTTTTGGTGGAATTGTTTTTGTAGTAACAAAAGAAAAAAAATAATTATTACATTTAATGGTGTCAAGGGGGAGACTTGAACTCCCGACCTCCGGCTTATGAGACCAGCGCTCTAACCAGCTGAGCTACCCTGACTAAAAATAAAAATATAATTATACTACTTTTTACTAAAAATTTTCTGATTTTTAAAAAAAATAATTTTATTTTCAATATTTAAAAAATTTCTTTATTTTTAAAGCTTTTATAGATATAATGAACGCTTTATTTCATAGACAGGTGTCCGAGCGGTTGAAGGAGCACGCCTGGAACGCGTGTAAAGTGCAAGCTTTCGAGGGTTCGAATCCCTTCCTGTCTGCCATCAAATAAACTTTAAGGCAAACTAAGTTATAATACAAACTTCATTTGGGGCATTAGCTCAGCTGGGAGAGCACAACGCTGGCAGCGTTGGGGTCAGCGGTTCGAACCCGCTATGCTCCACCATATGGTTCCGTAGCTCAGCTGGTAGAGCACTACCTTGACATGGTAGTGGCCGTTGGTTCAAGTCCAATCGGAGCCACCATCACCCTTCCTTATACAAAGGATTATCATGCAAAACACTATCATACAAAAAGCCGTCAATAAAGATTTAAATTCTATACTTGAAATCACAAAAGATGCTTTAAATGCTATGAAAACTATGAATTTTCACCAATGGGATGAGAATTATCCAAATGAAATAGTTTTTCAAGAAGATATACAAGCACAAGAACTTTATGTGTTTAAAGAAAATGATGAAATTTTAGGCTTTATCTGTATCAATGAAAAATTTAAACCTGAATTTTACAAACAAGTTATTTTTAACAAAAATTATGATGATAAAGCCTTTTATCTACACCGTTTAGCTGTCAAACAAAATGCAAAAGGCAAAGGCGTGGCACAAAAACTTTTAAATTTTTGCGAAAATTTTGCCTTGGAAAATCACAAGGCAAGTTTAAGAGCAGATACTCATAGTAAAAATTTTCCTATGAATTCGCTTTTTAAAAAGCTTGATTTTAATTTTTGTGGAAACTTTGACATACCTAATTACCAAGATCCTTTTTTAGCTTATGAAAAAATTCTAAACCAAAAAGCTTTTTGAGTTTTTTTCATAGGCTTTGATTTGTGCTTCATGTTTTAAAGTTAAAGCTATATTATCAAGCCCTTCCAAAAGACAAATTCTGTGAAAATCATCTAAATCAAAAGAAAAAATCTTATCTTTAAAAAATACTCTTTTTTCCAACAAAGAAATTTCTATATTTTTATCTTGGGATTTTTTTAACTCATCAACTATTTCCAAAACCTCATCTTTAGCAAGTTCTATAGTGAGCAAACCGTTTCCTAAGGCATTGTTTTTAAAAATATCCGCAAAAGAAGGTGCGATAATAGCTCTAATACCATAATCAACCAAAGCCCAAGGCGCATGCTCTCTTGAAGAGCCACTACCAAAATTTTCAAAACTCACCAAAATAGAGCTATTTTGATATTCTTTTTTATTGAGATTAAAATCCATATTTAAAACACTTTCTTTATCATCTAAATAACGCAAATCATGGAACAAATGCTTGCCAAAACCTTGCTTAGACACTGCAAGTAAAAATTGCTTAGGTATAATTTGATCTGTGTCTATATTGGCATATTCTAAAGGACAAGCTATACCTTTGTGTATAATAAATTTTTGCATATTAAACTCCTAAATACTTTCTATTATCACAAATAACACCTTCTATGGCACAAGCTGCTGCACTTGCAGGACTCATCAAATGAGTGATAGAACCTTTACCTTGTCTGCCTACAAAGTTACGATTTGAAGTTGAAGCAACTCTTTGACCTGAATTTGCTTTGTCATCATTCATACCAAGACACATAGAACACCCTGCATATCTCCACTCACACCCTGCCTCGATAAAAATCTTATCAAGTCCTAAATTTTCAGCTTCTTTTCTTACTTGCATTGAACCAGGCACGATTAAAGCTTTAACATTTTTATGAATTTTGAGCCCTTTTAAGATATCAGCAGCTATTTTAAGATCTTCTAAACGCCCATTTGTGCAAGATCCTATAAATACAATGTCGATTTTTACCCCTTCTATAACTTGATCTTGCTCTAAATTTACATAATATAAAGCATCAAGCAAAGATTTTTGCTCGCTTTGATTTTTAAAATCACTTATTTTTGGAATTTTTTCATCTATGCCAATCACTTGCGAAGGATTTGTTCCATAGCTAATTTGTGGTTTTATCTTGCTTACATCTAGAGTAATACTCGCATCATATTTTGCTCCTTCATCACTTCTTAAACTCTTCCAATACTCACAATACTTTTGAAATTCTTCTCCTTTAGGTGCAAATTCCTTTCCCTTAATATACTCAAAAGTGATCTCATCAGGAGCTATCATACCTACTTTCGCTCCAAATTCTATAGCCATATTACAAAGAGTCATTCTAGCTTCCATGCTTAGATTTCTTATAAGTTCTCCGCAAAATTCTATAGCATAGCCTGTGCCTTTTGCTGTGCCGTATTGTGCGATCAAATACAAAATCAAATCCTTAGTATAAACGCCTTTTTGAAACTGCCCTTTACATTCGATTTTCATAGTTTTAAGTTTGGCTTGTTTTAAAGTTTGCGTTGCCATGACATGCTCTACTTCACTCGTGCCTATACCAAAGGCTAAAGCTCCAAAAGCCCCATGTGTTGCCGTATGAGAATCCCCGCAAACTAAAGTAACCCCAGGTAAAGTAAAGCCAAGCTCAGGACCTACTATATGAACTATGCCTTGATTTTTATCTCCAAGTCCTAAAAGCCTTACTCCAAATTCCTTAGTATTTTGCATCAAAGTTGTAATTTGCTCTTTTGCCATATCAGAACAAGCATTTAAATCCATACTTTTAGTTGAAACATCATGATCTATAGTAGCCAAAGTTAAATCCGCTCTTGCCATTCTACGCTTAGCCATTTTAAGCCCTGAAAATGCTTGAGGGCTTGTTACTTCATGGATTAAATGTCTATCGATATAAAGTATAGGAAGTTCGTTTTTGCCTTCATAAACCACATGAGCATCAAAGACTTTTTCATATAAAGTTTTAGCCATTGTCATTCTCCTTTAAAATTTCTAAAATACAATCCCCCATTTCATCGGTATTTAAATACGACTTAGCATTTAAATCCTTAGTCATTTTTCCTTGTGCCAATGCCAAAGATATAGCATTTTCTATATCCTGTGCGGCTTGTTCTTCTTTGAAACTATACTTTAACATCAAAGCCGCACTTAAAATTTGAGCTATGGGATTGGCTATATTTAAATGAGCTATATCAGGCGCACTTCCACCTGCTGGCTCATAAAGTCCAAAACCTTTATCATTCAAACTTGCTGAACTTAACAAACCCAAAGATCCATTAATGGCAGCTAACTCATCACTCAAAATATCACCAAAAAGATTTGAACAAAGCATAACATCAAAAATGCTAGGATTTTTTACAATCTGCATCGCAGCATTATCCACATACATGTACTCTAAGTTTATATCTTGATAATCTTTTGCAACATTTGCCACCACTTCTCGCCACAAAATAGAACTTGCTAAAACATTCGCCTTGTCGATTAAATGGACTTTTTTCTTTCTTATTCTTGCACTTTCAAAAGCGATACGAGCTATCCTTTCTATCTCTTTTTTAGTGTAAATTTCAGTATCATACGCACTTTCTTTACCTAAATCCTGCTTACCAAAATAAATCCCACCTGTAAGCTCTCTAACACATAAAATATCCACTCCTTTTTGGATAATCTCATTTTTTAAAGGTGAAGCATGGGTTAAACTTTCATAAATTTTACAAGGACGCAAATTTGCAAACAAATTAAAATGCTTTCTTAAAGGCAAAAGCGAGGCTCTTTCAGGTCTTTGATCTATGGGCAAATTATCCCATTTAGGCCCACCCACAGAACCAAATAAAATCGCATCACTTTGCTCACAAAGCTTTAAAGTTTCATCACTTAAAGCCACTCCATAAGCATCTATACTTGCACCGCCTATTTTAGCTTCATTAAATTCAAAACTAAAATTGTATTTTTGTGCGATAAAAGTTAAAATTTTTAAAGCCTCTTTCATCACCAAAGGCCCTATGCCATCTCCTGCTAAAACAGCTACTTTATAAGTTTTCATGCCATTTTCCTTTCTTCTACTTTTAAAGAGCGATAAATCGCATTGTAAGCACTCACAAAAGCTTGTGCTGAAGCTTCTATCACATCTGTTGAAAGTCCTTTTCCATGGAATTTTCTCCCTTTAAATTCCAAATCTACATCCACTTGCCCTTGAGCATCTACTCCTGAACTTTTTGCATTGATACTATAAGCTTTTAGCGCAGGCTTTAAATTCGTTATCCTAGCAATGCAGTTAAAAACTGCTTCAACAGGACCATTTCCTGTGCAAGCTTCAGTTTTTAGCTCTTCTTTGATACGCATACAAACACAAGCAGTTGGGATATTTCCACTGATCACACTTAATTTTTCAAGCACAAATTCATTTTCTTCTTCACTCTCATAACTTAAAAACATCAAAGCTTCTAAATCATAATCATATACTTGACCCTTTTTATCCGCAAGGCGTAAAAAACGCTCATAAACATCATCTAAATTATAAGTATTTTCATCATAGCCTAAATTTTCAAGGCAAGTTTTTATCATAGCCCTTCCACTTCTTGCTGTCATTAACATACGATTTTCATGAATTCCTATGGCACTAGGGCTTATGATCTCGTAAGTTTGCCTATTTTTAAGCACTCCATCTTGATGAATGCCTGAACTATGAGAAAACGCATTGCTACCCACTATAGCTTTATGTGAAGGTATGCTTTCATTAGTGATAGCTGAAACCAATTTTGAAGTTTTAAAGATATTTTCACATTTAATATCAGTATAAAAACCTTTTAAATAATCTTTTCTAGTTTTTATCGCCATAACCACTTCTTCTAAAGCACAATTGCCCGCCCTTTCGCCAAGTCCATTTATAGTGCACTCTATCTGTCTTGCACCTTGTAAAATAGCACTTAAACTATTGCCCGTTGCCATACCTAAGTCATTGTGACAATGCACAGAAATAATAGCTTTGTCTATATTTGGCACTTTGTTAAATAAAATTTTGATGATATTAGCAAATTCGCTTGGCAGAGTATAGCCTACGGTATCTGGGATATTTATAGTTTTAGCACCTGCTTTTATCGCATTTTCCACCATAAAACAAAGATTATCTATAGGCGTTCTTCCTGCATCTTCGCATGAAAATTCTACATCATCAGTATAAGATCTTGCTCTTATAATCGCTCTTTTTGCCATAGACAAAATTTCATCAAAATCTTTTTTTAATTTATCTTGCATATGCAAAGTCGAAGTGGCTATAAAAGTATGAATTCTAAAATGCTTTGCCACTTTTAAAGCTTCATAAGCCATATCTATATCTTTATCCAATGCTCTAGAAAGTGCACAAATAGTTGAGTTTTTAACCTTAGAAGCGATCTTTTGCACCGCTTTAAAATCCCCTTGTGAAGATACCGGAAAACCTGCTTCTATAACATCTACGCCTAAATTTTCAAGCGCTAAAGCGATTTGTAATTTTTGATTGATACCCAAAGAACTGCCTAAAGCTTGTTCTCCATCTCGCAAAGTGGTATCAAAGATTATGATTTTATTATCTTTCATGATTTAATCCTTTAAAACCAAACAGACTGAATGAATTAAAAATTCAAAAACTTAACAACAACAATAAAAAATTAAAAATGTAAAAAATGATTAAAAATAAAATTGAGTTTTAGAGTGAGAGTTGCAGTAGCAGATTAAAAGTATTGTCTTTACTTTTTTGTTGAACTGAATTTGAAATTTCAAAAATTTGTTTCATCTTTTCCTCCTTTGTTAAAATTAATACTTAATGTATCATATTTTTAGTAAATGTGTTTGTAAAATTCTTAAATTAAGAAAATTATTGATATAATTGTAATTTTAAGTAACAAAAAGGAAGTTGATGTTAAAAGAACTCTTAGAGATTAAAAAAGAAATGGAACCTGTTATCCACGAAGCCAATGTGAAATTAAATGTCCTAGCTCGTGAAGTCATAGTCCGAAAAAAAGAATACGAAATTTATGGGCCTATGGTAGATCGTGTTTATCTTGATAATGCCATTTATGTTAAAGTTATGTCAAGTGGACGCGATGTAAAAACAGACAATGTGACTATAAAAAATGGTTTTTATATGGTTTTTGTTGCCCCTGAAAAAGAAAGTACAAAAGATATCAAAAATAAACTCAAAGTAGCTTATGAAGGACTTGATAACAAATTTATCGCTACACTTATACGATCTTGCCAACGCTTTAAAGAGATCATAAACAAAACCCAAGCTACACTTGCTAAAGCTTCTAAAATGAATGTGGTAGTAAAAACGAATTTAGGTGAAGCAAGTGCTGCTCTAAAATTTAACATCACTATAGAATATACTAAAGAGAATCAAAAACTCACTCGTGAAAATTCAAAATCAGCAGGAAGTTTCAGAGATACTAAAACTTATATCAATCTTGTAGTAGAAAAAAATACAGATTCTCAAATTTGTGAAAAACTACTTGATGATGTTGAAAAATACTTTATCGGTGGAGGTTGAAATCCTACCGATAAAATACTTCATTAAAATTTATAAGTATAGCCCAAGTATAAGCCGTAATTTGTTTGTCTTGGATCGTATAAATTTGATCCTATAGCTTTTTGATAAAAATCTCTTGTATTATATTCGATTTTCTCTACTTTAAAACCTGCTTCGATTTCATTAGAAGCACCTAGCTCAAATATAGCACCGATTTTAACTCCATACACAAAACCATCAAATTTTTGAGATAAAGACAATAAGGATGTTTTTAAATCAAGATTTGTTTTTGCATAACCCAAATATCCACCTGCAACAGCTCTTACTCTTTCAAAAATTTTTGGAGTAAAATCATAACCCATCAAGAATTTATGCGTACTAAAATCACTTTCAATTTTAAGTTTAGGAGTTCTTATAATATCGCTAAATTCATCAGAATAATTATAAGCAAGATATAATCTATGCAAATCATTAAAACGATAACCCGCTTTTAAACCCAAAATAGGAATACTGCTAGACAAATCGCCATTAAAAACAGCACCGGTTTGATTGTGTTTTAAATTTCCTTGAACTTTAGTTTGAACATAAGCTGCATCCGCACCTATAAAAAAGCCTGATTTTTCTTCAGCAAAAGCCGAGCTTGAAAACAATGCTATACCTGCAATAATGCTTAAAAACTTTTTATTCATGGTTTGCCTCCTTGAATAGAATTTTGAGGTGATATTGTATTATATTGATAATTAGTATAGTATTATTTTTATTACTTTTTCATTTTTTCTAATATTATGTAAGGATTTTGTTTACAAATTTAAAAAAAAATCAGCTTTAAAATACTTGTAAATTTATATTTGTTAAAAAACTATGCAATTAGGAATCTAAAAAAGAGCGAAAACACAGAGTGGATTTCACTCTTTGTAAAAAGTTCAAATCAAAATCAATTATCAAATTCTTGGCCTAAAAAATTACCATTGCGATCAAAATAAAGCTCCATATAATTGTTAAGCTTGATTTCATAACCATACGCTTCCCAATCCATATCTACGATAAAAGCACCTGGATAGAGATTTTGAATTTGACTGGTAATATTTTTGGCAAGCCATTAAAATGATCTTGTGGTGGCACAGCATATTGCGGATATACAGGATACGAAGTAGCAGGCGCAGGCGCAACTGCAGAGGTTTGGGCTGAAACATTAGAAATTGTATTTGCACTTGCAAGTATGGCAGAACATGCTAAAATGACAGGGATAAATTTTACTTTCATTTCTTCTTCCTTAAAATGTTTTAGTAAGTGCAAGTTTATGCTTTTTTTGTGAAGTGAGCGTGAAAGAGAAATAAAAATATTTTAAAAATAGCTATAAATTTAAGATATCAAATAAATTTTTAAACTTTTGCACTTTCAAAAGCTATTTAAAACTTTAAAATGCAAAAGCTTTGTCTTTATTTTGGTACTACCATATCGCTACGACATTCTATGACTGTGTGTACATTTCCGCGCGGATTAAAATCCCCTACTACTTTAATCCATTTTGGCTTGAGTTTGTCTTTTAGAGTATTATAAATTTCATTGATACTTGCTTCATGTGAAACATTTCTATACATAAAAGTATTGATATAAAGTTTTATCGCTTTAAGCTCAACCACAAATTTATCAGGCATATACTCAAGATAAATCGTTGCAAAATCAGGATAACCTGAACGCGGACAACAACACATAAATTCAGGCAAGGTGATTTTAATGATATAGTCATTTTTAGCATCATTTGGCCAAATTTCCATATTTTCTACATCAAATTCTTTAATTTCTTTTTCACCATAACGCATGAGCTTTCCTTATTGAAAATTTTTAGAAAATTATATAAAAAATTACTTTTAGAGCAATTGAAAAATAAACATTTTTAGCAAATTGCATAAAAAAGACAAATATTATATTAAATAAAGCTTTTTATACTAGAATAAGGCAAATCTTTCAAAAGGAAAAAAATGAAAAAATCAATTGCAATTATAGGCGGTAGCATCGCAGGACTTAGCGCGGCTTTATTTTTCGCTTCAGCTAAAAATGAAGAACTTGACTTTGATATCACTGTTTTTGATGAGGGTAAAGCAGATTTAAAAGCAGCAGCAATTTACAATGTTCCTTTTTTCCCAAAAGGTGCAAAAGCAGATGAAATTTACACTCACATAAAAGCACAAATTGCTTCTATGCTCGAAGTAAAATACATCGATTCAAAAGTAGTAAGCATAAGCGGAGAAAAAGGAGATTTTACTGTTAATGATGAGCAAGGCTTGGGTATAAAAGCAGATTATATCATCGTAGCAACAGGGGCAAACAAAAGCGATATCAAAGAACTTGAAGATTTTGTAATACCGCATGAGCTTATGCCAAAACCAAACAAATTTTGCTTCAAACATCACGGGAGACAGATTATCAAAGAAGGAATTTACGCAGCAGGACTTGCTTCAGGTGTTACGACTATGGTAGCTTGCGCGATGGGAAGTGCCAATGAAGCAGCTTGCGCGATTTTAAGCGATATCAAAGGTGCAGTAAGCGTATATCACGATACACCTACTACAAGAGTTTAAATCATCAAAGCACAAAAGGTGTGCTTTGATACACATCATAATTGAGCCAATTTGCAAAAATGGTATTTGCATTTGAACGCCAATTGTATTTTATATTGCCCTTTTTATCATAATAATTTTTAGCTTTTTGTATGAAATTATCTCTTACATATTCTTGATGTAAAGTCTCTTTAAAATATTCCAAATGCCCTAAAATAAAAATATTCTTTTCATCTCTTAATAAAGCCGAACCGATTTTTTTATTTCTAAGCAAAATTTTTAATTTCCCTTGTTTTTGTAGTGCTAAAATTTGCTCTTCATCCATGCTAGAATGTCTTGAATGAGGCATTAAAACCTTTTCATCTAAATTTGTTAAAAGCAGATCAGGCGAAACTTTATCATGCTTATAGACTCCAAAAATTTTCTTATCTAAAGAGATTTTATCCACACCATAAAAGTATTTTAAAGCAGCCATGGCACCCCAACAAATATACATAGAACTTGTTACATTTTGCTTTAAAAAATCAAAAATTTCTAGCAATTCTTCCCAGTAAGCAACCTTTTCAAAATCCATTTGTTCCACAGGAGCTCCCGTAACGATAGCACCGTCAAATTTATGTTTTTTAACCTCTTCAAGACCCTTGTAAAATTTTTCCAAATGAGTAAAAGGAGTATTTTTACCCACATAGCTAGTCGTGGCTAAAAGTGTGATATTTACTTGCAAAGGAGAATTTGCAAGTAAGCTTAGAATTTGATTTTCTGTTTCAATTTTTTTTGGCATAAGATTGACAATCAAAATTTCTTGCGGCCTGATATCTTGATGCTTTGCTCTCCTTAATCCCATGATAAAAGCATGCTCTTTTAAAAGCTCATAAGCGGGTATATTTTCTGGAATAATCAGTGGCATTTTTTCTCCTTTATTTAATAAACCTTATTTATGATAAAGCATGGTGGAATTTTTATCTCATTCACTCAATGCAAACACACTTTTAACTTTCTATAGCTTGTTTTAAATCCGCTATCAAATCATCGCTATTTTCAAGTCCTATGCTTAAGCGTATAGTAGCTTTCGTAATGCCTGCTTTTTGGAGTTCTTCTTCGCTTAGTTGTGAATGAGTAGTAGAAGCAGGATGGATGATCAAAGACTTGCTATCACCCAAATTTGCAGCAAGTAAGAAAAGTTGAGTTTTATCACAAATTCTTCTAGCATGCTCATAATCTTTAGCTTCAAAGCTTAAAAGCCCGCTAGCAAAATTTTTATCAAAATATTTTTTAAATAAATTATGATAAGCATTACTTGCTAAAGTAGGATAATTTACGCCCTTGATATCAGGATGAGAATTTAAAAAATTCGCAACTTTTTCAGCATTTTGACTGTGTTTTTCTATACGCACTGCCAAGGTTTCAAGTCCTTGTAAAAGTAACCAAGCATTTTGAGGTGCTAAGCTAGCTCCTAGATCTCTAAGCCAAGTGATGATGACTCTAATACTAAAAATCGGCAAATCAAGTGTATTTAAATTCAGTCCATGATAACTTGGATCAGGAGTGTTAAAAACTTTATATCTATCGTTATTTTTAAGCAAGTCGTTTAAATCTTTTCTTTCTATAAGTGCTCCACCTAAAGCACTGCCTTGACCGCTTACATATTTACTTAAACTATGCACGATTACATCCACGCCATGTTTAAAAGGTTGGAGTAAGAAAGGAGTAGCAACGGTATTATCACAAATGCTAACGATTTTATGTTTTTTTGCTATTTGGCTTATTTTTTCTATATCAGCTATGGCAATTTGAGGATTTGAAAGACTTTCGAAAAAAATCGCTTTTGTGTTTTGATCTATAACTTTTTCCAAGCTATCTAAATCATCGATATCAAATTCCCTAGCTTCTATGCCAAAATTTTTAAGTGTGTGAGAAATTAAAGTTTGAGTCCCACCATAAATTTTGTTCGAATACGCGACATTATCTCCCGAACTTGCTAAATTGATAAGAGCATAAAAACAAGCTGCCATACCGCTAGCAACAGGAATTCCAAAAGCCCCTCCTTCGACATTAGCAAGTCTTTGTCCTAAAACATCGCTTGTAGGATTGCTAAGTCTTGAGTAAATATTGCCAAGTTCTTGAAGATTAAACCTTGCTGCAGCTTGATCCAAATTTTCAAAATTATACGCAGTGTTTTGATATATAGGCACACTAATACTTCTTTGAGTATCAAAATTATAAGCTCCGTGTAATGCTAAAGTTTCTTTATTGAAATTCATTTTTTATCCTTATTGTGTCAATGAAAAAATGTTAAAAAGCTTTTTATCGGCTTTAAACTAGGCTATTTGAAAATGTAAATTTATAGAATATGAGTATATACGAGTAGATTAAGCGTGCCAAGCACGCATACAGAAAGAAGAAAGCATTAAATTAAAACTAATATAAGACATTTTTTCTCCTTTCTAAAAAATTATTGATTATTCTATCTTTAAAAAATAAAATTAAAATTAAATTTTAAAAAATTTATATCACATTGCTTAAAATTTTATTGCAACTCACCCCCTAGCAAGAGTGAGTTAGCAATAAATTGAAGGCAGTTCAAGCCTAAGCCTAGTATTACAAGACTACCAAGATAGGCTTGTAAAGCAAGGCTTGCTCCCTTAAGGGAGCAAAAAACAATATTTTATAGAATACTAAGCTTAAATTATTGTTTAAGCTGGATTAGAGTTTGAAGCATTTGATCACTCGTTGAAATGGTTTTTGAATTTGCTTGATAACCTCTTTGAATGATAATAAGCTCTGTTAAAGAACGACTTAAATCCACATTTGACATTTCAAGAGCTGAGGTTTTCATTTCACCACGACCTCCTGTTCCTGCTTCACCTACTACGATATTACCACTATTTGCAGTGACTTTAAAAAGATTTCCACCAATTTCCTCAAGACCTGAGTTATTTGCCACTGAAGCCATTGCTATTTTTGCTACAGCAAAGGTTTTGCCATTAGTAAATTCACCTAAGATATTACCTTTGTCATCCACACGGATAGCATCAGGTTTTAAGTTACCTGAAGTATAACCATCAGTTGCCTGTCCTGTTAGAGTTGAAGCAGAATTTGAGCTTACAAGGCCGTCATTGCTTCCACTTGTTCCAAAGGAAAGTTTGATTTGTTGATTTGGTGCGGCACCATTATTTGGTGAAAAATTTATCGTTCTTGGATTATAATTTGACAAAGATCCATCATTATTAAATCTTGCTGTTCCTACGATGATATTATTTGGTCCTTCGCCTGTAGTGTTAATTTCTGCAGGTTCGGGTACACGGATGATCATTTGCCATTCATTACCCCCATCTTGAGTGGTGCTTTGCTTAACAAACTGCACTTCTAAAGTATGTTTTGAACCTAAGGAATCATAAATTTCAAGTCCTGCTGAAAAAGCAGAAAGTTTTAGAAGTTCACTTTGCTTAACCTGATTGCCTGCAGGGAAAGAACCATCAAGTCCTTTAAAGATTTTAGTAAAAGCATCATTAGTGCTTACTGTTCCTCTTTCATCTGTATAAGCAGTGATATTGAAATTCATATTATGAGGGCCAAAATTCAATGGTCCTTGACCACCTGGAGCAGTAAGTGTTGGACTATTTGAAGTTTTATTAACATTTGTAAGAGAAAAAGCTCCTGAAGAATTTACTACAACTTTAACATTTTCATTGACATCTGCTGCAGCAAATTTTCCACTTCCATCATAATCAACCCCATATCTAGCATCTCTTTGTAAAAGCTCTCTTAAATCTTCGGTAGTGTGAAAAGTCCTTATATTGGTATTTAATAAAGAACCATTCATTACTGCATTATAATAATTTTGCGAACCTATAGTAGCAGCATCTGTACCATTCCAAGCAGGAGGTTGTGCATTTGTACCTGGAATATAAGTAAAACCTCCATCAGGATTATACATAGGAGGAAGAGTTTGAGGCGAAGAACTATAGATATATTTATGCGCTGTTATTATTTGGGCATTTGCTGGACCTGTAAATTGAATTTGGGTAATTGGCCCGGGATTAGGTGGAGCTGGAGTCAAATTCTGTCCAGTAGCAGTCCATAAAGAAGAACCATTTTTATTAATAGTAGGCCGCTGAGCACCGTTACCTTGGTTAAAACTAAATGTTTGAGTATTATTATTCCATTCAGCATTCCAAAGTTCACCTGCTGTATTGTTAGCATTAACTACAAGATTGATATTTTTCATATTATCTGTAGTGCCATCGGCATTATCATTGACAAAATCTATACCCGAGCCATCTGCATTTTTAACCGCTCTTACTCCTGTTCCCTGTCTTGCATCCGTTGGTGCGGTAAAGGTATTGATATAAGCGATAGCCTCATCTATACTGCCTATAGTATCATTTTGAATAACAACTCCATTAATCACTATATCTAATCTTGTCTTTTGATTACCATTGCCCCAAAAAGCAGCAGTTTGATTTTGTTGTAAATTTGGATTAAAAGCATTATAACCTAAAGAATTTGTAGAATATTTAGCATCCGCATAAGATACCCAAATCCCTTGTCCATCTCTTAAATTTAAACCCTGTCCATTAGCATTAAAAAGTGATCCTGCATCCACACCCTTTTCCGTCACTTCTACAGCATTTTTAGAAGTCGTATAAAACTGAGTAGTTCCTGTATCATTTTCATCTTTAGTTTCACCTGTTTTTTGATTAAAACCATGCACAGAATCAAGAGAATACAAAGGACGACTTGCTGTTCCTATATTTAAACCACTATTTAAATTCGCTTTGATGGCTACTTCTGTGGATTGCGCTGCAGGGATATGCATACCGGGATCGATAAAAATGTTTTGTGGAGTTCTTGAACTATCTATACTTTGAGTATCCCAGTTGATATTCCACCCTTGGACAACAAAACCTGCATTATTAACAAAATTTCCATAAGCATCGAGTTTAAAATCCCCGCTCCTTGTAAGATAGTTTGTAAGACCACCATCATCACTCACCATAAAAAAACCATCACCATTTATAGCCACATCAGTGTTTTTATCTGTGGTTTGAACTGAACCTTGAGAATGAATTCTAGTTGTAGAACTTACTGAAACGCCAAGACCGATTTGAAGTGGATTAGATCCGCCTCTTCCATCAGTTGGAGCTGTAGCGATTTTCACAGTTTGGCTAAACATGGTTCCAAAATCTGCACGAGAGTATTTAAAACCAGTGGTATTAACATTTGAAATGTTATTA
The DNA here is from genome assembly GCF_012897595.1 of Campylobacter sp. CFSAN093226. Lineage (NCBI taxonomy): Bacteria > Pseudomonadati > Campylobacterota > Epsilonproteobacteria > Campylobacterales > Campylobacteraceae > Campylobacter > Campylobacter sp. CFSAN093226. Next base: position 1,680,155 of record NZ_CP040608.1, read on the forward strand.
CCTTCAACATCCATCGCAACTTGATGTGCTTGTAGTCCGCTTACGCCAGACCAAAGTGATCTCATCATCTTAAATCCTTTATAAAATATTGCTTTAAAAAATTTAACGCTTTGGCTTTAAAAAACTTTTGCGTTTATGTGAAGTTTACAAGCAAGTTCTGTTCCAACTTTTGAAATTTTTTATGAATTTTTTAAAAATTTATAGAAAAAATTTAAAGGTATTTTGGGAGTTTATGAAGCTTTGGGCTTTTGTGTAATAAAAATTACTAAAATCACACCCTAACTCTTAAATTTGCTGCATGGGTTAAAGCTACTGCAATAGCATCTGTGATATCCAAAGGCTTGATATCTTTACTAAGTCTTAAAAGCCTTTTTACCATAAAAGCAACTTGTTCTTTAGTTGCTTTGGCTTTTCCTGTAACGGCTTTTTTTACTTGTAAGGGAGTGTATTCTGCAAAATCTCCATGAATTTGAAGAATTTTTAAAGATAGGGCTCCGCGAAATTGTGCGAGTTTTAAAACGGTTTTTGGATTGTAAGCAAAAAAGATATCTTCTATAGCCACCTCATCAAAAGAATGATTTTTAAAAATCAAGTCCAAACCCTCGCAAAGCTCTGTGATTTGATACTGTAAGGTACTTGGCTTTATCTTTATAAGTCCTGCTTCTATGAGAATGTTTTTTCCTTTGTCAGCTTCTATGATAGCATAACCACAATTTCTCGAACCTGGATCTATACCTAAAATTTTCAAATTCATACCTTTTGAAAAATAAAATACAAAAGCGGATTTTAACCTTTTTTTATAAAATTTAAGATAAAATTTATACATTATGCAAAATTTAAAGAGAGATT
>NZ_CP040609.1:0-39913 GCF_012897595.1 Campylobacter sp. CFSAN093226
AATTGTTCGTTAAATTTTAGTTTTATTATTAGTTAAAAAAATAATTTAATTTTTGTTTTGTAATTAGATTAATATTATTCAAAAGCTTTTATTTAAGTATTAGCTATTTTTTACTAGAATTTGTTAGGTTTTTGATGAAAGGATAAAAAAATGGCATACCCACTTTTAGGTACAAGAATAGTATTAGATGAAGAAAAGATTTTAAAAGAAGGCAAATATAATTTAGAAGATATGTATAAAATGATAGATGAATATGCTAAAGAATCAGGAATGATAAAAATTAATAAAGAAACTTATCATTGTAAAGGGGATAAGTATGATTTAGGTTGTATGACTTTATTTATATATAAATATTTGATTGATTCTGAATGGTTTACAAAAAATGCAAAAGAATGGATTTGGATTAGTGAAAAAGAAGGAAATAGCGATTTGATTTCTGCAAGTAAAGCCGAAGGAGAAGGAATTTGGGAATAAATCGCAAAGCAATTAATTTTGATTTATCTACAAAAAGTCTTGAAAAATATTTTAAAGACACAAGAGAACCCTATTCTTTGATTAAAAAATTTATGCTCGAAAATGGTTTTGAGCATAGACAATATTCAGGTTATACTTCAAAAGAACCAATAGATGAAAGACGAGTTGCTAGAATAGTTACTAAACTTGCTAAAAAATTTACTTGGTTTGGCGAATGTGTTAAAGAATTTGATATTACTGAAATAGGAGAGCAATACAGCTTAAAAGATACTATACAAAATCTATGTATCAAAGAAATTAATAAACAAGCTGGTTACAATAAGGATTTTCATGGCAAATTTAAAGAATTTACTCAAAAAACACCAAAAAATCAAAAGTTAAAAGATTTAGAACGATGAATATAGCATATATTAGAGTATCAACAAATAAACAAGAATTAGATTCTCAAAAGTTAGAAATTATGGAATATTGTCATAAAAACAATATCATTTTAGATGAAATTTTAGAAGTAAAAATAAGCTCTACAAAATCTCAAGAAAAACGAAAAATCAAGGATTTAAAACAAAGATTACAATCAGGCGATTTATTAATAGCGACAGAACTTTCAAGACTTGGTAGAAGTATGCTAGAAATAATTAATTTGGTTCTTGAATTTAATGCAAATAATATTAATTTTCTATTTTTAAGACAAAGAGAACTCAGCAATTTTAACAATCCTTCTTCAAAACTCATTCTGTCAATTTATGCTTACTTGGCGGAAAATGAAAGGGATCTGATCAGCCAAAGAACAAAAGCAGGACTTGAAAATGCTAAGGCTAGTGGTAAAAAACTAGGACGCCCGAAAGGGTCATTAAATAGTATTTATGATAAGGATATAGATAAAATACAAACTTTGCTTGATAAAGATTTATCTATCAGAAGCATTTGGAAATTATTTTATAAAGATAGTGGAAAAACTTACGATGGGCTATTATGGTTTATTAAAAAACGAAAATTAAAACAAAAATAAATTTTTTATTTAAGTGAAATATAAAAAATTTTGTAATAAAATTTAACGAACAATTAATCAAATGCAAAGAAGTATTTTAATTATATAAAATTAAGTTTAATATTCCAAAATCACATATCATCAACCAAATAAGGACTTTTGTAAAAGAAATTTATTGTCTTTGGTGTTTAGTTGATTCATTGGATCATCACGCTTAATATATCTTTTTACCTTATTATTGCTTTGATAGATGAAAAATAAATCATTTTCATTTTTATACTTATTATGAAAAAATTCATCATCATAATCAGCAAATTCTACGCCTTTGCCATAGATATTGATACCAAACTCTATAAGTTTGTCTTTTAATTTAATGATTTCTTTTTTTTGTCTTGAAATGATAGAATTTTCTTTATAAAATTTATATGCCTTAATCTCGCAAAACTCACTATAACTAAGAATTTTTTTATCAGGGAAACTTGTTAAAAATCTAATCAAATCTTGTGCGACTAAAGAATTTAAATTAATAAGAATCTTTGATAAATCATCATCATAAGAAAGAGTGGATTCTGTTTCGAGTTTTTTAATATATTCCCTACGAACTGTTAGCACGAATACAGATACAATTGTTCCATTTTCTTTTGTGATACGCTCTACAGAGTCAAACATTAAAATGCCTTTATCTCTTTGAGTGATTGTTTTTTTATCTTTATCTTCTACATTTTGAGTGAAAGCCAAATCATATGCAAAACGAGAGATTTCTGTAAATTTTTGTTTTAACCAAGAATAATTATTAGAATTTTTATTAAGATATTGTTTTAAGAATTTATAGGGCTCTAATCTTACTTCCATATCCCAAAAATTTTCTTGATATTTTTTAATAACACTTGTATCCACATTTTTTTTGATATATAAAAATAAAGCATCTAAAATATTCCTATGAGTTTGCGTAAGCAAAGAGTTCTTTAAACTTATGGCATATGATGAGCCATTCGCACCTGTCATTTTAAAATCTATTTTATTATCATTTTCTTTAAATACTTTATAAAAATTAGTGTCTGTAAGCTTTCGTGAGCTTAAATAAAAAACACCTCTATTTTCATTCATTGTTACATAGCCTTTTGCTAATTCATTAACACTTACAGCAGAAATATCTTTTTTATTGATAATCTCCAAAGTATTAGAATCAATGCTGTTAGCCCTAAGATTTACAATTGAAGGCTCATCAATACTAGAATTTTGCAATACTTTAATCGTTTTTTGAAATTCTCCAGCATTGATATTATTATTATCCTTTAGCACCTCAAGCAAGCGATAGGTGGTAGAATTTTTATCTTCTCCCTTTTCGAACGAAAGTTTATAAACAAGTCTAGGAGCATTGATAATAACAGAGCTACCCATAAGACTTTCGCCTTTTTTGTCTAAGTGATGAAGTAATAAGATAGCTTGATTATTTGATTTTGCTATATCTGTTAGAATATTAAAGAAATTTTGCACATCGTTTTGATTGTTTTGATCTTTAAAACCTAATGTTGAGAAAAATGCACTAAAGGTATCAAGAACAATTAAATCACAATCTGCTAACTCATTAAGCTCTTCTTTTAAACAATTTATAGGTTCTTTATTGATTTTTGGGAGTTCATTTGAAAATTCAAGTTCCGCAGTATTAAAAGAATAAAAACTTTCAATATTTTTTATGCGTTCTAAAATCGCTTTATTTTTATCTTCTACGCTCCAAAAAAAAGGTTTTAAGCCATCATTAATAGCATTAGCACATACCTTTAAAGCTAAAAAAGACTTGCCTACTTCACTATTGCCACTTAATACAGCTACAGAACCCCTTTCTAATTTAATCGTATCTTCGCAGATTATAGAAACATCTTCATCGCTAAAAAGTCCGAGTGTAATAGTTTCAATAGTATTTCTTTTTGGCATTTTTTAATCCTTTGCTACTTCTATGATCTCAAATAGTTGTTTTATGATTTTAGGGTGCAATATTTCTCCACTATGGTGAGGAATAACCATTCTATAAAGTCCTTTTTTATAGATTCTATGGCTGCCTTTTTGCCTATCAATCGAAAAATCATTTTGCAATAAAAGCTTTTCCGCTTCTTTTGCAGTCATTCTAGGCAATTCAGGCATTTGCTAAAACCATTGGAATAATTGAAGTTGTCTTATTTTCAATAATTCTTTTTTCTTCATTTGCAAGACTTTCTAAATAAAGCTCTCCTGCTTCTTTTATATTGACTAAAGCTTCTTCATAAGTATTTCCCTGCGAAACACAACCTTCAAGCTCTAAAATGCGTGCAAAATATCCATCCTGATCTTTTTCAATAATAATATTTAATAGCATCTTGATTCCTTCTATTAAAAGATGATAAGATTGACTTAAATGTAACAAATATTTTAATCTTCGAAATAAATTATATCAAAGTATCACATCTATGTCAATAGGCAGCAATTTTAGAATTTTTTCAAATAAGATTGACTTAAATGTAATATACACTTACATTAAAGTCAACAAAAATTGCTAAATGCTCCTCTTATTTTCAAATAAAATTGACTTAAATGTAATAATTTTTGACTTAAATGTAATAATTTTTGACATTTTTACGAAAATAACATATGGAAAATAGGGACTTTAAAAAAACAATTGACTTAAATGTAATGACTTCTAAATTCTTAAATTTATTAAATTCTATAATATTAAATAAGGTAAATCAAAAATTAAAATTTTTGAACTTTTATTTTAAAAAACTCCAAATAGAAAGTGTTGCTGATAGAAATGGAAATTATGATATAATGTTTTAATAGAAAATAAGCATGGGAAGCAGAGGTGAAAGAATGTGTAAAATTATTAAATATTTAGATTATGCTAGACTTAACACCCTAGAAAAGCTGTATTTCGATTTAACAATTATGTTAATTGTAACTTTTTTAAGTTTTTTATTTCTTGTTTTTGAATTTTTCATTTATGAAAATATTGCTGTTTTCTTTCAAGATTGTTTTTTAATGTCTGTGATTTTTATCATTGGAATGATAGGTTTATTTCATATTTGTAAAGGTTTGAGAAAATACAAAGAGATTTTAAAAAGTAATAAAAGAGAAGAGTTCATTTAAATATTAAGGCATTATTTTAAAAGAATAAGAGCCCTAATATTTAATATTTTTTACTTTTGTTTTTTGAAAAAGAATCAGAACTAAAATTTATTTGTTATTTCTTTTTTAAATATTTTGCAGCTTCTTCATCAGAAATGGCTTCATTATGAAAATTTTGTAACGACTTAGAGTATCTTGCCTTGTAAGCATTTGCACATTCTGTATCAGTTTTCGCAGAATTAGCATTTTTATCGCATTCTTTGATTTTAGCTTCTAATTCTGTAGCATTTTTTGGATCTTCGTAATATTGCACTGTTTTTGGCTCTGAAGAGCAAGCAGAAAAGACACCAGTAATAACTGCACCCAATAAAGCTAGTTTGATTGTATTTTTCATTTTTAATCCTTTTTTTGTATATTTATAGTAATTATAATATACTATTATTAACTAATAATATATAAAAAATATTTTTTATATATTATTATATATTATAATTACAAAGAGTAACTATTATTATCTAGTTATCTCTTTTTCAGGTTGTGTTTTTTCCATAGATTTAAAAGCTTTAAGCTTGTTATGAAAATCAATAAAATTTAATTGTTTTTTGACTTCATCAAGTCCTTTGTTTAAGAAGATATCATTAAAATCACTCACGCCTTGTCCTGCTTCTTGATCGCTGATTTTTGGAATAATAACTTTAATATCTGAAAATCTTTGCTGAATTTCTTTTGCAGTTTCCACGCCGACATTAGAAAGACCTTTCAATTCTCTTTTTTTATCATTATCTGCTATTAAAGTTATAGGAGTATTTTCAAATTTGTTTTTTAGGGTTTCAACAATTTTCGATAAATTTCCAGCATCAACACCCATTATCACAGGCTTATTAAGTGCCTTGTATATAGTTGCAGCAGTAGCAAAGCCTTCTGTTATGATAAATTCTTTGCAATGTTCCAAGCTTTTTGCACCTATTATATGAAAGCAACCTTGTTTTTTTGCAAGATATTCTACGCCTTGATCTTTTTCTTCTTGAGTTTTAATGACTCCTATGATCTTATCTCCATTTGGAAATATTCTTTGCACAGACCATAATTTTCCATTCTCGTCTTTTAAAGGAATAAGCAAAGAACCCATTTTATCCTGTTTAAGATAAAAGTTTTCATCAAAGCCTTTTTTCTTTAAATAAGCGTGATTAGAATTAGCCCATTTTGCATTATTATACTCATCTTCAAGTTTTAAAGCGGTTTTTTCTTGCAAAGTTAAAATCTCTTTTTCTCTAAGCTCTTGATCTTTTTTTATTTGCTCATGTAATTTTTGAGAATTTTTTATATTATTGCTTTGATTTTTTTCTATGGGCATTTTCCAATTTTCTTTAATGCCTGTTTTAAAATTTTGCATAAACCCTGCAGGATAATCGTCTAAAAAACCGCTATAGGCACCGCTTAATTCTCTACCTTTATCATTAGTAGTTTTTACTCTATGAATTTTACCATCCATGATAGGTAAGCCTTCAATAATTAAACCTTGATTTTCTAAAGCAGATTTAAAAGCTGTTAAGACTTCATTTTCATCAAATGAAAATTCTTTTTTTTGGTGTGGATAAAGCCATTGTGAGAAAATATTTTTATCTAAGGTTTTTGGAGCAAACCATTTTTTTTCTTTATCATCCCACATTGCCCCTAATGATTTTGCTTTTTCTTTGTCTTTAAATGGAACATAAAGATAAATTCTTTTTTGTGGCATTGCATATCCTTTTGATTTCTTTATCTTGATCGAGAATATGTTTTTTCATTGCTGATTTCTTTATTTGGTAAAATTTTATTTAGTTTTTTTTTGAAAAATTCATTCATTTTTTCTTTAAAAAATGATTTTTTATTAATTTGTTTTTTTTCAAATTTTTCTCTAGTTTCTGAATAAGAATTTGCAAATTCTGATATCATTACTCCTATATCTTTATTAGCTACTTCAGATAAATTTTTTAAAGCCTTAAAAGTTCCATCTAGCATTTCATCATATACTTTTGGTTTATAAGTTCCAAGTTGATTATTGAGATCTTTTTTTATTTCAGGATTTATATTTTCTTTAGATATTTTAGAACTACCAATATTAATTAAATGTTCGATACCTTTTTCAAAATTTTTATCACCAAGTCTTATATTTAATGGTATTTTTTCTTTATCAGTAATAATATCAAATTTAATATATTGATTTGAAAAATCTTTTTTTAATAAACTTTCTGCAATATCAAAAGTTTTTATTGTATTAAAAAATTTATTTACATCTTCACCTTCATAAGTTCCCTCTTGTATAGCTTCTTTATATTGCTCATTAAGTTCGCTTACATTTGTAACTTTTATCTTGTAATCTTTTTCCATTTTTATTCTCCTATGATAAGTTTTGTTTTATTGTTTTTTTGCAGTATCTATTTTATCGTTTCTATGATTAAAATCATATAAGTTATTTATTTTATCTAAGATATTTTTAGTATTTTTACAATCAAACTTTTCTACCAATAAATTAAATTCATTTTTAAAATCTTCATTTATTTCAAAATCTTTAAATAGTGCCGATGAAAGTTTTTTATATATACGCTCTTTATTTTCTTTTTCTTTTTGGCGTAATTTTTTTAATTTTTCATCATACTCACGCTTTAATTCTTCTATCAATTTGCTTTCTTTAAGCATAACATCTCCTTTATAATATTTATGTAAATGTATTATCGCAAAGTAGTCTTAATGTTTTATAAAGCTTAATAATGTAGAATAGCGATTAATTGAAATAATTTAATGATTGCAGGATAGCCTTTTATTTCCTAAAAAGTTACCTTTTTAAAAAATAAAAGGCAAAAACTCTGCGAGGCTCATTAAGGAAGTGCAAATGAATAAAAACAATAATTGCGTCATAAAAGTTAGCAAAGATGATAAAATAATTTTAGAATATATAAAATCAGAAACAAATGCATCATATAGTAAAATAATATCTATTTTATTAAAAAAGTTTAATTCTTGTGATACAGATGAGAAGAATAAAATCAATGATGAAATATCTAAAAATAAATTTTATGCAAGTGATGAAAATAAAATAATCAAACTAAAACTTACAGAAAATGAAGTAAATATTTTAAAAGAAATTTCTAAAAATACAGGATTTTCAAGTATTACAAAACAAGCAAAATTTTTGCTATTAAACTCCATAAAAAATGAAAAACTTTTTACTAATATAGAAATAGATGAGTTTATAAAAACAAGAACAGAAATCAATGCAATAGGTAAAAATATATATCAATTATTGAAGATTCTTAGAAGTGGAAATTCTGTCAAAATAAATGAAAATAATTTAAATAAAACTATGGATAATATTAGAGATAAAATTGATATATTATCCGATCAGCTTGGGGCTATAATAGAAAAAAATAATGAAAGAATTTAATGTCGCGTAGTATAAGAATATTTGATGATGAAATAATTGCTAAAAAAGTTTTTACTAAAATAGAAAATGCTTCAAAGCTACCACTAAATTACATCAATAAAAATAGAGATAAATACACAAAAGATATAAAAACAGGTAAGCTTATTAGTAAAAATATGTTTAGAAAAAATACAGAAGTCGTTGTAAAAATTACTTCAGGTTCTAAAAATTCTCAAGCACTTTCAAAACATCTTGATTATATTTCTCGTGATGGAAATGTAGAATTAATCACAAACGATTTTGATAGATATGCGGGAGAAGATGAGATTTTAGAAGTTAAAAGAATTTTCAAAAATGAAGGAGCTCCTATTCCATTATATAAGGAAGGTGCTAAAGAAAAAAGACATACTATTAATATGGTTTTTTCTATGAAAGAACACTCTACAACACCAAAAGAAAAATTACAACAAGCTGTAATTACTACTTTAAAAAGAATGTATCCAAATAATTTTTTTGTAGTTGCTTTTCATAATGATACTGATAATCCGCATTGCCATGTTTGCTTGAAAGTTGCGGATAAAAATGGCAAAAGAATTAATCCAAAAAAAGCAGATTTAGCAAATTTAAGAGCAGAATTTGCAAAAGCATTAAATGAGTTAGGAGTTGAAGCAAAGGCTACAAATAAAAAGCAAAGAGAAGTAGAAATAAATCAAGAATTTTCAGTTAAATTAAATACAAATAATGAGATTAATCAAGCACCAAAAATAAAAATGCATTATTATCAAGTTATGGATTTCGGAGAAGCAAACTATCAATTTAGCACAGATAAAAATGCCAAAAAAAGTTATTATGTGAGTTATAAAACCAAAAAAGGAATAACTACAATTTGGGGACAAGATTTAGAAAGGGTTGTAAGAGAAAATAAAGTTTTAAGGGGTGAATATGCAAGATTTAAAATAGTAGGGCAAGAAGAATATGAGATAAAAAGAAAGGCAAAAATTAATAACAAGTGGCAAGAAATTGTTAAAACACTTAAAAAACCTATTTGGGAAGTATCAGTAATAGGTAGAGAGAAAGATTTAAAACAGATCAACAAAGCCAAAACAACAAAAAAATATAAAATTATACAAGATAAAGGAGTGAATAATGAGAGAGATTATACAAAACAATATAGACAGAGAGTCTTACAAGAGCTCGGTAATAAATCAACTATCCGAAGAGAAACTGCCCAAGAAAGAAACTCTATGCGAATATTGTCCAAACAGCCTATGGTTCATAACACAAAACGAACTCAAATGCTTTTGCACATCAATGCACTCAATCAGTTACAGCAAGGAGAGCGAGGACGATCCGATAATATCTTGCGATGGACAAGTGCTAGGAATAATGAGATTGAAAGAGATGGATAATTTATAAAAGAAGGAATAAAATATGAAACAAGAAGTTTATACTAGCAAATTTTATATTTGCAAGAAAAATGAAAAAGAAGCTTGTTTTAAATTAGATTTTGAAATAAAAGCATTTGAAGAAAATCAAAAATTTTATTATGTTGAAATATATGCAATTATAGACTATCAATATTTGAAAAATGAATCAGGTGTTTTTAAAAATGATGATAAAAGAAATTTTTGGAAGTTGAAATATAGTAATTATTGGAGCTTTAGTTCTTGTGTAGAGATTGATCATAATTATAAATCTCTAGGCATAGGAACATTTGTGATAAATAAAATATTAGAAATCGCTTTAAGTTATGTTCCAGAGGCAGAATTTCATGATATATTGAGTAAAGGAAATGATGAAAACGAAGAGAGTTGTAAGAATCGTATAAGAAGGGATAAGTTGTATAAAAATTTAGGTTTCATATTTAATGAAAATAATACAGGTTTTAGTATAGATAGGATCAGTGATTTAAAAATAAGAAAAGATTTTGATTATATTCAAGAAGTTCGTATTTTTGATATGTGTAATCAATTAGCAAATTTAAAATATCTAAAAGAAGGTGATGATAAGTTATTAAAAATTTATAAAGAAGATTGCTATAAAGAAAAAAGCAAGAATAATATCCTTCGTGCAATAGTTAAGCTTGTGTCTTTTGTTTCGATAGCATTGGCTGTTTGGATTGTTTATTTATTAAAGTAAAAGGCAATTGCCTTTTACTAATTAATTTTAATATCATATTCTTTTTGAATATTATTGTTTTTATTTAAATCTTCTAAAATCTTTGCAGATTTTGGCACAAAATCACTTTTGTAGTTTTTTTGCTTACTCATTTTTTCTATTTCATCCATAACAATGCGATTATCTTCTCTTAATGCTTCTAAATAATCCTTTCTTTTGTATTTTGGAGTGTTATCCCCTGTAATGCTTTTTAGCTCCACAATTTCTTTTTCAAGATTTTCTATCTTATTTTTATTGAGTTGAGTAAATTTTTCTAAGTCATTATAAAAATTGTTTAATCTCTTTACAAAACCACCAAAATTTACATAACTTTCCAATTTAAAAAAGGTTTTTTCATCTCTTTTATAAATCAAATTTTCAGGCTCCATTATTGTTTTACCATCAGTAGTACTCACATAAAAATTAAGAGTGTTTAAATCTGTTCTTTCTCCACTTATAAGCAGTCCTTTAAACTCTAAAATCTTATATTCTTTTTGATAGTCATCAGCTATTGTTTTAACAATCTTTTCAAAATTTCTTTCAAGTTCTGCTTGTCTGCTTTTGTTTAGATCACTCGTATCATTTTTAAAGACAATGAAATCTTTTTCATCATCATTAATGTAATACTTTCCTTGAAAATGCTCACTATTATTTTCTTTAATGATTGAATTTAAAATTTCCATTTTAGCTATATCTTTTTTTAGTAGTTCAATCTTTGAAAGATTAGTTATAAGACTTTCTTCATTATTGTGTATTTGTCTTTTATAACCACTATAAAGCATTTCTTCTTGTCTTAGATCACTATTTAATTGCACCTGTAGTAAAATGAGTGGATTGCCTGTTGCTTCTGCTTTCATTTCTGCAGCATCAGCTGCACCACTTGTAACATCTTCTAAGGTTCTTACATCAGCACCAGCTTTTCTAAATTGTTCTATGGATCTTGCTTTGCTTTCAATGACTTGCCACATTCTAGCATCATAGGTTCTTTCAGTTGCATATCTAAACTCTTTTACTCTAAAGTTTTGTGGATCTCTCATAAAGAGTTCATTGCCTTGTCTTATTACCCTACCACTTCTTTGCTCTAAATCACTAGGACGCCAAGGACAATCTAAATGGTGCAAGGCTACAATTCTTTTTTGCACATTTGTTCCAGCACCCATTTTTTGCGTTGATCCAATTAAAATTCTAGCCTTTCCTGAGTTCATATCTGCAAAAAGCTGTCCTTTTTGTAAGTCTGTTTTTGCATCGTGAATGAAACGAATTTCATTTTGTGGAATACCTTTTGCGACAAGTTTTTTTAAGATATCAGTATATACATCAAATTTTGCTTGTTCTGCTAAGAGTTCATCAAGGCTTTTGCTATTCTCTTCTTCTGTTTGTTCTATTGTTTCATTAATATTGACAAATTCTTCTTTATTTAAATTTGGTGTAGCAATATTGCCATTTAGAGCAACTTTTTGTGAGTGTTGTTTTGGAGTGGATAAATCACAAAATATTAATTGTGTGCCTTTATCATCATTCCAAGCATTATACTCATTAAAAACATTTTCAATAAGCTTATTAATTTTAGAATTTGCATAATCATCACAATGTGGATTAATAAGTCTAAAATCAAGTCCAGCTTTTCTAGCATCTGTGGTACAAGCAAGTAAGTTATTTCTAGTAATATCATCTTGTTGATGCTCCATTCTCCACACAATAGAGCCTTCATTCCATCTTCCATTTTCATCTTGAATGCCTATAAATTCTGCTATTTCTTCACTTCTAGGAGCAACGATATTAATAGGTTTGTCATTGTAAAGCTTTGGCACGAAATCTTTTTGATATTTCATAATATCATTATTTGTTACAATATCAGCCACACTTTTATACATGGTAGAAAGTTCAGGAACATTTTTGAATTTGTTAAATCTTGCAACGATTTTATAATTTATTCCAGAACTATCAAGCTCCCAAGCGTTTGTAACTTCTCCAAAAGTAGAAGCCCAAGAATCAAAAGCTTGTATCCCTTTTTCTTTTAAGATATTTGGTTGTATGTATCTTTGCAAAGTATAAAGCTCTGTAATTGAATTGCTTATAGGCGTTCCTGTTAAAAAATAGAGTTTTTTATTTTGCTCGTGAATATATTGTGTTTTAGAATAAAGATCATAGGCTTTTTGTGAGCCTTTTAAATTGCCAAGACCACTTATATCACCCATTGAAGTTGTAATGAGTAAATTTTTAAACTCGTGTGCTTCATCAATAATTAATGCATCAATTCCTAATTCTGAAAAATCTATTGCTTTAGATTTTTTATGTGTAGTTTGCAAATCACTCAATTTCACCTTAAAATTTTCAATGCGTTTTTCTAAGTCTTTTACAGAATATCGCATAACATTATCATCGTTTTGTTTTTTTTCTAATGTTTGTTCTAAGATATTAATATCTTCTTCATATTGTTTTTTGATAACTTCATAAGGTGCGGGGATTAATTTAAATTGCGAGTGTGTCATAATGATGGCATCAAAATTATTTGTTGTAATTTTGGAAAAAAACTTTTCTCTATTATCTTTTTTTAAATCATCATTTGTAGCAACTAAAATGTTTGCATTTGTATAGGCGTGATAAAACTCATCATTCCATTGTCTTGCTAAATGATTAGGGACTACAATTAAGGGTTTATTTAAAAGCCCCATTCTTTTTTGCTCCATCACAGAGCAAATTGCCACTAAAGTTTTTCCAGCACCTACTTGATGATCAAAAATAATACTATTTTCTTGAATAGCCCTATATATAGCATTTTTTTGGTGTTTTTTGAGTTTGATATTAGCATTGAAATTTGGAAGTTCTAAATGCTCTCCATTGTATAGTGGTTCTATATTTGTATTAAACCTTTCATTATAGATATTTTCCAAATCTGTGCGTCTATCATAGTCTTTATAAATCCATTCTATAAATTCATTTTTTAAATTTTCTAATTTAGAATTAGCGATTGCAGTTTCTTTAGGATTTAATTCTCTGATTTCTTTTCCTGATGGATCTAGTTTTTTATCATAAATGCGAATAGGCTTTCTTAATAATCCATGCTCAAATAAATCAAAACAACCTATTTTCTCGGTAGCATATTGTGATCTGATGTAAGGACTTAAAGAATGACCAAAACCTTTAAGACTCCATTCGCCTGTTTTTTCCATTAAAAATAAATCATAATCTTTAGGAGTAATTTGTAAGGTTTCTTCTATAAATTGTTTGTAATATTTTATAGGTATCCATGTTGTCCCTAAGCTTATTGAAATATCAACCGCTTTTAAATCTTTAGGCAAGACTTGTTCTAAGCTTTCTAAATTATTAACAAATTCATTAAAGCCATCTTCTACTAATTTTTTTACTTCTTTATGCTTTGCTTTAACATTGCCAGAAAGATATTTTTCAGCCAAAACATAATTTGCAGGATTTTTGTGATCTTTAAAGATTAATTTATCTTGCTCTAAAGATTTAAGGGTTTCTTCTAAAGGCTGATTTAAATTCGTTTCTAAAAATTTTAAATCAATTCTCCCATATTCATTGATACTAGCAATTAATGCTTCTTTTGGAGTCGAGATTTTAATTTCTTTTTGTGCATTTATAGTTCTTTTGAAAAAAATATCTGCTTTTGTTGCACTTGGTGCAATAGGATCTATACCTTCTTTTAAAGCTACACTTTTTGAAATACCACTGCTATAATTTTTTTCTAGTGCTAAAATTTTGTTTGCTTCTACATCTTCTCTAAAGGCTTTTTTATTTGCATCTCTATTTAAATATCCTTCTTTGGCTACAAATTCATCATAAAGCTTGTTTAGATATTTTCTTTGATTTTCTACTAAAAGATCGCTAGATTCATTTTTTTCATATTCAATAAGAGTATTAAATTGATCTCTAAGAGCAATGAGTTTTTTAATCCTTCTTGTATCGTGTTCATTTAAAACAGGTTTTGAAAAGACTAACTCATCATCGCTTCTGATTTTCATGTAGATTTCATTATTGTATTCAAAATAATTTCCATCTTTTAACTTACTTAGAGTTTTGCTATATTTTTCGTATTCAGGCGATTCTCTATCAATCCTGTAATAAGATAGCTTGATTTTTGTTTCTTGATATTTATAAATGTTTTTAGGTAAGGTTTTTGTAAAATTTTCTAAAGCGATTTTTAAATCTCTTCCATCATCCAAGCATTCTAAACTATAACCATATTGAGAGCTTTTAATATTCATTTTTCCTAAGATATTTTGTGGATTATTTTTAAAATACTCATTTATTCTAAAGTCATTAAAAACATCAGGGTGCATACCTCTTTTTTCAGCTTCATCAAAACGATCGTCATAGTATTCTACGCTTTCTAGCCAAGATTTATCTATATTTAAATCTTTACCTTTTTTAAAAAAGATAATATCGGTAGTAACTTCTGTATTAGCTCGTTTTTTAAAAGCATTATTTGGCAATCTTACAGCACCTAAAAATGTTGCTTGTTCGGCTATAAAATTTCTTATTGTGCTATTTTTAGAATCTAAAAAATAACTTGATACTACAAAAGCAGCAATTCCATCTTCTTTTAAATTTTTAATTGCATTACCAATAAAATAATTATGCACACTCGTTTTATTAAGTGTAGTATCATTTAAATCTAAAATCTTTTTTTGACCAAAAGGCGGATTACCTATAAAAGCATCGTATGGCTTATCAAATAAATGGTGCTGAAATGCTTTATTATAAATTGTTTGATTTGGGTGCAAATGCTTTAATATATTTGCACTTATAGTATCAAGCTCTACGCAAGTAAAATGATATTTATCGCTATAATTTTTTGCATAAGACAAAAAAGAGCCTATACCTGCACTTGGCTCAAATATTTCTTTGGTGTGATCATCATTATTAAATCCTAGCTGATTAAGCCCTTGATAAATTGTATCGATAATAATTTTTGGAGTGTAAAAAGCATCTAAAGTTGAAGTTTTTGCCTTTTCATATTCTGCATAATCAAGTGTGCTAATAAGTTCTTTAAATTCTTTTTCCCATTCTTTATTCTGATGATCAAAAGCTTGAGGAATACCGCCCCATCCTGAAAATTTATTTAGAATTTCTTGTTCTTGTTTGGTAGCGTAGCGATTTTCTTGTTCAATAGTTTTTGAAAGTTTAATGGCTTGGAGGTTTTTTTGAAATCTATCTTTTAAAGAACCTAGATAGATTTCATCATCGCTTACAAAATCTAATTTTTGTCCAGATTTGAGGCTTCTTCTTTCATATCCATCATTTCTTGTTGCAGTTTCCAATACTGATTGTTGATTGTTTCTTCTTGTATCTGTTCCTTGTCTTTCATCATCATTTCTTGAAATAAAGGAGAATAAATTTGGGGTTCTATTGCTATGTATTGATTGAGATTTATTTGCTCTTCTGCTAGTATCTCCATATCTGTTAGCCCCTGTTCTCTCTTCTTGTCTGCTTCTTTGCTCTCCAAGACTGCTAATTCCATTTGTGTTTGTGGCAATGCTAGTGTCATTAGATCTGACATTCCTAGATTCTTGATTGTGTTCGGATAAAACTCTGCCCATCTCTCTAGTATTATCAAGCTGTATTGCGGAATTTTCTTGTCTATCCACGCTTGGTGTATTTGATGAAATGCTAGTTCGTTCAATATTATCTGTAACTTCTCTATGTTCGGATAATTCTCTATTTTGTTGCTCATTTTCTTCTCCTTGTGAAAATTCTAATTCGATTAGATCAAATAAACTTCGACCACCATAATCTTTTTCATCTTCAATTTGTCTTTTTGTTTTTTTACTCATTTATATCCTTGTAATTTTTGTTTTTTGCAAGGATATTTTAACATTTTTAACTATTAATATTTAAAGATCGTGCCTCTTTTAAGATTAATTTTCTTATATAAGTGCCATATTCACTTACTAAATCTAAATCCATTAATTTTTTCAAAATTTCCATTTCTTGTTCATTAAGTCTGCAAACTACTAAATTGTCTCTTCTTAGTTTTTGATCTATAGTTTTTCTCCCAGCTGATTTTTTATCAGCTTTACTATATGTTTTTTGAGAGCTTGTTTCAGAGTTTAAAGCTTCTGCTATTGTAAATGGTTTTTTTTCCATTATTATTTATCCTTTTCTAATAAAATCTAAAAGTCTTTGATATTCATTGAAAAAGTTTGTATAACTTAATCTTGAAAGATTGTTTTCATTGTAAAGTTCAGTAAAAGAAGCTCCACTACTCATAGAATTTTCAATTATCTTTGAAAATTTAAAGAAAAAGAGATTTAAATCTGTAAAATTGCTTTCAAGAGTTTCACAAATTTGCCTTTTCTCTTTCTCATCTCTATAATCTGTAACCAAGATACAAACTCTATCATCATTACCTATTTCATTTAAAGTTTCCAATGTTCTAAGTAAAGAATTGTAATTACTCGTGCAAGGAATAATAATCTTATTACTTTCTTTAATAATATCTAATACCCCTTTTTCTACAAATCCACCAAAATCATAAACGCAATTATCTATTTTTTTTGGAGTTGGTAAAATTTTTGCTTTTTCAGGATAAATCTTTTCTATAATAGAATTGTCATTGCTTTGTAAAAAATATTCCAAATCTTTAGCAATTGAAAAAGCAAAAGGAGTCTTTCCAACACCACCTTTTTTATTTATAACAGATATTATCATTAAAAAAACCTTTTTTATATTTTTGTATAATATTATATACTAATATTTATTAATAAGAACTAAAAATAAATATTAGTTATTTTCGATTTAATATTTTCATAAACATCTTTTTCAATTTCTCTATCTTCTTTATGGTTAATTGCAACTTTATACCATTCTTTGTAGCATTTTTCACAATAACAGCTATATAAAACACAAATCATATATCCATCATTGCTTAATCTTCTATTACAACTATCGCAAATGCCATAACCTCCAATTTTTAAAATTTCTTGTTTATTTAGTCTTAAGATTTTAAATTCTTTATTATTATCCATCTCTAGCATTTTATTACTCTCCTATCTTTTTCAAGATTAGCTCTTGATTTGTTTTTAAAATATTTCTTCTCTCTTTCTGCATTTCTTCTAATTCTTTTGCTATTTTCTTTTTAAAAAGATTAATGTAATATTTTTTGATTTTATCTATGAGTTCCTCATTAATTCTGCCTTTTTCATAATAAGAATTACATTTTAACAAAGCAAAAGTTTTGTATTCTAAAACATTAATTCCATCATAGTATTCCTGAAGCTTTAAAAGATCATCTTCTAATTCTTTTCTCAAAGAGTTGTTAAGTTTACTGATAAAATTATCATCATAATCCACTTCTTTTGCACACTTTTTTTCACCAATTAAATGAATAGTTAGCAAAAACCCGTTCACTAGAAAAAAACTAGATACAAAATAAGCATAGTAATTTTCTTCTTCTATAAAATAGGATAAAAATAGTGCAATAGCGATAGTTGAAAACAAGGCAAAAATTAACATAAGGATATTAACAACACGATTTATTCTCAAAAACAAAATTTTATCCACAATCTTTTTTGACAAATTTACTACTCTCATTTATCCTCCTTTAATATTTCTTTGCAACCTTCCTCATTACATCTTAACTCAAAAAAGGTATCGTTTTCTTTGTTTTGCAAAACAACTTCAATGTGTTTATCGCCATAAACAGCCATTATTTAAGTCTTTAAGGTCGTGCTTACTCAGAGGGTAATTTAGGGTATAACAAAATAACCCACCCGAATATCGTTTTTTTTATTTGGTGAGTTTGTTCTTTCAAATACGAAACAAAAAGAGCCGATGATTCGTGAATTGTTCCACAATTTCATCGGCTCTGCGTCTTAAGCGTCTGGCTCTTTGATGACAGTTATCTTCAAGTTGTCAACTTTAATCAATCTTTCTTGTCTGCATTTTGGACAATAAAGGGGATAATTCTCCAAAACAGTGTCCTTCCTAATTTTATTACGGGTTTTGCTCCCACAAACAGGACACAATATCCATTCGCATTTCATCATAATTAGTCTCTAATCCTTTCAAATCTCATTTTATATGACTTTTGCAAGCTGTTAAGCTAACTTGTGGAACATATGCCGAACCTTATCTATACGGCTATTCGGGCGGCGGGGTTGGCAAATAAATTTACCAATAGCTGGCTGGTATCCTTTTAACTCTGTCAAGCAGACTCCCTGCCCATTTGTGAAATAAGTTAAATCGTTCCTGTATTCTTGAATACATCTAGCAGGGATTTCTCCTTTCAGAATGACCTCGTCATTCTTTATCTGAGTACTTACAATATCTGCACAATACCTTGGAGCATCATGATACGCCCGTGAGAGATATTCCTGCGGTGCGTAAATTTCAAAGTGGAGATATGGCTCTAATAGTTCTGTCCCTGCTTTTTTTAAAGCCTGCTCCAATACGATAGGGGAAAGCAGCCGAAAGTCTGCGGGGGTACTTACAGGACTATAATACAATCCATATTCAAAACAGATTTTACAGTCTGTCACTTTCCATCCATACAGCCCCTGCTCGCAGCCATAAAGAACCCCCTCCATAACCGCATTTTGGAACGATTGATTTAAATATCCAAGTGAAACTCTGCTTTCATACTGCACTCCGCTTCCAATAGGGAGCGGCTCTATGGACAACCCGACAGAAGCCCAGAAAGGATTTGGCGGGACTTCTATGTGGATGGTATATTCTGCTTTTCTAAGCGGTCTTTCCATATATATAACAGTAGGCTCTTTTATTTCTGCCTCCACATGATATTTTTCCTCAAGGATGGCACAAATGACTTCCATCTGCACATTCCCCAAAAAAGAAAGTATAATCTCATGCGTTGTAGTATCCACATAATATTTTAAAAGAGGGTCGCAATCTGAAATTTCTGTAAGTGCCCCAAGCAATATTTCCCGCTGTTCAGATTTCTTTACTGCAATCGTTGTTTGGATCATAGGGAGAGGATTTTCAATAAATTTTCTCTGCGGCAACAGTATTTCGTTCCCCAAAATACTGTTTAGCTGCAAAACATCATTTGGTAAAATTACAATATCACCAGAGCAGGCTGTATCGGATGAATATAATTCACCGTTTGTCGGAACATACATCTCTGTGATTTTTATTTTCTCTTTTTCAGATATTCTAATAACATCCCTCAAATGCAATGTTCCGCTATATATACGCACATAAACAAAACGCCGCCTTTTCTCTGAATATTCAATCTTAAAAACCTGCCCGCATAGTTCAGATTGACCTTCAGGCGTTGATGAATAAAATTTACTGGCAATTACTTCTATAAGCTGCCGACTCCCCAGATTGTTTTTAGCGCTTCCGTGATAAACGGGAAATAACGTTCCGTTTTGGAATCTCCTGTTTTCTTCCTGTTCCAGTTCTGACATTTTAAACGGTTTCCCTGACATATATTTCTCTAATAGTTCATCGTTTCCCATAATTACCGCATCCCACTGTTCCATATCGTCATTGTCCGTTACATTTATATGGGGATGCTGCCCAACCTTTTGCTTCACTATAATTTCCGAAGAAAGCTTTGCTTTCATTTCCCGATATACCATTGGCAAATCAATCCCCTCTTGGTCAATTTTATTGATGAAAAAAATTGTCGGAATCTTCATTATCTGTAGTGCATGAAACAGTATACGGGTCTGTGCCTGTATGCCATCCTTTGCAGAAACTAATAATACTGCTCCGTCTAATACGGATAAAGAACGGTATACTTCCGCCAAAAAATCCATATGGCCTGGCGTATCTATAATGTTGACTTTTACATCCTCCCACTGAAAAGATGTCACTGCTGTCTGGATAGTGATTCCCCTTTGACGCTCCAAATTCATTGTATCTGTCCTTGTTGTGCCTTCATCTACGCTCCCTAGTTCTGCAATTGCACCACTGGTATACAATAAACTTTCCGTTAATGTTGTCTTTCCTGCGTCAACGTGAGCCAGAATGCCTAAGTTAATTATTTTCATGTGATTTTCTTCCTATCAACACCCAAAAAAGGGCATAAAAATACCCAGTGATAAATACTCCTATCACTGGGTAAATAACTCCTATGTTTTCGGGCATATAAAATTACATGATAAAAGTATTCTTAAACTGGGTACAAAAAACTAAGCCCCATATTAAAAGTGAAACGGGACTGCCACTTTTTGTTCCCACTATCAAATTGACAGTTTATTTAAGAATACCTTGCCGCATATTTATTAACTCCTTGTATAATACTGAATCTAATTATATTCCTTAACCCTTTATTTGTCAAGCTGACAAACTAAAGCAGAAAAAGCGGCAGGATTTCCCCCTGCCACTAATCATCTGTTTATGCAAAAATAATTTCCAAGTTTTACTTCTGTAAAAATAAAATGTTCTTCATCGTTTTCGCAATAAAAAACAATATTAGAATACTCATTGGCTTTAAGTAGTAAATCTAAAATTTTCAAGTCTTCCTTTGAAATTTGTATGTGTAAATCTGTAATTTTGTTTGTATTCATTTTAACTCCTTGTATTTTTTAAACAGCTTTCAGGCTTTTTTCAACAAAATTTATAACTTCTTTATTTGCAAATTCATTATATTTTGCTTTGATTTCCTTAATTGCAAATTTATTTTTTCTTTTGAAAATTTCCAATGTATAAACTCCTCCTTCGTAATTTAAACTATAAATGGCACTTAAGCCGTCTTCAATTTCTCTTCTTCTTGTATAAACGCAATTTTTTTGCTCCATTCCGTGCAAGTAAAGTTCTTTATGCGTTTCTATTAGTTTAAATTCTTCTGGAAGTTTTAAATTGATAAAATCTTCTTTAATTTTAAGTTTTTTATTTTTTGGAATTTGTTTTTTTTCTAATTCTATCGTTAAAACATTATGTTCGTTTGTTATTCTATTTATAGAATTAATGTTAAGGTTAATTAAATTATTTGTTTCATAGCTTAATTTAATATAATCATTTATTAGTATATAAATTTCAAGAAATTCATTTTGATAGCTTTCTTTCTGTGGTTTTAATTTGTGATACAATAAAAATGAGGCAATATTAATAATTTTGTATTTTTTTCTTTTGTATTTTATTTTAATAAAATGCTCGTTGGCAAAATTATTATTAATAAAATCAATATAATCATATATTAATTTGTTATTCTCCAAAACAAATTTATACAATTTATTCTGTTCGTTTTTTGCAATAAAATTTAAAGAAATTGCAAAAGATAAAGCCAAGTGGATATCAAATTTATTTAGATTGAAATTAATTTTAGTATTTAATGATTTTTCTATAACTTCTTGAACGCTATGACAATTGATTAAAACATTAAAATCTATTCTTAAAAGCTTATATATTTCAAAAGAATGATTTTCTTTGATATTTTTAAAATCTTTGGCAATATAAGGATTTATTTTTTCTAAATAGTTAAAATAATAATTTTTTAAAATATTATTTTCTAATAAAAAAACAAGATTAAAACCCTTGCTTTGAATTTTTCTATATTTAAAGGTAATTAAGCTATTATCTTTTTGTATGATGAAATGTTTTTTATTATAAATGTTACTAATATCAAAACTTTCTCTATCCAATGAATTTATTTTAAAACTAAAAACAAGTTCCGTAAATGAAATTTCTTTATTTTCAAAATTTAATGCGTAAAAAATATTTTGATTAAATTCAAATTCACTATAAGAAAAGTCAAAATTTATATCTTTGACTTTTTCTAGTATTTTTTGAGCGAATTCAAAAGTTTTTTTATGTGTCAAAAATATTCCATTAGCTATGCCATATTTTTTTATAATAAAAATATAATCTTTTGGAATGCTTTTAATAAAAAGCAAAAAATTTTCATCTTTTAACCATTCTTTTAAGGTTGTATTTTTAGTATTTTCAAAATCTAAAAACTCATAGCCATTAAGCAACAAGCATTGATTATATTTATTTTTTTCTTCCATAATTTACCTCCTCTCAAAAAATATTTTTACATAATCATAAAATTCTTTATATTTGAAAAATATTATTTATTAATATTAATTAAAATAAATTAATATTTATTAATATTATACATTTATTATTTTAGGTTTTCCATTATCGTCATAATACATAGCCTTGCAACCTTGTTTAAATTCACTACAACCCCACCACCAACTATTACCATTTTTACTTTTTATTCTTTGTAAAAATCCTTTATTGCATTGCGGACATTTATGAGTAGTATCGTTGCTTGCTTGTTTTGTTTCAAAGTTTGGTGTGCCTTTGTTATCAGGATAAATGGCTTTGCAACCTTGTTTAAATTCACTACAACCCCAAAAGTTTCCATATTTCCCTTTTCGTTTGGTTAAAAATCCTTTATTGCATTGCGGACATTGAATTTTTGGTTTGTTTTCATTATCTAGTATTTTAAACTCTTGATTTTTATCAATTCTTTGAATTTCGCTAATTACTTCTTTTGTGATTTCTTCTAAGAATTGTTCTCTTCTTAATTCTGATATTTCTATCATTTTTTGTTGCTCAAACCACAATGCTGTCATGTCAGGAGTAATAAGTGATTTTGGAGAAAGTTTAATTAAATCTCTACCTTTTTTAGTGGATTTGATAATTTGTTTTTTATCTTTACTTACTTCTATATACTCTCTTTCAATTAATGTTTTTATATGATTAGATCTTGTTGCAGGTGTTCCTATACCACCACTTTCACCTTTTTTGTCTTTGTCTTTTTCAATCAGTAATTTTTTAATTCTTTCATCAGACACATACTTTGCGACACTATTTAAATCTTTAAGTAGCGTTGTCATAGTGTAGTAAGGGCGTGGCTTTGTTTGCTTTTTTTCAATTTGTATCAAAGAGCATTTTGCAATATCACCATTTTTTAAGATAGATAAATCGTTTATATCGTTCTCATTATTTTCTTGTTCCTCTTCGCTATCTATATTTTGCCAAAGACTTCTAAAACCACTTTTTGTTGTCTTGTTTTGAGTAGCGGTAAAAATTCTTTGATTTACTTCTAAATTAATTGTAGTAGTTTGATATTCTCTAGGATGAAAGAATTGGATAATAAATCTTTTAGCGATTAGATTGTAAACGACTAATTCATCTTGAGTTAATTGCGATGAAATTTTATTTTGGGTAGGGATTATTCCATAGTGTGCTGAAATGTTAGCATCGTTAAAAGCCTTGCTTTTTATTGTTAAATCACTGCTAGCAATGAGAGCTTGAATTTCATCATTAGAATTTAAATTTTCCTTTATAATATTTAAAATATTTGGTGCTTGTTCAAACATTGTTTCAGGTAAATATTGGCAATCTGATCTATTATAAGTTATAGCCTTGTGTTTTTCTCTTAAAATTTGAGTGATTTCTAATGTTTTATCAGGGCTAAAACCAAAAAGTTTTGCACATTCAGCTTGTAAAACAAGTAGATTATAAGGTAGCGGTGGATATTCCTTTTTGTTTTCTATTTTTAAATTAATTTTTGCATTTTGATTTTCACAAGATTCTTTGATCTCTTTAGCTAAATTTTCATCTAAAATTTTATCTTCTGTTTTCAATCTTGCTTTAATAGTATTATTGTTGATATTAAAATCACCTAGCAAAGAATAATAATTTATACTTTTAAAATTTTCAAATTCTTTATCTCTATTAACTATAAGAGCCAAAATAGGCGTTTGAACTCTACCTACGCTTAAAATGCCCTCATATCCATTTTTTCGTGCCATTATGGTATACGCCCTAGTAAGATTTATCCCAACTATCCAGTCTGCTTGACTTCTTGCAAAACCTCTTTCGCTCATTCCTTTAAAATCTGCATTTGGCTTAATTTTTGCTATTTCTTCTTTTACTGCTTTTGGTGTTAAATCATTAATTAAAACTCTAAATACAGGTTTAGAAGTTTTAGAATATTGCACAATTTCATCGACAAGAATTTGACCTTCATCGTCAGCATCACCACAATTTACAATAGAAGTAATCTTGTCGCTATGGATTAAATCGCAAATAATTTTTAATTGTTTTTTACTTTCTTTTTTGGGCAAATATTTAAATTCTTTAATGGGTAGTGGTAAGTCTTCAAGTTTCCACAACTTATATTTTTCATCATATTCTTCAGGTTTAGCAAGCTCTAAAATATGTCCAAAAGCCCAAGTAACAATATTATCACCTTTTTGTATATATCCTTCTCCGCTTTTATAATTGCCATCTAATCCTTCTGCAATTGCTCTACCAAGTTCAGGTTTTTCAGCTATAAATAATCTCATTTTTGCCTTTCAAAAATCTTATCTTATTGTTTGCTATATTATTAATAAATATTAGAAAATAATAGTTATTAATGTTATATATTATTAATTTAAATATACTATTTTTAAAGATATTGATATTTTTTTGCTATCGATTTTTCTATAGTTTGATTTTTTGTAAAACTACTCATCTTGTCAAAAAATAACTTTTAAATTTGTTATTTATAATTACTATTAATAAATAATAATAACTATAAATATGCACCTTTATGAGGTGCATATTTTTATCTTCCAAACTCTTGGTTTTGAGTTTTTTCAGGCTCTTTGATTTCTTGAGTTTGCTGTATTTGTTGTTCTTGTTTTTGTGCTTTCATTTCAGCTTCATTAACAACTTTAATTCCAGCATTTGAAATTACAGCTATAAACTCATTCCCTTTTTCTTTAAGTTCTTGTTTTAATTCTTCATTATAAAGCCTTACATTAGTTTCTAAATAGTGGCTTTTAGTTCCATCTTGATTTTGGTGTTCTACAATTCCAACTCCTTCAATTAATTCTTTTGCAGATTCTCGCTTCTGATTAATTGTGTAGTAAAAATAACCTTGCTCATTTATATTAGAGTTGATATAAATGAAATCATCTCTATTTTGTGAATTTGTAGGTTTTAAAACTATATTGTGAGTTTTTTCATCTCTATTAACAAAATAGTTTTTCCATACCTCATTAACTTTTGCAGAAAAAAGCACAGCTCCGTGTTCCATTGCAGCAACTTGTCCAGCTTCTTTAATAACATCGATGAGAGCAGTATCTACTTTTCTTTGTTGAATATCACCTTCCTTGCCTCTATAATTTAAAGCATTGTTTGTATCGATAACAATTTTATCATTAACTAATTTTCCAAATGCCATTTTTTGCTCCTTTTTTTAATAAATTTGTGATTTGTTTTTTGTTTTTTGCATTTTTTTGTATATAATTGTTCTGTTCATTCACCTCCTTGTAGTGTGATTTGAATACTATTTTTATTCTCATTGAAAATAGTTTTTTTGTTTTTTGCAAAGCTCAAGGTAAAGCTTCCTTTGCTATTTTCATCAATAGAGATAGTGGCTAAACCTTGAGTGATTGTGCTTACTCTTTCTTTTAAATTGTTATATTCTGAATATTTTATATAAGTAAGCAAAATTAAAATGCCAAGAGCCATACCTAACCCTATAGAAGTAAAACTAAAAAATATAAGATACCATTTTGTATTTTTTGTCATTTTTGTAAAAATTTCCGAAAATATATTCAATTTTTGTTTTCCATCTTCAACAAAATGATCAAGAAAAGTATTATAATTTTTTGCATTATGAGAAAGTTTATATTCTACTATTTCGCAAAATTTATTAATTTGCTCGTTATATTGTTTAAGTTTATCATCCAATGATATTTTTTGAATTTCATTAGCAAATTTAGCAAAATCTTCCATTGTTTTTTTAATAGAAATGGTTTTATTAATAATTTCTTTCTCTTCATCATTAGGAGGATTTTTAAAATAAGAAATAAGAGCTAAATAGGTATTATCTAGCTCTATAATATTGCTTTCTAAATCTTTAAAAATACCATCTTCTGTATTATTTTGTGCATTTTGCTTACCAACATTAATTTTAGCAATAATTATTTTTATAAGATTTTCAAATTTTTCCAATAATTCATTATAGTTTTGCATAGCTATATTTTTTGAATTATCTTCATTAACTATTTCAAAAAGATTATTTTCGTTAGAATTAATTTCTTCATTCATTGTTATTTCTCGTTTATCCAGCAATCTTTTTTAATAATTATTTTTTGATAATAAGCAATATCGATTCTATAATACTTGCCAAATCCTTCTTGTTTTCTTTTATTAGCAGGTAGTTTAATAAATTCTCCATAACTTATAGGAGTTAATTTTTCTCCTTGTTCTCTTTGCGATACAGGTAAAGCATTATAAATTTCTTGTGATACTTCTTTTAATTCATAACCTCTTTCCCAATCTTTTTGCTCATAAAATTTCTTATCGCAAGTATATTTTAAATGATAATCTGTGTATTTTGATGAAGCTAAAAGTTTGCAAGAGTTTGTAAGTTCAGGATTTATTCTAAATCCATAAGTTTTTATTTCTACGCATTCTCTTGATCCATTATGCCCACCACCAGTGCATATTTTTTCAACTTTTAAAGGTTGTTTTGATTTTTCAATTCTTTGATTTAATGCAGTTGTAGAGCATTCTCCATCTAAGTTAACTAAAATATCATTTTTATATTTATACATTTCTGGATCATTTGTTGTGTCAATAGGACACAAATTTAAAAATTCTTTCCTTGCTTGGATAGTTTTCCAAGGTTTTTTAAAGTGAATGCTAAAATATTTTGCTAAAGAAGATGCACATTCAGGTGGTTTAACTGGACTTGCTAAACAAAGAATTACTTCGCAAGAAGTTCTAGTATCACCAGATAGTAATTGCAAATCTAAAGCATTAACACTATTTATTACACCAAAAACACAAAATGGGAATAATATTTTTTTCATTTTTCTCTCCTTTAAAAATTTGTTTTATTAAAAAATAAAATATTAACTTTGTTAAAATCACGCTCAATAGGATTGACAGGCTGTAATTCTATAGGTGCTAAAACTTGATTTTTTTCAAAGTATTGCTTATATTGTTCAATTAAATCTTTTCTACCTACTAAAATGATTTTTGTAGAATTGTGTGCGAGTAAAAAAGTTTTAGTAATAAGATCATTTTTAATAAAATCATCATTTATAGTTTTTTTCTCAACCACGATATGATAAGTCCAATTAAATCCGCTCAAATAAGGATCTTTAGGAACAAAACTGTATTTATGCTCCAAAAGAGAATTATTAATAGATAATGCAGAGCCATCATCTAATCGTTTTGCTTTTGGTGCAGAACACCCAACCATTAATGAAGCGATTAAAGCTAAACTAAGCGACATTTTTTTCATTGTTTTCTCCTATAATTTGAATTTTAATTTTGCATTCTCCTTTCAAGATTGCATCTTCTAATTGTTTGCGTGAAGGGATTTTTTTTATTCCTGATAGGCTTTTTGAAACAGCTTTAAATTTATCCATGAAATATGAATCTGAATAGTAGAATGCTTTATTGCATAAAATAGGCTTACCACTATCAATAGTAATAAGTTCATTTTCAAAAGGCATTTCTCTAAGTTCTTGTGGCAACATTAAAGCCCTACTTGCTTCGCTAATACTATGTGATCCACCTCCATTATTGCCTGTATTAATACTTCTTGATTTTGTTTTAAAAGTAGTATTTCCTAAAATCCTAGAGATAGCTTCTGCGTCTTCTTGCTCTCTTGGTGCATAGAAAATCTGACAAGCATGATTTGTTAAGAGTGTTTTAGCTCCTTCTTTTCCATAGCCCAAAGGTGGTTGTGTTTCAAGTTGTGAATTTGATTGATAAATCATCAAAGATCTTAACCAATAACCAGCCATAAAACTGATTGCTGATTGATAGATAGGAATTCTACCAGGTGCAGTAAATTCATCCATAACCATTAAACAAGTATATTTTAAATCTTTATTGCTTTGTGGCATTTCTTTGGTGTTTAATAAAATAAGTTGCGACCAAAAAATATTTAAAATAAATTGTGCATTTGCTAATTGATCAGGCGTAATTCCTATATAAATTGTCATTTTCTTTTTACGCAAATCTCGCAAATCAAAATCGCTTGTTTCTGTGCTTAATCTTAGAGTTTCACTTTCAAATGGCACAAGGGGTGCATTAAAAGAACTCATTACGCCTGATTTAGTTGCGTCTGAGCTAATATTAAAATAAGTTTCTAAGCGTCTTATGGTAGCTTCATCTAAAATTTCACAATAGACTAAAAAATTGTATGTATCATCAAAACCTCTAATATTATTTTCCTCATTTTTAAGAGTTAAACCTTTTGAGAGTTGCAAGATATTGTAAAAATTAAATTCTCCCACATCAACATTAAAAGCTTTTTGAAAATCTTTTCCATTGCTACTAAGTTGCAAATCACGCCATAAATAACAAAGTCCTATGAATAGATTTTGAGCCAATCCGTTGAAAAATTTTGAAGTAGAATCCCCATCAAGTGGATAAAGGATATTGCCTAAATCCATTAATTGACTATCGCAATGCTCTTTATCATTCATATCAATATAAGTTAAAGGATTATAGCGATGTGTCTGTCTTGAAAATGGATTGAATAAATAAACTTCTTGTCCTAAAATCTCTTTTCTATATTTGCTTGTGTAGTCAAAACATTCTTGTTTAATATCTTGAACAACAGCACTTTCTCGCCACTCTAACAAGTTTGGTATTACTATACCTACGCCTTTACCACTTCTTGTGGGTGCTCCTAAGGCTACAAATTGCTGACCGCTAAATCTTAAAATCTTTCCCTTGTATTTTCCGATAATTATTCCATTATCTGAAAATAAATTCATTTTTTTAATTTCATTAAAATTTGCAAATCTAGCTTCGCCAAATTGAGATTTTTTGGCTTTTAAAGATAACACCAAAACAGAAAAAACAACAAAACAAATGCCAAAAGTAATACCTAAAGAAAGCCATATTTTTGGATAACCATTAGAGATTGCTTGTAGCGTAAAATTTATGTTATAAATTTCAATCGCTTTCATTATTTTTACTTTATTTAAAAAGAAAAAAACAATGGGTGTTATTAAGTAAGTGAGAATAAAACTCGCTATAGTAAGAAAAATCATTTGAATGCTTTTATTATTTTGCATTTATCTCTCCATTTCTTTAAAATAAATGCCGCTAATACGCCTTTTTCCATGATGGGCATGGATATGCACGACAATATCTATTAAGTCTTTAAGTGTTTTTTGGATAATTTCAAAAGGCACGCATTGACCTTGTGGATTTTGTAGAGTCATTAAAGCAAGTCGTGTAAATGTTTCTTCGGGGCTTCCTGCATGGCAACTTGTGATACTTCCACCATGACCACTAGCTAAAACATTAATAAAATCATAAGTTTCAGCACCTCTAAGCTCTGCTAGTAAAATCCTATCAGGCTTCATTCTTAAACAAGATTTTAAAAGTGTTGCAGAATTTAAAAAATCTGTACTTTTTGCTTCGCTAGGATAGAATAATTGCACGAAATTTTTGTGTTCATAGAATTTGATTTCTTCAACATCTTCTATTGTGATAATCCTATCATCAAAGCTTATAAAATCAATAAGAGTTTTCATAAAGGTAGTTTTACCGCTTCCTGTTTCACCAGCGATAATAATATTTTTACCATAACTAACAGCTTTGGATATAAAATTTTGATAATCTCTTGCTTCATATAGCTTGATTAATTCTTCATCGCTTGGTTTGATTTTATTTTTATCATCAGGATTTAAATCTTCAAAAAGTCCGCTTTTAATATGATCTTCCATTTTAAAGCGAGTTTTGCTTGGCTTTCTAATAGTAATTGAAATGTGTTCGCTTTTTGTAGCAGGAGGAATAACAATTTGCATACGCTCTCCACCTACTAGAATACAACTAAGAATAGGGCGTGATACATCTATTTTATCTTTTTTGAATGAGGCTGAAGCAGTTGCAAAATGTCCAGCTTGTTCAAAATCAAGTTTAGTATCTATACATTCCCATAATCCTTTAGAGTTTTGTACCCAAATTTTATTATCGCCGTTATAGCAGATTTCATTGATATTATCATCTTTTAAAAATTCTCCAAAAAATTTTTGAGTATATTTATCTAGCGTTATTGACATTCTTTTTCCTTGTAAGTTTATAAACTTTTGAAAAATCAATATCACGATTAACATAAACACCGACCAAATCACCTTGATTTTTATAAAGTGTAGGTTTAATATCAATCATTTTTTCTAGTGCTGTATTTGCGATTTCTTTTGCAGAATCTCTTGTATTTTCAGTGTAATTGGCATAATTATTTTTATTATCTTTACCTGCAATTTGATCCGCTAAGATAGCCAGTGAATCATCTATCATTGATAGTAAAACAGCAGAGCCAAATCGTTTTAAGTAATGATGATCTACCCAACCTTGAACGCCACTTGCACCTAATTCATCGGTAGCACCTGAATAAACAGGGATAATGATATTGTTCGGTGTTCTAATTTCTTGCCAAATTACAAATAATCTATCCATTCCATCATCCATTTGTCCAGTATTAAAAGTTCCTGTAATAGTGCTACCTTTTTCAATTAAAAGAGTATTTCCATTAGCAGAATAGACATCATTTGATACAATACAAGCGATTCCACCTTTAATAGAACTTACCAATCTTGTTTTTAAAGCACAGCCTATATAAGTTCCTTTAGGTAATAGTAAATTTTGATCAAATTCGCTAACTTTAGCGATTGTGGGAGTGAAGACCTCTCCAACAAAATCTCCACTACTACCACCTTGTAAATTATTAGAGTTTTGTAAAGTACCATTTTGTCCAAACTCAAACACTGTGTTAGGTTTTTCTCCAAATTCTTCCCTGTTTCCTGTGCCATTATTTCCAAATCCATCATTATTAGATGAAGCGACAACAGTAACTCCTGCACCTTTAACAATTCTAGGCTTTGGAGGTTTTGGTTCAAGTATTAAATCTTGTGTCGGTTTTGGTGATTCTTGTGCAATTAGTTCATCAAATGTTTTTTGTGGAGGAGGTGGAATAAATTCCTTTGTTTTAACACTTTGTGCCAAATCTTTATTATCTTCTTTTTGTACTTCTTCGGTAGTTGTATTGCTACTTAAAAATGATTTTAAAAAATAAACTAATATTAAAACTAATAATAACCCACCCACAGCAAAAATTACATAAGCTTGTATCTTTCTAAGATGATTTTTTTGATCGTGTAAATCACTTGTATAATTTTCAAAATCATTGTCTAAATTATCTTGTTCTTTATCTTGCATACTTATTCCTTTTAGTTTCATTTGCTTTATTTTTTATTTATCTCTCTTTGAATATTTTCATTGGAGGTTTCTCTTGTTTTATCTAAAGGATTTTTTGCATAGCCACGATTAAAAATACCAACGACTTTATCGCCACTTCTTAACAAGATTTGTTTAGTAATTTTTTGAATTACTAAAACTTCATAATTGCCATCTTTTTTAATATGAGTATTTAAAATACTTTCTTTACCATTATCATACATGAAAACAGCAGGAAAAGTTTTAGTATTATCAAAACCAAGATATGTAAAAACACCATCATCATAAGCAAAATTTGGACTTATGTCTTCGCTGCCTTTGTTAATTTTCATATAAAAATCCCAATTTCTAGGAATGGTATTTTTATTTAAATCTCTGCGTATATTTTCTTGTTCTTGTGCTTCTAAAAATTCTTTAGCGGCTTTTAAATCTTTTTTAGGGTAAGAAAAACTGAGTTTATAGGTAGCGTTATTATTTTGGTTTACAAGTTTTAAATCGAATACATAAGTATTTAGATTTGTAATAACAATTAGGTTAGTTTTCCAATCATGAGGATTTGGATCTAAAACGAATTCTTGTGATGCTTGACTCTCTCCTATATTATTGTTTTCTTGTTGAACAAGTTGTGTTTTATAAGCTTTAGGTTTTATAAATAAAAGATTGTCTTTTTCAATTAAATCCCAACCTTCTGCAAAACCTGTAGCAGTATTGATAATTCTTTCATCGGTACCAAATTCTAAAACGCTAACATAGCCATTTTTTGCATTAATTTGAAATACATCGTTTGCATTATAAATTGCATAAGCAATTCTTTTATCAAATGTAGAAGTTTTTGGAATATTTAAAGCCCAAATAAAACTACACAACAATAAATTTATCAAGATTATTTTTTTCATTGTGCCACCTCGTCATCAATTCTATAAGTTAATACTTTAAAACCTAAAGGATTTAAAAATCTGTTTTCTTCGCTAGCTTTTGCTAAGATATAGTCATAACTTAATGTTATTACTTTTGTTGCTTGAGTTGTTCCTTTGGAAGTTAAATTTTTTGTAGTAATAATTGCCCTGACTGTAGCAGTTTTCACTCCGTTACTTTCTCCTAAAACAATACTTAAAATTTGAACACTTACTTCATTGGAGTTTTTTAGAATTTGATCTCTTGCATTATCACCTTCATATAAAGCCCTATATTCATTTGCTACTTTTTCAGAACTCATTAATTGAGTAAGTAAATAATCTTGATTTAAAAGATCATAATAATAGCCTTCTCTAGCTTTTACATAAGTGCTAATAAAATATTTATCTAATGCTTCATTTGCTTTAATTTCTTTTTCATCAAGCATGGTTAAAATATCAACCATTCCTGTAGTATTGTCTACTCTTATTACATAAGGTTCTATTGTTTTTAAAGGAGTAAGTAAAACAACAGCTATAATGGAAATAATGGCTATAAAAATAGAAATAAAAGCAATAAGCCAAGCTCTTTTATTACTTTTTTCAATTAAGTATCTAAAACTTGCTTCATAATCTATTGCAGTATTAAACTCATTTTTCATCCATAGTTCCTTTATTTAAATCTTTGTTTTGATTGATGGGAATCCACCCTGTTTGATTATTAAAAAATTCATCATATTTGCCTTGATTTTTAGTGCTACAAGCACTAAAAAATAACACACCACAAAATAAAATAAAAATTAATTTAGCCTGCATTTCTAGCCCTTTCATACATTTTTTTTGCAAAACTATAACCACCTTTAGTGCCAGCCCAAGCACCTTTAGCAGCTAACTTTGCACCAGTTTTTCCTGCATTTACAGTTTTTCCTGCAGCTTTTCCTGCAGTCCAACCTGCCAATCTACTAACAGGATTTAAAGCAGAACCTATTGCTCCGCCCATAGCTCCTTCCATTGAAACATTTGCGATTTTTTCAGCATAAAGTTTTGCAGAAATAATCATAATGACAAGAACTAAGGAAGCAATGACGAAGAAAATACTGATACCTAATACTTCGGCTCCAGCTTGGATTTTGCTTGATAGTAGAGAAATCCATCCGCTTATTTGCTCCATAAAAACACTCAAAAATAATCCTACAAGTAAAATCACTAAAGTATTTGAAAGTAAAAGTCCTATCCATTGCGTGAAAACATTTTTAGTGGATTTAAATATTAAAAGCCAAAAAACTATAGGAGCGGTTATTACAAGTAGGGTTTGTGTAAAAGTTGTAATCACAAAGATAGCAAGTGTCGGCACAACAGCGATTACAAATCCTACATAACAAAGCAGCATTGCTACAATGGCTAAAATAGCACCTCCAACACCACTTGATTTAGCCCAAATTATGTTTGCTAGTTGTGCTGTGTTCGCATACATTTCATCTAATGTTTTATACATTTGTGTTCCACCCCCAGCCCATTCATAAATTCCATCCATAGCATTAATGACCAAGGTGAGCCATCCGCCGATATTTAAAGCAAAAGTAATGGCAAGAAGTTTTCCTGCTATATCCCAAGTAAGTTCCCTAATAGGGCTTTGGCTTATTCCCATTAAAACTTCATAGCCTTTATACATAATAACTAAAGTAATGATTATGGAGAGCAATACACTAAGCTCAGCAACCTTATCACTCGTGCCTATTTGTCTTATTGCATCAATGATTTGCTGTATGCTTTCGCCTAAAAATTGAAAGAAATTCATTTGCTATTTCTTTTTTAAATATTTTGCAGCTTCTTCATCAGAAATGGCTTCATTATGAAAATTTTGTAACGACTTAGAGTATTCTTGTATAGCCATATCTTCTTGGATTCTTCTTTGGTTTTCATAGCTTGAATTAGCTAAATCAACTTGATTTTTAACCATTTGAATTTTTGCTACTTCTAATTGGATAGCATTGCCGACATCTGTGCTTTCTTTAATATCTTTGGAATTTACTAATTTATCTTGCAATTTTTGGAGTGTTTGGCTAATTGTATCCATTTGTTTTGAAGCTTGATTATAGGTTTCTACTTGAGCAGCATAAGTGATTAAATTCATTTTGCAAATGTTTTTTTCTGATTGACTTAAAAAATCAAAATTACATCGATCAAAGCTCGTATATTTTCCAAAAATTTCATTACCTTTATCACTTAAAAATTTTTGTGGATCTCTTAATACATCATTGTAAAATGATTGAATATTTTGCCCAGCTTCAGCAAAATCTGAATATATTTGTTTAATATCTTTTAGAAAAGTTACTGAATCTCTAATGCCTGTTTTTGATAAAAGTTCATCTTTGTAAGCTTGAATTTGTTTTTGATAGTGTGCTACTGTTTCAGTCCATCTTGAAGCATCTTTAGCCCATTCTGCCACTTGTTTAGCGTTTTGTGTAGCCATTTGCTGATTTGCTGTTGCATCAACTACAGGAATACCAGCACTAAATGCTAAGTTAGGCAAAACTAATAAGGAAGTAAGAATAAGAATAGATTTTTTAAATTTTTGGATATAATTTTGTGGGGTTAGCCATAGGGCTGCAACCCTGTGGCTAGATTTAACCTCAGAAAAGAGGTGGTTAAATTGAGTTACACAAATCTCATAGTTATAATTATACTCCTTTGTATAATTATAGTCAAGGCTTATTAGTCTTGCCCCATTTTCATGGGGATGAGATTTCCCTATGGCTTTATTAACACCAAAGATATTTTTTTTCATTTTTTACCTTTCAAATGATTTTTCTTGTTTTTTGCAAAGCTCTTTATCAATAGCTTCATCTAATGCTTGGTTTATATCTTCTTGTAAAAAAGAAGATATGGATTTATGATTGATATAAAATTCATATACTTCATCTAAAATTATTTCTATTTGATCTGAATTAAGATCTTCCATTGAAGAACTTTTTTCAAATAAAAACAAAGCTTTAATCAGCTTTTCATGATTTGAAGTTTCTAATTCTTGTGCTAATTCTTCTACACTTAAATTTTTTATAGACATTTTTATCCTTAAATCTTAAAATACTTGTGTTTCTTCATCTATATTTGTGTTTTCATAATCAATATTTGGCTCTTTTGGTGGAACTTGTGGATTTTGTGTTCCAGTGTCATCTTTATCTTTTTTGCCAAGCCAGTAAAATTTAGATACAATCACGCTTAGCATTGTTCTAGTATTTCCATCTTCATCTTGATATTGATTGGATGATAATTCTCCACTACACGCAAACTGTGAACCTTTTTTAATGTGCGTTGATGCACTTTCTGCACTTTTGCCAAATAAAACAATAGGTATCCAAGTCGTGCTACTTTCTTCATTGCCTCTTTCATTTTTCCATCGCTTTGTAATTGCAAGAGAATTTTTTGCATAAACTCTTCCGCTATTTGTAGTGCCTATTTCAAAATCTTTTCCTAAGTATCCGATTAGATTTACATTATTCATTGTTTAACTCCTTTTTGTTGGTGTAATATTTTTTCATCTTTTAAACTCCTTATTTATAGATTTAATTGCATTTGTTTTTTTGGTGCTAAATTCTTCTAATTTTGCTTTAAAATCATTTGCAGATTTGTCTTTTTGTGGTATAGTTTGATTGATAGTTGCAGAAAGTGCATTTGCACCAGATGGATTTTTATCCATTAGCTCCAATCCATTAAGTTGGTGTGTAGAGAGTGTTGGGGTCTCTACCTGCAACAGATTATCTTTATTGTTTAATCTATTAAACTCTTTTATTCTTTTTTTATTTGCATGAAATATCTCATTTGTTCCACTTTCGTTTTTTATAACTACATCAGCCATTTTTTTATCATTTATGATTTTTGCTGCTTTAATAATTTCATAATTTCTTTTATCTCTATTTGCATCAACAATG
This sequence comes from Campylobacter sp. CFSAN093226, assembly GCF_012897595.1. NCBI lineage: Bacteria > Pseudomonadati > Campylobacterota > Epsilonproteobacteria > Campylobacterales > Campylobacteraceae > Campylobacter > Campylobacter sp. CFSAN093226. Next base: position 36,106 of record NZ_CP040609.1, read on the forward strand.
ATTTCAGGTTCGCTTACTACTTTATTAATTACTTCTTTGACTTCTTGCATATCCTTAAACATTTCAGGATGATTTGTATATAATTTTTTTAAATCCGCAATTGCTTCTTTATCTCCTAAAAGCTCTGATAATCTTTCGCAAAGTTCAAAAATTTCTAATTCTTTATCACTCATTGCAACTTCTTTGGATCTTTTGGTGTGCGATTATCAACAAGATAATTTAAAGAAAATACATTTTTAGCTTCTTTAGAATAAGGGTTATCTGTGATAATCACACTAACTTTGTAATCGTTTTGTGGTAAGTTTGGATAAATAAGTTCCATCAAATCTGTTAAGTATTTGTTAGGGCTTTTAATTTCTTTTTGTAAAAGTTTTTCCATTTCATTAAAAGCATTGATAAAAAGTATTTTCCATTGTAATGCTTCTTTACCTGTAAAACCCATCGCTAAAAGAGAGAATCCATCACGAGTTAAGTTGTAATATGGATATTTTCTTTCTCTACCTTTAAAACCTTGTATTTTACGGACTTTGAATGAAAGCTCAAAATTGAGCTTACATTGCAAATCCCCTATTTCTCGCAAATCATTTAAAATGTTTTCAATATCTCTTAAAATATTTTTATGCTCTTTGTCAAAAACCTTAGCCACATCTAAACTTGTGCAAAAGATTTGATTGTTTTGAGTGTCAAATTGCACTTCTTGTTTATTAATAATGACTTTATTGCTCATTTTTTATCTCCTATGAGTTTTTATAAAATTCTTTCAGCTCTAATACTTTTTCATCAAGACTTTTATTTTCTTGTGAAAAAATCTTTTCTATAGTGTCTATATGTGCTGTTCCAGTTGATAGTATTTTTAAATTTTCATTACCTAATGAGCTAAGATCAAGAGTGCAAATCACTTTTTCATCTTGTCTTTTAATTAAAAATTGTCTTTTTGCAGGATTGAAACCTTTAATGATCATATACTCATCATAGCTTAAACCTACTCCTTTAACATATTCTTCTTCTTTGGCTTTTGGATTCGGTAAAAAAACCATTGTTGCTGATTGTTCTATAAGAGTTGTTGCATTTTTAAGCTTTAAAAAGTCTTCTACGCTTTGTGTAGCAAGTCTTAAAAATCCGTTCTGTTTCCTAATAGTTTTAAATTTGTTTTTAACTTCTTCTTGCACAATTTCATTTTCTAGCCACTTCCAAGCTTCATCAATATCAATACAAAGTCTTCTGCCATCTGCTAAACTCATTACACGCCAAAGAATGTAATAGCTTAATATCCCTGATACATCTTTATCATCAAGAAATTCAGTTCCATCGATTCCAAATAAATTAATATCATCAGGAAAATCTAAATTATCATATTCATTGTCAAAAACCCAGCCAAATTGTTTGCCTTTTTTGAAAAGTGCTAATCTTGATTTAAGAGAATTATCATCATCTACATTTTCAGTTAAGTTTTCAAGTAATAAAGAAATAGGATATTTTCTTTCCTCTTTTTCAAAACCTTTCATAAGAGAATTAACAGCATTATTGAGCATTTCTTCTTCTCTAGTTGTAAGAATTTCATTATTTCTAGTTACTAAAAGTTTCATTAGCGATTGAAGTTGTCTTATATTTTCTTGTGTGCTTTCAACCATGAAAGGATTAAATCCTGTAGGCTTACCATTTTCAATACTAATATATCTACCGCCAGCACAAAGAATGTTACCTAAAGCACCTTTATCCTTATCTAAATAAATGGCTGTAAATTTTTTGTTTTCTTCAGGAATATCATCAGGAAATGTATCTTTGCTAGCGTATTTCATCATTTGATCTACAATAAAGTTCATAAACACTGTTTTGCCGCCACCACTTTGTCCTAAAATCAAAGTATTTGCTAAAAAGAGTTCTCCAAAATCATTTTTATTTACACCAGAACTTTGGTGAAAATTAAAATAATAAGGTTGTTTGTTTGGTGTTTTCAAAATGCTAACAGCATCACCCCAGCAATTTTTATCTCTTTTGCCCATAGAAAAATTATGCAAAGCAATTAGCGATGAAAAATTGATGGATGATATGAGATTAATGCGTGGGCGGATAGCAAAGTTTGAAGGTAGTTGCGAAAAGAATGTTGCAGGTAGGGCGATCGTTGCTAAAGTTACTCCAAATCCTAATTCGTTCATCTTTGTAACAACTTCATTTGTGTTGTCTTTACATTCTTTTATAGTATTTCCATACACAAGAATTGAAAAATGATATTTACCGAAAGAGATTTCTCCATTTGTAAGTTGATCTAGTGCTTCGTCGATTTGTGCTACTTGTGAAAAACCATCATCTTCGGTTGCAATGAGTTGTTTTTTCTGTTTAGATATTGCTGATTTTGCATCCACTCTAGGAATAGGAGAAAAGCTTTGAGTTATAGTGTATTCCACATCTAAATACATTAGGATATCTAAAATTCCTGCAAAAGTTTCATTTGTATAGTCTTTAATTTCAATGCATCTAGCAAATCTTTTTGTGCTATCATTTTGGTTAAATTGAATAGTATCGTGTCCAAATTGTATGTTTTGTAAATTACCATTAAGATACTGATCTATAGGACTTGGTAATACTCTTATAGGATTAAATTTACCGCTAATCAAATAATTATAAAATTCTAGTTGTTCAGAGTAGGTTTTATCATCTTTGGAATATGTTTTTAACCTTTTTGGGTTAAAATCTTTAATATTTGCTTCTAGTCTATCAGCAAATTCACTAAATTTAGCTAGAAATAGGTTAATTGTTTTTCTTTTATTTTCAAAAGAACTTTTCATAAAAGTTGTTTTTTCTATTTTCACTTTTAAAGGATTGAAAATAAGAGTTAAATATAAAGAATTTTTTCTAAGAGTTCCTTGCTTAAAACTCTCATAATATTTTCTGTCAATTTCTTCTAAAAAAGCATTATTAAATTTTGAAGTTAATTTGTCTTCGATAGAATATCTACAATTATGAAAATAAAAGCTTACAGATTCGTTAGAAAAAGATTTAAAAAGCATATTCAAAAGATCATTTTTAATATCTAGTTCATCGTCTTCTTCTGCTTCAAAACTAATTCCTCCAATCTCCCAAGTTGTCATTAAAAAATAATCTTTTGTAATTACCACAAAATCATTTATAAGCGATGAAAAAGGAATTAATTTTTCAAAACTAGGTTCTGCATTAAGTCCGAACACAGATATTTTTGGAAAATTAGAATTTGGCGGCATTTGTCTATAAGAGTTTGTGCTGTAAGTTTTAACCTTATGATAATTTTTGGAAGCAGGATTGGATAAAAATCTCATTTTTAAAAACATTAATCTAAAAATAAAGTCATCTTTTTTTGTCATTGCTTTCATAATAAAAAACACAGGAATAGAAAAGCCAACTAAAAAAATGTTTTGACTATAAAATGCAATTAAAATGATACATCCCATCGCTATAACAAAAGGTGTCATCGGAACGCCAAAAATCATAGGTGGACGCGTTAAACCTTTAAAAAGTGGATTTTTCTCCATGATTAGTCCTATTTATATTTATGTAATGATATAGCCAGCAATTGCTGAAGCTGATCCAAAAATAACGCCACCGATAAAAACAGGTGCAACTTCTCTAAGAGTTTGCCCTTGATACATAATTCTGGAAGCACACCACATAAGTGCAATTGTGAGTAAAACTCCACCAAGTGCATACAAAGCAATGCTTAAGTTTTGCATAAAGGTATTAACTTTGTCAATACCACCAGCCGCAAATACGAATATAGGGCTTAATAAAATTAACGATAATAATTTTATTTTCATTTTATATCCTTTATTAAAAA